>DASRFP010000010.1:0-197863 GCA_035651475.1 Terriglobales bacterium | reverse complement strand
CTCGTCAGTTTTATGCAGTATGATCTGGGTTACTTCGATTTGGAGACCAGAGTCTTGGAACCGCTCGAAAATCCATTCGGCCCAAAAGTGTTACCCATGTGACCGGTACATTCTGTAACCCATGTCTCCGGGCTGGACCTTGGAATAATGGTGGCCAGGGACGGAGTTGAACCGCCGACGCCAGCCTTTTCAGATTACCCTTATTCAATAACTTCAACTACTTAACAGGTCATGGGGTTGCCGCTAAGTACCTGATAGTACGTGGAAGACGAAAACATTGCGGGTCCCCTGCGGGTACGTTAATTTGCAGTTTCGATTTCCACCTGACGAAGATCACCACGCTCCCAATCGGCCCATTGTGGAGTTCATGAGCGACTCCGCGAGCCCAAGTTCAGACTGAAGCCTTCGGCTGAGATCAAGGTGCTGAAGGGCTGGTCCGCCGCCGTTCTCAATCAAAGCCTCTAATTTGAACTAGCTGCTGAACAGGGTCGCCCACATATACATTTTTCTACGACCTTCGTGGCGACCAATTCTGGTTCACGTGGGCTCGTAATGAAGCGACCCGGCTGGAAAAATTCAACGCCAAATTTGACGGCAACAGACATGGCTCGCGATGCGGGCCGACCAGCGCCTCGGATTTATCAACAAGAGGCGGCGTGCCACCATGGTCACTGAGAATAAACCTGTGATCGCATCAGTTGCCCCTTATCCGCTATCAGCTACGGATACCTTGCCGGTCTTGCAGTATTTTGAAGTTTCCTATATTGCTCGATATCGTGAGAAGCTAATTCGGGTTCTCCTAATTTTCGGTGAATTCCAGCTAGCAAGAAATAGGCTTCTTCGGCGAGCGGAGTCTCCTTCTCGATCGCGATTACTTGATCGAGTACTTGCTCGGCGGTCTTTGGATCACTGACGGCCAAGGTACGGCCAAGCGCGCACAAGGTTTCCGGCATATCTGGGTGAAGTAAATCTGAGCTGCGCAGTTCCTCGGCGGCCTCTGTCATTTTTCCTTGTTGTAACAGCGCATCTCCCAGACGGTATGCCGCTTCGGCGTTTCCGGGCTGCAGTTTTGCTTCGGCGCGAAATTGTTCCTCCGCTTTACCCCACTGTGAATTGCCTGCATAAATTTCCCCGAGTTCTAAATGCAGCCCTGGAAGATCGGGACGCAGAGCGATCGCTTGCTCATATTCTTTTTCGGCTTCGAGAAACATTTTGGCCGCATAGTAATTTTGGCCGAGCACTTGGTGTCCACGAGCGGTTTGCGCAAATTTTGCAACCAGTTTGTCTTTCGAGTCGGACGACAGAGCGGCAGCGGCTTGACTTAGGTAATAGAGAAGATCAGGATCGTCCGGATTTTTTGCGAGTGCATCTTTCAAATTAATGACTGCTTCCGCAGGTTGATCTGCTTGCAACTGGGCAATGCCCAAAGCGGCGGAATCATGTGCGAGCTGCAGGTGCGGAATTGCTTCGGAGGCATAACCCTGCGAAAGCAGCGCGTAACCGAGTAGCTGGTGGGCGGGAACAGAATCTGGGCTGAGTTCGCCCGCGCGTTTCAGTGGTGGAATTGCGTCAGCATAATCATGCTTTCTCATGTAAGCATCGCCAAGCCTGAGTGAAGCGGCTACCGAGGACGGGTCGAGCTCTGTAGCTTTTCTAAAATCAGCGATCGCTTCAGTAAGGTCGCCGCGAGTCTCGGCATCAACCCCGAACTGCAATAGCGCGGCGGCTTGCGGAGCAGCTTGAGCTTGTGCCGCTTGCGCCGGCGCTGATATTTGCATAGCCAAAATCAGTTGAATAATCATCGCTTGGGTTCCTCGATCACGATGAATTCGTCAGCTTTAACGTTGCGAATGGTTTGGTGAATTCCTGACGGCCACCGTATCTCTAGATTTGCAGTACCAACATCCCCAAGGCCGAAGTGCAATCGCTTGTCGTTCGAGGAGAGATAACTGCCGGCAGCGGTCGCGAACCGCACTTGCCCATTGACCTGAACGCGCGCGCCGAAACCATCACGATTGCTGCGATTGCCGCGTAATGTGATCGTTAGCCAATGAGACTTGCCTCCGCGATTCAAGAAGAATTGAGGATGCTCGCCGAGCGATGTAGTGATTACGTCGATCCAGCCATCATTGTTTATGTCACCGAAGGCAGCGCCACGACCGGCCACGGGTAGAGTCGATCCAATATCGCCCTTTTCGAAATGGGCTCTATGGTTGAGCGCGAGCAGCGGAGGCTCGCGATAGGCGAGAGAGCTGTCATAAAGTTGCACGTTGTCGAAGACGTGACCTTGCGCGATAAAAACGTCCTTCCAGCCATCATTGTCGAAATCTTCCAAGCCGACACCCCATCCGGAGACGTTGCCGGAGATCGCACCGAATCCGGCTTCGAGTTCCTGAGCGCTGAAAGCGCCCTTGCCGTCATTGTGAAAAACGACATAGGGTTCGTGCGGAAGTTGCGTGACGACGAGATCAGGTAAGCCATCGTTATCGTAGTCCTGAAAAACAACTCCCATGCCGGAAAGCTTCTTGCCCGAATTAGAGAGCGCCGCGCCGGAATCGAGCGCGACTTCCCTGAAAGTGCCATTTCCGTTGTTGTGAAAAAGAAATTGCTCAATGGCGTCATTGGCGACGAAGATGTCAGTAAAACCATCGCCATCATAATCGGCAAATGCGACGCCCAGACCGTGCCCCGGCTTTGCAGCAATTCCCGACGGCACGCTTACATCCTCAAATGTTCCATCTCCGCGATTGTGATAAAGAATACTTGTCGCGGGCAGGAATTCGCCCGGAGGGCAATACATTGGCTGATCAATTCGGCCACAGGTTTTGCTCTTTTCTGGAGTCCAATCCAGATATCGCGTAACAAAAAGATCGAGATGTCCGTCGTTGTCGTAGTCAAGAAATCCCGCTGAAGCTGACCAGCCCCCCGCAGCTACGCCCGCTTTGGCGGTTACGTCGGTGAAAGTTCCGTCACCGTTATTGTGATAGAGAATGTTGCGGCCGAAATTCGTGACGTAGATATCAGGAAACCCGTCGTTGTCGTAGTCACCGACGGCGATACCCATTCCGTAGTTCGCGTCGCCGGCGTTTTGTAACCCAGCTTGCACGGTAACGTCGGTGAATGTCCCGTCTTTATTCCGGCGGTAGAGGCGGTTCCAATACAAAGGATTGCGCCGATCGAAGTGCGCGGGGCTAAGCAAAGGATTGGGAACGCGGCCGGCGTTCACAAGAAAAATGTCCAGCAGTCCGTCATTGTCGTAGTCAAGGAGGGCGACCCCTCCAGGCATGGTTTCGATCAGGTATTTGCGTGAGGTCGGCGAGTTGCGGAGGAGAAAATCGACGCCCTTCAGAGGACTAACTTGGAACCGTGGTTCGGCGCTCTGTTTTGGCGCAAAAGAAATCGCGCCGATCGAAAAGAAGAGTGACAGTAGGTCCCTTCGCGTCATCACATCACAACCGAATTTATTGCCTTTGCACTTTGTGTTGCCCCGCAGAAAACTTGCTGACCGACGCCTGCGGCTGAGTCTCGCTGATGCCGGCAACATGCGCCACGGCAGTATCGAGGGTGCTATTGTACTCGGCAAGACGTTGATTGGAATGATCGGCATCCGAATCAGCAGAGCTCGTTGAGAACGCCGGCGAACTCTTGGTTGCGCGCATGGCTTCAATGGTGGCGGGAATCGCTGCGAGTTTCGGTTGCAGGCCTCTCAATTCATCAAAAGCATTCCCCGGATGGTAGGTTATGCGATCGCCGGTTTGCATCGAAGCGACTAGAGCATCCGGCGACCAAGCCACGGGCCAGTTCGCGTTCAAAATGTCGTAGGTTTCGCGAAGCCGTGTCATACTTCCGGAAAAACCGTTCAGCAGAGAACGGCTGCGTGCCATCTCGAGTGCGGTTCGTATTGTGATATTCACTTCCTCGCCAGTGCGAAAGCGCGGTGTCGAGATAATCGTCGTCAATGTTTCGCCATCGAAGCGCCAGCTCGGAGCGCCTTGCTTGCGCGAATACGACAGAGCAGTGCCGTTTACGGTGACTGATGATGGCGGCCAACTTCCAGGAAGCCGCAGTTCATAATCGCGTTCGGCTCGCATCCTGGCATAGTGGCCTTCGGTTGGCGAGACGGTGACTTTCAGCGTAGTGCCGTCTTCGTTTAATGCTGTGCGAATCGGCGTCCATGCCGCTTCTCCCGTTTGATAGCCAGGCGTGTCACCCGCATCCTGGTACAGACGGTATTTCGATTCTTGACCATTCTTCAGCGGGAACACCGTCAAAATGAGAGGATCGGCAGACTTCTGGTCAGAGTGATTTTTTGCGGGCTGCATCGGAATGATGCTGCCAGCTTTGACATATAGAGGAATCTGGCCGAGAGAAAAGCTGCGCTGCACAGTGACCGGCCCCTGAAACTCCGCACCACTGTCCCATTCGATCCAATCTCCGGGCGGGAGCCAGACAGAAGTTGTTGCCAGCTGAGAATCCTTCGAAACAGGTTCCGTGATGGGATCGGCGAGAATACTCTCGCCGAACATGTATTCGTTTTTTGCGGAGTAAGCCTCCGGCGATTCGGGCCAGTCGTAATAGAGCGGGTGCAGGAACGCAAGACCCGTGTCGTAAGTTCTTCTTGCTTCTGTATAGATGTACGGCTCCATCACGTGACGACGGTTAAAGCAGTCGCGCATCAAGTCTGAATAAGGCTCGGGGTATGCCCATATGCGACGCTCGGCACCGGGATTTTTGGTGGTGTGGGTGCGAAGAATTGGACTGAAAATCCCCCACTGGATCCAACGCAAATAGAGTTCAGGCTCGATTACGCCGGGAATATGGCCGCCGATATCGTGGCTCCAATATGCGTAACCGACATTAGCCGCGGTCGCAGTGAAATACGGCTGAAAGGTGAGTGAGTCCCAAACGGAAATGGTGTCGCCAGAAAAACCAATCTGATAGCGATGATTGCCCAATCCACCCCAGCGATGAAACAGCAACGCGCGCTTGCCCTCGCGCTGCTGATCGCTAAAAAAAATGTAATTCAGCCACCAGGTGGGATTGAGGCCGGGAACTTTCGTTGCATCTTCCTGCTGCCAGTCGAGCCAAAAGAAATTGATTCCCTGCTTTTCGAGCGGGTGAATCATGTACTTCAGGTAGTTCGTCGCAAATTTTCGGTTCGCAAGATCGAACGGAACGTATTGCTTGGTCGCGGGATCGATTCCGACCGATCGAGCCATATCACGGTAAGCATCTTCCCACGGCTGCACCCCGCTGGCGGGATGAAGATTAACCGTGGCCTTAAGTCCCTGTTCGTGAACGCTCGCGAGAAACTGATCGGGATCAGGAAAGAGCAACTTGTTCCACGAGTAACCAGTCCATCCAAGCTTGTGACCTGAGGCATCCAGCTTTTCGTTGCCCGCCACTTCGTTAAACGTGGGGTGCCAATCCATGTCGATCACTAAGACATCGAGCGGCGTTTCGTGGGTATGGAACTCGTGAATCAGCTGTTCAAACTCCTGATCGGTGTACGACCAATAGCGAGACCACCACGCGCCGAATGCGAACCGCGGCGGCAAGGGGATTTTCCCTGCGACTTGGGTGAAGTCGTAAAGTGCGCGTCGGTAATCGTGGCCGTAGCCGAAGAAATACCAATCCTGCCGGTCACCCGATGGACGCAGCATCACCCACGGCCACTGGCTCACCTCGCCTTGCGGGAACGAGAAATCGGCCGAGTCGAACAGAGGTCTGGCGCTATCGTCGACTAGGGTCCAGCCGTCGCGGGAAATCAGCCCTGGCTCGAGCTGCACATTAGAGCCGCGAACTCGATCGAGGGTGCGCGTGGTGCCGAGCAGATTGCCGGTGTCGGGGGTTCCGGGCTTCCACGTAATTTTCTTTTCGCCAAGATCGAATGAAATGCTGAGATTCTGGGCAGTGAATTTTCCATTCGAGTCAGCAGGTGAGTAACTCAGAGTTAACGCTTTGGTGCGAATGATCGTGCGCCCATCGGGAGTAATTTCGTGAGTGAATTCCGGAACCGACAGTTTGCGGTTGAGGAAAACTAACGACGCGTGATCTTCAAACTTTCCGTCTGTGGCCCACTCCATTCGGATTAGCTGCGGTGTCAAGATAGTAAAACGAGCCGAGCCGACAATCACGATTGCGTCAGGGTCGGCAATCGGATCGTACCGACCAACCACATCTGCCGCCGAGCTCGCGTACACAGCGTGCGGCAGAACTCCCAGAACCAACACAAGCGTGAACAACGACAAAACGGGCCGGACGATTTTCATCTGCATTGGTCCATTGATTGTTTGTTTCCGCAGTTCTCAGGTATGGCGCCTGGCAGGTTATGGGCCTGCCAGGCATTTTGGTTTGGGGGAGTGCCACTACCAGTAGAATTTAAGACCGAACTGAACACTTCGCGCCGGATAAGCCGAGGTGATCGTTCCGAAGCTGGCGTCTCCCAGATTCGTATCTGGTTCGAAGAAGTCCGGGTGATTGAGCGCGTTAAACATCTCAAACCGGAACTGCAAACGCCGCTGCTCGCCGAAACCCCACCACTTCTGTATGCCCATGTCCCAGTCGAAGTATCTCGGCGCGCGAAGATCTGAAAGAAAGCGCGGAGCGTCGCCGAAGGTGTATGCCGCCGGTTGAGCGAAGGCCGCCTTGTTAATCCAATTATCGATGTTCTGATCCGTCGGAATGGGATTCACGCCCTGCACGAGATTCGGACGCTGATTGAAGCCGAATCCGCCTGTATTGTTGCTCTGTGGATTAATCGAAAGCGGCAAACCGGATCTAGCACTCACAATTCCGCTCCATTGCCATCCGCCCAGAATGGCGTTTACAGGCTTGTTCCAAGTCCGTCCGATGACTTTGCTGGCCCCGAAAGGCAATTCATAGTTGTAATTCACCACTAGGCTATGGGGAGTGTCGGTGACATCGACTGAATGCTCCGCAGCCAAGTTGTAAGAGTTACGGACCGAGCTGCCGCTGCCCGGAAATGCCCAGCCAGCAGCGCCCTGAACGTCATCCATGAATCGCGAGTAAGTGTATGAAACATTCATGTCGAGGCCGGAATGCCAACGATGGGTGAAAGTCGCTTGTAATGCGTTGTAGGTGGAAGAACCAACAGCGGGCGGCGCTTCGGTTACGCTGCAGTATTCCGGGAATGTGCGAAGCAGTTGTCCCTCAGCAACCGTAGGCTGATCCAATCCGCAACCGCTTGACGTGATATGCCCGAAGAACGGATTCGGAACCTGATTGAGCAACTGATTGCCAAGCGCCAGGTCCGAGGCGGGAATTTCGTCCCACTCCAAGTATTGCGAGAGCACGTGTACGCCGTGGTTGCCAACGTAGCTGATGTCCAGGAGGTCATTGTTGGTCAGTGAGTACTGAACGCCCGTCATCCATTGCTCGACATATGGTGAATGACGAACAGGATTGATGACAGGATTAAGTCCGAAGCCTACGTCGGTCAAACCGCCAAGCGTGTTTCCAGTTGGCTGCACCTCGCCGTTGGGAAACGCGCTCTGGCATGGCGTGCTTGTCGCGCCATTGCTACAAGAGAGGCCGGCGTTCCCACTCAGAGTTGTGAATGGGTTTAAGCCGCTATTCAAGCTCGTGACCCAGGGCGTGCCTTGCGAAAAGCCAGTATTTGGTCCATTGCCGTAATAATTAGGAACGAAGAATACACCGTAGCCGCCACGCCAAACCAATTTGTCGCGAATCTGATACGCGGCCCCAATGCGCGGAGCAAAGTTGGTGTATGGAGTGTTGTACAGGCCACGATTGTTGCCTGAGTTGAATACGAGTTCTCCGGGATAGTTTGTTCCAACCGCGGTACTGATCGGATTGGTCGCGGTGAAATCGAAATATTCCTGTGCGTTGTTTCTTTCGGTAGGCGCGGTTTGAATTTCGTAGCGCAGCCCCAGGTTCAACGTCAGCTTGCGAGTGGCTTTGAAGTCATCCTGCAAATACCAGCCGAGCATGTGCTTGTCGGTCGCCGGAAAACTGTTGTACCCGGTTGAATCCGTTCCGCTGCCTACTCCGAGCAAGAATGATGCGAAGCCATCTCCAGTCCCCCCGGTTTCGTTCTGCGGATCGGGTCCAGCCGTTGAAGTGGTTTGGAATTGCATGGTTGTGTTCGCATAATGGCCGCCGTCAATTCGCGCCCAAATATCCATAAATCCAAAGCCGAATTGGTGCTTGCCGCGGACTTTCGTGAAGTCAACGGAGCTCGTCCAAAGGGTTTGCGGCACTTTGTAGTTATCGAGTCCCTGCGGAGCGCCGAGTGACGCGTAGCTCTGCGGCTGGATTTGGGGAAAGCTTGGAGCTATGCCGTCAATAAAAGAAGGCAGTCCAAGTGTCGAGGACTTGAAGCCGTAGCTCTGAGTAAGCGACTGCTCAACATGGCGGTTCACGCCGAGGTTGGCGCTCATTGCAAACGTTGGACTGAAGACGTGGCTATAACCAACATTGACGCTGTATCGGTTGTTGGGAGCCACCACGCCCGGCCCGCCGGAATCTGACGCGCCATAATATTCGGGAGAGTTTATTTTCTGCTCATACTTCTGCGACCAACGTCCCCAGATGCGGTCGTTATTGGAAAAATTGTAGTCGATGCGGCCGGAGTACTCGTTGGAATGCGCTCCCGCAGCCGAAGCCGCGGTGAAGTTGTTAATCAAGGCGGTGGTCGTTGGATTCGGCCAGTAACTTCCTGTCGCGATCTTGGAAGCAATCGAATCGAGAAGCCCCGAAGGAATAATGTTGGTCACGCCGGTTCCGGCGGCAATGTTGCCGGAGATCGGATCGCGAATAAATTCCGTAGTCGCCCCTGATGGGCAATGGCTCACCGCGTCGCCGGTGACGCTATCGACTCCTCCGCAAGTAACCTGGCGAGTGCTAAACGGGTTGTAGATTTCACCAGCGAAGATGGGCCTGCCTAGGTAGTCAGTTCCGACTTGACCTCCCAGAGACGCGGAGAAGTCTCCTGATCGTTCGGAAGACGTTGGCATAGTGTTAAGGAGCGTTGCGGGTGTCGCCTGGCGCAAGCCTTCGTAATAGGCAAAAAAGTAAAGCTTGTTCTTGATGATTGGCCCGCCTACGGTCGCACCGAACTGATCGCGATGGAACGCCGGCTGGTTATCGTTGTTGAAGTAATAACGAGCGTCATAGGCGCTATTTTGATAGAACATCCACGCGTCGCCGTGCAATTGGTTCGTGCCCGATTTCGTGACAACATTAATAACGTTGCCACTGCTAAAACCGTATTGCGCCGTAAATGCGTTGGTTTGAATTTTGAATTGTTCAACGTCGTCAGCAGAGGGGACGTAGACAACTCCTCCCCAATCAAGACGTGTATCCCAACTTCCATCAAGCAGATATTCGGCGGTGTCAAAGAAGGTGCCGCCAAAATTCAGGAAAGAAACGTCTTGGTCAGCACTTCCCGAAATTCCAGGAGCACCAACGACCTGCTCTTCAGCCGTATTGCTGACGGAAGAATTGAGCTCAGCCAGGCTGATGACGTTCCTCAAGTTTAAAGGGAGATCAACGACTTGGCGGGCGGAGATGTCGGATGAAATGTTGGCATTATCGGCGTTGAGGAGTGGGGCCTGAGAAGTAACTTCAACCGTTTCCGCGGTCGACCCGATCGTCAGCCGGACATTTTGTGCAATCGTCTGCCCCCCATCCAGCGTGATGCCCTGCTGCCGGTAGTCTTTGAAGCCAGCGACATTCACCTCAAGCGAATAGACGGCGGGAGGCAACAGCGTGAAGCTGAACAGGCCGCTGTCTTGCGTTGTATACGTTCGGACAACTCCATTTTGTATGCTTCTGAGCGTGACCTTTGCACCCGCTATCGCTAAGCCGGTGGGATCGGTAACGGTTCCGCTCAAGGTCGCTGCCACTTCCTGGTTCTGGCCGTAAAACGGCTTAACACCAACAAGCAATAGAACCATGACGCATGCCAACGCAAATTTTTTCCAAGAGTTCTGGATAAGCAACATACCTGCCTCCTCGCTTGAGTCCATCCGAAACTTTTTTGGTTGAAGACCTGGGATCGAGCCAGCAACAAACCACGGATACTAACCGGGTGTACAGAGGGAGCAAGGGTTTACGAGTTAAAGGCGCGGGATAATGCAGATAATCGTTCGCGTAGGGCATATTGCACAACATTTTCAACGACTTGAGTGGACGTAAAGAAGGACGTTAAGAGCCCGGCTTGAATCACGTTTTACGGTTGCAAGTTCGTCATCGGGCACAGTAGTATCCTCGAAACAGAGTTCCATCGAATCTGTTCGTCACAACGACGTGACAAGCCTCTCGTAAGGCATGGCATTGCTACCCGAGTCAGCAACGGAGAGTTGGACGCCTTCCAGCGAATTTGAAAAGGGTGCCGTTCAGCAACAACTCGAGCATCTGCTCGCTTCTGCTTTATTTAATTCGAGCAAAAGGTATGCTCAATTTCTGCGGTTTGTGGTCACTCGATCCTTGGATGGCCAAGCCGGTCAACTCAAGGAGCGTGTCCTCGGAATAGAGATTTTTGAACGCCCCGCGGATTACGACACCAATACCGATCCCATCGTTCGCGTGACGGCGGCCGAAATTCGCAAACGCATTGATCAGTATTATCAGGATCCGAAACACAGCCAGGAGATTCGGCTGTTTTTGCCGGCTGGATCTTATGCGCCGCAGTTTTCATGGCCGGGTCACCCGAACGGTTTTCCTGAAGCCACCTCGCTATTGCCAGCCGCTCGATCGAATGTGCTCAAGTCTCAGCCGGTGCCCACACGTTCGATTCCAGCAGCAAAGCGGTTCTCGGCTCGCGTCAAGGCGGTTGTATTTTTGTCTGCGCTGGTTCTGGCGCTGATAGCCGCCGATTTAGTTTGGCGCCAGTCTCGATCCACGCTGGTCCAGCAATTTTGGGAACCCTTCGCGAAGTCGCCCGAAGCGACATTATTCTGCATTGCTGACCAAAACCAATACGCGAACATCAGGCTACGAGACGCCGCCGATCCGCAGCACGAAATCACTTTGCCCGACAACATGGTGACGGTCATCATTGACGATCTGAATCCTCTGGTGAACATCGCGGGCACTTTGCGCACATTCGGCAAAACCTATCGCGTGCTCGGTGAATCGACTGCCACATTGACCGATCTTCGTCGCGGCCCGTCGGTTTTCATCGGCGCGTTTGACAACGGCTGGACTTTGCGGCTGACGAGCCCTCTGCGTTTCCACTTCGTTAACGAGCCTTCGATGTCAAAGTTATGGATCGAAGACCGGCAGCATCCCCAGAACCGTGACTGGCTCCTCGACCGTTTGCAACAGCAAACCGAAGATTACAAGGACTACGCGATCGTCGCGCGCTTCGTTCCGCCGGATACGGATGAATTGTCAGTGGTGGCCGCAGGAATAGGGCGCGGAGGAACAGTTGCCGCGGGAGAATTCCTGGTAGACGAGAACCGCATGGAAGAAATGAGCAAACAGCTCCCCGCAGGCTGGCAGAAAAAAAATATTGAAGTAGTCCTCGAAACTCAGGTGATTCAGGGCCGGTCTGGTCCACCACGCGTTCAGGCTGTCCACATCTGGTAGGGCTACGAACAAGCCGGACGCGAAAGCATCCAAGCTCAACAGAGTTCAACTTTTTAGACGAGAAGTCCTTGGTACTAGATCTTCTACCGGGTGCGGGGAACTCGCCCGAGAAGACTCACCAGCGCGGCCCGAGGCGGATGGAGTTATTGCGCACCACAGCGATCTGGATGTATTCGAGAACCAGATCTTAAGGAAGACTGCGACGATAGTCGAGCATTCTTTTTTTGTGCGAGGAGACCGACTGCCAGACCACAGGTGTGAAATCACAGGTGTGAAACTTTGCGCGAGTTTTCTAAAATACTGAGAGATGTGGTGGCCAGGGACGGAGTTGAACCGCCGCCAGCCTTTTCAGATTACCCTTGTTGAATACTTCAACTACTTAACAGGTCACGGGGTTGCCGCTAAGTACCTGGTAGTACGTGGAAGACGAAAACATTGCGGGTCCCATTGCGGGTCCCCTGCGAGTCACAATTACGAGTGGAAACATCCAATTTTAACGAGGTTCTGTTGGATGCGGCAATTGCCAATTTGAGGGACTACGCTGCTACCAGGACTCGAACCTGCGACCCATGCCTTAAAAGCTCACGATTCAGAGGTAACTGTAAGAAAATTCACGGCGCCGATCGCCAGTTTTGGCGCCCAAAGTAGGGCTTAGGAAGTCTTGTTGCACCCTTATTGCACCCAAGATTTTTAATTACTGCCTTTCAGCGTTTTCGCTTCTCGTTTCAACTTTCTTGTAGCGTCTGTTTTTCCAGATCGCGTACATAGGCTCAAACGCAAGTGTAGCAAGATCCCATATCCGCATTTAAGGGCCTTGACGAATCAATGAGTGATAACGCCTGTTATCAATAGTGAACCATAGGAACTTCTCCTATCTGGTGGACGTTCGGAGTGTGCTTGGCGCTGATGTATTTCGTCATCGTGTACCGGATGTTCAGGGGCAAGGTATCGCTCGAAGGCGGCGGCTATGGGCACTAGCTCGAGAGCGGGGGCCTTTATCGAGTGTGGGAAGCCGGCAAGCTGCCGGCCTTCTCTTCGAGGTCCGCCCAGCGCGCGTAAAGTGCGTCTAGATTTTTCTGTGCCTGTTCGACCTCGGCGTGGGCCGCGATAAGTCTAGGACCGTCACTAGCGATCGCCGGGTTCTCCAATTCGATCCGTTTGCTTTTGAGCACCTGCTCAGCAGAAGAAATGCGTTGCTCGATTCCTGCATACTCCCGCGCTTCCAGGTATGAGAGCTTCTTTTTCGCAGGCAGTGGAGGATCTTCGGAGGCCGTAACAAGCGGTGACGAGCGGACGGAGGTCTTCCCTGTTCTGTCGCTTTCCTCTTGCCAGGATTCCCATTGTGTGTAGTCCGAAAAACTGTCTGCCCTACCTTGACCATCGAGACCCAGCACGATATTCGACACCCGGTCCAACAAGTACCGGTCGTGCGTTACCAGCACCAGAGAGCCGCGGAATTCCAACAGACTCCCTTCGAGAATTTCGAGGGTAGGGATGTCGAGGTCGTTGGTGGGCTCATCCAGGAGGAGAACGTCAGCAGGCTGCAGCATGAGTTGAGCGATCAGCACGCGTGCCCGTTCGCCTCCAGAAAGCCGCTCGACGGGTTGGTTGAGCTGTTCGCCGGTAAAGAGAAATTTGGCCGCCCAGGAAGCGACATGAATCACCCGATCTTGATAAACGACCGAGTCTCCCTGTGGAGCAAGCGCGCGGCTGAGGGTCATATTCATGTCGAGCTGTCGGCTCTGATCAAAATAAGCGATCCGCAGCCAGTCAGCGCGGCGAATTTCTCCGTGGGTGGCTGTTTTTTCTCCACGCAACAAACGCAACAGACTCGTTTTGCCGCTGCCGTTAGGCCCAACTAGTCCGACACGCATGCCGGCGGTGATGATGAAGTTAAGCCGCTCGAACAAGGTTCGGCCGCCGATTTCGCAACTCACATCTTCAAGTTCGATCAGACGCTTCGTCTTGCGATCGGTTGCCGAGAAATCAATTTGTGCAGTCGCACTTCGGGTTCTTGCATTTAAATCGGCGAGTTCGCCTATCGCTTCGCCCGCCTTAGCAATGCGTGCCTTGGACTTGCGAGTGCGCGCTTTGGCTCCTCGTCGCAGCCACTCGATTTCGGAATGAACCAGATTCTCCAGTGCTTCCTGGCGCTTCGACTGCGCGTGGAGGAATTCTTCTTTCTTTTCCAGGAAGGTGCTGTAGCTGCCTCGCACCCGCAGAAGCCCGTCGGGATATACGCGACTGAGTTCGGCCATCTCGCTGGCCACATTCTCCAGAAAGTAACGATCGTGACTTACTACAACGCAAGCGAAAGTTTCAACCTCCAGGAGATCTTCAAGCCATTCAATTCCGGCGAGGTCCAGGTGATTGGTAGGCTCATCAAGCAGCAAGACATCGGGCGCACGGACCAGCGCTTGCGCAATGGCGAGCCGCTTTTGCCAGCCCCCTGACAGCGCGGACGCGTCCACTTCGAGGTCATCAAATCCTGCCCGGCCCAGCGTCTCGGCAAAGTGAACGCCGTGTTCAGAGTCGATGTTCGCCGAAAACTCAAACGCTGCTTCGATTACCGAGCGCACGGTTTCGCCAGCTTTAAAATGCGAGTCCTGCTCCACGTAGCTAAGTCGCAGGCGCTTGCGGATCGCGACATCGCCTTGGTCAGGCTCTTCCGTCCCCGCCAGAACGCGTAACAAGGTGGATTTACCCGAGCCGTTCGGGCCGATTACCCCAATCCGGCTTCCCTCCGCAACTGTGAAAGACACATCCTGAAAGAGCGGTTGTGCCCCAAAGGATTTCGAGATCTTCTGTACATTAATGATGGGAGGCAACGGTTGCGGACTCCTGATAATTGTCTCGAGAGATTCGGCAAACGGAATGTGGACAAGTTAAAGCACGATGAAAAGCCGAGATCACTGCCGGACTAACTGTCACTAAGACAGTTCAACTTCGATCTTCTTGTTGGCGCGGTCGAGTTTGGTGATGCGAAACTTCCGAACCTGCCCGGACTGGATTTCCTGTGGTTTCGAAGACTCCGGAACTGTGCCGCTCTTCCAGCGCGCTGCAAGCATCGAGCTCAGGGACGCCAAGTCGCTTCGTGCTCGAACCGAAGTATCAGCACTTCCCTTCTCGTCAGCGCGTGAAATGCTGGCATGTGAAATCGTGCACGCTGCACGAATTCCTTCCCCCAGTTCCACCTGCGCCGCGCCGGCGGAGACCTCCACTACACGGCCGGTAACACTATCACCCTCGTTGCGCTCGGCGAGATATTCGTCAATGCTGGTTGGAATTAATTGCTTCATGCCAAGCTTAAGTCTTCGCTTTTCACTGTCGAGTTCGAGGACTAGCGCCTTCACGAACTGTCCAGTTTTCAGCACATCCTGCGGATGATGGATGCGCTTCTCCGCGCTAATGTCGCTGACGTGCACCATGCCCTCGATCCCTTCAGCCAATTGCACGAAGGCACCGAATTTTGTCAGACTCACGACGGGGCCTTCCACCGGTGCGCCAACTGGAAACTTCTGCGCGGCGTCGACCCATGGATCCCCTAGTGCTTGCTTTAATCCCAGCGACATCCGCTGTTCACCCGGGTTAACTCCGAGAATGACAACCTCGACCGTTTCGCCGGGCTTTACCAGATCGCTCGGCTTGCGGACTTTTTTGACCCATGACATTTCAGAGACGTGAATCAATCCTTCAACTCCCGGCTCTAGTTCAGCGAAGGCGCCGAAATCCATCACGCGAGTAACGGTACCGCGAATACGCTCGCCGACTTTGTACTTTTCCGGGACCGCGTCCCAGGGTTGCGATTGAAGCTGCTTCATTCCGACAGAAATGCGCCGCTTCTCGGAATCGACCTTTAGCACTCTGACATCGATCTCCTGGCCTACCGAAATTACGTCTGCAGGCTTATTAATTCGGCTCCAGGAAATGTCGCTGACATGGAGTAACGCGTCCACACCGCCTACATCAACGAACGCACCATAATCGGTAAGACTTCGCACTGCTACACTGACCGTGTCACCCTCCTTTAGCTCGCAGTAACGACGGTCCTTAACTGTTTGCTCTTCCTCTTCGGCCACAATGCGGCGATCGACCACCACGTCTTCGTCTGCGGCGTCGAGCTTGATAATGCGACAGCGAATTTCCTGCTCGACCAATTTCTCCATCTCGGCCGCATCCCGCACACCGCTGCGCGATGCGGGCATAAAAGCACGCACTCCCACGTCGACACTTAGCCCACCTTTTATGACGCCGGTGACTGTTCCAACAATTGTGGTTTTGTCAGCAAAGGCTCTTTCGAGCGCTGTCCAGTCCGTGGGACGGGCAGCCTTGCTTCGGGTCAGCAGGTAATAGCCTTCGGGATCGCGGCCTTTGATTGCGACCTGCAGCTTGGCGCCGGGTTCCACAGCCTCACGGTCGTTTTGAAATTCTGAGAGCGGCAGGACTCCTTCCGTCTTTAACCCGAGATCGATAAACACTGAATCGGACGAAACTGACACAACGGTACCCTCCCGCAGCCCTGCTGCGGGTTTTGCCGTGTGGCTGCGCTCGAATTGCGAGAGGACGGAGCCGAAAGATTCGCCTGATTCAGGCTTCGTTGGAGACTCTGGAGTATTGGGATCAGACATTTGGCGTTACAACCTGATGAGGAGTGATGGTTCAAGGATAACATCGCATGAATTAGGCAGAGAGAGCCTGAGCTTGTGGAGTTTTGCCGCGCCTGATGGGCGTTGGAGCTACCCTCCATGTTTCTTGCTGGTGCAGGCCTAAAGATTACCCAGGGTTTGATCTCCGGGAATGCTGTCGGAAGCAATCGAGGGGCATTTTCGAGTCCCTAGCGGTCTGTTCTCCGGCGATATAATCTCAGGCGATCCAATGACTGGCGATCTAAGAACGTAACGCTCTTGAAGGCGCACACTTGTGATAACGCCTGTTAACAACAGTTATCATCTTTGCCATGTTGGACGAGGCTAAGAAAACAGAGATCGCGAAGTCGCTGGACGATCTTGCTGCACAGGAAATCTGGAATGCTGACGTGTGGCAGCGATGTTATGACCTCGTCTCAGGCCATCTGAAAGACAATGAGCTGCTCCGTTATATTCACGATGACCTAATTCACTACACAGGGACACGACTCTTCAGATCCGTTCCACTAGCCAAGGATTTTGGTCCATTTCGGCAGGAGTTCCGAGATGTGGCGAGTGCACTCCGTTCCGGGATGTCCCTGGACGACTATAAGAAAACGTACGAATGATGCCTTGGGAAAGGTCGATGAGTGATAACGCCTGATTTCGACAGTCTGAAGAGAACCCTAGTTCGACCAGCGAATACACTCTTCGGGATTTACATCAATTCCCATTTGCGCAACGTCGATCAATGCAGGTGGGACCCAACTCACTAAAGTTCCTTCCGTAAAGTCAACCCAGATGTCCCACGGGGGCACGTTATTCACATCGAAGAAGCCGTTAGAGCTGACTTCCGCTGCACCGCACGCGAGGTTCTCGCTTGGGCTGTACAGGAGTAATCGTCCACCGACGCTCGCACCGGCCGTTTCGGCAGATGTTCCGGCTGTCAATCGTGAACGCTTTGCAACAACTTCCGCAACAGATTTCGCCCAAACTGCATTGTCTCCAAACTCATCGAGGCCGAAACTGGGTTTCAACTCTGGGCTTCGCAGCTTACGGTCCATAGGTCCGAGGGAATCCCGAATCTCCTTTAACAGCTCCATCGCGTTCTGCCATTGTTTCGTGTCGGTAATCTTTCGACGTAACCAACCTCGTTTTACGGTCTCTTGGGCCTCTTCCCATTGCTTTTCGGCCTGTGCATAGATCGAGTGCCGTTGTCGCACGTCGTCTGAATCGGCGTCCATCCCTATGGCTTTAATCTTGCACCACACGACAGTGCTGGCCAGAGAACTATGAAACTGTTTTGAACTGAAATCAGGCATGGTGCGATTCTAGCTGGCGGGCTTTTATCCGGTGAGTCAAATTGGCGAAAAATCCCCATATCACTCATTGAGACCAGAAAAGGCGAATCAGCGGCGCCTTGTAACCGCCCTCCACACTCGGGCAAGTAGACTGGGTCGGTCATCGAGAAGTGCAAAATCTGGTGATCGGGGTTCGGCCCGTTCGATGACAGTTGGCGACGGAATCGGATAATCGCAGTATGTGGACAATATCCGATCAAGAATTGCAAGGTCGGTTCCCGCATATCGGTGGCATTCCAATTCTTGGGCTTCAAGAACGGCAAAAGCCTCTTCGAGTTCCGCCTGTGTCTCAGGCTGTTTCTTCCAATAGCAATGCTGGGTCTTCTCGCCAGTCCACCCCATAAGATCGGGCGCAACGACGTGAGGAACTCCGCAAGCCAGACATTCCCCCTTCACTACATAAAAATCGCCAGGTGCGGATTTTGGATGGGGAGTGAATTTAGGAACACAGGCCATGGGTCATTTTACGAAAAATCGCCATATCACTCATTGAGGCATTCGTCGGATCAATAAGTTATATGGCGTGTATCGCCAGCTTCTAGCGCCTAAGTGAAGCAGAACTTTTGGCGGCTACGCCGCTCGTCGTGGGGGTTTTTTTCGCGCTGCCCTAGGCACGATGGAAAATATGCCATCGCATTCGGGGCACGTCAGATGTTCCAGACCTTCAGGCTTACACTTCAAAACGAAAACTTCTGCCCGACAAAGTGGGCACAGCGTTTTTAATTTGGCCCAATCAATCCTATTCGCTGGCGATACTCCCACAGTGTGTTGGCGCTTTCTTGCGGCATTGCGCATTGACATTCGCATTCCTCGGTATTTTGATGGCGAAATGTACTCTGAGGTTAGTACCTCTAAGTAGCTATTGAAGAATCGCAATAGCACTCATTTGAGGAAGCTGGCTGGGTTTTTGGGTCAATGAGTGATAACGCTTGATTACAACAGTTATGATGACTTGTTAATAGCATGGCAGAGAAGCTGAGGGCATTTGCCAAACTCGTGCTACACACGATGCTCTCCCTCATTGCCACCCTCCTCGCTGGCAGTGCTGTGTACTCAACTCTCCGACCTATCTTGGGAAGAGAACGGTATCACCAATTCGCCCAAAGCCCTCTCATTATGGTGCTCCTCCTTGCTGGTGTCGCCTTCGGCGCGATGCAGGTTTATCGCCGGTGGCCGGATCGTCTTGCATTTTTCGCTTGGGTGTTCCCCGCGATCTTGACGTGCCACCTCCTCCTTTACCGTGGTATGGCAGAGATGAAGGGCCAATGGTCAGACTCTTTGTTTTGGCTTGGGATTGGGTCGGCTTACTCCGTGGGAGCTTTAATCACTGCGATTGTGACTGGATACCGTTCTGAGAATACGAACGTTCGGGGAGAGCTGCAGCAGGCTGCGATAAATCCCGACATCACTAATGAGGTGGAAGGGGTCAATGAGTGATAACACCTGTTATCGCCAACCAATCGGGTTGAGAGAGTTATCATAGCGCTCAAACATGTATGAGCACACCAAGTGCGATCTGCTCCAAATGTGGCGCCTCCGTTGATTGGGGCCGAATCTTCTGTGGCAAATGCGGCACATCGATTCGCACTCCTGCCCCCTTGCTGCCCAACTCGAATCAGGAGCCTAGCGCGAAGTTAAAGCCTTGGTATAAATTCTCGGCGCGTCCAGTGATTTTGTTCCTAGGCATGTACGGCTTCGGATTCCTCTTATTTCGGTTCGACATTTCGAAACATCATCCTTTCCGATATCCGATGAGCAACCGGAATGCCGCCGTGTATGGATTAGCGCTGACTATCGGGGTGTTTCTCTATCAAAAATGGGTGGAGAAGGATTAAAGAGGTTAGAACAGCTCTCGTTTGTGCCGTTAATGAGTTATAGCGTCTGTTAACGTCCTAGACGCCGATCATTGGACAGTAGTCTTGCGTCTACGTCAGGGTAGTACCTGAATTTCAAGTTCTGTCACACGACCATCTTGAATTGAAAATGCCCGGACAGGCGTAGTTGCGTATGGCCGAGGCGTGACGATGAAATGGATCGCTTCAGGATGGCAGGCGAGCGCGATATCTTTGGGCGAAGGCTCGTTCACGTCCAGCCAGTGCGGATGCGAGTGGTAGATGCCGAGAAATTCTAGCCGACGCTCGCGGAATTCCCCCTGCAGGCGCACGATCTCCTTGTGGGCAATTACGTAATTCCACACCGGATCAGCCGCGGCGTTCTTCGCAGGGAACGCCCGCGTGATTACGTCGTCCTGACCCGCCAGCATTCCACAGCATTCTCGATGCGGCTGCCGGCGGGCATGCTCCAGGAGCTGCCCAAACACTTTGCGTCGACTTCGGACGGCTCGCTTCATTGTTCCGGGAGTCTATAAGGAGACGGATGCGCAAATCAAGCGTCGGACGAGAGAACAGGAAGACGCCTACCAATTTTGACAGTGCCCGCTGTCACGAACACTAGCTAAGGTTTATCCGATGAGAATAGTTGCCCTGCTCTCTACCTGTGTTTTGCTCGCCAGCACAGCCTCGGCGCAACACTTTGAAGTCGGAGGTTTTGTTGATTATGGCAGGCCGACAATTCCCAGTTTTCCGGCAAACGCCTTCGGCGCCGGCGGCCGACTCGATATTAATTTGCACCGATTTCTGCAGGCCGAGATCGAGGCTGCTTACGACGTGAAGTATGCAAACTTCTTACTCGCGGCCTCTAGTGCCTCGGCAGTATTGACCAATAGCAAGTTGGGCATACTACACGCGAATGGCGGTTTGAAGCTGCAGACCGCTGGCGGGAGTTTTTTTCTCTTCGTCAAAGGCGGCGCTAACGAATATTTTCCTGAGCGAACGGTCGACACTATTACAGGCATTCCAATCAGCATTTCGGCGTCTCTGTCGCCACTGAGCTCGTTTACGCACGGGATTTTCTATCCAGGGGGAGGTCTCGGCTTTCATGCCGGGCCGCTCGGCATACGAGTGGATGCGGGAGACGAAATCTATTGGGATTCCGGAGCGCACCACAATCTTCGCGTAACCTTCGGGCCAACGATCCGATTTTGAGATAGCGAGAGTTGGATTGGCAACAAATCGAGATATCACTCATTGACCCACGCGGATCTGATTTTGGGTCGGTGAATCACCGTGCTTTTTAGCCTTCTTCCTCATCCCCCTCAAAATGCTTCGTATATCCTGTCCGAGTAATCGAAGGTCCAACCTCATACTTCAGCGATAAGATGCTCCCGGCCGGAATGGCCCATCGAGGGCGAGGGTGGCTTTTCAGCCTACCGCTCAAACTCTAATTAGGGATGTCGATGAGTGATAACGCCCGACAGCGTCACTTGAGATTAAGTTGCAGTTACCCGTTAGCTTGGAAGTGATGACTGGACACCCGTCATTGTGCCCTTTGCGATTTCGCGGACTTACTCGACGCGATTCGAGTCTCCTTCCCGCTCACGAACACCTTCATGGAGTTCTCGCTTTCACCCGACTCGTCGGTGTATTCGTAAGAGTCGGCTGAAACAACCTTCATGGTGTACCGGGTGTGATACACCTTCCCGCCAAAGACGCTGTCCCCAAGCCAAGTCCATACGTCGCCACTCACCGTACCAGTCTTGCTTTCTATCCCACCTGAACTGTCAACTGCGTGGTATCGATACGTCTTGGAAGTCGGATCGTAGTAGTAAAAAGAAGTCTCCGAGTATTTCGTTCCGGGTCTATGGAGTGCTGTCTCGCAGATCACGGCGAAGCCGTTTGCCGTCCATCTGCAATCGTCAGTGCCACTGAATTTCATCGGTGGCGAGTTCGGCCCGATAAACCCTGCTTTCAATTCATCTTCGACTGTGAAGTTGCCGACTATTACTGCCAGCTTCTTCACTTCCGGGCTAGGCACTGTCTGAGACTGAGCGCGAGCCACGACTACGCTCGAAGCGCACGCCAACACAAATGAGACCAACATTTGCGGGCGACTCATTTGGATTCTCCTTATCCAGAAGTGCCACGGATGCTAGCACAAAACGAACGGGAATCAGGAAACGCGGATAGTTGACGTTAAATCTCGATACCACTCATTGAGGGGTTTGGCGGTCAATGAGTGATAACGCCTGTTATCAACAGCCGTCTAGAATCGGTACCCATGCTGGAGTAGAGTGTGGACATGAAACGGACGGCGATCGTGCTCCTTGTCGCGGCCGCGGTGCTGGCACTTGTCGGGGCTCTCGCTTTCGCTTTCACATACGAAGCAAGGTCCCGCGCAACAAGGTATTTGGGCTTCGTTGCGTTGCTGCGGATCAATACACCAAATGATGTTGTTGCCTCTGAGCTACACCAGGCAGGGATTCCCATCCGATCATTGGGCGACTGCAAACAAGACTGCATCATGACCTTCCACGTGGATGACTGGCAGTTGTGGAGGCTTCATTTGGCTCCGCCGGTTGGGTTCAACGGTAGGCTCGACTTTCGCCACGGCGCATTGGTTTACAAGTTTACGAGTATGGGTCAGGACATTATGGTCTGGTCGGCTTCGGTAGCTGAGGGTACACCTCCACTTTCCACTGAGGCGCTGCAAACTTCGAGGTTAACTGGAAACCAAGACTCATCCGGGAAACTCAGACACGTAATCATCGACTTGGTTCCATCAGACTTCAGCGAATTCCGCAGCAAAGCATACGCCTTTAATGTTCGATGCATTGGTTCTCTCAAGCCATGTGAAGCAGACGAATATCTGCCCACCCGTGAACTGACGCGCTTGAGCGCTGAAAGGGCTGACTCTCATTGAGAGATGTTCGGTCGAACAGCGACTCAACTGGCGATAAATCTCGATATCACTCATTGAGGAGCCGTGCTGGCATGGCCGCCGACTCTATGGAGGCGGGGGTGGCACTGGAAGAGCTGCCGATGTGCTCAAGGCAGAAAATCGCTTGGTTGCCGGGTCATATATCACGCTCCATTCCGCTGGCCCACCGTCGCATACATTTATGAATCTTGTATGCCACGACGCAGGTGGAGTCGGAGGCTGTGTCGGCGAGAACGCATTCACGTATATCAATCTGTGTTTCCCAACCAAAATAGGAATGTACTGCCGATAATAGTTGCTGGGCTGATCAATCCGGATATCCTGCGACCCGTCTTGATTGTGTAATCTCGAAATGTCTGCGAGATGCAGCTCAAGCAGCTGGACATCAGATTTACGCGGGTACCACGTTCCCGTGATGCCATTCAGCCCAGTTCTCGAGCATGGTTGAGAGACATCGTGAAGATTGGCCACCGAACCCTGAAGCATGGCAAATGGCTTCCGCTGCTGAGCATACGCATTTCCGCTAACAATCCATACCAATGAAAGTAGAACCAGCACTCGCATCTCGATGAGTCGCTTCAGTATAGGCTCAGCTTGCCAGTTGGCGATAAATCCCCATATCACTCATTGACCTGATGCCAAGGCGAGTGCTACTGGATTGAAATACGCACTGCACAGGTAAGAGTTAAACAGAGCCTCGCGGGGAAAAGTCAGTGAGAGCCATGAAGGTGGAATCGACTTTTTCGACGAGTTTGCCGTTTGCTTCTGACTTGTCGCGTACACTCTGCCAATTGGGATCGTCGCGGAAAGACTTCCAGTTGGCCTCCGCGGCGTCCCGGCTCGGATGGCGAAGAATGTAAATCAACGTATTGCTCTTCTCCGGATCTTCGAGTGGAGTCCAATAGGCGATGCTTTCCATTCCGTGTTGTTCAAACAGCTTGATGGTGTGATCGCGGAAGCGTGCTAGAAGTTCAGACAATTTTCCGGGCGCTACGTGATAGACGCGCAGCTCATAAACTGCGGTCGAGTTTTTCGAGGTTTCAGGGCTACCTCCCTGAGCGGCTGCCCGAACTACGGTAGAAAACAAGGTAGCAGCTGTTGGAATCGACTGGAGCAGGATTCTCCGGTTCACGGCAGGAATTCTAGCAGACTGGTTCAAGAGCGAACCTAGCGATTGTTTCTCGGATTCAGGCCAGCACTGACTGGTACTCGTCGTAGGCCCCCTTGAAGTCGGTGAGCTGGTGATCGCCCTCGAAGTGCCAGATTCTCGTCGCTACTTCGTCTGATCAAATAGTGATAAATCTCTATAGCACTCATTGACCTCGCGCTGGGGTTTTGAGTGACAACGCCCGATTACAAAAATGTCAGTGTTTCAAGGCCAGAGTCGAGCTTTGCCACGGTGCCGTAGTTCCGTACTCTTGGCTCAAGTCTTCCCAATCCAAGGTGTCGATACCGCCACCAAATGCCACCAAGTATGGATGAGGGCCACAACTCGCATGGGCTCCATAGCTGCTAACCTGTCGCACACAGCCGAGGAATCTGACGCCGATGCTCGTCCAGTACTGACGGCGAGGAAATCGCACTTTACCCGTACTGTCTGTCAGACGATCTTCCTCGTGCGACATATGTTCGAGGCTGTACTGTTGCCAGACCTCACGGACGGTGACGCCCATCAGCGGCTTGTGATGGGCATCCAATGTGGTGATGATCCAGTCTGGTGCGACCGTTTGAGGCAAAGGAATGAAGGCAGCAAGTAGCATCACTACTACGACACTAAAAAGTTTGCTGCGAGTACTCACGCTCCATTGGATTGTAGTGCTCACAGTCTAGTTGGCGATAAATCGCCATATCACTCATTGAGTATCTGATGAAAGGTCAGGTTCAGCTTTTTCCGATTCAGAATCCAGCCATTTAGCACCGCACGACTGGCACTTCCACTCGTTCCGTACGACAGGAATCGGAATCCCCGCGACGCAGAGTGCAGGGAGCGCGAAACGCTTGTCTAATCCCGCGTGATGTGCAATGTCGAACGAACCACAATGTGGGCATTGAGGCTGTTCATACTTTCCGAGTCCTTCGATGTCGAAGCCCTGAGGAATAGGGTCGCTGAGCAACATTACCGCCTCCTCAACATCATCCCTGTTCACTCGAAGCCTGATGCCGCCGAGCAGGTTCGAAATGAACCAATCCATGCGAATCATGTTTTCATCGAAAAGAAAGCACTCAATGCCTGCCGAATCAAGCATGCCTTTTGCAAGCAATGCTTCCGGCAAGTCACGGAACTGCAGCACGGTTACCATGTCTCGCGCCTCGAACCTTCTGACAGCCCCGGATTCGGGCAAAGGAGTGTCCAGTCCTCTCTTTTCGATTTCCTCGAGCAGCACCTGGCGCGCAATATCGGTTAGGCTAACGGCATCATTTGCGATCTCGCGTAATTCACCTTCGCTCATCCGAGCATAAAGCTCGCTCAATCGCTGCCGTTCCTGCTCGGAGCTGTCAGCCATAGGGCAAAATGATACGACAATCCGGTCGTAAAATGGGCACCGGCGCACGCAAGTGGCGATAAATCCCCATATCACTCATCGACTTCCCGCTAGCTAAATTCAGAGCGTCCGCACCGCACGATGGGTGTGCGCATTACACTGGATCCACACTTGCTGAGCATTTCAGGCCTCGCGAGTGCGGGTGTGCCTGGCGAACGTGAAGCATGAATAAAGGACCTCATCGGGAAGATTGGGGTTCTGGAGAGCTCCCATCAGGCTACTCTTTAGGTTCGTCATGGACTCGAGCGTGTTGTTAAACTCGGGAGCATGATTCCCTTCTAGAGCACCTTCGGCCTCCCTCACGACCCCCTTGAGATCCATGTCAGTAGCGTGATCCCTGAGAGCATTCAGAGCCCTATCGACCCTAGAGGAGGTTACTTTCGACAAGTCGAAAGCTCTGAGATTTTCAATAGCTTCAGTCGCCGCATCGCGAGAACGCTGAAGGACCGCCCCCGCGCCCACACTCCCCTTCAACAGAGCAGAGTACCAGCGAAAGGCAAAACCTCAATTTATTTTCGTCCTAAGTTGCCACTGACTCTAAAGCGGCATCGCGCAACATGAGGAGACGATCAGAATTTGCGAAAGCAAGGAAGGCAAGTGCCGTCCTTTTTGGGACATGACGACGGCTCACTGAAACTCGTTCTACAACGCACGGGTAAACCGGGCGGAAATGCGACGTAGGGGCTATCTGGAATTGTACTCAGAGTCAGGGTTTCGCGAAACATCCATAATTCACATGTTTGCAAGTCATCAGCAGTTCTGGCCGGTCAACGAAAACAATCGTTGCCTTCGTGATGATCTAGGTTTGAGAGTACTAGAATGGCTCTGTAGCCGATCTGCATTGCGGGGTATTTACCCCGTTATGGAGTCTATTTTTCCAGTAAAGGGTTCCAAAGAGATGAAAAGACTACCGGCAGTCCCAGCCTTTTCAGCTTCGATTTTCCAATGTAGGTCAGCGAAGGAACATCCCTCACATTTGTCTCCACCGATCCGAAAACTAATGGTTTTAATGCGAAGTGGGCCGTAGATCTTGCTTAGTTCCTTCAATGGAATCTTTTGAAGTACAAGCGTTTTCTTGTCAGGGCCGAACAACATTCCCAGCTTTGTGGCTGCTTCCAAATCCTGTTCGTCCGTCCACTCAGGGTGTGAATTAATGAGTTCGCGAGCCTTGCTCATTTTTTCGCCCGCTTTCTCATTGCGGAACTGACCGGGCCGACAAAGTAGCCGTCTTGGTGTTGAAGAGTAATCTACGAAATCGAAATGAAGAAACATTGGTAGCTGAAAATCGCCGAGTTGAGAGGTATCCGCCTCGGACGTTGGTCTGGCGTCAGCCTGTGCGTTCAGCCACTGTGGTTTGTCAACGCGAATAAGGAGAGAACGCACATCGGTCGGGCTGCTCGGTCGCCCTCCTGTTCCTTCTGAGAATTGGAGTCCAAATTCTTCAGTTTTCAGATTAGGATACAGCAGTTCAGCTAAGCCTATCGCGTTCCTCGCGCGATCAAGCGACCCGCACTCTTCAGCAAACGCCATCTTACCGAGACTAAACACTAGAGCGGCGAGCAACACAACGACGACATTAAATCGATATTTCAGAGAAGAAAACATGGCGACCTCAGTAGTGAACTGTTCCGTCCCCAATGACCGTCCAATTCACTGCTGGAATTGGGTTGCCATTGTCGTCCGTCCAGTGCTGGTTGTTAATATCAATATTCGCACTATTTACTGCTGTGGCTAGTGTCGTGACACCAGGGACATCGTTAAGATGAGATAGAATTCGTTCCCAGGCAAACTCTCCCATATACATATCCACATCAACGTTGCTATTCGGAACAACTAATGCCCGGCCGCGGCTAGAGGAAGTGACCCCAAGCCACTCTTGCATGTTTGCATCCATGTTACAGGCCGAAATAAATATAAGCCTCGCCTGTGTCTGGAGGTACGGCTCGACATCGACACTCGTAATAGGGGTAACAGGAGACATCGATTCGGTACCAAATTCGGGATCTCCCGGCACAAACGGTCTCTGGACGCAAGCATAGTTGAAGAAGCAGAGGCCAACTGCTCGGGCCGGGTAGCCACCGGCAGTAGTTCCGGTGAGGCTGTGTCCTATAAAGGCGACGCCATCCAAGGGCTTGAGTAATTCGCCGGAAAAATTCTTCCAACTGGCGCCACTATAAATCATGAATTCACCGCGTGTTACCTGTCCCAGAGTCTGTTGCTTACCCGTTATTGTGTTTACGGTTTGGGTCGCGTTATAACGATCAGGAAAATCCACAGCTAAGAGCCCGCTTGCCGGCGACGGATCGAACGCTTCGAAGTTCCACAAAACCGGAACATATGAGCGTTGCTTCAGTCCATTTCCAAGCTGATGAGGAGACGAACTGTTTGCTGCCTGAATGGCATCCCCCAGGACTGCGGTGAGACTGCCGTTGCTCACGCCCAACCACGAACCGTTACTATAGTAGTCCACATTAGACAACCCCCCGAAGAGCTGGTCGAAGATACTTCCGTCTGGATTCAGATTTAAAACCGTGTCATTACCGTTCGAATCCGTGTTTTTCCCCGACAGGCCGTTGCCCGATGTCGCTTCAATGACTGATAAGTGATTTCCCTGTGTGCCCTGATACGTCCAGTTCGGCGCTCCGGAGGAAATGCTAAAAGAAACAAGTTGGTCGATCTGAGTGGAACCATCGCTAGCGGTCGTATGTCCACTAGCGAATGCTGTTCCATTTTCACCTAGAACGATGGTTGGAGAATCGTTGGGTGCGACGCTGTTAGGGCTGAAGGGTAAATTGTAGGGAGTGCCCACAGTCCCATTGGCGACATCGACGGCTTGATAGGGATATTGAGGGACAGGAGAACCGACAGGAGAAATCGTCCATGTGGCTATGATTCCCCCTTGCCCGTCGGGAACAATTGAGCCGGGAAGAAGTGCTTGATCCTCGGTCGTTGAGCTCAAGACTGTATCGGATGATGAATTATCCTGGTTTATCTGGGAAAGATACAAAGTATCTGAAGTGACGCCAGTATCTGTGAAATACCGCACCTCGTATTCCACGTACGCCGTTCCATCCACGTTCACCATTGGGGCACTCATGCAGCATTGAAACGGCGTCGTCACACCGTGAACGGTGGCTTCCGACGGAGGGATGTAATAGGAATACGCTTGGCCGGTCGACAGTACAAGCGTCAGCGGAGGGAAACCGTTGTTGGTTTGTTCCGAAATAATTGCGGCACCATCACCTCGAACAGCTATTTGCGGAGCATCCCCGCTTGCTCCATAGCAGTAGCGAATTCCATTACCTTGATAGACACCGGCCGCCGAAACTTGCCAGACGGGCTGACCGTAGGTCGGGTCAAGGTCAACAACACTTAGCGGGTTGGTCTGAGTGCCGAAGCAAGTGTCATATTCGGTAACTATGACTCCTCCTAGACCGTCCGGGACAGCATTGCTGTTCAATGGCCCGGTTGTCGTTTGCCAGAGCTGTGTACCATCGACAGTCAGAGCTTGCAGCACAGATTGTGTGCCATCGCTGCTTAACTGAGCCGTGTACAAATCGGGGCCGCCACTTGTTGGAACAGCCTGTACCACTTGTTGCACAGCAAAACCTGGTACCGCAGGTAGAGACCATATTGTCGTTCCGGGAATGTACACTGAAGCAGACACAATGTTTACCTGCTCTTGTGCTGAGACGGCTTCTGCGGTTGCAGTAAGAGTCACCTGACCCGCTGCCAAACCCTTAATTTCGGCCGAGTCGTTTTCATCCGTAGTTACAGATGCAAGACTTGGATCGCTGACCGTCCAAGTCACGTCAGTTCGTGGATTTCCATTGTTATCTATAGCATTGAATTTCTGTGTTCCTCCAACCACAACATTGGCCGTCGTCGGCGTGATCTGAAGTGTGTCTGGCGGTTCAGGTTGACCTGATGTTTGATAAATTTCTGCCTGTGGAATAAAGGCATCGGGACCGTCTCCTTGAGCTATCAAAACGGTGCCGTCACTTAGTAGAGTCGCGGTTTCCGTAGTCCGCGGAATATTAAGGTTTCCAGCGATGGAAAAGGTACCGCTCGTCGGATCGTACAACTCAGCTTGTGCAATATAGTTGCCGTTATTGTCGCCGCCACCAACAATCAATGCTTGTCCCGTGTTTAGACCAGTAGCCGCAGCGTAAGCCCGTTCGTAAGTGAGGTTCGCTGTTGTGGCAAAGGCCTTGGCCACTGGATCATACAGTTCCGCATCAATCGTATCGGAATAGTTCTGGTCCACTCCCGTGGCAATCAGAACCTTGCCATTACCCAGCAGAGTCGCAGTGTGAAAAGCACGAGGCGTGTTGAGGTTCCCAGTGTAGGTGAAGGTGCCGCTCGCTGGATTGTACAGCTCAGCAGTCGCAAAAACCGTGTCTTGGCTATTGACGAAACCGTCCCCGCCAGCAATGAGCACTGTCCCATCATTGAGAAGAGTCGCAGTATTGTCCCCGCGCACGGTATTAAGACTTCCACTATTTGTGAATACACCCGTCGAAGGGTCGTAAAGTTCGGATGTGGCATAGCCACCACCCGCTATCAGTACCTGACCGTTTTGTAGAAGAGTCGCGGTATGTCCGGATCGGGGAGTGTTGAGACTGCCAGTTTGAGTAAAGCTTCCGCTCGATGGATCATACAGCTCGGCAACAGCTTGAGCATAAGTTGTACCGTCAGAGTTAGGCGATGTCCCACCGACAATTAGGACTTTCCCATTTGGTAATAATGTGGCTGTGTGTCCGAAACGAGCATAGAACAGTGGGCCGGTGGCCGTGAAGTTTCCTGTGACTGGATTGTACAGTTCAGAGTTTGCCGTAATCTTGCCCGCCCCCACATAGCCACCGGCGAGAAGCACTTCGCCGTTCTGAAGGAGGGTAGCCGTACGAGTATCCGCGGGTGTTACCACGTTCCCGACCAATCTAAACTTTGAAGGTGTTCCGGTGACTGTTGCCGATCCATTTAGTGATCCGATTGTGGCTTGAATTGTCGCGGTGCCCTGGCCAGCTCCAATTGCTATCCCGTTAGCATTGACAGTTACGACTGTATCGTCCGATGAAGTCCAGTTGGCACTGGAAGAGACGTTTCCCTGACTGTTGTCGGAATACGTCGCCGTAAGCGTAAACTGCTGCGAAGCACCAGCCGCAATCGTGGCCGTTTGTGGCGCTAGAGCAACGGACGTGATGGTTTTGATCGTTTCGTTCAAAGAAGCAGATGTGCTGCCAGCGTAGGTACTATTTCCACTGTAAATAGCTGTGATGGAGTGCGAACCAGCGGCAAGACTTGATGTTGCAAAACTCGCAAGGCCACTGCTGAGACTAGCCGATCCAAGAGATGTGCCGCTATCGTAAAAGGTCACAGAGCCGGTCGCCGCCGAAGGCGAAACCGTTGCGGTAAACGTCACCACTCCGCCGTAAGGAGCAGGGTTGACAGAGGAACTCAGCGTTGTTGACGACCCTTGCTCGACTACCTGCGTCAAAGCAGACGACGTGCTACTGCTGTCATTCGAGTCGCCACCGTAAGAAGCTGTGATTGAGTGTGACCCGACTGACAAACTAGAGGTGCTCAAGCTGGCAGTTCCGTTGCTCAAAGTTCCAGTTCCGAGCGTCGAGCTCCCATTCTTGAAGGTTACAGTTCCGGTTGCGATAGATGGCGTTACCGTGGCTGTGAATGTGACGGATGAACCCGAGCCGGAAGGATTTGCGGACGAAGACACCGTCGTGGTCGTCGCAGTCTTATTGACTGTCTGAGTCAAAGCCGACGACGTGCTAGTGTTGTCAAAGCTATCGCCGCCGTATGCTGCCGTGATTGAATGCGTACCGGCCGTTAGAGTTGAGGTTGTGTAACTGGCGGTTCCATTGCTGAGCGTGCCAGTCCCAAGAGTGGAACTTCCGTTCTTGAACGTGACTGTACCCGTTGCGGTCGATGGAGTAACCGTTGCGGTAAATGTAACCGCAGTTCCGTAGGCTGACGGGTTCAAAGAAGATGCCACTGTTGTCGTCGTATTTGATTTGACGGTTTGAGTGAGCACCGATGATGTGCTGGTACTGTCGTTGGTGTCGCCTCCGTAAGAAGCCGTGATTGAATGCGATCCCACGGCGAGCGTCGAGGTGCTGTAAGTCGCTTTTCCACTGCTGAGCGTTCCGGTTCCGAGCGTTGTAGTTCCATCCTTAAACGTCACGGTACCTGTTGCCGCCGATGGACTCACGGTCGCAGTGAAGGTCACGCTTGATCCTGATGTGGACGGATTCGCAGACGAAGTCAACGTCGTCGTGGTGGTCCGTTTGTTTACAGTTTGCGAGAGCGCCGAGGATGTGCTGCTGTTGTAAGTCGAACTTCCCCCGTAGGCGGCGGTGATTGAATGTGACCCTACAGCAAGCGTAGACGTACTGAAGGTAGCCTTTCCGCTGCTTAATGAGCCGGTACCCAGCGTTGTGGTGCCGTCCTTGAATGTTACTGTTCCAGTCGCGGCAGACGGCGTGACAGTCGCGGTGAAGGTCACCGATGAACCGAACGCCGACGGGTTTGCTGAGGAGGAGACGCTCGTGGATGTGTTCGTCTTTGCGAACGCGAGGCCTGCAAGGAGAACAATGGCAGCACAGAAAGCGGCTCTGGAGATCGAGGGGCGCATAAATCCTCTCCCGCCTGACGTTGAGGTTTCCTCAACTCAAGCCAGCAAGTACAGCGACTTTGTCGGCGGGAAAGGCACGAACCAATCCCAACGTTCCTCGGCGAAACCCCTCGATGACTTTCGCCGAAGCTTGCGAATGCGTTTTCCTACTTGTGACGAAGCTCGGATCAACAGTAATTTGCTTGGGACGATAAGGTAAGTCTCTGGACGTGTCAAGAGTGAATATTCGACCTGGAAATCAGTTGGGCACGAGGCGATGGGCTAGCCCCAGAGTAGCAGCGTCAATGAGTCGCACCCTAATCGCACCTAACGTGTTCGCTAGCGCTAGGTAAACCATTGGAGATAGAGCACACTACGTTTGTACCTACGTCAACACCCTGCTGGGTGGCGGCAGAGGCCTAAATTAGTTAGACCATCTTGATTATAAAAAGCTCATCCAACATCATTTGCAGCTGCCCTGCGTAGCTCCATGTTCTGGGGTAAGGACGCTGCGGGGCCCAAGGGGACTGAAAGCGGACTACACAGGAATTGTACTGCCTAAGTTCTTCAACGCGACCCAGTTGCGGGTACAGCCTACAACGCCTGTCGTGAATGCGGACTGAGAGCGGACTAGCCGCTACCGATCGCATCCTTATTATGTCCTTTGTAATGATGGTGGCCAGGGACGGAGTTGAACCGCCAACGCCAGCCTTTTCAGGTAAAAACAAACAGTGTTTTGAGTAACTTAACGTAGCACGTGGGACTGCCAAATTATTGCAAGAAATGGTTGGTAACCTTTGATGCGGACTGGGTTTGCGGACTACCGAACAGGCTCACCGACTCACGGACATTAACTTCCGGATTGTCGACAAATTGGCTTGCTCTGTGAATCACAAGCGCCTTTGACGGTAGGAATCACAGCCTACTTTGCCACGGGCAGCGAGCAGGAACATCAGGGAGATAAACCAAATCAACATCAGCATCGGGACAATCCAGATCACGAGCGGGAACGGAAGAGAGCATAGGTAAGACGGCGCAGGGGCAATGCAAAGAAACGAAGCTAGTCTCTTGCCCAGCCGCTGAGTCAGTCTAGGAGGCTTTCGCCCATTGCAAAGCGGCTGCTAACGTCTTGATCCATTCGCGACGCTTCGTACTAACTACCTGCGGAATCGGGGCAGGTCTTTGACCTTTCTTCTCATCAATGAATCCGTGCCGCACCATCACTATGTCAACCATTCGAATTGTGTTTGAGAGCCAATCTCCCTCATCGCGTGCCGTATCGCTCATTTATAGTCCTGTCCGAAAGGTACTGCGGTTGAGGTTCCGTTGAAATAGCCCAAAGGTAAGAAAAGTACCTTAGAGCTTTGTTTGATGCGATACACACAGCCAGCCAACCCCTGTTCTATTGGTTCGACGTGAGACCTTGGCTGGACGATGAAGTTACTTTGGCGATCTTGAGCGTACCAGCCGTAGCAGAGATAGTGTCCGATAGAACCACGAACCGAAATGCTGCGATTGCGCCAATACTTTTTTACTATTCTTGCCGTCGCAGCCTTTTCCCATGTTTCTCCCGCTCAGCAGGTGCAACAGGAAGTAAAACGTAAGCTGGTCTCCAAGAGACCACCTTCTTATCCCGAAATCGCCCGAAGGATGCAAATCACAGGGGTAGTCCGGCTTGAAGTTCACATTCAGCCAAACGGCACAGTGGGCAGCGCAAAAGTAATAGGTGGTCATCCAATGCTCGCGCAAGCGGCACAAGACGCAGTTAACAAGTGGAAGTGGGTTCCTGCGATTGAGGCCACGACCGAAATCGTCGAGATGACCTTCAGTCCGCAGCAATGACCCCGGGGGGGACCCCGTCGTATGGGAAAAATCAATGTGGTCGTGTCTGTTCCTCAGGAGGATTCGTACCAACGGGAGCAGGCGAGAGCGGCGAAGGACGCCGCCACCCAAATCGGTGCGAACCTTACGATCATTCAGGCGAATGGAGATGCGGTAAATCAGAGCCAACAAGTTCTAGAGACTTTTCATCGGTCCTCACAGAAGCCAGACGCGATTCTTTTTGAGCCTCTCACTTCAACAGCATTGGCACGGGTCGGCGAGGCGGCGGTGAGTGCAGGCATAATCTGGGTTGTCCTGAACTGTGATGTTGACTATCTTCCCCGATTACGCAGCCTCGGATCCACTCCGGTGTTTTCTATCACGCGCGACCACACCGACATTGGTCGAATTTAAGGACGACAGTTTGCCGCACTGCTACCGGCCGGAGGAACAGTGCTTTACATCCAGGGACCCTCGACGAGCTCAGCCGCAGCCCAACGCACGATCGGCATGGAGAGCACCAAGCCGGAGAACATTAAGCTTAAGACCTTGCGATGCGGATGGCTTGAGGAGGGGGCGCGCGAAGCGGTTACTGCTTGGTTGCGGCTTTCCACGTCCCGCGCTGCCACAATTGACGTAATCGGCTGTCAGTCAGACTCAATTGCTGTTGGTGCTAAGAAAGCCCTTGAGGACCACACCGACTCAGCCGAACGCGAACTCTGGATGCAAAAACCGTTGACCGGTATCGATGGATTGCCAACTGAAGGTAAGGCATGGGTCGATCAGCGCACATTAACAGCAACGATCGTTGCGGGCACTACTACAGAAATTGCTCTGCATCTTGTAGCGCGAGCGCTGAGCGGGGAGGCACCCCCGGAGCGCACAGTCATTGAAGCGAAATCGTATCCCTCATTAGAAAAACTGAATGAAATGGGAGCGAAATTGCAGCGTCAGAGCCCTCATCGATGAAAGCAAGTCCCAACCTGCGGGACGAGCAGCCCGCGCATTGGCGAAATAAGGCGTTATCATCCAAAACCGATCTCTAAGTGTCATCCACCGAACATCTTGAGCCTGAAGGCGCTACGAGAGTTGGGACAGACGGTCCGAAAAAACGTTATCACTCATTGACCGAGTGGAGATCATCCAATTTAGATCAAATACTCAACAAGCCCCTTCGCGGCGGTAATGGGTTCAAACCCGCCTATTATCGGCTGGCGATACCGGTTTGTTTGGTCGCCTCGCACTAGGCGGAATATGGGTCCAATTAGGGTCCGTTAGCTTAGGGCTCGGAACTTGGCCGTCAGTGCCGCAGATTTTCAATTAGTTACCGATCGGTGCCACTCTGTCACGGCAGAGACCACGAGTTCTTTCGCATTATGTAGATATTCCGCGTTTAGCCGGATTCCGAACAAATCGCGACTAGAGCAGCTTTGAATGAACTTCGTGTAGCCATGCAAGCGTACTGTTCTTTAACTCTTGTGCCAGCCTAATCATTGCCTGCAATTCCTGGTCCGACACCGCTCCAGCAACGTCGTAGACCGACTTGTTCCGCTTATTGTTGAAGGTTTTGAATCTCTGAATCAGATTGGAATTGGCCTTCACCGTGAGTACGAGCGATTCAATCGTTTTGAGGTGATGACCAGCCTGAGTGACCGTGCGATGCCCTGAGGCCCGGAGCGCAGTAGTTGCAGCACAGAGAGCTGCGTTAAAACCAGCGATGAACCTAAGATCGGTTGATATGGCTTCGACTTCCGAATCGGCAAGGCTGCGTTCCACAATCCCAAGAAGGTCTCTGATTTCGCCGGGGCTAGTTGGTTCCCGCCTTAGCCAACCGTACTCCACCCACTTTTCTAAGCTCATCTTCATCTCCCAGGAGGAATACCTTCGGCCCTTTCAGCACGGAAGTCAAAAAATGATTCCCTGCGGCAAGTTTCGACTTGAATTCGGCTAACGAGTAGACAGTCGGGTTGATTGAGCGCCCGATACCTTTCTCGGCTGTCGACAGCCGAGAAAGGACTTCTTCCAGCGTAGCCTTTCCGACAACCATCAGATCGACATCGCTCTGTGCTGTTTCCTGTTCTCGTGCAACCGATCCATACACGAACGCAGAAACAATTTGTTTCGACAGGGGGCGTAATGTTGAACTGAGGACGCTGAAGATTCCGATAGTCTTGTTTATCAAAGCCCGCATTTCTGAAAAGATTGGGGTCTCGCGATTCGCTTGATAAAAAACCTGGGTGCCTATTGACTTGCGCAGAATTAGTCCCACTCTCGTGAGGTTTTCGAGCTCGCGTTGAACAGCGCCAACACTCGCATCTACTTCGCGCGCGATTTCCCGCGTGTAGAACGATTGGTCGGCGTGGCCGTACAGCAACGCAAGTACAGCTGCGCGCGTCCGGCCGAATAGAAGATATGCCAACCCAGTGGTCGTACTCATTCCGAGAACAATTGTACTCAATATGAGTACATATTGCAAGATACCTGAACAGATCTTGTTCCATTTTTAGAAGCTGGCCGAACACAAGCAGGTCTGTGGGCTCGTGTAGACACTCTTGCCGACAAGCGGCGATATTGTTCAGACAATTTTGGGAACAACCGGCCGCGCTCTCGACTTCTTGGTAATGTGTTTGTGACGACAGACGAGGGAAGGAAGTGCCGACAGCTTTCTTGCTCCATTTATGATCCACGAAAGCTTTCCAGCCACTACTGAAACCGCTTTTGGTAGCCATCCGCGTTGCGTAGTTTCAGTAACTTACATCAGGACACATTGCTTTCACGGCGGTAACACGGGTTCAAATCCCGTCGGGGACGCCAATGTTGAGGATTGCGTGTTTTTCTTTCCGGTGTTCCTCTAACCATCTGAGACTCATATCAATTAGCACTCGATTACGCGGTTCAAAGAACTTTGTTTCTTCACTGAAGAACAGCCCCTCTGGAAACAGTCCTTTTGCCATCTCCTGTTTCTGGTTCACTGAGGCATTGTTCCAAGCCGCAACGAGATCAATCACCTGAACCTGAGCCTGTGAGGTCAAATCCTGCATTGTCGAACGCTCTGAATCCAAAGCTCTTATCTGTTCTCTAATCCGCTCCGATTCAGCCGAAAGACTTTCCTTCATTACGCGGAAATCCTCGGCAGAAATTTCCCCGTCAATTTTGGCCTGTATCGCCTTGCGGTTCAAAGTCTCTTGATCTGCTAGTCGCTTGGATAGCGTCTCCGCATCTTTTCCGATCCGAACTTTGCGGGTCTCCCATTCACGAGCCGCGATCAACGGCAGTTCAGCGAGAAATTCAGCAGTAGGAGCCATCAGAGATAGCAGTCCAGTGAACTGAGACTCTAGCTCTTCCCTGCTCACACCGACTGCTCCACAGTCCTTCTGCCAACACCAGTAACGCGCGTATCGCTCTTTTCGACCTTTCGCCCATCCACCGGTGAGATTCCTTCCACATCCTGAGCACTTCACGAATCCCCGGAACGGAAATTCCTCGTTCAACCGGGAATGCGGTCGGCTCTTACGATTGATGCGGTCCTGAACTGCGTTGAACACTTCCTCTGAAACGAGCGGCTCATGCTTCCCGCGTACCCGGTCTGATCCGTTGCGAATCCAACCGGCGTAGATCGGATTCGACAGCAGCCGACTCCAAGTCTGTTTGGTAACCGGCCTTCCCCGGCGCGTCCGCAATCCCATTGCTAGCAATCTTCTCGATGAGAGGGTTGTCGTTTGTGGAACATTCCTCCAGAGGCGTTGATTCCGGATATTCGCAGCGCAGCACCGGAGCAGCATCGGGAATTGAAAAGGGCAATTGCTCATTCAGAACGCAACGTCAGGATATCCTTAGCACCACGATATGCCTGACAACAACCTTTGTTTCAGGTAACGGCTGCCTCGGTCGTTAAAAAAACTATGGCAAGGTCGGAATTGCGATTGCGCTTGAAATACACGCATGGTGCCGGCAGGAAAATGTGAGGCTCAGGTTCGCAGAGATATGCGGTATTTAACAAATGGGAGTAATGCCGATAAGTCTCGGTCTTTGAAAGACAACCTAAAATTCGCGTGTCCATCAACCGTTAGCACTTCCGTGGGTGCTGCTGTTGCGAGGCGAAGAAAACCTCACGCTGTCGGCCTCGTTTGAAAAAAAGAAGCGGTACAATGCCGCGTGGTTCGAATTATCGATGAAACTTGCAGAAGGTGGAGGTGTAATGCCACAGACCATTGAGTCGGAACTGCGACCACTGCGGCTTCGCACGTTTGTTCTCGTTCTGCTTTTAATTATCTTATTTGTTCTCGCTTTATCAGCGAGTGCTTCATATTATGTAGATCTCCTTTGGTTTAGATCGCTCGGCTACGAAGCTGTGTTTCGCAGGGCGCTCGCTCTTCAATGGCTAACTTTTGCGGCATTCTGCGTAGTTACATTCTTCATCTTGTATGGGTGGTTTCTGGCACTGCGGCGTTTCTACCCGCCTGACGCGTCGGGTGGGGTGATTTTTATTGGAAAGCAGCCCGTGAGATTGCCAGTCGACCGCATCCTGCGTCTCATTGCACTCATTGCATCGCTGGTCATCGCCGGAATAGCTGGCGCAAGTATGATGTCGTCGTGGCAAACGTTTGCGGTTTACTGGTACGCGCCTCGCGCTTCGGACGCAGTCGTTGATCCTATTTTCGGTAGAGCACTGCATTTTTATTTGTTCAGCCTCCCGGCATGGCTGCTAATAACCGGTTGGCTGCTGACGCTTGCCGTGCTTGGCTGTGTCGTCGCTTTTTTCTTCATTCTGGTCAGTGGCAGCAGCCAGATTTTTGCTGGGCGCCGAGGCCGCGGCATCCCACTACAGTGGCGTGGGTTCTCAATTGCATTTGCCTTCCTACTGCTCGTTCTTGCAGCCCGTGTGTACCTCAGCCGATTCGAGGCATTGTTCGCCGCGCATACGATATTTAGCGGTGTGACCTACACCGATGCCCACGTCACGCTCACTGGTCTCGTACTGGTGTGCGTGGCGCTCGCAATAGGAGCGCTCATTGCGCTCGTCAACGCGGTAACAACGCCGCGAGTACGCTGGATGCTATTTGCAATTGTTCCGGCTGCGATCTGCTATCTCGGAGTTCAGGTTATTGGTTGGTATGTCGGCAACTTCGTTGTAAAGCCAAACGAGTTGGTCCGCGAACGCCCTTATATCACGAATAACATTGACCTCACGCGACGAGGTTACGGCTTGGATCGAATTTCGCAGCATGAATTTCCGGCAGAGACGACTGTAGAGGCCGCTGAGCCGGCAAACAACCAAGCTACGTTGCAGAATATTCGCCTTTGGGACTGGCGCGCGCTTCAGGACACGTTGCGGCAAATTCAGGAAATTCGCACATATTACGATTTTCCTGATATCGACATTGATCGTTACCAAATTGACGGTTCCATGCGAGAAGTCATGTTAGCTGCGCGTGAACTTAGCATCGACAAGCTCCCGGAAAGCAGCCGGAACTGGATCAACGAAAAGCTCATCTACACTCACGGCTACGGCATTACTATGAATCCCGTGAATGGATTCACGCCAGAAGGGCTGCCTACCCTGATTCTAAATAACATGCCAGTCCAGAGCACTGTGCACAGCATTTCGGTCGCCCGTCCTGAGATCTACTTTGGCGAGTTAACCAACACTGACGTCTATGTAAAGACCCGACAGCAGGAGTTCAATTATCCGCAGGGCCAAACAAATAATCTGACATCTTATGCGGGGAAAGGCGGCATAGTTCTCGACGGATTTCTGCGTCGCCTCCTGATTGCCTTCAATGAAGGAGACCTGACGAAGCTGCCGTTTAGCGACGACATCAACTCGCAAAGTCGACTACTGATGCGAAGGAATGTGATCGATCGGGTTACGACCTTAGCGCCGTTTTTAACCTACGAGTCTGATCCGTACATCGTCATCGGTGATGACGGTCGTCTGTCGTGGATTTTGGACGCCTTCACCACCTCGGACAGCTATCCTGATTCAACACACTATCCACTGAATGGGAACAGCATCAACTACATTCGTAACAGCGTGAAGGTTGTAATCGACGCTTACGATGGAACGACCACCTTTTATGTATTTGACGCACAGGACCCCGTCCTCGCGGCTTATCGTCAGATTTTTCCTGCACTCTTTAAGGATGCGGCAACTATGCCGCCTGATCTTCACAAGCATGTCCGCTATCCGGAATTGCTACTCAAGATGCAGGCCAGCGTGTACGGTCTTTACCACATGACAGATCCGGAAGTGTTTTACAACCGTGAAGACTTGTGGACCGTGGCTTCTGAAGTCGGCCTAGGTAATTCGGGAGAGCAGGTGACCCAAGGAATGGAACCGAATTTCGTGTTGATGAAACTGCCGGGTGAAACTGCGGCTGAGTTCGTCGGGATTCTTCCTTTTACGCCGGCCAATCGCAATAACTTGATTGGCTGGATCGCCGGTCGTAGCGACGGCGCTCAATACGGCAACTCCGTCGTTTTCGATTTTCCTAAAACCAGGCTGGTCGATGGACCACTACAAATCGAAGCGCGAATCGATCAGAATGCGCAACTCTCGGGACAATTAAGCTTGTGGAATCAGCAGGGCTCTCACGTTCGACGAGGTACTTTGCTTGTCATTCCCTGCGGGCGCGCTCTGCTTTACGCCGAACCGATCTACTTGCAGGCAGAACGGAGTCCCATGCCGGAGCTGCGGCTCGTCGTACTGGCGTTGCAAGACCGCCTGGCATACGGGCCGACATTTGAGTCGGCCATGAATGCATTGTTTGGCGGGGCAGCATCATCTCTGAGCGTTTCGGCTGGTTCCGGGTCATCGGTACAAACTCCGGCTGCTTCGTCCAGCAAGACCTCGGAAGCTGTCAATACTTTGATCACGGAAGCTGCGAATGATCTGGCCGATTATCAACGGCTGACGGCCGAAGGAAAGTTAGGCGAAGCTGGGCAGAAGCTCGAGCAGCTTAAGCAGAAGCTTGATCAATTGAGAGCACGACAAAAATAGCCCTTTCACGCTGGCTGTCGCTTTTCCGAGAGACCCGCGTTGGTCATGAGCGGGTACCGCCGTCGTTCACAGCTTCCCCGCTTACAAGAAGATTGTCTCGTGAAGACAAACTCTGTACTTTCATTCGCGCTTCGCAAATAGGAGAATCGCCAATCGTAATCGTTTGACAACTTGGGCTGACGGCCGATCAGTCGGCTGAGAGACCGCGAACGTTGTGCGTCAACGAAAACAAGGGACAAGCAACGTGAATGCCTAATCGCGCTCTGTCTGATTAAAAGAGCTCGATGGCTGCGGCATGGCCCGAAGCAGAAGCGAGTCGAGCATCCCTAGTAAGTAACGCAGCTCCGAGTTTCTCAGCAAGCACGATGTAGGCAGCATCATAGGCAGAAAAATTGTGACGGAGTTGCCAGATACGAGGGAGGAGCACGAGATGAGGATATCGAGTAACTCGGAGATCCAGTAGATCGCGGAGCGCCTCGTCAGTACGACCTGCAGAGACCACTCCTTGCAATGCAAGGCGCCTTAGGACTTGCGAGACCTCAAGATCAAGGAGGTGGGGCGCGTGTAAGGTTTCGTTACGGGAATAAATTCGCTTCTCGACGCTCTGGCCCGCGGATGTCTGAAGGAGCCAGTCAACCACGGCAGACGCATCGAGGACGATCATCGCGCCTCGCGCTCCTCCCGCACCAGGCGAGCGGTATCGATCTGCACTGAAACCGGCTTACGTTTGTGCAGCCGTTCCCGTAATTCTGTGAGGGTGGGCCGCTCCGCAATTTCCTTGATCTCAGCCAGGAGATAGTCCGAAAGCGACATCCCTGCCATGGCAGCGCGGGCTTTGAGACCGCGGTGCAGGGCGTCGGGCACGTTGCGAAGTTGAATCATCTTGCTCATGTGTAAAGCATACTTTCATGTTATGCACATGTCAACTTTGCGGCCGGTCCGTTGCCAGGGCCCATTCGCCTTTCCGGGTAGATGTCAAATCTGTGCAGCGCGGTGTTTTGCCCATTGATAGTGCCAATTGTGCGCGACAGCTAGGCTGCTCGGCGAGCCCGATGCGTGAAGGTGAATGATTGGCCGACTGTCGGCCGATCATCCATTCTTTCTCAATCATCCTGAATAAACGTGATTTGATGCCGCAAGAGTGCGCCAGTTGGCCATTGCCCTAGCGCGCAGACGTTGCCTGCCTTGCCTGAGCAGGAAGCACGAGGCAATCGACATTGTTGCGGTCGATTCTTCGGGCTCGGCGAAACGCGAATGCGTTATAAAGCAGCATCGCCTGACGATCCTTCACTCGCTCAGTTGGATTTTGATCCTGTCTATGTCAGTCCTGTATCTGGTATCTTAGCCGACTACGTTTACAACTCGCCGTAATCGGACAGCCATACTTTCTCCAGATGACCGAAGACGTTGAAATCGCAGCGCGGTTCCCACAATTGCAGCTCGACAGTCACGCCACCTTTTCGATCAGAGGCGACGGAAACGCAAGCACACTGGCGAGCGCAGTTTCGGAAATTCTTTATAAGGTGAAACTACTGCCCGCGCCTGATTCTTCTCCGCTGAAATGGTCTGAGATTGTCAATCAAAGGGAAGAACTCTGGCCCATCGAATATTTCCTGCCGCGGAACGTGCATCCAGTAATCGATCAACAACCATGAACTTAGCCTCTGCAAGCACTTCACCGATTCGCTCTTTGCGCTGGTGGATTGCTGCGACGCTATTTGCGTCAACCATCATTAACTATCTGGACCGGCAGACGCTTTCCTGGCTCGCACCTTTCCTCAAGGTTCAGTATCACTGGTCGAATACGGATTACGCATACATCGTGATCGCCTTCCGAGTGGCTTACACCATTGGGCAAACGGTATTCGGCCGCCTCATGGATCGCATGGGAACACGGCGCGGACTGACCTTTACTGTGCTCTGGTACTCAGTCGTTTCGATCCTTACACCGCTGGCAAATGGCTTATACAGTTTTGGGCTTTTCCGCTTTTTTTTGGGCGCCGGAGAATCGGCAAACTGGCCCGCCGCGACCAAAGCGGTTTCGGAATGGTTTCCAAAGCAAGAGCGCGGGCTGGCAACTGCGTTTTTCGACAGCGGGTCGTCAGTCGGAGGAGCTATCGCTCCCTACATTGTTCTTTCCATCTACTTTCGTTGGGGATGGCGTCCGGCGGTAATCGTTCCCGGCGTGCTCGGCTTTTTTTGGATTCTCCTCTGGCGAAAAATCTACCGTCCTCCGGAAACGCACCCGCGAATCTCCGAAGCTGAACGCCAATTGCTCGCACAGGATAAACACGATGTCGAGCACGTCGCCGGGCGCACTCTGCCCTGGTCTGATCTGTTGAGGTTGCCGCAAACCTGGGGCACGATCATTGCTCGGGCATTTACGGACCCGGTGTGGTTTTTTGTCGCCGATTGGTTCCCGATTTATCTCGTAGCTAAAGGCATCAACCTGCGAAGCGGAATCCTTGCCGTTTGGATCCCCTTCATCGCCGCTGATCTCGGAAATTTCTTCGGCGGAACAGCTTCAGGATGGCTTATTAAAAGAGGATGGACACTGGGCTGGGCGCGTAAAGCAGTGGTTGTCTTTGGCGGAATGGGTGTGATGCTGCTAATCCCCACAATCTGGACCACCAAACTGAACTTGATTGTCGTGCTGTTTGCGCTGGCCACGTTTTCCTATGCGTCATTCAGCACCATCGCCAACGTGCTTCCATCGGACCTTTACGAGAGCGGATCGGTCGCTAGTGTCAGCGGGATCGGCGGTAGCGCAGCAGGCGTTGGCACAATCATCGCCTTCTTTCTAATTGGAAGGATCTCTGACTTGCGGCAGGGCGCCACAACCCATGCGTTCGATCCTATTATGATCGCCGCCGGGCTCATACCCTTCATTGGAATGATTCTGGTCCTGCTTCTGGTCCGGAATACCCAAGCCACGAAGCAAGGCCTGGTACGCGAAATCTGAAGACGCTATGCGCTCAGCGCTTCCACGGTTTCAGACTTGAGGAGCGCAGCAGAACTCTTGTCGAGATATACTGTTGCATTTTTGTGAGTGCGCAGGATGGATGCAGGCGCCATGGGAGTGACTTCCCCATCAAAACACTTCGCAACCGCGCCCGCTTTGCGCATATCAGGCACGATGCCAATGATTTCGCGTGCGTTAAGTACTTGCCTTATCGTCATCGAAATCGCACGTCGGGGCACCTCATCCAAACTCTTGAACCAACCCTCCCCAAGTTGTTGACGGCGACATGCTTCATCGAGCTCAACCACAATGTACGATTCATCCGTTTCAAAGTCGGCTGGCGGATCGTTAAAAGCCAGATGCCCATTCTCTCCAATCCCAACGAACGCTACGTCGATTGGAGCCTTACGAATTTCTGAGCTCACCTCGGCAATGACCTTCCTGAGCTCTTGCTCGCCATCGAGCAAGTGATATCGCTTGATCCCAACTTTGTTGATGAGACGATCCAACAGATACTTGCGAAAGCTCGCGGGATGCGAAATGGGAATGCCGATGTATTCGTCAAGGTGGAACATCTCGACTCGCTGCCAGTCGATCCCATCTTTCTTGCTCAGTTGTTCCAGAAAGTGGAATTGTGATGCACCTGTGGCGGCAATGATTCTGGCAGCACCCCGTTCGCGGATCGCACGACCGATCGCCTCAGAAGCCTGGGTGGCGGCGGCGGCAGCAAGCTTGTCTTTGTTTGAAAAAATTTTTAGTTTCATCACGTGTCCTGTCTATTTTCTTCAATCAACAGATTGGGATACGAAAATGAAACCACATTTTGCAGGCAGTGTCTCCTCCACGCAGCGGGGCACGTGATAACTGTGTCGCCGGTCGCCACGCGTCGAGCCCGTGTTCCGTCCAAACTAGGCATTCGCGTTGTAACTGAGAATTTTGAACTCTGCAATGGCGTCAATCGGCGGCTTCAGGAGGGATTACACCCTTACTATTGCTGCGCATCCTTCAACTCCGGCTTAATTTCGTAAGCTTTGTCGAGTTCTGCTCTTGATGCAGCTTCATTTCCTTCCTTCTGAAGGACTAGCGCCAGATTGTAATGAGCTTCTGCATAGCCCGGTTTCAGGCGCACGGCTTTAGAAAACTCTTCCTCGGCCCCATGAAGCTTGCCCGATTGAAACAACACCAATCCCAGATTGTTGTGAGCTTCTGCAAAAGTTGGATCGCGCTTCAACAGTTCGCGGAAAACATTCACCGCGCCAGCCGTGTCGTTCGTGTGACTTAGTACCAGCCCGAGTTGCACGCGGGCCTCCGTATATTCGGGGTTCAGACTAATTGCCTGCTTGAATTCGCTTATCGCCTCGTTTAAATTCCCTGTCTCCGCAAGCCCCAGGCCGAGATTGTAGTGCGCCTCGGGGAGGTCGGGATCGCACATCACCGCCTGCCGGAATTCTTCGAGCGCGTGTGCGTGATCATTTTGCTGCCAGTACAACAATCCAAGACTCGAGTGAGCCCGGGCATAGTCAGGTTTCAGTTCCAACGCTTTCTTAAATGCCGCGAGTGCCTGCGCGGCATCATTCTTCCGCTCCCACGTGACTCCCAGATAGTAATAGCCGGTCGGCAACTCGGGAGCTTGCTCGTTTGCTTGTTCGAACAATTTTTGGGCATCGTCAAGGTTTTCTTTCTTCAAAGCATCGACGCCCTGAAGGGTCAACATTTTCGCTTGAGCCAATCGGGTTCGAAAGTCGTGCAGCCCCTTGACATCGCTTAATTCTTTTTTTGCGGCGCTGGTCTGGCCCTGAGCACGCAGAGCGATGCCGAGGTTGTAGTGCGCTTGTTCGAAATCCGGTTTGAGCTGGATGGCACGCTGAAACGCCGCAATTGCTCCGGAGAGGTCGCCCCCGGCTTTGAGTTCCATGCCAAGGTTGTATTGCGCTTCGGGATCCTGCGGATTGAGTTCAGCCGCTCGCTGAAAATGGGTCAGTGCTGGGGTGTGATTACCCATGCGCCGCAGGGTGATTCCCAACATGAGTTCCGCCGGCTCGGAGCGGAGATTCAACTTGATCGCGTGGCGAAATGCGAGCGCTGCGTTATCCAGTTTGCCGAGCTGCCCCTCTACGAGTCCGAGCTCAAAATAAGTGTCCGCTGATTGCTTCAACTGGGCGGATCGTGTTAGCTCGGTTTCGGCATCGGAAAAATCGTTCTGTTCGGAATGGGTGCGCGCCAGAAGGCGAAGCACTGCTGCGTTGCTTGGATCGATCTGTGCGGCCGTCTTGAGTTCTTTTGTCGCCGCCGGAAGATTGCGAAGATCGTAGTAGGTGGCTCCCAGGCCATAATGCGCCTCGGCCCACTTCGGCCTCAGCTGAATGGTTTTTTGAAACTCCTCTGCGGCTGCGTTGGGGTCGCCCTTGTACTTCAGAGCGAGAGCGAGATCATAGTGCGTAAGAGCATCATTGGGATCAAGCGAGAGCGCTTTCTGGAAGTTTGCAATTGCTTCATCCCAGGATTTTTTCTGCGCGAGCTCGGTAGCAGTTCGACGATAACTCTCAGCCGTTTGCCCGAGACAAGGCGCTGCAAGCAGAAGCGCCAGCACCAGCCACAACATCATCTTCACAGCCTAGCATGAGAAATGCTCACAAAAAGCTGGGGCTCGCGTGCCTAAAGCCCTTCGGCGCGCGAGCCCGATCCTACAATGCTGATACCAAATCACCAGACGAACTTCGCGCTGAGCTGGCCGATGCGGGGATCGCGAGCGGTGTCGACAACCCCAAAGTTGCCATCGATATCACCGCTCGGGTTTTCGAATTGAGCGTGATTGAAGACGTTGAAGAATTCACCACGAATTTCAAGAGCCTTTGCCTCTGTGATTGGAATTCTTTTTGATAGTCCTATGTCGAAATTGTTAATGCCGGGACCGTGGAAAAACCTCCGATTGGCCGTCCCGAACGTTCCAAGCGTGGTGTTATGCGCGAATGCTTGTGGCAGGAAATAGCACCCGGTTCCGGAGCCCGGAGTTCCATCGTAGGTGGGACACTGCGTGTTCACTTTGCGGGGGTTCACTATCTGCACAGGGCCAACAAGATCTGGCATGTCCGTAGAAGGACTTCCCGCCAGAGAGATGTCCTCACCGCTCTGGTTCATCTGAATTGGGAAACCTGTGGCGAAACGGGTTATCCCTTGCAGTTGCCATCCTTGGGTAAGCCGCTTAGGTCCTCCACGAAAAACTCTGTCGAATGGTATCTCCCAGATGTAGCTGGCAACAAAGTTATGCTCGACATCTGTATCTGACAAGCCACGGCTCAACCTGGGATTCTGGAAATTAACCAGGTCGTTAAACGCGGACGAATTGTCTATTGACTTGGCAAAGGTGTAAGCAGCGAGCAATGTTAAACTCCCGGCTTTGCGTTCGATGGTGACCTGGCCGGAGTTGTAGATCGAGTTTGCTGCCAAGTGAGTGAGGGTATTATTGTTAGCAAAACATAGCCCTCCCGATTCGGGACAGTAATTGTTCTTAAGGAGGAAATCTCTCGTACCATAAACGCAATTCGCCGTGTTGCCGTTACACGGTATGCCCAAGGCGGAGCCCAAAGGCAGCGTGTAAGTAGTCTGTTCGCCCTGTGGTCCGCAGGTTGGGGTAGCTCCTAAAGCGTTAAGCCGCATGCAAAGCGCTGCATCGCCTGGATTGACGTCCTCTTGCTCAATGAGGCGGTGGCCCTCCGTGCCGACGTATGCCAACGTGAGCACAGTTGACCTGCTCAGTTGCCGCTGGATGGAGAAGTTGAAGTGCTCGGCGTACGGCAGCTCGTTGTGAATGTCATATCCCGGGAAGTAGGACATCGGCTCGTATCCCGCGAAGTTAATGTTTTTGTTGTTAGGATTGCCGGGAATTGGAACGGTAAATGGGAACCGCTGTCCTTCTTGCCCTATTGTTCCATCCACGCGATTGCGGAAAGGTTCGGCGAAATCAACAGGGCCCGGACTCGCCCAGTACAAACCGAACGGGGCATCGGCCACCTCGTAAAAGAGGTTCAGATCCTCGACCGACGTGTAGTAGATGCCATAGGCGGCGCGGATGCTGGTTTTTCCCGGCCCACCGAAGACTTTACCTAATACTCCATCACTAAAGCTCGGAGAATAGGCGAGACCGAGGCGCGGCGCGAAATTGTTATATTTAGTAGGAGCAAGCGTTTTGGGGATGCCCGGGTCGCCAGGGAATACCAGCCCTGGGGGAGAATTGGGAAAGACGGTTGACTGCTCTCCCTTGACCCAAGTCTGAATCTTGCCCTGAGTGTCATACCAAGGCATACTTACCTCCCAACGAAGGCCAAGATTTAAAGTCAAATCGGGGGTCGCTTTCCAGGTGTCTTGTGCATAGGCACCGCCGTAACGCGTGCGCGAATCCAGCAACTGCAGGGCAGCTTGCTGGTACCCGCTGCCGTTGCCTGTCGGAGCGCCGAGCAGGTAATCGGCGAAAGCTTGATCAGGAATACTGCCGTCCCCAGTCACGGTGCCGTCGAAAACGAAACCCCCATTAACGTCCGCCAAATTGCGCTCATTCACTTGCAGATAGCGGAATTCGCCTCCGAATTTCAGGGTGTGTTTGTTAATCACCTTCGTGAATCCATCGGAAACCATATAAGTATTGTTCGGCTGGAATGTGATCAAGTCCGATGGGCCGTCGCTAAACTCAGGGAAAAAGAGCCGTGGCATGAATTGCTTGGTATTTGGCAAGCCGTCGGTAATGATTCCCAAACCTTGGCTGTTGTTAAAACCCAACGATGCCAACGACGCGAAGCCACCGCTTGGGGTACTTGCATGGGTTGAGGTGCGAAAGAACGTCGCCCGCGCCTCGTTCACCGCGGTCGACCCAATGGTCTTGGTGTTACTTATTACGAATTCCTGCGCACGGGTCGGCGTGATCGTAGGGAAGCCTGGAAGGCTGGAGACACCCAGCGCGTTTGAGACGGTGGAGTCGTCAAAGTGGTAATAGAACGACCAATTGCCGGTCTTCTGGTTGTTAAAGTCAACGCGCTCTCCAATTTTGTCGTCGCGGATATTGTTCCTTCCGCTGTTGTCCGCATAGTTGAATCCCTGGCCCGTGACGTTCGGGGCGGGAATGGAAGGAAGAGTTCCAATGGCTGCCGACGACCAAGCTGCTTGCGGAATTACGCCACCAGGGAATACGCACGTTCCTGCCTGAGCATCAGCCGCTGTGTTACAGCCGGCCACCCAATACGGCTCCCCTTGGTTCACCGTGTATCCCAATCGGTTCGTAAGCACCTGGGCCCAGGTGTTACAAGGGGCTACGCTGGCTGGGCAAGGGTTGTTGTCGGGTTGGGGGACGACGTCAACCGATCCGGTCAGCATATTGGGGCCAAAATTACCCTGGCGCTCGGCAGCTGTCGGCAAAGGAACGGTGGTCTCCGCGCCTTGTACTTGCCTCGTGCCTTGATAATCCGTAAACCAGAACAAATGGTTTTTCCAGAAGGGACCGCCCGCGGTAAACCCGAACTGATTGCGGTGAAGTTCGGTTTTGGGCTGGCCGGTTAGGAAGTAATTCTTGGCGTCCATCGCATCGTTGCGCAGAAATTCGAATACGTCGCCGTGGAAGCCGTTGGTCCCTGATTTGGTGATCGCGTTCATCACCGCTCCGCTGAATTTTCCGTACTCAGCGTCGAAACTATTGGTAATAAGACGAAACTCCTCGACGGAATCAAGATTGGGAACCAAACCGGCACCCAAGTTCCGTCCTTCGCTGACGTCCCCTCCGTTTACAAGGAAAGCGTTCGCGGTTTCGCGCTGGCCATTAACCGAGACATTCCCCGTATTGGAGTCATAACCACCCGAAACTGGTCTGTCACCCCCAATCGTGCCAGCCGTGGTCGGTGCCACACCTGCTTGGAGGCCTAACAGATCCAGGTAGCTTCTACCATTTAGAGGCAGGGCAAGCATCTTCTTTGAGTCAATCACGTCCCCCAACTGTGTATTTTCCGTTTCCACGTGGACGGCGCTGGCTGAAACATCGACGTGCTCGGCAACTGTGCCGACCTGCAGAGTGACGTTAAGCCGAAGCTGGTCGTTAACCTGCAGCGTAATGCCGCTATCGGTATAGGTTTGAAAGCCAGTGGCGGTTACTGTGATCCTGTAATTGCCTGCTTGTAAGGCCAGAAAGTGGAAGGTGCCGTCTGCAGCCGTCGTGCTTTCCTGGCTGACATTGGTTTGCACGTTCACGATGCTGACTCGAGCGCCAGTAACTACCGCCTGCGCCGTGTCCTTAACCGTGCCCGAAATGGCACCGGTCACATCCGCGCGCGCCGCGCAGAAGCTGAAAGCAACGAGTATTGAAACGATTAAATAGCGCAGCCCGAACCCACGATTTTGTTCTTTCACGAAAACACTCCTGGGGAAGTGTGAGCACAATGCCACAAAAGAATGAAAAAAATCAAGCAAGAAGTGACAAGAATCGCACCAAAATGATAATTGTTTGTTCTCCGCTACGTGGAGGAGCTGTGGCATAGAGCGTAGCAGATTACACATTCTGACGAGCTAACCAGCGGTATACCTCTGGCAAGCCGGTCAGAAGACCGATGCGATGAAAGCCATTCGAGAATGCCAGACGAGGCGGCGGTTGCTACTAATTTGCAGTCTAGCCATTCTGGTTATAAAGCTAAGAGCGGGAGTCGAAGCGCAGAGCACATCCGCAGGCCAATCCGATACTCCCACGAGCGGAGTAGCGTCTCTTTCCGCCGCCGGTGACGGGAATTCGACGTTTTCGGCAGACTATTTCGCGGATTCTGATTCGGCGGATTCTGATTCGGCTGATTCAGATTCCGCAGGTTCAGACTCCGCGGATTCATTCACCAAGGGGCCGGATGATTGGGTGCATCGCTGGCTGAGAACGGTTGATAAGACGCGGTCTGAACAGCCACATTACGCGTCTCCTTTAATAACGACGCATGTCCTGCTCGTTCAACAGTTTCGGTTGGATTCCTGGTATCAGTCGGCACATCCGTCCGGTGCCGAGACAGACGAGTATGGAGCCGGCCGCGGCCTGGAAGTTATTCCGAATTCGCGAATGGAAGTGCAGGTCGGTATTCCGCCGTACTATTTTCATCAATCACCAAACACGCCCGATGGATTCGGCGATCTTTCTGTCTTCCTGAAGTTTAGAGTCGCCTCAGCTCCTGAGGCAAAGGGCGGATACTTTTTAGGATTTTTTCTCGGTGGCTCTTTCCCCAGTGGAACTCCGCCGAATGGTACGGGGCACACGATTTGGACTCCAATGATCGCCGCCGCCAAACGCTGGCGCTGGTTTGACTGGCAGACGAACTTTGCAGGGGTGTTGCCACAGAGCGGCACCGCGACCATCGGGCGGCAGATTATTTTCAATAACACGTTTCAGTTCAATGCCGCAAAAGTTTTCTGGCCCGAAGTTGAAAGCAATACGACGTTCTTTGTTGAGGGGCCGCACTCCGACAATGCCCAAACATTCCTTACTCCGGGCTTAGTCATTGGGCCATTTCGAGTCGGTGAGCGGCTGCATTTCACCTTCGGCGGAGGCCTGCAGACCGCAGTCAGCGGCTTTTATCTATACAACCATCGATGGATATGGACCGCGCGCTTTCCATTCTGACTTGATCAAAGCCCACTCGCGCCAGCCCTTATCAGTGCGCGGCGTACTGCTGCTCACATATGTTTATCGTTTCGCATTGAGGAACGCACGCGATGTGATTCCTTCGCCTTTTTTTGCACCGGCCTGGCGTGCAGGATGGGGTTTCGCCGACGACCGGCAGCAAGGACTGCCCAGCTAACTCGCCTCGCTTAAACACTGACTCAGTTCATCAGCATTATGCAGTCACATCGAATGAAGACGAGGACACATGTCTGTTTTACTGACGTCTTTCAAGTTTTAGTTTCGCAATAAGAAACGGCAGGGAGGGCGAATAAATATAATGACCGAGGCGTAACCAAATTGTTAATCTCCTCGGATTACGCATGTAATGGGACAGCAACAAAAGCCGTTCTTAGCTTTTGACCTCGGAGCCGAAAGCGGCCGGGCGGTATTGGCGCGCCTGCATTCGGGCGTACTTAGCACGGAAGAGGTCTATCGATTTCGCAATGAACCTGTGCAGTACGGAGGAAGTCTTCACTGGGACGCGCCTAAATTGTGGCTTGAGATGCGGAAGGCGCTTTCGCATTTGGAAGGGGTCGAGTTGAACGGGATTGGAGTAGATACGTGGGGAGTTGATTATGCACTGCTGGGAGAGAGTGGCGAGCTGATCGAGAACCCGTATCACTATCGCGACAAGCGAACCGATGGAGTGATGGAACTGGTCTTCCAAAAAGTACCTAGAGAAGAGATTTACAACACAACTGGGATCCAGTTCATGGCGATCAACACGCTCTATCAGTTGTTTGCCGCGAAACGAGAGACGCCCGAGTTATTGCGCGCTGCGCAAACTTTTTTGATGATACCGGATTTGTTTCATTATTGGCTGACAGGAAATGCAGTGTGCGAATTCACGAATGCGACCACGACACAAATGGTAAGCGCGGAAACGCGTACCTGGTCGCGCACTTTAATGGAAAAACTTGAGCTGCCGTCGGAGCTTCCGGCGCGGATTGTCGAGCCCGGAACCCTTGTCGGGGATCTTTCCGAGAAATCGGGATTACCAAGCGTGCTTCATGGCACACCTGTAATTGCTCCCGCCTCGCACGACACTGGCTCTGCGGTGGCGGCAGTTGCGGCGCGCGAGGGATCAGCGTTTCTAAGTTCTGGAACATGGTCCCTGCTCGGAACGGAGCTTGACGCTCCTCTCATCAATGATGAAGCCCTGCGATTGAACTTCACGAATGAAGGCGGTGTTTGCGGAACGACGCGGTTTCTTAAGAACGTAATGGGATTGTGGATGCTGCAGTGCTGCCGAAATTCGTGGACTTCGCGCGGGCAGGTCTATGAGTATCGCGAACTTATGGAAATGGCGTCGCGGGAGACTGCGTTTGCTCATTTGATCGACCCAGACGATGAGTCTTTTCTTCACCCGTCCGACATGCCGTGTGCAATCGATGAATTTTGCGCAAAGACTCAGCAAGCGAAAGCAGAAACGGCTGGCGCATACGCCAGGACGATTCTTGAAAGTCTCGCGTTGAAGTATCGCCTGGTTGTCGAAGACCTGGAGCGTCTTACGAAGAAGCCAATCACGCAAATTCGTGTGATCGGCGGCGGCTCAAAAAACCGTCTCCTGAACCAGTTCACTGCAGACGCGACTGGCCGGCGCGTACTGGCAGGGCCAGCTGAGGCGACGGCGCTCGGCAATATTGGAATGCAACTTCTCGCAACAGGTTACGCGAGCTCTTTGAGCGAAGTCCGCGCGATTATCGAGAGGTCGTTCCCGACAGAGACTTTCGAACCGCAAGACACCGATAAATGGGAGCGACACGTCTCACGTTTCCAGCACTATATGGAGATGGTTTATGCCTGAAACACAGGAAATGCTTCACCTGAAAGATTTATGGGACGAGCAGAAAGCGCGATCACTCGACAACAATCAGTTGGCGCTATTGCGGTACCGTTCAAATCTGCTCGGCGCGGACCTGCGCATCACGAACTTCGGTGGTGGCAATACCAGTTCGAAATTTGAAATGACGGATCCCTTCACGGGGGCCGCTGTACGAGTGCTCGCGGTAAAAGGGAGCGGAGGCGATATTGGGTCGATCACCGAAGCTGGGTTCGCGATTTTGTATCTTGACCGGCTTGAGCGGTTGAAGAAGTTGTACCGCGGTGAAAAGTACGAAGACGAAATGGTTAAGTATTATCCCGTCTCCGCGTTTGGCGAAAACCGCGTTGCGGCATCAATCGATACTGCTCTACACGCTTTCTTACCATTCGATCATGTCGATCATCTGCATCCCGACTGGGCGATTGCGCTTGCCGCAAGCGCGAATGGAAAGCAGAAGCTGCAAGAATTCAACCGGGAGTTTGGACGGAAAATTAGCTGGCTTCCCTGGCAACGGCCCGGTTTTGAGCTGGCGCTTATGCTGGAGCAAGCGGTCGCGGAGAATCCCGGAGCCGAAGGACTGATCCTGGGCGGCCATGGCTTGTTCACCTGGGGCCGGACTCAACACGAGTGCTATTTGAACAGCATTCGCACCATTGATGAGATGGGAGAGTTCGTGCTTGAACGTCAGAAGAAGAACGGGCCGCTGTTCGGAGGAGTTGCCGTCCCCACGGCCCCTGATCGATCAGAGATCGCGACTGCAATCCTGCCGGCTTTGCGCGGAGCCGTTTCTTCCAATCGACGCACGATCGCACATTTTACGGATCACGAAGATGCGCTCACCTTCGCCAATTCGCAATGGGCTCGCGAGCTAAGCACTTTGGGAACGAGTTGCCCGGATCATTTTCTGCGTACACGCGTGTGTCCGATGTTAGTTCCATGGAATCCGCAGAAAGAGGATGCAAAGACGCTGAAGGCAAGAATTCAGGACCAGGTGGTTCAATATCGACAGGAATACAAAAAGTATTACGACAGCTACGCGGCAGCAGACTCTCCGAAGTTGCGCGACACCAATCCTTCGGTCGTGATCATCCCGGGTCTCGGGTTGTTTGGCTTCGGCAAAAACAAGAAAGAGGCGCGGATCACGACGGAGTTCTTTATCAACGCGATTCACGTGATGGCCGGAGCGAATGCGCTTGAGGACGGAACCGTAGCTGGTCCTTTGCCGCAGGCCAAGACCAGTGAGCAATCGAACGAGTTCACGCAGTTTCACAACTACGTAGCTCTCCCCCGCTCAGAGGCGTTTCGCATCGAGTACTGGGCGCTCGAAGAAGCGAAACTGCAACGCATGCCTGCTGAAGCCGAATTCAGCCGGAAGATTGTGATGGTGCTCGGTGCCGCCAGCGGTATCGGACGCGAAGTTGCGCTGCTTTTGGCACGTAAGGGGGCGCATGTCGCGGTGGCTGATTTCGACGAGGCGGGGGCGGCGAAGGCAGCGGCTGAGGCTGCGGCCGGATCATCGGCGGAACAAGTGCTACACACAAAAGCAAATCTGGCTTCGGCGGAGAGTCTCGCTGAGGCGGTTAGGAATACTGTGCGGCAGTTTGGAGGAATCGATTGCATCGTTAATACCGCCGCTATATACCCTGTGCCTGGGCCAGAAGGGGAACTCGCGGATTCTCAGTGGGCGAATACTTTCCTGGTAAACGTCACTGGAAATTACTTGCTCGCGCGTGAGGCCGGTTGGGTGCTCGAGGACCAGAAGCTGCCGTGTTCCATGGTGCTGACGGGCTCAGCCAACGCGGTGGTCCCGAAAAAAGGAAGCGAAGCTTACGACACCAGCAAAGCAGCCCTGAATCATTTGGTTCGCGAGTTGGCAATCAAACTTGCTCCGTACGTTCGCGTGAATGGAATTGCCCCCGCCACTGTAGTTGCGGGTTCGACGATGTTCCCACGGGACCGAGTCATCCAGTCACTTGAGAAATACAAAATCGACTTTTCCGAAAACGAGAGTACCGAGGAACTGCGCAACAAGCTCGCTGATTTTTATGCGCAGCGAACTCTTACGAAGCGTCCGATTCTGCCGCAGGACTGCGCCAATGCGATTGCCTGGCTACTCAGTGATCAAAGCGCGAAAACCAGCGGGCACATCATACCGATCGATGGCGGATTGCAAGAAGCGTTCCTGCGTTGACCGAAGAAGGCAAAGTACTATGAGATTCATCTGCACTAAGGAATAGAGAGCACAATGCCAGCGAATCCAGCGGTTGGCGTCGTTTATCACTGGCTGGGAGGCCTCGCGTCCGGAAGTTTCTACGTTCCTTATCGCGGCGTGAAGCGGTGGGCATGGGAGACATTTTGGCTGGCGGGGGGCTTCTTCAGTTGGATTATCGCTCCGTGGATCCTGGCCATTGTTATGACGAAGGACCTGCTTCCAGTCCTTCATCAAGCGCCATCAAGTGCGCTTTTCTGGGCGTTCTTCTTTGGATTGCTGTGGGGAGTGGGCGGGCTTACGTTTGGTCTTACCATGCGCTATCTTGGGCTTTCGCTCGGAATGGCTGTAGTGCTCGGCCTTTGCGCTGCATTCGGCACACTCATGCCGCCGATCTTTCGCGGCGTGTTCATGAGCGAAGTAGTGGGAACATCTTCAGGGCGCATCATTCTTCTAGGCATTGGAGTATGCCTGGCTGGAATTACGGCAGCGGGGTTCGCGGGAATTTCCAAAGAGCGTGTGATGTCGCCTGAGCAGCAGAAAGCAGCGATCGAAGAGTTTGACCTAAGAAAAGGAATCGGCGTTGCCATCCTTTCCGGCGTGATGAGCGCATGCTTTGCCTACGGTTTGGCGGCCGGAGATCCGATTAAAGCGCTCACGATTCAGCACGGAACACCAATCTTGTGGCAGGGGCTACCAGTTCTCGTCGTGGTTCTTATTGGCGGATTCACAACCAACTTCATCTGGTGCTTGGTGCTTTTATTCAGAAATAAAACAGGACATCAATTCTTTACTTCCCGCGCAGACGAACAGTACCTGCAGAATAATCTGGTGCTAGAAACCGCGGTCGATGCGCCCAGCCGCGAGGTGGTTGAACAAACTTCATCCCGGCGGGCAGTTCAGGTTCTAGTGCCTCCTGCGCAAGCGCGGCGAGCAATTGAACGTGTTCCGATGCTCAGGAACTACCTTCTTTGTGCCCTTGCCGGAACTACCTGGTATTTCCAGTTCTTCTTCTACACAATGGGCGAGACGCAGATGGGTCGGTACAAGTTCTCGAGTTGGACGCTTCACATGGCCAGCATCATCATTTTCAGCAGTCTCTGGGGAATTGGATTCCACGAATGGAAGGGAGCCGGCAAAAGAGCTGGACAACTTCTTGCGCTGGCGCTTTTTCTTCTGGTCGCATCGACGGTGATTGTGGGCTACGGGAATTATTTGGGGATTCACACACAGTAACGGAGTCCTTCATCTACCCACTGAACGGTTTGCCTTTACCCCGCCCACAGGACTAGCATGGTGCCGCTATTCCACGCGTCTACCAGAGTTCATTTCAGTCTGAATTAGGAGGTTTTCATGGCCACAATTTCCGCAACACAAGTTGATCCGCGCGTAATCAGCTTCATCGAGAAGCCGCGCAAGATGCTCATTAACAACAACTGGGTTGATGCCGTTTCGGGCAAGACGTTTCCTACCTACGATCCATCCACTGGGGAAGTTCTGGCGCAGATTGCCGAAGGAGACCGCGCCGATATCGATCTGGCGGTGAAAGCCGCGCGCAAAGCGTTTGACGAGGGTGCATGGCGAAAGATGACGGCTTCGGAACGCGGACGTCTAATGTGGAAGTTGGCCGACCTGATCGAACAGCATTTGGAGGAGTTCGCATATCTCGAATCGCTTGATAACGGCAAGCCACTGACGGTGGCCCGCGCGGCTGATGTTCCGCTCGCGGTTGATCTTTTTCGATACATGGCTGGATGGGCCACCAAGCTAGAAGGCAATACGATTCCGATTTCCGCTGGCGGCCAATATCTTACCTATACACTTCGCGAACCGGTCGGCGTGGTCGGGCAAATCATCCCGTGGAATTTTCCGTTGCTGATGGCGGCATGGAAACTCGGCCCGGCGCTCGCATCCGGATGCACCGTTGTTCTTAAGCCCGCAGAACAGACTCCGCTTTCGGCTTTGCGACTTGGCGAGTTGATCGTCGAAGCCGGATTTCCCGAAGGCGTGGTCAACATTGTTCCCGGCTATGGCGAAACGGCAGGGGCAGCTCTGGCCGCCCATATGGACGTCGACAAAGTCGCGTTTACCGGCTCGACTGAAGTCGGAAAACTGATCGTGCAAGCAGCGACGGGTAACTTGAAGCGCGTATCGCTCGAACTCGGCGGCAAGTCTCCCAACGTTGTGTTCAAGGATGCGGATATCGATGCCGCCATTGGAGGCGCAGCCAATGCGATCTTCTTCAATCACGGGCAATGCTGCTGTGCCGGGTCGCGGCTGTATGTCGAAAAAGAAGTGTTCGACAAAGTGATCGATGGAGTCGCTGAGCGCGCGAAGAAGATTCGCGTGGGTGCGGGCCTCGATTCGGCAACTCAGATGGGGCCGCTGGTTTCTGAAGAACAACTGAAGCGGGTTTGCGGCTATTTGGAGTCCGGACTTTCTCAGGGTGCAAAGGCTGTTGCAGGCGGGCAGAAGAAGGGCGATAAAGGTTACTTTGTGGAACCAACTGTGCTCGTAAACACCAGAGACGATATGAAAGTGGTACAGGAAGAAATCTTCGGACCTGTCGTAACGGCGATGCCGTTCACCGATCCGGAGGAGGTCGTGCCACGGGCGAATGAAAATGTATACGGATTGGCAGCCGGTGTTTGGACGCGCGATGTCAGCAAGGCGCACCGCATGGCCGCGCACCTGCAAGCCGGGACGGTCTGGGTGAACTGCTACAACGTGTTCGACGCTGCTCTTCCGTTCGGCGGCTATAAGCAATCGGGCTGGGGACGCGAAATGGGTCACGAGGTGCTGAACAACTACACCCAAACCAAAGCAGTGTGCGTTCGGTTGTAGACCGGAACGGAGAACGAGAAGCCTTCGAAATTGCGTTTAGGGCGAGATTGATCTCGCCCTTTTCTTTTGCCAAGGAGGACTAAATTTCGTGACTTTTTGAGCCCAGCCGTTCCGGAAAGACCTCAACTTTTATGCCACAATTGAACGCCGCTACACGAGGCCAACAATGGTCAAAAAACGACGATATGCACTCTCGAGATTCATGGTTACACTCTCTGCGATTTCTGTGACCTTCGCTTTTGCGCAGCAAGCAAGCCAGACCAACTCTTCAACACCGTTGACGATCACCGTGCAGGATGCGCTTGCGCGGGCTCAGGTGAACGAACCGCAGTATCGCGCTGCGCTTGCGAGGTATGGTGTGGCCAGAGAGGCTCGGGTGCAGGCCCGCGCCGGACTGCTTCCGAATGTTAATTTCGCGAGCTCCTTCTTATATACGGAAGGAAACGGCACCCCCTCAGGTCGGTTTATTGCCAACAACGGAGTGCACGAGTATTTGAATGAAGGTAATGCGCACCAGGCGCTCTCATGGCAGATGGTTGCCGAATACAAGCAAGCACAAGCGCAGGAAGCACTGGCCAAAGCGCAGGCCCAGATCGCGACCCGTGGATTGGCCGTTGCGGTAACAGAGGCATACTACGGGGCAGTCATCGCGCAACGAAAGTATTCGATCGCGCAACGGGCGGCATCCGAGGCGCAGAACTTTTTTGATATCACTCAGAAACTTGAGCGCGGCGGTGAAGTCGCGCATTCGGACACGATCAAATCACAATTGCAACTTCAGCAGGAACAGCGGGCGCTGCAAGATGCACAACTAGAAATGGAGCGCAGCCGGCTGGATCTTGCGGTGATTATCTTCCCGACTTTCAACGAGAACTTCACGGTTGTCGACGATCTGGAAAATCTTGGCGCGCTGCCGTCATATCCGGAAGTTGAAACCCTTGCTGGTGACCGAAACCCGCAGCTCGCGGTTGCTCTCGCCACATTAAAAGCTGCCAACCAGGAAGTCGCCATCGCGTGGAACAGTTTTCTGCCGTCATTGAGTTTCGATTATTTTTACGGGATTGATGCCAATCAGCTGGCTGTTAATGGTCGCGACGCGACCGTGTTTCCGCCGCGACCGATAAGGAATCTGGGTTATTCCGCAGTCGCGACCCTAAACATTCCTATTTGGAATTGGGGAGCTTCGCGCAGCAAGGTTAAAGCTGCGGAACTGGACCGCGACCAGGCCAAAGTAGAATTGAGTTTTGCGCAGCGGAAGATGGCCGCCGACTTAAAGGACTTTTACAACGAGGCGGGGACATCGCGATCGGAACTGGAGTCGCTGCGGCAATCGGCGGAGTTGGCCGCTGAAAGCCTGCGCCTGACTACGTTACGATATCGAGCAGGAGAGGCAACCGTGCTCGAAGTCGTCGACTCCCAGAATACGTTGACGCAGGCACAAAATGCTTTGGGAGATGGGCAGGTCCGCTACCGGGTAGCGGTGGCCAATCTCCAGATGTTGACGGGAAGGTTCTGAACGCTTAACTGTTGCGGAAATGATCAGACTTTACCTTAACCTGAGCGCCGCGCTGCTCGCAATGACTTTAGCTCTCGCGACAATGATTGGCTGTTCTACAGATGCCAAGGAGAGCGAACCGGCTGTTCCCGTACAGATTGTTCAGGTGGAACGAACAACTCTGCAGGAACGAGTGACCGCTGAAGCAGTTCTCTTCCCCATTGCGCAATCTGCGATCGTTCCTAAAATTAGCGCACCAGTCGAAAAATTTCTGGTAAATAAGGGCAGCCACGTCCACAAAGGGCAGCTGCTGGCAGTCCTTGAAAACCGCGATCTCGCCGCCGCCGCACAGGAAAGTGAAGGAGCGTACGACCAGGCGCAGGCGACGTATGAAATTACTACCAACGCAGACCTGCCGCAGCAGATGCAGAAGGCTGAATTAGACGTGCAAGCGGCCCAGCAAACACTCGATACTCAGCAAAAGATTTTCGACAGCCGGCAGAAGCTGTTTCAGGAAGGCGCAATTCCCCGCCGGGAACTGGAGCAAGCGAACATCGACCTGACCACGGCACGCAATCAGTACGAAATTGCCAAGCGTCATTTGGACTCGCTAAACGCGCTTGGCCAGCAGCAGACGATTAAATCCGCAAAGGGCCAGCTCGAATCGGCAAAGGGAAAATATCAGGGCGCAGAAGCGCAATTGAGCTACTCCGACATCAAGAGCCCGATCGACGGCCTTGTAACCGAACGGCCGCTATATCCGGGAGAAATGGCGTCAGCCGGAACTCCCTTGCTCACGATCATGGATGTGTCGCAGGTGACAGCTCGCGCGCACATTCCTCAGCACGAAGCGGTGCTGTTAAAAAACGGCGACAACGCAACCGTCACGGCTGCCGGAATTGACCTGCCGATCGCGGGCAAAATCGTGATGGTGGGTCCGGCACTCGACCCCAACAGCACGACCGTTGAAATCTGGGTGCAAATGAAAAATCCACACGAGCGATTAAGGGCCGGAACGAGCGTGGAGCTTTCGATGATTGCGCGGTCGGTGCGAGATGCGCTTGCGATTCCCGCCGCTGCGCTGCTCACGGCGCAGGATGGGACAACGTCAGTGATGGTTGCGGGCAGCGATGGCAAGGCGCATCAGACCTCGGTCAAAGCAGGAATTCGTGAAGGCAATCGCGTGCAAATTGTTGAGGGTCTGCAAGCGGGGCAGAAGATTGTCGGCGAAGGCGCATACGGGCTCCCCGATAACAGCAGAATCACTGAAGCGAAGCCCGCTCAAGAAGGTCAGAGCTAGAAATTGCCGAGCGAAAGACCGGACCACAGAGAACACGGAGTCGCGCTGAGCAACGCCACAGAGGCAGGAGCGGAATAAAAGTTGAGTGGGTCTTACTGGTTTGCGCGTCATTCAAAGCCGCTGATCTTCCTGATCATCACGATTGCGGCGCTGGGCATCTATCTCGCGTTTACGATTCCGGTTGCGGTCTTTCCCACTACCAATTTTCCGCGTGTTCTCATCGCGGTCGATAACGACGTGATGCCGATCGACCAGATGATGGTCGCGATAACACGTCCCATTGAAGAAGCCGTGAACAGCGTGCCCGGTCTGCACGAAGTGCGATCAAACACCAGCCGCGGCCAGGCAGAAATTGATCTCTTTTTTGACTGGAATGTGGATATGTTCCAGACGCTGCAATATGTAAATGCAGCTATTTCCCGCATTCAGCCGGAACTTCCTCCCACGGCGAAAATCGTTGCAAACCGGATGACTTTTGCCAGCTTCCCGATCATTGGCTATAGCGTTACTTCCGAGACGGTGCCGCAAACGCAGTTGTGGGACCTGGCGACTTATGAATTGAAGCCGCGATTAAACCGGCTGGACGGTGTATCCACAGTATTCATTCAAGGCGGGCAGGAACCTGAATTTCACATCGAGCCTGATTCGGCGAAGCTGCTCAGCACGGGCGTGACTGTTACTGATCTGCTCGATGCTATGCGGCGGACAAATCTGATCGACTCGCCTGGACTGTTCGAGCGCAACCATCAGCTCGTGCTCGGACTTGTGAGCGGGCAAGTACGAACTCCCGAAGAGATCGCCGGCGTTGTTGTAAAGACCACTACGGGCGGAACTCCGGTTCGGATCGGTGACGTGGCAAAGGTCATTCCCGGAGTAAAGCCGGTTTATACGATCATCACTGCAAATGGCAAGCCGGCTGTGTTGATCAATATCAATCGTCAACCGGACTCGAACACCATGCAGGTGGCCAACGAAGTTCATGACACACTGACTCAAATTCGTAGTACGCTGCCGCCGGGAATTTCGATTGAACCCTTTTACGATCAGTCGCTCTTGGTAAGCGAATCGATCAAGAGCGTGCGGGATGCGATTCTGCTCGGGTTGATTTTGGCCTCGATCATTCTGGTTGTATTTTTGCACGATTGGGGCACTTCGCTGGTAGCCGGTCTGGTGATTCCAGTAACGATCCTCATCACGTTCGTAGTGATGAAGCTGCTGGGGCAAACCTTCAATCTGATGACTCTCGGCGGACTGGCTGCAGCGGTCGGGCTGGTGATCGACGACGCGATTGTAGTTGTCGAGAACATTGTGCTGCATCGGGATGCGGGGCAAGGAAGATTGCAGGCGATTCGCAGCGCACTGGGTGAAATCACGGTACCGCTGATCGGATCAACGGTCACGCCGGTCGTGGTGCTTCTGCCATTGATCGTGATCACCGGGGTGTACGGGAGTTTTTTTCGCGCACTGGCGTTGACGCTGGGAGTTTCGCTATTCACTTCGTTAGCTCTGGCCCTGACGTGGACTCCGACGTTGAGCAGTATTTTTATTCGACGCAAACAGGCCGGGAATGAAGAGGAGAACGCGGAAGAGTCATTTGAGCAATTGCTCGCGGCCGAGGAGGCTTCGACCGGCAGCTTCTTCCGGCGAGTTATTGATTTCCATCAGCGATGGTTACGGCGCGCGATTGCGAAACCTTGGTGGCTGGTGGGGACCAGCGTGGTCTTGATTGTCGCTTCATATCTTTGCTTCCAATTCACCGGAACCGACTTGCTGCCAGAAATGGATGAAGGCGGCTTCACGCTCGACTATTACACGCCCGCCGGCACATCGCTCTCGGAAACGAACCGAATGATCTTGCACATTGAGCAGATTGTGAAATCGATTCCGGAGGTCGAGAGTACGTCTCGGCGCACAGGCGCACAGTTGGGGCTCGCCGCAGTAACGGAGGCGAATACCGGCGATATTCTGGTCAAGCTCAAGCAGAAACGCAGCCGTGCCATTGACGACATAATCGAAGACATTCGCCAGAAGGTGAATGCGCAAGAGCCGGCGGTGCGCACCGAATTTATTCAGGTCCTGCAGGATATGATCGGCGATCTTACCGGCGAGCCGGAACCAGTGACCATAAAGCTTTTTTCGGAGAACCCGGCGCTGCTTGGAACGTGGGCCCCAAAAGTCGCAGAGGCGATTGACAGTGAGAACGGGCATAAAGGAGTTTCTGGAGTAGTGGACGTTCTGAACGGCCTTGACAATACGATCAGCGGGCCGGCGGTGAATTTTCAAGTTGACCCGCTCGTCGCGGCACGTGCGGGATTCACCCCGGAAGAAGTGTCGGCCGATGCAAGCGCAATAATTGAGGGCCAGCCGGCCGTAGCCCCGGTTGTTGTCAACGATCGCGTTTACACGGTGCGTGTGCGTTTTCCTGAAAGTGACCGCACGTCGCTCGAAGCAATTACGAACACATTGCTGACAAGTTCAACCGGACACACCGCGACGCTTGGCTCTCTGGCGACAATTACGGAACTTCCACCACAAACCGAGATTCATCGCGAGAACCTGCAGCGTGAGGTCTCGGTTACAGCTCGTACGGAAGGCACCGACCTGGGCAGCGCGATTGCCGGCGTGCAAAAGGCGGTCGAGGGGCTGCATGTTCCTCCGGCGATTCGCATCGAGTACGGCGGTACGTATCAGCAGGAGCAACAATCGTTCCACGATTTCCTGTTCGTGCTGGCGCTCGCGATTGTTTTGGTGTTTATTGTTTTGTTGTTTGAATTCCGGAGCTTTGCCGCGCCTGTGGCTATTTTGGCCTCGGCGTTATTGTCGACGTCCGGGGTTTTTATTGCGCTGCTGATCACGCGCACAACGTTCAATGTGTCGTCGTTTATGGGATTGGTGATGGTGGTCGGGATTGTCGCGAAGAACGGAATTCTACTGCTCGATGCCGATCAGAAAATTCGTGCGACTGGTGCGTCGGCTGAAACTGCGATGCTGCAAGCAAGCCGCCGCCGCTTGCGTCCGATCGCGATGACCGCGCTTGCAACTATCGCGGGAATGTTGCCTCTGGCATTCGCCTTTGGCGCAGGATCACAGATGCTTCAGCCGTTGGCAATTGCCGTGATCGGTGGCATCGTGATCTCAATGGGACTGTCGCTAATCATCACGCCGGCAGTGCATTTCTTTATGAGCCACGAAAACACCAGCAATCGGATGGAAGAACACGCGCCGGTGGCGTAGTGGTTGTTCTCAGGTCCGATGTACCTACCCTTTGAACAGCGGCAAAGGGTGGAGCAGCCGCCGTTGGTCGGGATCACCGTAGCAACGCCGAAGCACACCATAACACTGGCGCCTGGCCATGCATATCGCCGGTGTGGCGGGGGCGAGTAAGGTAATAATTAAGGTCGTTCTTCTTCCCGGTTCCTACGCACACGTTCGTGACATTGGCGTTCTGGTCGACGTAGCCGACGAGCGCCAGCCATCCTTTGCGCGCCGCTGCGCCGTAAGTTTCTTCATCCAGCCAGCTGTTCTTTACGCCGGTGATAAGCGCGAACGTGAACATCCCGGTGGATGAAGTTTCCGGGAACGATTCCGGATGGTCGATTAACTGACGCCACATGCCATCCGCGCCTTGATACTTCACCAGAGTTTTCATCATTCTTCGGTAGGAATCGAGAATGCGCGCGCGTTGCGGATGATTCTGCGGAAGCGATCGCAGCATCTCGGCCATTCCGGCTGCGAACCAGCCATCACCGCGTCCCCAGAAAAACGGCACGTCTGGTGCGTGATAGAAGAGGCCGTTCGGCTGCTGCAATTTGTCGAGATACGCAACCATCTCGACCGCGGCGTGGTCCAGATACTTCTGATCGCCGGTCGCGCGAAATGCCTGCACCTGGAGGATGGTTTCCATGTACATGTCATCGACCCAGAAGCGGGTTTCCGGAGTCAGGCCTGGTGGGATGCTCTCGGGAGGCATACCCTCGCGAACGTGGACATCTGGCGGAAGGGGCCCCCATTGCGTGTCAGCAAAAGATTTACCTAGCTCCAAGTACTTCGGATCTTTTGTCTCAATATAGATTTCGAGCGGCACAGCGCCGAAAATTTCGAAGTCGACGTGACGCTCGTGATGAATTAGCTCCGACCCGGGACTGGACAGCAACGGTTCGAATCGCTTAATCAGCTCTGCGGTGAGGTCTTTGTCACCCGAAAGATGAGCGAAGGTGAGCGCTCCGTACCACGTGCAAACCTCGGGATAGACGATTTTCTCGGGGTCCTGGTGCGGGCTGGTCACAAAATGTTCGGCCACACGCTTACCCACTTCGTGCGGATCAGCCCATGACGGCCAATCGGAAAGGTATTTCTGTTGCGCCGCACAAAGTGGAGCGAAAGTCAGCAACAAAAACGCCGCCAATACTCCATGAGCGGACCAGGCCCGCTCACCCCGGGTCTGGATACCCGGGGCACGAGAAAAGCATGCGTTCAGAATTTTTGCCAAAATGCGTTCCCCCATGAATTTTCAAAATGACAGTAGCGTTCGATGTCACGTTGCGGGCCGATGGGAACAAAGGGATCGACCGGCGGGGCAGGACTACGCGAAACGCCGGGGATCACCAGGTTCCTCGAGTTCGAATACAAATAGGTTGTGCTCGGATCGATGTCGGCGACGGCAGCGGTCGTGGGCTCACCAAAGACGACATCATAGAATGACAGATTCGCCATCGGCTGATTGCCTCCAGCGCCATTGAGGCGCACGTGGTCCCAAGCGGTGCCGAAAATTGTAGCCGAGTCGGTGTCGGAGTACACCTCGTGAAAATGGATGTCGTGAAAATAGGGATACAGAGTCCCTGTTCCACTTGAATATTGCGTATCCAAAACGATCGCGCCATTTTTCGAGCTCAGCGAATGCGTATTGATTGCTCTCATGCAAATGGTGTCGTAGTAAATGTTATAGACTGGCCCGCCTTCCGTCTGGGCAGACTTAATACGTAAACCATTATCCGTGCCGTCAAACGATAGGTTGAACACATACACGTTGTACACGCTGCTTTGCGTACCGCTTCCGATGCTCATGCCGTGTCCCAAACCGAAATGATTGTTGGTCACGAAAATGTCGTGGCTTGGACCTTTCGTCGCGGCGGTGATTGCGACATTATCGTCGCCGTCGGAGATGCGGGAATGATCGATCCAGACATTCGTCGACGAAATCGGATCGACTCCGTCCGTGTTGTAGTCCGTGCCCGAGCGGCCCGGGCTAGGAGTATCGACGGTCATATCGAACACCGTAACGTTAGAACATTGGCTAAAGACCAGATGGAAGTAGGCGGCGTTTTCCAGGGTGACGTCGCGGACTTCGAGATTCTCACCCTTGTCGAATTCGATCAGTCGCGGGTTCACCTGGTTCTTCCCTGCTGCTTTTGCTTGATCCGCAATTTCCCACCACGTGAAACCGTTTGAGGTCACGTCCCAACCATGGCCGTCGATGGTGCCCCCCATCAGGCCGGGTATTCTGCTGCCGATGATGCCGCTGTAATTGGCGGCCGGCTGGGAATTTTGTCCGGCATAAATCAGCGGCGTACACCCGGTGCTCGAAGAAGCCACGGTGCCGCAGGTGGTCTTGCCGGGAAGTTGGTAGTCACTCGTTGTGGTCGAGGCGTTCACGACCACGCCTCGTGGAATCAGCAGATAAACGTAGGAGCGCATCACAATCGGCCTGATCGTATAATTGCCGCGCTCCAGCCGAACGAAAACGGGAGCACCTGCCTGGGTACCAATTGTCGTGCAGGTATCCATTGCGGTTTGAATGTTTGTTGTGTCGTTATCAATGTTGCCGGATGGAGTTACAAATTCCTCGCTCCCATTGACTATGCATGGAACTGGCTCCGGGCCTGTTTTCTGCCCATAGGCAAAACTTGCGAAGGCCAGCATTGTCGCCAAAGCTACAAAGTTAACTACTAAGCGCGCATTCACAACTGCCTCCTGTTGCGGGTTGCCGCGTGAAATACACTCATCTTCAAAGCGAACTCGGTCTATCGGTCGGTTATTAATTGCGGAGCGGTCAGTAATCCTGATGGCAGAGGCTTGATGTCCTCAACATCTTGCGGCACAAAGCGCTCGCCGTAGCGGCTGTTCAGCAGCCGATAATCGCGGGGAGCGCGTCCGGCGAGCTCGTTGATCGCGCTGTTGTACACAACAATGCGCACGCGATTTTCGCCTGCGTGAACGAACTTTGTTATGTCGAGTCGATACGGCGGCTTCCACAGGAATCCCGCTGTTTGGTCATTCACGAAAATCTGAGCAGCTTCGCGGATGGGGGCGTCCAATCCGGCGAAGAAACGATGATGCTTGTCGGTTGAAGTAGTCGGGGTGCCGGAACCGAAGTCAAGATAAATTCGCTCACCTGACTGCGGTGCGATGGTGAAATTATTTTCGTAAGTCGCTCCACCGGAATAGAAGCGTGTTTTATCGTTATCGGCCCAGGAGTGAAGCTTGTCCATATGGCTACTGCGGTGCAGTTCAGGAAAGGTGACCGTCCAGCCGGTGTCGATGTGCTTCGGCGTGCCCAGTTCCTTCGGGACACTAACGGGTGCGTTGTCCAGGCCGGTCTCCAATTCGTCACTGAACACTAGCACTCGGGATTCGTAAGGATAGAGATCAATCGCAATTGTGCTTCCGTTGCCAGCTCTTGAAGCGACGCCCGAAAATGGATCCCACCACTCTGGATTTTTTCGTTGTGTTCGGAAGGTCGCTCTTGTCGATAGCCGCTGGTTCGTTGTGTTTACCAGGAAGTAGATGTCGGCGGAAGGTAGGGAGCGGTGAACGAAACCTAAATCGCCGGCATTCGAATTGAGAGACAGATCAGGAGTCAGGTGTTTCGCCAGGAGAGCCGCGAGTTGTTGTTCATCCGCGACGAAATACCCTTTTGCTTCCGGTTGCTGAAAAAGCGTTTTGGAAATCTCTTTTATTTCGGGCGTCTCTTTTTCCGATTCGATAAATCCGGGCGCCCGCGATGGCCGCCTTTTCGTCGCAATTACGATTCCGCCATGCTGCGCGAATTTCTCTATCTCTTCGTAAGTCTTAAGCGGAAGCCTTTCAATATTCGGGAGGACAAGAATCTTATAGTTGATTCCAAGTTTGTCAATGGCTTCGGAATCGATGAAGTCGAAGTTGAACCCGGCATGGAGAATCTGTGGAATAACGTCGTGGCCCAGCAAGCGCTCGATGGTCTCGCTCAAGGACGCATTTTCGGGCGTGAATTGCGCCCAGGCGTCGTCCGTGGGAACGAGCAGTGCAACATTCGCGACCGGTTTTCCCTGGCGTAGTACAAAACTCACTTTTTGCAAATACCGGGTTAACTCCGGCATCACCGGCCACCATGGATTGTGGTCGTCCCATGCTCCGGCGGCGTAGAAGCTCCAGCCTGGCTTGGGAATTCCGGGCGGCGAGTAAGGCCAGCCGTGGCCCACAATTTGGTTTACTCCTTCAAGGAAGAATCGATCGGCGTCGGCCTTCATATCGAGCGGCGTCGCGCGAAATGCAGGGGAGTGCAACCACGTCCAGGTTTCTGAGGAAGTAATGTTGTGTCCATAGAGGTGGCTCGCCGACGATGCCCAGCGCGTCGGCGAAAAGCTGTTCCACTGGTCGCCTTCGCCCTCGATTAGATCGACGAGGTGGTTACTCGATAGCGATACGGCCGGAATACCGTAAGTCTGTGAGCGGAACCGCGTCCCATTTTTCGCGGCCCATTCCTGAAGGGGAGTAAGGTAGCGGTCGTCAGCCAACTCAGTCAATGTTTTGCCCCAATCGTGGCGGATGTCTGATGTTCGCGGGCCTACGTCTCGTACAAGCGCGGGAAGATGTGGAGCCAGGTCGTAGCCGCGACGCTTCTGAAATTCCTGTAATAAATCGCCAGTCCAATCCGACCCATAGACTTCGAGGCTGTCGCTGAAAACGGCGTACGGCGGATTGTCGCCGAACGCGATCAGCAGCCGATCACCGACGGTCCGCAGGTGATTCTCAATTGCAAATTGATCCAGATGATCAAGAACAAAACCTTCGGCGCCGATCGCAGCACGCTTCACCATCTGTCCGGTGTGGCTGGCGATGAAAAAGGTCAGAGTTCGGGAAATGGCTGAAGGCGGCAATGCTATACGGCCATGCTGGATGGTTTCCAAATCCAGCATTTTCGCGGGCAGTCCGCTCTCCTTCATGAACACAGCCAGCAACTTTTCTCCAGCAGAGATATCCGGAACGGCGACGGTGTTTTTCCCGGGCGCAACTTGAATCGAGACCACGCGCAATTTTCCAGCCGCTTGCGTAACCGGAATGTGCGGTCCACCGAAAGGCCACCCGCTGCCGAGCGTCACATCGACACGCATGCCAAGTTCGTGCGCTTTGCCGGCGGCAAAATGTAGATCCCCGATGAATTCGCCTGAAAGATAAGGAAAATTGTGGAAGCCGATTTGCGCGTCGTCGAGAGCAAGCGGATAAACCGGTTGGATCTCTACTCCGCCGATGCCGGCATCTTTCATGGCGCGCAGTTCGCGTTCGAGTTCGGGTTTGGTAACTGAAGGCCCGAACCACCACCAGCGCATCATGATTCGGCAATCGGGAGGAGGAGACTCGAAATTTGACCGGAGTTCCTGAATTCCACGTGATTGCGAAGCCCCCGGAACCGCTTGCATTAAAACGATGGAAACCAGCGCGAGGTATCGGAACATTGGATCGACCAGAGGGCTTCAAAATACGATCAAGTACATTAGCGCAGGATGATAACCCAAATTCGCCAAAATTGATGACGTATTTTCTCCGTTTCCGTGATAATTTACAGCGAGCAAGAAAACGAGTACGGCTGCGGACAGTCTGACTGAATCATGAAGAAGCGGGCCAAACGGGTCAAACTCAGTGATGTAGCGCGTGCTGCGCAGGTCAGCACCGCGACTGTTTCGCGATTCATCGGAGCGCGGGGCGGAATAAATCCTGAAACACGGAACCGCATTATTCAAGCGGCAATTCGGCTGGGCTTTGACCTGGAGCGCGGCAGGAAGTCGCGGATCATCGTTTTCTTGCTAAGTAATCGGAGCGTTCTGCACCCTTTTCACTCGTCCGTGCTCATGGGAGCGCAGGCATATTGCGCAGAGCACGATTATGCAATGCTGTTTCTTCCCTTTCATTATTCGACCAGCGCTGCTGCCACCGAAGTGAGCCTTCCTGAAATTCTATACAGGCCGAAGATCGTTTCCGGTGTCATCGTGGCAGGGGCGAACTCGCAAAACCTACTGCAACTCCTGACGGACAAATCGGTACCCTGGGTAGCGCTCGGCAACAATGTAATCTCCCAAACTGACGAGGAACTCACCGGAGGAAGGACGGTCTATTTCGATGATATTTCAGGAGCTTACGAGCTAACGCACTACTTACAGTCACTTGGTCACCGGAAGATCGCATTCGTTGGCAACCTGACTCTTCCCTGGTATGCCCGCCGTTATCGCGGATATGAAAGAGCGATGAATGAAGCGGATTTGAAGCCCCTGGTAAATGAGCGAAACTTCCGTGAAGGCGAGGAGATGGGCTATATCGCGGCGAAAGCGCTACTGCAGCAGGCCGGTGCGCCCAGCGCCATTTTTGCGGGCGACGACACTGCTGCGAGAGGAGTCTACAAGGCGGCACGGGACCGAGGTATGGAGATCCCAGACGACCTAAGCGTGGCAGGCTTCAATGACACTCCGGAAGCTGCCGCATTGCATCCGCCGCTTACGTCGGTGCGGGTTTTCACGGACGATCTCGGGAAGCAGTTGGCGGAAGCTCTGCTCGAGCAGATCGCACGGCCCGATCTGCAAGCTAAACACCCCAAATTACCCACACAGCTGATACGCCGTGAATCCTGCGCTCCGGTGGCGTCGCGAGATACGCCATTGCGGGACTCGCCACGAGGAACTGCCGTCCACACCGATTGAGTCGAAAATCGTCCGGCCCCGCGTTCTGTTTTGCAAAATTTCTTGTTTCTTTTGAAATTTTTCTTGACAGCTTGCAATACCCCATGTTGAAGTATGCGACTGCTGGGTATTTACGGGTGGATTTTCGGCTGTCATACGGCTGAGAAAAACGTTCAAAACATTTTGCAGTACCCAACGAGGATGCGTGAATTCGACGCGCTCCAAAGGTGAACCGCAAGTTCAGACTTCAGCCATACGACTTTTACTTCCGAACGATTTTGGCCGCTCGGTATCTTTGAAGCCATTTGGTTTAAGAGATTTTTTAAGGAACGGTTCAGTCTCTGAACGTGATTGGCGCGGATCCCGAGCACGCAGCGCGAACAGATATTGAAATTCAGAGTTTAGGAGAAGCCGAGATGCTTCGGAAACTTTTTTGTCTGGCGTTATCACTTTTGCTTTTCGCGCTTGCGGCTCCAACATCACTTACGGCGCAACAGGTCGCGATCGCGCAGGTGAGTGGCCAGGTTGCTGACCCGAACAGCGCGGCCATTCCCGGGGCTCGCGTGCAGATGACAGAAATTGATCGCTCCATCGTCCACACAACGACGAGCGATGCCAACGGCAACTATTTGTTTCCCGCGCTCCCAGTGGGACGTTACCAGCTCGAGGTTTCGAAGACCGGGTTCAAAACGTACGCGTTGAATAACATCGTGCTGCAAGTCAACGATCACGTCACTTTCAATGCCCCGTTGACAATCGGACAAGTAACAGAAACCGTCGAGGTTTCTAGCGAAGCGCCGCTCGTGCAAACGGAGACAGCCGCGATTTCGAACGTTGTAGATTCCCGCCAAATAATAGACCTGCCGCTCAACGGGCGGTATGCGTCGCAACTCGTGCTCATGTCCGGGGCATCGCTCCTGGCACCCGCAGGAGACGAACGCGGCAGCAAGAGCTTTTATAGTTCGACCACGATCTCGGTCGCCGGTGGCCAAGGCAATGGTACGAATTACTTGCTAGATGGCGGAGATAACAACGATACCTTCGGCAACGTAAACCTGCCGTTCCCGTTCCCCGATGCGCTTGAGGAATTCAGTGTTGAAACCAGCGCTCTACCGGCGCGAAATGGCTTACACCCGGGCGGCGTAGTAAACATCGTGACCAAATCCGGAACCAATCAGATTCATGGTGACGTTTTTGACTTCTATCGAGACGGCGTTTTTAACGCACTCGCAAAACAGATGACACCGAGCGCACCGAAGCCTGACACGCTGCTGCGCAACCAGTTCGGTGGAGTGATCGGTGGACCGATTATCAAGGACAAACTCTTCTGGTTCGCCGGCTACCAGGGTACACGTGCGCGGGCAAGTTCGAGCGCATCAACTTTTACTGCCACGCAGGCAGCACTGAACGGAGATTTCACTCAACTCGAGAGCGCTGGATGCCAATCATCCGGCAAAGCTAAAACTCTGAAGGCGCCGTTTGCTGGAAATACCATAAACCCAGCAACCTACGATGCTGCGGCAGTCAAACTGTTCAACTCAGGATATGTTCCCATATCTTCCGACCCCTGTGGATCGCTTAACTATGCAGTGCCTTCTATAGACAACGAAGACGAAATTGTTGGAAAGGTCGATTTCACGCTGAGTCAGAAGCAAGCTCTTTTCGGCCGCTACTTCATTGATGATTTCCGCGCACCCGCGCCTTTCGATATTCACAACCTGCTTTTGACGACTACGCCGGGAAACTGGGAGCGCGCTCAGAGCCTGACGATCGGTGACACGTATACTTTCACGCCTACCTTAATCAACTCTGTGCACGTAACCGGCACTCGCCGACGCGACAATCGCGCACCGGATCCGGGAGACATCAATCCGAACACGCTGGGCGTAAATATGTACACAGCTGTTCCTGATTTTCTTTTGATCAGCAGTATCAGCGGATACTTCGGTGTGGGCTGCGGCACCTGCGCGCCTGGATACTTTAACGTAAACACCGAGCAGGTGGCCGATGATATCGACTGGATCCGCGGCAAGCACCACTTCGCCTTCGGCGTGGATTTTATTCACACGCAGAACAACACACTTACCGGATACGACGAGAACGGGACATACGCATTCAGCGGAGGCGTATCGGGAGATGGACTTGCAGATTTCCTGTTAGGCGATTATTCCGGGTTCAGCCAAAGTCATGCGCAGAAGGTCGCGTACCGCGACAACATACCGAGCTTCTACGCCCAAGACACTTACAAGCTGACGAAAAATTTGACGCTGACCGCCGGCCTGCGTTGGGAACCGACGCTTTTCCCCTCTGACTACTTCCACCGCGGCAGCATTTTTAACATGTCGGACTTCCTGAACAACGTGCATAGCTCTGTTTACACGACAGCTTCAATCGGCGAAGCGCCCGCTGGTGAGCTCTTCTATGGTGATCGAGGCGTGCCTGCCGCATTCACTAATAACCATTGGTTGAATTTTGCTCCTCGCATTGGCATCGCGTGGGACCCAACCGGAAAAGGCAATCAGAGTATCCGTGCAGGATATGGAATTTTTTATGACTCCAGCATGGTCTGGTTCTCGCAGCGCCTCACCTCGAATCCTCCGGTAGTCGACGAAATTGACAACACCCAAGGTTGCGGCACCTTTAGCAATCCATGGCTGAATTATTCGCAGACCGCCGGGTGCGGAACTGCAAATGCCGGCTACAACCCATTCCCTGGCGGCGGCAATGTATTCCCTCCGGGATCGCTCTGGGCCAACCTTCCTCCGAACATGCGCCCCATGTACATGCAGCAGTACAACTTGAGCTATGAGCGCCAGTTCCTGAACGAGTGGTCGTTCTCACTCGCATATATCGGTAGCAGGAGCCTGCATGTGCCGCTGTCGTACGATACGAACTTTGTTACGACGAGTTCTGGGGTTTGCTCGGAGTTCACCGGCGGTTGCAGCACAAAAAATGAGACACAGCGACGATTGCTGTATCAGATTGCAACCGCAAACGGCACAAATGTGCCGACCGCCCCTGCGTTTACTTCTCAATATGCGGAAGGCTTCGGCTCCTTGTTTACCGGGGACGACACCGGTTATTCGAACTACAACGGCCTGCTGGCCTCGCTCTCCCACCGTTTTCGACACGGCTTTAGTATTCAGGCGAATTACACCTACTCCCATTGCCTGAGTGTGGGCGATTTCAGCGGCGACTTGCGCCAAACCGCTTTTACAATTCAATCTGATCCGCGGCTGGATTACGGAAGCTGCAACTTTGATACACGGCACATATTTAATGCGACGATGGTTGCCAGCAGTCCGTTCCACGGCTCAGGAGCGATGAAGTGGCTGTTGGGTGGTTGGCAGCTTGCGCCTTCAGTTCGGGCCTACAGCGGCTATCCCGTGAATATCGTCAATGGAACAGATTCACTGTTCGATGGCAACGAAGCGAATGCTCAAGGCGTTGGTGATCGGCCTGAACTTGTTCCGGGACAAAAAGTTTATGTGGATAACTGGGTGCGCTGCGGCAAAGGCGGCGCCAACATCTGCTACCAGGTATTTAATCCGGCAGCTTTTGCTAACCCCACCAGCAGCTCGGCACCGGTTGTTATCAATCCTGCAGCTGGAAATGTTTACGCATACACGCCCATTCGTCGTGATGCTTACTACGGACCGGGGGTTCTTCGGATTGATGCTGCTCTGAGCCGGATCTTTCCGCTTTACGAGAGAACGCAACTCGAGTTGCGGTTCGAAGCTTTCAATGTCTTGAACAAAGTCAACCCATTGTTAGGTTCTGTGGGCGGCACCTCGGCCGGGGGTTCATCGATCGGAAGCGCGTCGGGAATCAACAGCTCGAATTTTGGGCTGGTGACCAGCATGCCGGGCGCAGGATTCTTGCCTGCCGACACTGATCCGCGCATTTTGCAGTTTGCAGTGAAGATTCATTGGTAGGCGAGTGGGGGGCAATTTGTCTGCCCAGCTCAACGCGATTGGCCTACAAGCATGACTTCGACGGGAATGCGAACGCGCTCAGCGTAATCAGAAACATAGCGGTCCCAATCTTCAGAATTCGCGAATCCGCCATTGCTCCAGCCGAAGCCGGCGTAATAGGAAACAATACGATTTGGCGGCATCTTTGCCGTGACAAGAAAGTTTTTCTGGTCTTCAGTGAAATTGGTTATCGTTGCAGGATCGAGAATCACCGCGCAGCCGAGCTGGCCGTAATCGCCCGGTAGTTTCTCCCAGGTGCGCAAGATGCCCTTCTCGCGCAGGGTGGAATTCTGCGCGTCGGTGCCTTTGCGAATTCCGATTGCCTCTTCGAGATTGGAAGGGCTGCCCTCAACTTTGTAGTGGCTTTCAAAGTGGTCGAAATTTTGGCCGGCATCCAGCGAAATGCGTTTGACTTCGCTCACTCGCGCGCCGGCAACATCCCAAGCTGAATAGGTAAGTTCAAAAACAACTCGAATAGGCCCATTCGCGAGTTCACGCGAATCTACAAAATTCGCAGAAGGATACAACCGATTGTTCACCCAAATACCATTTCCGCCACAGCCGCGCGAATTTCCGGCTGAGTAGAAATCTCCGCCCTCGCCGTGCTCGCGATGATAGTCGTCGACCATATACCAGTCGTTAATCACCAGCCGGGGGACGCGCTTTGTCCAAACGTCAATTGCACTGCTGGTTAGCGGCTCCTGCGGCCAAATCTCAAGTGCTTTGCCGTAAGTGCGATGGGCAATGCGGTCGTTCTCCCACGCGAAATCGTCTTCGCGTTCTCGCACGAATCGGCCATAGGCTTTGAATTCCTGCGGCGTCGGTATTCGCCGTTCGGCAACAGTCAATTTGAATCGGCGGGTTTCGTTCGGTGCGAGATCGGTTTGGAAGATCAACTCGTCGTAGGTGCCATCGCCGTCGTCATCGATAGCTTGCGTCAGCAAATCTTGGCCCGACGCCAAATCGCGCACGTGAACCCGGCGAATATCTGAAACCGAAAGCGATTGCTTGAGTGAAGAGGCACGGAGAGAAATTGTCTCGGACTGGCGGGTAGTATTAGTGGGGTTCTTGACTGTTACTGAGATCGCAGAAGCGTCACTCGCCGAGCAAGCGCTGACGTAAAGGAAAAGAAACGCCGTGAAAAAACGAACAGGAGCAAAGCGCATCTGCAATTCCTTCCACATGTTTTGGTGTTTCGCTGATTCAGTTTAAGGCAAGGGTTGTAGAGCGAGACTTCAAGCCGCAGAATTAAGCATAAGACGTGATGGTTTGTGCGTTGCGCGCCGAGCGTTCGGCGGTAATACGCTCGAGATATCCACTTTCACGGAATGCCTGCATTGGGTTTTGAGGCAATCCTTTCGAGGCGCGCCATTCCTGGATCGCAGGTCGCACGTCGGTTGCGAAAGCATCCTGCAGCAGCGATTCCGCTCGTACTAGATCGGCCTGCTTCTGCGCCGCAGCCAATTGTTTATGGTCCACCAATGAAGCCTTCGAATAGAGCTCCTGAGCGACGGTGACGGTTTGAATCATTGCCTCGATCTTGCCTTTCAGGTTATGACTCTGGTCGATCATGAAAGCAATTTCGCTGCTTCGACCAGCTTCCCATTCGAAATAAAGAATCTCGTGGAAAATCCGGAATACCTGATAGGGATCGATCGAACCCAGAGTCAAATCATCATCGGCATACCGGCGATCGTTAAAGTGGAAACCGCCCAGCATGTCTTCGGACAAAAGCCACGCAACGATCTGCTCAATGTTCTGCGATTGATAATGGTGGCCGGTATCAACCAACACCTTTGCTTGCTTCCCTGCTGCGCGGGAAAACGAGAGAGCCATGCCCCAGTCGGCGATGTCGGTGTGGTAGAACGCTGGTTCGAATGGTTTGTACTCGACGAGCATACGCTGCTTCGGTGAAAGTTTTTCGTGGACTGCCTTCAGGCACTCTTCAAACCACTTCTTGCGCTGACGGACGTTCGCGGTTCCCGGATAATTCGATCCGTCAGCGAACCACAGAGAGATGTCGCGGCTATTCAGGCGGCGGGCAATTTCGACGCTATCGAAAACGTGCTGCAACGCGGTTTCGCGGACGGAACGATCCGGATTCCCGAACGAGCCGTGCTTGTAAATTTGGTCCTGAAATAAATTCGGATTGATTGATCCCGGGCGCACGCCATGAGCCCTGGTGGCGGCCTCAACTGCTGCTGCGCTGCGGACGCCCTGGGGAAAGTCCCATTGAACGTGCAGCGCTACAGTCGGACAAATGCCTGTCAGGGAGTGGACCAGACCAGCGTCACTGATTTTTTCTTCCACGGTGGTCGCGGCCGCGGGTTGAAGAAACTTGCCGAAACGGGTGCCTGTATTGGCAAAACCCCAGGAAGGAAGTTCGATTCGAAACCCCTCCAAGGCTCCAAATATTTCGTCCGATGTGTTAGCAGGCATGGCGGCCTCGAACTGCGAGAGTACACTGCGGATTCCCGTCCGTCACGGGGTTTTTCATGGCTCTTTTTTGTTTCGCTGTGCGCAACAGGCACTACCCTCCACACCGTGTGAAACGCCGTGAAACAAAAGAGGATCAGTTTGAAAAAACGGCAATTCCCCAGCGCGACTATAAATTTTAGCAAGTTTCGCTTGGCAAAATAAGAGAGCTGGAGTAATCTCCTTCTGTTTATGGAGCAGGTTGCCCGTCCCCGCGACCCCTATCTTGTCAAATCAGTTATTCATTCGTCACGGTTGTTGAGTGCATTTCGGATGCCTGGCGAGACCCTCGCCTTACGCGAAATTTCTTCCCGCAGCGGCTTGCCAAAGACAATGGCATTTCGCCTGCTTTACACGCTCGAAAAATGCGGCATGATCGAAAAAGTTGGCGAGAATCTTTACCAATCGTGTGTGCGACCGTGGAAGCAAAAGTTGTACCGCCTCGGCTATGCGGCGCAGGGTACGGATTATCAGTTTTGTAATGAAGTGACGGTAAGTTTGCAACGCGCTGCCGCTGCGGAAGGCATTGAACTCATCTGCGTCGACAATCGCTACAGCGCGAAAGTCGCGCAGCGGAATGCTGATTTCCTGGTACGCGAAAAAGTCGATTTGGTGATTGAATTCCAAACCGATGAGGAAGTCGCGCCCATTGTCGCGGCAAAATATCGTGATGGGAATATTCCATTAATCGCGATCGACATTCCCCATCCCGGAGCCACTTACTACGGCGCCAACAACTACGAGGCGGGTTTGATTGCGGGACGATATCTTGGGCGTTGGGTAAAAGAAAACTGGAATTCAGAGGTCGAGGAGTTCATTCTTCTCGAGCTCGATCGCGCCGGGCAGCTGCCACGCATGCGACTGACAGGCATGTTAGTTGGATTGAACCTGGCGTTCCCCTCCGCGAAAAACTGCCGCATTACGCGCCTCGATGGTGACGGAGAGCTAGGTCCGAGTTTCGAAGCCGTTCGCAAACATTTAAGGACAACGCACTCACGACGCGTTTTGGTCGGAGCGATCAATGATCCTAGCGCGCTCGGAGCTTTGCGAGCATTTGAAGAAGCCGGTCGGGCTGACTCCTGCGCCGTAATGGGTCACAACGCTTCGCCGGAAGGACGCGCCGAGCTTCGGCGTCCGCACACGCGTTTGCTCGGATCGGTAGCGTTTTTTCCTGAACGATATGGCGACGACCTGATTCGCGTGAGCCTCGATATTTTGAATCATCGTCCTGTGCCGCCGGCGGTATTTGTGGAGCACAAATTAGTGACCCCTACGACAGTCGACCATTTTTATCCAAATGACAGCTTGATTCAGTTGCCGCCCGGAGGATCCAAGGGCGAACAAGCCCGTGTGCGGGCCGCCTCCTAGGGCAGTAACAAACATCGACACACAGAAAACCACGTAGAGGTTGCACGAAATGGCCTCAGCAAAGTTTCCCAAGCAAAAATCGAGCAGCAGTCGCCGGCAATTCCTGAAGGCTTCCTTAATGAGCGGCGGTGCGGCATTCATTTTCAATACCAGCAGAATTGGCGCTGGGCGGCCGTTTGCAGGGGATGTACGCGGTTCTTCAGACCCAAGCTCTTCACACCCATGGTCGCGCCTGCCGCAGATTCTTGCTCGCATCACACCGCCAAGTTTTCCCCCACGCGAGTTCGATATCACGAAGTTCGGCGCGGTTGACCACAACCACTTCGATTGCAGTGGCGCATTCGCAAAAGCTATCGCGGCTTGCGCCCACGCCGGCGGCGGAACTGTCGTGGTACCGGAGGGCGAGTTCTTGACTGGCGCAATTCGCCTGAAGAGCAAAGTGAATCTGCATATTTCGGAAGGGAGCACGATCCGGTTTTCGCGCGATCCTAACAAATATCCGGTCGTGTTCACTCGTTGGGAAGGCGTGGAGCTGATGAACTTTTCGCCATTCATTTACGCCTTCGGAGAAGAAAACATCGCGATCACGGGAAAGGGCTCACTCGACGGCAACGCGGATTGCGAGCACTGGTGGCCGTGGAAGGGCCGCACGGATTGCGGCTGGAGTGCGGGCCAGCCAAACCAGAACGACGACCGCAACCATCTCTTTGAAATGGGAGAGAAGCGTGTTCCGGTGGCGCAGCGCGTGTTCGGGCCCGACCATTATCTACGGCCAAATTTCATCCAGCCGTACCACTGCAAGAACGTATTGATCGAAGGAGTTACTCTAGTCAACTCGCCCATGTGGGAGATAAATCCGGTGCTGTGCAAGAACTTGACTGTGCGCGGGGTGACGATCAACAGTTCCGGGCCGAACAACGACGGATGCGACCCGGAATCATGCGCGGACGTGCTGATCGAAAATGTTTCCTTCAACACCGGCGACGATTGCATCGCCATCAAATCCGGCAGAAATGAAGATGGACGGCGCGTGAACGTGCCCTCGCAGAATATTGTCGTCCGTAATTGCCACATGAAAGACGGCCATGGTGGCGTAACCGTGGGCAGCGAGATCTCCGGAGGAGTACAAGACGTTTTTGCGGAAGACTGCAAGATGGACAGTCCGCATCTGGATTCAGCGATCAAGATCAAAGACAACGCAATGCGCGGCGGAATGGTGGAAAGAATCTATGCGCGCAACATTCAGGTCGGTCAGGTCTCGACCGCCGGTCTTTCAATTGATTTCAACTATGAAGAAGGCGCGTCTGGGCATTTCACTCCGGTGGTTCGCGATGTGGAAATCAGCAATTTGACCATGCACAAGACGAAGTATGCGCTGTATCTGCGCGGCTTCAGCAATGCTCCAATCAGCGGAGTGCATCTTTCCGATTGCGATTTTGAAAGCGTTGCGAGAAAGAACGTCGTCGAAAACGTGAAGAATGTTTCTTTAGATCATGTGCGAATCAACGGAACCGAAGTTAATTCGATTTCCTGATCGTGCACCGATTTACTGTTCGCTCTTTCTTCTGAGTGGCTATCCGGCGCGAAAGCGCGTTGAATGATTTCTAAGGAGCAGCTCATGAGTACGCAATCGATGCCAGCCATCGACAAAATGGTTTTTAGAAAGACCAATCAGAATCTCGGCCGCAATGTTTACGTAACGCCGTCGAATAGTACGAACCGTCATCTTTCATATGGGCGAATCATTCTGAATGCGTCGAAGTCATCAGCCAGCTTCAACAATGGTGGGCAGGAGACGGGCCTTACCTGCTTATCTGGCGCAGCGACCGTAAAGACAAGGGGCCAGCAGTTTCAGCTCGAGCAGTACGATTCGATCTACATTCCACGCGTTAGCCAAGTTGAGGTCAGCACGAATTCATCCGTCGACTTTGCGGAATTTTCTTCCGATGTCGAGAAGAATTATCCGTTGCAGGTTGTGCGCTATGCGGACCTTTCGAAAGATTCTTCGTTGAAGTTCACCACCGGAAAACCAGGCCAGCAGCGGCATTTGAACATCTGCATTGGGAAGAATGTGCAAGCCGGTCGGCTGCTCGTCGGCTTCACTTTCTCAGAGCCGGGCAACTGGACAAGTTGGCCTCCGCACGAGCATGCGCAGATGCTCGAAGAAATGTATGTCTACTTCAATATGCCTGCGCCGGCGTATGGCTTGCAGTTGGTTTATAACGACACTGAATATCCAGAGTTGGTCGTGCCAGTGCGCGATGGTGACGCTGTGCTCATGCCCAGCGGTTATCATCCCAATGTTTCAGTTCCTGGGCACTCGATAGGATTCCTGTGGGCTATGGCAGCCCACCGCGAAGAGATCGACCGGCAGTTTGGGGTGGTGAACGTTCAGCCTGGGTTTAATCAAACTGGAACAGGCCTTGAGGCAAGCAGGAAGTGATGCCGAGCGGGGACACTCTTCTCTTAGCGGTATTAACGCAGACATCTGATTGGTTCGCGGCTTCATCTCTAGAACCGGACTTGTCCGCCTATCGAACGAGATGAGCCAGCTCACTAATTGAAATCGAGGCAAAAATCGGAAAGTTTTTCAGCCTCTCGCATCCAGAACCCTGGCCACAAACGAACGAAATCTTTCGTGGCGTTGGCGCTTTCCTTTGCGGCGGGATTCGTTGATATCGTTGGCGCGCTTACAGTCTACGACCTGTTCACCGCGCACCTTACCGGTACTTCTGTTCATTTAGCCGAGCGCTTAATGCAGCGCGATTGGGACGCTGCTATAGCCGCGGTGGTCATCGTGGTTGCATTCTTCGCGGCCTCACTGGTTGGGCGTGTCTTGATCGAAGCAGCGCAGCGCGCTGGCTTCACGCGAATCTCGTCGATCACGCTGGCGCTTGAGGCGATTTTGTTGCTTGCGGTAGTTGCCGTGGGGATGCAGACCGGCCTTGGTGGTCATGCTGAAAAAAAAGCAATTCCGGGTGTATTGGCAATCCTCGCTCTGCTCGCCGGGGCGATGGGCCTGCAAACTGCAAGCTTGACCAAGATTGGTCCCCTCACTGTTCACACCACATTTGTCACCGGCATGATCAATAAGCTTGCGCAGGTCACGTCACTGTGGCTGTTCGACGCGTTCGACTTACGTCGTGAAAATAGCGAAGGCCATCGTCCGGTGACCCATATCCACGACCACGCCCGCAAAGCGCGATTTCTGTTTTCTCTCTGGATCCTGTATTTGGCAGGAGCTGCAGGTGGGACACTGGCCTCGGGCGACTTGCAACTGGAAGCTCTATTCGTTCCCTGCTGCATTCTGCTCGTGCTAATCGTCGTTGATCAGGTCCGGCCACTTTCAATTGAGGAGGAAAATGAGCAAGCCGAATAATCGCTTTTATCGAAAACGACGAATAAATAATGAGTGCCGCTCGGCCCGGTAAAAACCAACGACATACATGGCAGGCTTGCCATTCCCGGAATAAATAACTTGGCGAATGCGCATGACCGGAGCATTGCGAGGCAACTCCAGAAACTGGGCCACTCTGCCGTCTGCGGCAGTTGCGTCAACTTCTTCATCGGCATACGTCAGTTGCACGCCATAGTCCTGCTCGACGCGAGCAAAAAGCGACCTGCCTAATAGATTGCGCACCAGCCCCGGGAACATCTCTGCCGGCAAGTAGCAGGTTTCCAAAGCAAAAGGTTCGTCTGCGGTGTGCCGCAGCCGCTCTATTTTCACCATTTTGCTCGCGGCTGGCAGCATGAGCCGGGCAGCAATCTCATCTTCTTGCTCAATAATTTTGGCTGCAATGATCTTGGAACAAGCTGAGAGCCCGCGGCTGGTCATCTGCTCGGTGTAGCTCATTAATTTGTTGAAGTGAATACGTGGCGGCGCAACAAAGGTGCCAGCGCCGCGGCGTCGCTCGACTAAGCCTTCACGTTCCAAACTCGCCAGCGCGTGACGGGCAGTCATGAGGCTGACGCGGTGCACGCGCGCTAGTTCGCGTTCGGAATCGACTGAATCGCCGGGCTTTAGCGTGCCGGCTTCGATGCGATCTCGGATCGCCGCCTGTATTTTCTGGTACGCGGGAATCGCGGCTTGCCCGTTGCTCGGCATTCGGGTCCCTTTTCGGCGACTAGAGTTTACGGTTCTCTGCTATATAGCGAAAAGATGGTTAAAAGTAAAGGGCGAACTCGAAGGATTTGTAAACCGCCAGGACCAGAAGATGTATAGCGGCGGTCCAAGCGCGAGATCGTTTTGATAAGCAGGTCCGCGAGGAGATACCTCCCGGGTATTATTTATCAGTTAATTCGCGAAAACACTGCTCAAGCGTGTGGATTGCGGACGAGAGGCGGCTTTCCGAGGCAGGAAATCAATATAGAGCATTCCCAGGAACCGGGCTGTGGAAAATTCTTTGCTCGTTTTGCATTTTTTGCTTGACCACGATCATTGCTCTGCTATATAGCATTGCGCATACCTTTTGTGGGCAGAAAACAAGTTCTCCGGAGGTTCTAAGATGAGCACACCAAGATTGCTCTCGCTCGCCGTTCTCTTCTCTTTTGCACTCGTACTGGCCGGAACCCATGTCGCATGGGGCCAGGAGGTTACTGGTTCGATCGTAGGCACAATTACTGACCCGAGCGGCGCGCCGATCAATGGCGCCTCTGTGACCGCAACCGACACGAATCGCGGGACGCTTTGGTCGGCAAAGACCAATGATACCGGCGCCTACTCGCTATTGCGGTTGCCGATTGGCAGCTACCAAGTCAAAGTGACGGCTTCCGGCTTTGACACAGCAACCTACCCGGCTTTTGCTTTGCAATTAAACCAAACAGCCCGCGTGGATGTGAAATTGAAGATCGGCGAAGTAACGGAAAGTGTCGAAGTCACCAGCGCAGCGCCGGTGCTACAAACAGATAACGCCCAGGTCGGAACGGTCATCGATTCAGCAACGACCGACAACTTGCCACTGGAGACCCGCAATTATGTTCAGCTAACACTGCTCTCGCCTGGGTCTATCTCCGTCGATCCTTCAAGCATGAACCAGGGCTCCAACACCGCCGAAGAAGGCGGACGTCCGTACATCAACGGAAACCGCGAGCAGTCAAACAATTTCCTGCTCGATGGAATCGACAACAATCAGGCTTCTGATAACTTGCTCGGCTATACGCCCTCCCCTGACGCGATAGCCGAATTCAACGTCATTAACCAGAACGCATCGGCTGAATTCGGAAATTACAACGGCGGCATCGTCAACGCCACGATCAAATCGGGAACCAATTCGTTTCATGGCGATGTGTTTGAGTACTTCCGAAACGACATTTTTAATGCGAATAAGTGGGAAAACGGTCTTACTCGAGGACAAGCCGCTAACCCAGGTGTCACAAACGCTGATGGAGTAATCCTCACCCCGAAACTGCGCTGGAACATGTTTGGTGGAACCTTAGGCGGTCCGATTATTAAGAACAAGCTTTTCTTCTTCGGGGACTACCAAGGTGGACGTCTCGATCATCCATCAAGCTCAAATCAAATCGTTGTTCTTACGCCTGCGGAAACCACCGGTAACTTTGGACAACTATTAACGCCAGCGCCAAACGGTCCAGGCGTCCAACTATATAACCCCTGCGCTGCTGGAACGGGTGGCACAAGCGGAGTAGCTTGCAACATACTCGCACCTGCTGCCAGAACACCGTTCGCCGGCAATATTATTCCGTCAAATATGCTTGATCCAGCATTTACAGCTCTCGTGACAAACTCCTTGTACCCAAAAGCTACGAGTAGCTTGGCGAACGGTTACGGCGGGGCATTCAACACGATCGCACAGCAGTACAACTCTGATCAGGGCGACATCAAGGTGGACTTTAAGCCGAGTGACAAGGACAGTATGTTTGCCCGTTTCTCAAAAGGCAATCAATATGATCCCACGACTAACGCTGTAGCGCTCTTTGCGAATACTGTCAACGAAGCATATCTGCTTAACGGTGCGGTGAACTGGACTCACTCCTTCACGCCGAGCCTTTTGAACGAAGCTCGGTTCGGAAAGAATAACGTGAGACTAACGACCGGATTGGCGACATTTAACAGTGCCGTCGGACAATTGGGCAACACAATTGGAATTATCAATGGAAACCCTGGCTCACTCGTCGGACTTCCCAGCCTGAACTTTGGTGGTGGCTCTGGCACGAACCCCAACGCCGGCACGCTAAACACTCTCGGCAGCAATGAAGTAGTTCAACGATTCAACACAACCGTCACTCAGTTCGATGACGTGCTCATCTGGACTCACGGACGTCACACCATCAAGACCGGCTACCAAATGAACCGCTATAACCTCAACGTCTTCTACAGCGGCAATGGCGGCGAACTCGGACTTCAGATTTTCGGACTTGGTCCCGGTGGAAATTATTCGGGTAATGGCTCAGCTGGAGATCCCGCTGCCGACTGGGCGCTCGGGCTCCCGCAAGACGTTGCGCGCGGAACTAGCGCAGGGGGCTGGCACCAGCGGGATTGGCTGTACGCCGGCTTCGTGCAAGATGACTGGCGCGCGACCGACAGCCTGACCCTTAACTTAGGCCTGCGGTATGAAGCTCGCACTCCATGGGTTGAAAGCAACAACCGTCAGGATTCGGTGAATATCTTCACCGGAGAATTGCAATTTGTTGGGAATACCCCGGTTCCTGCAGGAGTGGTTGGGTCAAACGGGTTCAGCAGGGGCATGTATAAGTCCGATTACGGATTGCTGGACTTCCAGCCTCGGCTTGGTTTCGCTTGGAGTCCGAAGGCTTGGGGCGGAAAGACAGTCATCCGCGGAGCTCTCGATGTTTCTTCTTATCTCGAAGGAACTGGAACCAATCTTCGCCTCACCCAAAACCCGCCTTTCACTCCGCCTCAGGTTGAAGCTTCGAACGTGGCAACTGGAACCGCATACAACACGGAAACAGCATTCAGCAATGCTGCGCCCCCTGCGGGTAATCCATTTGTTGGTGCAACCTTGCTGGCATGGAGCGGCACAGTGCAGCCAGCTGTTTCCGATCAATGGAATCTTTCGATACAACATCAGATCGCCAATAACACTACGCTGCAACTTGGATACGTAGGCCAGCGAACCACTCACCTGATGGTTCCCGAGTGGCTCAAGCAAGGCGATCTGCTCTCCGACGGATCTATCACTTATCCACTTATCGGCGGCAAGAATTCGGACGGGACGTTCGGTCCTAACCATCTAGGCAACGTGAAGAATACGGCTTCTGTTGGAAACATGAACTACAACGCGCTGCAGGCCGTCTTGCAGAAGCGACTTAGCAACGGACTCGACGCACAAGTCTCCTATACCTACGAAAAATGTATGACCAACGATGACGGGTACTACGGAACTTGGGGAGGAGAAAAACTGACCACTGCGTCTGGCAACTATTGGCAGAACCTCTATAACCCCAATGGCGACTATGCACAGTGCTACTGGGATTCGAAGCACGTAATCAGCGCCTATGCCGTGTACCAGATCCCATTCGGAAAGGGGAAGCGCTTCGGGCACGACGCGCCTACCGTGGTAAACGCGGTTGCAGGAAACTGGTCCATCAACCCCATTGTTTCCATACACTCGGGATTTCCGCTTTCGTTATACGGAGCGGATGATTCCGGAACCGGATCTCCGGAAGCACGTCCCGACTGCCTAGGCCCGGTGAATTATCCGAAAACCATCAGCAGCAGCGAAGGGATGCTATGGTTTAGCCCTAGTTCATTCGCGAATGCTGCCACGGGAACCTTTGGAAATTGTCAGGCTCAGGGTCCAGTGATAGGCCCAAGGTATGTGGACTTTGATATCAGTATGCAGAAGAACTTCCCGATCGGAGAGAGGATGAGGTTCCAGTTCCGGACTGACTTCCTCAACGTGTTCAACCATCCGAATCTGGCTGCGCCAAATACCAGCGTGGGTACCGGATTTGGCGTGATAAATACAAGTCAAGATGCACGACAACTGCAGTTCGCTCTGAAGTTGTACTTCTAGTCGCGGTATCATGAGGCAGGCGTGAAATTCACGCCTGCCTTTTTCTTTTATGTCCACTCGCTTCTTTCTTACCCTCAGCTATTCCCTGCTTGTAATGTTCTCCTCTTGCTCGTTTGCAGAAGCCAACAGCACAACTTCGTCGAAAACGAATAACAATCAGTCCGGCCAGCATGCTCTTGAGCTTGCTAAATCTGGACGATGCGCCGAAGCAATTCCTCTTTTGAAGAAAACAGTCGCGCAGTCCAGCGACAAGGGTCTTCAGCGCGACGCGGGGCTAGCCGGAATACGCTGTGCCATAGTGAGGAACCAATTCGACACCGCTGAAGACTTTCTGCGAACGCTTCACCGTGAGTTCCCTAATGATCCTGAGGTGCTCTACACGGGGGTGCACACCTATTCCGATCTGGCCACGCGCACATCCCAGGAACTCGCAATGCGAGCACCGAATTCAGCACAGGCGCACGAATTAAATGCTGAGGCGCTCGAGATGCAGGGCAAGTGGGACCAGGCGGAAAAGGAATACCAAAAGGTCGTGCAGCAGAATCCACAGATGCCGGGCATTCATTTTCGAATAGGAAGGCTGCTGCTCTCTAAGCCAAATCCGCCTGTAGATGTTGCAGAGCAGGCGAAGAAGGAATTTCAGCAGGAACTTGAGATTGATCCCAGTAATGCGGGCGCCGAGTACGTGCTTGGCGAGCTGGCGCGTCAGTCCGAGCAGTGGGACGAAGCCGTCACGCATTTCACTCGCGCCGCCAAGCTCGATTCGAGCTTTGGCGACGCATACGCCGGTTGGGGCGCAGCGCTGGTTTCAACCAAGAAGTTTTCCGATGCAGTCGCTCCCCTCGAAATGGCGGTGAAGCTGGAGCCGGAGAATCCAGCAGCGCATTACAACCTTGCAATTGCGTACACGCGCACTGGCCGCAAGGAAGAAGGCGAGCACGAGTTCGCAATCCATCGAGAAATGGTGCAGAAAAATCCCCCAGCGCAGGGCGAGGCTCAACCTCAGGCGCAACCCGCAAATGCGCCGCGATGAGGCCTCTTAATTCGAAATCGTGAACACGCGAAATTCTCATCGGGACACTTTCACTCTTTCCCGCCGTCGATTCTTCTACTCTCTTGCGGGTGGAATTTCGCTGGCCGGCTTTCCGCGAATCATCGGCGCTTCCTCGGTGGCGGAGTTCCCCTTCGAAGTCGTTCCTGCAAGCGTCAGCGGAATTCGCTGGATCCACACTAATGGGAAATCGCCTGAGCACTATCTCCCTGAAACGACGGGTGCTGGTTGCGCTTTCCTTGACTACGACAACGACGGCTGGATGGATATTTACCTCGTGAATAGCGGGCTGTGCGATTTCTATAAGCCGCCGCATCCGCTGCGCAATGCTCTGTATCGAAATAATCGTGACGGAACCTTTGCCGACGTAACCGAAAAAGCTGGCGTACATGGCGGAGGTTACGGGCAGGGCGTTGCTGTGGGCGACTACGACGGCGATGGACTTCCCGACCTCTACGTTACTCAATACGGTAAGAACATTTTGTACCACAACAACGGCGACGGAACGTTTACTGACGTAACCGAAAAAGCAGGAGTGGCGGCGCCCGGCTGGTCTTCGAGCGCCGTGTGGTTCGATTACGATAACGATGGCAAGTTAGACCTGTTCGTCTGCCAATTCGTGGATTTCTCAAAAGAAAAAAACAAGGACTGCCGCACCGGCGAAGACGCCAAGCGAGGATACTGCATTCCGCACGTGTATAGCCCGACGGCGAGTTGGCTGTTTCACAACAATGGCGACGGGACTTTCACGGACGTTAGTAGATCGAGCGGTATTGGGACGCATCTTGGAAAAGCCTGGGGTGTCGTTGCGACTGATATTAACAACGACGGGCAGATGGACTTGTTCGTGGCCAATGACACGGTGGCAAATTTTTTGTTTGCAAACCGGGGAAAAGGCAAATTCGAAGAAATTGGAGAACCCGCTGGCATTGCATACAGTGCAGAAGGCCGCCCACGCTCGGGGATGGGCGTGGATTCAGCCGACTTCGACCAGGACGGTTGGATGGATCTGTTCGTCGCCAACATCGATCGGGAGATGTACTCGCTTTATCGCAATAATCACGATGAAAGTTTCGATGACCGCGCCGGAATTACGGATGTTGCTAACGCTACTCGATTAATGAGCGGTTGGGGGCTGAAATTCTTCGACTACGACAACGACGGGGACCTTGATTTATTTCTTGCAAATGGAAATCCCGATGATTTGATCGAGCAACTTCATCCTGGGGTAACGTACAAAGAACCGCCGATTTTACTTCACGGCACGGGGAAAACTTTTCGCAACATCAGTGCAGAGAGTGGCCCGATTTTTTCGCAACATCTTTCTGCGCGTGGGATGGCGATCGGCGATTTCAACAACGATGGTGGAACGGACGTTCTGATTTCGGTGAATAATGGCGCGCCCGTGCTATTAAGGAACAATGTCGGCGCTCGGAATCACTGGTTGGGCATCAAGCTAATCGGCAAGAAATCCAACCCCGACGCGATTGGGGCGCGCGTCACGTATCGGGCGCAAGATCTGAAGCGAAGCCGGATGAAAGTTGGCGGCGGAAGTTATTTATCATCTCACGACCCACGTATGGTGCTCGGAATCGGCACACGCTCAAAAATAGACTCACTGGAAGTTAAATGGCCTTTACCGAGCGGAGCCAGTGAGTGCTTCACCGATTTGCCCATCGATCGCTACATCACCATCGTTGAAGGCGAAGGCAAGTGGAGGTGAGCTGGACGTAATATGTTAAAAATCATTTTCAATCATTTCGAAAGGCGAAAATGCGTAAGATCCTGCCAACTTTCATCCTTCTAATTCTATGTTTCGTCACTGGACATGCACAAACCTCAAGCGGTCAAGCTGCAACGCCTTCCTGGGCGGCTATTCCCCAGGATAGCGAGTCTGCCGTGCGAGCATTCCCGCCGCAATTGCGAAGCCAGCTCGCGCAACTTCGAGATGCCGCGCTGAAGGACGATTACGCATACCGAGAGCTTGAATATCTCACCGACAGCATTGGGCCGCGGCCACAAGGATCTCCGCAGGCTGATGCCGCCGCACATTATGTCGCCGATGAATTGAAGAAGCTTGGGCTCGATGTGCATCTCGAAGCGGTTTCAGTTCACCGGTTTGAACGGGGATTGGATACTGCCGAACTCGTCGAGTATCCCGGCCAGGTCGAAGGCACGAAACAGCGGATATACGTGACCGCATTAAGAGGCAATTCGCCGACTCCAGAATCCGGGATCACCGCCGAAGTGATTGTGGTCAACAATTTCGAAGAATTAAAGCAGCTCAACCGGGACAAAGTCGCAGGCAAGATTGTCCTATTCAACGAAATTTTCGATCATCAGCAAGCAATTGCCGGTCAGGCTCTCTCTGCATATGAGGAAGCCGTACGATATCGGACGGTAGGAGCAGTAGCAGCGGCACAGCTCGGAGCCGTTGGTTCCCTCGTGAGGGCCGCCGGCGACGGAGCCTACAGGCTGACGCATACCGGATCCGCACTAGACTCTCCTATCCCTGAAGGAGCAATCACCGCCGAAGATGCCGGCCTGATTGCGCGATTAGCCGCGAGAGGCCGAGTGCGAATACACCTTACGCTGACAACCAAGCTCGGACCAGAAGTGCAGGGCTACAACGTGGTAGCGGATTTGAAAGGCTCGGAGCATCCGGAGCAGGTCGTTATCGTCTCTGGGCATCTCGATTCTTGGGATCTCGGGACGGGCGCGATTGATGACGGCGCAGGTGTGGTATCCGCGATGGAGGCGGCAGAGCTTGTGCATAAACTGAACCTGCACCCCGTACGTACTCTGCGTGTAATCGCCTGGATGAACGAAGAGATGGGCGCAACTGGAGCTCAGGCCTACGCTAAAGATTATGCGGCGGAAGCTGCAAACCATATCGGAGCCATCGAGAGCGATCTTGGAGCAGAGCACCCTTTAGGCTTCCATGCAGAAATCAGCGAAAGCGCCGAAGCGCAGCTTTCGCCGGTCCAGGATGTGCTCAGCAAGATCCGAGCTAACTTGATTCAACTCGTGCCAGAGTCGCCAGAAACTGATGTCGAGCCGCTCGCAAAGGAGGGCGTTCCAGTGTTCGGAATTTGGCAAAACGGACTAACGTACTTCACGTATCACCACACCCCCGCCGATACGCTGGACAAGGTGGATCCGCAAGAGTTGCGGGAAAATGCGGCTTGCATGGCTGTAATGGGTTATGCGCTGGCGGATATGGCTGAGCCGCTCGAACGTTAGATTTAGCGCCAAACTTTAGGCTGTAATCCAGCTACAAACCTCTGTACGGCATTGAATTCATATGGTTTAATGCCGTGCAATGCACATTGCCGCAATTCTGGGGCCTGGGAACCTGGCCAAACCGCTTGCGGCATTTCAGCGTGAGGCCAATGCCGATTGGACCTCACTAATCGAGCAAGCAGACGTCATCGTGATCTTCGGCGGTGACGGCACCATCCATCATCAACTCAAGACCTTAGTTGAACTGGACGTCCCGGTTCTGATCGTTCCTTGCGGCGGCGGCAATGATTTCGCGCGGGCGCTGGGACTGCGGAGCTTTCGCGATTCGATTTCGGCCTGGAACAAATTCAATGTAGGGAGCAAAAACGTAAGGTCGATAGATCTAGGGGTAATTCACCAGGCTACGAAACTCGGCCCCGTTCGCGTTGATTCCCCAGGAGCTTATAACTCCTTAAACAACGGGTGTCATTATTTCTGTTGTGTGGCCGGAGTGGGTCTGGATGCGGAAATCACACGACGCGCCAATACGCTGCCGCGATGGATCCGCGCACGTGGCGGCTACGGAATGACCGCCCCGAGAGAATTTATACGTTTCGTGCCTGTTCCGATGAGAATCTCCGAGAACGGATTTGCGCCGGCATCATTTCGGCCAACCACGCTGGCCGCGGTGGCAAATGCACCATCCTATGGCGGCGGTATCAAAATCGCCCCGAGGGCGAGCATGGACGATGGAAAACTAGATCTCTGCGTTGTACAGGCGATGAGTCGGTTCGAACTCTTCCGTTTGTTCCCGACGGTTTATTCCGGACGGCATGTCACCTTAGATAAGGTCGATTACGTGCAAACCTGCAGCGCACGAATCGAAACCGAATCGCCATCAGATGTCTACGCGGATGGCGAATACGTGTGCCAAACTCCGGTTGAGTTCACCGTCGCGCCCAAGGCATTGCAGGTCATCGTTCCGGAGTAACCACCACATCAGGTAATTGGGCGAGAAGGTATTGCAGTGCTGAAGCCCCGCTCGACCAGCGCACCTCATTTCCAGATTAAGAAACGGATTACAGCATGAGTAAAATGCTCTAAACTAGCAGGCTTATGGCTGAAAACGGACGCTCGCGCATTTGGCTGTGGGTAATCATTGGCGGAGGAGCATTTTTCCTCTTCGTGCTGGCCGTATTTACCTTGGTTTACGTCGCTCTGCATGCGGGGGGCCGGCAAACGGCTATCTTCGGCGACAAGATCGGAGTGGTGGATCTCTCAGGAGTGATTCTCGACCCCGACGAGGTCGTTGGCGATCTGCGCAAATTCGGCGACGACGATTCGATCAAGGCAATCATTATTCACGTGAACTCGCCGGGCGGCGGAGTAGCAGCTTCAGAGGAAATCTATCGCGAGGTCAAAAGAATTCGCGATGAGAAGCACAAGCGCATCGTGGCTTCGATTGAGACCGTCGGCGCAAGCGGGGCCTACTATGTTTCGTCAGCGACCAACAAGATTTACGCCGATAACGGCAGCGTCGTCGGATCGATCGGTGTAATTGCCGAGTGGGTGAACTACGGCGACCTGATGCGCTGGGCCAAGCTGAAACCGGAGGTCCTGAAGGTTGGCGAATTCAAAGACACCGGCGATCCCACCCGCGAATTGACGCCTGCGGAACGGCAGTACATGCAAGGATTAATCGACAACATGTACGGCCAATTTGTGCTGGCGGTTGCGGATGGACGGCACGCGAAAGTTGCTGATATTAAATCGATTGCTGACGGACGCGTGTGGACGGGCGAGCAAGCAATGGGAATGCATTTGATCGATCAAATCGGCGATTTCCGTGCTGCGGTCATGGACACGGCCAAGTCGGTCAACATCAGTGGCGAACCGGTCTTAGTGCATCCAGAGGTGGAACGTAAGTCATTGCTCGATCTGCTTTTCGGGGACGCTTCTCAGTGGCTACCAACGAAGGAAAAGCTGATGGACCAGCAGGTCGGGTTTTACTACTTGTGGAAATAGTCTCGCGGCCCGCAAATCCGGCACTTGCCAACAAGCCCTGAAATTTGAGAAGGTTATGGGAATGAATTCCCCACGCCACGCGTGGGCAGCCGCGTTGGACTCTGGCCCGAATAGTCTGTAACAAGTTGGGAGACAAACCATGACAAAAGCGGATTTGATCGATGAGGTGTCGCGTTTGGTCGAATTGACCCGCAAGGATAGCGAAGTGGTTGTCGAGACGATCTTTGACAGTGTTGTTCGCTCGCTTCGCGCAGGCGATAAGATTGAAATCCGTGGTTTTGGGAGTTTCCGCACACGCCAGCGGAAACCTCGGGTCGGACGAAACCCTAAGACAGGCGACCGCGTCGACGTGCCGGCGAAGAAGATTCCGTTTTTCAAGCCCAGCAAAGAACTGAAAGATCTGGTGAACGGCGACAGCGGCGCGCAAACATCTGCCACTCCCTCGGCCGCTATGTAGATTCTCGCCATCACCTATTCGCCAGTTAAAATTAAGACGGATGTTCTCGCACAAGATTCGCGTTCAATACGAGCACGATGCCCAGCTTGTTCCCTGCCCATTAAAGTGGTTGGACAACTTCTCCATGCGCAATTTCACCAACGCCAGCATTTTTGACGATACGTTGCCGACGGCCGATGGCTTGATGGAAATTGGTGAACGCGTCCCGCTGGATAAGTTGAAGGAAGCGATGGAGGACTGGTTCCTACGGAAGGGGTACATACAAAAAGGAACCAGGCTGAACCTTGCCACTGCGGATGATGGCAATTAGGTCGCAACAAGGTGATCAAGCGGTCGAGTCGTATTTTCGTTTTTTACCGCGCGCCAGATCTCCACGACAGCCGTAATCCAACAGACCAAAGCGGCAATTGCAAAAGCAAAAGAAAGGCCGAAAGTCACTGACCACGAAATATCATGGGCCGTTCCTCGAGAAATTGCGGGGCCCTCAACCAGCATGGTCATTGAGGGTTTCGTTAACAGAAACAACACGACTCCGGATGCAATGTTTAAAGCGGCGCGCATGCCATGGCGCACACGAGTCCAATAAGGCCGCACAAAATTGAGCGCAGAAAACGCGCTGCTGCCGATCCAGAGGAGCAAGAATGCCCAGAAAAATCTATGCCATTCCGGTGAGATCATAACTCTGATATTGCCGGTTTCAAACAAAACCGAGCTCCAGAGTATTTCTAGCCACCAGAGTCCGAAAATAATGCCGAATACTAGCTCTGCTCCAGAAGCGCTGCGCGAGATTCGCGTTGTGTCGCGGACGCGTGGGAGTTTTCGAGGGCTCCACTCATTGGTCAGCCAACTCTTGTCCTTAATTCGGTCGAGGATAGCGAACACGAGCGTAACAATCGTCGCTGCGGCCAAGGCATGCGACACCAAGAAATAGGTGTCTCCTAATACTCCCGAACCCAAATGCTGCGCGCGATACTCTGGGCGACAGAGCACTAAGCCGATCCAAACTCCAATGCATGGCAAGAAATAGCACAACAGTGCCAGTCTCAGCACAAACCAGTAAGCTGGAAATAAGACCGGGCCAATAAGCCATCTTTGCGGCAGATACTTCTCAGCGACCAATAATGGGCGACCACGTTGTTTCAGGAGTGTTTCCCACTCGCCTTCATTCAAGCTGCGGCCTAATGCATTTTCCCGCTCTTCGACTTCAGACCGAATGTCTTCGCGGAGTTCGGCTATGATGTCGCGTTGCTGGGAACCCGGCAGCCAGAATTTAACTGCCTGCAGATACTTTTCTAAGAGATCCATGTTTCGACTCCTCCAGAATCAGGTCGATCGAGGCCCCAATGGTTTCCCACTCGACTAGCAGTTGCTTTAGAACCTGCTTCCCTTCCCGCGAAATGCGGTAGAAACGCTTGTTGCGTTTGTCTTCCTCGCGCCATTCACTCACCAGTAATCCCTGGTTTTCCAGCCGCCGCAACAATGGATAGAGCGTCCCCTCATCGATTTCCATGCCTCTCTCCGTCAGCGCCTTGCGTAAGGTATACCCATATTGTTCGGTTCGAAGCTCGGCGAGAACGGCCAGAACTAGGCAACCACGGCGCAACTCCAGGCGGAGATTCTCGACAACGGAATCATTCTGCATACCTGGCGTCATACTGTGTTATACACACTGTGCGTCACATGGTATGAACATGTCAAGTGTTTTTCTGGAAATTCTTAAGCAAACGAAAAGGCCGGACATCGTCCGGCCTTCAATGGAATTTTAGGGACCTACTTCTTCGGGGCGATCGCGTCTTTCGCGGCCTTTGCGACGCGGAATTTTACGACCGTCTTGGCTTTTATCTGAATGGGTTCGCCAGTCTGCGGGTTGCGCCCCATGCGCGCTTTACGGTGCGCTTTCACCAGTCGTCCGAGCCCTGGGACGACGAACACGCCACTCTTCTTGGTCTCCTTAATTGCGGTATCGGCCAAATTCTCCAGAAATGCCGCCGCGGTCTTGTTATTCGCGCCAACCTTCTCTGCGAGGTGACGAACCAGTTGGGTTTTAGTCATGCCAGCTGCCATGAACTTCCTCCTATTTGGAATATCCTGCGGGTTGCGTTGCTATCTTAACGCCATGCGCTGTGGAAAAACGGCTGAATCGCCGCATTTTATGCGGGTTTGCGCACAACGGAACCAAAAAAGGCCACAAGAATCGAGCCTTGGAGCGTTCTGCGTTCAGAAAGGACAGCTAAAATGCGGGTTCCCGTGCTTCTGCAAGCGAGAGTTGGCAATAAGAAATCAGAGATCGCCGCAACCTATAATCTCGGAATGCACGGCTCAATTCTCAGACGCGCGAGTGTATGGATTGTTTTGCTCGCGACTTCTTCGTTTGCGCAGCAGCCACATTCCGCCGATTCCCTGTCTCTTCCACCGAGCGAACTGCCGAGACCGTTGCTCTGGGAACCATGTCACGTTCAACTCAAGGCTTCCGGCGGTACCCAACCCTACCATTGGCGTCTAATTGATGGTGCGCTGCCGCCGGGGATTATGTTGAGCGATGGCGGGGACTTTACGGGCAGGTTAGGCGAGATAGGTCCGTTCCAATTCACTCTTTCCGTCAGAGACAACAGTCGCCCTCCGAAAGAGGAGAGACACTTATATGTGCTTCGCGCTGAGGTTCCGCTCTCCATCGATTGGAAGGACAGGGCGCATATCAACGGTCAACGAATCGATGGTTCGATTACGGTTTCGAACCACACGGGACGCGATTTTGATTTAACTTACATTGTTCTCGCGGTGAATGAGATTGGCCGCGCGACGGCGATTGGATATCAGCACTTTCCTTTGAAGAGGGACACCGAAGACATGGAGCTTCCTTTCGGAGAGACGCTCTCACCGGGAAGCTATGCGGTCAATGTTGATGTAGTGGGTGAGGAGCCGGTCTCGAACAAAATATTTCGCGCACGGCTGGTTTCCGGAAAAGAATCCATTACGCAAGGCCCGTAACGGCTGAGAACACAGCAGCGCCTCCGCATGAGAGCACTAGAAAGGCCGTTCCTTATCTGGGGGAGGAGCGTGGTGAGAAGCGGCCGCTCCGAGCCGAAAGACGCTGCAGTTTAGCGCGCGACGAAAAGCTGCGACGCTAAACAATTAAGAGTCCCGAGGTTGTGTTGGTCTCATTCGTCTCGGCCAGTAGCTCGCTTTAGACCCTTGCCGACCTGCATTGATCACTATCCTTTCGGACCGCGACCGGCGATCGTTGCTCGGGCTCCGGGCTTACCGCCAACCGGATAAATCAGTTCAACGCCTTCGGGACTCTATCCTGCCTCTGACTGTGCTTCTTGTTCTTCTCGGCCAGCGCTTTGCTATAGAGCCTTACTGACCCTCCGACGGTCATTCCACATTAGCTGTACGCCAGCCCGCTGATTGCTCAGGAGTTCCTGCGTTAGCTCCTGCTTCATGCCGAAGGTGATCTCGCTTGACCCCCGGACGCCGCACCAACCGGAAAAACTTAAGAAACTGTCAAAGAACGATTATGGTTTTACACGTTCTAAATTTCGGGTCAACAGAAAAAACGAACTTGCATCTGCTTTGGTTTCAGTCAAGTGCAGCTCATTCACAGGCGTGTGCAGCAGGATTTGTGCAAGCGATGCTGGCGCGGTTTTTTAAGACCAGTGGTTGCGTTGGTTTTCCAAGAATTGCTGAGGGAGAAGTCGAGAAAGCATTCGCAATTTTCCATGCTTCGTTTGTGAAAATCTGGCACAATCCGCGCCAGACGCGGGAATTGCAGAATCCAACATTGAAGGTGCGATATAACTTAGGTGACTTATTTAGAGAAATCAATGATGCTGTACAGGCGTTTCATCTTGGTTCGGGCATGCTGTGCCGTTCTGCTGATTGCGATTGGCTGCGGTTGCGAGGTCGAACGGCGCAAAAGCGATGCTGAACTTGGCCTCACTCCCCAGCAAGCCGCGGGCAGGCATATTTATGACCAATACTGCGATCGGTGCCATGCGCCATATTCGTCGCGGAAACGCCAGGGCCCGAGTTTAAAAGGCGTATTCAAACGTCAATATTTTTCCGGCAGCGGAATGCCGGCGAATGATGACCGTGCCAGAGACTTCATTCGGTATGGGCGCAATAAGATGAACGGCTTCGGAAATGTGCTGACAGACGAGCAGATCGACGATCTGCTGGCGTACCTGCATACCCTCTAAGCACCCTTCGCGGTATTTCTGTGTGAAACTCAGTCGCTCTCTGTGTTTACCTTTGATCCCGTCCGCACTCAGGACTCGACCACAAGGGACACAGAGTTTCACAAAGGCATTCACGGAGGAACGCTCTTCGATTGCGCCCACGCTAGCTCGACATTTAACATTCAATCTCTTCCCTTTCGAGGTCCTGCATGGCTGACGCTGCCTTTAAACCCACAAATGGAACCGGTTCCTCAGCAAACACTGCGACTACCGAGGTCTATGCCATTTTCGGCGCCGAGCCCGAGATCCAGGCTTATGCAATGGCCAAGTACTCGCGTTCTGCGCTCTCGATGAGGGATTCGCTGAAAGAGATCAGCACGCAAAAAGCAGAGAAATTTCTAAACACCTTTTACTTCCAGTATGGACACCGGTCGATAGCCGACCTGGCGCACATCGCTCTGGCGGTCGAGAAGCTTTCGATCCTGGCTGCGATTGTGATCGCCGACGAGCAACGTTGGGATGGGCAAGAACGATCGACCCGCTATCAGGACTTTAGAAAGAGCGGTTATTACACCCCCGATTTCGGGAGCGATCATGATGCGCGCCAGCTTTACACCGACACGGTTGGCGGCCTGTTCGCGCAATATGAATCTCTCTCTGAGCAGATGTTCCGCTACCTTGCCGAGGTTACTCCGAAGCCCACGGAGATGAAGCAGGAGGCATATGAACGCACGTTAAAGGCACGGGCATTCGATGTTTCTCGCTATCTGCTGCCACTCGCGACGAACACTTCGCTTGGCGAAATTGTGAACGCGCGAACATTGGAAATACAGGTCTCGCATCTGCTCTCTCACAGTCACAGAGAAGTTCGGCAGCTTGGCGAGTTGTTGAAGCGTGCAGCCACATCAGCCGCTTATAACGTGAATCACGAATCCTGGCGGAATTTAGTGAACGAAATTCGCAAGCTTTCGCCGGATCTAGGAGATCGTGCAGAACAAGAATTGCTGAAAGAAGTTCGCGTCGCTCCAACTTTGGTGAAGTATGCGGACCCGAATGCGTACGATATGCAGACCAGAAGCGAGTTGCGGCAGATCGAAGCCGAACTGATGAAGAACGCACGCATCGAGGACGCTCCCCTGGTCGATTTGCTCGATGAAGAACCGATCGAAGTTGAGTTGGCGTGCACCCTCGTGTATGAGCACAGCACTTATTCATATCGACAGATTCGCGAAGCAATAAAAAGCATCAGCGAAGCTCAGCGAAGAGAAATCATCGATGCAGGTTTGCGCCATCGCGGAAAGCACGACGAACTGCTGCGCGCATTCCGCGCCGGGCAGCAATTCCGCTTCGATATTCGCATGGACATCGGCGGGTTTCGCGACATGCACCGCCATCGCCGCTGCATTCAAATTGAGCAAGGGTTCACGACTGCGCATGGATACGATGCTCCCGAACAGCTTGGGCCTGCGGGAATTCTTGGTCAGTACAAAGCCGCTATGGATCGTGCCTCAAAGACTGTCGCGATTCTCGAAAACAGCGGATCCGCGGAGGCGTCCGAGAATGCGCAATACGCGATCCCGCTCGGCTTTCGCAAGCGCACCTTATTCAAGATGGACTTCGCTGAGGCGGTTTACATCTCAGAACTACGCAGCGGGCCCGCCGGACATTTTTCGTATCGCAATGTAGCCTATGAAATGTTCGAAGAAGTCAGAAAGAAACATCCAGCATTAGCGGGCTACTTCCGTGTGCATGATGTGAAACAAACGGTCGATTTACTGCAGCGGTAATGCCATTATTTTGCCGACGCGGATGCGCGGGAACTGTAGCAGCGGCCCCAGGTCCCTAACCTCAGAATATTTTCAATTGGATCGTCAGATACCTCTTGGGATTTTGCCGGATGGCTTTGATCAGGTCCTGCGTGTCGGTAAGCAGCTTGTTGGTGTTGTCATACATCGCAGGATCGTGCAAAAACTTTCCCGCAGTGCCTTGACCCGCGTCCAGCTTGTCGCTGATATCTGAAAGCCGGTTCATGGTGTTCTTCAATTTGTTGGCAAATTCCTGATCTTTGGTCAGAGTTCCAACCGCACCCTTGCCGGCGTTAATGTCGTCGGTCAGCCGTTTGAAATTCCCAACAATCTGGTTGGCATTGTCGTAAAGTGCCGGGTCCTTCAAAATTTTCCCGGCCGTGCCTTTTCCGGCGTTCAGGTCATCTATCATCAGATTGATCTTATCGAGCGAAGCATTTGCCTTGTTGTAGAGATCATCGCTCATAAGCAGCTTGCCAATGCTGCCCTGCCCTTGCGAGACTTCGTTAACTAACTTTTGAAAGTCATTCACCGTAGTATTCAAACGGTTGTAAAGAGCGGCGTCGTAGATCACCTTTCCGATTGAACCTTGCCCACTTTCAATATACGCAATGATTCGATCAGTCCGGGCCAGCAGCGCCTGCATATTCTGCAGCGCGTTCTGGGTGGAACGCATGACGTCCTGGTAGCCCGGCTCCTCATTTGTGGCAAGTACATCGCCGTCGTTAACTTCCCGCTCGGTCGCCTTCGAGCTATCAATGTTAATGTAAGTCTCACCAAGGACGCCGGCGGTCGAGAGCAACGTTTTCGAATCTTTCCGAAGGTTGAACCGGTATTTCGTATTTACTTTCATCGTGACTTCAACCGGCGACTCAGGCTTATTGGGAACGATTCGAATCTGGCTAACACTGCCAATATCAACTCCGCTCAGGCGTACGGGAGCGCCTACGCGCAGCCCTTGCGCGTCAAAGAAATAAGATTCGAGAATAAGTTTTGTGGTGAAGAGGCCGCCGGTGCCGCTCATCAGAATAATCAGCACCACCAGCACTACAGCGGCAACCGCGACCGTAATGCCGACTTTCAGTTGAGACCACTTCAACTGCTTCTGGCTCGGCAACGCTCCTCCCAAGCTTTGCGGCAGGCGAATAACACATACCGCACGACCCGCACTGATGCAGATTTTTTTGATGATAGCAGAGCGGGCGCGGTTTCAGGCCCGTGATGGAAGATGTAGAAGCTTTCCACGCAACATCCAGGCTAGTAGATACGCGGCCGCTCCGCAGGCCAGAGTTATACTCAATCCCCATTCAATCGCGATCATGATCGCTAGAACCGAGCCTAGAACGCTCGCTGCAGCATTCATGGCCCACGCCCACTCAATGAAAATCCCTTCGCCCTCACCCTCAGCCAGCACTCTCAACCCGGTCGGAAACGGCATTCCCATTACAAAGCCTAAGGGGACAAGTAGAACAGCGCTGACCAACAACTTAATCGCAAATGGCATGCCCACCAGCCGGTCCAATGTCGAAGGCAGGATGGTTACGTATAGAACGATACCGAGGAAAACGAGGGCAACCGGCCGCCACAATTTCCGGGGAGTACTAATCCAGGTGTGTGAGACTACGCTTCCGCCACCACTCGACAGCAGGAGCAGAAAGACAACCACTGTTAGGGCATACGTAGGATGTCCCAGGAAGAGGACAAAACGTTGAATAAACGTGATCTCGACCAAAATGTATCCGAGTCCGATGGCGACGAAATATAAAAGCGCTCCCGCAGAGCGCTCATTCGCGTCAGACTGCAACACCAGCGGAACAATAAGGAATGCCAGCACCGCACAGAGGGAAAGAACCAACAGCATTGCGAGGACCGCAATGCCTAGATTTACCTTCCAATCTATTGCGTCCGTGCTGACAAAAGAAGGCCAAAGCTGCTCCGGCTTCAGAGTGAAAAAGAAGAAAGGTGCGTTGTCATTCACCGGGGACACGTTATAGGCGTAGTGCTTGGCGAACGACTGTGGATTGTTGCTTTGAATAAGTGCGGTGAAGGCATTCGGCAGCGGACTGGCAGGCGCGTATACAAGCTTCAACTTCGGATATTTCTGCAGGTAACGTTCAACCGCCGTTTCTTCCTCAGACGTGAATGGAAGCTTTTTGGCGAGCACGGCGACAGGGATTCCGTCCTCGTTCAGTTCGCCCTGAGAGATGACGAGGAGATTCCGCGAAGGATCTGCGGTTCCCAGTTGGTGCAAAGCCTCCATAGCCACGGAAACCACCCGCAACGCTTCTCGTGGCTGCTTGAACTCCCACCGCGTCACCGCAATGATTCCGTCGGGCCTGAGATGTTCAAAGTACTCACGAAATGCTTCGGTCGAGTAGAGGCTGTTCTCACTTAATGCGAAAGCTCCGGCCGCAGTTGAGGCCCACGTGTCCACGAGCGTCATTTGCACAACATCAAAGTTTTTTGCTGCGTCACGTATAAAGGAACGGCCATCGGCAACATGAATCTGGACGTCAGGCCGATCGTATAAGTGATATGCGAAATCGGCATATCGTCCGCGCATAATGGTCTGCGCGATTAGCGGATTGATTTCGATTCCGGTCACGGAACGGCTTCCATTCGCCACCGCACGCAACACATCAACGCCGCCGCCGGGTCCAATGATCGCGTAATTCCCACGCGGCCGAAGCTCGTTGACAATCGCGCTGGGCGCGGACATCAGGTTCCGTTCCCACTCGGAGCCGGTCCAGTGAGCGGGGTCGGCATTCATGATGTATGTGTTGGCATCAGCATCGATCACAATTACGCGTGAGCCGTCGTTGTTACGATCGACTTCCACGCGTGAAATTGCATTCCAGCGCGCAAATTCAACGTTTTTGCGAATTACTCCCTTTGCCCAAACGACGTCGATCCAGTGCGTGGTCGAATTCACAAGAATGAGAATCGCGATCGCTGAAGCCAGCGAAACTGCACGGCCGCGCCAAACTGGAACTGCGCTCCAGATCGCGCCCGCGGCGGCGGAGACCAACGCAGCAAACAGAATGGCATTCGGCGCACCGATCCAGTTAAGCAACGGAACAACAGCGAGACACGCAATAGCTCCGCCTATCAAATCCGCGCCGTAAAGCGCTGTAATTCGCAATGAATGCCGCGCATATAGAACCGAGAGCTGAATGCCCGTCAAAAAGAATGGCACTGCCGAGCTCAAGTAGATGACGCTCAGTCGAACAAAATTCCCTTTTGTCAGTTGAAGTGAGACAGGCACGTGCAAGATGATCTCGAGCACGACAGGAATTACAACTGCATTCAGCAGACTGCATGTTCCAGTTATGCTGCGAAAATCGATTGATTGGAATCGAGACTTCCAGAGTTGCGCAAACACGCCGCCCGCGCCGAGGCCGAGGAGCGCTATTGAGATTGCCAGAAAAGCAAAGTGGTAAAACAGCACAACTGAAAACAGCCGGGTCAAAGCAAGTTCAAGCAAAAGTGCCGAGAAACTGATCAGACCTACACCGGATAACAGACTTTTTGTACTTAGAGAGCTTCCCTGGACGTAGGCTTCAGGAGGGGCTTGACTTGTCGCGGACATGAAAGGCGTCAGTGTAACAGAGACCACGCCGTAGGTCGTGCGTCGTTGGTCGTCAGGTCAGAATCTTCCCCCAAAGTGACAACACGAATCAATGCTTCGCCTCGCGCTGCCTGGAATCTGCCGTCCGTGGATTTTGCCCAACGACCAAAGATTAACGACCAAGGCCTACATTTCCAGAATCACGCTAGCGATGGCCTGTTCTTTTGTATGCGAGATCGACAACGAAACGTGTTTCACGTTCATTTTCGTTGCGAACTCAGCGGCCTTACCGTGGAACTGAATCGTTGGGCGCCCACCTGGTTTGCGAATCACCTCCACGTCCCGCCAGCGCACACCGTGGTTCCACCCCGTTCCGAGTGCTTTCATGGCAGCTTCTTTGGCAGCGAATCGCGCAGCGTAACGCTCCATGCGATTCGCCTTCGACTCGCAGTATTGGATTTCCCCGTCCGTAAATACACGCTGAATAAAACGATCGGCAAAGCGTTCGATTGATTCAGCAATCCGCGGGACCTCAGCGATATCGATTCCGGTGCCAACAATCATTGCGATACGTTAGCACATGCTCACAGCAACCTATCGCCGCGATAGATCAGCCGTCCGTCGATGATCCTGGCTTCAGCCATGAGTTTGTGAGGCTTCGCAGATTTCTCGGCATCAATGTGGAAGACCTCATGACCATGAGCGACCAGCCAGTCGGAAACCAACATCCGATGACAACGAAAATACACTCGTTCTGCGCACATGTAAGCTGTTCGCGAACGCGCAGCCTGTTCGAGTAGTTCGCCGATAGCCTGTTCGAATTCGGGCGTCAGCATGTAATCGGCATAGTTCCGGAAGCTTTCGTTGCGCAAAGCGTAGTTAGGAGATTCCGTCAACGACTTCTTTCTTCGACCGCCAAGCTGCTTCATCCATACGTATGTGATGCCTGCCTCTAGTAAAGCTCGTTCCAACGATTCGCGATTGAAGTGGGGCAGCCTGCGAGACATGGGGAAGGCGCGAATATCGACTAAAGTTTGGATCGAGTGTGCCTGCAAGGCTGAGATGAGTTCCTGCAAACTGCGGGTGGAATGGCCAATGGTAAAGAGAGTAGCGATGACCACTCAGGTTAACATCGTTGCAAGGCGGTTGCGCAATAGAGAGATGTGCAGGCCTTCAGACTGCCGCTTAGGATGACGAGGCCAGAGGTCAGGCCAACAGGTGGCACGAATGTGTTTTCACAATGAGCCAAACGGGCCTCCCGGGAGCAAGATCTAGCGAATCGCGGGCGGCGAGCGTAAGGTGGGCCGACATTTCGACTCCGCAGTCGACTCGCGCGACGACCATCATGTCGCGCTGTGAAAGCGAGAGCAGCCGCCCGGGAAGAATATTGCGGGCACTCAATCCGACCGGAGCTGAGGTCGCAAGCAAAACATCTCCGGCGCTGATACCCACCCGCAATTGCGCTCCCAGTTCAGCTCGTACTAACGGCGTCTCCATTTCGATTCGGCGTTCGCCCACGGTGCACGTCATCGTCCCACGATCTTCATGGATCGAAGTCACGCGGGCATCGAAGACATTCTCGAATCCTGCGAGTTGCGCGACGGTTTCGCTTCGCGGCGCCGACATCACCTGATGAGGCGTGCCTTCGGCAATAATTCGACCGCGCTCGATCATCAACATGCGTTCCCCCAGCATGAAGACTTCGTCGCGGCTGTGTGTTACGTACAGGACGGGTATCGGCCTCTCTTGAATTGATCGGCGGAGGTCGTCCGCGATCTTCATGCGTGTCGGCAAATCAAGCGCTGCGAGGGGTTCATCGAGCAAAAGGACTGAAGGCTTAGTGATCAGGGCACGCGCCAGCGCGACTCGTTGGCGTTCACCTCCGGAAAGTTCAACGGGGCGGCGGCCAGCGAGATGAGAGATCCCCAGCGATTGAAGAGCGGCTGAGGTGAGACGCTTCCGTTCACGAGCATCAAACCGGCTCAGGCCGTAGCCCACGTTCTCCTCAATGCTCAGATGCGGAAATAAAGCCAGGTCCTGAAAAACGTATCCGACGTTCCTTTCCCTCGCGCGCAGATTGATAACGCGATCGAGGAACACGCGCACTCCAAGGGCGATGCGGCCCTGGTCAGGGTTCGCGAGGCCCGCAATGCAATCTAAAAGTGACGTTTTTCCCGCCCCCGAAGCGCCGAAAAGGATGGTGATGCCGCTCGGGACGGTGAAATCCACGTCAAGTTCGAATGCGCCGTTATCGTTCGCGAGTTTACGGCGCACCTTGACGTGAAGCTCGGTGCCGTGCAGTTCGTTACGGGCGGTTGGTGTCTCCGTCTTTTCTGGAGCGGATTTCATTGCCGATCGTCCAGGTCGTAACTTGTTTGTCTATTTCCGTCGCTCTGCTCAACTCTGTTCTATCTGCGTGAAGCTTGCGACATACTGAATCGCCGAGAAAACGGGAGTTACACGGAGGAACGCCACAGAGAATCTCTAGTTTCAGACGTCTTGCCCGCTGCACGCCATGCATTCCAAATATTTCGGTTGGTCGAGTACACAAGCGAAAGCAATGCGAATGCGACGATCAACAGAACCAGCGACGTTGTGTTAGCCCCGGCATAGTTCAGGTCCTGCACCTGATCGTAGATGTTGATCGAGAGCGTACGGGTCACACCAGGGATATTGCCACCAACCATGAGCACCACGCCGAATTCGCCGATCGTATGCGCGAAGGTCAGAGCAATTCCGGTTATTAACCCAGAGACAGACAGCGGAACAGTCACGCGCCAGAATGTACGGAAGTTTGACGCCCCAAGAACCGAAGATGCATTCAAAAGCCGTTGATCGACGCTCGAAAATGCCGCCGCAAACGGTTGCACAGAGAACGGCAAACTATAGATCACAGAGCCAATCACCAACCCTTCAAAGGTGAAGGCGAGAGTGTGGCCCGTGATCGATTGCCACCAGCGCCCCAGCGGACTGCGGTCACCAAGCGCAATCAGTACATAGAATCCCAAGACCGTCGGCGGAAGTACGATCGGCAAGGCGATGACTGCTTCCACCAGAAATTTCCACCGCCAGCGTGAAAAGGCGATCCAATAGGCGAGCGGCAACCCGACCACGAACAAGATTGCTGTCACTATCGCCGCCAGGCGAATTGTCAGCCAAAATGCCTGCCAATCCATAAGTCAGAACAGTGTAATCGTTCGCGCGCCGCTTTTTTCATTTTGGAACTGTCACAGGCGAAATGTTCATTCGTCACAGAAAGCTGCGACGAGTGGTCGTAGTATGCGCGAAATAAGAGTAGTCAAGGATTCAGCGATGGAGATTCAGGAAGCGCTCGCGATTGTGAAAAAGCTGGCGGATGGCATGCACCCGGAGACCGGAACGGTACTGCCCGGCGATTGCCTCTATCAGCATCCGCAATCCGTGCGAGCTCTGCACAGGGCAGCGGCGGCACTTGAATTTCAAGACGAGCGGGAACGCGCCAAGCGGTTCTTGCCAAAGAATGCCGGTAAAGCATGGTCCAACCACGAGGATGCCAAAATCTGCGACGAACTGCGGCGGGGGATGAGCTTCGAACAAATTGCTAACCTTCACTGCCGGACGACAGGGTCGATCATTGCGCGGCTTGTTCGGTTGGGAAAAATTTCTGCGGGACAGCAAACGCGGAGAACTGCGTAAAGAGCATGCGTCAACGAATCAAGCATGTTGTAGTGCTCGCATTGTTGTTTGGTGCGACGAGTAGCTCTTTGTGTGGTCAAAGTGGCGCTGGCGCCCAGGACGCTCGTGTGTTCGTTCTTTCTAAAACCGGCACTAGACAACGGGCACTCGCTCGCGAAAAGTGGCAGCGCTCCGGACGCATGCCAGGCGGACAGTCCGCCGCGGGCCTACGAGCACGCGCGATTCAGCAGAAGTTGCGGATGAGAACCTCCGTAGCGTTGAGTCTTCCGGGAGCGAGTGGCGTTTGGGTTTCGCTCGGCCCACAGGCACTGGCATCAGACGCGAGTGGTTCAGGCATTCAGGATTATGGCTTCGTATCAGGCCGAGTGACATCGGTGGTAATAGATCCGAACGATCTGACTGGCAACACTGTTTTCATTGGAGGTGCGTACGGCGGTATCTGGAAGTCTACGAACGCTGGATCTGCCAGCCTTGATCCATCGACCGTGACGTGGACTCCGCTCACCGATTCGCAGGAAACTCTTGCCACCGGGAGCATTGCCATACAGCCGCAATTGTCCAATCCAAATCCTGCGAAAAGCATAGTACTAGCCGGAACTGGCGAAACTGATAGCTCGCCTGATTCCTACTACGGGCTGGGCATCTTGCGTTCAACCGATGGCGGCCAGAGCTGGGCATTGATTTCGCAGGACTCGACTGGGGCCCATCCATTCGCAGGATTGGGATTCAGCCAAATTGCGTTCAGTTCGGCGAATCCTAACTTAGTGGTTGCCGCAGCCGGCGCGGCGAGTGAAGGCATTTTGGAGGGAGACGAAGATTCGGTCGGCGCCAATCGAGGGCTTTACTACTCGACAGATGCTGGAGCGCATTGGCAAGCGGCCGTTGTCTCGGATTTTGGAGTAAGCACTACGGCGGACTCGGCAACAGCGGTTGTATACAACGCCGCTGCGGGAACGTTCTTTGCCGTGATTCGCGATCACGGATTCTATTCATCCCCTGACGGAATCCACTGGGCCCGGCTTGTAACGCAGCCTGGGGCTGGGCTGGGCGCGATCGCTTGTCCTCCGGTCGAACTTACCCCGAGTGCCTGTCCAATATATCGTGGGCAAATTACGGTCGTACCGGGGCGTACGGGGCCGTCGAATTCAGGCGAGATGTATGCCTGGTATGTCGATGCTAGCAGCAATGATCAAGGCATCTGGATCAGCCTGGATGGCGGGAATTCGTGGACTCCGATAAGCGATGCTGGGATTACAAATTGCGGGGACATTTTCGGCGGTTGCGGCACAGACGACGGCACTTTCAATCTCACTCTCGCTGCGGTTCCCAACGGCGGAGCGACTGATCTCTATGCCGGTGCCGTTAACATTTACAAGTGTGAGATCACGGTCGCCAACCCGACCTGTAACGGCACCGGCCCGAACACGTTTCTTAATCTTACGCACGCTTACGGGTGCAGTGACGTAGCGAAAGTTCATCCCGGGCAGCATGCGATGGACTTCCTCGCGGCGAACAATGCTGCTTTGATGTACTTCGCCAACGATGGCGGAATCTATCGTTCGCTCAACGGCTATACCGGACTGACTACCGGCAATTGCGGGCAAAGCAATCAATTCGACAACTTGAACGAAACACTCGGGCCAATTACGCAGTTCGTCTCGATCGCGCAATCATCGACGGATGCGAACGTTATTTTCGGAGGCGCGCAGGACAATGGCGCTCCGGCAACGGCAACATCACAGGACAGCGAAACTTGGGTGAATGTAAACGCTGGAGACAATGGCTTCTCTGCCGTCAATTCTTCGAATGAGGACGAGTGGTTCGTCTCAGCGCCGCCCGATTCGATTTCCGGAGTGAACCTGTTTCGCTGCGACAGCGGCGTGAACTGCCACACTCAGGATTTCGAAAATGATGAGATCGCCGACAGCAATTCAGTCGATGGCGATGTCGGCCCCTACTATCTGCCGTTCGTGCTCGATCCACAAAATTCCGGCGAATTGATTCTTGGCACATGCCGCATCTGGCGCGGATCAACTTCGGGCGGAAGTTTCTCGTTGCTCAGCCCTGATTTCGAGACCGGCGGCACAGGAACCTGCAGCGGAGGCGAAATAAATATGGTCCGGTCGATGGCTGCTGGAGGTCTGAAAGATGGAAATGGCTACTCCCAGGTCATTTATGCCGGAACGAACGGCGAAGGCCCACTGATTTCAACGACGCCGACAGGTGGCCACGTGTGGGTCACAACCAATGCTGATGGCGGGCCGCTTACGTGGGCTGATATGACGAAGGGGATCAACCCGCTGTATTTTCCGATTTCGAGCATCGCACTCGATTCAACTGATCCCTTGGGCAAGACAGCTTATGTGGCGGTCATGGGTTTTCATACTTCGCACGTTTGGAAGACGACGGATGCTGGGACTTCGTGGACTGATTTCACGGCGAACCTGCCCGATGCTCCAGTGAACGCGATCATCGTTGACTCGGGCGCGTCGCTCTCAAACGGGACCCTGTACGTAGGAACCGACGTCGGTGTTTTCGCGAGCAGCACGGGAGCGGCGAATTGGACTGCAGTAGATCCGGCGTCCGGCCAGAGCGGATTTCTGCCGAATGTTGCGGTAACTTCGCTGCAAATTTTCAACTCTGGAGGATTGAAGCGGCTGCGCGCGGGAACTTATGGGCGCGGAATGTGGGAGTGGAACCTGATCACCACCCCTGATTTTCAAATGAATGTGAGTGATACTCCGCTTACGATCTTTCCTTCACAAACCGCAACTTTCAATGGAACGCTGTACGCGCTGAACAGTTACAGCAGCAACGTGAACCTGGGTTGCACAGCTGCAATGACGAGCCCTCCCCCAAGCTGCTCCGTTTCTCCGGGCACGCTGCTGCCGACCGCCGTCGGTGCGAGTTTTACGCTGAATGCCAGCGGGCCGATCGGTGACTATCAATTTGACGTGCACGGCGTGGGAACAGATTCTGAAGCAATCACTCACGATTTTCCAGTTACTTTGCACATTGTAGATTTCACGTTGGGCACGCCATCGCCGAGCAGTGTAATGGTTTCGCCGGGAAACACGAGCTCGCCGATTTCTTTTCAAGTGGCGGCATCAGGAGCTTTCAGGGGTGCAGTCACGCTTTCCTGTTCGAACCTGCCAGTGGGAGCGAGTTGCCAGTTTCAGCCCTCGGCAACAGTGGCGCCAACCAGCGCGAACCCGGTAGCGGTGACATTTACGATAGCTGCGTCCACCAGCACTCCGGCAGGAAGTTATTCGATCACGATCAACGCGGCAGTTGCTGGTGGACCAACGAAGACCCAAACGCTGTCGCTGACGGTAAGTGCCGTGCCGGATTTCGCACTTACGATTACGAATCCGTCGCTCACCGCTCCTGTGAATACTTCGAGCACATTCAACGGCACGTTGAGTGCGATCAATGGCTATAACAGTTCTGTCACGCTGAGCTGCGGGGCAGGCGCGCCTGCAACATGCAGTGTCAATCCAGCGAGTGCGACACCTTCCGTATCGGGCACACCGTTCGCGGTCACCGTTTCGAGCGGCACCGCACAAAGCTACAGCTTCGACATTGTTGCGACCGGAAGCGACGCGGCATTTACGACGCATTCGGCGCCGGTCACATTTACTTCGACGGCCAATGGAGGCTTCGACTTTACGATGAGCGTTTCGCCTCCGGAGACTTCCGTTTCCGCGGGGCAGATAGCGACTTTCAATCTGACTTTAAGTCCGACCGTCGGCGCCTTTCCAACTGACGTGAACTTCGCCTGCTCGGGACTCCCGAATCTGGCCACGTGCGAGGTGAGCCCATCTTCGGTTAAGGCGGGCGGTGGCAGTTCCACGGTAAGTTGGAGCATTACCACGCAAGGAACATTCACTGGAAGCTCGGGCACAATTCCGGGCACACCGCCGGGAACCTACAAAGTGGTCATTAGCGCGACGTCCGGTACTGTGAGTCACACGGCTCAGGCCACCTTGACTGTAAGCGGGGCGAGCGAAAACTTCGATTTCAATCTTGGGGTTAGTCCGACGACGGGCGTCTCGGTGGTGGCTGGAGGTGCAGCCAATTTAAGCGTGAGCATTGCCGCAACAACCAGTTCCTTTCCGGACAACGTCACGCTTTCGTGTTCGAATCTCCCGCCACTTGCAAGCTGCACCTTTAGTCCTCCGGAGGTCGCCTCCGGCGATTCGAGCCCGCAAAGCGTCGCGCTGGTGGTCAACACTACTGCTGCAGTGGCAGCGTCGGCAGCCGGCGGGTCGCCGTTTTCGGCTTCCCTTGCGTTGGTAGGTCTGATTTTTTTGCGGCCGCGAAAATTGCGACTCGCACTTCGCGGAGGTCTGCTTTCACTTTTGCTGATTGCTCTGGTCTCTTGCGGCGGTGGCTTGCAAGGGAATGGCGGGGCCGGCAGCGGCAGTCCGGGCACGCCGCCTGGGACTTATACCATTACCGTGGACGCGACTTGCAACGGCATTCCACATTCTGCTTCCGCCACGCTCACCGTGACTCCGTAGCCTGTGTGGTATCTTCGAGCTTCACTCCACATTTAGAGTGCACCGGCGTGCTGAAGGCGGAGCTTACACCAATGCCGGACAAACGGAGGACGCAATGGCCAAAGAATTCTTGAAGGGCCGCATTGCCGTGCTGGGCGCAGGGAAAATGGGCGGCATTCTGGTGAGGGCGCTGCTTGAGAAGCACCGCATGTCTCCGCAGCGCGTGCGGGCGACGGTTGCGCACGATGCGCGAGCGCGGGAGCTTTCGCAAAAGCTTGGCGTAAAGGTGGGGACGAATAACGTCGCTGCCGTCAAAGGCGCGGACATTATTTTCGTCTGCGTGAAGCCGCAGGTCGTGCAGGAACTGATGGAGGAGATCAAGGAGAAAGTCTCAGCCACTCAGCTGATTGTTTCTGTTGCGGCATCGGTCCATACCTCGCAGATTGAGAGCGCACTGGGCGGTGGCGTGCCCGTGGTCCGCGCGATGCCGAATACGCCGTGCATTCTAGGACAAGGAATGACAGCCTTGTGTAAAGGGCAACATGCAAAGCCCGAGCATGTGGAAGCGGCTGCAGCGCTATTCAAGGCGGTGGGAAGAACGGTTGTTGTGGACGAGAAACATATGGACGCGGTGACCGGACTCTCAGCCAGCGGGCCGGCGTATATCTACATCATTTTGGAGTCACTTGCTGAAGCAGGTGTGAAAGTTGGATTGCCTCGAGATATCGCAACGCTTTTAGCCGCGCAAACCACGCTGGGGGCAGCAACTGTTGTGCTCGAAACGGGAGATCATCCGGCGTTGCTGAAGGACGCAGTGACAACCCCAGCCGGTTGCACCATCGATGGAATCATGGAACTTGAAGAGGGAAAATTGCGAGTGACCTTGATTAAAGCAGTAGTGAAAGCGGCGCAGAGGGCAAAGGAGTTAGCGCTGGGGTGAAGATTTCGATTCACAAACATTTCAAATACATTGCGATCTATTGTGGAATTGGATCTGCGGAGAGACCCCGACGTCGACCTATAAGTGGTCCCGAGTGATCTAGCGTTTTTTGAAGAACTGCACTGCGCGCTCGTGCTTCTCGGCGGCCGCTCGAGATGCAAAAGTCCCCAGATTCCTCCGCTTCCCTGTTTTCGGATTCTTCTTTCGTGAGTAAAGGCGGTACTCGCCTGACTTCAATTTCCTGATCATGGCATTAGAGATGCTGCTTAGTCGGATGGCGTTTGACGCAGTCAAGCTGGGACCGGGCAGCCTGAATCCAGGGGCCGCGAATTTTCATCTACCAGCCATGCTGGAACAATTTCTTTCTACTGAACTCAATCAAATCGGGTCTGTTCTCGATCCCGCGACACCGCATGCGGATGCTGCTCTTCTCGATGCATATTCGCACGCCGTGGTCTCTGCGGCAGAGAAGGTCAGTCCGTCGGTTGCAAAGATCGATGTGACGCAAACTGCTCGTGGGCGCAACGGCGAATCCCGCGAACGTCACGGCGGGGGTTCGGGATTCGTATTTACGCCCGACGGTTTGGTGCTCACCAACAGCCACGTGGTGCACGGTGCTACGCGCATCCAGCTATCGCTGCCGGATGGGCACCGGTTTCCGGCGCAGTTGATCGGTGATGATCCGGCGACGGACCTGGCAGTTGTACGCGTTGACGCGCCAAATCTGACTGCGGTTCCACTGGGCGACTCGCAGAAACTACGCGTTGGTCAATTGGCGATTGCGATTGGAAATCCCTATGGCTTTCAGTACACGGTGACGGCAGGCGTAGTGAGTGCGCTGGGCCGCTCGTTGCGGTCTTACTCGGGGCGGCTGATTGAAGATGTGATACAGACCGATGCTTCGCTGAATCCGGGGAATTCGGGTGGGCCGCTGGTCTCTTCAGATGGGCAAGTGATTGGCGTCAATACCGCCACGATCGTGGGCGCGCAGGGGCTTTGCTTTGCTATCGGCATTAACACGGCAAAGTTTGTTGCAAGTCGCCTTCTTTCGCAAGGCCGGATTCGTCGCGCTTACATCGGCGTGGAGGCACAAACGGCGCCGCTGCACCGGCGGATTGTGCGCTTTTATGACTTGCGGACGGAGACTGGCGTGGTGGTTACGGGCGTGGAAAACTTCAGTCCGGCACAAAAGACCGGATTACGGGAAGGCGATGTGATCATCGCGTTCAATGGGCAGACAATCGCGGGTGTCGACGATCTGCATCGCTTGTTGACGGATGCGCATGTCGGCGCAGAGAGTTCAGTCACGATCATCAGGCGGACCGAACGGGTGGAGTTGTCGATCGTGCCGCAGGAGTCGAAGCAGTAAAGGATATTGACCGCAGAGCTCGCGCAGGGCATTCGGGGTTGCCGAGAAGATCTCAGGAGTGCCGCTGGCGAGGACCGCGGGTAGCCTTCATTGCAACTCTGTTTTTGCTATGGTAGTTTCTCAAACAGAAGGAACTACTCTTGCAGGTCAAAACTCCTGCCGGTCTGGATCAAAAAGAAGCCGAAATTTATCAACGGCTCGACCCAGCCCGGCTCCCAAAGCACATCGCCATAATCATGGATGGCAACGGCCGCTGGGCGCGCCGCCGGCATCTGCCGCGCGTGGCAGGGCATCGGGCCGGAGTCACATCGGTGCGCTATGTGGTCGAGTGCGCGTCGCGCATCGGGATTCCTTCGCTCACGCTCTACGCCTTTTCTGAAGAAAACTGGAAGCGCCGGCCCAAGGCTGAAGTCGATTTCCTGATGAAGCTGCTCTCGCGGTATTTGAAGCAGGAAGTGCCCACGCTTCATAAAAACAATGTTCGCCTGGAATATATTGGGCGGTTGCACGAGCTTCCGGCGGTGGTCCAGGAAAAAATGGACTGCGCGCGAAAAGAAACCGCGCGCAATACCGGAATGTTGCTTACGCTGGCATTAAATTACAGTGCCCGGTCAGAGCTGGTAGACGCGTTTCGATCAATGCTGCATGCTGCTGCAAATAACGGCGGCATTGAGCACTTGAAGATCAATGAAGAGCTCGTCTCGCGTCACCTTTATACCAGTCACTTGCCTGATCCTGATCTGGTGATTCGTACGAGCGGTGAAATGCGCCTGAGCAATTTTCTGTTGTGGCAGCTTGCTTACGCGGAGATCTACGTTACGCCAACGCTGTGGCCGGAATTTCGCGGCGTTCATCTGCTCGAAGGCATTGCCGAATACCAGACGCGTGACCGGCGCTACGGCGGACTGAACGATGCTTCATCCTCGCGGGCTCTGCGGAGCTAACTAGAATTGGAACTCCTGAAACGAGTACTCACCGCAGTTGTCCTGATCCCGATAGTTCTTCTCCTTGTGCTGTGCGCGCCAGTTGCGGTGCTGGTCCTCGTTGCGGCCCTGGTGGCGCTGCTAGCAATTCGCGAGTTGTTAACGCTTTCCCAACAGTATGCAATTAAGCCAATGCATACGCCCACGTACATATATGTTGCATCGTTTTTTCTGCTGACTGCGCTTGGTCCCGCGTCCACACCGCTACTCTCAACCTCGGGTTTCGCATTGTTCGGACTGGCGGCTGCCACGCTTGCGCCCTTCATTTTTCTCGCAATCACAATGCGACGCAACGAACTCTCGTCGCCATTTCCAGCGGCGGCCGTTTCGACGTTTGCGTTTGCCTACATTGCCATTCCGATGGCGTCTTTGGCGCAACTGCGAGAGCAGTGGGAGGGCAGCTTTTTTCTGCTTTATTTATTGCTGGTTGTCTGGGCCGGGGACATATTCGCCTACTTTGTGGGGAAGTCGCTGGGCAGCCATCGAATGTCGCCGCGGGTCAGCCCGAACAAAACCTGGGAAGGGGCGGTGGCTTCAGTCCTTGCGAGCATCGCAGTTGGCATGTTGATGTTTCATTACGCCGTGCCGATTTCGACGGGTTTGTTGCATGCACATTTAATTGATCTACGCGACGGCATTTTCAGCGAGCCGCGGTCGCTGGTTCCTATAGTCATTCTGTCGATCGTCCTCAACATTGCGGCGCAACTCGGGGATATGGTCGAGTCCCTGATAAAGCGCGGGGCTGGCGCGAAGGATTCGGGCGCGATCCTGCCCGGTCATGGCGGGATGTTCGATCGAATCGACGCACTGCTTTTTGCGGCTCCAGTGTTATGGATTTACCTTTCGTCGCGAGTGCTGATGCAGTAGTCGGGAACCTTGGCGTTAAGAATTGCGTACTAAATGTTGAGAGAACGTATGGGTGGACTGAATCCTTTTTCCGTCACGTGGGTGCTTTTCCTGGTGGTGTGGGTGATCGCAGCGATAAGAACGAAAAAAACGCACGAACGTGCGTCGGTCGGCTGGCGGGTGGCATATGGAATACCCGTGCTGGTTGGTGCTTATCTGATGTTTGCGAGCAACCCAGCGTTTGGACGGCTGTACACCCACATTATTCCAAGGAGCGCTGCCGTCGAAAATGTAGGCCTGTTTCTCACTGTGGCCGGTATTGCCTTGGCGATCTGGGCGCGCTTCTACATTGGCCAAAACTGGAGTGGTAACGTCACTATTAAGGTAGGGCATGAGCTGATTCGCAGCGGACCTTACCATTGGGTGCGTCATCCGATCTATTCAGGGATATTGGTGGCGCTTTGCGGTACGGCGCTGGCAAAGGGCGAAGCTGTTGGTGTGATCTCGATTGCGTTGGTTTGGCTGGGGTTTCTCATAAAGAGTCGTAAAGAGGAGGAGTTCATGCGAAAAACCTTCGGCGCAGAATATTTTGAGTACAGCCGATCGACCGGAGCCCTGGTTCCGAAAATGCGGATTCAGGTCCTATATTCTTGGCGCACCAGGAAATTACATGAACAACGATAAACCTTCGATTTCCCCCTTTTGTCCGTCCGGAAAGGCGCAAAGGCAGTGGAATTTTACAAGCAGGCCTTCGGGGCACCGGAACTTTTTAGTGTCCGGGACGATTCTGGCGACGTGGTGGCGCGGCTTGCGGTCGGGAACTCGGAATGTTGGGTCGCCGACGAGTCACCGGAGAATAAAAACTTTAGCCCTGAATCGCTGGGCGGCTCAACTACACGTATGGTAATGGTGATCGATGATCCCGATGCGCTTTCAAACGGGCGCTGAAAGCCGGAGCGAACAGCGTGTGCCCCAGTCGAAGATCAACCGTATAGGTGGCGAGTAGGGCGTGTTGTTGACCCGTTTGGGCACCACTGGGAAATTGGCAAGCCGCTGAGTTAATTCTCATTACAAGAATGGTTTTCTACCCGAACACACCTTGCCCATATCCTTGCTTTAGTAAGGAATCGCCCTTGTTTCAATCTTCTGGTTGGACCCGTTAGCGGATTTAAGTTTCGACTGTATCTATGTCATTTACCCGCAGGCGCTCCGTCTTCCTGTTAACCTCTTAATGAGTATGGGGTCTGAACGCCTTCAGAAAATTATTGCGGCTGCGGGAGTCGCTTCACGCCGTAACGCGGAGAAGCTGATCGCTTCGGGGGCGGTTTCTGTGAACGGGCAAACTGTCACTGAGTTGGGTACAAAGGCTGATCCTGAGCGCGACCACATCCGCGTGAATGGAAAGCTACTGCGTGGAGCCGAGCGTCCCGTGTATTTGCTGATGAACAAGCCAAAAGGATATGTCACGACGGTGAGTGATCCTGAAGGCCGGCCCACGGTAATGGATTTGATTCGCGGAATTCGGGTGCGGGTTTATCCAGTAGGACGACTCGATTATGCAAGCGAAGGTTTGCTTCTTCTGACGAACGATGGCGAACTCGCACATAAGCTAATGAAGGCGGCGTCACATGTACCGAAGATTTACCTGGTGAAAGTGTCGGGAGTGCCGGATGAGGCAGGGCTGGAAAAGATCCGGAGAGGGATCTCAATAAGCTCCGAAAGCAGGTTGCTCGCCCCTAGAGGCGCTCGGAATGGCCGCGCTGAAGGCGTTAGGAACCGGAGCAGGCGTGCGTGGCGCGAGAAAACTGCGCCGTCGAGAGTCCGCCTCATTCGAGATGCGGAGAATCCCTGGTACGAAGTAACTTTGACCGAAGGCAAGAATCGTCAAATTCGACGGATGTTCGAGGAGATCGGGCATCACGTGGAAAAAATAAAGCGCGTACGCTACGGTCCGCTGAATTTGGATGTGCCTCCTGGAGAATTTCGGCGACTCAGTATTGGAGAAATTGAGAAGTTAAAAGCTGTCGTCGAGAGCCGAAAACGAGCACCGCGGTAATCCCCTGGCGCAAGAAGAGCTTTCCACTATGCAGCAAATACAAGCTTCCGAGTGAGCCTTGCGGCGCGTCTCGGGGCTGCGTATCATTCAACGTCATGACAAACGAAAGTCCACTGCCGAAATTCGCGTTTCGTGAAAAGGCGCAGTTGATGTCGGCGTCGGAGATGGAGCGCACCCTTCTGCGCCTTGCGCATGAGATTGTGGAGAAGAGCGGGGGCGTCGAGAATTTAGGTCTGATCGGAATTCGACGACGGGGCGTGCCACTCGCCGAACGTCTGGGAAAGCTGATGGGCCGAATTGAAAGCACGGTGATTCCGGTCGGTGCTCTGGATATTACGTTCTATCGTGATGACCTATCGACGCTCGGGCCGAAACCTGTGGTACAGGAAACGAAGATCGGCTTTGATATTCAAGATAAGAACATCCTGCTCATCGATGACGTTTTGTTCACCGGCCGCACAATTCGCGCCGCGCTGGATGCGTTGTTTGCTCATGGCCGCCCGGGGCGAGTGCAGCTGTGTGTATTGATTGACCGTGGACATCGCGAGTTACCGATTGAGGCGGCCTTCGTGGGACGCACTGTACCGACGACAATGCGCGAGGTGATCGAAGTCAAGCTGAACGAGATCGATGGGATGGAGAAGGTTTTGCTGGTGGAGCGATGACTTTCACAAAGTCCCCGAGCAACGAAAGATTTCAACGCCGCAACGGCGAGTCGCGGCGTTTGCCGAATGCTGATTCGTAATTCTCTTTGAACAATCAGTTTCAATTTCCAGCCCGAGCCTACGTATATCTCGTGCCTGAACTATGAGGGAATATCCCGCGGGCGTGAAGTAGGAATCATTTGTTTCCCACCCACTGATCGACCCAGTCGTTCACTGTCTTGTACCAGAGTTGCGAATTCTGCGGCTTGAGCACCCAATGACCTTCGTCGGGGAAGTAAAGCATCTTCGAAGGAATGCCTTGGCGTTGCAATGCCGTGAACAGGGCAAATCCTTGCGAGACATCTAGCCGATAGTCGAGCTGACCATGAATTACCAGCGTTGGTGTCTTGAAACTGCTCGCGCTTAAGTGCGGAGACCACTTGCGGTACATCTCGCGATTGGTCCAGGGCGTTCCCTTGAACTCCCATTCAGGAAACCACAACTCTTCCGTCGCCCCATACGCCGACTCCGTGTTGAACATGCCGTCGTGGGTCACAACGCACTTGAAGCGGTTGGTATGGCCGAGGATCCAGTTGGCCATGTATCCGCCATAGCTCGCGCCGAGTGCGCACTCGCGGTCTTTATCTATAAACCCATAATGCTCATCAACGTAATCGAGTCCCTTCATCAGGTCTTCAAACGGAGCCCCGCCCCAATCGCCGTTGATCGCGTCGATGAATTTCTGCCCGTAGCCGGTTGATCCGTGGAAGTTGATCATGACGACCACATATCCGTTCGCCGCGAATAGCTCGGGATTCCAGCGATAGCTCCAGTCATCTCCCCAGTTACCTTCCGGGCCGCCGTGGATGAGGAATTTCACCGGATGTTTTTTGTTGGGATCAAAGTTGGGCGGCTTGACCAGGAACCCTTCGACTTTGTCGTTGTGAGCGCCGGTGAACCAAAAAGGCTCGCCGCTGCTCATATTGACTTGCGACAGTAATTTGTCATTGAGATGAGTCAGAGCCCAATCCTTATTCAAGGAACAATTTTCTTTTCCCGGATCCACATCTCCGGTTCGGGAAGGACAGCCATCGCCAGCCGTATTCGCGGCATATATTTCGTTAGGCGCTTGGATGGACATCCGGGTAAATACCAATGTTTGTCCGTCAGGCGTGATCGCAAGATCATCGTTGTAGTTGGCTATCAATGTGCGTCTGGCAAATTCATCATTCGCTTGAGCTGTATTCACTGCGTAAATCAAAGAATGCCGCTTATGTTCGGAACTGAAGTAAATGGTCTTCGAATTGATTGCCCAGATAAATGTGCCGACCCATTGATCGAATCCCTTTGTCAGTTCCGTTTTCTGTCCGGTGTCGCGATTGTAAAGAGTTAAACCGAACCGATCGCTCTCGTACCCCGGGCGCTGCTGTGCGCGATAGGCGATGTACTTGCCATCCGGCGAATAGAGCGGAGTGTTGTCAGCCGCCTTGTTCTCTGCAGTTATGTCCTTCGTCGCAGCAAGAACATCTTTCGAAGTCGCACCCGGGGAAAAATTCACCGGCACAGTGAACAAATCGTTGTTGGTCGAAGCCGCCGGCATTGAGTCGTGGTTCGAGGCATAACAAAGCTCTTTCCCATCGGGCGAGAACGCGTAGTCATCCTGCCCTCCAAGCGAGAACACCGGCGCATCGTAGTCGCCAGGAGTGAGGTCGCGCGGAACAATCGCCAGCAGATCGTTTAAATCGTGTCCTGAACCAATCGATGGTTGCGCTCCTGGATAAGTTAGTTCTCCGTTCTGTGACCACCGAAGGCGGATCACGAAAAGATGAGTTCGCTTACCTTCTTTGTAAGCATTCCAATGACGGTATAGAAGGTGAGTGAATATTTGCGCTTTGACTTTGGAATTTTTTGCCTCCCTGAATTTTCTCTCAATACACATCAGCTCATCGAAACTGTTTCCCTCGCATTCCGGATACACATCGGACTTGAACAAAATGTTTTTCCCATCCGGCGACCACAGCTCGCCGTCCGCTTCAGTCGAGAGATTCGTGAGCCGATGCGTCCCAGTGACAGTACGGGTCGCGCCATCAAAATCGGCAATCCAGACTTGAGATCCGTGTTCTTTGCTTGAAACAAAGGCGAACCGCTTCCCATCCGGCGCCCAGCGAGGTCGGTCCGCATCCTGATCCGCAATGATTTCCTTTTCCTGCCCACCCGCGATCGGCACTACCCACACATGCGGCGTCTTCATGTTCGCCTTCAGGTCCACATCCACGGCCGCGAACAGCACCCACTTGCCATCCGGAGAGACCTCCGGTTCCTCGACGCGCTTGAGCGCCATCATGTCTTCAAAGGTGAAAGGATGTTTGTGGCTATCAGCGGGCGAAGAGGCTGAAGCGACGATGGGGAAAACAAGTAAAAGCAACAAGAACGGAAGATAACGGAGCATATGGCCTCTCTCCCCTAAAGGAAACCGGAGCCACACAGTCTAATCCAACCGAGCCGTTTTATTTGCAAGCGTGAATCAGAGCTATAATCGCGAGTCACCCTCATGCCAACAACAAGACGAGGATTTTTAGGACAACTTACCGGTGCCACAACTGCGGCTTTCTCCGGAACTGGCCGCCTCTTCGCCGCGGAAGAGCGCGAGCCGCACATTCCGTTCCCGACCGCCCCCAGAGACCGCATTTCGGTCGCCTCCTATCCCTTCCGTGCTTACATCGAAGCTCCCGGAAATCGAGACCGTGATCCCAAGCTGCCGGGCATGGACTTAAAAGATTTTGCAGCCGAAGTCAGGAAAAAATTCAATGTCCGCAATGTTGAGCCGCTCAGCCGTCACTTCAGTTCGCTAGACGCCAAGTATCTTGCCAGCTTCCGGCAGGCGCTCAACCAAGCGAATTCCAAAGCAGTGAACATCGCGGTCGATAACGACTACAGCTTTTACGACCACGAGCTTCCGGCGCGCAAACAGGCAATCGCGTACGCAAAGAAATTTATAGATGTTGCCATCCAGATCGGTTCTCCCAGCGTGCGACTGCACGTCCGCAGAGCTGAGAACTCGAAACCTGACGTGCAACGCACAGCAGGAAGCCTGCGGGAGGTCGTGGCCTATGCGAGCGGAAAAAATGTGGTCGTGAATTTAGAGAACGACGACCTGGTCAGCGAAGACGCTTTTTTCATCGTGAAGGTGATTGAAGCAATAAACAATCCGTTCCTGCACGCCTTGCCCGATTTCGCCAACTCTATGACGACCGGAGATGCAGACTTCAACTATCGGGCTCTCGCCGCGATGTTTCACCACGCCTACAACATTTGCCACGTCAAGAGTGGAGAGGTAGGCAATGGCGGAAAACAGTTCAACATCGATATGAAACGTTCCTTCGGAATTCTGAAGGCCAGCGGATATCGCGGCTACTGCTCGATGGAGTTCGATGCTCCCGGCGATCCGTATGCGCCTACATCGAAATTAATTGAGCAAACCCTTCAGTATCTCTCTTAAGTATTTGCTCCCGTGGTAGGCGGATGGTCGAGGATGGTCTCCGTTGCCGGGTCCCAATACTGCTTTCTTCCTGACCAGTACGCCTCGGTTGACATCATGCAGGCTACCGAGTGGGCGAAGCCTTCGTGCACGCTGCAATGCGGCTGCTGGCGCGAACGCAGGCAGTCAAACCAGTTCGACATGTGCCCGAGAGTGAGATCGCCCATTCCCATCGGCGGCAGCTTGGTTTCTCCGGGAAGCAGAACGTATTTCGATGCGCGGCTCTTCTCGATGTCCGGATTGTCTTCATGCGTTCCCTTTTCTTCAACCAACTGATAACGCGGGCTACCTTCGCCGCCGATATTGAAGAGCGTAGCCTTCTTGCCCATGTAGCGAGTAAAGCTGGGAGAGTCGTTCCCGAAGCTCGTCGAGTAGCTAACCAGAAAGCCCTTCGGATATTCGAGCAAAGTCTGGAATGTGTCCGCGTTTTCGCGTCCGTCGTGCCAGGCTAACACGCCGCCGTGCGATACCGCCGAGCGCGGAAAATTATCATTCATAAACCAATGCACGAGATCGATGGCGTGGCTCATCCATTGATCCGGAATGCCGCTTGAGAATTCTTCGTACAGGCGAAATTCGCAATAGATTTGCGGATCAAAAGGACGATACGGCTTGTTCAACAGAAACTTTCGCCAATCGGTGTCCTGTTCCCGGATGAGCTTCGTCTCTCTCCGTCCGCGCCATCGCGGCCCGTGATAGTTCCACACGATCTCGACCTTGCTAACGTCACCCAGCGCTCCAGTCTGTATGAGGTCGTGCGCTGCTTGCGGATAGGGTTCACTCCGATGCTGCGTGCCAACCTGGACGATCAGCTTGTTGTTCAGAACCGCATCACGCGCGGCCTTTGCCTCGTCCAGCACGTCGCCCATTGGTTTTTCGACATAGGCGTCTTTGCCAGCCTCGGCTGTCATCTTCAGTAGCGGCGAATGCGAAAAATCTGGAGTGGAAAGAATAACCGCGTCGATGTCTTTGTCAGCCAGGACATCTTCAATGTGCTGGAATGCACGCGGCGCACGATTGTAATACTTCGCATTCGTGGCAACGGCTTTGTCGCGATTCATGCTCCACAGATCGCAAACCGCATTCATCTCCACGTTATGGCTGGGCGCGACCTGGGAGACAATCTGGTCCAGTTCGCTGCCTCGGCTACCGATGCCGACATGGCAGAGAGCAATGCGATCATTCGCGCCAAGAATCTTGCCGTAAGAGAGAGCACTGTGCGCCAGCGCTGAGCCTCCTGCAATTGCGGCTGCAGATTTAGACAAGAATGTTCTGCGATCCAGATTTTTTGTTGAATTATTCATGATTCGCTCCGTAGAAGTTGCGAGTAGATCCGCGACCTTCTTGGACCAGATAGTTTAATCCACCTGAAAGGATTCAATACTCGGACTCAGTGATTTTTAAAAATGTCGGCCGCGTGCATTGATTCTGAGTCTCAGCTCAATCGCGTACATCGAAGTAATTAATCATCAGTTAAGAATTAGAGGAGGAGATATGGAAGCTCGTTTCAACTATGGCCAAGCGGCGCCAGGCGCAATGAAAGCAATGCTCGGGCTGGCACAGTATCTTCACGGATGCGGTCTCGAACAAACCCTGCTTAACCTTGTGGACCTGCGCGCCTCGCAGATCAACGGTTGCGCGTACTGCATTGACATGCATTGGAAAGACCTGCGTGCTACCGGCGAGACCGAGCAACGACTCTATGCACTTGATGCGTGGCGAGAGTCTCCGTTTTATACCGACCGGGAGCGCGCAGCGCTGGAGTGGACGGAAGCTCTGACGCTAATCACGGACGGTCACGTGCGTGACGAAGTCTATGAGAGCGTGCGTCAGTACTTTGACGATAAGCAGTTGTCGGACCTCACGCTGGCGGTTGTGGCCATCAATGGCTGGAACCGTCTCAACATTTCGGCCAGGACGGTCCCGGGCGGTTATCAAGCTGGAAAGTTTCGGACGGGAAAGGTCGCATAAGCATTAATGAGCCGGGTGTTCCTGTCCGAACGAGTCTATGACATCACGCTAACGGCTGCATGGCCTGGTGTTTTAGAACTGCACGGAGATAGCGTCCTTTATAGTGCGTTTTCGCCGCGCTCCTCGTTGCGGATTCGGACGGTGTCATCGATACGCGAGTAGAAGATCTTTCCGTCTCCAATTTTGCCGGTTTGAGCGGCACCGATGATTGCGCGTTCGACCTTTTCTCGCATGACATCGGCGATCACCATCTCAATCTTGATTTTAGGGATTAAATCGACCGTGTACTCGCGACCGCGATACACCTCGGTGTGGCCTTTTTGTCGCCCATGGCCGCGAACTTCGATCACGGTCATTCCTTCAATGCCAATCTCGTGCAATGCGTTCTTTACCGCCTCGAGTTTCGAGGTCTGAATGATGGCTTCTATCTTAAGCATGTGGTCCGATTCCTATAGGCATTCGGTGTTGATTGTTTCTGACAGTTGGTCAAACAAAGTTCTAAGCCGAGACTTCCCAGAAATATCCTTCTTCGCCATGCTGCGAAAGATCAAGGCCTTGCACTTCATGCTCCTGAGTGACTCGCAGTCCGATGGCCATATCAACAATCTTCAAGATAATAAGTGTTCCCACGATCGCCAGGCTCCATGCGATTGCGACACCAACAAATTGGTTTGCCAATTGGCGATAATTCCCTTCTATCACTCCAGAGGCGATCGTGTTGCCCTGCGCGTCCTTAAAGATCGGATTCACTGTGCTCGACGCAAAGATTCCGGTGAGAATCGCGCCGAGAGTACCACCCGCTCCATGCACCCCAAAGGCGTCGAGCGAGTCATCATAACCGAAGCGCGCCTTTACTGCCGCAACCATGAAATAACAGAATGCTCCGGCAATTAAACCGATGGCGAGCCCGGATATGGGACCTACGAATCCGGCTGCGGGAGTAATCGCAACTAGTCCTGCTACTGCGCCCGAAATCGCGCCTAGCGCGCTCACTTTGCCATTTCGCAACCACTCTGCTGCACACCATCCGATTACAGCGGCGGCGGCGCCGAAATGCGTGGCAACGAATGCACTGGTTGCGAGCGAGCCCGAACCGAGTGCACTGCCGGCATTGAACCCGAACCACCCGACCCACAACATGCATGCACCAATAAAACTGAGAACGACGCTGTGCGGCGGCATAGCTTCGTGCGGATAGCCGAGGCGACGGCCAAGATAAAGTGCACAGACGAGCGCGGAAACCCCTGACGTAACGTGCACGACCGTCCCGCCGGCGAAATCAAGTGTTGGAAAATACCCGCCTAATGCAGCGTTCAGCAGACCGCCTTTGCCCCATACCATGTGCGCCATGGGAGCATAGACGATTAGAGACCACAGGATCATGAAGAGCAACATCGCGCTGAACTTCATGCGCTCGGCGAAAGCTCCGGTGATCAGCGCCGGCGTAATAATGGCGAACATCAACTGATAAATCATGTAGGTCTGCTGCGGGATGGTGGCGGAATATGCCGCATCGGGTTGCAGCCCGACACCGTGCAGAAAGAAATTATGAATGCCTCCGATGAAGCTGTTACCGGAACCGAACGCCAGGCTGTAACCGCAAATGGCCCAGAGCACAGAAATTACAGCCATCATGGCGAAACTTTGCAGCATGGTGGAGAGCACGTTCTTTTTGCGCACAAGACCGCCGTAGAAAAGGGCGAGTCCGGGGCCAGTCATCATGAGCACGAGCGCAGAGCTCGTGAGCATCCACGAGTTGTCGGCGGAGCTTTGGGCCTGCGCGGTTTGCTGTTCAAGCGCGGCGATGCGTTGGGCCTGCCGATCGGCGCTATTCGTGGCGATCTCAGGCGCAACCAACGCCCAAAGGTTAGAGGAGAGTAGAAGGAAAATTAAAAATGCGCATGTCCGGGCAAAGCACCTGAGTCCCAATGCGGAGCCTCCAAGGATAGAACATCGCCGACACAGCGGTTTTCGGCATGCGGAATGCTAACCGCAGAAACGTTTTACTTGGAATTAAAAATTTTTGTAGGAAAGATCAGGAATGTTTATGCTCGGCGACCTCGATGCGCGCCTGCGCTCGGCGGACTTTGCCAAGGTCCTTTGAAACCTCTTCTTCTGTCTGCGCAGATTTCAGCGCATTTTCTGCCTGAGCGAGCGATTGCTGCGCCCTGGGCACATTGATCTCAGAAGCGGGCTCGACGGTTTCGGCAAGAACGGTAACTTTATCGGGCAGCACCTCGGCGAATCCCCACGCGGTTGCAAAACGGTGCACCTGGCCGCCCTTTCGGTAACTGATTTCGCCCGCGCCGAGTTCTGTGATGAGCGGAGCGTGGCCGGGGAGAATGCCAATGTACCCGTTCGCGCCGGGAATCTGCGCCTCCTGCACGGTGTCGCGGACCACCAACTTCTCGGGGGTGACGATTTCGAGTTGGAAAGAATCGGGCATTGTGTCGTCAGCCCTGCGTCGTGCGTCGAGCGCTAAAACCGCCTTGCGCGTGACGTGCGACACACGACTGTTCTTACGCTGCTACTTTCAATTTCTCTGCCGCTTGCACGACTTCATCGATCGTGCCCTTCATGTAAAACGCCTGCTCGGGAATGTCGTCGTGCTTGCCTTCGACGATTTCCTTGAAGCCCTTTACGGTGTCCGCAACTTTCACGTAACGACCGGGGGCTCCGGTAAATTGCTCGGCCACATGGAACGGCTGCGATAGAAAGCGCTGAATTTTACGGGCGCGTGCAACAGTGAGTTTCTGATCTTCGCTCAGTTCATCGATTCCAAGAATCGCGATGATGTCCTGTAGGTCTTTATAGGTCTGCAAGGTTTTCTTCACGGCTTGAGCCACGTCGTAATGCTCCTGGCCGACGATGCGCGGATCGAGAATGCGCGAAGTAGAAGCGAGCGGATCGACCGCAGGATAAATTCCGATTTCCGTCAGCGCGCGGGAAAGCACCGTGGTTGCATCGAGGTGAGCGAACGTAGTGGCCGGAGCAGGGTCCGTCAGGTCATCGGCAGGAACGTAGATTGCCTGGACCGATGTTACCGAACCTTTTTTAGTGGAAGTGATGCGCTCCTGCAGTTCACCCATTTCGGTTGCCAGATTCGGCTGATAGCCCACGGCACTCGGCATCCGGCCAAGGAGCGCCGACACTTCGGAACCAGCTTGGGTGAACCGGAAAATGTTGTCGATGAACAAGAGCGTGTCGGCACCCTCCTGGTCGCGGAAGTATTCGGCCACTGTCAGTCCGGTGAGAGCAACACGCAAACGGGCACCCGGCGGTTCGGTCATCTGACCATAAATCAGGGCCGCTTTCGAGTGTTCGGGATCGCCGGGCTTAATCACACCCGACTCGCTCATTTCGAGCCACAGGTCATTGCCCTCGCGAGTGCGTTCGCCGACGCCGGCAAACACGGAATAGCCGCCGTGCTGCTTGGCGACGTTGTTGATCAGCTCCATGATGACGACGGTTTTGCCGACACCCGCGCCGCCGAAGAGTCCGATCTTGCCGCCTTTTAAGAACGGCTGTATGAGATCGACAACCTTGACGCCGGTTTCAAACATTTCCGCCGTTGTCGCTTGCTCGTCGAAAGCAGGCGCCTGGCGATGTATAGGATCTCGTTGTTTGGACTGAATTGGCCCGAGATTGTCGACTGGCTCGCCGATTACGTTCATCACGCGGCCGAGGGTCCCGTGGCCAACGGGGACGGAAATTGGACCGCCGAGATCGATGGCCTTCATGCCACGGACCATGCCGTCAGTTGGCTCCATGGCGATGGCCCGCACGCGGCCTTCGCCCAAGTGCTGCTGCACTTCGAGAATGACCCTGATGGGCACGGGAACGTCGTAGCCGTCGCTGACCACGCGAAGAGCCTGGTAGATCGGCGGCATCGCCGCTTCGGTGAATTGCACGTCCACTGCGGGGCCGGTGATTTGGATTACGTGTCCGATGTTTTCCATAAAAAATCTTTAGGCTTTACCTCTTAGCTTGTGGCCGGCGAGCAATGAGCAATCAAGTTTTTCTTGATGCTAGTGGCTCGCTACAATGCCGCCGCTCCGCTCACGATTTCGATGATCTCCCTCGTGATCTTTGCCTGGCGCACGCGGTTCATCGATAGCGTGAGTGAATCGATCATTTCTCCGGCATTGTTCGTTGCCGATTCCATCGCCGTCATGCGCGCTGCGTGCTCGGCGGCAACCGATTCCAGCAAAGCGTGGAAAATTTGGATGCCTACGTACTTCGGCAAAAGGGCCCGAAACAATTCTCGCGGTGGCTGCTCGTAGATGTAATCGACCTGCGCTGTTCCAAAATGCGCCGCCTCCTCATCTGCCTTGCTGGTATCGGCAGGTCGGAGCGAAACACCGGTTCCTTTGGCCGCCTCAATTGCGCGCCGCTTGTCGTTTAGCTCCATTTCGGTGGCCTGGGAAATGTCGGGAGCACCGATGTGCCCGACCGGCAAAACCTGCTCGACGATCAATCGCTGTGCGATCACCGATTTAAATTCGTTGTAGACGAGGTAAACGGAATCAATTTCCGCATTCGTGTAGCGCTCGATGATCTGCTCCGAAATTTCAGAAGCCAGCGCATAGTCGACTTTGTTTAGAACACTGACGTATTCGCCCACCAGAGTCGTCTCAGGTGCACTTGTCGAACCTGCTGGCGTCGGCGCTTTTGTCGGTTCTGCAGCTTTGAACCTGCGCCGCATGAAGTCGCGGCCTTTGCGGCCGACTGTCAGAATCTCGATGTTCTTCCCCGCCTTCGACTCCAGAAATCGACTGGCGCTCTTTAGAATGTTGGAATTGAAGGCACCGGCGAGACCTTTGTCTCCGGTGACTACGATGAGCAGAATATTCTGCTCGGGCCGTCTGACCAGGAGCGGGTGCAACAATTCGCCGGTGGCAGGATCGTAAATGTCTGCGCGGGAAACGAGCGACTTCAAAACATTTGTCAGCATCTGCGCATAGGGACGTGCGGCGAGAGCGCGATCCTGGGCACGGCGAAGACGAGCAGCAGAGACCATCTTCATGGCGCGCGTGATCTGGCGCGTGTTGGTTACGCTTCGAATGCGGCGCCGGATGTCGAGAATGTTGGCCATAAAACAGCTTTCAGCCCGTTAGCTCTCAGCCTTCAGCAAAAGCAATTCGGTTCGTGGTTCGTCATCTGCCAATCCCACCCTACGAAAATTTGCACAGGCTGGGCACGAGCATTTAAGAGTTATCTTCCTGCTCCTACTGCCTGATGTTCTTGCACGAACGCTTCCTTGCATTCCTTAATCAGCTTCGTCATCTCGGACTTGATCGAGTCATCAAGAACTTTCTTCTCCATGATCGAGCGCAGCACGCCGGGGTTCGTCGCGTCGACGTAGCGATAAAGTTCAGCTTCGAAGTCGCGTACCTGCTCGACTGGCACGTCGTCGAGAACACCGCTGGTTCCAGCGAAGATGATCAAAATTTGCTTCGAAAAAGGCAGTGGCGAAAATTGCCGCTGCTTAAGAACCTCGACCAATCTTTGTCCACGACTGAGCTGCGCCTGCGTTGCTTTATCGAGATCGCTGCCGAACTGCGCAAATGCAGCCAGTTCACGATATTGAGCCAGTTCCAATTTCAAGCTGCCCGCAACCTGGCGCATGGCTTTGATCTGCGCCGAACCACCGACCCGGCTCACGGACAATCCAACGTTCACTGCAGGGCGCACGCCCTGGTTGAACAAATCGGTTTCGAGGTAGATCTGGCCATCGGTGATGGAAATCACGTTAGTTGGAATGTACGCAGAAACGTCGCCGGCTTGTGTTTCGATGATCGGCAGCGCGGTGAGCGATCCAGCGCCCTTGGCATTGCTCAATTTTGCTGAGCGCTCGAGCAGACGCGAGTGGAGATAGAAAACATCTCCAGGGTAGGCTTCGCGGCCTGGCGGACGGCGAAGCAGCAGCGAAATCTCGCGATAAGAAGCTGCGTGCTTCGAGAGATCGTCATAAATAACGAGTGCGTGCCGTTTGGTGTCTCGGAAGTACTCGCCCATTGCACATGCGGCGTAGGGGGCGATGTACTGCATAGGAGCGGGTTCCGATGCAGAGGCTGCCACGACGATGGTGTAGTCCATGGCACCGTAGTCGCCGAGAATTTTTACGACCTGCGCAATCGAAGACCGCTTTTGCCCGATTGCGCAATAGATACAAATGAGGTCGCCGCCTTTATTGTTGATGATCGTGTCGATCGCGATGGCGGTTTTCCCTGTCTGGCGGTCTCCGATGATGAGTTCGCGCTGGCCGCGACCGATGGGGATCATGCTATCGATAGCTTTCAGGCCAGTTGCCATCGGTTCGCGCACAGGCTGACGGTCAATAACGCCAGGAGCCAGACGCTCGAGTGCAATAAATTCAGAAGTTGAGATCGGCCCTTTGTCATCGATCGGCTGGCCGAGTGAGTTTATGACGCGACCGATCATTGCCTCGCCCACTGGCACGCTCATGATGCGGCCGGTACGCTTAACCTGGTCACCTTCTTTAATTTCCGTATAGTCGCCGAGCAGCACCACGCCGACCTGGTCTTCTTCGAGATTCATCGCGATGCCGGAGATGTCGTGCGGAAATGAAAGGAGTTCGCCTGCCATGACCTTCTCAAGGCCATGCACGCGCGCAATGCCGTCGCCGAGGGTAATGACTGTGCCGACTTCGTCGACAGCAACCTTGGTTTCGTAGTTCTCAATCTGCTGCCGAATCAATTGTGTAATTTCGTCTGCTTTGAGTTGGGGCATAAAATAAGCTTCTAGCTATTAGCGGCTGCTAGCAATCAGCATTCAGCCAAACTAGCTTGTTAGTCCTTTCCGAAAGAACTCGCGTGACTGAATGCTACTTGCTGATTGCTCAGTGCTACGTACTCACTAACTGTCTTCTTATTCTTTCTAATTGTCCTTTTACTGAACCATCAAAGACCGTGCTGCCAACGCGGGCAATCACACCGCCCAAGATCGCGCGGTTTTCGTCATATCGTGCTTTGATTTTCTTGCCGGTGACTCGTGCGAGGTCGCGTTCGAGCTCAGTCCGTTCCTCTGCGCTTAAATTGCGAGCGGTGGTGATTTCGGCGTCGGCGATTCCTAATTGCTGGTTCAAGTCTTCACGGAATTGCTCGACGATTTCGGCGAAGAATTTCATTCGTCCTTTATCCATTACCACAGCAACGAAGTTGCGTACTGGCTGAGAAATCCCCGCGCGTTTCACGATGGCGTCCAGCACTGCGCGCTTTTGATCGCCTGGAATTGAAGGATTCTCCCAGACGTCGCGCAGCTCTTTATTTCCGCGGACCAAACCGGCAATCTGCTGAGTTTCAGCCAAAATCTTGCCCGGATCCAGACGGTTCACCAAAACGACGTCCGCGAAAGCCCGAGCATATGTGCTGGTAACACTTGCCATCGTTAAACTTTCTTCCCGCTCGTTCCGTTCGAAATTTGCTGCGCAAAGCGACGAACCAACACCTCGTCTGTCGGAGTATCGACGTTGATCTGTTTTGCCGCAAGCGAGACTGCCAGGTCCGCGGCGTATGCCGTCAGTTCTCGGCGCGCAGCTTTTGTTGCAGCGGCGATCTCCTGCTCGGCAGATTGGACGATGCGCTGCGCATCTTCCGCGGCAGATGCCTTACTTCTTTCTTCTTCGGCTGCGGCTTCTTTTTCCGACGCCGCCTTCATCTGGTTGATTTCATCACCCAGCCGGCTTAACCGTGATTCAATATGGCCTAGGCGACGGTTGGCATCTTCACTTGCTCTCCGGGCTTCCTCAAGCGATTTCTGGATCGACGCGGTGCGATTACGAAACATGGGGGGCAGGCTCTTTTTCGAAGCCCAAACGATCAGCGCCACCATGATCGCAAAATTCAGCACGACCGCCAGCCAGTACGCGCCTTCAAGGCTTAATCCGGTGACACGCGCGAGAAACTGGACCGACGCCGAATGTTTGAACTGCGCGGTTTCATCTCCCTCGCCTTTGTTGCCATGCTCAGGTGCGGCATTGGCGGGAGCATTCTCCTGAGAGGGATTTGCAGGTTCGGCTGATCTCTGCGCGAAAAGAAGCGATGAGAACAGGAACGAAAATGCGATTACCAAGCCAAGTTTTCTGACTATCGTGCGAGTACGTTTCATCGTCCACCTGCCGGTGCAACGCTCAGCGCAGGTTCGAGAACGGTACGAATAATTTCGGAGGCCAATGTTTGAGCTTCGCCTTCGAGTGAGCTCATGGCTTCTTTCTTATCGCTTTCTATCGAACATCGAGCTTGCTCAATTTGCGCCTGAGCCTTTTTGCGAGCCTCAGCCAAAGCGTCAGCCCGGGCCTGCGCAGCGCGCGCACGACGGGCTTCCTGCGCTTTGAACAAAGCTAAACGGGCATCGCGCAGTTTCTGTTCGTACTCGGCGGTGCGGGCCTCAGCGGTGGCAACGTCCGCGCGGGCCTTCTCGATTGCGCCTTGGGTGCGCGCGTGTCGCTCAGAAAGAACGCGAACCAAGGGCTTATGTAGCAGAACGGTATAAAGTCCATAAAGCAGCAGAAAGAAGATGATCGTGGGGATGGAACCGAGCAGTAATTCGCCTATTTGTCTGAGCGTTTCATCCATGTTTTCTGCTGAGTGATTACCGCCGAAAGGATATTTAGAACCAATGATTTTATCGTTCGCGTGAGATAAGTGTCAACGAACGGTACCCTGTAAAGGAAGGTTCATTTCGCGAGTACATAATTTCGAGCGATCGCTTGAAATTCCGCCATTTGCTTACCTTTTTCCTCTTCGTTCCAGGCTAGTTCCCTTGCGATCAGATCCGCCGCCTTCGGTGCCATCCCCAGAGCCGCCCTTGCGTTCAGAAAAAGCGCGCGGGTGCGGCGGGCGAGGACGTCTTCGATTGTGCGCGCCATTTCATGACGCACGGCCCAGACAACCTCGGCTTTGATGTACGGCAATGCGGGATGCAACTGCTTGCCGAGATGAGGATTGGCTTGCACAAGGTTTCTGATTTCGGGAGCATCGGTTCCGTACACGGCTAAATCTCCCAACTGCTTCGGATCCGTGTGATAGCCGTGAATTCGCAAATGCTGGGTCCTGCACAGGCTTTCGGAAAGTTGACCGAGCGTCGCGGCCTGATTGACGCAGTCCTCGGCCATGTGGCGATAGGTCGTCCATTTGCCGCCGGTGATCGTCATCAGTCCGGATTTGTCGATGTGGATAACATGGTCTCGTGACAAAGCCGCCGTGCTCACCGCGCCAGGCGCGCGTACCAGCGGCCGAATCCCGGCGAATACGCTCAGCACGTCCTGGCGCTTGGGAGGCTTTTCTAGATATTGTGCGGCTGTCGCAAGAATGAATTCTATTTCCTGCTCCATTGCGACAGGCTCGAGTCGCGGAGCGGTGATCGGAGTGTCCGTTGTTCCGACCAGAGTGTGCCCATGCCACGGAATCGCAAACAGCACACGACCGTCGGTGGTTCGCGGAACTAGGATGGCGCTTTCCGCTTGCAGAAACTCGGGACCGAAGACCAGATGGATACCTTGGCTAGGCTCAATCATCGGGGCAGCCGACGGCAGAGCCTTCTGCCGCAGTCGGTCGCTGAAAGCTCCGGTAGCGTTGACGATAACCTTTGCGGAAGCTTGAAATTGCTCGTCCGTTTCGACATCGCGCACCAGAACCCCGTTCACGAAGTCCTGGCTGTCTTTGGTGAAGCCAGTGACCTCGGCATAGTTGAGCAACGTTGCTCCCTGCTCGTATGCGGTCAACATCATGTGGATAAGCAGGCGAGCGTCGTCAAATTGACCGTCAAAATAAACCGCGCCTCCGCGCAGGCCTTCAGTCTTTAAGGTTGGCAAACGTTCGAGGGTTTCTTCGCGCGAAAGCAGACGCGATTTGCCAAAGCCGTATTTCCCTGCAAGCAACTGATATAGCTTCAGACCGAGTCCGTAGAACGGAGCTTCCCACCAGTCGTAATTCGGGACCACAAAGGCCAAGTCGTGCACGATATGCGGCGCGTTTTGCAGGAGCAGGCCACGCTCTTTGAGCGCCTCCATTACTAGTCCGATATTTCCGTGCTCTAGGTACCGGACGCCTCCGTGCGCGAGCTTTGTACTTCGACTGGAAGTGCCTTTGCCGAAATCGCTCTGCTCAAACAGCAGAACGTCGTAACCGCGACTTGCGGCATCGATGGCCACACCAACGCCAGTGGCGCCACCGCCGACAATGACCATGTCCCAGGGCTTCGTATGGGCACGAACGCGATCCAGCATTTCAGAACGATTCATGGTTCGAGAGACCAGGCAAACTGGATCAACTTATTCCTACGAGTTTGATAATGAGGGCAGCAAGTGCCGCGCCGACGAAGGGACCGATGATCGGGACGAGGGAGTATTCCCAGTCCGACGCGCCTTTTCCTTTGATCGGAAGGAGAGCGTGGGCAACGCGCGGGCCTAAATCACGCGCCGGATTAATTGCATATCCGGTCGGGCCGCCCAGGCCCAAGCCAATGACCCAGACGAGGACTCCCCAGTACCAGGGATTAAAGCCGGGAGCGAGAGCTTGCGTCCACGCCTTGCTCCCGAAGCTAAACCCGACAACGATCAAGCAGATGGTGGCGATGATTTCGCAAAGAAGGTTGGCAGGCAGTTTGCGAATCGCAGGAATGGTGCAGAAAATTCCGAGTTTTTTGGTGGCATCTTCTGTTTCCGGCCAGTGCGGCAGGTAGACGAGCCAAACTAAAATTGCGCCGACAAATGCTCCGAGCAACTGCGCGCCCCAGAACGGAAGAACGTTGGACCAATTTTTCGAAAGTAAGGCGGAGGCTAAAGTAACAGCCGGGTTTATGTGCGCTGCTGGACTGCCGCACGCAACCGCGGTACAAATTCCGGCGGTTACGGCCAATCCCCATGCGGTTGCAATCACGATCCAGCCAGAGTTTTCGCCTTTGGATTTTCTCAGCAGAACGTTGGCAACCACTCCATCGCCGAGAAGAATTAAGACCAGCGTGCCCATGAACTCACCGATCAAAGGTCCATGCATGCAACAGCCCTCCGACTCGAATTGAACTCAGTTGCTATTCCACCCAATCGAACGAGCGGGTCACCGCCTTTTTCCAGAAATGATAAAGGCGCTCGCGAATCTGCTGCTCCATCTCCGGCTTCCAGCGTTTTTGTTCAGCCCAATTTGCGCAGAGCTCATCGGTATCTTTGAAGAACCCGACTGCAAGTCCAGCGGCGTAGGCGGCGCCGAGCGCAGTGGTTTCGCTCACGCGAGGACAGATGATTGGAATGCCGAGAATGTCGGCCTGGAACTGCATCAACAAATTATTCTTCACCATGCCGCCATCGACCCGAAGGAAACTAAGCTTCATGCCGGAGTCGTTCGCCATGGCTTCAACCACTTCGCGCACCTGAAACGCGGTTGCTTCAAGAACTGCGCGCGCCAGGTGTCCTTTATTAATGAAACGAGTGAGGCCGGCGACAACACCGCGCGCCGAGTCCTTCCAGTACGGCGCGTACAGTCCTGAGAATGCAGGAACGAAATAGGCACCGCCATTGTCTTCCACCGTTTTAGCCAGTGATTCGATCTCGTTGCTATTTGCGATGAGGCCGAGATTATCGCGAAGCCACTGCACGAGTGCCCCTGTGATAGCAATGCTGCCCTCAAGCGCGTAGTGTGCGGCCTTAGCGCCGAGTTTGTAGGCAACGGTCGTGATAAGCCCAGATTTTGAGGGAACAATTTTCTCGCCGGTGTTCAGCAGCATGAAGCAGCCGGTGCCGTAAGTATTTTTGGCCTCGCCAGGTTTGAAGCATACTTGGCCTACGAGTGCGGCTTGCTGATCTCCGAGCACTCCTGCGATAGGAACATCGCGAATGGCGGGAATTTTCGCGTGCCCATACGATTGGCTACTCGAGACGATCTTCGGCAAAATCTGTGCAGGAACCCCGAAATCCTGAAGTATGCTCTTCTCCCATTGCAACGTGGTCAGGTCCATTAACTGCGTGCGGCTGGCGTTTGTGACGTCGGTGACGTGAACGCCGCCTTCGGAGCCGCCAGTCAGCTTCCAGATCAAGTAGCTGTCGATTGTGCCGCAAAGCAAATCGCCGGACTCGGCTTCCCCGCGAGCATTCGCAACGTTCTGGAGTATCCAGCGGATTTTGAGGCCACTGAAGTACGTGGCCAGTGGAAGACCGGTTTTCGCACGATAGCGGTCTTGCCCGCCATATCCCGAAAATTCTGCAACAGCGGGAGCGACACGCGTATCCTGCCAAACGATCGCGTTGTAGATTGCTTTTTCGGTCTTCTTATTCCATACAATCGAAGTTTCGCGCTGATTCGTAATTCCGATGGCGGCCAGGTCACCAGGCTTGAGAGCAGCAGACTGCATTGCGTGCGCAATTACAGATTGGGTTCTTCGCCAAATCTCTTCGGGATCGTGTTCGACCCAGCCGGGCTGAGGATAAATTTGCTGGTGTTCTTCCTGAGCGGAACTTACGATGTTGCCGGAACGGTCAAAAACAATGAAGCGAGTGCTGGTAGTGCCCTGGTCGATGGCCCCGATGTAGTCAGGCATTCGGTATCAGGCCGCTTGGCCCTTGACTTCCACACCCGCCCATTTTTCGAGTAACAACAGAGTCGCCGCGAAGTCGAGATCGGCGTGACCGTCTTCAACCGCCATATCGTAGACTTCTTCGACAGTCTCAAGGCCGGGCAGCTTCACGCGCGATTCTTTGGCCGCCTCGAGCGCGAGACGAATGTCTTTCCTCATCAGCTTCAGTGGGAAGTTGGCGACGAAATCTCGACGCAGGACAAACGGCGCCTTGTATTCGACCACGCCTGACTTGACCATTGACATGTTGATGAGCGGCATCAGGGTCTCGGCATCGACGCCGAGCTTTGCGGCGAGCGTGAGCGCTTCGGCAAAGCCCTCGTAGATCAACGCGATTTGCAGGTTCATCACCACCTTGGCAGATTGGCCTTTGCTGGTCTCGCCCATGCGGAAAATCTTCTTGCCCATTGCGGCGTAGAGCGGTTTCAATTTCTCGATTGTCGGTTCGTCGCCCCCGACAATAAACAGCAGGGTGCCATTTTCGGCGCCAATCTTCGATCCAGTCACCGGCGAATCCACATATTGGACCCCTTTTCTCTGCACACGTTCGGCGAACTTGCGGGTCGCAGCGGGAGAGATGGTGCTCGAATCGGCAACAATCATGCTTTCCGTGAGTGACTGCTCGACGCCATTCGGCCCGAACAGCACGCTTTCAACCGCGGCTGTGTCGGAGACACAAAGCCACACCACTTCCACGCCCTGCGCGGCGTCGGCAGGAGATGACGCTGAGCGTGCGCCTTCGACCTGCTTTCCCGGCGTGCGATTCCAGACGGTGACTTCGTGCCCAGCTTTGACAAGATTTGCGGCCATCGCGTGACCCATGATTCCTAATCCAAGAAATGCAACACGCATGAGAGCTCCTGAGCGAAACAAGGACAGAAGAATTAGAAATGACGAGGGTAATGAGGTCAAGCGAATCTGCGAGATTGTAGAATGCAGGCTGGTCAGCAGTTCGAACTTTTTAGGATCACGGATGATGAGTTTACGCCATCCAAAGCAGGTCGAATACGAAGGACGAGATGATAGGTCAGAGCTAAAAGCTTATGCCAATGTTGCGACAAGCCATTAAAAGCCCCGCAATGCGCAAGCGCGCCCGACAGTTTGGGCGGCTGGTTCGGCATTCGGCAATCACTCCGCGGCAAGGCGAGTCGCGCAAGCCGGTTCTGGTCACGAACGGCCAAATGGGCGTGACTTTTATTGGTCATGCCAGTTTTTTCCTGCAGATTGGCGGCGAGAACATCGTGGTCGATCCGAACTTTGCCCGTTGGCTTTTCGTCCTGAAACGGCTGCGGCGGCCGGGAGTGATGATTCGCGATCTGCCTGCGATCGATGTTGTTCTGATCACTCACGCTCATTTCGACCATCTGCATCGGCCGTCGTTGCGGTCGTTGGTTCAGCATACGAAACGCTGGCGCGGTTCGGCGCCCACCATCGTCGTGCCGGAACATGTATTTGATCTGGTCTCAGATTTAGGTTTTCGCGACGTGGTTGAGCTGAATTGGTGGAACAGCTACCGACATCGTGGTGTCACAATTACGCACGTACCATCGCGCCATTGGGGAGCGCGTATTCTTCGCGACGCGCACCGCGGCTATGGAGGATACGTTCTGCGCGACGGAAAACATTCGGTCTATCACGCCGGCGATACTGCGTACTTCTCCGGCTTCCGTGAAATCGGAATGCGGCTTTGCCCGCAACTCGCGCTTTTGCCGATTGGCGCTTACAACCCTCCGCAATTTCGTAATGTACACACCAGCCCAGCAGATGCAACCCGTGCCTTTCTGGATTTGAATTCCCGGTGGATGGTGCCTATGCACTACGGGACTTTCCGGCTCTCCCACGAGCCTATGGAGGAACCGTTGCAGTTGCTTGATGAGGAAGCCCGCAGGGCAGGAATTCAGGATCGTGTGCTGGTGCTGCCCGAAGGCGTCACCAAAATTTTTTGACCCCATTTAATCCGCACAGGACTACAATTTCCCGCCGAGGAGGTTTTATGGCTGGCAAAGTTCAAGCAATTCCACCTGGATTTCACACCCTGACTCCCCACCTTATTGTTCGCAATGCCGACGAAGCGATTGAGTTTTATAAAAAAGCGCTTGGCGCAGAAGTTCTGAACGTTGCACGCATGGACGACAACAGAATTATGCACGCCGCGTTGCGAATCGGCGATTCCATTCTGATGCTGAACGACGAAATGCCAGAATATGGCGCACTTTCGCCACTGGCGAATGGCGGCTCGGGAGTGACGATTCATGTTTATACCGAAGATGTCGACAGTGCTTACAACCGCGCAGTTTCAGCCGGCGCGAAGGTAAGAATGCCCTTGATGGACCAATTCTGGGGTGATCGCTATGGAGTTGTGACCGATCCATACGGTCATAGCTGGTCGCTTGCAAGTCATGTGAAAGACATGTCTCCGCAGGAGATGCAACAGGCGCAGGACGATGCTTTCGCGAAAATGCCTCCGGCGACGGCGAAAAAGAGCGCTTAAGAGTTGGACATCGCAAACTACACGATCAGGGGACGAGGTCGGCCCCTGATCTGTTTTTCGTTGTTAATTCCCGACCACTTCTCTGATTACGCGAAGAAAGTTGCCGCCCATAATCTTCTTGATGTCGCTCTCGGAATATCCGCGCTTCAACAGTTCAGCGGTTAAGTTCGGCATTTTTGAAACATCTTCGAGGCCGCGAGGAACGAGGCTGATTCCGTCGAAGTCACTGCCGATACCAACATGATCAATGCCGGCGATTTTTACGACGTGATCGATGCAGTTGGCCGCGTCGTCAACCGTGGCATGCCCGACTTTGTAGTCTCGCTTGTCGTCGAAGTATTCTTTCGCGGCGATCTGGTCTAAAGCCGCACCCGTCACATTCGGCGAGACGTCGCTTTCGCTCGAAACTTTCTGCTTGAGTTCTTCGGCATCCTGCTGGTTCACAAATGCAGCGGCAAAGTTTACGCCGACAACTCCGCCATTTTTCGCGAGCGCCCGAAGCATGTCGTCAGTCATGTTGCGGGGAACGTCAGACAGCGCGCGGCAGGAGGAATGAGAAGCGATGACCGGTTTGGTCGAGACTGTTACCGCGTCGTAAAAAGTCTTGTCGGACACGTGGGATATATCCACCATCATGCCGATCGAATTCATTTCGCGAACAACTTGCTTCCCGAAATCAGTAAGGCCGTTGTGCTCGGGTTTGTCAGTCGAGGAATCCGCCCAATCGGTGTTGCGGAAATGGGTGAGCGTCATCGCCATGATCCCCATGCGGCGATACATTCGCAGGACCGCGAGGTCATTATCGATCTGGTGCCCGCCTTCGATGGTGAGCACGGCTGCGATTTTCTTTTCGCCAACGATGCGCTGGATATCGTGCGCGCTCGTGGCTAGTTCAATCTGATCCGGGTGCTTGTCGAGCACACGCTGAATTGCATCTCGCAAATCGAGCGTGCGGCGGACCGCATCGGGCCCTTTGTAGTAGACGGGAACCCAAAGCGCGAAGAACGGAGCATGCATGCCTCCTTCGCGCAGGCGGGGAAGGTCAACCATCCCATCCGGCAGCCGGTCCGCGAGGTCTACATTTTCGTAGATGACATGTTGAACGGTATCCGTGTGTCCGTCGATGCCCAGAACTTCACTCTGAATGCGGCGCGCTTGGGCGGCAAAATCCTGTGAAAAGGCAGAACCGGCAAAGAGGGTAATGAGTGCTAAGGCTGCAAAGATTGACCTCATCTGTTTCCTTATAGAGCGAACTCCGTGCGGTTGAAAGTCAAATAACCGCGAACGACACTAAGGATCACGAAGGAAATCCGCCAACAAAATTAATCAGTTCGGCCGTGCGACCCCGATGCACTCGCATCCCAGACCATTTCCCCACCGACGAATGTTTTTAGAACTTTCGTATCGCGAATTTTCTCTGGGGCGATGCTGAAAATATCCTGGCTGAGTAAAACCATGTCGGCCAGCTTGCCCGGAGTTATCGATCCCTTTTCCTTTTCCTGAAATTCTGCGTATGCCGACCCCATGGTGTAAGCCTCGACTGATTCCGCAACCGTTAGTTTCTGTTCCGGAAACCACCCGTTGGGATTTTTGCCATCCAGTGTCGCGCGTGTGACCGCAGCGTAGAGCGTCTGAATTGGATCGAGCGGCACCACGTCCCAATCTGTGCCAAACGCGAGCTTCACGCCGTGATTCAGGAACGTGCGGAATGCGTAAGTACGGCTCGCGCGGTCGTGACCGATGCGCGCTTCCGCCCAGCGGCCATCGTCAATTGCCTGATACGGTTGCACCGATGCGATTACCTGCAGTTTGGCAAAGCGATCGAAGTCTTTGGCGGCCATGTGCTGCGCATGCTCGATCCGGAACCGGCGGTCCGCCTCGCCGTGGGCTCGCACAATATCGGAATAAATATCAAGAATTGTGGAAATTGCTTCATCGCCGATGGCGTGGGTGCAAATCTGCAAGCCGGCCGCATCGGCCCGCATCATGCGATCGCGCATCAACGAGATCGGGTGCATTTCGTCGGAGAGCAGCCCGCGATTGTTCGGCTCATCTGAATAAGGCTGGAAAAAATAAGCTGTGCCTGAGCCGAGTGAGCCGTCGGCAAATGCCTTGACCGCGCCAATACGCAGAAACGGCCCGCCAAAAGCGTGACGGATGCCAATCTTCACCTGATCATCAACGCCGGTGATCAGGGGCGCAGCATAGATGCGAATCTTCAATTGGCCCTGCTGCAAAAGCTCGTTGTACACGGCAATATCCGCGTAGTCGGGGTTCATGTTCTGGACGCTGGTTAGACCTAGAGACAAGGCATAATTCATCGCTCGTTTCACGATTCTTACTCGCTCGTCGTGCGACATAGGGGGGATGGCTTTCGCGGCGAGATCCATCGCGGCGTCTTTCAGCGCGCCTGTGGGATTTCCTTGAGCATCGCGAACAATTACTCCGCCAGGAGGATCGGGCGTTTGCGCGGTGATTCCCGCGAGACGCAGCGCTAGTGAATTTGCAAGGACCATGTGACCATCATGGCGGCTGACGAAAACGGGGGTGTTGGGAGTAAGCGGATCGATGAGTTCTTTTGTCGGGAGGGCGGGCGGGTTCCACTTGGTTTCATCCCAGTCGCCCTCAACAATCCATTCGCCCTTGGGTGTGATCTTGGCGCGTTCGCCGATGCGGCGGGCAAACTCTTCCTTACTTGTAACGTCGGTGAGTTGGACGCTATCGAGTTGCGTCCCTCCGCTGACGAAGTGGACGTGAGCGTCATTAAAGCCGGGAAGAAGCAGTTGGCTCCCCGCGTCGATGACCTGGGTGCGGGGCCCACGCCATTCCATAACCTCCTTATTCGATCCGACCGCTACGATTCGATCACCGAAAACTGCGACAGCTTGCGCGGTTGGCTGCGCTTTATCGACTGTCCATACCTTTGCATTGTGGATGATTAGGTCAGCGGCCGGCTTTGATTCGGCCTCTGCAAAGGCAAGAGAGGCAAAAATCAACATCGCCGCTAGCACTGGCAGCCGGTCGAGCTTCCGCATAAGCCTTCTTCCTAATTCAGAGTGGAAACAAATGTTACACTTTTTGACCACCGAAGGGTAGTGGCTGACGGCATTCAGGAGTAGCGCATGAGCGGGACACCTGCGGCGATATTCAAAGGCGAGTCCATGAGCTTTGGCGAGCGCATCGCCAGGCTGCACAAGAAGAGGCAAGATCTCATTCGGCCAGTCCAGGAGAACCCGCGCGAATACGTCCTCATGAGCGTCAGGGCGCTTGCCGAAAAACTACAGACGGATCCCGCGACCGTGATGCGGATTGTGCAGGGTCTGGGATTTCAAAGCTACAAGGATTTCAGGTCCTATTTGCACGAGTTGGCGATTGCGAATGCAACCTCTTTGCAGGGAATGCAGGCGACGGTTTCCTCGGGAGATTCCAATTCGATCTCGCAGGCAAAAAAGGCACTCGATCAAGACTTGCAAAATCTGCATGCGTTGCGAAATACCCTGGACATGGAACGCCTCGCTTCGGTCGCGGAAAGAATTCATCGGGCGCGAAGCATTCTTGTGCTGGGCGGCGACATGGCCATTGCGCTGGTGGAATTTCTCGAGTACAAGCTGACGCTACTCGGAATACCGGTGATTACAGCGACGACGCCGGGCAAGGCTTTTCATGCAGCCCGCAACGTTGGGAGAAGAGACCTCGTAATTGCGATCAGCTTCCGCAGAGGGCTCCGGCAGACGGTCGAAGGGCTGCAGCGCGCGCGGACAAACGGCGCGTTCTGCGTTGGAATCACCGACACATTTGTTTCTCCTATTGCAAGATTTTCCAACGTGACTTTTCTAACGCCAGTCGAAGCCCCCTTCAGCAACTCCTACGTCGCGCCAGTTAGCCTGTTGAATATTCTCTTCACTCTTTGCGCGCACCATCGCCGTAGCCGTACCCTTGCCATTCTGAAGAAAGTCGATCAGGAACAGCGGCAAGGTTATCGTTGGTATGTAGGGTAGAACCGTCGTTTTGGATGCGTACACTGTCGGCGCGTAGGCGTGAAACAAATGTTGCATTTTTATGCTTTTGTAGTTGACAAAGTTCTGATTTAGCGAGTATATAGGTTCCGCTGAAAGAGTGCCTCTGGGCTGTTTCAACAACGGATGAACTCCCGGACAGGAAGGGCAGACATGCGGAAGATAGCGGTGCTTTCGACTTTTTGGTGCATGTGTGGAGCGATAGCGTGGGCACAAGGAACGACTTCTCTACGGGGCGCCGTGACAGATCCTTCTGGTCTCTCAATCATAAGAGCCCGCGTCACAATACAGAATCCCGACACGGGTTTCGTCCGCAGCACTGCGACGAGCGGAGATGGGACCTATGTACTTCCGGAACTCCAGCCTGGCACCTACAGGATCACCGTCGAAGCCCCAGGATTCAAGAAATATGAACAAAGCGGAGTCGTTCTTCAGGTTGCTCTGCCCGGAACGTTAGATATTCGAATGAACGTGGGTGCGGCGGCCGAGGTCGTATCTGTTACGACGGAAGCGCCGCTGCTCAATACCACTGATGCCAGTGTTGGTCTGGCCATGCAGACGAATGCCATAGAGAACCTTCCGCTTCCGGCGGAAAACAATGTGCTCCTGCTCAGCCTTCAGCCCGGCGTTGCGTTCAACGGCGAGAATTTATTGGAGAGTGATTACGACTCACGGGCGGGCATGGTCAATGGCGAGCGTAGCGACCAAAATGATATTACTCTGGACGGCGTCAGCAACAACAATGAATTTAAGGGTTATGCCTTTAATGGAGTTTTGCCGACAACTCCGTTCTCTGTCGAGGAATTCCGCGTCACCACTTCGAACTACGGTGCAGAGGAAGGACGATCTTCCGGTGCACAAATAGCGATGGTCACGAAAAGTGGAACCAATACGTTTCATGGCAGCGCTTATGAGTTCAACCGGAATGGTGTGGGTGAGGCCAACGACTTCTTCCTGAAGAACAGCCAACTATCTAACGGCGATCCTAACCGGCCGACACAACTGGTGTGGAACAACTACGGAGGAACGTTCGGAGGGCCAATTCTCAAGAACCGTCTGTTCTTCTTTTTCAACTACGAAGGGCACCGGCAGAACGTGGGACAAAGTGTTCAGAGAACCATTCCCAGTGCACTGCTTCAGGATGGCATCATTCAGTATTCATGCGCGAATCCCGCTCTATGTAATGGAGAAACCGTTACAGGAGCAAGCGGTAACAGTTATACTCTTCCAGCCGGTTATAACGGCCTGGGTCCGGCCCAACTGGGTGCAATGGACCCACTTGGAATCGGCGTGAGCGCTGGCGCGCTGGCCTACTTCAAAACCTATCCGTTGCCAAATGCCCCTTGTACCAGTTGCGACTATCCAAACTTTGCGACTTACCGCTTCGCTGCACCGACTACCGAGCGCGATAACTGGTACATCGGACGTATCGACTTCAAGATCACGCAAAACGGCAACCACACGCTTTTCCTGCGGGGGACGGGCGTCGACGACCACTCTGGCAACGCTCCATTTCTCCCCGGCAGGCCGGCGATGACTACCGATCTTGATCTTTCAAGAGGATTCGTCGTGGGCTACACCAGCCTATGGGGAACGAACCTCGTAAATAACTTCCATTACGGTCTTACCCATGCCAGTTACGGCGTGAACGGCGATTCAAATCAGCCATGGGTCCAGATGCGCGATCTCGACCAGGACATCGCTTATTCCCGAGGCGACACGGCACCGGTGCATAATTTTGAAGACACAGTTGCCTGGGTCAAGGGTTCGCACAGCTTTCAATTCGGTATCAACTTTCTCCTTTCGCGGCTGAACACCTACGATTACGGAGCTAATTTCAGCGATGCACTTACAAACGCCGACTGGATTTCCGAAGGAGGATTCGCTAACAAGGGTGATGCTTTTGATCCAGCCGCGAACGGGTTTCCGGCGGTTGATGCTGGGTTCAATCACGCGTACGACTTCCCTCTGGCTGCATTGATAGGCCTGGAAAGCGAAGTTGATGGGGTTTTCAACTATAAGATCGGGGCAGGTGGCGGCTCGCTAATCGGCCAGAATTTACCGATTGTTCGCCACTGGTCTACTGACGACTACAACTTCTTCTTCCAGGACGCGTGGAAACTGCGTCGCAATCTGTCCCTGACCTATGGCTTGAATTATCAGCTCATGACGCCAATGACCGAGACTGCGGGGCAGGAGGTTACACCAACCATAAACATGGGGCAGTGGTTCAATCAGCGATGGGCTGCGATGGAAAAAGGTCTGGGTGACAACTCCGTGCTGGGAGGAGCTCAAATAGGGTTCGGCCCCGCAGGTTCGGTTTACGGCAAACCCGGCTTATATAGTTCGCAAACCAAGAACTTTGCTCCGCGCCTAGGTATTGCCTGGACCCCGCGCTCGGATTCGGGCTGGGCCAACAAACTGTTCGGGGATGATAAGACTTCAATCCGGGCGGGCGCAGGTATGTATTACCAGAACTTCGGCCCGGAATTGGCCCAATTTTATAGCGCAAGTGGCGAGTACGGAGTCAGCAGTGACGTTAGCAACCCCTCTGCAACCCTGCCGCTCGCACAAGCACCGCGTATTGGATCCAATTTGGCGGACATGAACAATATCCCGCTCTCACTACTTGGGAACCTGACTCCGCCTAATACGATCAGCTTCCCGCAGATAGCGCCGGCGAGCTTGGCCATTGCGCGTGGCATAGACCAGTCGCTCAAAACTCCATATTCCTATGCCGTAGATTTTTCGATCCAACGACAACTACCAGGGAAGATGACTCTCGACTTGGCTTACGTCGGGCATTTTGCTCATAGGCTGATGGTACTTGACGATGTTGCCGCTCCGATGGACATTGTCGATCCGCAGTCGCACATCGATTACTTTGCCGCGGCTAAACGGTTGTCGCAGCTGGGGCGCGCGGGCACGCCGGAGAGCAGTATCAATGCGTCAAGGGTTGGGCCAACAGCTCAGTACTGGCTGGACATGCTGCAGCCAAAGGGTTCTTACGCGCTTGGGTGTTCAAGCCCAGGCGGCACGACCACAAACTTGCTCGAGGCAGTTTACGATCAATTCGAAGGGCCCAACTGCGGCGGGCAATACAATGAAACCTCCGGCAACTTCAACATTGACCTCGGCTCGCCGACCACTATGAAGACAGGGCCGTGGAGCTTCTATAACCCGCAATATTCTTCGCTTTGGGATTGGCGTTCGATCGCGTGGTCTAACTACAACTCCCTGCAGGCCAGCCTGAACAAGCAAATGTCGAATGGTGTGATGTTCGGTTTGAACTACACGTATTCCAAGGCATTGGATGTTGAATCGATGTCCGAACGTAGCGTCCACTACCTGACAAACAGCGTCATCAATCCCTGGGATCCGCGCCAGATGTATGGGCCGAGTGATGGCGACTTGCGGCATCAGATCAATGCCTACTGGGTTGTCCAGTTGCCGTTCGGGAGCGGAAGAAGCCTGGCGGGCAACGCACATGGAGTGCTCAATGCACTGATCGGGGGCTGGCAATTAGGCGGAACGACGCGATGGACGACAGGTTTTTCGGCGAGCGTCTTCCAAGGATACGTATGGCCCACAAACTGGGATGAGATGGGGTGGTCGGATTTGACCGGCGCGCCCATGCATACGGGAACGACCATGGTGAATGGGATTCCAAATGTTTTCAAAGATGCGTCCCAGTGGGAGCTTGGTAATTGCACCTGTGGTTCGAGGCTCGCATTCGACTACGCGTATCCCGGCGAAAGCGGTGTTCGCAACCCCGTGCGGGGGGATGGCTACATCGCCACGGATATGAATCTCTCCAAACAATGGAAGATTACCGAGCGCCATAGTATCGAGCTTCGTTGGAGCGTATTCAACGTATTCAATAACACGAAATTCGATGTGTTCTCGATGCAGGACGAGTGGGACGTTCCCGGCTCATTCGGCAACTACAGTACAACGCTTACCAATCCGCGCAGAATGGAGTTCGCTGGAATTTATCGGTTCTAGCGAAAGATAGCCTGACTTGCCCGCTTCGCTGCGCGTTCATATCAACGGAATTTTCCGCGGGGGGGAAGATAAGTTCTTCCCGTGGAAACCCCTTGCGGCTCGGTCGAACGCTGAGCGCTTTCGGCTTCGCGCTGGTTGCAACGCAATTGCTCTTGGCAGCAGGTGGGCCGCACGCCGTGGTCATAGTTCCGGTCACGAATATGTATTCATCTGCAAGTGAGAACGTCGATGTGGTTTCGCAGGCGATCCTGGGTACAAATGTAGAAGTTTTGGAGCAAGGGTGGGGCTGGGAAAAGGTGCGGACCAATGATCAATACATGGGATGGATACGCCAGGAGAATGTGCACGAGTTAAAAACCGGAGCTCCGGCATATGCGGCGTCAGGTGAAGTGGCACAGGTTCGTAGTCTGAGCGCGAATCTATACCGTGAAACAGATGTTACATTGCACCGGCCAGTGGCTAGAGTGCCATTTGAAACACGCCTGGAGGTCGTCAAGCAGGGCGAAGGTGATGAGACGCAATGGCTCGAAATTCGCCTCCCCGATAGTCGCACTGCGTGGATTCAATCGGGAGATGTGGATCTCGCACCGCGAAAATTGAGCATTGAGGAATCGATCGCGCTGGGCCGGCGGTTTCTTGGTGTGACTTATACCTGGGGAGGAAGGTCAAGCTTCGGTTTCGATTGTTCGGGTTTCACCCAAATGCTGGTGCGAAGCCGGGGAATCACGATGCCGCGCGACGCCGACTTGCAGGCGGCGTGGACGGGCGCCGTGGCGATAAACCGCAACAAATTGCACGCGGGAGACTTGCTTTTTTTTGGCAGTTCGCCCGATCACATCACGCATACGGGCATGTATATCGGCCACGGCCGCTTCATTCACGACACCGTTCACGATCATCCTGGAGTGCAGATCAGCCGACTTAAGGACCAGCCGTGGATGCGGTTGCTGGTGGCCTGCCGGAGAATTAAATGAAGTGGCTTACCTGGTTGGCATGCTGCACGTCTATTTGCCTGGTTATGGCGCAATCCCTTCGTGCAGGAAACTCGCAGCGGGCGCAAAACATTGACGCGATTCTCACTGGTGCGGGGTTGAAAGCCGGAATTCCGGGCGCGGCGGTCATCGTGATTAAAGATGACAAGCCTGTCTTCGAGCGCGGCTATGGCGTAAAAGATTTAAAGACCCTGCAGAAAATCGATGGGGGTACGAATTTCCGCCTGGCGTCGGTGACGAAACAATTTACCGCGATGGCTGTAATGCTGCTTGTGCATGAAGGCAAATTGAAATATGACGAGGCACTGACGGACATTTTTCCCGCTTTCCCAGAGTATGGACATGCCATCACCATTCGCATGCTGCTCAATCACACGTCGGGCCTGCAGGACTATGAAAGCGTCATGACGCAGCCGAACTCGAATCTTCCGGTTGAGCAGACCCAGATACAGGACGCGGGTGTCCTCGACTTACTCAAGGAGCAGAACTCTACGAAATTCCCGCCTGGCTCGAAATGGCAATACAGCAATTCGGGATATGTTTTGCTTGGAGTAATCGTACAGAAGGTTTCGGGGGAATCGTTTCCAGAGTTCCTGCGCGATCGGATATTCTCGCGCGTGGGAATGAACAACACAGTTGCGTACGTGCGCGGATCGAATGAGATACCGAATCGCGCATTTGGAAATAGTTTTGAGAACGGGGCCTGGAAGCAAACCGATCAGAGCCCCACGTCGGCGACCCTCGGCGATGGAGGAGTGTATTCGTCCGTTGAAGACATGGCGAAGTGGGACCATGCATTGCGCCACAATACATTGCTAAGTAATGAAGAGATGCAGGCCGCGTTGAACCCGGTAAATGCGCCAGGAGTAGAAGGGCCCGATGGCGCCCCGGCGCAGTATGGGTTTGGATGGTTTCTCAATCCTTACGGAGGTCACGCACGGATGTGGCACTACGGCGAAACGGTTGGATTTCGCACAACGATTCAGCGGTTCACAAACGACGGAGTTACTGTAATTATGTTGTGCAATCGAACGGATTTCAATCCATCGGCACTGGCATTGCAGATTGCAGATCTTTACTTTGACGAGACCCGAAAATGATCATGAACATGAGAAGTGGAGCGGCTATCGTCGCGGCGCTTCTGTTATTTGCGGGCGCTGCATTCGGACAGACAAGCGAACAAAAAGCAAGTGCCGAAAAGCAACAGGCGCTGTGGGAGAAGCTTGGCGCACAGATTGCCGAGGTCGACAAAAGTTTAGATGGCGTGATGGGCGTTGCAATTGAGGACCTCACGACCGGACAGAAGTACTTTCTGCACGAGAACGCAGTATTCCCGCAAGCGAGTTCGATAAAAATTACGGTATTGGCCGAGCTTTATCGTGAGAACCAATTAGCTGCAGAAGGAAAGCCGGGCAAAGCTAAGTTGAGTGACCTCTACACTGTGGACCAAAAGGACCTGGTGCAGGATAGCGACATCATGAACGGCCTTACGCCAGGGGTTACGCGAATTACGAACCGCGATCTGGCGACGATGATGGTTGCGGTCAGTGATAACTCCGCGGCGAATGTACTCATCGACCACGTCGGCATGGAAAATGTGAACGCACTGCTCGACAGTCTGGGCCTGACGCATACGCGTCTTCAGCGCAAGATGATGGATGTGAAGGCTGCGAGCGAGGGGCGAGAAAATGTTTCTACGCCACGCGAGATGATGACCCTGCTGGAAGACATTTACCGGGGCAAAGTTCTGAACAAAGAAATGACAGATGAGTTTTTCAGGATGCTCAGCACGCATAAATCGAGCCCGATATCCCGCGGTCTGCCGGACGGGCTGCAAATAGCCGACAAACCTGGAGAACTTGAAGGTGTGCGGACGGACTCGGGAGTTATTTTTGCTCAAAACCGGCCATATGTGATTTCCGTGATGACGACGTATTTGCATAACGAGCGCGATGGCGTCGAAGCGATTGCGAAAATTTCAGTTGAGGCCTATCGCATGTTCGACCGGCTCGGGCGTTCTTCAGAGTATGGCCGGATCGTCTCGACATATAACAGCAGCAGCGTTCACTAGATTATGCCGGTTCTTGAATCCCATATGCCCGAAGCGAAGATGCCAGGAATCACGATTCAGAGGCTTCGCACGCCTGAGGAGATGAAGGTTTGCGTTGATTTGCAAAAGGCGGTGTGGGGTTTTTCTGACGTCGATACAGTTCCGCACCGGATGTTTGTGGTTGCACACCGGACTGGCGGACAGGTGATCGGCGCATTCGACCGCGAGCGCCCAATCGGTTTTGTGCTTGGATTCATGGCGAATCGCGATGGTGAAGTGTACATTCATTCGCACATGGCTGCCGTGCTCCCCGGCTATCAGAATCGGGGGATCGGAAGACAGTTGAAGTTGGCGCAAAGAGACGACGCGCTAGCGCGGGAAGTCAACCTGATTGAGTGGACCTTTGATCCATTACAAATTCGCAATGCACACTTCAACATCATGCGGTTGGGAGCAACGGTGCGTGAATATCTCCCGAATGTTTATGGGCAAACGAGCAGCCCCCTTCATCATGGTTTGCCTACCGATCGACTGGTCGCGCAATGGCGAATTCACGAGCGGCGTGTAGAGAAGATTATTTCCGGCAATGCTCCGCGAGCGCGGGCGGAAAAACAAGTGCTTGTTCCGCGAAATATTTTTGAGATGTGCGAGCAGGACGCAACACAAGCAAAGCAAACACAGTCGCAGATTCGACAGCAGTTTCAACAACTATTTAGGGACGGCTTTGTGGTCACCGCTTTTGAAGTAGACAGCGGGAGCGGCAAGTACCTGTTAGAGCAAATATGAGAGTCGAATCCATCACATTGCGCGAGATCGGAATGCGGCTCAAAGCGCCGTTTGAGACCAGCTTCGGGGTCACTCAACAGCGGCGGATTCTGTTGGTGGAAATGGTAGCGGATGGGGTCACTGGCTGGGCAGAAGTCACTACCGGCGAAGCTCCTTTTTACAACTACGAAACCACAGATACGGCGTGGATCATTATTTCCGAATTTATTGTGCCGCTGGTCGTCGGCAAGCAATTCGCTTCGGCTTCGGAAATACCGAACGTGCTGAATCGAATTCGCGGCCATCAGATGGCGAAAGCTGCGGTCGAAAATGCTTTGTGGGACATCGAAGCCCAACAGAAGAAGGTCCCGCTTGGAAAGCTCGTGGGAGGCACGCGCGATGAGATTGCGTGTGGAGTTTCGCTGGGCATTCGCGAAAATCCGACGTCGCTAATCCAGAAAGTCGAGGAAGAACTCAGCAAAGGCTATCGGCGAGTCAAGATGAAGATCAAACCGGGAAAAGACCTGGAGTTTGTAGGCGCGGTCCGAAAACAGTTCCCTCGCGCACTGCTTTCGGTTGATGCGAATTCAGCTTACTCGCTCGACGACGTCGGCCACCTTCGCAAATTCGACGACTTTGACCTGCTGATGATGGAGCAGCCACTGCAATGGGACGAAATCTATTCCCATGCAAAATTGCAACGACAACTAAGAACAGCAATCTGCCTGGACGAGTGCATTAATCATGCCTTGCATGCCGAAGCAGCAATTGAGTCAGGCGCATGCCGAATCATCAACATTAAACTTGGACGTGTCGGGGGACACACGGAGGCGCGTAGAGTCCATGACGTCTGTGCCCGACATTCAATTCCAGTCTGGTGCGGCGGGATGCTGGAATCGGGGATAGGGCGAGCGCATAACGTGGCAATGTCTACTCTCCAGAATTTCACGCTTCCTGGCGATGTTTCCGCAAGTCAGCGATATTGGGATGAAGACGTCATCGAACCGGAAGTGGAAGTCTCGCCGCGTGGCACGATTCGCGTTCCAGATACACCCGGCTTAGGCTATGCCGTCAAGCGCGAGTTCGTGGAGCAGCTTACGGTCAGGAAGAAAACATGGCAGGCCGAAGTCATGGTAGGTGCCTAGAAACCCTATGAACTCATTTAAACCGCTGCACAAATTAATCATTGCGGTTGTTCTGATTTTTCCTTTTGTCACAGTGCTCCGGGCGCAAACGCCCTTCACTCTCGAACAAGTAATGAGCTTCAGTTTTCCAAGCGAACTTGTGGCCGCCGAACATTCCAACCGTGTCGCATGGGTGTTCGATTCCAAAGGCGTGCGCAATGTCTGGGTGGCTGATGGACCCGACTTTGTCCACAGCGCTCACCAGGTTACGCAATACAGGAATGATGATGGCCAGCCGATCGCCAGCCTGCGACTTACTCCTGACGGAAAAACAGCGGTTTACGCTCTCGGCTCAGAGCTGAATGATTCAGGGGAGAGCGCAAATCCTGCGAGTTGGACGAAAGGCGCGAAGCAGCAGGTTTTCGCAATTGATGTTGACGCGAAGAAAGCCTCGCCACGGCTTCTGGGCGACATGGGATGTCCAGACGAAGGCTGCGAAGACATTCAAATTTCGCCAGACGGCAAGTTAGCCGTGTGGTCGGCAAAGAAGAAGCTGTGGCTGGGAAGCATTGACGGGAAACAGCAGGCGAAGGAATTGGCTACGGTGCGCGGAGATTCAGTTGACCCACACTGGTCGCCCGATGGGAAGCACATTGCATTTGTCATCGATCGCGACAGTCACAGCTTTATTGCGGTGTACGACTTCGGAGCCGATTCCATTCGCTACCTTGCGCCGAGCGTCGACAAAGACTCCATGCCGCGCTGGTCGCCCGATGGCAAGTGGATTGTGTTTGTGCGCACTGCGGGAGAAGAACATAAGCTTCCGTTGATCCCAGTTCGTCCGAGGCCGTGGTCGTTGTGGATTGCCGATGCTGTAACTGGCAAGGGGCATCCATTGTGGCGCAGCGGCGAGAAACCTGACGACTCACTCCCCGAACTCACCGAAGTCCAATCGCTCAATTTTGCTGGTGATGGCCGGATTGTTTTCGCGTCGGAGCAGGACGGGCGCAATCACCTTTATTCAATGTCCGCAACGGGCGGATCAGCGACATTGATCACGCCCGGCGATTTTGACGTGGAGGACGTCACACTGAGTGCGGACAAGCGGACCATCATTTATTCCTCAAACCAGGACGACGTAGACCGCCGCCACGTATGGCAGGTTGCAATCGCGGGCGGTACGCCGCAACAAGCACTAACAAAAGGCGAGACGATCGAGTGGTCACCTGTGCAGACAAGCGATGGGAAAAACATTCTTTGTCTTGGATCCACTGCGACCTCGCCCGCCATGCCGTACGAAATTACGACACAGGGCCGCGAAATGATTGCCAGGCAGGCGCTGCCCGCGGATTTTCCAAGTGCTTCGCTGGTGACTCCAAAGCAAGTGATCTTTCACAGCGAAGACGGTCTCACCCTGCACGGCCAATTATTTCTCCCGCGAAATGCGAATGGCAAAGTTCCTGGGCTTGTTTTTATGCATGGTGGGCCAATCCGGCAGATGCTGCTGGGCTTTCACTACATGGATTACTACCACAATGCCTATGCCGAGAATGAGTATCTCGCCAGCAGAGGTTATGCCGTTCTCTCCGTGAACTATCGGCTCGGAGTCATGTACGGGCGGGCGTTTCGCGAGGCGCCGAACACCGTGTGGCGGGGAGCAGCCGAATACAAAGATGTCGTTGCCGCAGCGAAGTATCTGCAATCACTTCCCGATGTTGATGCAGCCAAGATCGGACTCTGGGGCGGCTCATATGGTGGCTTTCTGACTGCGATGGGACTTGCCCGGAATTCAGACATGTTCAAAGCAGGTGTTGATTTTCACGGAGTGCACGACTGGAGTGTCTTCCTGACGGAACGGCCTTACTTCGGCAATCTCGCGCTCAGGCCTCCCGATGCTGATGCTGCAATCAAGCTGGCGTGGGAGTCATCCCCGGATGCGTATGTAGATACATGGAAGTCACCAGTCCTGCTGATTCAAGGCGACGATGACCGCAACGTCCCGTTCAGCCAAACCGTAGACCTGGCACAGCGATTACGCAAGCAGCACGTACCCTTCGAGCAGCTAGTGCTGCCAGATGAGATCCACGGATTTCTGATGTGGAAAAGCTGGGTTCGAGCTTATGGCGCAACGGCAGAATTTTTCGACCGCGAGTTGAAAGCTGCAGAGCAAACCAAACTGGATCGCTAAGGAGTCGTGCGGAACAGCTCCATATGCCCACAGTTGTCGCACACAAATACGCGGACTTCCTTTGGAGTAGGCTGCGAATGACTGATCCAAAATTGCATCGAGACAGGAGTTGACGCACTGAGCCCATCCGGTTGATATTGGCCGTTCCTATCCTCTTCTTTTCTCGCTTAAACATTTCCCTTAGTGCGCGGAGAACGACAGTAGTTGCGGCCTTCGCTTCGTTCCGAAGGTGCGCGTTACCGCAGAACTCAAATCTTGCAGCACTTGGCAGATACTCTTCCTCCGACGTTGCTTTACCAAACGCTTGATTTCGTATTAGGCCGTAGCGCACGAGATTGTTATTGCCTGAGAAACAGGCTTTCCCTCGAACTTGATCAGGAGCGAAAATCGAGAGGTAGTCTTCCTATCTTCTGCGAAACGCGTGACTACATCCGAAAAGAATGGCTTTTTCGAGCTGCTTAATTGTGGCTGGTGCGTTCGACTCCATCATCGTGAGTACAGATTACCAGTCCCGGTATGAGGGCTGAATTCCTATGTCGTGGTGCCGAAGAAGGGACTCGAACCCCCACACCCTTGCGGGTACATGGACCTGAACCATGCGCGTCTGCCAATTCCGCCACTTCGGCAAGTGACTGCCAGCGGGGCGCGTACCAAATGAATCTCGCATTCGGTTCCCGCTGCTTGAAGGAAGAGACTACGACATCTATTCTTACAAGGCGAGTAATAGGTGTCAAACCTTCGGCGCGGTTTTGGTCTCCAAGCAAGAACGCCTTCCGATTAGCCCGATGGTACGATGCGCAAGGCGGATGAATGCCAGAAAAGCAAACCCGTTCCAAGCCTGAGGGCCGAAAACCTAAAGATGAAATTCAGAGTGATCTCGAGCGGCTTCGCGCTCTGGCGCACGACTTGAGCAATTCGATCGAGGCAATCATGCAGGCGTCATATTTACTCAGTCAGGCGAAGCTGGACGCCGAGAGCAAACGTTGGGCGCAACTACTACAGACTTCTTCCGATGAAGCGGCGAAGATCAATCGCGAAATCAGAAGGCGATTGCGCTCCATGAGCGAAGAGTGAAGTTGGCGTTGATTTAGAATTCTTGGGACGATGCAGAATTAAGAAGGCAGAATGAAGAAGTATCCAACCAGACCGCAGCTGTGGCGTGGGTCGGCCACTTCATTCTGCATTTTAAATTCTTAATTCTGCATTCTCAGTTGTGCATTGACTTCTTATTTCTAACTTCAGGAGAAAGCAATTATGGATCGTAAAGCAAGCGCCGTTTGGAAAGGCGGATTGAAGGATGGCAAGGGTGAGTTTTCCGCGCAGAGCGGAGTTTTTTCGCATACACCGTATTCATTCAGGACCCGTTTTGAGGACGCTCCGGGAACAAACCCCGAAGAACTGATTGCAGCAGCACATGCGGCGTGCTTCTCGATGGCGCTGTCAGCCCAGCTTGGCGCCGCGAGCCTGACGCCGGAGAGCATTAATACGACCGCGAATTTAACGATGGAAAAGCAGGATGCCGGGTTCGCGATCACCAAAATTCATCTCGATGTGAGCGCGCGTGTGCCGAAGGCGGATGATGCGGCATTTCAGAAAGCCGCAGAGAATGCGAAGGCGGGATGTCCGGTGTCGAAGGTTCTGAACGCGAAGATCACGATGGCGGCGAAGCTGGAGAAGTAAGCGGCATTGCAGCTCTCGTTTTGCGAGCATGCCGGCAGCCTTACCTTTTTACTCTGTCTCGGCTTCTATACAAATCCCACTTTTGCCAAAACCGAGCAGAAGTGTAGCGCGCCCTTTTGTTAATTAAGAAAAATCAGTAGAAATCTGAGCAGCTCAGATAGAAACCGCATTGCGGGCATTTGAGCTTGCAACCGCGATCGACGAGCTTATTTGAGCAGTTCGGGCAGAATTGGGATGGATCACTCACGGAAACACGGTTTGATTGAGCTTGGAGAATCGCCGCTGAAGATCCATGTGAAGCGTTCGACATAGTAGAGCGTTCCCTCGAATCGTTGCTGTCGTCCATGACGGAATAATAAGGCACAAGCGTAGTTGCGTAAAGAATTGTCAAGCATCACGTCCTCGGCCGATTCTTGAGTCCTATCCCGTTTAGAATCATCTATTCAGACTAGTTTCCGCCAATGTGGATTGTTGCCCTAGCACTGCGCCGGCCGTACACGTTCGTTGTAATGGCGCTCCTGATCCTGATTCTTAGCCCTATCGTGATAGAGCGCACGCCGACCGATATTTTTCCCAATATCAATATCCCGGTCATCAGCGTCGTGTGGCGCTACCAGGGACTTTCGCCGGAAGAGATGGCGAATCGCATAACCACCCAAACCGAGCGCGGATTGACCACGCTGGTGAACGACATCGAGCATATCGAGTCCGAATCAGTTAACGGCACCGCGGTAGTAAAGATTTTCTTCCAACCGACAGCGAATATTCAGACCGCTTTGGCGCAGGTGACGGCAATCTCTCAGACTTCAATTCGCCAATTACCGCCTGGGGCGACTCCGCCGTTAATCATTCAATATTCGGCGTCGACGGTGCCGATCCTGCAAATTGGCCTGAGCAGCCGCAGGCTTTCCGAGCAGCAACTGAACGACCTGGCGTTAAATTTTTTGCGAACGCAGCTCATCACGGTGCCGGGGGCGGCAATTCCCTATCCGTATGGCGGAAAGCAGCGCGTGGTCTCGGTCGATCTGGATGTACCAGCCCTACAAGCAAAGCACTTGACGCCGGTTGACGTGGTGAATGCAATCGGCGAGCAGAATTTGATTTTGCCTTCGGGAACAGCAAAGATCGGGCCGCTCGAATATCAGGTTGAATTGAACGCGAGTCCGCTCGAAGTTTCCGAGCTGAACAATCTTCCGATCAAGACAGTAAATGGGGCGACTATATACATTCGCGACGTGGCGCACGTGCGCGACGGTTTTTCGCCTCAGACCAATATCGTCCATCAGGATGGAGTTCGCGGGACACTGCTGAGCATTCTGAAAAACGGGAATGCTTCGACCACGAGTGTAGTAAAGGCAGTGCAGAAGATGCTGCCACGCATTCAGCAGACCTTGCCGCAAGGGCTGGAGATCAAACAATTGTTTGATCAATCGCTGTTCGTGCGCGCCGCTATTCAGGGAGTACTGCGGGAAGCTCTGATCGCTGCTTGCCTGACGGCACTGATGATTCTTCTGTTCCTGGGAAACTGGCGAAGCACGCTGATTATCGCGACGTCGATTCCGCTTTCGATTTTGACGTCCGTCATCCTCCTGAGCGCGTTAGGTGAAACCTTCAACATCATGACGCTCGGCGGCCTAGCGCTCGCGGTTGGAATTCTGGTGGACGACGCGACGGTTGAAATCGAAAATATTCAGCGCAACTTACACATGGGAAAGGAGCTGAAGCAGGCGATTCTCGATGGCGCGCAGCAGATCGCCGTTCCGGCGTTCGTTTCAACGTTGTCGATCTGCATCGTGTTTGTGCCGATGTTCTTCCTGACCGGCGTTGCTCGTTATCTCTTCGTTCCGTTGGCGGAGGCGGTGGTTTTCGCCATGTTGGCTTCGTATCTGCTTTCGCGAACACTGGTGCCAACCATGGCAATGTACCTGATGACGCACCACGAGCACGATGCCGACAAACCCAAGCGCAGCAAGCTGGGGCATTTTCAGGAAGGATTCGAGCGCAGGTTCGAAGCATTGCGGGATTCCTATCGCAGCGTGATGGAATCGCTCATGCATCATCGAGGCGCGTTTGTGACTCTGTTTCTTGCTTTCTGCCTCCTTTCCTGCGGATTGTTTTTCTTCTTAGGCCGCGATTTCTTCCCCACTGTCGATGCGGGGCAGTTCCGCCTGCACGTCCGCGGAGAAGCCGGCTTGCGCATCGAGGAAACCGCGCGCGTGGTTGACCAGGTGGAACAGGAGATTCGCCGCGAAGTGCCTCCGAACCAGATCAGCACGGTTCTCGACAATATCGGGCTGCCGTATAGCGGGATTAATACGAGTTACAGCAACAGCGGAACGATTGGGACTTCCGATGCGGAGATATTAGTTTCACTGACCAAGAACCATCGTCCTACGGAAGAGTACATTCACGAGTTGCGGGCAAGTTTGCCTCGTAAGTTCCCGGGCATCGAATTCTTCTTTCAGCCCGCGGACATTGTCAGTCAAATTTTGAATTTCGGGCTGCCCGCGCCGGTTGACATCCAACTCGTGGGCCGGGACTATGAGGAGAATTACTATACCGCGCAGAGGATCGCCAATCGGTTGCGTCACATCCCGGGCGCGGTCGACGTTCACGTTCAACAGATGATGGATTTGCCTACGCTGCACCTGGACGTGGACCGCGTGCGAGCACAGCAAGTGGGTATTTCAGAACAGGATGTCGCGCAGAACCTGCTTGTCTCACTGAGTTCGAGTTTTCAGACTACTCCGTCGTACTGGCTGAATCCGAAGAATGGTGTCACCTATGACGTGGCAGTGATGAGCCCGCAATATCGCATCGATTCGATGCAAGCGCTAATGAATACTCCGGTCAGCAATGGGAATTCTGCGCCGCAGGTATTGGGCAATCTGGCGGATGTAAAGCCAGAAATGACACCGGCTGTAGTAAATCATTACAACGTCACTCCGGTTGTGGATGTTTATGCGAGCGTAGATGGGCGAGACCTCGGCGGAGTGGCGGACGACATCGCGAAGGCGGTTGCTCCGTTCCGCAAGCATCTATCGCGCGGCACAGACCTGGCGATTCGGGGTCAAGTCGAGACCATGCAGTCATCCTTTTCAGGCCTGTCGTTTGGTCTGCTAATGTCGGTGATTTTAGTTTACCTGTTGATCGTGGTTAATTTTCAGTCGTGGCTCGATCCATTCATCATTATTACGGCGCTACCAGGAGCACTGGCTGGAATTCTCTGGATGCTTTTTGTTACGGGTACTACGTTAAGCGTTCCGGCGCTCACGGGGGCGGTCATGTGCATCGGCGTGGCAACAGCAAACAGCATTCTGCTGATCTCGTTTGCCCGCGAACGAATGGACGAAGGCATGGACCCGATCAGAGCTGCGGTAGAAGCGGGTTATACGCGCATGAGGCCTGTCATTATGACGGCGCTGGCGATGATCATTGGAATGGTGCCGCTCGCAATGGGACTCGGCGAAGGCGGAGAGCAGAATGCGCCACTCGGGCGAGCGGTGATTGGCGGACTGATCTTTGCAACCGTAGCCACGCTGTTCTTTGTGCCCGTCGTATTCAGCATTTTTCATGGGCGCAGGTTGAGGCGCGCATCGTCAGAACAGGAATGAACGTCTTAAATTCAAGGAGTCGTGCTGAGGGAGCTGGATGGAGGAGCAACTGTTGGAAGTAGAGGAGCAAGAGCGGGAAGAGCAGCCGCGGAGACACGAACAAACCCGCAAGAAGGGTTACCTGCTGGCGGCTGTACTTGCGCTCATTTTCATCATCATTGCAGCCGTGGGTATCACGACGCGAGTGTCGGAACGGCACGCATTGGCCAAAGAGACGGAAGCGATGGCCGTGCCATCGGTTGAACTGGTCCATCCAGCCGTTGAGCCCCCGCAATCAGAACTCACGCTCCCCTCCACGTTGCAGGCGTACATTGAATCTCCTATTTACGCGCGCACTACGGGTTATCTCGGCCGCTGGTACAAAGACATTGGAGCAAAGGTCAAAAAAGGCGATCTGCTTGCGGACATTGAAACTCCGGAAGTCGACCAGGAATTAATGCAGGCAAGGGCGGCCCGGGATCAAGCCGACGCTCAACTGAAGCTCGCCCAAACATCAGCCAAGCGATGGGAAAACCTGCAGAAGATGGACGCAGTATCACAGCAGGAAACCGACGAGCGTTCGAGCACTTACACGCAGGGGGAGGCAAATCTAGCTGCGGCCACTGCAAATCTTAGGCGTTTGGAACAGATGGAATCTTTCAAGCATATTTATGCACCATTCTCAGGAGTCATCACCAGGAGGAATACCGATATTGGCGCGTTGGTGAATGCCGGGAACGGCGGACCCAATCAGGAACTATTTGTAATCGCGCAACTTGATCCGATGCGAATTTATGTAAACGTGCCGGAAACGGACTCCCCTTCAATCCACCCCGGTGTTCGTGCGGATATCGAGGTGCCGGAATTAGTTGGACAGCGTTTTACCGGCGCAGTGGTCCGCACGGCCCAATCGATCGACCCGGCAACACGCACATTGAACACGGAAATCGATGTGCCGAATCCCACCGGGCGCTTGCTCCCCGGATCTTACGCTCAGGTACATTTCGCATTGAAGGAGCAGGTCCGCCGACTGACGGTTCCCGCAAATGCGTTGCTGTTTCGGGCTGAGGGGCCCCGCGCCGCAGTCGTGGACGCGAACAACAAAGTGCATCTGCAGGCGATTGTAATCGGCCGCGACTTTGGAACCACAACTGAGATACTGAGCGGGCTTCAGCCCTCCGATTCCGTAGTGCTTAGCCCAAGCGACTCGCTCGAAGATGGACAGATGGTGCAAGTAGCGCATGGAGGACAGCCACAGTGAAGTGGCATGTCACTCTCTTGCTGCTGGCGTGCGCTCCAGCATTCGCAAAAAGTCCCAAGTACGAAAAACCAACAGTCGTAACGCCACAGAACTGGCAGACACCTGCACCGTGGCATGAGGCGGTTCCGCTCGACTCACTTCCAAAGGGCGCGTGGTGGGAATTCTTTGGAGACGCCGAACTCAATCAGTATGAACAGCGGGCAACGGCCAACAACCCGAGTTTGCAAGCAGCGATTGCGCGACTGTCTGAGGCCCGCGCCACCGCCCGGGTGACAGCTTCGGGTTTGTACCCGGAATTAGATGGCGGAGCACGAGCCACGCGCGAACGGCTCGCTGGAAACCGACCGACGAATGGCGCAGCGATTCAGCCGACCGCAGTAACCCAGAACGAATTCACCATTCCCTTCACTTTAAATTACGAAGTCGACCTCTTTGGGCGTGTGCGGCACAACGTGGAAGCTGCGAATGCGGACCTGCAAGCCTCGACAGCTGATCTTGAGAATGTGCGTCTGCTCGTAACTTCGGAGCTGGCGGCCGATTACTTTCAATTGCGGGAACTGGATTCGGAAATCGCGGTGGTGCAAAAGGCAATCGCATACCAGCAGCAGGGATTGACGCTGGTGCAGAACCGCCACACGGGTGGCGCAGCATCTGGACTCGACGTTGCGCAGCAGCAGGAGGTGCTCGATTCTTCAATTACGCAGCTTTCCCTGCTTCAGCAGCAACGCGCGCAATATCAGCATGCACTGGCGATGCTACAAGGTTTGCCCCCTGCACAATTTACGGCGCCAGTACGAGGCCTGGACATTGTGCCGCCGGGGCTTCCGCTGATTGTTCCCTCAGAAGTCTTGCAGCGACGGCCAGACATCGGGACTGCAGAGCGGCAAACGGCAGCAGCCAATGCGCGCATCGGTGTCGCGCGCGCGGCGCTATATCCGAGCATTACACTCGGCGGTAGCGGCGGGCTTGATACGCAGGCAATCACCAAGCTGTTCAATGCCCCCAGCTTTTTCTGGTCACTTGGATTATCAGCGCTCGAACCCATAATTGCGGGCGGGCGCAACCGTGCGCAGCTTGAATACGCGAGATCCGCTTACCAGGAAACTGTCGCAAACTATCGCGAAACTGCACTGACAGCATTTCAACAGGTGGAAGATGCGCTTTCAGGATTGACCACTCTCGCTGCGGCTTATGAATCACAACAGCGCGCGGTCGCCGACGCAGAACGCTCTCTGCAACTTGCCAATGCTCGCTACACGGGCGGACTGGTCACGTATCTGGACGTCATCACCGCGCAAGAGACTACTCTTACGAACGAACGCGAACAAACGCAACTTCTCGGCGAGCGAATGACCACTTCCGTTTATCTGATCAAGGCGCTCGGCGGAGGATGGGACAGTTCCAGCCTGTCAGCGATTGGGATTAAACCGAGTCTGAAGCACGCCGTTCAACAGTAGCGCGACAGCAGAATCTCAAGCCGCGCTTTGCGAAGCTCGCCTCAACTGGACAAGTAGATATTCTTACGGTGCAAAAGAGAGCGACGGGCGAGGCGCCCGTCGCCCCACAAACTGAGTAAATTTTCAGAAGCCCGGCATAAACGAATAACCGATCGATATTGCGAAGCGGGACGCATTCGCACCGTTGAACTCCACATTGTTGCGAATCAGGTAATAGTGCGCCTCGGGGCGAATGAATGCATGTCCCCAGAAGTAGTAACGGATATCAGCGGAAAGATGACCGGCGAAGTGGTTGCTGCTTTGGTAATTCGTGCAGGACGTAAATCCGCAGGTGTAGTAGGGAGTATAGAAGCGCAGGTCCTCGCCACCGATTCCCGCCATCACGTCAGCGCCAAATTTCTTGCCAAGCTGGCGTCCGTATACGGCATTGAAACTATAAAAGATGGGGCGATACGGTGCCTGGAAGAGGAAACCGTTACCGGTCTCGGTGTACAGCGCCTGATGCGCGCGCCACGCAACATCGACACCGAATCCGATGTGGTGCTTCAGGATAAAAATTCCGCTGAAGCTGGGATACAAACCTCCGCTGAGTGACGGGAAAACATCGCCGGCGCTGTCAGTAGAAACGGCAGGCGCTTTCACGGTGCCAAACCCGAATGCGCCGTGGAACTCCTGGGCTTGTGCCGCTGAAGTGAACGAGATTGCTGCTGCCAGAAGGCAGAACGTCAATAACTTTCTCAAGAGAATCTCCTGCAGAGAGATTTGATCGATTGCTCGATGTTTGAACCCGAAACTTGCATTATAGTTGCGTGGCGCAATATGCAAAAGTTATGATGCGCCGCGCCCTGATCAGAGATAGCAAGAAGTTTACAGAAACTTACATAGCCTTTCTTCGTGAGAGGTCCGGGCTATGTATTCAGACCCGTTTTGGTCTTTGTAATGAAATTTTTAGGGCCGGACAGAAACTACGTTAATCTATTAGGTCATGCCCGAGAACACTTTTGACATTGTGAGCAAGATCGACCTGCAGGAGGTATCGAATGCAATCCAGCAGGCAATGAAGGAGATTACGACGAGGTTCGACCTCAGAGATTCGAAATCCAACATCGCGTTGGAAGGCAAAGACGCCATCATTATGAACTCGATTGACGAATACAAGTTGAAAGCCGTGAACGATATTCTTCAGCAGAAACTGGTGAAGCGCGGCGTGCCGCTCAAGGGGCTGACCTATGGTGCGGTGGAACCTGCGGCAGGTGGAACTTCGCGGCAAAAGATTACGATGCAGCAAGGAATCCCGATTGAGAAGGCGCGCGACATCGTCAAGCTGATTAAGAATTCTAAGAAGAAAGTGCAGGCGTCGATCCAGGCCGACCTGGTGCGGGTCAGCGGCAAAGACCGCGATACGCTGCAGGAGATCATTACGCTTTTGCGGCAGCAGGATTTCGGGATTGATATGCAGTTTACGAATTACCGCAGCAATTGACTCACCGCGGGAGGTACGGGGACGCTGAGAAAAAGACTGGCTTCTTTATCTCTGCTTAATGCCAGAGAGGATTTGAAGGGAATTTTCTTCGTGCCGCAGCCTTTACTGAGCGAAGTCGAAGGCTCTCTCCGTGGTCAACGATGATGACGACAACTGCCATCAACGGAACCGAAGTATTCGAACTCCTGCGGGATGATCTCGCGGCGATCGAGCGCCAGTTTGGCCGCGATACGGTTTCGAACGTCACCGCGATCACCGAGATTGGCGAATATTTGCGAGGCGGCGGCGGCAAGCGAATTCGGCCAGCGCTGCTGTTGCTTTCTTCCAAGCTCTTCAATTACGAAGGCCGTGGCGCGGTGAAGCTGGGCGCGGTGGTCGAAATTATTCATACGGCAACGCTTGTCCATGACGACATCATTGACGAGGCCGAAACCCGTCGCGGGCGTCCTGCCGCGAATACGCAATGGGGAAATTCGAAATGCGTGCTGGCCGGCGACTGGCTTTATATGCAGGCGTTTAAAGTCGCCGTGCAGGAGAGAAATTTTCGGATTCTGGACGCACTCATTGAACTGACGCAGCAAATGGTTGAGGGCGAACTGCTGCAAATCCAGAAGCTGGGATCCCTGCTCTCTCTGAACGAGTATTTCGATCTCATTTATCGCAAAACCGCGTGCCTGTTTTCGGTTTGCATGAGGCTTGGCGCAATTCTTGGGGGCGCAAGTGCAGAACAGGAAGAACAGGTGGCCCGCTACGGCCGCGACTTAGGAATGGCGTTTCAAATCGTGGATGACGTTTTGGATCTCACTGCATCTGAGAGCGTGCTCGGGAAGCCGGTCGCGAGCGATCTTCGTGAAGGCAAAGTCACGATGGCAGTAATTCATGCGCTTGAGCGATGTACTCGCGATGAGCGGGTGTTGATTGAGACCGTTGTTGAAGAGCGAGCATTCAACGGTGTAACTCACGCCGAAATTCTTAACGTGCTTGAGCGCTACGGGTCTCTCGACTCAGCTATAGCGCACGCGCTTAAATATGCGGAGTCGGCCCGCAAGGCAATCTGCACGTTTCCGAGTTCCGAGATCAAACGTGCGCTATTATGGGCACCGGAATTCGTTGTTGCGCGTGAGAAATAAGCTCGTATTTCCTCGCGACACTCAGAAAAATTCCTATCGGCGGCATGCTGAACAATATCCGCCAACTTCCAGGCGAGCCACCAGAATCCGAAAACTGCACTCCTGTTCCAACTGTGTCTTCAGCGCGTCGAAGGTTCCGCTCACGAACTCGGTAATCTTTCCGCAGCGAAGACACGCCATGTGTATGTGATCGCGGCCGAGCTTACGCTCGTAGTAATGCCCTTCTCCGTTCAGGTGCATCAGATCTAGCTCATCGATTAAACCTTGGCGCTTGAGCAAACCGAGAGTGCGATACACCGTGCTACGGTCGACGGAAGCGTCCAGCTTTTGTGCCTTGCGTAAAATTTGACTCGCGTCCAGATGTTTGTTTGCAGTTTCGATCACGCTAAGAATCGCGCGCCGCTGCTCGGTCATGCGGATTCCCCGCTCGGCAAGGAGCGCCTGCAAACGTCCGGGGATTTCAGTCTGCGGAAGAGGCATGGTTCGATCTCGTAAGTCGCAAGTGATTGCAATCAAATTGCGACGGATTTTCCAGTGAACTCTTGACCATTGATGTTGGCGATAAGTAAGCTGAATTATATTCTTTGTTGCGACGGAGTTGCAACTAAAGTCGCAGGCGATTCTGACGCGAAAGTTCGAAGACCTCCGAGAACTTTGCGACAGATTCTTCTCGCAGAGGAGTCACATTTACCAAATTTGATGCGAGGCGTTGCGATTAATAACTGCACATTCAATATGCGACGGGTCGCGTTTAGAAGCAAAGAGTGAGTATATTGACTCGAAAGAATCAGTCTCATCTAGCTCATTTAACGTGGTCACGCCACTTCGGCAAGCGATTCTTGGTTGTGATCGGAGGATTGCTTTTACTGCTTCTCATAATTGTTAGTAGCACTGCGGCCCAGGAGAACCCTTATATCGTTACATACGACCATTACATGGAAGAACCTGGCAGTCTTGACGTCGAATACTTCTCAACCTTTGGCACGCAACGCAATGGGAACGACTTCAATGCGTATTGGGCGGAATTTGAATACGGCGCGAAGGCGTGGTGGACCACCGAATTCTACCTCGATGGGCAAAGCACGTTTCACGACAGCTCAGTTTTTACCGGCTTTCGCTGGGAAAACCGTTTTCGCCTATTTCAACTGGAGCACTTTATAAATCCAGTTCTCTACGTTGAGTATGAGCAGACTAATGGGGCCGACAAGATCATCAAGGAAGTTGAAGGTCATGATGTAGAAGAAGACACCGCAGATCGCGATGCGATCTCGCGGGAAGATTGGCAGCATGAACTGGAATTTAAGCTTCTGCTCTCGAAATCATTCCGCGGCTGGAATGTGGCGGTCAATCCGCTATTCACAAAGAACTTGTCGCCGGGCGAACCATGGGAATTCGGGTATGCGGCGGGAGCGAGCCGTCCGCTTGCGCTTAAGGCATCCCCCAATCAATGCACCTTCTGCCGTGAAAATTTTATTGTAGGGGCGGAGATGTATGGGGGGTTAGGCGATGCAGTGAGCCCCGGACTAAACGAAACTTCGCATTATCTCGCGCCAGCCGTCGCATGGAACCTTCCATCGGGATGGACGATGCGAATGTCGCCGGGTTTTGGGCTGAATGACAACAGCCATCGCCTGCTGCTGCGTTGGGGCTTGTCGTATGAGCTCAACAATTTCGGCGACGCAGTCAAGAAATTTTTCGGGGAAAAGCAATGAAAAGTACCTTTGGAATTCAGAACGTGCTTTTGGCGGTGTTGATCAGCATAGGTCTCGCTGCCCTGGCTGTAAATGTGGCCTTAGCGCGCGATGAAGGTACGGACATGTCGCATGATCACCTGCATCATCATCACAGGAGGGTCTTTGCAAACGTACCCGAAAAAGCTCGACTGCGGAGTAATCCTATGGCGAACGATCGCGATGCTATTGAGGGCGGGAAAAAGCTATTTGGGCAACATTGCGCGGAGTGTCATGGAGAAGCCGCCGAAGGCAGTCACAGGGCCCCTAGTCTTCGCGCGGAAGAAGTGCAGAACGCGACCCCGGGCGCAATCTTCTGGGTGTTGAGCAACGGTGTAATTCGCCACGGCATGCCGGATTGGTCGAAATTGCCGGAAGCACAACGATGGCAGATCGCGACCTACATAAGGTCGTTGCGATCAAAAGCAAACGGCGAAGTCCAGGAAGGCGAAAGTCGTGATGCCCTAGCGGGCCGCCCCTGAGTTAGGTGCTGTGAATTGGAAGCTCAGAATTTGGTGGACCTGGTCGGGATCGAACCGACGACCTCTTCCATGCCATGGAAGCGCGCTCCCAGCTGCGCCACAGGCCCACGTGTTTGATTTCAATTACTTAGGAAGGAAGGATCAACTACTCCAGCCAAATCGTATCAAAGTTAGGGAGCATGCGCCAGCCGCTGCAGAGTTCACTCTGTTCCAAGTCCGGACAAGAATTTTGCAAAGTAAGCCAACAACAAGCAAAAAGTTCGGTGGGAGTTTGGCCGCGGCGTGCTACTGGTTGAGTTAGGAAAGCAAGGGCTGTCTGTCGAACTGGAGCGAGCCATGGCTGGAGCAAACATTGTCGTCGACTTGTCACATTACAACCAGAGTCTCGATTTTGCTCAAATTAGAAGCGCCGGAGTTTTGGGCATCATTCATAAAGCAACTCAAGGCACGCTCCTAGTGGACCCAACCTACGAGGCTCACGAAATGGAAGCGATCGATCACGGCCTGTTGTGGGGCGCATATGCATTCGGGACGGGCGCCGATGGCGTGGAACAGGCAGAGCACTTTCTGGACTTTGTTCAGCCCGATCAAAATACTCTGCTGGCGCTCGACTTCGAGGCAAACCCGCAGGGGCCGAGCATGAATCTCGAAGAGGCGCGCGGCTTCGTGACTCATATAAGAGACGCAACCGGCAACTGGCCGGTCCTGTATTCCGGCTACTACATCAAGCAACTTCTCGGAGTGGCGATGGATCCTGTGCTGGCGCAATGCGCGTTTTGGCTTTCGCAATACGGGCCCACCGCGGTGGTTCCGCTCAATTGGCGGACATGGACGCTATGGCAATACACCGACGGCGCGGCGGGACCGAAGCCTCGTGATGTGCCAGGGGCGGGTCTGTGCGATCGCAATTACTACAATGGAGAACCGGCTGACCTGTCGGCCCGATGGGGAACATCTTTGCAGATCCAACACATCATTCATTCACCATGAATTCATTAGAAGCACTTCGGAGTGCTAGACACTCGCAGTTCTGGTGGAACCTGAGTTGCCAAACCTGTGAAAATGAGTATTCTCGAAGAGAACCGAATGAAACATCGATGCCTACTCATCACCGCCTGCTTGTTGGTGGTGCCTGCGATTTGCCTGGCTCAAGCAGCCAACAACCAAAACAATCCTCCGGTTTCCTATACGTCGATCTCGGAGTTGAATCAGTTGCTCGCAAACCTGGGACAAACTTCACAACAAATTCAGGGCGACCTCTCGCACCTGCGGATCGAAAAATGGAAGACCGATTCGGGTACGAAACGCCAGACCGAAAGTGACGTGGAATCAATCCAGCGCAACCTACAGACCGCGCTGCCTGCAGTCCTGAATGATTTGAAGAACTCGCCGGAGAGTACTCCCCTGACATTCAAGCTCTATCGCAACCTTGATGCGCTTTATGACGTGTTCAGTTCGATTGTGGAATCGAGCGGCGCCTTCGGCAGCCGAGACGAATTTCAAATGCTCGATAGAGATTTGGGGTCACTTGAAGATTCTCGGCGGGCGTTCGCAGACCGAATGGATAAAGTCGCTAGCGCAAAAGAGGCGGAAATTGGGCAGCTTCGAGCAGCACTGCAAACTGCTCGCGCGGAAATCCCACCCAAAAAGGTAGTTGTTGATGACACCGCCCCACCGCCGCCGAAGAAATCTACAAGAAAGAAAAAAAGCGTTCCAAAGCCGCAAACTTCTACTCCTCAAAGCAAACCTGCGCAGCAGTCCGGAACACAATCGCCCCAGCACTAGTTATCGCAAACCTCTGTGGTTGAGTAACTTACATTCTGGGAACCTTCTACCGTCGAGTGGAGTCTAACCCTGCAGAGAACGCTTTGCGTCTGGGAATATAATTGAAGGAGTTGCACGTCGTGGCAGGAATGGCGGGAGCAGCCAACTTGGGAGAACTCGCAGGCGCAATAGGCATTCGGGTGCAGGAATCTGCCTTGATTCAGGAGCTAAAGGCAGGGTCCGAAGAAGCTTATGCATGGTTGGTCGGCGAATTTCACCAACCGGTCTACAGCCTGGTATACCGCATACTCACTGATCCTGCTGACGCCGCCGATACTACCCAAGAAGTCTTCCTAAAAATTTTTCGCGGAATGAAACACTTTCACGGAGAGTCTTCTCTGAAAACCTGGATTTACCGGATCGCCATCCACGAAGCATCAAACCGGCGTAGGTGGTGGTTCAGGCACAAGTCGAAGGAGACTTCGGTTGAACAGAGCGACAGCGGATCAGACCGCTACACTTTTGCTGATGCGAACTACGCGCTCGTAGACCAGCACAAGTCTCCCTTTGAAATGGTTGCCGATCACGAAGTTCAGGCGCGGGTGGAGCGCGAGCTGAGAAATGTGCCGGAGCCGTATCGCACAGCAGTCGTTCTGCGCGACATAGAAGATCTCTCGTACGAAGAGATTGCGGAAATTACACAGGTTTCACTCGGAACAGTTAAATCGAGAATCACGCGTGGAAGAGACGCACTCCGAAAATTACTCAGCCACTATGTGAAGGAAGTCGGGCCAGAGCTTGGGTTCAAAGATGGTAATGCAGGCGATCGAGAAAATCAGATCGTCCGCCGCAGGCGAATCGAGGTTACGCCGTGACGTGCACACAATCAAAGTCGATGCTGTCCTCCTATCTCGATGGTGCGCTGACCGGTAAAGAGATGCAGTCTCTGGATCGCCACTTGCGGCAGTGCTCGAATTGCTATCGCGAGTACGATTCCTTACGCCACACCCAGACGGTGCTGGCGACCATGGGGCCAGCGCGGGTGCCTGACGATCTTTCCTTGAGATTACGTCTGGCGATTTCACATGAGATCGCGCGCTCGCGACACTCTTACGTGCGTGCGTTCCTGGTGCATGCAGAAAACACCATGCGTGCGTTTATGGTTCCTGCCACGACCGGTCTGGTGGCGACGGTTTTGATTTTTGGGTTAGTGGCGGGGATTCTGGCCGTGCCACCTTCAGTACACGCCAATGCTGCCGATGTTCCGCTGACATTTGGGACAGCACCTGAGTTGCAGCCGAACAGTTTTGGATTCACGATGGGGCCTATTAATGAAGATTCTTTGCTGATCGAGGCCTACGTCGACGCAACCGGACGCGTTCAGGATTACCGGATTCTCTCTGGAAATGAAAACCCAAAAGACATTCATCAACTCAATAGCATGCTCATTTTGACGACTTTCCGTCCGGCAACCTGGATGGGTACTCCGCGTCCGGGGACTGCGATTCTATCTTTCTCGAAGATCAGCGTTAAAGGCTGAGCTCCTTCTCGTACTCTGATTCAGAGATGTTGCTCTTAGATCCAGAGCTCCTCGACCTGTTCTCGCGTGGATCTTAGAGCAACTCCCTCCAGCAGCTACCCATCCAAACCGCAAGCAAATACCCGAGGAAAGAAGAAGATTGCGGTTCGAGCGCGAACGGAAGTTTATTGGGGAAGAGCATGCGATGCTCGTGTGCCAGCCTGCCATCACCGTTGTTCATCGAGCTGTGAAATCTGAAATAAATCCGCTGCCTGGCTTTCCACGGGAATGAGCCTGGGACGCCGGTCCTTTCGCGGCCCATTGTCGAAGGCTAGCTCACACGCGCCCTGTAAGTGAGGGAGCGAAGCTACGCATGGTTATGACGCTGCTCGCGACTAACAACTCTGTAGTTCCTGCGGCGGTGCAGGCATCCGATCCTGCCTGGTATGCCGCATACACCTGCGCGCGCCACGAAAAACGTGTTGCGCAGCAACTTAAAGATCGCGGCATTGAATACTTCTTGCCGCTCTACCGCTCGGTTCGGCGATGGAAGGACCGCAAGAAAGAATTGGAACTGGTTCTGTTCCCGAGCTACGTATTTGTGCGGATCGAGTTGATCGCGCGCTTGCAAGTGCTGCAGCTCCCCGGCGTGGTGCGCTTCGTGGCATTTGATGGACGGCCCGCAGTCCTACCTGGTACCGATATTGAAGCGCTGCGCAACGGACTGTCGCACAATGTCATCGCCGAACACCACCCGTTTTTGAACGTTGGACGCCGCGTAAAGGTAGTTTATGGACCGCTGAGCGGTGCCGAGGGAATTCTGGTGCGTCGCAAAAGCGAGTCGCGGCTTGTGATTTCGATTGAGGCAATTATGCGCTCGATCGCCGTTGAGATCGATGAGGCAGATGTTCTTCCGATTTCCTAGCGTGGGTCCTCGGGCTAATTCGAAGGAACCAGGCAAAACGAGGCATTTATGAATGCTCGAAACTTCTTGTCGCTTTTGTTCTGTGTTGTGACAGTTCTCTTCTGCGCTGCTCAACTCTCAGCACAGAATAACTCCACCTATACGCCGGACGATCGCGTTAGTTCCCGGACGCGAGCTCTCGATGAAGCTGATTCTCGCGCAGAAAAAGAAGCTGAGCGGCTGGTTGCCCTTTCGCCAGATAAAATTATTCTCATCCTGCAGCAGGAGCCAGGATTATTTCTAGAAGTAAAGAAAATGTATGTTCGCCGCGCGTATGCCGATGGCCAAATCGTGGACCGGAAGGAACTGACGGACGATGTCATGTTCCGCCACATACGAGAAGATCAGGAATTTTGCGCACTGGTCACGCAACAGATTGTCGATCGCGGATACATCAAGCCGAAGCCTACACAAGAGGAACTAACGCGACAACTCGAAGAGCGCCAAAAAATGATAGACCGAGTGGCGCGTGAGCAAGAAAACGAAGAGGAAGCGTATGGAGAAAATCAGCGCGGTCTGACCCGGACGAACCAGAACGGTTCACAGCCCTCTGGGACGGAGTTGCAGAACGTTCCTGCCACTCGACCGAATGCTCCTTATTCACCACCCAACTTTCAGAACACTCCTCAGGCGCCTCAGAATCTGAACAACAATCAACAGCGGCAGCTACTGCAAGCTGGCTTGACCAACACGGAATCCGAGCAGGATGAAAACTACGGCCTTCCACTTAACGTGATTAATGGTCAATCGTCGAACACGGACCAACTCGAACAGGCGGTGAATGCCGGCCCCGGCCAGTTCGGAGCAGCGTTGAACGGACAATCGAAGCTTAATGGCATCTTTAGCACCGGAAACACGAATGTGTCTCCTGCGGCAACCCAGCCATCACAGGAGCAAGCATATGCGTTGCAACAACAGGAAATGCAGCCGGCACAACAACCGCACATGGAAGCCAGTCTTGTACCGCCGAGGGAATTCCAACGCCCGGTGAGGAAACCTTCCGACCAGCCGATTCTGTTGCATGAGGCTGACCCTTACGCCGATGTTCCCTCGCTCTACGATCTCTACACGCAGTATTCGCGGCGGCCGAATAAGCTTGAGCGCTTTGGATCCGAAATTTTCGAAAATGGCACAGGCAATCTCGATCAGCTGCCGATGGATTTGCCTGCTGGGCCGGAATACGTGCTTGGGCCAGGCGACACACTTGATATTGACCTTTGGGGAAGCGTCTCGCAGCGTCTGCATCGCACGATCGATCGAGAAGGCCGGCTGAGCCTTCCTGAGATTGGGGCAATTCAGGCTTCCGGACACACCCTGGGAGAGGTCCAGCACATTGTTCAGACCGCGTTACGAACCCAATTCCGCCAACTCGAAGCAGATATTTCACTGGATCGCGTGCGCTCGGTGCGCGTTTACGTCGTCGGAGATGTCGAGCGTCCCGGAGCTTACGACATTAGCTCGTTATCCACTCCGCTGAATGCTTTGTATGAGGCAGGCGGGCCCACGGCAAAAGGATCGTTGCGGCTGGTGAAGCATTATCGCGGCAGCCAGTTGGTGGAGACTGTCGATCTTTACGATCTGCTGTTGCATGGCGTGCGCTCAGGAATACAGCGGTTGGAATCAGGGGACACAGTTCTTGTTCCACCTGTGGGCGAACAAATCACGATTCGAGGAATGGTACGGCGCCCCGCGATCTACGAATTGGCAGGCGAAAAGAGCCTGGCGGATGTGCTCGAGTTGGCCGGGGGAGTTTTGCCCTCAGGCACGCTGCGCCATGTTGATGTAGAACGTGTTCAAGCACACGAGAGTCGCACCATGCTCGCAGTGGACATCCCTGAAAAAGACGACCAAGCCAGCGTGACCGAAGCGCTTGAGAAATTTCAGGTCGACGATGGAGATACGATCAAGATTTCTCCGATCCTTCCCTTCGCAAACAAAACGGTCTATCTCGATGGCCATGTTTTTCGGCCGGGCAAATATGCGTACACCGATGGCATGAAGATCACCGATCTGGTGCACGGATATAAGGACATCCTTCCCGAGCCATACAAACGACATGCTGAAATCATTCGGCTGAAGGCGCCTGACTATCAGCCGGAGATCCTTGCATTCAACCTCGAGGATGCGCTGGATGGCAAACAGGACATTACGCTCCAGCCTTTTGACACGGTACGAATTTTCGGACGATACGATTTCGAGGACCAACCGGTGATCACCGTGACTGGCGAAGTAAGGGATCCAGGCGACCATGTGACCAATGGCACAACGTATTTGCGTGATGCGATCTTCCTTGCAGGAAATACCACACCGGACGCCGAACTCAACGACGTGCAAATCTTCCGTAAGACTCAGGAGGGAAAGCTCGAAGTGCTCAACGCGGACCTGAGCAAAGCCCTCGCCGGAGATCCGAAGGAAAACGTGATGCTCCTGCCGCAGGACCGCGTATTCGTTCACAAAGACGTGAAGCGATTACAACCAGCGACCGTCGAAGTGCAGGGCGAAGTTGCGCGTCCGGGAACTTATCCCCTGGGCTCCAATATGACTGCAGCTGAATTGGTGCGGGTGGCCGGCGGACTTACACGCTCGGCGTATGCGGACCAAGCCGACTTGACTCGTTACACGATTGAAGGCGGCAGCAAGATGGAGACCGAGCATCTTCCAGTGTCAATTGGAGAAGCGCTGAGTGGCACTCCTGATGCAGATATGCGCTTGCGCGGGGGTGATGTGCTTACAATTCGCCAGGTTGCCGGATGGAAAGACATAGGAGCAACGGTCAAGATCGATGGAGAAGTCGTGCATCCCGGGACTTACGGCATTGAAGCCGGAGAACGTCTGAGCGATGTAATTGCACGCGCTGGAGGCTTTCGATCCGAAGCATATCCATATGGTGCGATTTTCGAGCGCGCCGAAATTCGCGAGATTGAAGAAAAAAGTCGCGCACAGTTGATCAGCGACGCGCAGGAGCAAGGCGGAGCCCTCGGCGCTACGGCGGATGATCCGTTGGCAAAAAGTGCTGCGCTCTCACAATGGCGTGACACGCTCCACAACCTGCAAACTACTCCACCGGTCGGCCGTCTAATAGTGCACATTAGCCCGAGTAAATCCTGGGTACATAGCCAGGCGGATATTCAACTGCGCGCCGGCGATTCGGTTTACATCCCCAAGAAGCCGAACTTTGTGATGGTCCAGGGCGCTGTTTACAACCAAACCGGAATCACCTATCGCTCCGGGAAGAGTGCGGCGTGGTACCTCCATCAGGCCGGAGGGCCGACATCTTCAGCCGACCGCAAGGATATTTTTATCGTCCGAGCTGATGGCACCGTTACCGGTGGTCCGAAAGGACTGTTCACGGGCGGCGCGCTAGATGCGGAACTTCGGCCGGGGGACATGATTATGGTGCCCAATAAGGCATTCGGTGGCGGGGCGAAGTGGAAGCAAGTGATGCAAGTTTCTGAGCTGGTCTCAGCAGTTGGAATTGCAGTGCAGGTGGCGCGCGGCTTTTAGGCGGATTGCTCTCAGATGCTTCGTCGACGTGCTGGCGCTAACGGCGTAGTTGTCATGTTGCTGTTGTGTTGCGTCGTTCATGCGCAAGATCGAACTTTTCAGACAAGTACAGCTTCGTCTAATCCATTCGATCGAAGCATGCAGGACCGAAATTATGATCTCAAACCCGGCGCTGATCCCGAAAATCGCTTAGTTTCTCCTTTTCTGGTTCACATCGCGGAAGATCAGAAGCATTTCTGGACGTTTCCGGCGCGGCTGCACGTAAGAGATTTGAAATGGATCGTGCCCGCAGCTGGCGTGACTGCCGGATTAATTGCGAGCGACAGTTGGATTTCAAATCAGGTTCCAAACAGACCAAATCAACTGAGCTTTAGCAAGAATGTTTCTGACTACGGGCTATATTCTCTAATCGGCGCAGGCGGAGGCGCATTTCTGCTGGGCAGCATCAAGCGAAACGATCACATGCAAGAAATGGGCATGCTTGCGGCGGAAGCTGCAATCGACGCAACCGGAGTAACGTACGCACTGAAGCTGGTTACCTTACGGCAACGGCCTAATATTCCGAACGAGGACGGCGACTTATTTTCCGGCAAAGTGTCAGGGAACAATTTTTCGTTTCCTTCCGAACATTCTGCAATAGCTTGGTCAATCGCGAGCGTCTTTGCACATGAATACCCTGGTCCACTGACGCAGATTGCTGCATACGGCTTAGCCACAGCCGTTTCGGCAACACGGGTCACCGCGCGGCAGCATTTCCCTTCCGACGTGGTTATTGGCGGAGTTCTCGGCTGGTACTTCGGTCACGAAGTATTTCGAGCGCACCATGATCCTGAACTTGGTGGCGGAGCCTGGGGCAATTACTTCGAGCCAACTTACGAGCCGAAGCAGAGGAATCCCGAGAATATGAGTTCTCCGTACGTGCCGCCGGATAGCTGGATTTATCCGCTCTTCGACCGCCTGCAAGCGCTCGGTGTGGTGAAAACAGCTTTTCTCGGAATTCGCCCCTGGACGCGAATGGAATGTGCGCGGCTTATTGAGGAAGCGGGCGAGCAAATGCCATCGGCAGGTACGGACAAGAGTGAAGCGGGAAGAATTTACCGGGAGCTTGCGCAGGAGTTCAATAATGAACTCTCACGCCTTGAAGGCGCGCCGAATCTTGGATTCGCGGTGAATTCGATTTACGCTCGTGCAACAGAAATCGCCGGTAAACCGCTGACAGATGGCTACCACTTCGCTCAAACAATCACCAACGATTATGGTCGGCCATATGGGCGAGGTTTCAACACGGTTGAAGGCTTAAGCGCCTACGCTGTGGCCGGTCCACTTTCATTTTCATTGCAAGGCGAATATCAGCACGCGCCCGCAGTTCCGGGATACGAAACCAGCGTGCAGCAGGCAATTGCAGGGGCGGATTCTACTCTTCCCTTCCCGTACGGAAGAAACGATGTCAATAGATTCGATCTTCTGGATAGCACGGTCGCTGTGCAGTATCACAACCTTCAGATCTCAGCAGGCAAACAGAGCGAGTGGTGGAGCATGACTGAAGGCGGTCCACTATTGATTAGCGACAACGCAGAGCCGATGGTTGCAGTCAAGATCGACAACGTTTCGCCCTATCGCATTCCTTTGATCTCTAACCTCCTCGGGGATGTGCGGTCAGAATATTTTCTTGGTCATCTTGATGGGCACGTCTTCGAAGAAAATGTAAACCAACTGCTGGGGCCGGGAAATATTCAGCCGCAGCCATTTATCCAAGGTTTGAAGGTCAGTTTCAAACCAACGCAAAATCTCGAATTTGGCTTTGGGTTTACAGCAATGTTCGGAGGGCCGGGATTACCGTTCACACTCGACAATTTTTTGCGCACCTTTTACTCACATACTTCGAATGCGGCCACGAACCCCGGCAAGCGCGCAACTCAATTCGACTTCAGCTATCGCATACCGGGACTGCGGAACTGGCTGACACTCTATCGCGATTCGCTCGCCGTCGATGAATACACGCCCCTGACCTCCAGCAGGCCATCGCTCAACCTGGGCTTGTATGCGCCTAAACTTCCCAAGCTCGACAAAATGGATTTTCGCGCAGAAATAATCGGCACTCCGCACACGACCGAATTTGCCCCCGGATTCGTCTACTACGATTTCCGCCGCTTCCGAGATGGCTACACAAATGATGGAAACCTGCTCGCGAGTTGGATCGGCCGCGCGGGCCGGGGGGGCGAGGGCTGGCTTACATACTGGTTTTCGCCGCGATCAACTCTGCAGTTCGGTTATCGATATCAAAAAGTAGACCGCGATTTCCTGGAGGGCGGTCACCTCGACGATTTCAGTGTGCATCCGCAGATTATGTTGACAAAAGATCTTAATTTGTCTGCTACTGTTCAGTTCGAACACTGGTATTTTCCGCTACTCTCGACAAGTGGCCAATCCGACGTGATGGCTCAAGTGCAACTCACTTTGTTCCCTCACTTGCGCTTCCATCGCTGATTGCTGAACCGGAATTGAACGAGTGTACGATTTAAACAAAAATCGGTTCGAACTCAGACGCACAACTCACGTGTTCTACTCTGCAAGTCATTAAGCCTCGCTCAAAGCAACCTGCGACGCATTTCTTCCTTCTTGTATTCGTGACTTTTCAAAGCGGCTGCCGCCCTTATTTCGAGCACCTCTCACGCACGATAGAGGCATTGCCCTTTGAACGGGTGGATGCCGTCGCCGACGTACTAGTTGAAGCTTACGAGAAGGGCAAGACTATTTTTACGTTTGGCAATGGCGGAAGCGCGGCTCTGGCGTCGCATTTCGCGTGCGACCTCGGAAAGGGAACAGTGAATGGATCGGGCAAGAGATTTCGCGTGATGGCGCTGACGGACAATGTCCCGCTGATGACGGCTTGGGCCAATGACTCGAACTACGAGAATATTTTTTCCGAGCAACTCGCGAATTTTGCGGCGCAAGACGATGTGGCATTCGCCATCAGCGGAAGCGGGAACTCGCCGAACGTGCTCAAAGCTCTGAAGCTCGCGAAAAAGGCTGGGCTGACGACCACGGGCATGGCGGGGTTTGCAGGCGGCGCAATGCGCGCTCTGTGTGATACATGCATCATCGTTCCATGCGAGAACATGCAGATCATCGAAGATTTGCACTTGTGCATTGCGCATTCCCTGTTCAGCTGTGTTCGCGCTCGCATTGCGAGTGAGAGTGCGGCGCGTCCTGTATTGCGGCCACACTTGGTGAATCGCTCAGTTGCGAGATGAACACCCACAGGCTAGAGATTTGGATTTGGGCTGCCGATCTGGCGTGGATCCTATTCGCGTTCCTTGGGGCCGATGTCCTTCGCTACGGCACAACCTGGACGGTTGATGAGCGCGCGTTGATTCATGGGCTGGTTCCGTTTCCCATAGCCGCAGCTGTTACCTGGAGCGCTCTGTCGCTTTTTATGCAGATGGATGGATTCCGGGGCGGGTGGCGGGCTTCAGCAGTCTTTTCGCAACTACTCCTTGGAACGTGCTGCACTTTTGCGGTCTTGACCGTGCTTGGATATTTCACCCGGAGTTATGTTTCGCGACTGGCGCTGGCTTATTTCATGCTCCTGCTGGCCGCTGGATTCGCCGGCATCCGCTTTGGTGGCCGTTTACTGATTCGCCTTTGGCACGATGGAGGCGCAGTGTGGCGAGTGCTGGTGATTGGCGGGGGCCGGGTTGCGCAGGAGGTTGCTGCGAAGATTGAGCAGCACCCTGAGACGTTGTGCAAAGTCGTCGGTCTTCTTTTTCCCAACAACGATGCAGAAGAACTCTCGCCTTCACAGACACAGAGTACTCAGCATTCCACATTCGAAGTATTTGATCTACTACGAGACCTGAGGGTGAACGAAGTTATTGTGGCGTTGCCCTACACTCCTTCCGCAGAAGTGCGGAAGATGCTCGCCCGTGCTCGCGATATGGGAATTGCAACAAGCCTGGTGCCACAGTCTTATGAACTTTATGCGCACCGGCCAAAATTATTCAGCCTGGACGGTCTTCCGTTGCTGCGATTGCAGGAACCTGGTCTGCGCGGAAGATATGTTGCCCTCAAGCGGGTGCTGGACATTCTCGTTGCCGTGATACTCGTCATTCCCGCAAGCATTTTGCTTGCCCCTGTTGCACTGTTGCTGATGTTGATGAAGGGATCAGCGTTTCGGCGTGAAACGCGCGTTGGTCAATATGGCATTCAGTTCGCCATGTGGCGTTTGAACGTGCAACGCCCAGTGCAGAGAAGATCTTGTTTGGAATCGCTCCTTGAGCGATTCAGCATGACCGAACTGCCACAGCTTTGGAATGTAATTGCCGGACAAATGAGTCTGGTAGGTCCGCGTCCCGAACTTCCAGCCCGAATGCAAACCTACACTGAATGGCAACAGCGCCGGTTGAGAGTGAAACCTGGGATGACCGGCTTGGCCCAGGTGCATGGACTTCGAGAGTACAGTTCATCGGAACAGAAGATTCGTTTCGACTTGCAGTATGGAATGGACGCTCATCTGCTCTGGGACATTTCGCTGTTGCTGCAAACTATCTGGACGCTCGCCACGCGTTTGTTCTCCCATCTCCCCAGCCAGCAAGTTTACGAAATGGATTGGAAATCACAGGAACTTTCGCGAGGTTTGGTGTCGAATGCTCATCGTTCGCAGCCCAGTGCGGATTAGTTTCGGAGGTGGCGGGACGGACCTGCCCGCTTACTACCAGGAATATGGTGGCGCTGTCCTTAATACCGCAATTAATAAGTACTTCTATACGATTCTGGGCCGCCGTTTCGATCAGTGCATTCAGATCATCTCTTCCGACCTGCGCGTTTGCGAGCGTTGGCGCGATTTCTCTTCGTTGGATATTCAGGGCACCAGCCTCGAAATACCAATCGCTGTGCTCAAGGAACTCAATCAGGAAGTCTATGCGGACCTGTTCCTGGCTTCGGAGATTCCGCCGGGAACGGGACTTGGATCCTCCGCCAGTGTGTGTGTGAACGTGCTGAAGACACTCGCTACATACACACACGTTCCATTCTCTAAACTTGATCTAGCTGAACGCGCATTTCACATTGCTCGAAATATGCTGGGTCGGCACGTTGGAAAACAGGACGAATATGCCGCAGCACTGGGCGGATTAAATTTCATAGAATTTCTGCCGGATGATTCGACCCGAGTCGAGCCGATCAGCTTGAATCCAGCGGTTCTCGCGGATTTCCAAAATAGCTTGCTTTTATTCTTTACCGGAGCGGCGCACCACTCGTGGGGAATTCTGGAAGAGCAGGAGCGCTCGACCAAACAACGTCATGCGAAACCTCTCGAAGCCCTGCACGAAATTAAAGAGCTTGCCTACCGCATGCGCGACACTTTGCAAGCGGGTGACCTTCGAGGCTTCGCTTCCATGCTGCACGAATCATGGCAAGCCAAAAAGAAGGTTTCCAGGAGAATTTCGACCAGCCAAATTGACGGTGCATATGAACGCGCTCTCGATAGTGGAGCATTGGGCGGCAAGATCACCGGAGCGGGCGGTGGCGGGTTTCTGCTGCTCTTCTGCGAGCCACAGAACCAGGACAATGTGCGACAGGCCCTCGGCTCGCTTGGGCTAAAAGAGATGAGCTTCAGCTTCGATTTTCAGGGAGCGCACGTGCTCGTCAACGATCCGTTCATCGATAACGACGAGCGCAGCGCCTCGCGATGGACCTTCTTACCAATGGCATCATCGCAATGATGCGACGTCGATGAAAGCCTTCCTTCTCGCTGCCGGCCATGGCACCCGGTTGCGCCCGTATACCGATCATATGCCAAAATGCCTCTTACCAATTCAGGGCACACCAATGTTGGAGGTCTGGCTCTCGCTCTGCAGAGACTATGGCGTCTCGGAAGTGCTCGTGAATACCCATGCTCACTCGGCCACGGTGGTGGAGTTCGTTAGCAAGTGGAAGAACGGAGTACGCGTGATCGTAAAGGAAGAACCTGAACTATTCGGAAGCGCAGGAACTCTTTGGGCAAACCGGCGTTGGGTGATGGGCGAGGACAAATTCTGGGTCTTTTATGCCGACGTGCTAACGAATACGAACTTAGACGCGATGCTGAAGTTTCATTCGGCAGAATCGGCAGCTACGCTTGGCGTTTATTCGGTCCCCGATCCAAAGCGTTGTGGCATCGTATCTATCGATCAATATCGGGTTGTGACAAATTTTGTGGAAAAGCCAGCACATCCAAAAAGTAATTGGGCGTTTGCGGGAATCATGGTCGGCACGCGAGAACTTCTTGATGCCATTCCAGACAAACGCGGTGCTGATATCGCATTCGATGTTCTCCCCCGCCTGATTGGGCGGATGCGCGCTTACACAATTCCGGAATTCGTGCTCGATATAGGCACTCCCGAAAACTACGAAGCTGCCCAAAAGCAATGGAATGGCTTCACGATGAGACAACTCTGATGAACGCTTCCGGGCGAATTCGTGCAGCCGTGTTTGATATGGATGGTGTTTTGATCAACAGTCACCCGACGCACCTTGCTGCATGGAGTGCATTTTTATGTTCGGTCGGTAATGAGGTCCCAGACCACGAATTGACCTACATTCTGGAAGGAAGAACCAGAAACGAAATACTTTGCCATTTCTTCGGAAACCTGACGACGTGCGAACTCGAACAATACGGCAAGCAAAAAGATGAAATCTTCCGGCGCATGGAGCATCAGATCGAACCGATCGCAGGCGTCATTGAATTTTTACGAACGCTCAATCACCACGGCATCTCAGGCGCAATTGCAACTTCGGCAAGCGAAATCCGTACCCTTTCGACCATTGAGCGCATGGGAATTGCCGAACATTTCGAGACTGTAATCACCGCGAGCGATGTTGTTTCCGGCAAGCCGGATGCAATGGTCTATCGACTCGCATGCGAAAGATTAGGAGTGCAGCCGGCCGAGTCGATTGCGTTTGATGATGCCCCCGCTGGAATTCAATCCGCCAGGTCAGCTGGGATGCGTTGCATAGGGGTTTCGAGCAATGGAATGACGCAGCAACTGATCGAAACCGGGGCCGAAAGGGTAATTCCTGATTTCGTGGGGCTCTCGATTAAGGAACTTGAGTAACGTTCGGAGCGGGAATAGAGAAGAAACGGTAAAAGTTTCCAGAAGTCTGGTCGCCGACTTGCTCGGTTGATAATCCCCGCAATTCGCCAACTTGGCGCGCGACTTCTTTCACGAATGCAGGTTCGTTTCGCTTTCCGCGATTGGGGACCGGAGCGAGAAATGGCGAATCGGTCTCAATCAGCATCCGATCAAGCGGAACCTGATGGGCGGTGTCGCGTATTTGTTGCGCTTTAGGAAAGGTTACGTTGCCGGCAAAAGAGATCATGAATCCCATGTCGAGAGCGCGTTCCGCGTGCCCCCATGTGCCATTAAAGCAATGCAAAACGCCACCGAGTCCGGCAGATTTCCAGTGCTGTTCAATCAGCGCGAGGCAATCGTCCCAGGCGTTCTCGCTATTGTCGGATGGACGGCAATGAATGACGATCGGTAACTTGGCTAATCGCGCAAGTTCCATCTGCCGAACAAAGACGCTTTTCTGCGTTTCACGGGTTGAATGATCGTAGTAATAATCAAGGCCGATTTCACCCCAGGCGACGACTTTTTGGTGATGTGCGAGTTCTTGGAGTTGAGAGAAATCGGAGTCCTTGACCAACTGAGCTTCGTGAGGATGGATGCCAACCGTGGCGTAGACCATGTCGTACTTGTCTGCAAGTTTAACGGCACAGTCGAGCGTACCCGGGCCGTCGCCCGTGCCAATGGCAAGAAGATTTGTGAGGCCCGCTTCGCGGGCGCGAGCGATCACATGGTCGCGATCGGAGTCAAAGCGAGGACCTTCAAGATGGCAGTGGGAGTCGACGAACATAATTACCTCACGCCATCTCGACTACTTTAATCTCGCCCCGATCGGCACATCCTCTAAAAAGCTGGCCAATACTGGCCTTCCACCCTCGAGCGAAGCAGCAACGATCATCCCATTTGATTCCAGCCCGCGTAGCTTTCGTGGGGCAAGATTGGCCACAATTACGACTTTCCTGCCAACAAGGGTTTCAGGCGCGTAGGCTTCCGCAATCCCCGCCAGGATCTGGCGGACTTCATTTCCAAGATCAACCTCCAGTCGCAGCAGCTTGTCCGCACCTTTGACTTTCTCCGCAACTTTCACTTGAGCTACTCGAAGCTCGACCTTCGCGAAGTCGTCGATTGAAATCTTTCCATCATTAGTCACAGTACCCGCGGGTTTGTTTAGCGGAGCCGACCCTTGTGACGCGCCCTGGGCGGGTCCGCTCTGAATCGCCGGAGGCTGTGCCTCGGTTGCGGCGACTCCCGTTCGTTGCTGATCTTCCATCCCCTGCATCCTTTCTACTGCACTCTTGTCCGCGCGGGGGAAAACCGGCTCGACTTTGCCGAGTCTAGTACCGAGCTGGAGTTGTCCCCACTTCAGGTTCGCCAATTGTAACTTCGAGATGTCACCGAGGCCGAGTTGTGCCCAAATTCTTCTCGTGGCGTCCGGAACAACTGGATGCGCAAGTGCAGTGACAATTCGCAGCGCCTCTGCAGACGTGTAGAGTACGGTCGCTAGTCGCACCCGACTATGCTCGTCTTGCTTCTCGGCCAAAGCCCACGGTTCGTTTTCCACGATGTACTTATCGACGGCGGCAACCAGAGCCCACGCAAGTTCAAGCGCTCGCGAAAACTGGAAATGCTGAAAGAGCTCGTTAAACTCTTTGATCGTGTGCTTAGCAAGCGCCGCGATCATGTCCTCCGCCGCGGTATGGGCAGCGGCATGCGACGGATACGGCACCTCACCTTTGAAGTAGCGGGTAATCATCGCCAGCGTTCGACTCGCTAAATTCCCCAGGCCATTTGCAAGGTCTGAGTTGTAGCGCTGCACCAGCGCATCGAAGGAGAAGGACCCGTCTTGTCCGAACACCACTTCGCGCAGTAGAAAATAGCGCAACGCGTCATTGCCGAGGACATCGATAATCGTTTCTGCGCGCACAATGTTTCCGCGCGACTTGGACATCTTATTCTCTTCGAACAAGAGCCAACCATGCGCCACGATGGATTTCGGCAAGGGCAAACGCGCAGCCATAAGAAAGGCCGGCCAGTAAACACAATGAAAGCGAACGATCTCTTTCCCGATCATGTGCACGTCGGCCGGCCAGAATTTTTTGTATTTAGAATCATCCGACGAACCGTAGCCTAGAGCAGTCATGTAGTTCGCCAAAGCATCCAGCCACACGTAAATCACATGCTTCGGATCGTCGGGAACAGGAATTCCCCACGAGAACGTGGAACGGCTGATCGACAAATCGCGCAACCCTGATCTTACAAACGCGATGACTTCGTTGCGACGGGTCTCAGGGCGGATGAAATCCGGCTGGCTAGTGTAGAGCTCGATAAGTGGTTCGGCAAAAGCGGACAACTTGAAAAAATAATTTTCCTCTTTGACGGTCTCTGTTGGACGCCCGCACTCAGGACATTTTTCACCTGGGCCAACTTCGACATACATCTCATCAAAGACGCAGTATTGACCCGTATAGCTGCCCTTGTATATGTAGCCGTTATCGCGAATCTTCCGCCAAAGCTCTTGAACACCTTGCTTGTGACGGTCTGACGTTGTTCGAATGTAGTCGTCATAGCTGATTCCCATGCGGTCCCACAGAGCCCGGAACTCGGCGGAGACTTCATCGGTGAATTTCTGCGGAGATTTGCCCGCCGCCTCGGCTGCACGTTGGATTTTTTGCCCGTGCTCGTCGGTTCCGGTAAGGAAATATGTTTCCGACCCCATCATGCGCTCGCGGCGAGAGACGGTGTCGCAGGCGATGGTTGTATAGGCATGGCCGATATGGGGCCTGGCGTTAACGTAGTAGATAGGAGTCGTGATGTAGAACTTTTTGGGCATCTTTCGGGGACTGCAGATTCCTCACCCCTGAAGGAGTTCGGAATGACATTTGGTTAGTTCATTTTCGCAGATAGGCCTGCACCGCTTCCTGCATGACTACTTTCAATGGTACACGCTGCTCGGCGGCAATGCGGCGGCAGTCCTCGTACTCGGGAGCGTAGCTGGTGATGGTTCCATTAGTGCCGGCAATCTTTATACGAACATCGCCGAATCGCGTTGGTACGGTTTCCCATCTCCGTGCGAGCGCCTGGCGCCGTTCGCGGCGGCGGCGCACGCCTAAAGTGGTGGTTTCGGCAAATACGATCTGGGCAAGTTTATCCGCATCCTGAGGTTTCGCGAGCACGGTCAGCAGAGCGCCGGGACGATTCTTCTTCATCTGCACCGGCGTGGCAAAGACGTCGAGGGCTCCAGCTTCCAGTAAGCGGTCCATAACATAACCGAAAACTTGAGGATTCAAGTCGTCCAGGTTTGCTTCGAGGACGGAGATGCTTTCGTCGAGAGCATACGCGTTGTGCACATTGGATTCGAGCTCACTTTCGCCAATCGTGATCCGCAGGACGTTTGGATGTCCGGGAAAATCGCGCGTACCAGCGCCGTACCCGGTTTTCTCAATCTTCATGGCGGGGAATGGCGAAAAGCGCTGAGCCATGGTGCTTACAATTGCCGCTCCCGTCGGAGTCACTAACTCGGCCTGCAATTCGGACGAATACACCGGCGCGCCTTTGAGCAGTTCGACGGTGGCGGGCGCTGGGACAGGAAATTTGCCGTGAGCGCACTCGATAGTGCCACCTCCGACGTTCAGAGGCGAGCAGATGAAGGCGTCGACTGCCAGTGCCTCGGCTCCAACCGCCGCGCAGGTGATATCGACAATTGCGTCTACTGCACCCACCTCGTGAAAATGAATCTGCTCGATCGGGATGTTATGAATTTTCGACTCCGCTGCGCCCAGCTTTTCAAAAATTGTGATCGCAGTTTTTTTTGAAGTTTCGCTCAGCGCACCTTTGGCAATGAGTTCACGAATTTCAGTGAGGCCTCGGCCGTGGGAATGGCCAGGTGCATGGTGATAAGCATGAGAAGACTGAGGCTCATGCTCGAGGTGCGAATGGGCATGAACATGTCCGTGAGACTGCTCGTGCTGGTGTTCGCGTGAATGTGTTTGAGCGGCAGGCACACTGGCTCGCTTCGACTCATTCCGTTGATCATCTACAATCACATCCACCTTTGTGCCACTGATCCCGCTGCGATTGACTCGGAAAATCTGCAACCTTGTGCCAATATTCAGCGCGGCGACCGTCCGCTCGAACAGCTCGGGCGAAACTCCAGCATCGATCAGCGCGCCAACGAACATGTCACCGCTGATTCCGGAAAAGCAGTCTAGATAAGCAATGCGCATGGAAAGATCATCGTTGGCCGAAAAATGCCGTGCGTCGTCCCTCGTGGATCGCACGCCGTCACACGATTCTCCTGATTGTAAAGGTTCTCCTGCTGGTTCGCCTGAGTGTTGCATTCCGTACTCTCAGCAACAATGCAGATTCCGCAGGCGACGCACGACCGACGACTGACGACGCTTTTGTTAAAATCACATACTTCTTCAACCGCCTCGAGGACACGTGTACCGTCACCTGGAATGCCGGCTTTCGCGCCATATTCGTGACTTCCTGCAGCGCAAGTACGGCGTCACGCTCGAAAAGCTCGTTATTGAGCAGCCTCCGAAGGTGCAACTCGGAGAGTATGCTCTGCCGCTAGCCTTCGAGTTGGCAAGAAAACTTCGCAAGGCACCGAGAAAGATTGCTGAAGAGATCGCTTCTGGCGTTGGACAGATTGACGGTTTTGAAAAGCTCGAAGTCGCAGGGGCCGGATACATCAATGCTCACGCCATTCGCGGAGACCTCGCGATTGCAGTTGCGAAAGATGAGGCGCCGGAACCTGAAGCAGGCACTGGAAAGATTCTGGTCGAGCACTCAAGCATTAATCCCAACAAGGCAGCGCATGTTGGGCATCTGCGTAACGCGATTCTTGGGGACACGTTCGTGCGACTTTTGCGGTACACAAGACGTGAGGTCGATGTGCAAAATTACATCGACAACACCGGCGTGCAGGTTGCAGATGTGGTGGTTGGATTTCAACACCTGGAGAAGAAGTCTCGGTCAGAAATTCAGCAACTCGCAGATCAGCCGCGCTTCGATTACTACTGCTGGGATTTGTATGCGCAAGTTTCGCAGTGGTACGAGCAGTCTAACGAGAACAAAAAACTTCGGCTCGATACGCTGCACGAAGTCGAACGAGGCGCGAACGAGACGGCCGCGGTCGCTGACCTGATTTCGACAGCCGTGTTGCGGCGACATCTGGAAACGATGGACCGGCTGGACATCGAGTACGATTTCCTGCCGCGAGAGAGCGAGATTCTTCATCTCCACTTTTGGGATGCAGCTTTCGAAAAGCTCAAGGCTGCCGGTGTGCTGTATTTCGAAACTGGAGGCAAGAACAAAGGTTGCTGGGTAATGCGGCGGGCGGGGACCGCAAAAGCTTCGACCATAGAGGACACCGAGACAATCACAGAAGAAGATCAGAAGGTTATTGTCCGCTCCAACGGAACCGTGGGCTACGTGGGCAAAGATATCGCGTATCACATGTGGAAGTTTGGGTTGCTAGGGAAAGATTTTGGCTATAGCAGGTTTTATTTGTATCCAAACAAGCACCAGTGCTGGATCTCAGCGCAGCAGGGCGAATCCAACCATCCACATTTTGGCAATGTCGCTCAAATTTACAACGTCATCGATGCGCGGCAATCAGAAGCACAGAACACCGTGATTGAAGCGTTGCGCGGATTGGGCCACAATGAAGCCGCGAATCACTACACCCATTTTTCATATGAGATGGTCGCGCTCACGCCAAGGTGCGCGGCAGAACTCGGCTATGAACTTTCGGAGGATGAAAAGGCTAGGTCGTACATAGAGGTTTCGGGACGCAAAGGTTTCGGAGTGAAAGCGGATGACCTGATCGACAGACTGATTCTTTCGGCCAAAGGTGAGGTCGATTCACGGCACTCAGAGCTGGAGGATGGTGAGCGAGGGAGAATTGCTGAGCAGATTGCAATCGGCGCTCTGCGTTATTTCATGCTCAAGTACACGAAGCCCTCGGTGATTGCGTTCGACTTCAAAGATGCGCTCAGTTTCGAGGGCGAGACTGGACCTTATGCCCAGTATGCCGTTGTGCGAGCGACGAATATTTTTCGCAAGGGCGGCTTAGACCCTGACAGCTTTTCTCTTGAAGGAATTGATTTCGATAGATTTCTTTCGTCCGCCGCGGAAGAACGTCCCTCCCATGACGCTGACGATCTCTGGGAACTCTGGCTGGCGGCCTCCAAGACCGCATACGTCATCGATCAGTGCATCGCACAGACTGAACCGGCCTATCTCGCGAAGCATGTGTTCCAGCTAGCACAATTGTTCAATACGTTCTACCACCGCTATCCGATTCTGACCGAACCGGACGAAGCACGGAAGAAATTTCTATTCGCAACTGCGGCGATTGTGCGGCGCGAGTTGAGTCGCGCTCTGGGAGTAATGGGGATCGAAGTGCCGCCAGTAATGTAGCATTCAGCTTTTTCGGCCAGCGATCATCAGACCTGCACCAACAACAACCATCACAATACCAACAGCGGGTGGAAGCATGTTGTCATGATGCGTCTTTACCCCGAGATGCACGTCGCCTGCATCGACTCCGTGACGCTCTGTGTGGCGAACAGGAACGAAGAAGGAAAGTATTCCCAGAATCAGGACAACCAGGCCAACTACAAATAAACCTTTCATATACACCTCGTCACACGTGGTAGATGCCGTTAAGGAACCTGAGCTGGTGCAGCCTTTCAGATGCGAGCAGAAGATTGTAAGTTAGTTCCAGAAGCGGCATTTCCTGCAACCAAAGTTCACGCGGATTATGAGGTTCGGAATTCGCGCTCTAATTCCATCAGGTCCTCACCGCGATCCCGATGGGCTCTGATCAACAAGGCAGACGGAGTCGATAATCCTATTCGACTAACGTCGCATCGGTTAGACATACGTGTTTTACGCCCTTTCAAACTCTCGCGCAAACTCAATCAAGCTCCTTACCGCTATTCCCGATGGCCCTTTAGCGATCCAGGGTTTGTTGTCGTCCATCCATGCGGTGCCCGCGATATCGAGGTGAATCCACGGAGTCTCTTCGGCAAATTCCTTGAGAAACGCGGCAGCGGTCGAAGCGCCACCCCAGCGTCCACCACTGTTTTGCAAATCGGCAATCGAGGAGCGCATGGCTTCGAGATATTCGTCGCCAAGAGGCAGCCGCCACATCTTTTCACCGGCTTCGCTGATTGCTTTGGCAAATTTCTCATACATCTTGTCATCGCTCGCAAAGACTCCTGCATTTACATATCCAAGCGCAACAACTACAGCTCCGGTGAGCGTGGCGGCATCGATCAAATGGGTGCAGCCGAGCTGCCGCGCGTAACAAAGACCGTCCGCTAGAACCAAGCGACCTTCCGCGTCAGTGTTGATGATTTCAATTGTCTTGCCCGACATTGCGGTCTGAATGTCACCCGGCTTTTGCGCTTTGCCGGATGGCATATTTTCGGTGGCGCAAACGATGCCGATTACCTTCACCTTCGGCTTCAGCAGCGCAATCGCGCGCATTACGCCGATCATCGTTGCACCGCCTGCCATGTCGTATTTCATCTTTTCCATGCCGTCCGCAGGCTTGATCGAAATACCGCCTGTATCGAAAGTGATTCCCTTTCCTACCAGGCCAAGAACTGGTTTTTCCGGAGCACCAGCGGGTTCATAACGCATCACGATTAATGCGGGTGGCTCGTCTGAGCCTTGCGCCACCCCCCAGAACGCGCCCATTTTCAATTCTTTTATTTTGTCGGTGCCGTAAACTTCGCACTTGAGCCCAACCTCTTTTGACATGTCTTGCGCATGCTTCGCCAGGATCGTCGGAGTCATTCGATTCGAAGGCTCATTCACAAGGTTGCGAGTGAAATTTTGCGATTCTCCAATAATTCGAGATTCGTCCATCGCGCGCTGTAATTTCGCCTGCTCGCCGGACACAACCACAATGACTGAATTTACACTCTGGTTCTTGCGGTCGCTCTTGTAAGTATCGGAATCGAAGTTGCCGACGAACGCGCCTTCAACGATGGCCTTGACAGCATCTTCTGCGGAGATCTGTTCTGGTGTTGCAAAGGCCAAGCTGTGGAGATTGCGCGGCTTCAGCGCGCGCACTGCCGCTCCAGCGATTTTGCGCAGTTCTGAGGCTGAGAAATTCTTGGCCTTGCCTCCGCCAATGAGGAGCAGTCGTTTGGCCTTGAGTCCTGCAGGTTTGTGCAGCCATGAGGTCTCGAATATTTTCCCGGTAATATCGCCGGACGAGATCAATTCGGCAGCTGTTTTTTGGACGGCTTTGTCCGCCGTGGAGACGACGGCTTCGTTCTGATTTTTGTCGCCTCGATCCAGAACCACTACGGCGAGGCACTCGGTTTCAACTTGTGCGGCAGGAGAAAGAGAAAGTGTCGTATTCATAGTCGAAGCAGATAGTATGGAAGGCGAGGAGCAAAATGCGCAACTGCAGCGTACTGCCGTGTCTCCTTTGTGAACAGTTTCCCTTAGTTCCGATTCGAAACCTCGCGGCCTGATTTTTGCTCTTCTCAGAAGTAAAGCTGTTATATTTGTCGGAATCTGACCACTGATCCCAGACACACTGGCCACTGATTCAAGGAGCTCTTCATGGCAGGCAAAAGCGTCAATAAAGTCATTTTGATCGGCAATCTCGGCAAGGATCCCGAGGTAAAGTACACTCCCCAAGGCACGCCGGTTGCAAAGCTGACGATTGCAACCAACGAACGTTACAAAGACAAAGACGGCCAATGGCAGGACCGCACCGAGTGGCACAACGTAGTGCTGTGGCAGCGCCTGGCAGAGATTGCGGGCGAGTACCTGAAAAAGGGTGGCAAGGTTTACATCGAAGGCAAACTGCAGACTCGATCATGGGAAGACAAACAGACCAATCAGAAGCGGTATATGACGGAAGTTGTGGCGAATGACCTTGTTCTGCTCGGTGGTCGTGCCGAAGGTTCCGGCGGCGACTCTGGTGGATATTCGCGCAGCGCTTCTGCCGGAAACAACAATTTCGACCAGCGCACGCCCGAGCATGAACCAGCAGGAGTTGCAGCTTCAACTCCGATCAGCGACGAAGATATCCCGTTCTAAGCTGGTCGTGTGGCCTGGACACTGCTTGGACGCGCCAATAACTCCAATTCTCGGATTCGCCTACTGAGAAATACAATTTGACGGGAGAACTCCTATGTCTGAACTTGCTGCCAAAACCTGCGTTCCTTGCCGTGGCGGAGTACCTCCTTTAAAGGGCAAAGAACTCGCGGAAACTCATAAACAACTGGCGGACTGGGCGCATTGGAAGGTTATCAATGAACACCACATCGTGCGCACGTTCACGTTTCCGGACTTCAAACAGGCGCTCGAGTTTGTGAACCGCGTCGGAGCAGTAGCGGAGGAACAGGGACATCATCCAGACATCCTGCTCACCTGGGGCAAAGCCGAGATTACGTTGTGGACCCACAAGGTCGATGGGCTCACCGAGAGCGATTTCATCATGGCGGCAAAGATCGATCGGTTATTTGGAGCTTAGGCCGGGACCCAACGGCTAGACGTAATTCATCGCGGTCTCTAACCGAGATCCCCACCCAAGACTTGCTTCAAATGTGCTGCGATCTGTTGTCCGTGGAATCGGCCGTTCTCAATAAAAATTTCGTTTGTTCGCGATCCGGCGACGATCACTCCAGCGACGTAGATTCCCGGAACATTGCTTTCCAATGTTATGGGATCGCACACCGGGCGGCACTGCTCCGTCGAAAGCTCAATGCCCATCGAGCGTAGGAATTCGTAGTCTGGATGATAGCCGGTAAGTGCAAAAACAAAATCGTTCTTGATCCTTTGCTCGCCCTCAGGTGTATCCAGCACTACATAGTCCGGGGCAATCTCTCGGACGGCGCTATTGAAAAAAGCAGCTATTTCGCCGTTCTTAATGCGGTTCTCGATGTCGGGCAAGATCCAATACTTCACGTGCGAGTGCATCTTGGGCCCCCGGTGAACCAGCGTGACGCGCGCACCGTGACGCCATAGGTCGAGCGCTGAAATCGCAGCAGAATTCTTGCCCCCGATCACCAGCACGTCGTTATCGAAGTAAGGATGCGGCTCGCGATAGTAATGAAAAACCTTCGGCAGGTCTTCGCCAGGCATGTGCAGCAGGTTTGCCCGGTCGTAATAACCAGTAGCAACAATCACTTTCTTGCATGTGTAGTCGTAGACACGGCCGAGGCGATCGCAGGTAGTGATGTGGAAGGCATTGTTCGCTCCGGCGACAGTTTCGACGCGCTGGTATTGGCGAATATCAAGTTTGTAATGCTCGGAAACCTTTCGGTAATACTCAAGAGCTTCGAGGCGATTTGGTTTCGGGTTTGCCGAACTGAAAGGAATGTCGCCGATCTCGAGCAGCTCCGGCGTGGTGAAAAAAATCATATTTGCCGGATAATGAAATATGGAGTTGACAAGGCATCCCTTATCGATGCTGATGACCTTGAACCCAGTTCTCTGCGCCTCGATCGCGCATGCAAGTCCAGTCGGTCCTGCGCCGAGTACAATCACGTCGGCTTGCATATCGGGACGAGCTTGCAGCTGCGGTTTAGGCAGCGCGTCTGGAATGAGCTTCGTGGCCAACTGAGCGTCCTGGGTGGACTAAATACTGCGTCGGGAGTTGAAATTTTAGCACGTCGAAAATCGGGCTCTGCTGCGAAAACAAGCCAAGATACGGCTTATGATGTTGATTTATGAGCAGGAGCACTTACGAGATTTATGGTCTCCCGGTTTATGAATGCTCTTCTGACGGCCCCCTGCTGCGAAGTGACCGCGACGCAAACGATCTGATCAGCGCAGCCCGTGAACACCAAGCCGGCCTTCTCATAATTCCGCTGGAGCGCTTGAGCGAGGACTTTTTTCAACTGAAGGCGGGGATCGCCGGGACGATCATTCAGAAGTTCGTTACGTATGGAGTACGGGTTGCGATTATCGGAGACATTTCCAAGCAGGTGCAGAGCAGTTCATCTCTACGCGATTTTGTTTACGAAGCCAATCGCGGGAAACATGCCTGGTTTGTGGAAAATCGCTCGGAACTGGAAGAGCGGCTTCGATCCGAGCTCCGAGGCGTCTGAGCGCATGTTAGGCCGGCGTTTCAACTCGCTTGGCAAGTTCTGCAAAAGTAAAACTCCGAGCTCAGATTGCTATAATTTTTTGTTCTCCAGGAGCATTCATGGCTACTCTTACGCAATCTGCAACCCGCACTGAAAAAGATTCTCTTGGCACGAAGGAAATTCCATCCCACGTCTACTACGGAATACAAACTGTCCGGGCAGTCGAAAATTATCCAATTTCTGGAATGCGCGCGCACCCTACGCTGATTCGCGCTTTTGGCATGGTGAAGGAAGCTGCCGCGGAAGCGAACCGCGAGTTGGGATTGATCGACCAGAAAGTTGCGGACGCAATTATCGGAGCTGCACAGGAAATTCAAGAGGGCAAGTGGAACAAGGAATTCGTTGTCGATGTTTTTCAGGCTGGCGCGGGCGTCAGCTTTCACATGAATACGAACGAAGTGATCGCCAACCGTGCCGTCGAAATTATTGGCGGCACGTTAGGTGATTACTCGAAAGTCCATCCTAACGATCATGTGAACTACGGCCAGAGTACGAATGATGTTTTTCCGACCGGAATGCGGCTGGCGACTCTGCTGGAACTGGAAAAGCTGCACCCGGTAGTCGATTCGCTGGCTGAGACTCTCGAGAAAAAAGGAAAAGAGTTTCACGGAATTCTGAAGTCCGGCCGCACGCACATGCAGGATGCCGTACCGATGCGTTTGGGCCAGGAGTTTTCGGCGTATGCGGGGGCAATTCGGCGGGCCTCAGAAGCAATTCGATCCAGCGCGGAACTTCTTCGCGAGCTTGGACTCGGCGGTTCGGCGGTGGGAACAGGAATCAACACGCACCCCGACTACCGCGAAAAGGCGATTAAGAACCTTGCACGAATCTCCGGCCAGAAGCTCGTTCCTGTTGACGACATGCGTTACGCGATGCAGTCGAATCTGGCGATGGCATCGGTTTCCTCCGCACTGCGCAATTTCGCGCTTGAAGTGATTCGCATCTCGAATGATCTTCGACTTCTCTCTTCTGGCCCAAACACGGGGTTTGCCGAAATCAACTTGCCCGCCCTGCAACCTGGATCGTCAATCATGCCGGGCAAAATCAATCCGGTAATTCCAGAACTTGCAGCAATGGTTTCATTCCAGGTCGTCGGGAACGATGTTGCTGTGGCAATGGCGGTTCAAGCTGGACAGCTTGAACTCAACGTCATGATGCCGACGATGGCGTACAGCGTGCTGCAATCGATCACGATTCTCACCAACATGCTGCGCCAGTTCAACGAAAAGTGCGTGGCCGGCATTAGCGCTAACGAGAACCGTTGCAATTTCTATGTGCAGGCGACAGTCTCACTCGCAACCGCGTTGAATCCATATATTGGCTATGCGAAAGCGGCGGAGATCGCGAAAGAAGCTGTAGCGACCGGGCGGTCAATTATTGAAATTGCGCGCGAGAAAAAGTTGTTAAGCGAACAGGAAATCACCGAAATTCTTGACCCGGTTCGGATGACCGAACCCGTGCGGCCGCTCGACGCCGCCAAAAAGCGGGAAGAGATCAAAGCGAAGTAACCCCCTGCCGCCGGGGAGACAGCAGGGGATTGATTCCGGCGAGAGGTCTCAACGTCCCTCCGGCATCCTTGGTTAATTACGCAGCGTAAGCGCCCAAAGTTCCTGACCTTCTCAGGAATCTGCAGCCTTCTGGGCTGGATATTCGTAGACTCCACGCCCGCTCTTTTTTCCCAGCCTTCCTTCTTGGACGTATTGCACCAGCAACGGAGCAGGACGATACTTTTCGCCGAGAGTTTTGTGCAGATATTCGAGGATGTGCAGGCGCGTGTCGAGACCGACAAGATCGACCAACTCGAAGGGGCCCATGGGGTGATTGAGCCCCAGTTTTAAGGCGTTGTCGATATCGGCCGCTGAGGCGATTCCTTCCTGCAGCATGTAAAAAGCTTCGTTGCCGATCATCGCGTTGATGCGGCTGGTAATGAAGCCGGGCGATTCTTTGATAACGACAACTTCTTTACCCATCTGGCGCCCGACTAGCTTAGCGGCAGCGATAGTTTCAGCGTCGGTCTCAAGCCCCCGCACGACTTCGATCAATTTCATCTTGTGAACGGGATTAAAGAAGTGCATTCCAACACATTTTTTCGGACGATAAGTAACACTGGCGATCTCGGTAAGGCTTAGCGAAGAAGTGTTCGAAGCGAAGATTGCACCAGGGCGGCAGATTTTATCGAGGAGAGTGAAAATCTCGATTTTTGATTCCATCTCCTCGGGAACGGCTTCGATCACGAGGTCGGCTTCGCGCGCGGCTTCTTCAATGCTGCCGGCGTACTCGATCCGCCCGAGTGCTGCAGTCGCATCTTCCGAAGAAACTTTCTTCAGCTCGACTGCGTTGTCGAGGTTGGCGCGAATTTCGCCTTCAGCCTTGCGCAGAGCCGCAGGGATCAGGTCTTCCAGAATTGTTCGATATCCCCCGAGTGCGGCGACATGCGCGATGCCGCGGCCCATAATGCCGGCGCCGATTACGGCAATCGTTTTGATCTCGGGCACTATTTCTCCAACTGGCCCAGCAGTTCCTTAATGCGCTCGTTAGCGCCTTTCAAGCTTTCGGCCAGGCGTTTTTTTTCGTCTACATCAACCGCGTGAAGCGAGGCTTGAATGCGTCGTATTGTGGTGGTGATGTCGTCAACGTAGTTGATGAGGCGGATGAGTTCTCCAGTAGCTGCCATGAACGTTCGCTCCTCGTGCCAACAAAGTATTCACGTGGCAAATTGTTTATTTTCGACTGCTCTTGCAATTAAGTAAAGACGCGAAAGATTCAAGAAGATCGCGAGTCGTGCGTCACGTGGCAGACGCGAGGACAAAATCAGCCCAGAAGCTGAAGTGCCTACTCCCCTGGAGCGACTTCGGCCGGGGCTCCGCCGAGCACTTCAGCGGAGTTGAAGACGGGGTTTGCTCCCAGGTGGGCGGGTGTTGGAGCGAGCAATTGCTCTTTTCGGTAGATCAGATTCGTGGCATTGAATGTGGCCAGCTCAAATCCGTGACCGTGAGTAATGGCGTCTGTCGGGCATGCTTCGACGCAGTATCCGCAAAAAATGCAGCGGTTGTAATCGATGTTGTAGACCTTTGCATATCGCTCGGCGCCGCTAATGCGGTTTTCGGCCGTGTTCTCGGCGGCTTCGATGTAAATGCAATTGGCAGGGCAATTGGCAGCGCACAAAAAACAGGCTACGCACTTCTCAAGCCCGTTTTCATCGCGTTGCAACACGTGTACGCCGCGGAAGCGCTCCTGGAAGCGGGCGCCTCGTAACGGCCCTTTGCCATCCGGATAGTTCTCCACAACCGTTGGCTTGAACATCTCCCTGAAAGTGATGCTCATACCTTTCGCGATTGCCGCGATGTTTTCGAGAATCGGCATACATAGTTAGTATAGCAAGCCCATCTGGTTCCGGCCTGAACAGGCATATCACGGCCGACCTGAATCTTCAAAGGCTCCGCAAAAAGCTTAGGACTGGGAGGTTAGCCGCGCCGTTTGTAGTAGACCGCGAAGTCAAATCCCGGATTGGGCGGGAACATTTCGGTGATCTTGCGCAGGCGCTCGGCGAGCGCAGCCGGCGCAAGCAGCGGATAGTCGCGTTCTCTCAGATCGTGATAATCAACATCGAGGAACAGCGACAGAAGATAAATCGAAATCGCGTCGGAGAACGTTGCGGCGAAGTATTCGTTCTTATGTTTCTCGCTGTCGGGACTATGGCCGGTGGCCAACTTGCGTGACTCCCACGCATCGAGCGAAGTCTCTCCTCGAACGCCGGCTTCAACCTGCTTCCAAACCAGATCACTGAAATTCCCCGAAAGACCCGCTTGCTCAACAAATGCGTGTCCTACATTGATGAAGAACTCGAAGGCGATTGAAAACTTATCGTCCATTAAGCGGGTGGAGATGAACACGCACTGCGAATTGCCGAGTTCAAGATTGCGGTGGCAGACAGCGTTATCACTCAGCGCGACGTCATAGCGATCGGCAATTACCGTCTCGTCGCCCTGGTTCACCGTGAGCGGAACAAAGTAGTAGGCCTTGCGCTGTAAGGCGCCAGCAATCGCTCTTGGGACTGCGGAAACCATGCGTTCGAGATCAGCACTTGAAATGCTCATCTCGCCGGAAACGGCGTAACAGATGCCATTTTGGGCCTGGGAAACAGGTGTTTCGCGCACTACTTCGGCAGGAGGTCGAGTCACAGCCTGAGCGGCTTGAGGCATTCTCGATATTTTAACGCACTGTGCCAGGCCGGCAGAGCCAATCCGAGCGGTCGCGACTGCGCTAAACTGAAACTAAGCGTCGCATTCATGACTTTCTACAATGATTCGCACACGGCACCGCGATGGTACTTTATCCCGGTGAGAGTGTTGCTGGTTACGGGAGTCCTGACCCTGCTCTCGTTCGCCGTCAGCTTGTTGCTGGGGATCCTGGCAATAATTTTAATGGCGAAGCTGCACGGCACTTCTCCGGACCTGAGAATGGCTTATCGTGAGATCGCGTTGCCAGCCGCATGCGTGGCAGCTGCTGTGGTTTTGGTTGCGACGACCTTCGTCGAGCTGCGCCACTATCGCAGAGCAAAAATGTTGCGGCACATTGAGCGTCAGATCGGACCTGCCAGTTGAAGTCCTTTGGGCAGGAAAGACCCCGGATTGCCATACCGATGCCGCACGGGGGCGACTATGAATACGCGCTTCGTGCGATCGTTCAGTATGAGCACGCAATAGAGCTTTCCGGGGCCGAGCCCGAACGCATTCCGCTGGACCGGGCGCCTGCCGAAGTGATGAAGCTCATTGAGCGGTGCGATGCGGTATTGCTGCCGGGAAGTAAGGCCGATGTTGAGCCTGCGAAGTTCGGCGCGGAACGTCATCCAAAGACCGAAGCCGCAGATCCAAAACGCGATACGGTGGACGAATTATTACTTCAAGACGCGTATAACATGCGGAAACCGGTACTGGGAATTTGTTATGGGTTGCAGATATTGAATGTCTATCGTTCGGGAACGCTGGTACAGCATATTGAAACATCTGTGAACCACGAAGCAGGACGGAAGATTGCGATCGCTCATGAAGTGGAGATCGAACCGGTGTCGCGGCTTGGTGCAATTGTTTCCGGCGGGACTTCTGGATTACAACCCGTAATTATTCCGGCCAACTCCAGTCATCATCAATCAGCTGAGATCGTCGGCGACGGACTTCGGGTGGTTGCGCGATGCCCGCAGGACGCAGTTATCGAAGCTGTCGAAGGAACTTCGCCCGATCACTTTGTAGTGGCCGTGCAATGGCATCCCGAGCGTTCGTTTGATGATGACGAGAATTCGCGCAGGATCTTCGGAGCATTGGTTAAAGCGGCGAAAGACAAGCACAGGGATCTAATCGACGAATTTGAAAGCACTACATAGGTAGGAATCTCCGCCCCACATCGCCTAGATTTTCAGCACAACTTTGCCCAGATTCCTTCTTTCCAATAGGGACCGGTAAGCTTCTGCTGCGCGCTCCATTGGCAACACAGCTCCAACCTGACCTGATCCCCTCTTTCGGAGCAAAGCTGAGTATGATTTCGGACGAAAGGAAGGGGAAGAGGCATGTCGAAGAGCAGGCACACGGAAGCGCAGATGATTGGAGCGCTGAAGCAACTGGAAGCTGGACGTAAAGC
>DASRFP010000009.1:0-81497 GCA_035651475.1 Terriglobales bacterium | reverse complement strand
CTCCGCTTTACGTCCAGCTTCCAGTTGCTTCAGCGCTCCAATCATCTGCGCTTCCGTGTGCCTGCTCTTCGACATGCCTCTTCCCCTTCCTTTCGTCCGAAATCATACTCAGCTTTGCTCCGAAAGAGGGGATCAGGTCAGAAGGTGTAGGTGCCGCAATTCGCAGCGAAGCCGACCTCTCGCCCTGACAGTCACGGTGTCGATGACCAATCTCTCGGGCTTCCTGTTTTGCGCGGCACGAACGCCGTTAATCGGGGCTTACAAGTCCTGGTTGTTGTAATCAGGCGTTATCACAAGTTTGCGCTATTTCTTCGCCTAAATTGGCCCAGCCAAACAGGGGAGGGAGCACTTTACCGTCGGGAGACATAAGCCCCTCCCGCGTTTGGTGGGGTATCTCCTATAAAGGGGAAAATGCTACACCCTTTGCCGTTCTGCGTTGTGAAATGAACAAAATAGAACGTCATTGACTTCCACAGGTATGTACGTTTATATTCCGTCTCCATCCTGAGTAGATGCTCGTTGGCGTTGTGACGCATATTTCGCTTCCTCGAAGCCTCCACACCGTCTGCATAGCTTCGATTTTCAACGTGCATCGGTTTCAGACTGCTGTCATTTGTTGATCCCGATTGGGCCCTAACTTTCAAACGGAGCCGCACATGCAAAGTCTTCGTCGCTTACTGCAGTTGAACCTCTTTCTGATCGCCTTCGGCTCTATTTCTCTGACGCAGACGAACCCGAACCTTGAAACAGGGTTCAAGGCGTATGGCTCTTACGACGATGCAGATTTTGATTCCATCAGCCTCACGAATTACAACTTGATCCTGCATATTCCTGTTTTCGGCTACCCGCAGCGCGGCAAGCTCAGCAGCCAACTCGAGCTCATGTACAACAACAAGGGCTGGGTCGTTAACCCAAATTGCACCACCCAAACTTGCTCTCCCGTTTGGGGGTTCCAAGGTACTTCGGTTCAGGCAGTGCTGGACACCAACTCGATTACCATTACCTATAAAAGTGTAAAGACCGGCTCGAACACATATGTAACGATTTTTACCGCACAAGAGCAGGATGGTTCGACTCACCAACTCGCGGGCACAAATCGGGGTGGCTACGAGTCCATTGACGCAAGCGGAATCTATTTCAACGACCCCGGCGGTCTGTCATCGAACTTCGTTGTCAACAATCGGGAAGGGATTGGGTTCACTACCGCATCCACAAGTCTTTGGCAAGACACAAACGGAAATTATGTGAATCGGTTCTCGCCTTACACTGACACTGTGGGGAGGACATTCGGAGCGAGCGTAAACGATGGCTCGGGTACCTCGGGATGCAAAACTGGCTTGCTTCCCATATATTCAGCTTACATGTCCAGTTATCCCGGGCCGAATGGCACTACACGCATCGTGAAGTCTTGTTATGCCAATCTTAGCCTGAAGTCTAACTTCCACATTCATACGTACGTTAACGGCATACTATACCCGGTAACAGAGTCTACGACTTCTGAATTCGCTCTTCAATCTGTGCTCGTCTATAACGGCGTTTCATGGGCGAGCAGCCCGCAGTGGGTATTCCAATACGCCAATAATTCAGATGGCAGCAACTACGGAGACCTCACACAGGTAACTCTTCCTACCGGTGGGACGATTAGCTACGCGTGGGGAACAAGAAGTTTCTGTGGGGCAATGCATCAAATTACTCCAGTCAGCAGAGGAATACTCTCGAAAACTGTCAATGCAAACGACGGTACAGGCCTGCACACCACGACTTACGGTCCCACCGTTACCGACCCTGCTGGAAACGACACAGTTCACACCATCACAGGGCTAAATGGGAGTTGTGCACTCTACGAAACGCAAACTGACTATTGGAAGGGTAGCAGCACAAATGGCACCGGAACACTGCTCAAAACCGTGGTCACGGCCTACAGCTGGACGACTAATCCATTTGACACCTACGGCGATGGCACGATTACAGAAGCCAATGTAGTTCCGACGAGCGTAACGACAAAGTGGCCAATTCCAAACACATCGAATTTTTTGGTATCGCAAGTTCAAAGTGACTACGACCAGGGCTTCATTTTTGGGCTGGGCACAAATATCAACGGTACGTACGGCATGGTAAAAGAGAAACGAGAATACGGGTTCGGTGCTAACGCGCCTGGGCCTCTCCTAAGAAAGACTGATTACACCTACCTTGCCCTGAACAACTCAAATTATCTCAGCGCGAACATTTTGACTCCCATCACGCAGGTGACCGTCTACGACGGCAGTGGAAACATGGTGAGCCAGACGACGAACACGTACGACGGCGCAGGACTGCAATCCTCCGGCATCAGTATGAGCCACAACTCGGTCGGCTCCTATCGTGGGAACCTGACGATGGTTCAGAAATGGTTGAACACGGGCGGCACGGTCACGACTGCTCAAACCAGCTACTACGATACCGGCATGCCGTACCAGTCTTTCGACCTGAAAAGCAACGTGACAACGTACACCTATGGCTCGGCGTACTACGGTGCATACCTGACACAGACGCAGTTTCCTAACACGGGGGTCGCGCACACCATAAGTGGAGCATACGACTTCAACACCGGACTGTTGACCAGCTTCACCGATCAGAACAGCCAAGTCAGTTCATATGGCTATGACGTTCTTGGACGCATGACGAGCGCGTCATATCCCGACGGAGGCTCAACTGGGTTTCAATACACTGACACAATTCCGGTTCAAATCCAAAAAACCACGGCGATCACGAGCTCGCTGAACAAGGTCACGAACTCAGTCTTCGACGGCTTAGGCCGCATCAGCGAATTTCAACTCCATGATCCCGAGTGCAGCACGCTGGTAAAAACGGACTCCGCCTACAATTTCGATACGACTCAACATACGAGCTTCTCAACCGTAACCAACCCATACTGCCAGACCTCCGATTCAACCTATGGAAGTACTCGTACCGACTCTGACGCGCTGGGTAGAGTCATAAAAATCACACAGGCTGACGGTTCCGTTGCTACCAGCAACTATGCAGCTAATTCTTCTTCGCTCAGCGAATGCACAACTGCTGCCGATGAAGCCGGGAAGGCACGCACTTCCTGTACCGATGGTTTGGGGCGAATGACTGGGGTCTGGGAAGACCCGACTGGTTTGAATTATGAGACCGACTACGGATACAACATGCTCGACGACCTCACGTCCGTAAACCAAAAAGGAGACGGCAGCGTCGCTAGGACGCGATCGTTCTCATACGATTCTCTCTCGCGTCTGAGCAGGGCAATTAATCCAGAGTCCGGGACAATTTCCTACTCTTACTCGAACTCGTCGAGCGGTTGTGCGGGCGATCCAACTGCAGTCTGCACCAAGGTCGCTCCGGCTCCGAACCAGACTGGCTCTGGCACGGTGACGACCACCTACACCTTCGATGCACTTAATCGGATCACGCAAAAGAGCTACAACGATGGCTCAACATCCAGCGTGTTTTTCGCGTATGACAGCCCCTCGTCTTGGGGAGTGACTCAGAACAACATCGTCGGAAGACTAGAGGAGGAATGGACTGGAACGTCCTGCTGCGGTACGACGGCAGAAATCTTTGGGTACGACCAGATGGGCCGCGTTGTAATGAACGAACAATACACACCTAACATGGGCTACCGGCCCGTGAACTACACCTACGATTTGGCGGGCGACCTGACGAGTGGATCGAACGGTGAAGGTTACACAATCAGTTACAACTACGACGCGGCCATGCGGCCTACCCAGGTCACGAGCAATTTTGTTGACTCGCAGCACCCTGCGACATTATTCACGGTTGATTCATCTGTCGGATATTTTCCGCCAGGAGAACTTCGCAAAGGAACCTTCGGTAACGGTCTCGTTGAAACCAGTGTCTATAACAACCGGCTTCAGCCCTGTTTGCTGGACGTGGTCAACACATCCAGCGTGACGCTCCAGACCTGCAATGACGGTACTCCCGGAGGAAATGTTATTGATTTCTGGGTTGGGTATGGCACGACGAATAACAATGGCAACATCCTCAACTGGAATGCAACCGGTGTGCAGTCTTTTATTCGCATTTACGGATATGATTCTTTGAATCGCCTTTCAACGATGACCGACGCTGCCTCAGGCCAGAACTGCAAAGGCTTGCAGTGGACGATTGACCCCTGGGGAAATCGCACTAATCAAGCAGTAACCAGCGGCTCCTGCTTAACCTTCAGCGCTACAGCGACCTCACAGAACCAATTAAGCGGATATCAGTATGACGCCGCTGGAAACATGACCTATGACGGAAATCATCACTACACATATGATGCCGAAAACCGCATCGTGCAAGTGGATAGCGGCTCGACCGCGACCTACGTCTACGATGCAGAGGGGCGCAGGGCTGAGAAGACGGCCGGCGGCTGGGATGATTACATTCATGATCTAAGTGGGCGTCCTATAGCAGAAGCGGGCGCGAACGGCTGGAACGTAGGCTACGTCTATTTAGGCGGATCACTCCTGGCGCAGTACCGAAACTCGACCACATATTTCATTCACACTGATCACCTCGGATCAACGCGCCTGCTCACCAACCTCGACCAGAGCATCTACGACTCGCTGGATTATCAGCCCTTCGGTGAGCAGATCGCAGGGGACACCGGCACCACTCACAAGTTCACCGGCAAAGAACGCGACAGTGAATCCAATCTAGACATGTTTGGCGCGCGCTACTACGGCAGCACACTCGGCAGGTTCATGACACCAGACTGGGCCGCAAAACCCACCACAGTTCCTTATGCCAACTTCGGAAACCCGCAGAGCCTGAATTTGTACAGCTATGTCGAGAACAACCCGACGACAGTCGGCGATCCCGATGGCCATGAGGGATTAGTGACAGACATAGAAGCAGGGCTTGACGAGATGTCGCAGGAATTCAATCAAGTGGCTAATGAAATCGGCGGCGGGACTACTACTGGTGTTGGACCGGCTATCGCAGTCGGGACTGCGTTAGGAGTCGAAGCCTATGCACTGATTGACGCTCATGCCACACAGGTGAAGGCTGACGCGGACATGCAGATGCAAATTGAAATCAACAAAAACGTCCAGGAGATGAACAAAAACAAACAGGCCGAGCAGCAAGAGGCTGAACCCCAGGCTGCGGCGGCCAGTGGCGGAGCCAGGAAGGGTGGAGGACGAAACGAGCAGAAGAGCAACGAAGATCGACAGGATAGCGCCAAGATTAACCTAACGAAAGCAAAGTCTGATTTGGCCACGGTAAAGGCGTCGCCGCCATCCAAGGGGAGATCAGAGGCAATTCGGAAAGCGGAGGCACAAGTTAAGCACTGGCAAAGAAAGGCCGCTGAGAAATCGGAAAATCACTCTAGAATAGGTAAAAACCCGCAGCAATGACAGAGAATGAACAAGCGTCTGGCCTGTTGATGATCAGACCTGGATATGGTGCTGATAACTTACATCTTGGGCAAACTGAGTCTGAAATAGTCATAGCACTCGGGCAACCAGAAAGCCGAACGCGAAAGTACAAAGGTGAGTACTACTACAACTATCCGGGGCTTGGTTTTGAATTCGATTTTGGACAGCGTGGTGGGCTTGTAAGGTATATTTTCTGTTTCAGAGAAGGCTTTAGACGAAATCGACAGGCAAGAGTAGTCACTGATCGTGGAATCAAGCCGGGTGACAGTAAAGAAGCTGTATTGAAGCTGATGGGTAGACCGGACGCCCAAGGCAAGGCAACGACGCTGCACTTCGGAGATCGACTCGCAGCGTGGTTTCGCTACAACGATGGCATTAATTTTCAGTTCGATGACGACGGACGCATAGAAATGATCACAATAGCCGCACCCCGACAGCAAGCGAATTCTGTTCTGGTAATCTGATCGTCATCAGTCGCGATCCCGTCCACATCGCTGGCGGCGTTGGGCATTAGATTTAGCGATATCGTTGAGCGCACTGAGACACTTTGCTAACTTTATCGCCCGCACTGGCTGGCGCGCACAAATCTTTTCGAGCGTGTGCTGATTGATCCCCCGACGCATAAATTCACGTTTCGGAACTTTCCGAAGGCGCGAAAGTTGTTCCTCATCCGCAATTGCGTTCCCTTTGCGTGTGTACTGGATTGCTTCGAATTCCAGCAAGCTCAAATCTTCTCCTTCCTCCAGATGTTTATCCGATTCTTTTCCAATGGGAATGAGAGGCCAATTCGCGGTCACGTGAGCCCGCTTTAAGACTCCACGGGTATCGGCATCGCACGGCTGACCATCCGGCCCCAAGCTCTTTGCCTCCGGATGATTTTGGTACGAATCCAGGAGCATGAAGAAATTCTTCACCACACCTCTGCGACCGTCGTAATCGTCGGTCAGCTCGTAGACGGAAGATTGTTCATCGTGAATATTGACGCATTTTGAACGCATCCATTGATCGCGTTCCGATGTGAACGATGTAATTAGTGTGAACTTGTTGCGGTCGACGCTTTGCGGATATCCATATGGGGACAGCTGCGGCAGCATCATAAAATTATAGGGACGCGTGAGCGGTCCTTTTTCAAGGCTTCTCAAAGCATTGTGCGGCGTACTCAGGGTCAGCTTTATCATCACCGGAAGATCGAACCATTCAGGTTTGGTGCGTTCTAATCCGAGCACCCCGCGCATAATCCATTCCCACGCCTCAAAAATCCATTGCGGCGTTTCATGCTTCCAATCTTTCGGGGAATCTTTCGGCGGGTAGAAATAACCAAGTCCATGTGCTTTAGGCTCGGTAATATCAATATCGTTTTGGGATTTCGTGTAGAGCGTATATCGTTTCGCGGCGAGACCGTAGCCCCACAGCTGTCGCGGGACTTTGTTGCTGTCCCAGTTAAGTTTGTGAATTTTTAGGATTGAACCTGGAATTTCGTATGGATTGAGTGAAGTGAACCTATTTGCAATACCGTCTACTTCTAACCGGGAAAGTGCATTAATCGGCTTTGCACCGTCCGGCATCTCGATTTCGCATCGGTGTTCCGCCGATACAATACCCGCGCTATCGGTGTCGCAAAAGAGGTAAGTTCCACCAATTTCAGCTATGCATGCTTCGAGCATAGCGAGCAGAAGTCGTCCGCCGGACGTGATGAGCGAAGCGATATGCGGCGCAAACCACTTAACGGGCTTTTCGACCACGTCGGAAGTGGTCTCGAAAGACTCTTCGCCAGAAAATACCTTCAGCCTTGTGTTGTCGGATGTGTTGGGATTGAGCTCGACAAATAATCCGTATGATCCACTGTTGGCGAGAATTTTCAGCCAATAATGGAGTGCTGCGTTCGATTCGTTTGCTGCTCTTTGCTCGATAACGTGCTTGAACAAGCTGTGTTTGTTCGCATCAACGTCAACCATTCCACGCAGAGATGTCGACCCTAACTCCGCCTGCTTGCCCTTGGGAGCTACGATAATTGCTCTTTCTATATGTGGTATTTTCCCGTTATTTAAAAGAATGGAAGCAACGATGTCGGGACCTGCAAACCAAATTGGTTCTTGGGAGGTCAAATAATCAATTCCAATATTCTGAGTTGCGCCATTAAACATGGCGCGAACTGGCAATATGTCTCGATCTGGTCGGACTTGTGCGAAGAATTTAAATTGCGGCCAACATTCACGATGAAAACAATTCTTAAGCGAAATATTCGATAGGAATTGTCTTATTTGCTTGGTTGCCTCTGGGAAATTCACTTTTGCTGCGGTCAAAACCAACCAATTATCCAGAAGTTCATTCACGGTCGGATATTGAGACATGAAATCCACCGGACGAACTGGCACTTCCCATTTTCGGATTCGGCATTCTGCGCGTCCGCCGTAATAACTTTGCATGAAAATGCCGTACTGTGAATTAGCCATTTGTCACCTTCTGATTGGGATAGGAAATATCCAACTTTTCTAAATATGCCTTTGCGATGCTGGCAGGACTAAACATCTTGTCTGGTCCCAAATCAATCGGGTGCAAATCGCATTCTCTTTTGAGCGCATTCAGCAGTCCGACTGTAGCGCGGACATCCTGACGGCAATATTCAATCTCTTCGAAAGTTACAGCTCCGCTAGGCTTGTGATCGAGCTTGCCTGGAATATTGAATTCCTTGCATGCCGTTCTTAATGAATATGACTTGTTACGGAGGGCCCAGGGCAGGGTTCTCAAATCCAAGAATCGAGCGGCTGGCCAAAGTGGCGCTTTTTTGCCCTTCTCTTTCGGCTGGAATAATGGGGCGCGAGTTGAGCGAATTATTGCTGTTTTGCTATTGAGTGCTTTAATTATGATTCGAGGGAAGAATTTATCTGGTTTAATTTCTCCGGTTTTCTGATCACTGAATTGTTTACAAATAAGTGACCAACCACCGTCGTCCGACGGTGTCCAATCTACTGCAATTCTGCTTAAATCAAACGGCAAATTGAAACCAACGACTAACGCTTTCGACTGTATCGCCATTCCGAGAACTTCATCGATAAATTTCGAGCGGCAATAAAGATGCAAACAGTCGTTATTGTCTTGTACGGTTTCAGACTTATTGTTTTTCGTGTATTTCTTTAATCGGTCGACTTCTTGCGAAGTAATTCCATCGTGAAATATTCCCTCTTCGACTGGGACAAATTCTTCTCGATAGAATTCGCATGCACGCCAAAAACCGAATGTCAGACTTTGATCTGCGCTGAGCCGAGTTTCACAATCAAAAACGAGGGCTAGTTCAGGCCAGATTTCTTTTTTGTGCTCTGACTTCTTGGCATATTCCTTGTTATCGATCTGGATGGTATGGGCTCGAACGTAAATGTCATAGTTCATGACTCCTCCAATTGTTTTTCCAGCAAACTCGCCCAGTGGCGGATAAGAGTTCGCGAGAGAATCAAACAAAACTGCCGAGGCCCTAAGAACAAGAGCTATGAGCTTGTGAAGGTTTTTCTCTGGGTAAAAACTCACACCCTCGTTAGCTAATCCTTCTTCAATTTCCTTGTGACAGTTAAGGCAGAGGGTCACCACGAGGTCGGGATTTATGGCTTCTCGTTCTATGTGATGTTCTTGAAGTAACCGATATAGGTAATCATCTGGAATTCCTTTTTCTTTGAGCCATCTCCGGGTGACCGTTGTTAGACATTCCAAACACGCGTACCCGCAAGAAAGGCAAAAGGGAAACTGCCCGACTCGTTCTTTTCTGCGCGCATCACGCCGCCATCTGCGCATTGGGAACCGATCGCTCAAGCAGCACCCCCGGTGAATGTTCGATATAGGGAAAAGTCAGGAAGCGCGGGGTCGATTGCTTTGATCGTATTCGGGTCAGTCAGAACTTCGACCCCTGCAATTTTCTTACCTCGCCACTCCTCAAGTGCATGAGGGTTGCCACGCAAGTACCGATTGAAATCGCGGTAAAAGCGCCCCGCTTCCTTCCGGGTCTTAAAAGATCGCGTCTGAACCGGAACCTCAATTCCCTGCGCATTCGGAATGTAAAGTGTTTCCGAATGTCTATCTCCCTTTGTTGCCCGAAACATGCCCTTCGATTTAACGAGGTCTTTCGGGAACTTTTGCACCACGGTTGACGGCTTAGTCCCCTGTTCTCGGGCGGCGCGGCTGAGTGAAAGCTTCGGGTTCCGGCGCATGGCCGCGAGCACGTGCAAAGCGCGTTGTCGAGCGGACTGGCTACGGCTGGAGCGAGTACCGACTGTTAACTCCCGATTGCCCTTCCTTTTCCCGTGCTTTCTTTTCTGTCCCATATTTAATTTCCGCGAGGAATTGGTGACGCCGACCATCGAACTCTGATATATGGGTTGTAATGCGAGACAAAGGAAAAGATCGGACAAGTTCTAGACCAAAAATTGTCGGTGATCCATCGGGGTCAACTCGGGTCAAACATATCTTTCCCGCAGAGGTGTTGAAGTTGTTGAGCGGTCGCATCCCGCTCCCGTCGTCTCCGCAGCTCGAAGGTGATTTGTCCTCCTGGATTCTGACAATGCATGGCTTAAGTGGGAAGCCTGCGGACGGGGCCGGATTCGGCAAAGAGGAAGCAACAACTTTCCTCTCAGCTCTGAACGAAATGGCTAGTAGTAGACGCCTTGGGCCGGACACACCGGGAGGGCTTTTCAAACGTATTCACGAAATCGGAACAGAGGTAGGCGGCCCATTGGGGGAGGCTTACAAGAGTGGAGATCAAGAGCAATTCAATGCGTTATTTCCGGAGTTTGCGGTGCAAATGTTAGAAGCATCAGGACTTCCCAAAGCTTTGTTCGCTCACATGCTGATGTCACCCACGGATTTACTAAAGCTGATGCGAGCGGCACGTGCTTCATTTCGGTGCATGGCCTTTCTTGGCGAACATCCCGTAATCCTAATTTCACGAGCATCTAAAGGAGATCGACGAGCCACTTTAGATTTGGTCAAGATGGACAAAATGTTTCTGACGGATGTGTGTTGCAGGGACACTATCCGCAAGGCCGGGTTGAATGACGATACGAGATTCTTGGCACAGCTACAACGAGCGTCAAATTACAAACACAAGCCAGGTCGACGAGACATTTTACGCTTATATATGTTCGTGCTGATGGTATGTGAGCGGCTGGGTGTACCGATACCTCCGTTACCTGAGCTATACACGAAAATTGACCGCTACGGCAGGGAGTACAAATCGCTGGGAGCCTTCGAGAGAGATTTTAACCGATGCCGACACGAGCTTAAGGACATGATGGACCAAGCTGAATTTGTCGATCAGTCTGCTTTAACAACAGAGAGCATTTCCTGACAGCCTGTTAATTTTGCCAGGACTTCCCAGTGGCGCGGATGTGGTCGATACGCACCTTGCCGAATCTTGCTCGCATACCAACTAGAGACCCCTAATTGTTTTCGAATGATGAAAGTCCTCACATTCGCTAGACGCGGCTGGATTTCCTTCGAAAAAAATTCAGGTGTGAGCCAAGCGGGTTGGCTCGCAGCGTCCCAGTGATGACACGCAAGGGCTCGTCTACGTGCGGATTCAGAGTGTTTAGCGCGGGCTTCAGGCTTTCGTGCGGCTACGCGTCCTAATCGTGCGCCCTCTATCAGCCGTTCTGTGGAACTCGGTAGTGAGCACGAAAGGCAGTTTTCCCGCTCTTTGGGAATCGACTTACCGCATCCCACACATGCGTGTCCTACTTTTGGCATTTTCGCTTTCGGTACCAGAGCACCTTTCGCTTGCCGACGATGAGTTTGTGTGAGCGGCGTTTTCAAAACTAGAACTGATGTAGAGCGTCCGGACCGACCAATGTAAAGAGAATGCGCGACGTATTCCGCCCAGGGTGCAACGAGCTTTCCCCATGTTGATCCAGTTTCGGAAAGCTTAGAGCAAAGGAGAGAAGAGATTCGACAATTGCCGTCACGGTTTTCGATGAAATCTGCCCGTCGCAATGGTTCTGTGAGAAGCCAATCGAGCAACCACGCTTCGACTGATGGTCTGATCGTCTCGATCAAATCCAGTGCCAAGCTGTCTCGATTAGCGGTGTCGGTATGGATGAAACCCAAGCCTGGATCAAGACCGCATGCGACTGCGGCCAATCTGCATTCGCTCTCGGCGACAGCATTTACGTAATTGAGCAGTGCATTGGCTGGGTTCACTGCAAGCCTCGGACCGCCCGTCAACGGAGAATGCCTAGTTCCAAACCGCAACACTAAACTGCCGCGGCCACCCGACGTGATTCCAATACCATTCCATGTAGTTTTGTATGTTCTGATAATAACTTGCATTCTTCGCTAAACCCGTAACCCCCACATTCGCAAAGTACGGGTTTATCCGCGTGGAGTTGGCTCCGTCAACCACTGCGCCATCGACTAGTGTTACAGCCGAAGATGCTACCCAACTGGAAGTGACGTTAATATTGTTTTGAATAATTCTGAGCCGAGGCTACCGAGCCGAAAGTGAGCGTGAGCGTTATCAAAACGATTGGCCGATAACTTACGCGCAATAAATCTGGAACCTGAAACATAGGAACTCTCGTGAACGGACAGATTCGTTATGCAGGAGCACAACAACGGAGGTCGTTCATCTACTAACACCATGACTCTGAGCCAGCATTGCGTCGGGCCCTCTGCTGCGGCTACGCCGTGCGTCGTCTGTTTTCACTCGCGAGTTCAGATGATGGAAGGAGCTGAAAGGTGCTCAGCTCAGGTGACTTTTTTGATGAATAACACTGTTTCCCCGCCCCGTTTTACTTCTATCGAGCATTTCTGTAGAAGCTTTGGTTGTGACGTGGATCTACATTGCTGGGACGATAGGATTTGCGATGCTCCTAAGGCACGGCATAGTGTGCCCTCCTAACAAAATCGAATTCTCGTGGGCTCCGCACAATGTAAAAACGAAAACTCGCTGAGTTGGTCGCCAATCATTTCGTTAGAATATTCGTAATGATCAACTCGAAGCGCTTGTGCGGGAGCCCAGTGCCGCACTGTTAAGAGGCGGACTGCAACTAAGGTAAAAGGCGGCGCACAAACACAATCTAAGTTGTTGTTCCGACAACGAAACAAACTTGAATACCCGACCTTAAGGTGAAACCGCAATAGACTAGCCGCATATCACTCTCGGCCAAGGTAATAAAGACGAAAGAAGCAGGCCTTGTTTTCACAACCCGCTCAGCACTGCATGATGAAACCGGACTGAAACAAACGACTTGTTACGGTTTGGAACAAAGCTATTTTGCAAATGGATCGTATGTACCATTCTGAAAGTCTAAAGAGTTACCACTCCAGCAGCTTTTTCGTCCGGCCATTTGCGATTTTGCGGCTACACAGAGCAACAAGGTGTCTCCACAGGTCATCTACCGAACAAATCTGAAGTTGCGACCCTAAAACATGCAACTGAAGGGTTGAAGGAAATTGTCTGTAGGAGATAAAAATGAAGTTACGTTGTACAAGCCGATCGTTTCAGCCCGTCACAACTCAGTGGGCCTTTGCGCGTTGCACTGCTAGCGAGATCGCAGATGTGCAGAGATGCTCACGCCTTGGCCTATCACCCTCGCCGTACGCGCATCGACTTCAGCAGAAGCACTACCTGCGAGCCATGCTCGTTGTTTTCCTAAGTCTTACTTTCCTATTGATTGGCAACGCTCTCGCACAGAGTGGACAACTCACTAACATCGATGACACTGTCAACACGCAATGGAGCGCACAAACCTTTAACAATGCCTACTTCGGAGTCGCAAATATTACTGAAAGCTCCCAGCCATACAAATATACGACAGATGGTCACTCGATACGTTTTGACGTGGGGTGTCCATCAGGCTCATCCTGTGGTTATGGGCTCGCTCACATCTACAATCCCTCTTATGCGACCAACTCTTCTACCGACGGAGCGACCAGCATCACCGATGACCTGATGGCCGAACTCGACAGCGTTGGCGTGAGCAACAGTCAGGCGGTAGTATTCGGCTTTGATCAGTCGATGTGCACCGCCAATTGTGGCACAGGATCGGCTCAATACACCCGGTTCCGTTACGCGATGCAATGTGACTTCAAAGGCACCGGTGTTTGGCGTGTTTGGGATGGCAGCGGCACTTGGGTAGCAACGAATCGAAACTGTGTGGCTTTCACCCCCCTCGCGTTCGTTCATTTCACCTTCCATTTTTCGAGGCCAGACGCGAACCATGTCACTTATACCGATTTCGTGATAAACGGCACGACCTATCCTCTGAATATGACGCAGGCAGCGCAGTCATTAGGAACTACTGCAACTCATGAATTCATTCCCTGGGTTGATCTTGACGGAGACAGCACCACGGCCGGCTACTCCATGTGGGTTGATCAATGGAGCGTCAGCTACAGCGGAGGAGGGGGAGGAGGTGGTTTGATTCCGACCCCACCTGCCAATGCGACGCATCTCGCCAATCTTGATGATGACCCGATTAGCAGTAATGGGAACGGAACAGTTGGCAACTGGGGCTGGTGCACGACTACAGACTGTTCGCCCACACCGCCGGCAACCTTTTCTCTCACGCATACTAGCGATTCTCTCGATGGCAACGGGCTCGACGCGTATGATTCGGGTAACTCCTACTGGGGAGCGCTGTATTACCACAAGAACGGAGCGCAGGACTCGGCCACTCACTACGAAGTGGAATGGTCTTTCAAAACTGATACTGCGTGGACGAACGTGCAGGCTCTAGAGTTTGACTTTCCAGCTTCGATCAATAGCCTGTGGTACTACTTTGGATCTCAGTGCAACCGGTCTGACGGAAAATGGGACTACTGGAATCCAAACTCCGGAACCGGCACGCACGGGTGGCATGCAAGTAGCGTTCCCTGCAGCGGATTCGACGCGAACACTTGGCATACCGTGATCTGGTATGGAACGCGCACCAGTTCACAGTTTACGTATAACGCTATTGAAATCGACGGCCAACAGTACGCAGTTAACATCACACTACCGGCACCCTCGACCACTTGGGGCGACGACTTCATCGTCCAGTTCCAGCCCGATGGTGACTCGGCCGGCACTGGGTACAGCATGTACGTCGATGAGGTCAATGCGTGGGTATGGTAAGAGAACTTTATCTAATACGGTGGATTATAGTTTCTGATCCGACGTCATTGTAAGTTCTCGCTAACTGAATAAGCCGCGGCGGAATGCAAGTTCACCCGCCGCGGTTGTCCATATTGCTGCTTACAACATCGCAGGTTCTGATCCTTGTTCTTGGATCCATAGCGGGCCTTAAAACGACCGAAACTGAAGATTGTAAGCGCGCTGACGCTTATTAGCACGTTCAGTGACCCGAACTCCCGCTTTATTGAATCTCATACTTCTCTTCTGCAGTCCGGTTCGGGGGAGGTGCGTTGCGCACAAAATTAAGGCAAAACATCGCTCGTTTGTGGATCATCGCTCCAATTTGAGAACGAAGGCCTAGGATGGAGCAGATCGTGCTGAGTTTCAACCGATCATGATGGTTTGCCTTTGAGTTCGACAAAAGCTCTGCACTTCGCGACTGTGGCAGAGGCGATTGCTTACGCGCAAAATCTTGGTTTTTATATTGAACAGGAATAAGTTACTTGCATATTGCAATTCCAGGGCGTTCTGCCACAGAGGAATACAAATGCGCCTACTCAAGGAAAGTGAAGGTTGTCGCAACCGTGACTCGCCGCACCAGAGCAAAGTAGTGTAGATAAATTTCACGCTTACGAGTCGAAATTTCCGTCACTTCAAACAAAGCCAACTATACTGCCGAACCTTTATTGCGACTCTGGTTTTTGCCGTCGTAATGCGCAACTCATAAGGTCCTTCGCCCATCGTAGAACGTTCACAGTTCAGCCATCCTGGCTGTCCGATTTCCAGGAGTAATCATGAAGTCCCTCCGTGTGCTTTGCTTTCGCTCATCGATCATCACGTTCCTTCTCGCGTCTGCCGTCTGCTTGTTAGGAACAAGAACATACGCTGCCGATATCACGGTCAGCGCGCCAGGAAGCGGCTCCATTGTTGCTTCGCCTTTCCTGTTAGAAGCGGCGTCATCAAGCTGCCAGTCGCAGCGCACTGCTAGCATGGCCTATTCGCTGGACTCGGGTAGCGACACGGTCTTTAACCCAGCCACATCCATCAATACAAACGTGACCGCTTCTCAAGGCACCCACACTTTGAGGGTGAAGGCTTGGGGAAGCAGCGGTGCATTTTGTGAGAAAGATGTTGCCATCACCATCGGAACAGGTGTCAGCGTTAGCTCGCCGGCAAACGGTTCGACAGCTCCGAGTTCGTTCCTCCTCAAGGCATCGGCCCCGACTTGCGGTGGGCAAAATACCTCAAGCATGGCGTATTCGTTCGACAGCGAGCAGGACAATCTTCTGACAGGAGCGACCTCAATTAACCAGACAGTCTCGACAAGCGTGGGCGGCCACATTCTTCGCGTGAAGGCTTGGGGAACCGGCGGCGCTTTCTGTGAAGCCAATCTGAACATCAATGTTTCATCGCAAAGCGTAGTTGTCACTGCTCCCGCAAATAATGCGAACGTAGGCACTACCTTCCTGCTGCAGGCGCAAGCTCCGACATGCAATGGACGATCAACCACCAGCATGGCGTATTCGTTCGACAGTAATCCCGATAACCTGCTTTCCGGGCAGCAGTCGATCAATCAGAATGTCACTGACACGACGACCGGCGTAGAGACACTGCGAGTGAAAGCGTGGAATGGAAATGGCGATCTTTGCGAAACGAACGTAAGCATTAATGTGAGCACGGGCGGCTCGGATATTACGATTACCAATCCAACCGATTCGAATGTCGCAATCAACTTCCCCCTGCAAGCGGAGTCGTCAACATGTCTAGGAGTACAGACCAGCAGCATGGCATATTCCTTTGACAGCCTGAGCGATCATATGTTCTCTGGGCAGACGTCGATGAACACCACCGCTTCCGCGCCGGGCACGGGCGCTCACCTGCTGAGGGTGAAGGCGTGGAACACATCGGGCGGACTTTGCGAGAACGATATGCAACTCAATGTCATTAACAATGGCCTTCCGCCTGGTTCAACTGCCAATGCGTATACGCGTATTGAAACCTTCGCTCCTTACCAGGGGACCTATGCCGGTTGTCCGCCAAATTCGAAAGGTCCGGGCCGGGGTGGCGCGCAGCAGGCCGATTACCATCAGTGGTTGACACAGCCCGATTGTGGAACCGTGGGCACCAAGAGCGGCAGCATAAATAATGACGCCACTCCGCCGACAACTCCTCCTTCTGGAGACACGACGGTTGGAGAATTTGCAATGACCTACGACGGCACTGGCGGTGCTGGCGTCCGGTGGTTCATTCCTCTATGCGACTCGGTACCGAGTGATGGCTGTCCCAACGACGACGGCTATGCGAATTTTGAGTACGACGTATGGGTGTATTTCGATCAAGCTAGCATCAACAATGTTTACAACTTGGAAATGGATCTGAATCAGACGGTTGGGAATCCTGCACAATATCTCTACATCTATGCGACGCAATGCAACATGGTCAAAGGAGTCTGGCAACTTGGGAATGGATGGCCTCTGAACGCGGACCAAAGCTGCTCACACGGCCAGTTTTCGTTAGGATGGCACCATGTGCAAGTCCAGTTCCATCGGGGCGCCACTCCGGGTAGTGCCATCACCTTTGACGCTGAGGCGATTGACGGCGTAGTCCAGAACTTCACGTGCAACGGGGGTGGTGCTTGTACCGTCAGTGAGCCGTCAGGCACAAGTTGGGGAGCGAATTTGCTTGGGCCGAATTTTCAACTCGACGGAATCAGCGGTGGAGGCAGTATTACCAGCTATGTGGATGATTTCACGATCTACCGCTGGTAGGCTCGAATACTCGTTTACTGGCAAGATGTCAGTTGTCGTAACATGGCCATCGGCGGAATACAACGACTGTTGTTCAAATGACCTCCATATCATCATGGGCTGGTTCACATCATCCACTTTCAATGATCGAGCCTTTGTTTGCAATTAAGGCGCAGACGTCAGATTTCAGCAAGTGGTTTTGTGCATTTTGGCTCTTGATCATTGCTTTTGCTTACCGGTTTCGCAAATAAAAACTGACCCTTGTTATGGCCTAGGTGCCTCTCAATTCTCCATCGTTCATCGGTTCGGCTCTTAGTTCATCAACGATAATGCCCTTACACAAAAAAGCTGCCCTTATGGATTAGAGGAATGACAAAGGGCGGCTCAAATTGAATTTTCCTGGCCCTGATTCTACTCTTTGTCATTGCACGCCGCGCGTACCAACATTACTTCGGAAATTCAGTGCGACATTAGCACTGCTTTTTTGAAGATCCTCGCGCGAACTATGCCTTCCGCTACCGCCAGGGTCTCTTGTTCGTCTCCCGTTCATATTTCAAAAGTCGAGAAAGACAAAGTCTATGCTCAGAACGTACATCGGGTTGAGCTATTTCCAGAAGATTGGACGGTAACCCGCAGCCTTGTGGCCCGCTTCCGGATCCCGAATTCGAACGCGGCTTCATTGCAGGGATCGTTACTGGACTTGACTGCCGAGAGAAAATGCAGGATGTACCAACTCTTAATCAGTTAAGATCGCAGGACGATGTCAGGCCAGTTCCCAAAGAGGCCACTGCGCAGCTCGACGATTGCGCTGGCCCTGCTCATTGGAATCGGAGTAGCATTCGCCATATCTCTTCTCGTTAAACTCTGGTTTCCGAAATTCGCGGTTCTACTATTTGCAGCAATGGCAGCTATTTGGATATACGCCGGTTGGCGATCTACACGAACGTGATCCATAATCATCTGATTGAATCACAAGGGTGTGATAGTCCTACCAACAGCATCGGAGCTTCGTCTGCTGGAGATTCTTTGGCAGCTCGGGGAAGGCACGATCGATGACATCGTCCACACCTCAGGGGAGAATCCGGCCCCAAACTACAAGACGATCCAGACTTTTTTGCGCATCATGGAGGGCAAAAAACTCGTCGCTCATAGAATTCATGGTCGGGCTTTTGTTTTCAGACCTCTCGTTCGACGAGAGCAGGTGAATCGCCTCTCAATTCGACAGCTGCTGAGGCGTCACTTCGGAGGCTCCCGCTCTGAACTCCTCGTTAATATGCTTGAGGCAGAGCGCATCGATATTGGCGAGCTTGAAGAGCTCGAAGCAATGATCCGAAAGTACCGTAAATCAAGACAACTCTCCAATGCCCGGCAAGGCCGGAAGTGAGGATGTAACGTGATTTTTGGTGCCGTATTGTCTGCCATCAGTTCTTGGCTTAGTTATTGTCTGCAACTCGGCTTGGCTTATTTCCTCACCTGGGGTGCTTGCGGTCTCGCTCGCGATGCCCGTCTGCGTTCGCGAATATGGGGCTTCTTCATCTCGATCGCGGTCATCTACTGGATATTTCTGTGTGTGGTTGGAGGTAACACCAGTTCATTATCCCTTACCGACCAGCTCATGCGGTTGCCTCCGCACTTCGCTCTGCAGGCTGAATTTGCTGTCCAACAATCGTCCGCACCTAAGGTGAGTTGGTTAGCTCACCGGACGTGGGAGATTTACTTCTGGACACTTGCCTTATCAATCCCACATTTCACTTGGAAATCGCTGCGGCTCCGCTTCATCCTACGAAGAGCTGAGCAGCCAACCATTGTACTTGCAGCTTTATTTAAATCGCTCTGCCAACAAATGGAGGTGCGGCACTGCAATCTCTTACTACACGCTGAGTTGCACTCACCTGCAACCACCGGGTGGCTCCGGCCACAGATTCTCCTACCAAGCGAACTGGTTGCGCACTTGGAGGAAGGCGAACTAACGGATGTCCTACGACATGAGCTGTTTCACGTCCGTCGGGGGGATTACTTGTGGGACAGGTTGGCGTCGCTGGCATGCCGGATCGTCTTCTTTCATCCGGCGGTTTGGCTCGCATACCGACGATTGCGGCACGAGCGCGAACTTGTTTGTGATCTGGCAGTGGCTGGAAACCGGCCGGACTTGCGGTTGCGCTATGCGGAGTGTATGGCAAAAATCGCGCACTGGTCGATCATGGCCAAGGGGCGGCCTCCGAACACGATCGCGTTCTCGCCATCTGGGCGTTCATTCTCGGCGCGAGTTCACGCGGTCTTGTCGGAGCCGAGCCAACAGTCGCATTGTTCTCGCGTTTCGAGAGTTGCAGCTGTTGCGGCGATGGGATTGTTAATGTGCGCCTTGCCCTCTGTGGGGCTGCACCTTCGTTGGTCAGATCCAGGTGCCTCCTTCACCAAGTCTGCCGTTAACAGCAGGTCGAGGAGAAGGTTGCCGTTACGACTTCGATCTAGGCCAAGGATCGGGGACGCACTGCCCGAAGTAGCTGGAACGCGTGAGGCCGCTTCGGCGGAACGGTCGGCTGCAAACGTACCTGCGGAATTGTTGGCCGGCGCGAACTCTGTTCCGTTACCCGTGCTTGTCGCTGCACCTCGGAACTCGGCGCCACCCTCGTCAAACCAACCCGGTTCCAGCGGCGAAGGGTCCTCGGCATCAGCAGTGTGGAACGAGGACAGCGCCACCTCCACCTCTGTCTCTCGTCTTAACTTGGGGCGACTCGCAATGGAAGGTGCGGCGGCAGGTGTTGCTATCGCGACAGGTGACGAAGATGAGAAACGTGGAAAGATAGGTCATTAGTCTCACCGTAGACTCGCGACGCTGATAGCCTCCGAGTACGATTCTCAGAACCAAAGTACGCCGATCTATGCCACTGGCATTTCTTGATGATCGTTTTTTCCTCCTGCCTGTGATGAGCAAGCTATTGTGCTTTTCAATCCGCGGTGGTGACGAGCGCCGGGACTGGCACCCGCGGAATTGAACGCAGGAAAGAGGAGTCCTTTAAACCAGGCTTCATCGACTCGACCTAATTGGTATTCATGTGGATGAATCCTGAGAAATCTCACGACGGATATTTCTGGAATACGCCCATTGACCAACTGAAGCGAGCCGATCCGACACCAACGGCGTATTGTGGTGGGACTTGCTCCGAAGAGCTCTGCCAGATCTGCTTGCGAATACCCCTCGGTGACGCGGACAGAAATTTCGAGCTGTTTTGCCTTCGCTTTGATGGATGCGAATGTGCGCCCCAGCTTTCGCGCAATTGATGCCGGGGAATGATATCCTCCCCATGATTCCAGGAGGGCAATCTCTTCTGGCGTCCATGGTTTCCGTCGCGAAAATGATAATGCCAGCTGAGCCGCGCGCGTTAAGATCACTACCCGCGTAAAACCAGTCCTACGTTGAAGATCAGTTAAACTCCGCGATAATTCCTGGCGGTTCTGCGCCCGGCGATAGGCGCTTACCAGCAAAGCATCGAACTCTTCAGTCCATACAAAGCGCTTGCGAGGATTCAGCCTCGCACCTAGCCGACAGCCATGACAGAGCTGGTCGGCCGCGCAGGCTCTGATCCGACCACAACGCAGGCAGCTGACAGGTTTGTTTGGAACTCCACGCATGGATACCCCTAAGTTGAAACTCAAAGAAGTTACGCCACCGCAGCTCGAAAACGAACTCGTAGGCTTTAACAAGGAACGAAGTGATGGACGACAGACAACGGTCCACCGATTTCATCGACGGTTGGTTTTTTGAGTTTCTAGATACGCAACGGAAGAGGGGGCGGACTAGTTCCTGCAAAGCGGAACGGATGGAAACCAAAAACAAAAGCGAAAAACTGCTCAGCAGCGTGGTGAGGAAGAACACTGCTGAATATCGAAGCAATGAACCTTGGTTTGAAGATTAAGTGCGTAACGATGTAGCCGAAGCCAGCACACAGAGCCGCCACGACGAGCGTGAACTCGGTGTCGTTTCCGCTATCCAAAGTCGAGTGCCACATGTCAAGCGACTCGATCAACGGACAGAGGAGGCATATCAGCAAGAGAAACATTGCCGTAACGCGAGCTCTTTGCGCCAGCATGTCACCAATTATATGCTGAGCGCACAATTCTGCTTTGTATTGTCGCCGAGAGATTTGCGATACGTTGGATTTCCGCAGCCTGGTTGAAGGGCACAATCACAATCCAAATGTCCAGCAGTCAATGCTACGGGCTAGACATAAAAACGCGTGGGGACTTCTCTTTGCAGAGAATCTGCTCACGACGATCACCTCACAACTGTGCCTACACTGCAGGGCGAATAAATTCAATTCATCTTTTTCCGTCACATTGTCAAACTTGCCCGCTGGAAGTTGACATTTGGTCTTTATTGTTTAAGAGTTGTTATGTCGTAATCACTTAAGACACGCTGAGCAAGATGGGAAAGGTGGCGGAAGCCGATCGTTCGCTTGCCGCCTCTCAGTTGGAGGGCACAGCTCACCAAGTCAGTCCCTATCAGCGGTCGACATGCCTGAATGCCATTCTGAGCCGCAACGGATCCTTCGTTGGGTAGAAAGGGCTTAGCTGACGCACGAGCGTGTGAAACGAGCATCTACTAAGACGTGATCACTTCTCCAATGGGTAAGGACTCGCAATGGGTAAGGACTCGCAATGTGTCAGCTTCAGGAAAATTGTCATTTTGTTCATTTTTTTCAGTGTCACACCGCATTACGTCGCTGCGGAGGAGAGATTCACGTTAGCCGCTCAGAATACGCCTGTCCCAAATCGGCCCCAACGAACAGAGGCTCCTTCAGAGGCCAGCCAGTCACAACATGCGGGAACCGTTACGGGGACGGTATTGGACAGGGATCGCGACGTGCTGCAGGGTGCGCGGGTAAATCTGATGGGACCGCGTGGATCTACGCTTCGTACGGTGGAATCTGGCAATAACGGGCAATTCACCTTCACAGGACTGCCGCCCGACAAGTACAAGCTGAGTATCAGAGCACCCGGGTTGACCACCTACATGTCTCCCGAGATTGTGTTGCACGCAGGCGAGTACCGCATAGTTCCGCCGATAATTGTGTCGCTGGCATCTGTCACTAGCAGTGTTACCGTAGCGGCCAACAAGGAGGAATTGGCCGAGCAGCAGGTACGGATTGCCGTACAACAGCGTATCGGCGGCGTTATTCCCAATTTTTACAGCAGCTACGACTGGAACGCCCCGCCAATGCAAGCAAAGCAAAAATTTCAGCTGGCCACTCGTTCAATGATCGACCCCGTTTCCTTTCTAAGCGTGGCGGGAGTCGCGGGTGCGGAGCAATATCAAAATGTTTTCCCCGGCTACGGAAGCGGAATTGAAGGATACGGCAAACGATACGGTGCTGCTTTGGCAAACCACATCTCCGGAACTCTGCTCGGTAGGGCCGTCTACCCCTCGATTTTCCATCAAGACCCACGGTACTTCTACAAAGGCCAAGGGAGCACGGGGTCCCGCGCGCTGTATGCCATTTCCGCAGCAGTGATTGCGAGGGGAGATGATGGACACTGGAATGCAAACTATTCGCGTGTGCTCGGCCACTTCACGGCCGCAGCCATTTCGAATCTTTACTACCCATCTTCCGACCGCGGAGGCTCGCTAGTTCTCTACAACGGTCTTGCCGGTATCGGTGCTGACGCAGCGTCCAATCTAATCCGAGAGTTTCTGCTGAAGCGGATCACCTCGCACGTTCCGAAACAGGCGAATGAACAACCATAAAGGACCAAATGTTCGCATGACCCAGGTGAAATTCACTCGCCTCACAGTCTCGCGAAGCACTATGAACCTACTCTGGAAAGAATCGAGAGCCAGAATTCCTGGCCCAATATCCGCTAATCCGCTCGTTACCCTTCATAGCGATTATTGGGGACGCGGCCTGGCGTGCGTGACGGCGAAGCGTTTGAGCAAATGATCCTTCAAGGACTCGGACTAATGGATAGCTAATTTTCTTGTAACGATGAGTTCTTTACCCACTTCGGATCAGGAGTAACTTTGGGATGGGCATTGAAGAACGCTCGAGGATCTTCTTGCTGGCGCAAAATCGGCTCTTGCGCCAAGTACTCGTAAAGGTTTTAAGCAAGAAAGAATCGATTCAGGTTGTAGGGTCTTGTGGGCTGACCCATGATTCCGTTGAGGAGATCGCGCTTTCTTCTCCAGACGTCCTGGTAATTGACTCGTTCACGGCGAAGATTGCTCGTTCCGGGTTCGCTCGGGAAATCCAACAACGCCTCCCTGACATCCGGCTCGTGATGATCGACATGGAACCAGACAACCAGGCTTTTCTGCAAGCCATTCGACAAGGAGCTATGGCATACGTCCTGAAGGATGCGTCAGCACTCGAAGTTGTGGCCGCGGTGCGTACCGTTGCCAAAGGTGGCGCCTTTTGTTCGCCCGAACTGTGCGCTTTTCTATTTCGCCTCACAGCTCATCAGAATGCAGACCGGAGTTCCGACCCTCGGACGCAACTTGGCCTAACTAATCGCGAGCAACAACTCGTCGAACTAATCGGGCTGGGGCTTTCTAACAAAGAGATTGCCAATAAATTGCAGTTGGCAGAGCAGACAGTTCGCAATCAGGTTCATCGAATGCTGCGGAAATTGGGGGCAACCCACCGTTTAGAAATCATCGAGATTTGCCGTACGGAAGGGATTTCGATCTAATTTAGTCGTTAGAACGCAGGCGGGCCGATTCCCCTCTTCCTCGCCCCAGCGGTCACCCCTCAAATCAATAGTTCAAGGTTCCAAACTCTCATTGGTGTGCTCCGAATAGCCCCTTGATCGTTTCCCCGAAATCCTCGAATTCGCGACCGATGCCCCAGCGCAAGAATGGCCGATGACTGTTGTCGTCGAGTCTGAATCCCGGCGATAGCCGAATTGTCCAACCGGATGGAGTATTCCACGCCACTGCCATCGCGATTTGGTGAGAAGTTTCCTGGAGGACAAAGTTGTGCGTGCCTTCGGACTTCCGTAATCTCCTCTTAGGAACGTACCGGAGATGATCGTGCCTGCTTTCGCTCGCAAGCCCTGCCGTTGATCTAGGTTCCCGTTGGACAGTTTGACTGGATGGTTATTCGCACCAATGATTCTTCGGGTAAGAGTGACTTTCGCTATTCAGAAAAAGTCAGCGAGCAGGAAACGGTTGATCAGATCGCCTGCGCTTGTATGTTTAAGGTACCTATATAACTCGCCGCTGGGAGGTTTGGCAGGGGGGCCAAGTTGATGTTGAAATTCATTCTATCTTTATGCGAACCAATTCGATTCCTTCTACGGATTCGCGTCGTGGACAGCAACAGCCCTGCATTTGCACCGCCGAACGGTACCGTCGTCGTGAGAGCTGTGAGCGGACCGGCGTTATCGGAAATTTGAAAATCGGCGGACGGGATGTTCACTCCCGCGCCGTTACTCAAGGCCGAAGCTGAATTAGAGAAGAACGCGTAGACCCTCACGTTCCTAACGCCTGGCCTGAGCAACCACGTGGTCGTCGCGGTAATGGAGGTATTCCCGGGATTGTTGTTGCTGCCGGGAGTGAGAGCAAAGCCAACAGAATTCGCAGAGAGATTGACGGAGAGTGACTCGCCGAGGACGGCACGGAGGCTGATGGTGCTGGCGCCGGAGTTTAGATTCTGGGCCCAGCATGAGCCTGCCAGAGCAAGCGCTGTTGCAAGAAGAACAGAGTATTTGCGCAAGCTCCACAACAAAGTTAGAGTCCCCCACACTGTTAGCTTGAGGGTACCAATTTTCGTATCGCGTTTATAGTCATCGCAGTAACGCCGGGAAGGTTACTTTGGAGCAGGATGTGGAGTTTCTAGGCGGAAAAAACTTTTCCGCTGCTCTGTTGTTAACGTTTTGCTAGCTATTTTTGACTGGGGGATGCGACGATCAACCCTGCCAATTGACCCCGTTGCGAATGTGCGAGATAGATCGTGCCATCTTTCGTGACGACCCCGTTCCGAGCGCCCTCATGAGTCGGCACTTGTGCAATCAAGCTGAGCTTGCCGGCCATATCAACCTGAGCGACGGTAAGCCGCGCGTCCTGGGCGGCGCCTACATACAAATCGTGCGTGGCAGGTGAGTAGTTGATATCATCCACGCCGTCGCCGGTATTGATAGACGACAACTTCTCCCCGTTGTGTCCTGCATTCAGGACTTCGGCCTGCGTACTGCAAGCAACGAATAAGAATCCAGCATCCACATCCACGGCCAGACCGTGTGGGCCATCCTCGCCACATGCTGATGGCCACTTCTCTACAGTTCTTCGCGTCTTGAGATCAATTGCAGTAGTGAGGTCCTTGTCCTCGTAATTCATGTAGAGACGCCCGCGCTTTGCATCGACAGCGTAGCCCTCGGGGCGACCTTCGAAGGTCAGTTTTTCTTTCTGAGCCAAGGTGTGGCTATCCAGAATTCGCACTGAGTTGTCTCGGGGTGCGGTAACCCAGACTTCTTTCGTGGGTGCGACATAAACTACGCCGTCCGGGGTGGAATCGATGTGTCCACAGGTCATCTTTACCAGCGTCTTGCTATCGATGGCGCAAATGCTGGAGTCGGCGCGATCGCCGATGTACACCACTCCGTCGCCGATCGAAACGCCGCTGGGTCCTTGACGGCGTTTTCGGCCGCCCATCTCAACTTCGTTTGTGGCAAAACCAGTGATCTCACGCATGGACTCGTTAGCGGTGTCGACTACATACACTGATCCGACATTAATGGCGGGCACCCAAACGTACCCCGTTTGGGCATCGTAAGCTATGTAATCCATCGTGATGTTCCCCAGGCCGTGATCGGGAAGGGCGAGGGTATGGCTTGTGTAATTCACGTTTTGATCATTTGCAGCATGGAGCGCAATGGCCGTCGCACTGATCGCTACGAGGAGGAGCGGGAGGAAAGAAAATCGCTCTTTCATGCCTGAAATATTAGCACCAGTTCCGGATGGAATACCTTTACGAGATTGCGCGGCTGACCAAAGGCCATCCGCGGGCGGATACGACGGAGTTGACGGTCGACACGGCCATAGCGGATGAGTCTCGGAAACATTCTGCGACTCAGAACGAAGAGATGCAGTTTCATAAGCTAGTCCGAAGACTGGCGAACGACCATTTGGCGTCGTGGCGCGCTCAATCTACTGAGGTGCTGGCGATTGAGCTACACTTTCACGGCATCTCACAATTTTGGGTAAACTCAAGAACCAGCACACCGCTCAACAGGGTCCCAGATCTGTTATATGTATCGAGCTCTGTTTAGTTCTGCTCCTTTGCTTATTTTAGCTGCATCGCTCCCGCTGAGTGGTCAAACTTTGAAACACCGCCCCGAAACGCAAACTGGTCCGCCGATTCCCGCGCAAGATGTGCCAGTTCCTACTATCGCCCTCACGGTGCCTAGCGGTACCCCGCTGAAGATATCGCTGGATCGAGAAGTCAGGATACGCAAAGCGGGAGAGCCGGTCCAGGGCAAAATTACCGAGCCGATCTATGCCTTTGACAAGTTGGTAATACCCGCCGGACCCAGGTTACGGGAGAGATATCCGCGATCGAAAATGTCTCAACCAAGGTGCCAACGCTTTCCGCCATGGATGCCGATTTTTTACCTCAGCATATCGTCCATGTCGTGTTTGATCAGCTGCTGCTGCCCGGTGGAATGCGGCTACCGATTCATACTGTGATTTCGCCGGGAGCGGGTGTATTGCAATTCGTACCGGCGAAGCAAATCAACGAGAGCAAGCTCAGTCAAGGAAAAGCAGCAGCGAAGGGCAAGGTTAGTGAAGCGAAAGAACAGATCAAGCAGCAGATTGCGACTCTAAAGAAACAAGTCATGGGTCCCGACAAAGTGCACCGCTTGGAGCGGTTGGCGCTATCCCAGTCCCCTTACAGGCCGCAGTACTTGGATTCAGGAACCAGTTTTACCGCGGACGTGCAACAGATGCTTCCCTTCGGCTCAGAACAATTGAAGCCGGGGATGGTTTCAGACATCGGAACGATTCCTCCCTCGGGAGGAGTGGTGCATGCGTGGTTGACAACACCTCTCGATTCGGCGACCAGCAAGAAAGGCGACCCGTAGAGGCAATTGTTAGTGAGCCGCTGGTAATTGCTAATAGGCTTTATCTGCCTGAAGGGAACCGACTCAAGGGCACGGTACTGCAGGTAAAGCCGGCGCGGCGCTTCGGACGAAACGGTCAGCTGCGAATTGCATTTCACGAAGTTGTACTTCCGCGCGGAATACAGCAGGTATCGCGGCGAGGCACGCGATGGCCTCTCGGTTGGCTCATAGGCGCTATCCTCTCCAACTCACATCGAGCGAACAGACAAAGCATTCTTTAAGCAGCGAAACAGAAGACGAAAACCTCGCTAAAAGTCGACCAATTCTTCTGCTATTATCTGTAGATTGTCGTTGGTGAGGCGATGCGCTGACCTCGCGGCAGCTAACTTTAGCCAAACAATGGCTAGCTTTGCGATCAATTTGCGATCACTTAACGGTAACTAAGAGTTTCCAAGCAGTACTTCTAGCGCCATCCGATGCTCTGCAAGTGCTTGAATTTACGATTCCTTGCGGATTCGATTCCTTCCGCGCTCACCAAATTTCAACGACTTAGCTGGCTTTCCGATAGCATCGAAGGCAGCGTCTCCCGAGGACGGGAATTCCCATTGAAACTCGGTAATCAACGCGTTATTCCGGCAGCACCAACTGGCCTTTTACATCGAGGGGGCCACTCGTCGTAGGCGCTCCCGTGTTGGGCTGGCCACCTCCGATGGAAACTGTGTACTTCCCCTCCGGTACGATGATATCGCCGACATCGGTTACCATGCTGAGGTCGCGTGGATTCAGGTGGAATTCAACTTTCTGGCTGGCTCCGGCATCGAGATGTACACGCTGAAATCCCCGCAGAGCACGGATTGGCGCGCAGGCGACATCAGGAAATTTCAGGTAAAGCTGCACCACTTCATCTCCAGCGAGCTTTCCGGTATTGCTTACGATCACAGAAACATCCAGCGGATCGCCTGCACTGATTGGGGCACCAGGAAGTCTGAGATCGCTATAGCTGAAGCTTGTGTAACTCAATCTGTAGCCGAAAGGCCAGAGCGGTTCGCCTGAGAAGTAGCGATAGGTACGGCCCTTTTACAAAGATGTCCACCAGCTACCGCATTTCGAAGACTACTCAATGAAGTATATTCTCCTGCATCGGTAGTCTTGCTATCCATCATGCGCAATCCGGTGGAGCTGAGGACTTTTCCCCGCTAACTTTTCGGCTAGTAAAGCGACGAGCTCGTTCGGCGCTACCGGCTTGCAGATGTAATCGTCGATACCGAGACAGCTGGATTCCAATGCGCTTTCGACCTCTCCGTAACCAGTCAGAATTACCGTCACACAAGAGGGGTTGAAGGTCTGCATCGCCCGAACAACATCATAACCATCGCTTTTGCTTTCGATGTTCAAATCGGAAAGCAGAATGTCGAATTCCTGTTGCCGGGATTTTTTTCAAGGCTTCTGCGACGGTCGCGGCAAGCGTCACAGTGAAGCCGTAGCGAGGCAAAATTAAAGAGAGCGTTTCCCGGATGGCGTGTTCGTCATCGACAAACAGAAGACGTTTCGAGTCATTGCGGCTCACCACTCGAAGTGCCCAGTAAATGCTGCCATAGTAAGGAGGTGCAATCCCAAGTGCGATACGGTACATGCTGTATGGCGATGTTACTAAAAGAATGGTTCGCGCTGTGCGCCCACAGCCTCAGCTTGTTCGGAGCACCCCCAGGTACAGCACTTCTAAGCGCCGGAAAAAGGTAGATCGAACGAAGACCCATGGCTTTCATAGCTTAAATCGCACCATGTGTCGGAGCGAAATGAAGGCTTGAGTTTTTGCGAACAGATGGCGGAATAGGCGGCGCAATAACCAGGCCAACCGAGAGTGTACAGTGTTAGAATTCGCGAATGGCAAATTTAGACTCAGCTATCCAGCAACTCACACAAGAACGTGATCGTTTGGACAAAGCCATTGCGATCTTGACTTCCCTTAATGGGAGCACGCAGCCAAAAGCTAAATCTGTAAGTGTTGGCTCAAAACGCCAAATTTCCCCCGAGGGTCTCGCGCGAATCCGAGCGGCTGCCAGAGCAAGATGGGCGCGGGTACGAGCCAGGAAGAAAAAGTAACCATATTCCCTTCGCGGCTTTTTTTCAGAATTCCATCACAGATATTTTTCGTTTCGCGGCCGCAGTTTGCCAACAGTTGGATCTTGGAAGTGTAAAAGTAGCAATTCATGATTTTCCACCAGGACTGTGGATAACCTGTTTAAAGATGATGTCAGGGCAAGGAGGGCGCGGGTTTTACCTGTTTGCACTGATAGCTGGGCAGAAGTTTTATTTGATAAAAGTTCAATGCCATGGGAGTGACCACCGAGCTCCACAACATTGGTGACACTAACCTGTCCCGCGAGATCGTTGCTCGCATTGAGCACGCGTTTGCTGACAAACCGGGAGCATGGCACGTATCCATCACCGGCTCGCGAGAAACTGATAATTGGGAATTGAAACTGCAGGGGCCAAACGGATTCGAGCGCTCGTATACCATGTCAGGCGCCGCCGGCGAGCATGGACCTGACGCAATTCTTAGAATAATTCTTCAACTAGCCTCGTAGTGGACTCCTTAAGCACGTTGATAGTTTCAAAAGACCTGATCACCAGTGACACGGGAATCGTTCAAATCGCCCGATCGCTAGGAATGGTTTGGACAACCCTGCCATTCAGTGGACGTTCGTAATTGGAAAGCACCTACACACCATGATCAAATCTCATTACGCCACATCCAATCTCCCTTTGGTCCTTTTAGGGACAGAAAGTCTTCTTCTGAGCAAAGCTAGTCTGACCGATATTCGAGTCATGAGCTGTCCGCCCCGAAGTATTCCATTCGTTCGGCAGATTGCCCAGTTAAGGAGTAACCAATGAGTTTTCTGAAGCGGGTTTTCGGACGGGGTTGTGCTCATCGTTTCACGTGGCCACGGCTCAACGAGAACGGCCAACATTATCAGATCTGCGCGATTTGTGGAGCTGCGTATGAGTACGATTGGGATGGCATGTGCCCTACTGGTCGCCTGCTGGGGATCGATAGACGGATTAGCATTGCCTCTACTCAGCCGAGATGACGGGTAGTATTCAGCTCGATCACTCGCCATTTCAGCGGCAGCTGCAATTCAGAATTCGCGATCTCCACGAGTTCGCCAAAATCGTTTGGTATTGAATTGTAATGGCGCACAGCTGACCTTCGAGACGGGCAGAACGCACTTATTCGTTTTCAGCATGGTCCGCCGCCGCAGGACTTCTCACCTCGCGGTTATCACATCTCGATACGCGTGGGGCTTCAACTCCTGATCCGGAACACGCATCGCAGTGGTAGTGGCCAAAGGTAACCTCGTGGGTGATAACTGAAGCGAATTGCGCCTGCCCTCTGTCCGACATATTCTTGTGAGTCATCGCACGAGATAATCGAAAGGCCCTCCTTGACAAACATACCTACCAAAGCCCCACTTTTGCCTAGTGTTAGCCCCCCAGATTTAGGGCGGCGGCGGACAAGACGAATGGCGTTGTCTGTTTCGCTAGAAGTTTCAGGCGAAGACCCGAGAGGGGCCTTCAAACTAATTGCCACGGCAACCAATCTAAACCGGAACGGAGCGATGCTTCGGTTAGACCGTGATCTGTCGATTGGTTCCACGCTCCTGCTAAGACATCGCGGCGTGCGAGGCTCAGCCCGGGTAGTCGCACAGACGAGAGCGGAACACGGGCACTGCGCATACGGTGTGGAATTTATCGAAACAGAAGATTTGAAGGACTTCTGGGGCATCCACTTTCCTGCTATGCAACGTTCTCGGAAATAAAACGCGAAGCAATTGAAATGAGAAGCAAACCCTTTCGTGTCACGAACGCTGGCGGAATTCCCTTTGGGGGCGGTCTTGTGCTCGGCGCTTGAGAATGTGAATGACCTAAGATTGAGCAGACAACCAGCAGCGATTTCGTGCTATCGGCTTATCTTATGCCTAAGCAGTCTAAACCGAAGGTCAACAAAAGACTGAGTCTCAGAATTTAAAAGGCTGGAAGCAATCGCCGAGTTTCTCGGCGAACCAACTTCTGTAATTCAGCGGTGGGCAGACCAGGGGATGCCTGTGACGAAGCAGGGCCGATTTGTTACGAGTTCGCCCGCGCAGCTGAATGCATGGCTACACCGGGAATCGGGAAGACCCGTCCACGTCGTAACTCCCGAGGCTGATCTAACCGCAGAGTTGAAACGTGGAGTAGCCTTCCTCCGTGCCGGCAACAAGCATCCATTTAAATAAATCTGCCACAATGTGCACCTACCTCCCGACCTGGCAAATCTCCTAGCCGATTTCTGGACGAAATCGGGATGAACAAAGATGATATTGTCCCCAGCCGCTTTCACTGCTTGCAGGAAAGCGGCACCTCTGGTGCAGTATGAGCAGCTTGAAGTGCCTTACTTGCGGGTCGGACATGTTGATCCCATCGGTCGAGTGATCGCCTCATCGTGTCTCGCAATATGTCTGGACCGCTAGTCACGCGCTGATTTCCAGATCGTCTTCATACTCATCGTCAGGATGGGCCTTTGCTGACCTTCCAATTTGCTCTTCATAAGCGGCCCGCTCTTTCTTGCTTTCTCTCACCGGTAGCAACACCGTATGACTCGGTGGAAAGACGAAATCCTTTACGAAATTCAACCGGTCGAGGTTGAGACGCCTTCCAACGATCTCCTTGCTGTGGGCCTTACAAAAAGCTGCGAAATCATCCGCCTCGATGACGTGTCGCCGGAGCTGATCCGTTTGAACGATGCGAGAGATGAGCAAGCCTTGATCGATCCATCGCTGCACTTCCTCTGGTCGAATATGCAGTGCCTCTGCAAGCGTGTATTTCGTAAACCAGTCTTTACCCATGTTGGCACTCGCCCCCAGGCGATACAGCATGGAACGTATGGAGCGAAGCGATCGGTGCATGGTGGCGGCAACTTCCGGCAACGGCTGCATGGCGGCAAGATCCAGCAATCTCTGTTGCGTACGCTCAGGCCAGGGGCGATAGCTACGCTTACCGACAATTCCTGCCTGCCGTGCAAAGCGCCAGCACGCATCCCGCGGATTACCGGATGCTGCCGATATCTTCGTGATAAGCGCAGGAATCGTGTCGCCGTCATCTTGCCAGCCGCGATTTGACCGCTGACGAATGAGATGGTGCTGGACCAATTCTCGGGCCTGATTAGGCCAGCGAAAGGTGCGCCTCTTCCTGCGACTGTGCTTTTCTCCTGTTGTAAAAGCATTATCGGCTGGCACGTCAGAACTACCTCTTACTTATATATGGCAGGAAAATAAAGAAGCATCTCTGGCTGCGGAAAATAATCTTCTTGTTTAATTCCAGAATTCCAATAAATTTCTGCGACGGAACTCCGTATAAGGAGCAACGCCGCATGGTCAGCATTCAGAGCAATTACGCTTGCAGATCTTAACTGCGCCCCGGCGCAGGATTGCTATACGCGCCATAGTCGGCTCGACCATTTGCTTGAGCCGGTCGACATAGACTCAGTATTGGCAATCCCACGCAACAAAACGACTGTTCCGGGAGTATTAAAATCAATTTTTTGAGGCTAATGCTGCCCGCGAGAACTGCAAGTCCAAGAATGCGCCCAGCTTGGCCGTGGCCTTGAACTGCGGGATTGGATCGAGTTCTTTGAAAGCACTCGTAAACGCATTCGAGAGGCTCCACATCGTGCGCGCCGAGAACTCCTCGTATCGTGGCTCGAAGTAATGTCGATGCACCTGTTGAAGAAGGCTCTTCGGTGCCTCGAGTTCTCCGTCCACAAATGCCTTATAAAGGACCAGCTTTGCTCGATCATCGCTGATCTGGGTCTGCCTCCACGCTTCTACCTGCCTCCGCATCGGTTCAAAGCTTCGCTGAATCCTGTCAACACCGACAGCCAGAGTGTCAATCAGGTTGAAACTCTTTGTGTGCTTGGCAAGTACGGGTGTGAAGTCACCACTGAACGCCATATTCGAGCAGACAAATACTCGTAATCCAGCAGTCAAGCCCAGCCGAATTGACTTGTCGTGCGAATTGCGAATGCCAATTGAGAATCGGCATCCTTCCATCTCGGTCTCGAGATCGAGCACGCCAAACATCTTCATGCCATCCGGCGACGCTGCGAATTCCTCGTTCACGACTCCGATGTGGCGAAAACTGAGGGTCTCAACCAGCGCCTCAACGATGACATGATGGGGCACTGGCTTGTGGGTTGATGTTGCTTCGGGAACGGGAATTCCCGCCAACTCCCTCCGCCCAAGCTTGGACAAAGGATCAGCGATAAGAGTTCCAGTACTCATGGATTCCTCCTTATATCTTTAGGTTTGTGTTGTGAGTGGTTACGCTGGAGAGTGTGATTAAGGACTCTCAGCTAGGACAGTCCGAACAGGGAACCTTGTTCCGGAACAGCAGGACGTATCCGCCGCAGTTTGCGTCCGGATGGACCAGTCTGCTGGCCGAAAACGATAACAGATGACGCATGATCGCCCAACTCGTCTGGTTCTATCAGCCCGGATTCATCGATGATCGAAGAATGGTCGCGTCTACTTGGTGGAGCCGGAAACAATTTCTGGTGTTCTGCGTTGAGCGCCCTCCATACTGCATCTGCGCTCTCTCCGATTCCGTTTCTCTTTACCAGTTCTCGGGCCATCGCCGATAGCATGTCATCGTCTTCATCGATAGTTTGCAGGCCCTCCCCGGCAAACTTGCCCTCCATGGTAAGAGCAACAAGAAGCTTCTTCCCCATGTGCCGCAAGCACGCCGTCTGCATGGTTCCTTCCTGGCACAGGAATTTGACTCGCACCGGCCGCTTTTGCCCGATCCTCCACGACCGGCGACTAGCCTGTCGCAATGTATGCAAGGAATAACCGGACTCATAGAAGATGATGGTTGGAAAATCGAGCAAATCGAGTCCGGTTTCGACCAGCTTGGGGTGGCAGATTACTACCTGCACTCCATTCTTGACTTGTCTCGCATACCAGGCTTCCCGTTTTGACGTATCAACGCTGGCTCGCAGGACAGCGTTTTCGATGCGCTCGTTGTTCAAAATGTGTTGCAACCTCGAGGTGACATCGTGCTTGTGCGTATAGACCGCGAATACCTGGCAACGCCGTCCTTCGCCAAGCTCGGCTTTAATTTCTTGGATGAGCCGACGTTCTTTTGAGTAGAGTCTGTCCTGCGGCAAGTCGCGCGTCTGAGCAATGACGAACCTGATTTTGCGTTTCAATTCTCCGTCAAACTCTGATCCATATAGGGTGCCAAGCCCATAAGGGTGATCTGGATATACCATGAGGGTATTCAACATCGTGCTCAATACAGACCGATTACCTCGATGTTTCTTCAAGGCCTCTCGAATGACATCCTCAAGTTCCCGATACGCTTCCCTCATGTCTTCGTCCATGGGGACGCTGATGTAACTCTCGTCATACGGCGGCAGTTCGTCCGAAATGTCCTCGAGAAACACAAATGCGCACAGCTGCATAAGGAACTCACCGAACAGTAGTGGCGACGCTCCTGGCTTTCGCCGAACCACGCTGGTTGTCTTGGCTTTAGAACATCTGTTATTCGCCGGCTCGATTTTGGTGATGGTTTCAAGAACGCCGTAGTCTTGGCTGAAAGAGCTTCGTCCCGTGGTACCCCACTCGTAGCCGTGTTCAATCATTCTTCTGGCTTCGAGCCGGAATAGTGTATTGAATAAATCGTCGGCGAAGCCACCGAGAAGTGTTCCGGTCAAACCAACTATGCGATTCGCACACGCGGCCAAGGTGCCAAGAGCGTTGCCTTGAGCGGTATCGCCCGCCAATTGATGTACCTCATCGCAGATCGCGTAATCGAACCACCCCGGCATGTAACGCCCGATGAATTCAATCGGCGCCATTCGCCGAATTTTTTCCGAGTCGGCTTGCCAAAGAGGGCTGTGGAACGTACGGCACGATTTGTCGCCACGCTTTTCAATGGTTTCCGCCAACTTGACGTTTTCGAAGTCTGCTGCGGTGAGTCGCCCGGACTCCACAACGATCGGGATTCCCGTATCAGCATTGACCACGCAGCCCATATAGGGCCCTGAGCGAGGAAGCCGGTACGCATGCCGCCAGAAATAGCCGAGCTTCGCCCGTTCCCGTCCGACGATGAACAAGGACGATCCTCCGCATAACGACATCCATCGCTTGCGAGAGTTCGTGGCATCAACGTGCAGACGCAGTTCACTCAGTGTGGTATGAAGTCCCTCTCGGAGAATGGCACCCCTTCTAAGTCGGGCTTCGTTCACCCCATGCGCTTTGTTCTCGTCTCCTCCGTTGCGAAAGTCGTCGATCATGAACACTCGAATACCTGGCAACGTGAGAAATGCCTCTCTCGCCCACTTCTCCACCAAATGCGGCGGGACCATTGCCAGAGCAGTAAAAGGCTCCCCATTGCTGTGGACGTGAATTGCTCCCAGCGAGATCAGTGTCTTGCCTGTGCCACATTCGGCAACGACCATCGCTGTGCGTGCTTGTTGCCATCGTTTTGCGACACCCATGATCGCAATGGATTGGGCTGGAAAGGGTTTTCGCAACAGCTCGTGCAATCGCCATGAAACTGGATCTTCAAATCGATGGAGTGCCGGATATTCGTGGAGAATACGTTCTCCCAAAATCGCCGCATAAGAGCGCATGTAGTCATAAATCGTGCAGATTTCGGACATAAGAATCCTCGCGCGTGCAGATTGGGTCAAAAAGAAAGAAATGGGTGAAAAGGAAAAGTGGGAGGACTATGCAGGAGGAAGAAAGATGTCTCGGAGTTTGAAGATCGGCCAGTGAACAGGACCAAGTTCTTGTGGAACTCCTACGGCTTCACTCTCTACGCCCCAGCTAAGCCAATCTAACAATTGCTCCTTGGTAGCCTTGATTACAGCCGGACTGCACCCTACACCAATCGCTGGGACGATGGCACGATGAGCTTCTAATTCATCGGCGAACCAACTCGCCCACTCCGGCATTCCCGGAATCCCGTAAATGTGAGCCGTTGCAGACCAAACAAACTGAGCCTCTGAGGACACCAGCAGGGTTTTTCCTGAAGTTGCCACGGAGTTCGTAGATGCAAGTTCTTCGGACATACCAATCAGGTGGCGCAGCGGTTTCTTGCGTCCAGCAAGTTGAATTGCTCCTTTGTAGACCTGCGCATTGCGTTCCAGACACACGCGGACCGATGGAACCCCTGGTCCTTCGATCATGAATCGGTCTCCTAGAGAGATCGCGGCACTAATTGCAGCAATCTGTGTATCTCCGCCGATCACCGAGATGAGATGGGCTTTGGCCTGACGCGGCGGGTCTGGCAACAATTCTCCGATGAATCGGTCCAGGCGCAACTTGATGTGTGTCGTCGTCTTCTCTGTGACCTTTACATAAGTGAGCCACCCGAATCGAAAATGAGCATTTTTCATACGCCCTCCTTCTTTTCGTGAGTGAGGATCTGTGTCTTTCCGTCGGCAAACACCAAAGTTAGCTCGTGGGAAAACCGTTCCCGGTCGTGCAGTATCTTGGTCCCGTCTTCTTCCTCTTCTTCCCAGTGATCAGTAAACTTGATGGATCGCCAGTGGGCGATGTGACGCTCTTCGCCGTCTCCGAAAACACCATTGAGCATTCCCGCAGTGCAGAGTAATCCAACGTGTCCGCCATGTAAGGGCGTAAGCGGTCGGCCTCTGGCGTGTCCGAGGTTGGGTAGAAGGACGCGGGCGGCCTGCCGGTATGCGGACGATTCCAACAGGAGATCTTCCACTTCGTCCAGCGGAATCCCGGTATTCGTTAGCAATAGTGGCCCTGACTTCGGAACTTCGTACCTAACTTCTGACCTTTCCGCCAGTGATGCAATTTGATTTTGGATCGCAACCGCCTCCAGAAAACGTGTCTCCGCGACTAAGGCGGCGTCCGAGAGTCGCGCGTGCCGTTTACGCCTAGTCGCCAAAATCACAATCTGTTTGTATTGCACGCATTCCGCTTCCGTGAGCCGGAAGATCCGAACCTCACTAAATTGTTCTGCCAGCAACCTCGCGCATTTCGCCAATCGAATCTGTGGAATAACAAAGATGAGGACACCGGCCGGCTTAAGCCAACGAAAAGTGTGCTCAAGGAATAGATATTCGAGTCTTTGATTGTTGCCTTCCCCACACTCCCAGTTATAAGGCGGATTCAGATAGAGCAGCGAAACGCTTTCAGCCGCACAGCGCACATCCATGGCATTCGCATGTAAAACATCGATTCCCAAACTTCGTGCTTGTTGCGAACGGTTCACGTCAATCTCAATCCCATAGCAACTTGTGCTAGCGTCGCCGAGTAAGGCTCTGAACGCCACCCCATTGCCAATACATGGATCAACCGCGGAAAATCGGTCTTGAAACTTCAGCCATTTTCTGAGTCTCTTGGCTTCCGCAATGGGAAGCGGAAAGAAACCAAGCTTGGTTTGTCCATGGGGGCGCATAGTCCTTTCTCCTTATTGCGTAATTTCGTGGTGGCTTTGCAAGATGGAGATTCCTGCACCGCAGGGAAGCTCACGCCAGTTTGGAAACGGATTTCGGACGCTTTCCCGAAACAAAGGTAATCAACCGCCGAATCATGCGCCGGCGCTCGCACAGTGTTTCGACCAGTCGTTCTAGTTCCTCGCGATTTCCTTCATACCATTCTTCTGGAATGCTCACCGCACATTGCCAGATCAGGGCGGGAGTCATCTCCTCCGCTCGCGTCAATCCCGGCTCAAACTGGTCCCACCCGTTCACTCCTTCATACACGTAGTTCTGCGCGAACACTCCGCGCAATGGATAATCAGGGAAAGTCCACTCCCCGGCATTGAAGCAGTATCCTTGGTCGATAAACGTCGCTTCATACCTCTGCTGTCGCTGAGACTGTTTTGAAAAGACTGCTTGGCGCCCATCTGCATTGCAGGTCCATTTGTCGAGAACGAGCGCCCGAGCAAAGTCGCCAACATTCTTGACTGCTCTGAGAAGTTCCGGCGGCAGATAATCCGTCACTAAACCGCCGCCTCCGACGTAGAGTGACCCCAGTTGCTTACCGCTTCGACACGGGATTGTCTGCCCGGCAAGTTGGATTCGCAACTCTTGGGTGTTCCCGATCAGCCAATCAGAAACCTCAATCACTTCGACCCGTGGCATCGGTAAACCAAGCAATGAGCCCAGACGACTAACGAACATTTCATTGGCAAGAACTTTTACGTGTTGTGGATTGTTTTGAAATTTCGTGACGTAGCAGTGGCCGTCATTGGCGAGCAGTAAATGGGACTGAGCTCCGCCCCGCAGCCGGCGAAGATGTTGGATTGCGGAGATGCAGAAAGACACGAGCACCTCCTGTTTAAAGTTTCGAGAGATGGGAAAAAGAATAGGGAAAACAATGAAGACCGTTCTTGATTCGACCCTGAGTGTCTGCGCTATAAGTGTTGAGAGGGGCAGTTCATCCCGCATACAGGGGAGCACTCGCCGGCGAATGAGCTACTAGCAAAGGTCCCTACGACCACACATGCCGCGGAGCAACTTGCCCCTTCTTCAGACCATCTGATCGAGCGACTCAGGCCCCGGAGGGCCCCTCCCATGTCGTACTCCTCCCGATATTCCAATCGTTACGCCTTTTGCCTGGGCGTTCTTGTCCTCTTCTTTGTCTTTTCGTTGACTATCCATGCCCAAACCACTGCTACATGCAGCTTCAAACTCTTTCCCTTGAAATCGCCGAATTCAGTGAACAGCGTGAACAAGTGGGGCACGGTCGTGGGACAAGTTTCCACCTCGCCGCAAATACCTCCTTACGGCGATGGCTTCATACGGTATTCCGACGGAACAATCAGCTATTTTTCGCCTGAGGGTTCGATCGGAACCTGGTTGAATGCGCGTAACGACGCCGGCCTGACTGTGGGCTGGTATTTCGATTCGACAAAGACCGATCACGGATTCTTGTTGCAGGGCTCGGACATGACTCCGATCACCGACCCCGACGCAGATCCTGCTCCCACAAGCACGCGGCCCAGTGGGATCAATAAATGAATACCATCGTCGGCCAGTACGTATCCAAAAAGTATGGGGGATTCTGGGAAGGCTTCAAACGCTACAGCAATGGCTCGGTCGTTGCGCTTGTTTATCCGGGCCCGAGACCGACATATCCCAACGCCATCAACGATTCAGGCACCGTTGTTGGCCTGTACTACGACGACGACTACAACGAACATGGGTTCATCTGGAACAACGGGCAATGGGCAACTCTAGGAAGCGAGCTTCTTGGAATCAGTAACACGAACGTTGTGCTTGGCATTGGTAGCCCGGATGGCTCTGGTCCGTTTTTGTACAAGAGTGGAAAGTTTGAAGATCTCCCGTCTGTGCCCAATTCTTCCTCAACCGAATATGACGGCATGTCTCCCAATGGTTTAATCACTGGCAGAGAGAGTGATAGCGCCGGAGATCACGGCTTCATCGCGAACTGCAAATAGCAAGATCTCACAGTCCGGATCACTGTTGATAAATCCTGATCGTACGCCTTGACGCCAGAAATCATTGCTTACAACCGCCACGTGCTGCGCGACTTAGCACGACCGGGCCATTCCTCCGCGCAGTTTCACTAGATACGATTGCAGGCAATCGTCGTGCGAAATTCTCCTAAACGTTGGTGTACTTGGCCAAACCCAACGCGATTTTGGACGCAATCGAGAAAATCGCCCTGATTACGGCGCTCTCTTCGTCACACTTTAGACGGTTATTTCCTTAATGCATCCATCAATCGTGCGCTGCCCGTTCTGCGTGTTGGATAACGATTTCCGACCCATGATCGCGGTCGCAGAGAACCGTTATGCTTGTTCCGGTTGTTGGCATGTCACAGCCCCGGAGAACAACAACTTCCTGTGTCAATGCGTACGCTGCATCGGTCTGAGGGCACATGCAAAACCTGTTTCTCCGTGCGCCACATTAAGTAATAGGCCAAAAGCAGGAGCTCGCACTGAATCGACTGCCATCGGACCTGGTACCTAACAACAGCTCAATTAATTAGCAGATGCCGCTTAAGCAATCGGTGGCTCAGACCTCTACAAAACATCATGAATCAACGCGGGAATCCTAATTGGTGTCGTGGAACAATCTCGGCCCCTTCCGGACCAACCGAGTTTGAACTCATCGTCAAGCGTCTGCACCTCACCCAAGATAGGTACACGTCTTCGCTCGAATTGAAACGCTGGTGCGAGTCCAACCGCAATCGCTGCTATGTGCCTGAATGGCTGCTCAAGGAGTGGAACCTGCAGGTCGAGGTTTACTAGACACTCCTATTGATAATCACGCATTCCACAACTGACGATGAATTCCAATGAGAGCTTATTTGGATCGCTTCTCCTCTATGGCCTTAATCCATAATCGCAAGGTGAGGTCCTCGCGCTCCGGGTTGCTCATCTGGTAGCGCAGCTCCTTTTGGTATCGTTGTTTGAGGATTTCTAAGTCGAATGGTACGCTGCGAGCCAAGTGCAGTACATCATCTCGGTCGCGCTGGATGTTTCGTTCCAACTTTGACAATGCAAGATCGTATGGATCAAGAGCGAGCAGCCGAAGATGCTTGAATGTCTTGGGGAATATTTCGCTAACCCTGCTCTCGTAGTCCTCGGGCACCTTCGCAACGCCGACTCGATCAAGATAAATCTTGTACTTTTTGTGCAGCAGCCCACCTTCCATCCCTAATTTCAGAATCGATAGACCCGCAGTTTTGGGCATGATTTCGAGAGTATCCAGGTCTCCAGTTGTTCTCGAAAATCCATATACCACAGTGATGACAAATCCACCTATGCAGTCCAACCGAACTTCCTCTTTTACTGCCGAATCCAACTCTCGTAAAAAGGACAGCCAGGGCTCGGGAAGGGTTTCACTTAGACGCGTAGGCAAGGTGTTCTTTCCTCAAATCAGTAAGAAGGTTCCAGTGTGCCGCAACTGACGAGCGAGTCTCGCGAAGCCAAGCTCGTTCAGTATCAGTCATGGATTCATGGCAGAAAGTATCTTCGCCCGCGAGACGCGATGCTTCCAGACTTAGCAGACAGTCACGCAGCTTTTGAAGGCGGCTACCATCGCTCGGAGAATCGGGGTTTGCAAGTTCAACGGCGAGCGCAACAGCAAATCCGAGTCGGTTCTGCCGGTTCGAAACCCTCGCATTCCGGACTAGCCAGTTCCAATCCATATCTGCATACTTCAATGCCAGCCACGGCAGACCTTCGGCCACACGAGAGTCAAGGTCTGCTTCGTTGAGCGCATCGAACAGCAGCAGGGCCGGATTCACTTTGGTCTTCTTAGCAAGGTATGCAAATCCTGGATACCCTAATGAGCCCAGTTCCGCGCTGAAATCGTGTTTTGCTTGTTCAACTCGCAGTAACCGATCTTCCGACGGCAAGGGCAACGCGGTAGCGGGAAGCTTCAAGGCTTTCAGCGCCTTGCGTACGAAAGGCTGCGGAACCGCCCGCCGGCCCTTCTCCATCATTGACAAGTATGCCTGCGTGACGCCAAGCCTCCGCGCGGCTTGCTGCTGGCTCCATTTTCTGCCCAAGCGAGCCTCTTTCAATGTCATGCCATCCATACCCTGTCCTTCAATGGTATTATAACATGTATTGTTATACTACGGTGGCGCTAAATGACTGTACTGCTTAAGCTTGCGATATAGAGTTGTTTTGCCTATACCGAGCACTTTGGCCGCCTTCGATTTGTCTCCCTTAAGTTTTCCGATTGCCGCAAGAATTGCGCGCCGCTCAAGATCGGCAATCGGCGTAATTCCTGCCCCGGCGGACACAAGGTTCGACCCCTCTTCCCTTCTGCCGATCGAATCCGGCAGATCAGTGATGTGGATTATTGGACCAGAACTTAGTGCGCAACATCGTTCTAGACAGTTTTCCAGTTCACGCACATTTCCCGGCCAATCGTAGGCCATCATGGAATCCAAAGCCTCGTCGCTGACTTGGTACAAGCATTTAGACCGCTTCATCTCTCGTTCCAAGAAGCAGGAAATGAGAAGACGGATGTCTTGCCTACGCTCGCGCAATGGTGGAATTCGCAGCGTCAGCACATTAATTCGGAAATAGAGATCGCGGCGGAACGCACCTTGGCCGACTGCTTGTTCCAGATCACGGTTCGTGGCCGCCAGAATTCTCACGTTAATGGGAACGTTCTTCGTGCTGCCAACCGGACGCACTTCTTTCTCTTGAATGGCCCGTAGCAGCTTCGATTGCAGATCGAGAGGCAGTTCACCTACTTCGTCGAGAAAAACTGTACCGCCATCCGCAATCGTTAGCAGTCCTGGTTTGGACTGCAAGGCTCCAGTAAACGCGCCCTTCACATGTCCAAACAGCTCACTCTCGATTAGGCCGGGAACTAGAGAGCCACAGTCGACCGGGATGAATGGCTCGTGACCTAATGGACCGGAAAAATGAATCGACCGCGCCACTAATTCCTTCCCGGTCCCGCTCTCTCCCAAAATGAGCACAGGATGGCTGATCTGGGCAGCCTTGGCAATAACGCGATACAGCCTTTCCATTTCTGGCGCGCGGCCGACAATGTTGCCGAAGCCACGCGCAGATTTGTTTTGTTCTAGGAATGCCCGCTTTTCGGCAGTTTGTTTCATTCGCTCGCCGGCCTTTTCCAGAGTGAGCTTCAGCTCTTGCAAAGTGAAAGGTTTCAGAAGGCAGTCGAACGCGCCGGCCTTCATTGCTTCGACCACAGACTGCGACTGTCCACTCTGGATGATCGCGACCACCTCGCACCCTGGTGTCCGTGCCTTTAGCTCTTTGAAGCCCTTCAGTGCAGCATTCTTCGAAAGGTTCCAGTCAAATAGAACAATGTCGACGTTATCGGATTCGGCAAACCACAGTCCCTTTTCCACGGATTCAGTGGCTCGCGTGTGATACCCGAGGGAAATACCGGCTTCCCGACACGCCTCGCGAACCACTCTATCGTCGTGAATGACGAGCAAATTGAGATGCCCATCATTATCGATCGGCCGGTCTATGCATGAAGTGCATGTGTTTTGCGCAATTGTCGTAGCCATAAACGAACTATCTCCTAATACCCGTGCGAGTCTGCGATAGCGCTACCGACGGAAGGCTTTTCCTCACCACTTGATGCGTGGGCCCTCTCCTCGTCGCCGAGAGATTTGACGGTGGGCATAAACTCGACCAGAACTCGACGGCAATCTTCACACTTCAAAGTAATTCCATCACGGTCAAAATCTCCGCCATAAGCCAACACAGAAATTCTGTGTGCAGCATGGCGACTCAGTTCTTGAGCCGCTTCGTGAAACAGCTTCGGGTAATCAACGACCATGGCATCTCCTAGCAATGAGGTGTCGTTTCTGGGCGGAAACAAGATATGAATGAGGCCTAATTGAGGTCGGGCTTTGAATTGTTAAATCTCAGATTTCGGAGCATGGCCTTCCACTGCGAGGACAACTCGTTTCAGCATTTCGAGCGTGTTTACACGTTCCAGAGAACGGAATCCGAAATTTCTGAGGACTCCGGATAGCGTGTCCGGTTCGGTCTGCTCCAAGGCAGCCTCCAGCCGATGCAGCCCCCGCTCCGCGGCGCGCATGTGTTCCAATACCTTTTGCTGAATGGCAATCTCGTGAATTTCTCGTGGATTCCAAACCCTCGCTAGATCGCGCAGTATGCCGCGATAGAGTCCACGCCCCAAAGGCTTCGCCATCGCTTCAATATCAGGAATCAACGATTGAATTTGTGAACTATTGGCCCTAGGCTGACCGTTTTTCCCATTTGAATCCGCTTGAATCGAATTCGGTCGGAGACCTTCCCGCCAGCCCTGCGGTGTGGCCCAACCGAATAGTTGGGGAACGCTCATCGGTCGTTTTCTCTCATCCAGGTCAACCCACATTCCCGTGAAGTAATAGAGATAGCGGCCTAGCCCAAAACAACTCGCAGCTCGCTTAAAAGACTGAGCCTCCGCTGCCGTCAAAGCGAACTGGCTATCGGCAAACTCTTCGCCAGTTGCGGAATGTGATCCCAAGCCAAAGATCGTGAGCTCACAGGTGACCAGTATCTTCGCAGCAATTTTCTTGTCCTTGGCTCGTTCGAAGCTAGCGCTCGTATTGACTGTATATCTCCGCGTCCAACCGCAAGGTGTGAACGAACAATTCAACCGGTCTGTATAGGCTCTTGGGTCAGCGTATGGAAGGATCTGCCCTCTCTTACCATCTTGCGCCGTGTTGGTGACACGCCATTCGATGACAGAGCTCTCGAACGGAACCTCGAGTTCAGCGACGAGCTGTTTGGCCTTCTCAGTCGAAAACCTTTCTGCTGCCGGAACCGCAAATAAGTCTAACGGTCCACCTGAATCATTAGCGGAGGAATTCGAATAGACGTAGGCATGTCCATTTATGCCATTCATGGTATTTCTCCGGAAGACTAGTTCGAAAAAGAGGTTATTTGGGATGAGGCTGAGAAGGGATCGCAAAATAGGTTGAATAGAGTGATCTATCTCAGTGTCGGTGGTTTCACCGGATCCCGAAATGACGCTGAGCGAACCGATTCCCTGGCTCAACAGCTTGGAAGTCAATCGTAATGCTCTTAATCAGCTGCGCGCAACTTCTTGACATCAAGGCTGTCTTGTTCACGCCCGGTCGCAAGTTTATTTCTTATGAGATCTACTCTCGATATCACCGCGGCTTTGATCTCTGCGTCGACGACTCCCTCGATTCGGTTCTCCCAAGCTTCGTCGAAAGATACGCCATCAATCTGCTGCAAAATATCGATCCTTGAGGGGGGTTGGCCAATCTGAAATGTCGCGCCATCCGCGAAGTCTGACGGGGTTAGATCCGCGAGTGGCGCTCCGTATTGAGTAAGGGCTCGAAATACTTTCTTACTGTTTTCTTCGTCCGATCTGATGAAAATATCTAAATCCTTGGTGGCTCGTGGCTCTGCATGTACGCCGAAAGCATAGCCGCCTACGATGAGATATTTAACTCCTTGTTCGTTGAATGCGCGTAATAGTTCTTTGAGGTCTTCTGGCATCATTGGATGGAGTTCCTTTGTAAGCGGCGGCGAAAGTATAGGCAGCTATGCTCACATCCCAAACCGCCGATAGTCGGACGCCGACGGGCAGACTTTGCCAGTACTGATAGGTTTCCTTTTCCTGCTGCTTCGGGTCGGTAACCCGGCGAATTGTCTTATCTGCACTCATTATGTGCGACTCACCTGATCGACAGAACCCATTGGGAATTCTGCGCTGGTCGGCTGCCCTTTCGATTATAGCGACTGACCGATTCTCTCAGTCGAGAATGAGGCGCCCATCACGAGACCTCTGCAATTTCGGGCGCTACCGTATCTGCGATCTTACTCGTTCCAGGCTGAAGCAAATGGGAATGACGACAACCCACACAACTGACCGCAGCCGTGATTTTCAGAACAGACTCTCCCAACATTGGAGGAACTTCTACGGGCTCACCGCAACGACTGAAGAATACTGGAAGGACCGTGCCTATGTAGCCTGAATCCTTCCGGCAGAGATCCATTTCCAATGTTCCGCGCCGGCCGTAAAAGAGAATTGAGCTTCTCAATGCAGGCCGCCTAGGAGCCGGGGTCTGCTCTAGAAAATGTTGGGTGATTAATAGATCGTAGGTGTGCCGAACTCGAAGCATCTGCAGGCGCACCATCTTGGGCTCGATCACAATCGCATGAACGCCATTAACCGCGATGCTGTCCACGCGTTGCAGCCAGCACAGTGCTTGCCCTTCTGCACCGACAAAGCTGCAATAAGAACCAAGGTCAGATACAGCACCGCCCGATTCCACCCCTCGCAATACGTAACGGTCTGCTAGGTGCTGGTGCTCGAGCGAGATGGATGGTTGGCAATAGATGCCACAAGATCGCAGACTTCGCAGGGTAATTTGTGGTAACCGAAGACCACGTGTCGCAAGAACATCACGCTCAGCTATCTTCGTTGGTGGCGATTCTTTCTCGGTAATCATGGTGAACTCCGAATTCGGTCGCGGACGGGACAGCCTACTGCAGTTCGGATCATCTCCTTCGTGCAACCAGCCCAGCATTTGTATTTGCGCGGGTCCGCGGCAGAAATGGAAAGGTTGTCGCCGCTGAGATCTCGACCCTGTTGGGCACACGATGGACACCTCGTCCAATAGTTGCCAGAGCGCTGTTTCGCACCTGTGACGTGGTCGAGGATATGAAATTCACGCCGTGCCGGATCATATGGTGGCAGAGTGATTCTTGGTTTCGGCTGGAATTGTTCCGGCATCTCAAGGCCCGAAACGAATGTTTTCATTTCAGCTTCCGTTATTTTCTTGAGCTGGCTGAGATACTCGATTTGGGAATCGATTCTGTAGTCTGCTCCGTAAAACCAGAAGCGCTTGCCCACGCCGCGATGAATACCAAGCGGGCCTCGAATCGCATTGCCGAATTCGTCTGGTCCTAGTTCATCCTGTCGTGGAAACACTTCAATGCCTTCAGCAAGACCACTGCCTTTTACAGGAACCCGAAGGCGACGGGCTAAGTTGTAGATGTAAACTCGACAATCCCGAGCCAACAGCGGAGTTTGTGCAAAGATCCATAGATGTGCCCCGCGCCGCGATTTTTCGAGTGCAGCCTGCACACCGTCTTGACGCAGTTCCCATTGCAGCTTGAGCAAGTCTTGTATGGCGTTTTCGTAGTCGGCGTCTATTGCTACCCACTTGGAACGTTGCGTTTTTGGATTAAGCGCATACAACCCGATCGTCACCTGGCCGTTTAAATGGCCAGCCAAGGTTGATAACGTCAGACGGCGTTCATTTTTCGGACGGAAATAGTAGTGCTTTCCGTTTTCAGCGGGCTTGAAAGATTGCATCGTATAGGCCAGGCGATTTACGAACAACGCGCTATAGCAACGTGCCAGCTCAGTTCCGGCTATGCGCGGGTATGGTGGTTGGTTCTTGAGTGCGGTGAACATATTGTCAGGCTCTGCCTGAAGCGCTGAACGCGATAAGCCGATGCGGATTCTCTGCATATCCGAGCAGGTTATATTCGGCGGCAAGCTGGTCAAATTCCGCCGTGCTCAACGCATCATCTGCGGCATCTTCGAACACCGCCATGTAGAAAATCTGACTTTGACGATCAAAGAAATAGATCGCGCCAGAGCGTGGATCGCCCGGAACAGATTGCAACAGTACTATGCATTTTGGCAGTTCAATTCGCCGTAATGCGACGCCTTCGGCGACGGTGAGGAATGTCTTGACGACGTGCTCGACGTGAGCCGGTTGTGGCAGACCAAGTTGCTCGGCGGTGAAGAGCGGTTCGAAATGTAAAGCCCCTTTGCTATATGGCATGACTAAACTCCTTGCATAAGAATTACGTCTCTGTCGCAGCACCGTAGGTTCGAGTAAACAATCGTGGAGCGATTGTTGACGAATCTTGTTATGAAAAAACCAACTGAGAAAGGAGCACGGCCTTTGTGGCAGGAAAGGAGCTTCTGGGCTGGGGCTTTTCCTGTACGCGAACTCGATATTTACACGCCAAAGCAGCACCCTTCACCCTAAATCCGCAAACAAGCTTCCACCGAGAGCAGCTTTTGCCGAGGCACACACACCAACATCCCATCACAGATATAAAGAGGATGGAGTGAAGAGGGGAGTAAGGACGCAACCTATAGAACTGGAACAGTTTAGTAGAGGTCCAAAATGGCCAATATTCCGCCACTAGAAAGGCAACAACTGGCCAAAGAATGGTCAATCTCAATTCAACTCCAGCTTTGGCGTGCAAAGCTTTCATTCGAAGATCTCGCTGAATTTCATTCCCGACAAATTGTTATGGGTGATGACTCTCGTATCGAGGAGCAATTCAAGAAAGTCGCGCGCATTCGCGAAAGCCACTGTGATATTAAGTGGGCTCAGTTGATGTACCAGGTGAACCAGAATTTCGATTCCCGAGGTCAGATAAAGAACACAATCCACCTGGTGCTCTGACTCCAACGCGGCCCGAAGTCGCTCATATTGCCGAGAGCTCTTGAGACTTCGCTCATATTCGAGAGCAAAACAGGCCCGCCTTTCTCCTAACCACACGTCGACCACAGCGTCGTAGTCCTTTTGATAAGCCGAATGCGAGATTGTATTAAAAGAGGCGACCTCCACTTCAGAATGCCACCCGGCAAGCAAGCTGCGTCTTCTCAGTGCCAATTGGATGTTGTTCAATTCAAGCGCATGGAATATCTGAGAAGCGTGCGGGAGATGTCCTGTTCTGGAATGAAGAACCGTTGTGAAATGTCCGTGATATTCAAGCAAAGCAAGGCCGTCTTTTGTTATGCGATATACAAACGATCCTGCCCCTGAATGGTCGCCGCAAATAGAGATGTGACCAGCCTTCAGCAGCCTCCGAGTACGCCAGTTGAAGCTGCTGCGCGAGTGCGTGGCATCAGCGTATTTGAGCAACTCAAATAGTTGTTGATGAGTCACGAACCGTGAATTACGAACCTGCAAGAGCAATGGCACATCCCGCTCAGGGCTCACGATCAAGCTGTTTCGTGAATAGCGCATAAGATGTGCCGATTTAGTTGCGAAGACTCAACTGCGCGCCTTCAGAGACTCTTTCCACGTGCCAAATGCCACATGAAGATCTTATGCAATCACCTATTTTCATTAACAACATCGCTTCACTTCTATCGCCATAACAACTAAGAGCGAGTCCCACAACCATCGTCGACTTCCATTCAGGCTGCGCAAAATCAATCCGCCCATGTCGGCCAGAAGAAACCACGACCAGGTAGTAATCAGGCTTTAGCCTTTCCGAAACTCTACGGATGAACAACAGCCTGCTTCGGTGACATGCGAAAGAAGAGCTCGGGCCCTCGCATTCAAATATCTTTCCTATGCTCTGGGCGGGGCACGCCGGATCGAACGAACCATTACCATTGAATCGCAGCAATCCTGGGATAACCCAGTACCGCCGGAGCTTGCTGCCGCAATGCAAGCCGGTCGAATTGAAGTATGCAGCGTGCTTGGAAAAGCGGTAATGATCTTCAGGATCGCGACCAAAACGTGCCCACCAACTACTGCCGAATCCCAGTACCTGGATCAACATCGTGCAAGCGCTCCATCAGCGAGTGGTTCAATCTCTTCATGACATTAATGCGTTCTGCTACTGCCAGTGTTGCTGCGCGGTTCAATTGCTCAACGACTTCGGGGGGAATATCTATTTGTTTCTTTTCGAAGAATTGGGAGAGATCAGCGAACCGCGCGCTCTCTTTTGCCATTTCTTTTTCGACAGCCGGCAAGGAATTGATTCGCACTTCTCGTTCCTTCAGATCGAGCGTCCCAAGGTCCCCCCGGGCTTCAAATCTGCCCAGCCGTTGGCGCCTGTCTCTGGATTTTGGTCTATCTGTCATGTTGGTCCAACTCTCTTCGACATCTTGAGCAAGGCTTATGCACCCTTAACAGTTCGATTTTTCTCCTGCTCGAGCTGAATTTTGCGTCCGGATTGGTTGAGCTGCCGACGCAATTCGCTCTCTACGTCTCGTGATCGTGCAAGTTGCTGTTCGAGCGAATTGATCTTCATTATTAAATCGACTTCCGACTTGAATAAACCAATTTGACTGGCTGGAACGGCGGTCACATCAGCGATTCCACATGCGTTGTTTTTTGCGGAATTTCCCGATTTATTCCTTGGGGTGCCCGGGGCAAGTGGACCAGTGTCGGCCTGCGGTTTCCGCAACTCCCTCCTTACAGTCGCTTCGACGAAGTCTGTGCGGTCCGAAGCCGGTGAGACGACTGCTTCCTTCAGCTTGGTCAGGGCATTCGCAAGATCTTGGTTTCTGCGTGATCGGTTTTCAATTTCGGCATTGGCGCGCTCCAAGGCATGTTCATACTGCGCCACCACTTCGGCAGAATTCCATGTCGCGCGAGTTAATCGCCTGTGCTGGTACGACACGACGAAAAACATTGCGCCTAACAAACCGAGTGCCACTAGGTTTGACCAGAAATAGCTGTTCTCTATCGTCTCTCTGCGTAAGCGATCCCTAGCAGTCGCGATGGCTTGGCCATAGTCATATTCGGATGGGTTGATTCGCTTGAGAGTGAAGTCAAGAAAGCCAATACGCGAATGCGAGGCTTGCCGTGGAGCTGGGTCATAACCCGAGTGCCCCGATTGAGACCACAGGAGCTGTCCGGCGCCAAAGTAGGCGAGCAGAACAAAAGCGTGAATGCTCCTTCTTACATCCACGTCAGCCTTCCCGTCCGCATCGAAAGCTTTCGATGTTGTCGAATTAAATCTGCATCTTTGAATCGCAGGTTTGCACCTTGAATGTGAGAAACGGAGTGAAGCGTTGGATAGATCGTAGGTTCGAGTCCCGGAAAGCGATAATTGTGCGGAATTCGCACATGAAGATGGGAGTGCAGAGTGCCGCGGCGGTTATCGCTCATCAGAATTTCCATTTGTCCAACTGGCAGATTCTTGATGTGCTCATCTTGCGACCGCGTGTCCTTGATATCAGTCTCACTGCCGAAGCCAATCGGCTCATATTTTTCCTCGAAAAGTCCGGTGCGCTGCACTGTCAAAGTGCGGCGTTTTTGACGTACGCGAGCCGAGGCTTTTAGAAAATACTGCGTCGTTTCCTCATCGCGCGTGCGTAGCAGAATCGTCGTGTTGGGAGCGGAAGAAACATCATCACGAAAACCGCGGCCTACGGTAAGTAGTTGCGGAAGTGATTGCAAGGCGAAAAGAAAAGCGGTGTTCGTACCTCGAGCCGTTTGCAGAATCTGTGCAAAATTCGAATAGGCGAAGGGAGCAAACTCATCGAGTATGACGCTCACCATAGGACGATTTTGACAGCGGCGGTGCTGTTCATCTTCATAACGTTTGCCAATGATCAATTGCATGTTCTGTAACAGCATTCGCCCCAGGGCAGTCACGGCCTTGGAGTTCTTATTGCTGTTGAGTGAGACGAATAGGATCAGCTCCTTCTCGATTACTTCATCGAGTGAAAGCACCTCGTCATAAGCCCCGGTTATGGCGGACAAATCATCCTCAATAAACGTCATCAGTTCGTTCAAGAGACCTTGAATTTTCGGAACACGGTCCCGGTCTTCGAAGGACTGCTGCAGGTTACGAATCGACATCTCCAGATTGAGTTTCTGCTGCTCTGTTGCGGCGGAAGTCTGTGCAAGCATTTGGCGTGCAATATCGATCTGGTCCTTCAAGACTTTTTCGTCGAGCGCGAGGACCAGGACATCGTGTATGTTGAAGCGTTTCCCTGTGTGAGCCAATACGCGCACAAGATCGCTTAGATATATTGCTTGGTGTCCGTGAAAGAAATCTTGCTTCAAATCGAACGATTCGAAGACAAAGTTTGCGTGCTCCTGGTAAAGCCCATGTTCGCTATAGAACGGGTTATAACGAACGGAGATGTTGGGGCGAGAGGGATTCAATACGCGCAAATGGTGCATACGGCCGGCGGTTTCAATGGTCGGCAGCAGATCAGATAAGAACTCTTGATCGCCTTTGCCGTCGAAGATGATCATCGGAATACGGTGACGATCTCCTGCGGGTCCGATCGTCCTAAACAGATCCTGGCTAATGATGTTCTTGAGTAGAGTCGTCTTACCCGAGCCGGTGGCACCTAACACTACTGTTTGCATGACGCGCGTCGCGTCAGACCAAAACCACGGTTTGCCGTGTACGTCATACCCAAGAACAATTGCATCCTGCTGGTAAGCGGTTTGAACGGCTTTCCGGTCTCTTTCTGGCGCTATATATAAAGGAGGGTGTGGCCAATCTTGCTCTCGCCGACGCGGAAGTGTTGTCACATGCCAGATCAGTGCTGTACCTCCGGTTGTTGCAAACAACAGGTACAAACCCGCCTCGACCAGTTGCAAAGGGCGGACGTGAAAACGAGCAATGAAGATGTAGGATCCGGCGATCACGACCGGCATTAGAACGAAAATCAAAATAAATCCGACATTCTCTTGCTGATTGCGGTGATAACGTCCCCAGCCGAGACGATATTCGTTTTCCGGCATCATGGGCGCACTACGCTAAAGCAAACAAATGTTAGGGCCGAAAGGGTTGTGAGGAGCGCTGCCAACAAAACAATTGTGCTCGGGCGAAGGTGCCCATTCTTACTCCTAGGTCGAAGGGGATCTGCGATCGACCTTCGTACTACGCAAAGGAGCGAGCCGTCGATGCACTGCGCCAAATAGCAGTAGAGCTTTTCGTGTACGGCTTCAACTTGAGGCAAATGTTTCATAATCCGGTTACAAAACAAATGTCGCTGTCAAATTGCCTTTGAATTCAAGCTGCAGAACTGTAGGCGTGATGAAGTCCTGTCTCAGCGCTATCACCCCATGAAGAAACGCACCTGGCTCTATATCTTGCGAATCGCTCTCCGCGCGCGCCGTGACTAAGGGCATGACTTCAGCCGTGCCGAATTTCTTAATGTCACGTTTATCGAGCTGTGTATGCACCAAACTGCCCAGAGTGGTGGGGGAGTTTTCTGGCCGTAACTCAAAGAGCGTTGGCAACCCAGGGCGATAAATGGTTTCCGTGTTGTTCTGAATGCAATACCGAATGTAGATGGTGCTACGCGTCCGAAAAACCTCCTCAATTTGAATAGCGGGCCGATTTTGCATCTGACGCTGTCTGTTCTTGATCTCGGCTGTTCCGAGAAGTGCACGGGTGAGAATTGTGTCCGCTAGTTCGTCTGCGCTCGTAGTGGTTGGTTCGCGAACCGGAACGGCCGCGTCAATTGTGAAGTTCATGTTTGTTACCTCGGCTGTTGTTTCAAGTTCGTAAGCGAAGCGCTTCGATTGCGTCCAGACGAGAAGATCGGTGGACACATCGGGTTTGGTAGGCTTGACGAAAACTTTGTCGCCTTGCCGTTCGATTTGAAAATCGGAACTGCCGGCCGCCGCCATCGTCACTGGCTCATGGAATTCGAGGACGGTCAGATGGTTCAGCGCAGTTGCAACCCGAAGGACCTTTTGGGTCGCTGGTTGGGCATCTTGTGCCTGCAGAAACGCGATCGAGAACACGCATAGAAGGATGGAAAGAATCTGCTTCATATTGCCTTTTCGCGCCCTGGACGGAATTCGTGACGAATCCCGTCCAAAGCGGTTGTCCTTACATGACCCAGCCAACGTCATTCACCTCCCCAGCGGGCAGGACTGGGGGAAATTCACCGTCCTCATCTGCTGCTGTCGCGGCAGATGGTTCCATCTGGGGAGTTTCTGATATTTGTTGCTGTGCCTGTTCGGACTTGTCATCAAGGAGGATTTTCCCCTTCTTCAGTTTGAACAGGAATGTGCGCTTCTGTCCTCCGCCGTCAATTGCGTCAACCAGAAAAACCCGGCCACAAGAGTCGGTGTGAACGGATCCCTCATAAAACTTGGGAACGTATACGCGGACAGACTTCCCTCCGGTACGTTCCGCCAGCTTCACGATCAATTCCTGCGGGAACGCCAAAAAAAGAATTGAACCGGTTGAGCGCTCTCCCCGCGAGACAACACGGTTAAGAGCCTGCGACCAGCCAAATCGGTTCTCGGTCTTGTTTTGGGCCCAGATGCGGATGAAGGCCAACACGGAATTCATCTCGTATTTGCCACGCTCCTCGTCGAAATGGCAGGCACCATAGGACTGATTCATGGCAAACAGCTTCTGTCTCCGCAATTCCTTGTCAGGACTCTGCCGCACTTTCTCCCATTCGGCCTTGGCTGCCTCCAGTTGCTCTTTGAGTTGATCCCGCCGCGCAGCGATTGTGGCAATCATTGCCGCGTAGGCCTGATTGAAGAACCGGCACTCTTTCAACATCTCGCGAGTAACTTGCTCGCCGATGACAAGTGATTTGAATGCCTCAATCGGAGCCCGATTGGCCAAGAGATCCTCAATCTCTTTGCGGACATGGTTATAGAGTTTCCCGATACGGTCGCTTTCTTCCACATCGAGGTGCAAGGGCAAGTCAGAGATCCGGCGCTCGTTCTTATGCCGGAGCCATGGAGCTTGACGCACCTGCTGCCTTATTTCGGACACGAGTTTCAGATCCGGCTGGACCTGCCACTTCAAACTATCGAGTGCGTTTTGGAGCTGTTCCGCAAGCTGCTGAGCAAGATCCTCCTTGCCCGACGCACGGCATGAAGTCATCAGATCGGTAATTGATCCGATGTGATTGCCTCTGGCCTTCATAGCCACATGCTCCAGGTTGAACCAGGGATCGCGAGCTTTATCTTTCTTGTTTTTTCCCTGTTGCGCTCCTAGTCCACGCGAAAACCGGTGTTTCACGAACTGCGGAAACCGGTTCCCATCGACAACACAGATCCAGTCGAAGTCGTAGTCGCCGCCGTTTTTCTTCGCTGTTTCGGAATGGAGGACATACGTACCCTCCATTCGCAATTGGTTGGCTATGAGGTTGGAAATGTCTTCCTGCGACACAATATAGCCCTGAGTACGAATGTGCCGGATGAGCCTCTCAGCGATTTTCTCCTCTGGGAGGTTCTCGAAAGGCAGAAGATCATCCACCATACGTATTGGGTAACGAACGCAAAGTCCACGGCTCGATTCCATTGCGACGATGGCGGTGTGGTGGGGGATCCAGTCGCAGCCACACAGCACCTTGTTATCTTTCAAGAAAAGATACCCATCATCCATCAAAGCAAAAGCAGGAAGACGGAATCCTCCGCCTGTCGTTACCTTGTAAGCCCACCTCGCTAGCAACTTATTGAGCTGGTTATTCACATAAGGATGACGAACGATTTCGCCGCTCGCGTCAGCTAACAACAAGCCTTCGACGATTCTGAATTCGTCGCCGCCGTCTTGGCCCGACTCCGGCCACTTTTCCGAACCTCGCCCAAGCATCGACAGCAACTCTTCGTAACGGCCTTCGCTAACTGCTCCACTCAGCTTTCTCACCTGTTCCATTGCCTGCGGCAAGACTTCAAGCTGAATTGAGTCTTCGGGTGCATGTTCTAGCAATGTATAACTGGACTCAAATTCGAGCTGGCGGGAAAATTCGCGGATTCCTAACCAGGATATCCCGCGAAATCTTCTGCCCGGCCCGAACATCGAGTACGTCATGGCCGGAACCTTTAAGCCTGGTTTGACCGCACTCTCCGGCAGAATGACGTCCGCCTGAAGCGCATCGGCCACATCATCCTCCATTACCTTGAATGAGCCCTTGGCCTGCGTATTGGAAAAGGCCATACGAAACTGGTAAAAGCGTCCGTCAGGAAGAACTTTGTGGCGGACCTGCTGTTTCGCGATGGTGGTGAGCTCGTGCAGTTCGTGCTCACTCATAAGCTCCTGATTCGGGACTCTCTCATAGCGTTCCTGAAGCAGGCGGTCAATTTCCTCTACGATCAGTTGTTGCTCGTGCGTTTCCTGTAGTTTTAAGAACGATGAATGTCTGATCCATCCCCGGCAGTCATTCGTTCCTAGCTTCCCGTCGGCAACTACCAGTACACTCGCGTCAGGCTGCCCCATCATTACCTTGCAGGAAGATACGAGGATCCCGAAGTAGACAATCGCAGCCTGCGGCCAATGCTGGAACCGTTCAGCAATGGCACGGCTGTGTTCCTGGTCGACAAAGTAAAACTTTCCTTTCTTTGCCGAACCACTGGCGCCGACTAATTTGTAGTGAATTCCGTCCCAGACAAGTTTTGCCATGCGATTTTCAACCTGTGATTCCTCGTAGTCATCGAGGATCTCGGTCGGTACATTGACACTGGCCACCTTAATTCCGGGATAGAGCACACTTAGCAGCGTGTTCTTCAAAGGCTCAAGATCGTGTAGCCTTGGCGCGACTCTGCCATTGCGGTCGATCTCAAGATTTTGAATCTGGTCAGCCGGAATTCTGTAATTGTTCGTCTTCGTATTCTTCGTCATTATTGTTCTCCTCAACTATTTGTTCCGGGAATGCCGGATAGAGCTAAGGAGTTCGCGTGACCGCAAGCTCATCGCATCTGTCTGGCCTCCCTTTTTTTAGGGTTAGCTCGGCCAGGTCTCGATTACAGAGCCGGGTCAGCACATGTCCCCACATCAGCCGCGGGGTGCTCAAAGGACCAAACCATTTCGCTTTGGTCTTCTGAAAATTCAAGTGCTGTTCGAAACATCTATTTCTGAGTAGCTACTTGCTTCACGATCATGGGCCTGCCGCCGCTATCCACCTCCGGTATTGCTTTCCAAACGGCAACTGTGAAGAACGTTTGACCACTTTTGAAGGACTGGATCAACGCTTCACCTTCGCTCGCGACCTCTTCACCGAGTTCGGGAGAGGCAGGCGATGATCCGGGTTTTGGCAAGAAATAGCGAATGGTAATTTCCAGATCATTCCGTCGTTTCCGTCTCAAGACCTCCTGCCTCACAGGTGTGCCCGGAGCCGAGGACGTAATCAGTGATTTGTTTTCCATTGTTCTACTCCCCTATTTCTGTTTACCGAAAGCTGTTTGTTGCAGGACCCAATCCCGCTTCTCGCCCTCAATGGCACGTTCCCAATATTCGGCAACCAGCAGCCCGCTCGGGTTCTGTTCCGAGCGCTTCTCCTCAGCCAATCGCACATGAAATTCGCTCACGACCTTGTCAACCGTTTCGTTATGGTCGCGCATACGATGGACCTCTTTTACGCCGAAGGCGGTATACGTCAATAGGTCATCTTTTTCTGCTTCGAGCGAACGAATTTGAAATTCCGAACTGGTCTGGTCGTCTTGAATTTTTCCGACCAGATTTTCTTTCTCGATGCCGGTAAATGCGGTTCGGCGCAGGTTTGCTGTCATCATGTTCAAGCTCTCAGCCCAATTACGGCTGACGCTTGAGGGAGAGAAATTCAGATAGCGTTCTAGGAACAGGCGAACAAATGCGCGTTTTTCAAATTCATTGGGTTCAGCCGCAACTCCCTCCGTTACCGCGAATGCCCGGTGCGGTGCAGTTATTGTGTCCGCCTGTCCATTCGCATCGACCCGAATCACCGTGGGAGGCTGCACGCGAACGTAAACCGCGAAAGCAAGCGCAACCAGGGTTGTGGGCACACAAAGAAAGGCCAGCAGCATGGCCCGATTCGCGTATGCGCGCAGTTCTCCGTCGTGTTCGTAGTAATGGCTGTAATCCAGCTTTTCGGGACCCTCCTCTTTCTCGCTTCTGGTTTTTCTTAACCACATATTTCTCCTATCTGGCCTGCTCACGATTGCCGAACAGCCGGCCTAAGAACTTCCCGATGTAAAAAAACTCGAGGTTAAAATGCTGTACGGTCGGAACCTCGTGCTTTCCGGTTCCCAGATTGGTGGTTGTCTCCACATATGACGCTCCGATTGCCTTAGTTCTCGTCATGATTGCTTCTGCCGGCAGCGCGTCCCATGACGCGCGCAACATTGAATGTGACAGCTTGGGTCACATTCTTTGGGGTATATGCGTAGCTCGGTTTCGACTCTGAACCTTCGCTACGCCTGGGGCTATTCTGTTTCTCAGAACTTCTACTGCTCGGCATGCTCGATGTTGGAGTCGTCGGACTCGCGTCGCTACTCATGCTGGCGAACCCGGACTGCATGAACTCGGAAACCGAAGTTGCGGAAATTGGTGGTGCCATCGAAGAGCTGAGGACCGCTGCGGACGCGCCTCCACCTGTACTTGCTCCGGGACCAGCGGCGGCAGGTACAGCTGCTCCCGCACCAAAACCTGAAACAGCAGCCAACGTTGCACCTGCTGCCGAAGCAGAAGCTCGTACAAGAGCCATTGCGGTTGACCCAACGTCGCCGGCGATGATTCCTTTAGCGACAAACGGAACGACGGCGATGGCAAGAGCGTAGAAAATTGTTACCAAGCCCAGCATCGTGGAATCGGGAACTCCCTCGAGAAAACCGAGAAACCCATTTCCCAAAATTTGATTCACCTGATTGAAGTGGATCGCCGTGATCAATGCTCCGAAAACCGAATAAAGGATGGCCCACGCGTTCCAAATCATCATGTTGATCGCGTATGTCCGGCCGAGTTGACCAATTCCGGAGATGGGAATCAGGGTTAGGACTAGCGGACCAATGACATACAACACGGTGCCGTAGAGCGTGTAAAAGAAACAAAAAATTATGATCGCAAGTGCATAAATGACGTATGCCACGAGCAGCAGGCCCACGCGAATGGTTCCTGGGAGATCGCCCGTGATCATGTCCCAGAAAGTAAGGTTGGGATTCGTCGTTGACTGCTGCTGTAACTGAGTCATCCAACTCGCAAACATGTCACCCGCGCCGGAGCTGTTCGAGACAAAATCTGCGACCGTGGTAAATGATCCATTTACATCACGAAAGACGGTAGTCCAATTCGAGATAATGATCGCGACGACGAGGTACTTGATCGCGGTTACAGCCAATGCCTGAAGATCACCACCTCGTAATGCTGATTGATACAAGCCCACAAGAAAGCTGATCAGCAAGATCGCAAATGCGATATTAGTCACAGTTCCGAGGATGCTTGTACCATCGATCCCGCTCAGAGCTGAATTAAGCAGATGTTCGAAATAGAACACGATCAGTGCGCTCCCTGTAACATTTCGCTGCCTGTTGATTGCAGAGTCGTGGTATGTGCGGTCGAGAACTTCAGTTGCGCGCCGCGGCCGGCTAAGTCAATCGAGCGTACCCGCACAAGCTCGGCGATGGCGGACTGCGTATACGCGTTAGCCCGCACCAGCCATGCTGATGCCTGCGCGTCAAGGATTGCGGCGCTCCCGGGAGCCGCAGTCTGTAATTGCTGGTTCATCTGCTGGGCAGCCTGTAGTTCAAGATCAGCGAGCGCATCGATTTCTATTGCTTTTTTCATCGCAGCTTGGGCTTCGGCGTCCGCGATGTCGACCAAATCTCGCACTCGCTGAGGAGCATCTGTGGCCGGCATTACCGCGCCATAAAGCGCGTTATAGTTGCTGCTGATTTGAGGAACAGAGCTTGGATTACGCGAGAGAAGCGTTTTTTCCAACTGTTGCGGGGTGGGCAGAGTTGCGCTGGCGACTGAAAGCTGAAAAATCTGTTGCATTTGCGTAAGCCGGCCTTGAAACTGCGACGCCAATCCGTGCGCCTGGTTGATTGCGCTGACCGGAAACACAACTTGTTGCTCGAAGTTCGATGACTGCTGGTCAAGCTGCTGGATTGAGCCGAGTGGCGCTCCCACGGCGCTGCTTAAAAGGCTGGAGATCGAACTTAATCCCACAGAAATGATCGCGCAGCAGGGGTCGAGGCCCCAACTGGCTTCTTGCTCTCGTCGGTAACAGAGCAACCACAATGACCAAAGCCAGGACGCCTGTAGTTACATTTCTTGTCCGATTCCACACTCTTTTCAAGGATGGGATCAACATATCGACTCCTACGGATGCGCAAGAACCTGCTGTATCTGGTTCTGCAAATTGCGAGTGTTCGCGGCGCTTTGTTTCATGAGCATGTTCTGGTTCGCGAGTTTGGCCGCCTCCTGACGCAGGTCAGCGGCAAGGATTTTAGTCAGGTATGCCTGACTTTCAAGACTTGCAATTTGCCCTTCCGTTGCCAGCATTGGCCCAGAGCCTGGAGCCGCCGTTGAACTCTGCTGCTCAATCGAGTCCGCGAGACTTAGCATTTCGGAAGTCGTCTGGTCGGAAACGACAGCAGTCTTTAACGAGCCAACCGCTAGGGCGTCGTCCATATCCATGAGGTCGCGCTGAATTTGGCTGGCGTTATTTGCTCCCGGCACCGAGGCATACACGGTCGTATACACGGGCGACAGTTGCCCGAGGTTGGCGCTGTTTGAGCTTCGAAACAAATTCTCTAACTGAATCGGAGTCGCCAGCGTCGCACTGTTGTTGGAAATTGCATGGATTTGATTCATCAAACTCTGGTACTGATTTCGCGTGGAATTGATGAATCCACGGGTCTGGTTAAGGGCAGCCACTGGCCAGAGGACTGTCTCCTCGAATGTATTGAGATCGGCCTTCACCATCTGAATCTCACCTAGCGCTCCGCCGATCACGTTCTTGATCGTGCCGGTTATCGTGTTCAACAAAGTAAGAATGTCCGTTAGCCCAATGGCCCTTGCCGTTCCTGGAAGTGAAAGAATGGCCAGAAAAGACACTGCGAAGAGCTTGCCAGTACGTCCGAATTTCAATTCGGGCCAGTGAAGATTCGAAAGTATTTGTTTCATCGAGCTAAACTCCTTTTTGTACTTGTCCCGACACTTCCTCAGGCAAGAGTTGCACCTCGGCTAGTCCGACCGGGAATCGAGCCGCCAATTCCTGATAACGATCAAGGAGTGGCTTTTCTCGGTGTTGGTTGAGCCACCATGCTCGATACAGCCGCTCACGGGAGTAAGTGGTTGATATCCAGTAGTCGACCGGCGTGGGGGACATTCGAATCGCGTGCGTGGTGTCGGCCTTTTCTCCAACGACGATCAACGCGTCTGCACTCCTACCTTTGCTTGGTGCGCTGAACTGTTTGATCCTGTTTAACGCTGTTTCGTTCAAGTGCAGCTGGTCACGGAGCGCCCGAATATCACCGGGTTGCTGGCCAATAATCTTCGTTGCCGAGTTCTTGACGATTCCAGCACCGTGTACTCGCGGGTTTGACTCAGTGCCAACAAAATCCTCAGCCGTCTGGCTGATTCCCCACACGCTAGCATTGCGTTTGCGCGCCGTTCGAAACAGCTGAACAACTTCTGGAGCGAGCACGACAGAATCGAGCAGAAACCAGCATTCATCGAGTACCGTGATGCTGCGCCGCCCTTGTACCCCGGACGCACGTTTCGCAGTAGCATGGGCAATCAGCAGGCTCATTGCGGTTTCAAGCCGTGGGTCGTCGCTCAACTGCTCGACATTGAAAAACAACCATGGATTGTCGAGCGAGATCGTCGTGTGCCGGTCAAACAATTTTGCGTAGATGCCTTTTTCCCCGCTCCAATTACGGAGCTTAATTGCCGCGAGATGAGCTTCGTCCATCACCCGCTCATTCTTGTCCTCATCTTGCCATTGCGCGAGTTCGTCGCGTAGATCCGAAAAAGTCGGAATCGGGTTTGATGGACGAATGGCAGCGCGTTTGTATGTCCTGAGAATGGATTCAGTGAGCAAGTTATCCAGCAATTCGGTATCTTCGGCGTGACCTTCACCCAGCATGTGCCGCGTAAAATTTTTTAGAAATGCAGCTTGGTCCTTCGTGGGCTCTTTTTCACCATGTGGAAGATCCCAAGGATTAATGGTCTGGTCTGAATCGAGTGACATGGTGATCATTCGACCGTCCATCAACTCCATTAAAGGCCGATACGAGTCACCGCGTTCGATGATAGAAATCAATGGGTTCTCGCGTGCCGCCATGAGCAAGAACTGCTGAACCATGAATGTTTTTCCGCCACCTGACTTCGCCATCACCAGCATGTTCGCGTCACTCAATCCAGGATCGAACAGTGAGAACGGAATGAGCTGACGGTACGGGGTTTCAAACAGAAACAACGGTGACCGCGGCGTTCCTTGCCAGGGCATCTCAATTGGAAGAAGATCGGCCGCGTTCGAAGTTAGCAAGTCCTGATCGCGTTTGTCCGCTTCAGCGGTCCCTGGGAGAGAGCTGAAAAATAATCGACGTTTGGCCAACGTCTCAGCGACACCCTTGGCACCATTCATACGTGCAATGGCGTAAAGAAGTTGTTGCCGTCGGCTATCAATGACACGCTCAGCCTGCTCCAAATCAGAAGTTGTGATGGCTCGAAATGATGTGCGTGTTCCGATCGTGAGGCTTAGTTTCGCCGCCTTGACCGAACTCGAAATGATATCTTGCTGTACGCGTACAAGTTGCTCTTCGGCGACACGTGCTTCCACGTTGATTCTGTAGCCGCCATTTGCGTCGCGCTGTGCCGCCTGCATCTTCCGTAACCGGCTCTTGTAACCTTTGAGAATTTTGGCTTGATCGGGAATCGTGACCTGTGCGTTTACGATGATGGGAAAGTCAAGCCCGATGAGTTCCCTTAATACGCCCGGGAATGTGGCGTCAGGAAGCTCTTTTAGACTCACAAACGAATACAAGATCCCATTGAGATTCAAATACTGGTCGGTTTCATCGACGATGCTGACGTCGGTAAGCTGCTCGCGTGCACTTATATACCGGAGCTGTTCGTCCGGTGGCCGAAGCTGCCGTCTGTCTGGAGAAAGCGGATTCACAGCGCGTTTCGTTTCAATGAACAGGTCGTCATCATGAAGACGCTTTGCGCCTAGCTCTGCTGCCAGCAATGCGGCCTCGATCCCGTGGAGCAAACTCTCGAATTCAGCGAGCAAGTCCCTGTGTTCCTGCCGCGATCGTTGAATACATTTCTTTGCTGAAAGACTGAAGCTCTCGCCTTTCGGCTTGAGGGGTTTGCCAATCAGGCGATGATGCAGCAATGCATCCCAGATGAAATAGGCGTGCAGCATCGGGCGCATAAATGCTCCGGCCCGTTCCTTCTCCCGCCAGCGTTCGACGCGGATGGCATCGAGATCGATTACGTGCCGAGTCTCAGAGCGTTGGTTGGCCAGGTAGCGTTCGAGCAGGTCGCCCGTATCTTCGGCAACTTCATACCGCAGCTGGACTCGCATACTTTGCTCCGGCATTGAGCGAAGCAATGCCTCGAGCATCATTTTTCCTCTGTCTCGTCCTTCGTCGTTCGTAAAGTACGTGGTTAAACCACGCAGCTCGTATCCCGCCACGAAGTTGCCATCAGTACGGACCATGACGTTGTCCAAATAGTCCCGAATCGGCAACAACTCGCAGACTGGTGGATTCTCCATCGATTTTTGGTGCTCTTCGAGCGTAACCGGCACAGTGCTATTCCTCCCTGAGATATGGAGTACGAAGCTGTCGGTCGCGAGCTAGCGCGCAATATTCGCGTGGTCGTAAATACCAAAAGGCCAGATCCCGCACATAGCCACGCGGCTTTCCATACTTAAATGCCATGAGGACCGGTACCACTAGCAGGGGCACGCCATACTGGAGCACTAGGTTTGTGGGCATTCCGGCAATGTGTCCGCCTACAAAGTGACCGATCACGTTCATCGCTGCGGCTGCTCCGAGGACAATAAAGAGATCTTCAAATTCCAAAAACATGAAAGTGACTCGCGTCTGTAGATTCCGGTTCACTGACGTAACATGTAATGCCACTTCAGCTCCTTCTTGCTTTACTGCACGCCTGCCGTACCCCGCTGAATCCAAAATTCGCTAAGCCTCAAAAGGCCTGACAATGCAAACGAGCACATTGCCGCTACCAGGTTTCGCACCCACGCCTCTCCAACCGTCATTCGTTCGAGTAATCCGGCGTAATGAACGACGGCCAGCACGACCTGCAGCGCTCCATAGAGGGGCAGCAGCACATTGCCCACCCAATTCACTAGCGCCAGCAGCGACATCCAGTAGCGATCTGGGTCACTCCAGGCCATGTGATTGCTGAATGACTCAAGAACGCGCAGCAATCCCGAGCACATTAGTGACGCAAGTGCCGCATATGCGAGATGTTGATAATTTCGCCCTTTACTGAAGTGATAAACTCCCGCTGCGGCGAACAGGCCGGCGATGGTCGGCATTATGACGTTGCCCATCCAATTGGTCAGATTGAGCAGCCCATTCGCGAAATTCACCTCAGTCTCCTTTCCAATCAGCTGGCCATCGCCTGAACTAATTTCCAGATCCCTGACACACTTAGAAATGCCAGCCCCGACGCAACCAGCGGCATGAATGGCCGATGGCGGGCATAATTAAAGATCGACCCAGCGACTGCCAATCCTGCCGCCTCAGGAAGAATCGTTCCCGCCAAGTAGTTCCATACCGAAGTGAGCATGTCTGTGGTCGCAAACTCCGAACCGCTATTCCAGGTTTGCATCAGATGGACTATGCCCGACACACCGAGAAGAAAGATTCCCGCGATGATCGATCCCAAAGGACTTTGGCCTTCAGCCGCGTCGAGCGCAGCTTTAAGGATCGAGAACGCAGCGAGAATCGGAACCAGGCGTCCCAAGACCACGTTCGTGACAAAGCTCGTGAGGCTCGACTCGAGGCCGTTTACCCACGCGCTGCTTATGTTTCCGTCCTGACCTGGCATCGAAATTCCCTGTGCGGCAAACCACGATAAAAACTGCGGGAGCGTCAGCATGATGACCGACCACAATGCCCAGCGCTGAAACCTTCCTCCCATCTGAAAATTGACGCCGCCTTCCTGCCGCAGCGCCATTCCTGCGAGTACCATCATGCAGATTGCAACCGGCACAGCGAGGTCAAACAGCAATCTCATCGTGTCGTCCAGAATCTGAGGCATTGTCATAACTCTGCTCCGCTGCGTCCTCACTGGACCCCGGCTGTGCCTTGAGCAATCCAGAACTCGATCAATCGCGTGAGACCTGAAACCACGAGCAGGCCACCCGCAGTCACCGACCAACGCATCACACCCCGTCCCTGGGAATAGGAAACGACCGCCATGACCACAGCAAGGGCCGCGCCAATGGGCGCAATGACATTGCCAACCCAGTTCACCAAGTTCAGTACCGCGCCTTCCGGCTGGGCAGCAGTTTGCCCCTGCACGGCTTGTCCCGTTGCCGGCGCTTGCCCAAGATTTTGGGAATATGAAAGTAGCGGCGCGAGCTGAAGCGAAAGAAGGCAGATCAGGTAGTAAAAGGCGAAGCGCGGACGCACGCCTTTCCAAATTTCTATTTTCATGTCGTTCTCTCCTGCGATTCTGGGGAATCGTCCTGTTCGCAAGCGAGAAGATATGTCCGCTTGTGATCTCGATCAAATAGCTGGACTCGTTTTCAGCCCGCTAGACTTCGAGGGAATCAGAACACGCGTTGGCTATTGAACGCCGTTGTCCTCGTTTTGCGCAGAAACCATTGGAGACCGACTCCATTACGGAGAATTTGGGTGCGAGATGTGCGATGAAAAGTTGCCGAAACGTGCCTCATCTCACAAGCGATGCGATTTCAACCGAGGTGGGAAAGAAAATTTACTTCGGAGAGCTCTGAGGAATATTTATAGGATGAAAATTTGCTGAATATTGACTTATTGCATAAGAAGCTCGATTACTGCTGGCAGGTCTGACACGCAGATTTGATCGCTTAGATATCACTGCGTTTTCGCGCCGTTTTGGTTCAACTCCTGTTGCAGTTGCAGTAATTGGCGGAGCTGATCAACGCCGTGTGCGTCTTGCTGCATCTTGCCGACAGTGGTGGCATTTATGTCCGGAACTGGCTTGGAAGATTGCTCAAGCACCACGTAAACCTCCGCCCCAGCTCCGATTGTTACAACAACCCTCGAGGTTATCGAGAGCCCGGAAATTTCCTCATCTGAAGCCTGCCCAACATTGTTGCTTACCCGCTCTCGAATTAGGTCCGATTCGCTGAGTGGCTCATTCAAACTCCCTCGCCCGACCAGCAACGCACTGGCTTCACCGATTCCCGATAATGAGCGAACCAAGATGTTCTTTCCTGTGTTCTTGCCCTCGACCTTGCCTTTGATCGGGTGCATTTCTAGATCCGTGGCTCCGGCCTGAATGGGAACGTTTGCCCCATCCGGCAGCAGCAGCGAATCGAATTGGATTCGCATGTAGCCCGAACGATCTGCTTCCTGAATCTGGCCCACAACTTTCGATCCGGCGGGAACGACGATTCGACCATCGCGCTCGTAGTTGTATTCGATTACCGCGAGCACAGGGGTACGCAAAGCGGTAGTTGCCGACGATTCCAATCGAGCACGCAGCCGTGTGCCTACTGGGAGGCCAAGGCCCACAGGAACGAAAACACTCGCTGCTTCTTCGCGCCTGCTCTGCCCTTCCGAATCAGTACCGTTTCTCACGAAAACTATCGAGGATTTTTCGAGCGTGTTCCGCTCATTTCTCTGTTGTTCTTGCGGTCGAAGCGTAACGGTCGTAGCGACGGCAGGCTGATAGGGCGGAGCTTGCCATGGTCGGTCCCCGAATGGCGGGATTGAGGCAAGTGAACCAAGGCCAACTTCGGTTGGCGCAGCAGGAGCCAGTGTTTTTCGAGTCGCCGTGCGGGCTACGTCTTGCTCGCCGATCACTCCGTTGTGATCGAACCCGGGGAAACTGCGACCGGAATCGATGATTGGCAGGGTGCTCTTTTCGACTGGTGCGACATTCTCATCCTGGGCCGATGTCGTCGTTAGTGACGGCTTTTGGGTCTTTCGGCCACTCGGAGCGGAGACGATGGCAAAAATCAACAAAGCAAAAACCACTGCCCCAGCCGCCATTATGACAACGCGATTCTGACGAATGATTCGTCTAGCGCGGAGTTTCGTCCTGGTGGGCAATTCTCCCACAGAACTCTGTTGGGGAGCTTTGGGCAGCCCAATCACTCGCTCCGGCACTGCTTCCTCGATAAGGGAGGCAGACGTATTTCCGTCACCGTTGTTCTGAGTCATTGTGATTGTCCTGTTGAAGTCGCAGGTACAAAGGGGATCGGTAAATTGATGGGGCGGTCTACCTGTTCCGCTTGTGCAATCTCAAGTGCCAGATGTTCGGTGGACGTCTTAAATGCCGGCCTTTCAAAGACCACGTACCCGTCCCCCCTTTGTCCCGGTTCTAGACGGCGCGATGTCATTTGGTAATTTTTGATTGCGACCGGCTCGTCTTTGTGAGGCTTATGCTTACCATTTTTTTCGGCATCAGTAAGTTCGATTTGAGGTGGAAGCAATTCAATTGGTCGAGCCGACGAATTCAGCACGGAAAACGAGACCGTCATTTCGTCGCCGCTCCGACTCGACTGCCCAACACTCGCGCGCAAATCTTTACCCTGCCAACGAGGCGCCGACTTCCGTTGTTCCGCAAGAAGTTTGTCTTCCCTCGCAATAAGTGGTTTTAGATCAGTATCAGGTTCCTTGCTATCAATGCCTATCGTCTGGGCAACCAGGAAACTCAGATTGCTCGCCTCGATCAGAAAACTTTTCGGCGAAGCGTCATATTTCAGAACGTAATCGACAAAAGTTTTATGGTCTGACGAGCCGTAGCTCACCAGCGACAGCGATACTGCGCGCCCAAGACGGGTCGTTATCAAGGCATTCGTGTGCGACGCGGCCGCGGTAATTGGTTTGAAGAACACTAGCTCGGGTTCGGCATCCGAGTGTTCCGCCTTGAATGCGACTGGGTCACCAATCACCACAGAACTTACGGCCTCTGGTAACCGGACAGCTGTCACAAAACCGGGGCGTAATTCCACAGACGTGACCGCCTGCGGATCTAAATTGAGATTGAGAATTCTTCCCGCGGTGGGTTCAGTTTGTGCATAGCTTCGAGAAAGCAGAAGAAGCAACGTTATTACCTGAGTCAAATTCCGGCATATTTTCATGGCATATCTTTCTTCGAACTGAGTTGGGGATCGATGTTCGGAAGCTGGTTAAAACGCATGTAGGTGGCTCGAACCCTCGACACATAGGCAACAACTTCGGGGTTACGGAAGGCCAGGCCTCTTTTTCTGATAATTCCGTCGCCGGCGTAGTAAGCCGCCAAGACGAGTCGCAAATCTCCCTGAAATTGCTGCATCAGCCAGGCCAGATAGCGAACGCTACCAGAAATGTTCTCCTCGATGTTGCAACGGTCCCGAACCCCAAGCCGCTGCGCAGTCAGCGGCATTAACTGCATCAGTCCGGCGGCACCCTTCGGAGAAATAGCGCATGACCGCCAGTTCGATTCGCGCTCTATGACAGCGCGTACCAGGGATACCGGGACCTGGTAATGTTGCGAATAGGCGGCAGCGTAATACTCGGCCTCGGAACGCTCATCCGAATTTCGGTTCTGCCCCGCAGTGCCGAGTGCAGCAAAAATTAAGGCGAAGAGAACAACGAGCTTCATGCCGCCTTTCCTTCGAGCGTTAACGTCCGGTACTGCTCGGCGTCATAGATCAAGCTGGCGAATCCATCCCGCAACAGAAGTTTTTTTCTGTCGCCTTCGGTCTTTGCCAGTAGCGGCAAGAGGATGTCCCGCATGTCGGCGGTTACGTGGTCGTGCCCGAGCGTTCTGAGCGCGTCCGCAAGGTCCAGAATTTCCGATACCGACGGCGGCTTCTCCATGCTCCAACCTCTCAAGGCCTTGGCCAGTCCTGCCATTCCAGCATGAAACTCCGCACTGGAATCAGGGGTTCGCAAGGCAACGATTTTTGCCTCGCGTTCGGCCGTCGGGTGCTCTACGCGCAAATAGAAACTGCGGCGGCGCAAGGGATCGCCGATTCGCCGTTCCTCGTTTGAAGTGAGCACAACGAAGGGGATGCTGCGGGCTTTGACGGTCCCCAACTTTGGAATGCTGAGCTGCCACACGCTCAGGAGCTCTAATAGCAGGGCCTCAAATTCCTGGTCAACCTTGTCAATCTCATCAACCAGCAAAACACAAGGTTTTTCGCTCAGAAGTGCACGCATGAGCGGACCGGCCCTGAAGAACTCCTGGCTGTGCAGTTCGGTTCGCACCGAAGCCCAGTCAACACTTCCTGATTTCGCCTTTAGCTCTACGCAAAGCCTTTGCAGGGCTTCGTCGAATTTGCCGATGGCCTTCTCTTCGTTGATCCCTTCGTAGCATTGCAGGCGTTCCACCGTGGTATTTGCAGCGGCTGCAACCGCGTACGCCAATTGGGTTTTCCCGCTCCCCGCGGGGCCCTCCACGATCACAGGTTTATGTAGTTTGCTGGCAAGGTACAAAACTGTGGTCATAACCGCATCAACGATGTAACCCGTGCTTCGCAGTCCTTCTGCAAGCGCTTTGGGACATGAAAACACCTCTTTCCTCCTCTCTTGGCCAGATTCTGTACCAGCGTTTGCGAAGGTAAGGCCAAATCGGTTTTCGGTCAAATTCTGTGGAATTGTGCGGAATTTTGTTTTGAAACATAGACTGCGTGTAAGCCGTCTTCCTGTGCTTTTTTTACAGAAACTGGAAGTTGGGCTACACAATGGCATCTGTGGGGACAATAAGGCGGATCGTGTCCCCCAAGAATGTATTTTCGTGAGGTATTAATTCGATGCCAGCCGATGACCACCCAATTCATCAAGAATTTCAAAATGGTGAAAAACATTCATCTAAAACGCCTGAAAAATTTGAGCCGTTGCTCGATACAGAAGAAGCGGCAAAACTCTTAAGAATTCATCCGAAGACATTGCGCCGAAGTGCACGTCTCGGCGAGATACCTGCCACCCGCATCGGCAGGCTGTGGCGATTTCGGGTCTCAGTGCTCAATGACTGGTTTGATCGAATAGCAAGCTGATTCGGGACCGATCGGGCGTGAAAATTTCTCGAACCTCTCGGGCCATTCCGCTATGCTTGGAACGGCTGTCAGTGCCGTTTAAGCAGAGGAGGAATTTTGCTTAGACGAGCACGCTATCAACAAGGAAGTCTCACGCCGGAAAAGCGTAAGAGGGGACCTGCTGTATGGGTATACCGATGGTGGGAAAAAGATATCAACGGCAAACCAATCCGTCGCAAGTTGCAGATCGGTACGGTCGAGAAATACCCCACCGAGTCTGCCGCTCAGGCAGCGGCGGACGCCCTCCGGCTTACCATCAACAATCATTCCAGTCGCAACACCCTAAACAAAACCACAATCAACATTCTTTGGGAGCACTACTGTCGCGAAGAGCTGCCTCTCAAGGAGATATCTACCCAGGATGTATATACCCAGTTCGCCAAGAATTGGATTCTGCCACGATGGGGATCTCTTCTCCTCGAAGAAGTGAAAACCGTCGAGGTGGAGCGCTGGCTTCGAGCGGCCGAAATAGCCGATGGAAGCAAAGCCAAAATCAAATGCGTCATGTCAGCCGTTTTCTCTCACGCCGTGCGATGGGAGTTTTGTTCGCACAATCCAATTTCTTCCGGAATTCCGGTGGGAAATGGGGGCAAAAGAGGACCGAGTGTCGGGGTCCGCGTAAGCGCCAAACGGCGAAGGTCTCCTCTGGTGTTGTCTCCGGAGCAAGTGGCGGCGGGTCTGAGCCACTTGGAATTTCGAGACCAGCTTCTCGTATTTCTAGACGGGGCGCTGGGGGCGCGGCGCGGCGAACTCGGCGCACTTCGCTGGATGGACTGCGATTTCGAGAACCTGGTCTTCAATGTCCAGCACTCGTATTACTGGCGGCGGGGCGGACATTTGAAAGCCACCAAAACCGAAGCCTCAGCCAGGCTGCTTCCCATGCACTCGGCGCTGAAGCAGGCTTTGCTCGAATGGAAATCGCAGGGTTATTACTCCCGACCGGAGGACTTTGTATTTCCGTCGCACCGTTTCAAGGGACGAAAGCCTCTGGATCTAGCCGCAGTGCTCAAACGACAGATCAAGCCGGCATTTGCCAAAGTAGGCATCGTCGGTGTTGGCTGGCATACATTTCGCCATACGGTGGGAACGATGCTGGCCGAAATGGGCGAACACCAGCTCACGATTCGCGACTACCTGCGCCACGCCAATCTGCACGTGACCAACAAATATCTGCAGGCCACGGCAGAGACCAAGCGTCTGGCCCAGAACAAACTCGTGGGGGCAATTCTGCCCTCTGGCTTTTTGTCGGCCAGCAAGACCAATCTGGTGCAATAGTGGAAAGGAAGCTTATTGGACCCGAACAGACCCAGATTGTTTTTGGGAGGTCAGCGTAAGCCGTTCAGACGTATGGTAGGCACGTGGGGACTCGAACCCCAGACCTCTACCGTGTCAAGGTAGCGCTCTAACCAGCTGAGCTACGCGCCTACGTTTGCTTTTGATTTTATCATTGCGCCTATTTCCTTAGCGGTACCAGCTCGCGCAGGCGGGGTTCACGCAAGAAGATTCCCGCCCACACCAACACGCCGAAGATCACCGGGAAGATAGTCTCGAACGCAGGGTGGGCAACACGGAGCTGCACCGCCACCGCGCCGCCAAGGTGACCTGTAAGCAGAATGGCGCCGAGGATTGCAGTGCGCGGGATCGCATAAAGCAAGGTGCAGAACAGCACAATCACGCCGATCACCTGGATGGCATTCGCCGTGAAAGCCAGGTCAGCGCTGGCGGCGAGAACATGCGGATCCTTGATCACTTTTGTCACGCCATCGAACGCCATGAACAGCACGACAATTGTGCTGATGATACGGCCAGCCCAGATCGCTGATTTCGATTTAGGCTTGGCCGTTGTCACGACGGAACTCTGAGCGGCGTTTTGCATTGTGGTTCTCTCCTATTCAGGATTCATGAACTACGCTTTATATCACTCCCGCAAACGAAACGACCAACACGAACGCACGGCTATTTCTTCGACCCGAGCGTTTCGTAGAGCCGCTCATTTTCTGCTCTGAGCTCCGGAGTCAGATTCTCTCCGAAATCTTCCAGCGTGTGAAACGGCCGAATCTCGACAACCTCACCGCGATCGAACGGAGCGCGCTTAAGCCACTCCACCGCTTCATCCACCGACTTCACGTTCCATATCCAGAAGCCGGCAATCAGTTCTTTCGTCTCTGCAAAAGGACCGTCCGTAACCGTGGGCTGTTTTCCCGAGAAACTCACCCGCTTGCCCTTCGAACTCGGCTGAAGCCCGTCGCCAGACAGCATGACCCCGGCCTTCACCAACTGCTCGTTGTACTTCATCATTTTCGTCAAAAGTTCTGTGTCCGGCAGAATGCCCGCTTCCGATTGCTCGTTCGCCTTTACAACCACCATGACTTTCATCGCTGTTCTCCTATCGGTTAGTTAAGCGTTCGATCTTTCCAGTTCGATCCGCCTTCACAGGTTTATCGAACGAGCCAGGCTTCAATCGACACTAGCTGGTTTGAAAGATAGGAACACCACTGACCGGCAGCAGAGGACGTATTTCGACCGTTCCGAATTGTCCTGCGGGAATCTTAGCTGCGATGTCAATCGCCTCATCCAGATTCTCCGCATTCACCATGAAAAATCCGCCGAGCTGCTCTCTTGTCTCGGCAAAAGGCCCGTCGGTGATCACACGCTTCCCTTGCTCATGGCGAATGCTCGTCGCCGTAAACGTCGGTTGCAAGGGGCTCGTGGCGATGTACTTTCCCGCCGCCTGCAGTTCGCGCGCATATGCCGCCGATTCGCCATAACATTTCACCCGTTGCGCTTCAGTCAGCGAATTCTCATCCAGATAGATCAGCATCATGTATTGCATCGGGGCTCCCCACCATTTCGTTCGTCCACGATCTCATATACGGAACGACCGGAATTATATGACTCCGCCAAACAAGAAGCTCAACCGCTTCAAAAGGCTAATCGAACAACCCATCTTCGAATCGACACCCACTTAGCAAAAATCTAATATTTCAATATGGATGCCGCAGCAGCCGTCGAATCCGTTTATCGCTCTGATTGGGGCCGGATCGTCGCTACCTTGATTTCCCTGCTCGGCGACTTCGAACTCGCGGAAGAATACGCGCAGGAGGCGTTTGCCGCCGCTCTCGATCAATGGCCTGTCGCCGGAGTCCCTGAATCTCCGCGCGCCTGGATTGTCTCAACCGCAAAGCACAAAGCCATCGACCGCATCCGGCGGCAGAGCTTGTTCAATGAGAAGATCGAGCCGCAACTCGCGCGCGAAACTCCCTCCAGCGTCCACCAGCCCGAAGTTATCGGCGAAGAAATTCCAGACGAACGTCTTCGTCTGATTTTTACCTGCTGCCATCCCGCGCTCAGTCTCGATGCGCAAGTTGCTCTCACGCTTCGAACTCTATGCGGTCTTGAAACCGATGAAATAGCCCGCGCCTTCCTGGTTCCGAAAGAAACCCTGGCCCAGCGGCTGGTCCGTGCCAAGCGCAAAATCCGCGACGCTGGCATTCCCTACGTCGTTCCTGAATTGAAAGAAATGCCCGCGCGCCTCGACGCTGTGCTGCAAACGATCTATCTGGTTTTCAACGAAGGTTACGTTGCCACGCGCGGCATGTTTCTTGTGCGCAAGGATCTCTGCGCCGAAGCCATCCGTCTCGCCGGACTGCTCAGGACACTGATGCAGCCGCGAGTTCCCGCCGAAGCCACCGGCCTGCTCGCGCTCATGCTCTTGCACGACGCGCGGCGAAATGCCCGCCTCGACTCCGCAGGGGACTTAGTCGTGCTTGAAGATCAAGACCGAAGCCTGTGGAACCACGAACAAATCGAGCGCGCCCTCCCACTGGTTCAGGGAGTCATATCCTCGAAGCCAGGTCCATACGCAATCCAGGCAGCCATTTCAGCCGTGCATTGCCGGGCCGCGCGTCCCCAAGAAACTGATTGGCGGGAGATCGTGCGCTTATACGACTTGCTCGAACAGATACAACCATCGCCGATTGTTTCTTTGAATCGTGCGGTTGCAGTTGCCATGGCTGAAGGACCTCGGGTTGGTTTGTCGCAAATCGAAACACTCTCGCGCGAAGATCATCTCGGCGACTATCATTTGTTGCACGCGGCTCACGCTGATCTGTTGCGTCGCCTGGGATCGAACAGCGAAGCCGCCGCTAGCTACCGCCGCGCGTTGGAACTCGTCAGCAATGAGACGGAACGCAAATATCTCCTGAAACGCCTGCAATCGCTAGAGTTGGCACAGAGTTGAACGAGGGTGCCCATCCTTGTCGCTCTTGAATTTGGAGCGACAAGGGTGGGGCTGTTGACTTCGCATGGTTCACTACGAACCTCACGAAAGTCGACGCGATCTTCCCATTGCTAAAATGTGAAAATTGACTTCCTCCAGCAAACGAATCCTCAAGGTATGGCTGCCCTCTGTTATCTGGATTGCAATCATCACGCTTGAATCTACAAACTTGGGCTCAGGCGCTCATACCGCCCGGCTTCTGAATTGGATTTTTCATTTTCTTTTCGGGATCAAAATCGCGAGATTGAGCTTCTGGAATAACTTGCTCCGTAAGACGGGGCACGTGATCGGTTACGCCATAATGAGCGCCCTATTTTTTCGCTCGTGGCGTGGGACTTTTCCACGCCTCAGCACTCAGTGGTGCCTGCAATGGTCGACGATTGCTGTACTCAGCACGGCATTGGTCGCGAGTTTGGACGAATGGCATCAAAGCTTTCTGCCATCTCGGACCGGCGCCTTCCGCGACGTGCTTCTCGACACCGCTGCCGCGCTCGCGGCACAGTTGATCCTCTTCGCGGTGTTGCGCTCCAAATCGCGAAATCAGCGCGAGTACATTGTGGAACACCGCTGAGCGTGTGGTCCGATACTTCTGCCGCACAAAAGGTGCCCGCGCCATTCGGATCCGTGCTGGCAAAGTGGGATTCTGTAAGCCAAAAAAGCCCCGCCTTTCGGTGAGGCTTTCAGGGCGCGCCTATGAAACAACTAACGTTTACGCGGCCTCCATTGCGGCTTTTTCTTCCATCATCAGCTCGGTCCCCGACGGCAATTCCCTTTTCACTTGCTCAATAAATCCGTTTGCCACCTTCGACAATTCCCTGGAGAGTTCTGAATCCGGCACTGCGTCGACTAGTTGAAGCACTGCAATCGCCAACTCGAACGGTGGGTAGTTGGTAGGTTTTGGAATGCGGATATGAGCGGTATCGATCAGAGAAGGAAGCGGAAAGCAGTGTCTGGTCCCACCGATGTTAACGCAGAGCTCGTACATATTTCCCCCATGGCCTCACTTAGCCCGTGCACCATCATAGTGAGCCGCCACCACCAAACGTTACATCGACTTCAAACCGCCTTTCACTGACGCCGCCTTGACTTCACACTCGGTTGGGCGTAGTCTCCGCCCTACTTCGGGATGGGGTCCCAAGTATCCCAATAAATCTGAACTCTGCGCGTCCCCGTGAGCGGGAAAGTGTACCCATCCGCTCGTTGGCCAAGGAGGCCAATCATATGAACAGGATTACAAGCTGTCTTGTTTCAGGAGCGATATTTTTGTGTGCGGGAATCATGGCGGTCGCGCAGGAAAGCTCCGATGCCACCACGCCGCCGCCGAAGGTGCTCGTCTTGCAACGGGAATTCGTCAAACCTGGAAGAGCTGGAAACGTGCACGAAAAGAGTGAAAGCGCATTTGTGCAGGCTTTCACCCGCGCCAAGTGGCCCACGCACTATTTTGCGGTAAGCGCCCTGACCGGGAAACCGCGCGTCTTATTTTTGGTGGGCTACGACTCGTTTGAAGCATGGGAAAAAGACACCATGGCAATCGCGAAAAACAAAGCGCTGTCCTCCGCGTTAGACCGCGCCATCAACACTGACGGCGATCTGCTCAGCGAGCAGGACCAGACCGCGCTCGTCTATAACGACGATCAAAGTTTCAACTCCGCGGTCGACATCGCTCACATGCGTTACTTCGAAATTTCGGCCTATCGTGTGCGCGCCGGGCACAGGCAGGAATGGGAGGAACTGGTCAAGCTCGTGAAGTCTGCCTACGAGAAAATCCCTGACATGCACTGGGCTGAGTTTGACGCAATGTATGGCCAGGAAGGATCGGTCCACATTGTGTTTTTTCCCATGAAGTCTTTGAAAGAAGTCGATGACGGTTTCGCCAAAGACAAGCAGTTTGTATCTGCGCTGGGCGAAGATGGCATGAAGCGCCTAGCCGAACTGGAGTCGGCTGCTATTGAATCCAACCAGAGGAATTTATTCCAGTTCAGTCCGAGCATGAGCTATCCCAGGGATGAATGGGTAAAAGCCGACCCCGATTTCTGGAAGCCCAAACCCGCAGCCGCCATGCCTATGAAGCACCAAGAAAAGCCCGCGGCGAAGCCTTAGGCACGCTGTTCGATGTAATGAAAAAGCGGTTGGCCCACCCTTCTCGCTTCTCTTGCGAGAGGGTGGGGATTTTTAATTTCTGGATTTTGGCCGTGACGAATGACGATCGCACAGAGGTCAGTAGTTCCCACCCTTCGCAAAAACGGCGAAGGATAGGGCACCCCGCGGTAAGCCTGGGCCACCCGCCCAAAAATTCGAGTGAAAAGGGCTATTGACAACAATTTTCCACAGTGACGGAGCTTCCGTCCCAAAGTGGGAAGGCGAGGTTTTTTGGCGAAGATCGTTCGCGGCGCGAATGATCTTCGCCTGATTTGGAAAACCCCTCTTAACAAATGTACTGGCTTCAGATTCTGTCGTTCCCACCCTTCAGAAACCGCGAAGAGTGGTGCAGCCTCGCGAACTGAGCGCCCAACGTGTATGCGATGCCAGCAAAGAAGGGCGCGGTTATCTTCATTTGCGCCAACACCCGTCGCACGTCGATCCTGAGGAAATTCGTCCGGTTAGGCACCATCAGCTTCTCCGGTCTCGCACGGATGGACTATTCACTTCTCGGGAACAACGTGTTGAAAGATCACAGCCACCCACAGTAAAGGTGGGCCACCCGCCGGTGCTATGGGAGCTCACGCCTCATCCGTTCCCAAAGTGAGACCCGCTTGGCAAATACAACCAGTTCTCCCGCTTTTGGCGGCGCTGTCCACTTCAGCCTCCTACGATCATTGCACTTATATTGCGCGACAATTCCACTCTTCAGAATCGGGATAGTAGGGAAGGCAATATCAGAGCACGCCCAAACTTCATTAGGAGAGTAGGTGATTCCAATGCGCTCGGGAATCGGTATCGACAGATGAAAAATCGCAGCACCTTCGGCATCTGTAATTGCACTCAACAAAAAATGCTGGCCCTTCTCATCCCAGGTCACAAGTCCAAGCGAGACTCCCTTTAATGCTTTTCCATCCTTGTTATCGATCACTCGCACAGTTAGGGTGGTTTCCGCCTGATCTGAGGCGATGCAGGGGAGACTAATTGTAGTAGCCGCAAGGACCACCACAAAAACCACCAACCAAGCAGGTGACTTCAATGCTGGTCGCGTGTTTTCAGTTGCTACTTTACTGGTAGCGCTGCGAGGACTGACGTCAATTAGCTCTAGAATGTACACCCTCCATTTATGCTACAGCTTGCCTGTTGCGAAGGGCTGGGTGGAATTATCATCGAAGGAAGCTGGAGCAGGTAGTGAAATGGATTTAGTGGTCCGGCACCGTCAATGTGGGCGTTAATCGGATCTTCGCTGCCATCACTCTTTACGATGCTATCTACCAAGTGACCAGCGTCGAAGACAAAGCCAAAGTAGTATGAGCCCGCCCCTGCATGAAGATTCGTGAGGGGGTCCGACCACCCACCATCCGCCTTTGCACTGGCGGGATTTAATGACTGATCGGCGAGACCCGGTATCCAAACGCTGTATACCATAGCGTAATATTGGGACATGATTTGAACAGTCTTGTTCGGATCTAACCCTTGGTTCTTCGCTATCAGGAGGAAGGCGGAATACACCTGACTCTCGGGCAGTGCGGCGATCCCGGTTCGCCAATCAGCATAGTCGCTAAGGCTGGAAAAAAATTCACTGTAGGGTTTGCCGTACAGATTGCCCTTGAATCTCCAGCCGAATTGACTCGCATACTGACATTCTTCGTCGCATCCATGATCGAAGATTCGTCCAAACTCGTCCTCTTTCATACTCTCGGGTTCATGGAAATCGCATGAAGAATTCTTACTAGGCCCTCCATTATCGCAGCTTGACGGGTGGCCCACTTCTCCAGGAGGAATGTAACTAAGATTGAATTCAATTAGAGGGTGCCCCACTTCTCGCCGTTGTTGCGAGAAGTGGGTATTGCACAGGCTTAGGTCGAGACCAAGGTTGAGTTCAGGCAATCTCTATCCCACTTCTGCCAAAATCGGGCAGAAGTGGGGCACCCGGCCGCCTTTGTTTTCCTTGGAAATCACCCTGAGGGTCCCTCACTCGTGCGTTTTTCGCAAGAGTGGGAACCTCGATCTCGACTCTCTGTATCTCAGGCGGGTGGCCCACTTCTCCACGAAGCATACGACTAGGAATGAATTAGAGGGTGCCCCACTTCTCGCCGTTGTTGCGAGAAGTGGGTATTCCATACGTATGTCCATTCGTCACAGACACACCCGCGAACACGCAGTCGCCTTTGCGCGTGCCTGCACAGTTGAAACGTTTTCATCTTCTGATCAGTGAACCGAGACGAGCTAATCCCTCGGTGGTAGTTCAGGCGTTGAAGCTTGGAGTCGTCCTATAAGTAGTCCGCGCTCCTGTGTAGAAAGAGTGAGAGCCTTCTCCAAAACGTCGGTTCTTGCGGAGTTAGCTGTGCTATGGATTGTCCTCAGCGCCCATTTTAGCGGGGCAGGATGCAAAAAAGCCCAGCCTTTCGACTGGGCTTCTAAGTTCTCGCGGACAAGAGTGTCCGCGCCATATTGTTCTAGCTAGAAGCTAAGAGCTAATAGCTAGAAGCTGCTTTATCAGTACATATCGCCCATGCCGCCGTGGCCGCCGGGCATTGCCGGTGCTTCTTTCTTTTCCGGCAGCTCGCTGACCAGCGCTTCGGTCGTCAGCATGAGGGCTGCGATCGAGCCTGCGTTCTGCAGCGCGGTGCGAACGACCTTCGTCGGATCGAGCACCCCGGCCTTGACCAGGTCCTCGTACTCGTTGGCGAAGGCGTTGTAGCCGAAGTTCGATTCTTTCGAATCGAGCACCTTGCCGAGCACCACAGCACCCTCTTCGCCAGCGTTCTCGGCGATCTGGCGCAGCGGCTCCTGCATGGCGCGCTTCACGATGTTGACGCCGATGGCTTCGTCGCCTTCGAGCTTCAGCTTGTCGAGAGCTGCAGCCGAACGGGCCAGCGCAACTCCGCCGCCAGGGACAATTCCCTCTTCGACGGCCGCGCGGGTGGCATGCATTGCATCTTCAACGCGGGCTTTCTTTTCCTTCATTTCGGTTTCGGTCGCGGCGCCCACTTTAATGACGGCCACTCCGCCAACCAGCTTCGCCAACCGTTCTTGCAGCTTCTCGCGGTCGTAGTCGCTGGTGGTCTTGTCGATCTGGCTGCGGATTTCTTTCACCCGGCCCTGAATGTCAGCCGACTTGCCTTTGCCTTCGACGATGGTGGTGTTGTCCTTGTCGATGGTGACTTTCTTTGCCTGGCCAAGGTCGCTGATCTGAACGTTCTCGAGCTTAATGCCGAGATCTTCAGTGATGGCCTTGCCGCCGGTGAGGATGGCGATATCCTGCAGCATGGCTTTGCGGCGATCGCCGAAGCCCGGGGCCTTGACTGCAGCAACGTGCAGCGTGCCACGCAGCTTGTTGACCACGAGAGTCGCGAGCGCTTCGCCTTCCACGTCCTCAGCAATGATGACGAGCGGCTTGCCGCCCTTTGCGATCTGCTCGAGCAGCGGGAGCAGGTCCTTCATGCTGGAGATTTTCTTTTCGTGGATCAGGATGTAAGGATTCTCGAGCACGGCTTCCATCCGCTCCGGATCAGTAACAAAGTATGGAGAGAGATAGCCGCGGTCGAACTGCATGCCTTCAACGACTTCGAGCTGGGTTTCGAGCGTCTTCGACTCTTCTACGGTGATGACGCCATCCTTGCCGACCTTCTTCATCGCTTCGGCGATGATGGTGCCAATGGTCTCATCGTTATTTGCGGAAATGGTTCCAACTTGTGAAATCATCTCGCCTTGGACGGGCTTCGAGAGTTTGTCGATCTCGCCCTTGCCGCGTTCGCCGGTTTTCTTGTCGACTTCGCCGGCAATCACGCCGATAGCTTTTTCGATTCCGCGCTTGAGGGCCATGGGATTTGCGCCGGCAGCAACGGTCTTGACGCCTTCGCGATAAATGGCCTGCGCGAGAACGGTGGCAGTCGTGGTGCCGTCGCCGGCGACGTCGCTGGTCTTCGAAGCGACTTCTTTCACCATCTGCGCGCCCATATTTTCGAGGGTATCTTTCAGTTCAATTTCTTTTGCAACGGTGACGCCGTCTTTGGTGATGGTCGGCGAACCGAATTTCTTGTCGATCACGACGTTGCGGCCCTTGGGACCGAGCGTGACCTTTACGGCGTCAGCGAGTACGTTGACGCCGCGAAGAATCGCCTGGCGGGACTCTTCTCCGTGAACAATTTGTTTTGCCATTTTCGAAGCTCCTTATTGATTTCGTTGTGAAAACTTAGCTGCGAGCGATGAGCTGTGAGCAATCAACTTCAGCTGGTGGCTCTTAGCTTTTAGCTCTTGGCTTGAATCTCAAAAACCTTTATCTGACGGGCGGAGACGCCCGTCTTCCAAAATCGGGAATTAACGACGTGAGCCGACAGTTTCTTTCTTGGCTGCGCCGGAGAGAACGCCGAGTACTTCCTCTTCGCGCATGATGATGTAATCTTCGCCGTCCAGCTTGATCTCGGTGCCGCTGTATTTGCCGAACAGGATGCGGTCGCCTTCCTTCACGTCGAGCGGACGGACCTTGCCCTCTTCGCTGATCTTGCCCTTACCTGCGGAAACAACTTCGCCTTCCTGCGGCTTCTCTTTTGCCGAGTCGGGGATAATGATTCCGCCGCGGGTGGTTTCGCCTTCTTCCACGCGCCGAACCAGGATGCGGTCGTGCAGTGGGGTGAATTTCGTAGCCATTTTCAGACTCCTTTCAGTTGCTGTAGTGGTGCTTAGAATTTGATTTGGTGATGAGGCTGATTTGAGTTGCTGATTGTTAGCACTCAGTACATCTGAGTGCTAATTATAAGATGTGAGTGGAGGGTTGTCAAGCGGGTGTATGGTTCTCGAACAGCACCGCCGCTAGGATCGACCGACGTCAACGCATAATTCGAATCAAAGCTGGGCCCAGCCCCCAATCCCACTTGCTTTAGACACCTTCTTCGGTTGTGTCGTCAGGACGAAGCCATTTTGGGAGGACACGCCCGTCGTGCCGTGTAAATCCGTCAGTCCAGTGATCCTTGTTCAGCTCGTATTCGGCGATTTCAAATAACCCACCCTCTGAGAATCCAGGTTTGTCATTAGCCCGATCCACTGCGTGGGAGGCATCGGACCTTGTCGCGCACACCCCGATCAGCTTCTCGTCACCGTGTGGGTCAGTGTGCCAGAGTAGGTACACGGTGCGGAGTGCAAGGGGCGCTCCTGATTGCATAGCCAGACTATCCATGTTTATTAATCCAATCTTGCGCCCACTTTTTGATTTTGTTGAATTCACTTCCAGGGCCGCTGCCACACGCAGCAACGCTACCGTATCGGGCTGTGCAGACGCGCCTTGCGAAATCATCTGCGGATTCCCCGGCTGCGGTCGATCTGTAACCCAGATGGGAGGAATGTTCTGAGGACCGCCCTTCGCGAAATGGTGGTACGTGTCTATGGCTGCCACTGTTCCGAGGAAGAGGCCGGGGCACCTGTGATCTTTCAACACGTTGTTCCCAAGAAGTGAATAGTCCATCCGAGCGATACCGGAGAAGCTGATGGTGCTGACCAATCCGCTTCGCAGGAGTCGATCGAATGGACCTTCACCAGAATGCCCGACTTAGCT
>DASRFP010000008.1:0-120791 GCA_035651475.1 Terriglobales bacterium | reverse complement strand
TGCCGGAATCCAATCGAAGCAAGCAGCCTCAGAGGACGGTTTGCCGGCCCGAGGAAGAACGATCCGGTGGCAATAAACAATGCAAAGCACATCCGCCACAAATGCCGCATCCGACGCTCTGTCCCAAAAAGACCGCAGCGCACCATCATACGGATGTCGCCAGCCGCAGCGAGTAGCATCACGGAGGCGACAAGGAAGTCTATCCCAAGGGGGACGCCATCATTCGGTGGCATGTGGCTAAGAAGTTTTTCCAAACCGATAAACCCGACCCAAGAACCGCCTGCCAAAGGAATCAGAAGTACTCCCCAATCGACGCGGCTCGTTTGCCCGTCGCCGCGCCGAGCGGTCAGCCATCCCGTCGTGATTAGATAAAAGACTAGTACGCCCCCCAGAATATTCGCCGCCTGATGCTTAAGAATCGCCAAGTACACCGCGCCTGCCGCCATGGTCAACATGGCTGCGACAAAGATTCTCCCAGCCTGAACGTGACGCGGCGACCCTTTGCGAAACGAAATTGCGGCCGCGCCCGATGTCAAGCCCAACGTCCCTGCGACGACATGAACCATTAGGATGGGGGGCATTTTGGTTCCAGCATATATGGCATTCTTAGGGTTACCTACGAATCATGAGGGGCGGCAGTTCCATTTATGTGTTCGTTTGTCATCTATTTCTTCATTTGTCGGTGATGCGATGTTTTTCGGACGCTCTGCTGCGCACCTCGGCCACGTGAACATATGGAATCTTCGGCGGGCCAACCTGTGCACTCGAAGTCACTGAGATGATTGCCTCCGCTTGTCTCATCCGAGGCTGAAACAAATATTGCCACTCTTTTCTTCTGTCTCGGACCGGCAAACGTAAAGATACAGGGTGGAATAAACGCGAGAGCAAAGTCGTGTTGCGCCAAGAACCGAGCTCCCGGGCGGCATCTTCACGAAAATTGGTTTGTGGTGCTTTTCCGTCCGGCATCTCCCCAGCAGCGTCTCCGACTTGCACGCTCCGCGCAGCCTAAAACAATCCTGGTTCTACTCAAGCTCCCCGACAAGTTACCTCAGTACGAAGAATAAATTGTCAAAATCCTCTTGCCGAGGGCCATCTCTTTCTTGACGAACTGTGAGACATTCTCCTTTCTTGCCAAAGTTCGGTTTAGCAAATGTCAAGAAAATGTCAAGAGCTGCCTCGCTGCGGTGACCTCGGTGACTTCTGTGGTTGCACAGACATGGCCTCGCAAGCTCCTTCTGCTCATAATTGAAGTTGCTATGAACCCGTCAGCTGGTAATACTCGTTGCCGGGTGCCCCACTTCTCCCCCGGGGTTTGGGAGAAGTGGGATAGAGATTGCCTGAACTCAACCTTGATCTCGACCTAAGCCTATGCAATACCCACTTCTCGCAACAACGGTGAGAAGTGGGGCACCCGCACCCGGCACCCGGCGTCGCCCGGAGTGGCTCTTAGGATGAATTCATACACTCCAATTTGCCGGCCGGCCCATCCCTCACATGATCCCGTAATCCCGCCATGGTCTTGAGGTATTGCTCGGTCGTCGCGCGGCCATTTCCGGCGGGCTGCTTAAACTCTTAGGAAAACGACACAAACTCTCCGTTCGAGCCCTTTTCCGGCCAACTCGCTGAAACTAAACCGCTCTGTTTGCCATCTAATTTATTGGACGGGCAGGGACATAGGGCAACGTGTCGGAATCTCCGACAGAAGGACGTGAGGCCAGGAAATCAGATCGTTCCTAGCTGCGACTAGCCTCCGCGCTTTCCGGACTTGATAGCGAGGAGCTAAACGCTGGTAGCTGGAAGCCCATTTCTGATAAACTTCTGAGGTTTGTGCGGCGTCCAGCCATTTGCACGCTCCCACCGTTAACTAAAAGTCAATTCATTTTCGACCGATAGGAGGCTAGTGGCTCCCGCCGGACGAAGACAAAGAGGAACTATTCGCTTTGGCCCTCGATGACAAATTCGACGATATAAAAAAGCTGATCGATACAGGTAAAGAAAAGGGATATCTCACGTATGACCAGGTCAATGACCTCATACCACAAGACGTTCAAAGCCCTGACGACCTTGAAGATCTGCTCACGACAATCGGTACGCAAGGTATTGATGTACTCGAGGGCCCGAAAATGCCCTCGACCGCTCTCGACAGAGAAGATGCAGAAGAGCTCGGGGAAGATGTTGAACTCGACCTTACCCCGGGCGCAATGGAAAAAACCAATGACCCCGTCCGCATGTACTTGCGCGAGATGGGAACCGTCCCACTGCTGACGCGCGAAGGCGAAGTTGAAATCGCCAAGCGAATCGAGCGTGGGCAGAACCGAGTCCTGAAGGCGCTTTCGCGGTCGCCGATTGTGATCCGCGAACTGCTCGCCATGGGCGAGGACCTGAAGAAGGGCGTCCGCTCGATCAAGGAAGTGGTCACTTTCGACGAGGAAGAGATCACCGACGAAATCGTTCAGGCGCGTTTAAACGACTTCACCGGGAAAATCGACGAACTTGCCAAGGCTTACAAAAAAGCCATGCAGGTGCAGGAAAAGTTCGGCGAGTTCTCTCAGAAGAAGAATCCCAAGCCATATCGCCGCATGCACAACAAGTTGGCGCGCGCGGTGATTGAAGTTTCGCAAGCTGTTCGTGATCTCGGCTTCACTAATGTCGAACGTAAGCGCCTGATCGACCGCCTAAACAAAACGGTTGACACCATGCGCTCGCTCGACCGCCAGGCGCAGAACCTGGAAAAAAGAGCCGACGCCACCCGCAGCGAAGATCAGCGCAAAGAGTACAAACGGCAATCTCGCGCGATCTATGCGGAACTTGAAAAGCTCGAACAGGAAGTGGGCGTCGCGTTCCAGGAGCTCAAGCGTACACAGCGCGAACTGATCCAGGGCGATATGGACGCCGAGCAGGCGAAGCGTGAGCTGATCGAGGCCAACCTTCGTTTGGTTGTTTCAATCGCCAAGAAATATACCAACCGCGGGCTGCAGTTCCTTGACCTGATTCAGGAAGGCAACATCGGCCTGATGAAGGCGGTGGACAAATTCGAATACCGCCGCGGCTACAAGTTTTCAACTTACGCCACGTGGTGGATTCGACAAGCGATCACCCGCGCGATTGCCGACCAGGCGCGTACTATCCGTATTCCGGTGCACATGATCGAAACGATCAATAAGCTGATCCGCACGTCGCGGCAGCTGGTGCAGGAACTGGGACGCGAGCCGACGTCGGAAGAAATCGCCAAGCGCATGGACATTCCGGTCGCGAAAGTGCGCAAGGTGCTGAAGATTGCTCAGGAGCCGATTTCTTTGGAAACTCCGATTGGAGAAGAAGAAGATTCGCACCTTGGCGACTTCATCGAAGACCGCGCGGTGGTCTCGCCGGCCGAGGCCGTGATCAACGTCAACCTGAAAGACCAAACTTCGCACGTACTTCGTACTTTGACTCCGCGCGAAGAGAAGGTCATCAAGATGCGCTTTGGTCTCGAAGACGGCAGCGAGCACACGCTCGAAGAAGTGGGCCAGAGCTTCGCCGTTACTCGCGAACGCATCCGCCAAATCGAGGCGAAGGCGCTGCGTAAGTTGCGGCATCCCTCGCGGTCGCGGAAGCTGCGGGCTTTCTTGGATGGGGTGAGAGACTAAGTCAGAAGTAAGAAGTCAGAATGCAGAATTCAAGGGTGTGCGAAAGCGCGCCCTTTTTGTTTACTCCACTATAGCTGCGTCATTCGAGCGAAGTCGAGGAACCTGCACTTGTTTGCACTATTCCGGTTTGGTTATCAATTCAAAATGGAACTGCAGATCCCTCCACGCGTGATCGATTAGCGAGCTAATCCGATAACTTGGTCGGGATGACAGTGTTTCCTGGTTCGAGCAAAGAAGATCTCATCTGCTACCTCCTGGTTGTAGAATGTGGTAGCCCGACTATGAATAACGCGAAACAAGACGTGCAGAAGCTACTGCAGAAACTCCCTGAAGATTGCTCTGTCGAGGACGTTCAATATCATCTTTATGTGCTGGACAAAGTGCGCCGGGGCCTGGAAGACGCGCGTACGAACGGCGTTCTTTCGCAACAAGAAGTTGAAGACCGCCTCAGCAAATGGCTCACCGAATAGTTTGGTCGCGGCGTGCTGTACAAGACCTCGAAGCGATCGCCGAATACATTGCCCAGGATTCTCCCGCATACGCTGCCGGAGTTGTTCGAACCGTCATCGGCCAGACAAAGGCCCTGTCGCGATTTCCTCGTTCCGGGCGAACGGTTCCAGAGTTCGATGATGAGAATATTCGGGAACTGGTGGCTTACAGCTACCGTGTGATCTACCGAATTGAAGGCAACGAGGTTCTTATTGCAGCTGTGATTCACGGCAAACGTCTGCTTCAATAAGCTGATGTCACATACCGCCAAGTATTCCTTTCTTGTAGAGACGTATGCCACCGAGCGGATCAAGGTGCTTAGCGTCTGGAGCGAGTTTCGCGACGAAGATATGTCTGTGCGGCCAAACCCGACTGATGCGCGCGGACGGAGCGTCCACGAGCAGATGGTGCATCAGTGCGTGAGCGAGAACCTGTGGTTCATTAATATGCTCGGAATCGATGTGCAGGCGCCTCCGTTGCCGCAGCAGGAGACGCGGCTGGAGTTCATCCGGCGCTACGCGGAAGACAGCGGTAAACGTCTTGCGATGTTGCGACAAAAAGACGACGCCTGGTGGGAACAGGACATAAAGTTCTTCGACGCCCGGCGCTCGCGTGCCTGGGTGATGACGCGGCGGCTGTGCCACACCTCGCATCACCGCGGGCAGCAGATGGCCATGTTGCGCATGCTCGGACGCTCCCTCCACAGCAATTACGGTCCCACGGCGGACACCGGCGGCGGCGATCTTTTGCAACAGCACGCGCCGACTATCTACGCTTATCCCGATGTGGATTCTCTGCTGGAGGGAGAAGCTGCTGGAGGGCGAAAGGCGAGTTTGCCGGGAACGGCAGGAAAGGCGGTGACGGAGAGGGGGTAAGCCGGTTAATTCTCTCCATGGGGCCCGAGAAACCGCTCACCGTTAAAATGAATCAGGTGCGTTGGGGAATCAGCTACCCATACTTCAGTTTCCCATGAGATTTCCCCAAGATATCTCATCATGGCGTGCCTATCTAAGAATGCAGTGACGAATACGAGACCAGCTTGCGAATCTTTGAACAGCGTTTTGAGTTCACCGCGTCTCTTTGGATTTATGGGACCATGGCTTGTAACGGCCTCGATGAGAATCAGCCAGTTCTTCTCCTCAACATAAACAGTCACGTCTGGCATCTTTCCGTGGGATTCAATTGAGACGCCGAGTCTTCTCATTAGATCCTTGTCGAAATATACCCATTTCTCATCGGTGTCCCTGAGATAAACCAGCTTGCAAGCCGCGGAGAAGAATTGGTGGATATCCCTAACAACCCGCCACACCAAGACATCTCGCGTTTTAACCATCAGGACCACTGAACCGCCGCCGAAGAGTGGGTTTGTTTTCACAATCGATGCTACTCATCGTCTGCAGACGGCGCAATCAGTAAATTCTACAATCCTCACGCATGGATCGTAGGCGCGCCTTTGGGAGACGGCTCAAGCATCTGAGGGAATATCGCGGATATTCGCAAGAGCATTTGGCTGAATTGTCCGGGCTGCACCGAACTTACGTCGGAGGCGTCGAACGCGGTGAGCGAAATATCAGCTTAATAAATATTTGGCAGTTGGCAGATGCGCTGAAGGTTTCCCCGGGAGTTCTCTTTGACTTCGATCGGGTCATTCCTCCCAATTTTGATCTTCGGAAAACAGCACAGAGGCGAGGACACAAGATCTCAAAAGTGGATAAATGGACGAAGAAACGCAAGCAATAAAGAACGCGGCCATAACGGAGGCAAGCCGCAATCAAACTGCAAAAAGAGCGGCACAGATACTTCTGCAAAGCGGGTCAGGCTTCGTGGTTCCTAGCGCCCAGCAGAAACGATTGCTGCTAGTGGAGTTTGCGCGCCGAAACTTCGTTCTGTACGGAAAAGCATTCGACATTATTAAGCTCGGTGGACCAGTTGACCTCGACAACACGAAAGATATTGAGCACAATTTGGATCGAATCATTCTTTGCGAGATCAAGTCGAGCGGTCGCAAACTTCCTGAGGACTTTAGGGGCTATTTCTTCGCACTCACAGCGGCGGAGCTTCTGGTAGCACAGAGCCTCAAGAAACGATTCCAGTTCGTCCTCGTCAACACGGCGACCGGTGCCTACTCCGAGTTGACACTTCAGCAGCTTTTCGGAAGAGCCCGGGGAATTTACCCGACTTGGAGCATAATGTTCTGACCGTTCAACGATTCTCCTCAATCAATTCTCAGATTGAAACTGGACATCAGCTTTACGGCATGTTTTCTCGCATCGGAGAAGAGTGTCTTTCAGATAATCAATCAGTACGGGATCAATTTCGTACAAATCTCATCCACAAAGGCGGCTGTCAGGGAGCCGACTCCGGCCCCGGCATCCAGCAGGGTTATTTCAGAAAAGTCCGCTGTGAACAGCGACGCCATGAGGCGCGCGGTTGGCGCTGGCGTCATAAACTGACCGAAGTCGGACCGCTTCTCTGGGTCCAGCTTACGGGTGGCATCGGCACGGAAGAAATCAACGCTATCGAGGACTGCCGCTGTGGCGTTGGCTTTCATTGTGGCTCAGTATGACATGATGGACCGGCATTCGGCACCATGACCGTTATTACGCTATCAATTCTTATCCAAGTGCGCTGGCACTGAGGTGCGCGCTCTGCGCTCAATGAGGCCAGAAGTGGCACTCCGACCGAGGGCACTCGCGCCACTCCAGAGTCCCGTTTTGGGCATACTTTCTGCATTCGTAGTGGAATTTGCTTGCTTCGGGCTTCTCAGGAAATTGAAATAGAGAGATAAGGCGGCGTTCGGTTTCGCTCAGGGCAAGCTTAGAGCCGCGTGACGCGTCCGTAAAAAACTACGTCTTCGGGTGTGTCGAGCTAAAGCCCGCCAACAAAATCAACCCGCCGCTACGCGGCCATGAATGGCCGCTCTTCCACGTAATTTCATGCAGACGCGTGAGAGACTTAGGCCGTTCTTTGCGGTCGACAGGATGAAAACCAAAGAAATAATGCCGAACCATTGAATCACAATGGGAGAGCGGCTCTTCAGAGCCGCGTACCGCGTCTCCAAATGATTCCGCCCTTTAGGGCCTGCGGGGCTAAAGCCCCGCAATTCAGAATCAACCCGCCGCTACGCGGCCATAAAATGGCCGCTCGTTTCCGTGGCGCATTAGAATCAATACCTTACCTTTCGTATAATAAGGGCGGCCCCCAGCATTGTTTTACAATATTGCCTCATAGTAAAATAACCATCAGCCGGAGGCTACTTTATTTCATTAAGCCGAAATAAACGACCTGCGTTTGGGCTTTATTATGCGATCTGGTCGTTATGTAAAACAAGCAACTGGGCACAGCGTTTTTCTTCCGGTATCACTGCCGCTGGACCCGCCTGTTCAAATTGATCCAGAGCTAGCCCGCTTGCTCTCCGAGGCCGATCACTCCCTGGGACGTTTAGATGGTGTGGCCGCTGTGGTCCCCAATCCCGACCTGTCCGTATCGATGTATGTCCGCCAGGAAGCGGTTCTCAGCTCCCAAATCGAAGGCACGCAGAGCACTCTGCAAGACGTACTGCAGTTTGAAATTGATGAAAACGGCCGGGAGCTTCCGAAGGACGTGGAAGAGGTAGTGAACTATGTACGAGCCATGAATTACGGCCTGGCACGGTTGAAAGAACTGCCGCTTAGTTTGCGTCTGATTCGAGAAATTCATGCGGAGCTTCTGAAGGGTACACGCGGAGGCAGCCGAACGCCGGGGGAGTTTCGCCGAACTCAGAACTGGATCGGACCGGAAGGGAGTACTTTAGCGACAGCAACTTTTGTTCCTCCGCCCGTGCCGGAGATGCAGCAGGCCCTCGACAATCTGGAAAAATTTCTACACGACGAATCACTGCCGGTGTTGATCCATAGCGGGTTGGCGCATGCACAGTTTGAAACTATTCATCCTTTTCTTGACGGCAACGGTCGTGTCGGGCGCTTGCTGATCACCTTCCTGCTTTGCCAACGGGGCGTGCTCCATCGTCCACTTCTCTACCTGAGCCATTTCCTGCGTGCGCACCGCGCCGAGTATTACGACCGCCTTATGGCAGTCCGTAACAGTGGCGACTGGGAGGGCTGGCTGAAGTTTTTTGTGCGCGGAGTTGATGAGGTAAGCCGGGAGGCGACGGAAACTGCGAAAACAATTCTTCGGATGCGTGAGGAGCATCGGCAACTGATCGTGAAGGACCTTGGCGGAAATGCCTTTGCATTGCCGCTGCTCGATTTTTTATTTGAGCAGCCGCTGGTAACGATTTCGCTTATCGAGCGGAGACTGAAATGCGTTTACGTTACATCCAGCAGATTGGTCGAGCAGTTTGTGCGGTTGGGAATGCTGAGAGAAACAACGGGGAATCGTCGCAATCGCCGTTATCTTTATGAACCCTACCTGAGCCTTTTTTATCCAAGTCTTCGCGATAGCAAAGCAGCCGCGGGCGGGGACGCCCGCGCCACGTGAGCTTTTCCCGTTTTGGGCATGCTTTCCTGATTTGTGTTGGAATTTGCTTGCTTGGGGCTTCTCGGGAAATTGAAATAGAGAGATAAGGCGGTGTTTGCCCGTTTATGATCGCCGCCTCATTTTTCCCAGCCGCAAACGGCGAAACGCAAGGTCCCTCGACTCGAGGATGTTTCGCAAGCGAACCATCCTGCTCGCTCGGGATGACATAGTTGTGGTGCTAATCAAGATGACAGAGTTGTCGTGCTAATCGGGATGACACAGTTGGGAGTTGGTCGGGATGAGAGATCGGGGAGTGGGGCGGATGGTCTATCCCACTTCTCCCAAAAGCGGGAGAAATGGGGCACCCATTAAATGCAGATCCCTCGGCTGCGAAGATCATTTGCAAGCAAATGATCTTTTTCGCTCGGGATGACAGAGTTGTGGTGCTAATCAAGATGACAGAGTTATCGTACTAATCGGGATGACACAGTTGGGAGTTGGTCGGGACGAGAGATCGGGGAGTGGGGCGGATGGTCTATCCCACTTCTCCCAAAAGCGGGAGAAATGGGGCACCCATTAAATGCAGATCCCTCGGCTGCGAAGATCATTTGCAAGCAAATGATCTTTTTCGCTCGGGATGACATAGTTGGCCGCCCCGGGATGACAGTTGAAGTGTTCAGTCGTTGAAGGATGGGTGGGTGGAGATGAAACAGCAGAGGCCGGGGATTATCAGGGACAACAAAAAGCGGGGCGAGTGGGCGGAGTCGGTGTTTGCGGCGCGGGCGGCGGAGAATGGGATGACGGTGAGCAAGCCGTCCGGGGATTCGGCGACATTTGATTGCGTGGTTGGGACTGCGGGAAAGTTTGTGGCGGTGCAAGTGAAGTGCACGATTGCGCGGTCGCCGAACGCGAAGGGATATATCTGCAACCTGAAGTGCAATAACAAGAAGTATCGCGAGGGGGCGTTCGATTTTGTGGCGGCGTACGCGATCCTCGAAGATACGTGGTACATCGTTCCGGAGAAGGCGATTCGCGGGATGAGCGCGATTTGTTTGTGCAGCACGATGCCGAAGTATGAACGGTATCGCGAGGCGTGGGATTTGTTGCGGGAAGCTGCGGGCGAGGAATTGCCGGATGAGTCCGCGAGGGAGTTGGAGGAGACTTCGAAGGGTCCGGCGATGGCGAGGATGCAGGCAGCGATGAATTTTTTTCGGGGTTATCTCGAGAAGAGTGGACGCTGAGACGCTCCGTTTCTCGCGTTTCAAATTGTAGGAATAACCTGCTGAAGAAAAGCAATCTGGCGGAGAGGGAGGGATTCGAACCCTCGATACAGGTGTTAGCCCGTATAACGGTTTAGCAAACCGCCGCCTTCAGCCACTCGGCCACCTCTCCGTGTACTGCGAACAAAATCGAAAATCGAGGTGCTTCGACTACGCTCAGCATTTCGGCTCGCGGCTCAGACGCCGCGAAACCGCCTCAATTTAGCAAACCGCCGCCTTCAGCCACTCGGCCACCTCTCCGGCGCGGTTAGTCCGAGAACAGTTTAACACTCGTGCAGTGATTCTCGATGCTGATCGCGCAGGCTGCGAGAATCGATCGAACAACTCCGGCTACAAACATTAGACGATGTGACTCGTGTTCTCGGCCAATAGTCATCTTTCGAATATCGATCTGGCTTCGTTATTCTTGTCACAGCGACAGCTCTGCGCTTAACCAGTCGCATCTCCCTCCATACTGTCGCGGCCGCGCACTTTTAATACACTTGATTACAAGCGATCGGTTGCAAGCTATGGAAGCGAGCGAACAGGCCGGCCCGGAGCAACCCAAGTCATTGCTGGACACGAGAATCTGCGACCTGGGGCTGGCGATACAGGGATCGTCGGTTGAAAAGTTCGTCGAGCAGCTTTACCGCGAATTGGCGCAGAAGAAAATTCTGAAGTTCCGGCCGGCGGTTTATTTGACGGACGAGTGGGGATGCCCGTCGGGCGAGCCGGTGATCGGGATTCCGTTTTACTTGGCGAGACCGGATCTCGCGCAAATTGAAAGAGAGAACAACGATCTCGAGAGCGAACGCGAGACCATGATGTATTTGCGGCACGAGGCCGGGCACGCGTTCAATTATGCGTACAAGTTGCATCGCACACCGGAGTGGAAACAATTGTTCGGGCCGTACAGGCGGCCGTATCGCGAGAATTATCGCCCGGTATTGTTTTCGAAAGATTACGTGCGCTACCTGCCGGGATGGTATGCGCAGAAGCATCCGGATGAGGATTTTGCGGAGACGTTTGCGGTGTGGATGACGCCGCGTTCGGGCTGGCGCGAGAAGTATCGTGGCTGGGGCGCGATGGAAAAATTGCGGTATATGAACCGCATTGCGCGCCAGTTGGGCAATGCCGATCCGCTGCGCAAGCGTGGCACGCCTGACATCACCACCGCGGAAATGGAGATGACGGTCAGCGACTTCTATCGCAAAGCAACCGATCAGATTCCTCTGCTGGAAGTTACACAGGATGGTGATCTGTCATCTCTATTTAATGCGTCTAAGAAAGGCAGATACGCGCAGGGGGCGGCGGAATTTTTGCGGGAGCACCGGAAGATGATTGTGGATCACATTGCGCGATGGACGGCGATGCAGCGCCCGATGGTGAAAAGATTCATGGAGGCGCTCGAAAAACGAAGCGCTGACCTGGGATTGATGATTGACCGCAGAAAGCAGGCGGAATATTTGTCGGAAATTACGGTGTTCGCGACCACGCTGGTGATGCACCATCTGGCGAGGTCGAAGGCGTTTCAAGCGTAGACACAAAGTCAAATCCTCACCCTGTCCCAAAAGAAGGGACGAGGATGGGGCACCCGAGAGTTGTTTGCAAGTTAAAAAGATGGCTGATCCATTAAAAGTAACGGTGCTGTACGACGTTTGGGGCGAAGAGGATACCACTGAGCCGGAACCGACCCGTGCTGGTCGCAAGCGCAAAGAGAAAGAAGACCGCGAAGAAATTTTCGACGCGCTTCAGAAGCTGGGCCATGAACCTTCTTATTACGTGCTCGACGGACGGCCGCAATCACTATATGGGCTTGGCAAGTGTGGCGCGGATTTGGTTTTCAATTTAACGGAATCGTACGCGGGCGACGATACGAAGGAAATGAACGTGTCCGCGTATATGGACCTGCTCGGAATACCCTACACCGGCGCGGGGCCGCACGCACATTTTCTGGCGCAGGATAAAGCCACCGCCAAGAAAATGTTCGCATTTCACGATATTCGAACGCCATATTTCGCGACCGCTTATCGCGGGAACATCGATCATGCGCACGATGTGAAATTCCCGCTGATTGTGAAGCCGCAACTGGAGGACGGATCGATCGGGATCGATGCGGAAGCGGTCGTGACGGGGGTAAAGGAATTGATGGAACGCGTCGAATATGTGCAGAACGAATTTGATTCGCCGGCGCTGATAGAAGAGTACATTGAAGGCCGCGAAATTTACGCTGCAATTCTGGGAAGTTACGAAACGACGGAAGTCTTGCCATTGGTCGAACTCGATCTTTCAAAGTTGCCGAATGGCACGCCGAAGATCGCCAGCCGCGATGTGAAATTCGAGGTCAGTTCGAAGGCCTACAAACTTACGAAGTCGAAAGTTGCAGAAGACCTGGATGAAGCGACCATACAGAAACTCTCTGACACGGCACTGGCAGCATATCGCGCAGTGAAGCTGCGCGATTATGGGCGCATCGATATGCGGTTGACGCCTGAAGGCGACGTCTACGTGATTGAAGCGAACCCGAACCCCTGGCTTTCGAGCAAGCATGAGTTCGCAATGGCGGCAAAAAAGTCCGGCCGTTCTTACACACAGTTGATCGGCGAAATTGTGCAGATGGCGCTTGACCGGAACAAGGGCGCGAAGTCTTCCGGCGGTTAAGCGGCATCATGGCGGCGCGAGTTTACGGCTCGCCTGCCTTTTTCGATTTCGAACCGAGCAGTTTTCTCTCTGGAATTGCAGTCTCAATCCGATTTCTGCCGCCACGCTTCGCGCGATAGAGCGCCTGGTCGGCCTGATTGATGATGGATTCGGAACTCATCTTCCGCATTGGCTGCGACTCACCTATTCCAATGCTGACGGTGACCGAAAGTCTAACCGGCCCACTGTGAGTTTTAGGTGAAGGCCGCCTCTTCTTTTCGGCCCTGCGCTGCGGTGATTCAGGTATTCGCAGATTTTTCCGGCGCTCCTCTCCGCTACGGACGCGGAAACTCGCGCCCTCAATTTCGAGGCGAAGCAGTTCAAGGTAATCGACGATTTCCGCTCCCGTCTTTCCTGAAAACAGAATTGTGAACTCTTCGCCGCCGACGCGGAACGGTTCGCCTCCTCCGCCGACGCGGGCAAGCTTCGCCGCGACCATGCGCAACACCTCGTCGCCGACGTCGTGGCCATAGGTGTCGTTAATAATCTTGAAATGATCGATATCTACGGCTGCGACGGCGTATGGCGGCCTGAGGCGAAGGAGAGCGTCGTTGAAGGCACGGCGGGAATTCAAACCGGTCAGTTCGTCGCGGTAGGCGAGCGAATAAGAATTTTCTACGATCGCGCTCGCGAGGACCAAAGCAGCGACGCCGAAGTAAGCAGTTCCCAATTTGCCGACGGCGCCAGTGTTCAAGGCGAGCCAGGTCGCAATCAACGACCAGAACATTCCGACAATGGTTGGCCGCTGAAATCGCAATATTCGAATGAGCAGAAAGACGAGCGCGAGAAGAAACATCAAGAGAGCTGGTTGCGGCAAGCGCAAGTGAACCGAATGCAGCGGCGAATAATGGAGGAAGTTGGTTGCCGGTTGCTGCGGGCGCGAAACAACGGCAACGAAAACGGATTCGAAGAAGAGTAATACGAAAAACCAGAACAGGCTGTCACCTTTGGAGCCGCGCTCGGGAAAGAATGACAGAAGAATAAAGTTCAGGGGTATCAGGATCGCGATCGCTTCGAAGGCCACCCGCGCCGAGGCAGCGCCCGCAATTCGATCGTGGGCAAAAAACTCCATCGCCCGGTTCGCCAACAGGAGCACGATTGCGGTAAGAAAGATGCGGGTGGAGTGAAATCTCCACGCCAGCAGCACGGCGGCGATGAAGACGGCGTAATAGAAGAAGTTAACGCCGGAAACCGAGAGACTCACCCATTCGGGTGCGAGAAGCAAGACGGCACCCAGCAGAATGGCTCCGCCGGGGAGGAAAAACAGTTGCAGGAAGTTCTTGTTCCAGACTTGCATCGTGTTTTCCTATCCTGAGACGTGGCCGAAGTAAATGGCGAGTGCCAGCGGTGGTTCGTTGGCGCTGAATAGTGCATTCCGGCAGTGTTCTTGTCGCGGGGGTCCGCGTCTCCGGCCCCCTCTCTCTGGTGGTGAACTGCTTCTCCCGTACACCCTTCGTGCCTTGTCTGCGAAGCTGCGCAGTTTTAAAAATGAAGCGGATTTAATTCCTACCTATGCGCGTACTGATTGCTGAAGATGATCCCGCACTCGCCACTTTTGTAAGAAAAGGTCTGGAAGCCGAACATTATGCTGTCGACGTTACTCATGACGGCGAACAGGCGAGGGCGATGGCCACTGAACTGGATTACGACCTCTTTATGCTCGACCTGAACCTTCCGCGGCTGGATGGCGTGACAATTCTGCGCCACTTGCGTCCGCGGAAGCCGAGCATGCCGATTCTGGTTCTGACCAGCAGAAACCGGGTGGAAGACCGGGTGCAGTGCCTGGACCTTGGCGCGGATGATTACATGGGCAAGCCGTTTTCCTTCGCCGAACTGTCGGCGAGAATCCGCGCACTGTTAAGAAGAAGTCATATGCCGGCTGCCTCGATTCTTGCGGTGGCGGACTTAAAGCTCGATCGTGTGGAACGAAAGGTCGAGCGTTCAGGCAAGAGAATCGAGCTTACGTCAAAGGAGTTCAGCCTGCTTGAATATCTGATGTTGAACGCCGGGCGGCGAGTGTCGCGGACGATGATTATCGAGCACGTGTGGAATCTCTCATTCGATACCGGAACCAATGTTATTGATGTGTATGTCAACTACCTGCGGCGCAAAATTGACGATGGATTCGCTCCACGGCTGATTCACACGGTGCGTGGCGTCGGCTATGAGTTAAGCGCGAGAGAGCATCATGTCTGAGTCGGCAAGAATTTCCCATAATGTTCTCGCTTCCCAAAAATGGGCAGCATTTGCCTCAGCAAGAAATTCCTAATCTTCTTCTAATCGCGTTCTTAACTTCCGCCGATTAAATCGGGAGCATGACAGCAGCGGCAGTCGCGTTACCGGCGGGCATTCTAGTTGCGAGCGCCAATGCCGAACTTCGGGAACAACTCGTCAGAAAACTTCCGTCGCAGCGCGGGCCGATACATGTAGCGGCGGGGGGCGCGGAGGCTTTCGCCAGGCTGGGGAGCGGGAACTGGCAGATGCTGGTGCTTGACCGCCAGCTTCCTGATCTTAACGCAGAAGAACTGGTCGAGCTTACGAGACGGCACTATCCGGGGATTGAGGTGGTCGTGGTCGATTCGGGTGCAGTCGAAGAAGACACAGTCGGGGCACATTCAGGCATGCACCCTCGGCCTCGTCTAGCCCATGTCTCCAGATCAAACGAGACTTACGAGCGGAGCGCCCCTGCCGAGAATAAAGAGCATGCGTTACCCGGAATGATCGGTGATGCCGAACCGATGCGGCGGATGTATCGCATGGTGCGGCTGGTTGCGCGGCGCAACACGACCGTACTCATCGCCGGACCGAGCGGCAGCGGCAAGGAACTGGTGGCGCGGGCAATTCATTCTCTCAGCCCGCGGGCGGGCGGCAGCTACGCAGTGCTCAACTGCGCCGCGATACCGGAAACTCTAATCGAGTCCGAACTCTTCGGTTATGCGCGTGGGGCGTTTACCGGGGCGGCGCAGACTTATGCGGGAAGAATTTTCGCCGCCCAGGGGGGCACGCTCTTTCTCGACGAAATCGGCGAGCTGCCGCTCAATGCCCAATCGAAGCTGCTTCGTTTTCTGGAGCAAAAAGAAATTCAACGCCTGGGCAGCACGGAAACCTGCAAGGCCGACGTACGCGTGGTCGCTGCGACCAATCGCAATTTGCCGGAACTGGTCGAGCGTGGCCAGTTTCGCGACGACCTTTTTTTCCGGCTCTCCGCATTTCCCATCGAAATTCCGCGGCTCGCAGAACGGCGCGGCGACATTCGAAAGCTCGCGGCGCACTTTCTTGACCGCTTTGGCGATAAAACTCCGCTTCGGATCGCTGACCGCGCCCTGCAGATGCTTGAGGAATATGGGTGGCCGGGAAACGTGCGCGAACTGCAGCAAGTACTCGAGCGTGCCGCCATTCTCGCAGAGGACGCCCCAGCCATCTCGCCCGAACACCTGGTATTTAACTTTCAGCAAACGTCGAAGGTCCGGGGACAGGTCGCATGCTGAGCGCGGCACAAGAACATATCGCCGGTCCACAACTGCCTGAGGCGGAGCCGCCGCTCGCCGATGCCTTCAAAGCCTTCTCTGCGGCGGCGCGCTCGCTTCAGCGCTCCTACCTCAGTCTTGGTGAGGAGGTGCGCCGGTTACGCAGCGAGCTCAGCGAGGAACACGAACTCCGGCTGCGTCGGGAGGCGTTAGCAAGGATGTCGGCTCTCGTGGCGCACGAGGTCAGAAATCCGCTCGGGAGCATCGAGATGTTTGCCGACCTGCTAGCTTCCTCTGGTATCACAGGCGAAAAGAAGGAATGGCTCGAGCAGATTCAGTCCGGGATAAGAATTCTTTCGGCGACCGTGAATAACGTTCTGGAGTTTCACAGCCCTGTTTCACTTAAGCTCTCGCACATCGACCTCTCACCGGTCTTAGGAGCTTTGCAAAAGTTTCTTCAGCCGATTACTGAACGCGCAGGGATGACTTTCATTGTCGAAGTTACCGAGAGGCCGCTCTTCGTTTTGGCCGATCAGCAAAGGCTGATGCAAACTTTCCTGAACATTGCGCTCAATGCGGTACGCTTCGCGGCCGAGGGTGGCATGTTGCGCATCTCCGCATCTCGCGAAAAAGACATTGTGGTGATTCAGTTCGAAGACCGTGGACAGGGAATTTCAGCGGAAGTACGAGAAAAGCTTTTTGCGCCAGGATTCACCACGCGCTCAGGCGGACCTGGCTTGGGAATGGCGGTTGCGAAAACGATCGTTGAACAGCATAGAGGGACCATTCACTTGAGAAGTTCATCGGGCAACGGAACGAGATTTCAGGTGCGGCTGCCGCTGGTGATTGAGCAATGAACACTGAGACAACATCTCACCCTGGCCCGCAGCGCAACGTTCTTGTCGTCGAGGACGAGCCCGGCATGCGCATGGCGCTCGAAATGAGCTTCGGGCAGCGCGAATGGCAAGTGGAAACCGCGACGGGAAAATGCGATGGCCTTGAGCGCTTCAGCCGACGGCGGCATCCGTTGGTGGTAAGCGATATTCGCATGGGGGACGGGAATGGCTTCGAACTGCTGCGGGGCATCCGGGCGCTCGCTCCGGATACGAGTGTGATCATGCTCACCGCATTCGGGGCCGTTCCCGACGCGGTCGCGGCGATTAAGTCGGGGGCATGCGAGTACCTGACCAAGCCGGTGTCATTTGATCAACTGCTCGAGTTGGCGCAGCACCTCATCGCACGAAATCGAAAGCATGCTTCTCGAAACACGATGCGCATGGTGGGAGCGTCCCCCGCGTTTCTGCGCGCGATTGAAGAGGGCACCAGGGCGGCGCAGAGCGATGCCGACGTTCTGATTGAAGCTGAGAGCGGAACCGGAAAGGAACTGCTGGCACGCATGATTCACGAGCGAAGCGCGCGTATTGAGCGGCCGTTCGTGGCAGTGAACTGCGCGGCGCTGCCGGAACCACTGCTTGAAAGCGAGTTATTCGGGCATGCGCGGGGCGCGTTTACCGGAGCCGTGACTGCCCAGGCGGGGAAATTTGAGCTGGCAAACGGGGGAACGCTTCTGCTGGATGAGATCGGCGAGATACCGCTCGCGCTGCAACCCAAGCTGCTTCGCGTGTTGCAGGAGCGGGAGTTCTCGCGGCTGGGCGAGTCGCGGCATATTCAAATTGACGTACGGGTGATTTCGACCACCAATCGCAAACTGGCGGCAATGGTTGAGACCGGCGATTTTAGAGCCGATCTGTATTATCGGCTGAACGTGATCCCGCTTACCCTGCCTCCTCTGCGGGAGCGCCGTGAGGACATCCGGGATCTGGCGCTGCACTTCGCGGAGGTGTACGCGAACGAGAATTCGGCGACACTGCCCGAGAGCTTGCTGAGCGAACTCGAACAGCATTCCTGGCCGGGAAACGTCCGCGAACTGGCCAACTTGGTCCGCAGAGTTATGGCGCTCGGGCCAGAAATCTATTCGGGTTTTGCTCCCGCCGATCACAGCACAGCTGCTTCCCTCAGCGGCTTCTCGGTTTGTCGCCCGGCGCAAGGCGCAACTCTCGCAAATGATGCGCTCCCCTTTTCGCCAGGGATATCTCTAGCAACCGCAGAACGGCGGCTGCTGGAAATGACGCTTGCAGCGACAGGCGGCAACCGCTCGCGTGCGGCGGAAATGCTCGGCGTCAGCCTGCGCACGGTGCGCAACAAAATCCGCGAATACAATCTGCCGCCGCGAAGGGAGTATGCCCGTGTCAGTTATTGACTCCCCCGAAATCCGGGCGCTCGGTCGCTTTCTCGATGTGAGCGCAATGCGCACTGAGCTGATCACTTCAAACCTCGCCAATATTGACACTCCCGGGTATCAGACCCGCGATATCAATTTTCACGAGGAGCTGGAACGCGCGAATTCGGGCGACGAGCTTGCACTCGCGGACTTCTCTCCGGCTGTTCATGAAGTGCGAGGGCTGGCGGTGCGTCCGGATGGCAATAACGTCAGCCTCGAACGCGAGGGGCTGCTGCTGGCTGAAACCCAGCTGAAATTTCAAAGCGCGGTCGAGGTGCTTACGTCAGATTTCCACCGCATTTTGAGCGCGATTCGCGAGGGAGGCACGCCGTCGTCATGAACTTATTTGGCATGCTCGAAATCAGTGGCTCGGCGATGACTGCCGAACGTGAACGCGCGCAGGTTGTGACCAGCAACATGGCGAACGCGCAGACCACGCGAACGCCGCAGGGTGGCCCGTACCGGCGGCAGCTTGTGATTTTTCGAGCCCAGCGGCAACCGTCATTTCCAATGATGATGCTGACTGGGAGCCGGGCCCTGAACGCGGCAGGCGAAGGTGTCCGCGTGGCAGAGGTCGTGGCCGACCAGAAGCCGCCGGTGCTGCGTTACGAGCCGGGAAATCCCGACGCCGACGCGAAAGGGTATGTCGCCTATCCGGCAATCGATCCGGTCGAAGAGATGGCCGACCTGCTCGGGGCGGTGCGTGCTTACGAGCTGAACGCCTCCGCGGTTGCGGCGTCGAAGGCGATGATTCAGCAGTCGCTCGATATCGTGAAGTGACCCACTCTACGAACATCGCGCAGAGTGGGCCACCCTGAAGAGGAGAGCAATGACGAATCCGATTGCAGGTTTAGGAGTGCAGGCGCAAGTAAGTCCGGGCGCTGCCCAGGGCCCGCGGGAGTGGGGCTTTGTCGAAACCCTGCGCAACGCTATCGATGAAGCCGAGCAACTGCAGGGAACGGCGGACGAAAAGGTCTCGGCCATGCTCGAAGGCAACGGCATGGATGTGCACAGCGCGATGATCGCGGTCGAAAAAGCCGACCTCTCGTTTCAGTTGATGATGCAGGTACGGAACAAGATCGTCGCGGCCTATCAGGAAATCTCGCGCATGCAGTTTTGACAACGTCGTGCGTGGTTGGTCGGGCGTCGTGGTCGTGCGGTCTGACGTTTAATTGGCCGCACCCGTTCCGATGCGAGGAGAACTGGACAGCGGACAACGACCCGCGATGGCTTATGGACGACGAACGAGGAATGACTGACGGTTAATCCATGGATCCGCCGAAATCATTTGGGCAAGCGTTAGGGCAGACCGGCGAATTGCTTCGCGGACTCACCGTGCCACATCGTTTGCTGCTGGCTGCAGGCGCGCTGGCAATCGGCGCGACACTGTGGGTGTTTGTCGGCTGGATGTCGAGGCCGAAGTTCGTCACGCTGTACTCGGGCCTGAACTCGCAGGAGGCGCAGGACCTTGGCGGCCGTCTCGCGGCAGCCAACATTTCTTATCAGCTCTCGCCGGATGGGGCGAGCGTTGAAGTCCCTTCCGAGCAGCTCGACAGCGCGCGCCTGAAGACCGCATCGCAAGGGCTGCCGCGCAACGCACGCCTCGGCTTCGAACTTTTCGATACGCCCAACTGGGCAGGATCGGACTTCACGGAAAAAGTAAATTATCAGCGCGCGCTCGAAGGCGAACTCGAACGCACCATTGAGACTATGAGCGAGGTGCAATCGGTGCGCGTGCATCTGGTTCTGCCTGCCGAGTCGCTTTTCAGCGAACAAGAGCACGAGGCGAAAGCTGCGGTCATCGTGAAGACGCGCGGAGGCCTGTCCGAACAAGCGCGGATTGCAATTCCGCAACTGGTTGCCAGCGCCGTCGACCGTTTGCGTCCGGAAAACGTCACTCTCGTGGATGCAGACACGAACACGCCGATGCTGCGGGGCCACGGCGTTGGGGATGTGACCTCGCCCGACCTCGAACAGGAACTTGCAAAAACAATCGTCGCCACTCTAGAGCCGGTGGTCGGCGCTGAGCACGTGCGGGCGAGCGTGCACATCGAATACGACACCAGTTCGACCGAAGACACGAACGAGGTGTACGATCCGAAAACGACGGCAACACTCTCGCAGCAAAAGTCGGAAGAGACGGCCGGAGGCGCCGCACCCGGCGGAATTGCGGGAACTCCGAGCAATACTCCGGGCACTGCTCCGGGCACTGCTCCTCCAGCAGTGACTTTATCTTCTTCCGACAATCAATCATCGCACTCCGAAAGCGAATCCTTTGCCGTTAGCAAGGACGTGCGCCACACTGTACAGCCTGCCGGGCGAATACGGCGGGTCGCGGCAGCCGTGCTCGTCGATGACGCCATCGACGCGAGCAGCGGCAAGCCCGCCCGGCGAAAGCGCACGCCCGAGGAGATGAAGCAGATCGAGCAACTCGCCTCGGCCGCAATCGGACTTGATCCACAGCGGAATGACACGATGGTGGTGCAGGACCTTTCATTTCAGGAGACGCCCGCCGAGCAGCCTGTTCCGCCGACGAAGATCGAGCGGGCACGACGGATTCTCGCCGAGTGGTCGGCGCTGCTGCGCTATGCCGGCGTCACATTCTTATTCATCTTCGTTTACTTAATGATGCTTCGTCCGATTAAAAAGCAAATTCTCACCGCGTTCCGGGAGCTGCCGGGCCGCATGGAACGGGGAGCGCGCGAAATCAAGGCTCAAGGTAAACCCGCGGAGATCGAAATCCAGCTGCCCGAGGCGGCGGAGCAGGGCAAGCTCGCGACCGCATTCAAGCGTGAGCTTACGGAGAAAGTGAAAGCCGAACCGGCTTCGGCGAGCAGGCTGGTACAGAGCTGGATCCGGGAGGACGCATGATTGCTGCCGCGCCCGCCAGCATTCCCGGAATCCGTAAGGCGGCGATTCTTCTCGTGCTTCTTGGTGAAGATGTTGCCAGCCAAATTTACAAACACCTGCCGCAAAAAGAGCTTGAGAAGCTAACGCAGGAAATTGCCGATCTGGACTATGTCGATCCGGAGATGGCGCTCTCGATATTAAAGGAGTACCACCAGCTCGCGGTTACGCAGGACTACATCGCTGTCGGCGGGACCGATTACGCGCAGAAGCTGCTGATCAAGGCTTTCGGCGAAGAGACCGCCGAGCAATTGCTCTCGCAGGTTTCGCGCTCGGTGGCGGTCAGCGCAAACAACCTCGACTCATTGAAGAAGATGGACCCGCAACAGCTGGCGAAATTTCTCGAGATCGAACATCCGCAGACGATCGCCCTCATTCTTGCGCATCTCGACGCCAAGCAGGCCTCAGCCCTGATCATGAAGCTTCCGGAGGCTCTGCGTGCCGAAACCATAAAGCGCATGGCACAGTTGCGGCAGTTCTCGCCCGAGATCACACAGAAAATTTCCATTTCGCTGCACCGCAAATTCGAAGCGCTTGGTGAGCAGAGCCGGCGGGCGTATGCCGGATTTCAAGGCGTCGCCGACCTGCTGAACCGGCTGGACCCTGTGTCCTCCAAGGCAATTCTCGAGACCATCGAAAAGGAAAGCGCGGAGGTCGCCCTGGGTATTCGCAACCTGATGTTCACGTTTCAAGACTTGCTGGGAGTACCCGAGGCAGCAATTCGCGAGTTGCTTGGCCAGCTCGATAAGAAGACGCTCGCGCTGGCCTTGCGCGGGGCCGGGGAAGAGTTGAAGAGCTACATCTTCAAATGCATGTCGTCGCGCGCGGCCGAGATGCTGAAAGAAGATATGGAAGTGCTCGGGCCGGTGCGTTCCCGCGAAGTATTGAAAGCTCAACAGGAAGCGGTCGCGATTGCACGCAAGCTCGAGGAGGAAGGCAAGATCACCCTTGGAGCAGAGGCGGAAGATGAGTACGTCCTCTAGCGCGCGGCGAAGGAAAGTCCACCAAGACGCGGCGGCGTTCCCTTACCCGGAACTTGGAGTGGCTGCGCAGCCATTCGGTGCTGGCCCTGAGCAGCCGTCCGAAGCAGACCAGAACCGGAGCGAGACTGCGGCGTGGGAGGCGGGACGCCGGGAAGGCGAAGCGCAGGCGATTGCTGCCGCCGCCCTACAGGTGGAAGAAATTCGAAAGAGCATCAGCTTGTCGCTCGAGCAATTTGAGCGCGAACGGCAGGAATACTACCTTCGCGCGGAGCGCGAGCTGGTGCAACTGGCGCTTACCATTGCGCGAAAAATCCTGCAGCGTGAATCGACCATCGATCCGCTTCTGCTGGCCGGGATGGTACGGGTGCAGCTCGAACGAATGAATCAGTCAACCAAAACGAACGTGCGTGTACACCCAGACCAAGTTTCCGACTTCCGGAGCTACTTCGCCCGTCACCTGCAGGAAATGCAGCCGGAGGTCATAGAAGACGTTTCGCTCGAATTGCACCGCTGCGTTCTGCAAAGCGAGCTCGGCACGACAGAGATTGGTCCCGACGTACAGCTGAAGGAAATCGAACAAGGGTTACTCGATCTTGAAGCGGCGAGGCCGCACATCAAATCATGACTGGCGCGATGCTCGCGAAGTATTTCGACCGCCTCCGCTCCACTTCGGGCCAGCAGTGGCAAGGAAAGGTGACGCAAGTCGTTGGCCAACTGATCGAATCGAGCGGGCCATTCTGCGCAGCGGGCGAAATGTGCAAAGTTGTGGATGCGGCCGGACGCGCCTACGCGGGGCAGATTGTTGGGTTTCGCGGACCGACGGTGCTTTCAATGACATACGAAACGCCACGGAACGTGCGCTTTGGCGACCGGGTTGTGACCTGGGGGGCGCGCCCCCATGTGCGCGTGGGTGAACGTCTGCTTGGGCGCGTGATCGATGCGCTCGGCACGCCGCTTGACGGAGAACCACATTTTGCGGCGGAGGGAAGGCGCGAACTGGACAGCACGGCGCCGCATGCATTCGAACGCGAACTCATTCGTGAGCCGCTCAGCTGCGGCATCCGCGCGATCGATGGTCTGCTCACCTGCGGACGCGGCCAGCGCATGGGGGTTTTCGGAGGCAGTGGTGTCGGCAAAAGCACCTTGATCGGCATGATGGCACGCAACACGGCTGCTGATCTCACCGTCCTAGCGCTCATCGGCGAACGCGGGCGCGAGGTGCGGGAGTTCCTCGAGCATTCGCTGGGCAAAGAAGGCCGGCAACGATCGGTAGTGGTGGTTTCCACATCTGACCAAACTCCGTTATTACGCGTGCGAGGAGCTCTTGCGGCCACGGCGATTGCCGAACATTTCTGCGCGCAGGGTAAGCACGTTCTCCTGGTAGTCGATTCACTCACTCGCCTGGCAATGGCGCAACGCGAAATCAGCCTAATGGCAGGCGAGCCGCCAACCAGCAAAGGGTATACGCCTTCCGTGTTCAGCCTGATGGCACGGCTGATTGAACGCGCTGGCAAATTTTCGACCGGGAGCATCACCGCGTTCTACACGGTGCTGATGGAAGGCGATGATCAGCAGGACCCGATCGTCGATGGCGCGCGGGCATTGCTCGATGGCCACATCGTACTCGACCGCCGGCTGGCAATGCAGAACCACTACCCGCCAATTTCGACTCTCGACAGCATCAGCCGTCTCATGCCGGCGGTTTGCTCTGAGGCGCACCTCGCGAAAGCCGCAGAATTGCGCGAGATGCTGGCGACGTATTCCGCCTCCGAAGATCTGGTCCGCATCGGTGGTTACCAGAAAGGCAATGATCCTGCCCTTGACGCCGCAATCGCGCATCTGCCCGCAATTCGTGATTTCCTCATACAAAAACCAAGAGAGGTTTCTAAGTTCGAAGACACCCGGGCACAACTGCTATGGCTGGTCAAGAAAAGCTGATGCACTTCCAGTTTTCGCTCGAATCCGTGCTGCGCTTGCGCCGAAGCCAACAGCGCCAGCAGGAACTACTGGTGCAGCGCGCATGTGAACAGGTCAATCGTGCAGCGGAAAGACTGCGCACGATGGATGCGGCAATATCGCAACTCTCATCCGGCTACTGCGCATACGAGACGCGCGGGGCGGAGCTTGAATTTGTGCAGCAACAGCGCAACGTGCTCGAGGACGGCCGCAGGCGAACTCAGTCTGAGCTCGCGGCGGCGCGTGAGCGGCATTGCGAGCTTCTTGCCGCTTTACGCCAGATCTGGCAGGAGCGAGAAGTTCTGCAAGGACTCCGAAAACAGGAGTATGAGATATTCCTCCGCGAACAAGGCCGGCGTGAGCAGTCTTTGCAAGACGATCTCTTCCTGCTGAGACTTCGCCACAGGAAACCTTTGCCCAACTGAATAGGCAAGCTCTGCCGACTGGAACAAATTTGCCGCGTCGCTGATCCTCGGCGTTTTTTCGTTTTCCTTTAATTACTGCACTTTGACCAATGGACAATCCTAAAAATATGTGGCGCGCCACGTGCTCTTCGGAAGATCACTCCAGTGTTGGTGAACCCACAATCTCTCGTTTCCCCGGACGCGCAGAATACGGCGCTGCCGTTTGCTTTTGCCGGACCATCGGCGATGCTCTTCGCCAATTTTCTTGCACTTAATTTTCTTGCACTTAATAATGACCAGTCTGCTGGCGTTTCTACGCCCGTGACGCCGCACGCCGGCAATAGTTCCGCGCCGCCTGTGAATGCGTCGCCGCCAAACAGGAACCTGCCACCGCCAACGCCGAGCGGAAAACCCAAAACAGCGCAGGAGAAGGGTGACCAGAATCCCTCAGCGCCGGCGATATTCGCGATACCTGTGCCGATTGAGGTTGCGACTTGGACACCGATTCAGCTGCCCGGCCCTCTAAGGACGACCGCATCCGAGAACAAGGATGGGGTAATAGACGCAGCAACTTTTCAGTACAGTCCATCTTCCGCGCAGGGAATTCTTGACCCACTCAGAACAGCGCAGCCCACAAAATTACCGGAGCAAGTTGGAGCTTCATTAGCAGCCGCGACAACATCGTTTCGGCCGGTAACCGGCGGTCCCTTTAAGACAAACTTCGACGATTCGCCGTTTGCTTCTGTTCACGGCAACGAAGAGGAGCTTGCAGGTTCGACAGGCGATCAAACGCAATCGAACCTGCCGGACATGTACAGGGAATTCATCACCGATGAAATAGTCCAGGCGATGGCCGCCGACGGGCAGACGCAGGTTGCGGCGTGCACGCCCGAGACGGCGATCACTTCAGGGGTGGCGAATGACTCACCGGGGACAAGCAATCAGCTCAATGCAGCGGATGCGGGGGATGTAGCAGTTGCGGGACCGCCACTCCCGGCTGGAACACCGCAGACCGCGGCGACGACCTCAAACTGCACTTCGCCCCCGAATTTGCCTGCCGGGGCTGCGATTCCGCATTCGATTCATCAGCTGACCGGCCCGGCAAACAATGCGATCAGTGGCGGAACGGTCGCCAAATCTTCGAATCGCCTTCCCTCCTCAAGCGGGAGCACGCCGTTAGCGTACGACGCAATCGAGTCGCGCTCGGCGCCTCAGACGCAGATTGCATGTTTCAAGGCTCATGCAAGCCTGCCGCAGAACCCGGTGAGTGGATCGCTCGATGCGCAACATGCGGACCACCACTCATCGCAAGCACAGCAGTCTTGCGCAGCGAATCAGGATGAGAACCGGACATCGTTCGATCTGGGCACAAACGCAGGACCCACAAGTTCGGGTATGCACACCAGTTCCCACGACGGACGCATGCAATCCGAAAAATCGAATGCCGGGCCGAACTCGCCAGGAGCAAAGACCGCTGACAGCAAGTCTGTTCAGGTCACAGGGGCAAACGTAAGCAACGCAGATACAGATGCCCAAAGTGCCAGTGGACAAATTACTCCTGGGCTGCCTTCGCCTCTCGTCCACCCGGCTCTAAGCAGCGATGCGTTGCCAGACCCGGCCGCTGCGCAAACCAGCGCGCCTGCGATAATTGCGCCGCAAATGACGCACGCTGCTGGAACGAAAGCCGACGCGTTGCCTTCATCAACGGCGAAGCCTATCGAAGACCCGCATGCATCAGCAAACAGTTCGGTTCAAGGCGTGCGATTTGTTCAGAACGCAGGCCAGGAGGAGATGCGCGTCGGCTTGCGCACAGAAAGCTTTGGTACGGTCCAGGTGCACACATCAATTTCCGACAAGTCAGTCGATGTAACGCTGGGTAGCGAGCATGGCGATTTGAAAACTTTCATGTTCTCTGAGTTGCCGGCTTTGCAGAGCACCCTTCAACAACATGATCTGCGGCTGCAACAGTTGCGCACGGTGCCCCCGTCCTATGCGCCGCAATCGGACGTGTTCGCCGGGAACGGCGGTCAGTCACGGCACTCGCAGCAGCAAGGGGAGCGCCAAGCCTTGCTCCAGCTTCAAGAACCGTTGCCAGAAACCGACGAAGCGCCACCGAGAGTAAATGGTGGCGGATTGAGCATTCGAGCGTAGTTTCCGAATTTTAAATGGAGGTGAACAGTGCAAATCAATCCACTAACAACCGTAGGGGTGGTTGCAAACGCAAGCTCCACTCCCTCGGTCAGCAATTCAACAGGCGGCAGTAATTCAACAGACGACACGCAGAGCATGTTCATGAAGCTGCTGACGGCGCAACTGGAAAACCAGACACCACTTGATCCAGTTGATCCCATGCAGTTCACGCAAGAGCTCGTGCAGTTCAACATGCTCGACCAACTCACGCAAATCAACAACACCATGCAGCAGCTGAGCGGCGCCCCCGCATCTTCCAGCCAGCCGAACGGCAATGCGAGCGCACCAATCCAAGGAGGAAATTAAATGGCAAGTTTTTCGATTCCACTATCCGGCCTGACTGCGGAGTCAACCGCGCTCTCAGCCATCGCTAATAATCTTTCGAACCAGAATACGGTTGGCTACAAAGATGTACGTGTCCTTTTCGGCGATCTGTTTTACGAAAATTTGGGGAATACAGGCTCCGGCGATCCCATTCAGCTCGGCGCGGGCACGCAGATTGAGAGCATGCCGGGAACCTTTACGCAAGGCAGCGTTGAATCGACCGGCGTGCCGACTGACGTGGCGGTGCAAGGCTCAGGATTCTTCGTTGTGCAACAAGATGGCGTCACCAGTTACACGCGAGCGGGAAATTTCAGCGTGGATAAAAACAATTTTCTGGTGACTGCCGATGGGCAGCAGGTCATGGGATATCCGGCGCTCAACGGCGTAGTTACGCCAGGGCAGGGGCTGATCCCGCTGCAACTTGGAGCAGGCAGCATTAGTCCCCCAACGGCGACCACCAGCTTGCAAATGTCTACTAACCTGGACGCGGGAGCGAACGTGGGGGACACGTTCTCGACGCCAGTGACAATTTACGACAAGCTAGGCGCGAGTCACGTTTTGACCTTCACATTCACGAAAACTGCCGCCAACAGCTGGAATTATTCGATCGGCATACCTGGAGCTGACGTGAGCGGCTCACCGACGCTGACCAGCGGTTCGCTCACTTTCGACGGCACAGGGAATCTGTTGACGCCAGCGGCAAACGTTGCCGGCATCGCGATCAATGGCCTGACCGATGGCGCCAGTAATATGACATTCGATTGGGACCTCTATAACGGCACAACTCCGACAATCACGCAGGAAGCGGCGCCGAGCAGTACGTCATCAACCCAGCAGAATGGAAATTCGAGCGGAACGCTCGAGGACTTCAGCATTGGCGCGGACGGCACCATTACCGGGTCCTTCAGCAACGGTCGCACGGCAGCGCTGGGGCAAATTGCGCTAGCTCAGTTTGCAGACGACGAAGGACTGCAACGCGACGGGAACAATTCGTTTAGCGAGAGTCTGGCATCGGGTCAGGCTGTGATTGGGGCCCCGGGCACGGGTGGGCGTGGCACGCTCTCTGGAGGGGCGGTCGAGCTTTCTAACGTCGACATCGCGACCGAGTTTGCGAACCTGATCGTGGCGCAACGGGCGTTTGAGTCGGACGCGAAAGCGGTGACAACCTTCGACCAGATCACGCAAGACACGATCAATCTAAAACAACCTTAATCTGATGGCGGTTGCCCGGCCTGTTGATCAGCGGAAGGGCAACCGCCATAAGCTATTTCTAATCAAGTTTTCCTCAGTTGTACGAAGGTTGCTGCGAGCGTCGGCGCGTACGAATCTGAATAAGTCGTAGAAATAGAAGCTTTAACCTCCCGCTACCTAGACCCGCACCTCCGTTCTTTTGTTTCTCGGGAACGGGAACACATCTTGCTCGGTTCTTTCCGAAGCCAATCACAACCATGTCCCAATCAGCGACACACGCCGCGGTTGCAGGCACGCAATCCGACGCGCAATCCGACAATGACCTGCGCTGGAAGCAGGTGATGGGGCTGCCTTGTGACGTGGCAGTGGAAATCGCAGTACCCGAGTTCACGGTGAAAAATCTGATGGGGCTGGAGATCGAATCAGTAGTCGAGACGGATTGGACGACGACAGCAAACCTTCCGCTCAAGGTCAATGGCGAATTGATCGGCTGGTGCGAATTCGAAGTGTTAGGAAACCGACTGGCGGTGCGCTTGACGGAGCTTGCGTCATGAGCGAAGCGCGGGTGGAAGCGAAAGCTCACAGCGAAAGGCTTTCGCGAAAAATCTGGACGCGATTGAGATCCGGGCTCGGGAGTCTTGACGAGAAGCTGCGAACACGACCAGGACGGCTGCTTCGGGTACGCGAACGACTTGCCATTGGTGAAAAACGCCAACTGCTCATCGTGCAATGCGGCGACAAACAGTTGCTGATTGGCGCGGCAGGCACCTCGTTATCGATGCTTGCCGAAGTCACGCCCCTGGCAAAACCTGAGGACGGGATGGCATGAAGACGATTGCGCGGTTGTTGCCGGGAATAGCGGTGCTGGTGGGAGCGCCTGCCCTAAGTTTTGCCCGCGCGAGCACAGGCCTGGATCTTGGATCTTTAACTCACTCGGCGGGCTCGGTCCCGTGGAACATCCTCGTTCTGCTGACGGTGCTGACGCTGGTCCCGGCAATCGTGTTATCGATGACCCCGTTCGTCCGCTTGCTCGTGGTTTTTCATTTTCTGCGGCAGGCGCTCGGCACGCAGACCACGCCGACCAACCAAACGCTGATCGGATTGTCGCTGATCCTGACCTTTTTCATCATGCAGCCGGTTGGGGCGGCGATTCACGATGCCGCCATCGTTCCCTGGGAAATGGGTCAAACCGACGCGATGGGCGCACTCGACCGCTCTGCCGTTCCGGTTCGCCGCTTCATGTTGAAGTACTCGCGGGAAAAAGACCTGGCGCTGTTTCTCGATCTTGCGAAAGAGCCGCGGCCTTCGCGTCCGGATGATCTGCCGATGCGGGTGGTCCTGCCAGCGTATTTGATCTCGGAATTGAAATCGGGCTTTCAGATTGGGGCTGCTCTCTATCTCCCGTTTCTCGTGGTCGATATGGCCGTGGCTGCGGTCACCACGTCGGTGGGCATGTTGCAGTTGCCGCCGGTGGTGATTTCGACGCCGCTGAAAATTTTGCTGTTCGTCATGGTCGACGGCTGGAACCTGCTGGTGGGTTCTCTGATGAAGAGCTTTTGAGGTGAACGATGCCGAACGATGTTGTGGTGGAGCTTTCGCGCCGGACACTCGAAGCTGCCGTGTGGATTGTCGCGCCGGTGCTTACGGTGGCGGTGGTGGTCAGCTTCGTGATCAGCCTGGGGCAAGCGCTGACTTCACTGCAGGACAGCACACTCTCTTCCGTGCCGCGGCTTGCAGCTGTCGGGGCAGCGTGCTTTTTCCTGATGCCATGGATGCTGCGCCGCATGAGCGCCTTCACGATTGCACTGTTTTCTAACTTGCCGCATTACCTGCGTTGAGGAGAGTTGTGGGCCCACTCGATCTTCGCCATATCGGGCTTCAGCAGATCGTCGCAGGAATTAGCTGCACCGGCGTGCGCATCGGCGGCTTGATGGTGTTTGCGCCTTTCACCGGCAGCGCCGCGATTTCCGCTCCAGTGAAAGCCGTGCTGACGCTGCTGATAACGGCGCTCGTCTACCCTATTTCTCCCGTGGTGGCAGTCCATGCCAGCGCGGCCGGCTGGACGAAGGTCGTTGCCGGGGAAGCAGTGATCGGCATGGCGCTCGGTTTGCTCCTGCAGTTCTCGTTCGAGGCGGCGCAGTTTGCCGGTCAAATTTTCGGAATTCAAACCGGCTTCTCGCTGGTCACCCTGCTCGATCCGCAGACGCAAGCGGATTCGCCTTCACTCGCGGTCTTCACCCAACTGATGGTGGTCCTGCTTTTTCTTGAAATGAACGTCCACCACTGGATGCTGCGCGGCGTGGTCGCAAGTTTTGCGTATCTTCCTCCGGGCTCGCTTGGCAATATTCGCATTTTGACCGCCGGCATTTTCAAAGCTGCTGGCGAGTTGTGGCTGGCCGGGCTGCAGATGGCCGCTCCGGTGCTTGCGGCGACGTTGCTGGTTGAAATCACGCTTGGATTTATCGGCAAAGCAGCGCCGCAACTGCCCACCACTCTGGCAGGTCTGCCGGTCAAAAGCTTGCTCGGTCTGATTGTGCTGGCGATCGCCGTTACCAGCTGGCCACGCTTGTTTGAAAGGCAGTTCGTAACCGCAATCTCACAAGGCGAACGGCTGCTGCATTTGGCGAGATAGGACATATGCCGGGAGACAGAACCGAAAAGCCGACCCCGCGAAGGCAAAAGCAGGCGCGAGAGCAGGGCCAGGTCGCGCGCAGCCGCGACCTCACGACCGGAGTCGCCCTGCTGGTTGGTTTGCTGACTCTCTCCTGGAGCGCGCACAACTTTCCTTACGACTGGCGAAGGCTGATGGAACGCACACTGGCCGAAGCGACCACGCAAAGTTTTGATTCTGCGCCGCTCGTGAGCTGGAGCACATGGGCAGTAGTCGCACTTTCGGCGCCGACGCTGGTGGTTGCGTTCCTCGCGGCGGCGGTGACCGCGGTTGCGCAAGGCGGATTCGTGTTCGCCCCAGCGGTTCTGACGCCACACTTCTCGAGGTTGAATCCCGCGACTCGGACCAAGCAACTGGTCTCTCTGACCGCGCTCTCGCGCTTTTTCAGGTCAGTGCTGCCTGTCGCCGCAATTGCGTATATCGCGGCCAACATCCTGATTCGCGATCGTGGCGGGTTGTTCGGCGTGACGCAACTCGGCCCCAAGGGGCTACCGCGATTCATCTTCGAAAGAACTTTCGAGCTGACATGGAAGTCCGCGCTCGTTCTGGTTGCGTGGTCGGCCGTCGACTACATGCTCGAGCGGCAACACCTTTCGAGCGAGCTGATGATGAGCCGCGAAGAGCTCAAAGATGACTACAAGCAGACAGAAGGGAATCCCACAATCAAGGCGCGGATTCGCCGCTTGCGGCGGCAAACGGCGCGGCGCGCCATGCTCGAAGCCACAAAGCGGGCGAGCGTCGTAATCACGAACCCCACTGAATTCGCCGTGGCTCTCGAATATAAGCCTGCAATGGCCGCCCCGGTCGTTGTAGCGAAAGGGCGGAACATCCTCGCCCGCCAGATTAAGGAAGTGGCGCGCTGGCAGGGTATTCCGATGATTGAAAATCCGCCACTCGCGCATGCGCTCTACCGCGCGGTTGAGATCGGCCAGTACATTCCGCCGAAGTTGTACGCCGTGGTGGCGGCAATTCTGGCGGCAATTCATCGTGCCGAGCAGCGGGCACGGGCGCAAGCATCGTGGAAGGGAGCAGCGCAACAACTATGGCCGAGGTAACCAAAGCCGCTCCGCGGGCCCGTACACCGATGGTCGAATGGGCCATTCCGGTCGCTGCAATTGGTCTGATCTTCGTAATGCTGGTGCCTATGCCGTCGTTCCTGCTCGATCTGCTGCTGGCAACGAGCATTACGGCATCTGTGCTGGTCTTTCTTTCGGCCATGCACGTTCTGCGTCCGGCACAGTTTTCGGTTTTCCCGAGCCTGCTCTTACTGCTTACTTTATTCCGACTTTCGCTGAACCTGGCCTCAAGCCGTCGAATTTTGCTGCACGGAAACGAAGGCGCTTCCGCCGCCGGGCATGTGATCGAAGCATTTGGTCAATTCGTGGTGGGTGGCAACTACGTGGTCGGCTTCGTTCTCTTCGTCGCACTGATCGCGATTCAGTACATCGTGGTCAGCCACGGCGCGGTGCGAACCGCCGAAGTCACGGCACGGTTCACCCTCGATGCTTTGCCGGGCAAGCAGATGGCGATCGACGCCGACCTGAATGCCGGCATCATCGATGAAGCCCAGGCGCGCGCGCGGCGCGAACAGATCGCCCGTGATGCCGAATTCTACGGCGCGATGGATGGCGCCGCCCGTTTTAATCAGCGTGACGCGCTCGCGACCGTGCTGATTACCAGCGTCAACATCATTGCCGGATTTCTGATTGGTGTCTTTCAGCTAGGCATTCCATTTCGCGAGGCGCTGAAGACTTACACAGTACTGACCGTCGGCGATGGCCTGGTCACCATGATTCCGTCACTGCTGGTTTCACTTGCCGGCGGGATCGTAGTGACGCGTGCATCCTCCGGCACAACGCTCTCAAGCGACTTGAGCAAACAGTTGTTCTCCGGGCGGCGGCCATTGTTTCTGGCATCGGGTGTGATGCTGGCGCTGGCTGCCATCCCCGGACTGCCGAAAATTTCCTTCCTCTTCCTGGCCGCGCTTGTTGCGATTCTCGCGTGGAGAACTCCGGCCGCATTAGCCACTCCCGCCATGCCGGAGAAAGATAAGCAGAAGGACAAAAAAGCGGACTCGGTCGAAGATCTACTGAAGCTTGACGAACTCGGCCTGGAGGTGGGTTATGCGCTTGTGCCGCTGGTTGACCAGAATCGCGGAGGCCAGCTACTGGCGCGAGTTAAAGCATTGCGCAGCAATCTGGCAGTGCAACTGGGATTCATTCTCCCCCCAGTGCACATCACCGACAACGCGAACCTCGGTCCTCGACAATACGTCATCTATCTGCGCGGTGTAGAAATCGCGCGCTGGGAGATGCGGGACGATTGCCTGCTCGCCATCAGCTCGGACGCCACGCCTCCTCCCATTCCCGGCACTGCCACGCGCGAGCCGGCGTTCGGAGTGGCCGCGACTTGGATTACTCCCGCCTTGCAAAACGAAGCCTTGGCCAAGGGTTACGCGGTGGTCGATCAAACGTCGGTGCTCGCCACGCATTTGGCGGAGGTCATCAAGCAACACGCCCCGGAACTACTCACCCGCAACGAAACCAAGCGCCTGCTCGATCGAGTAGCGGATTCGCAACCAAAGCTGGTCGAAGAACTCACGCCCAAACTGCTTTCTCTCGGCGAGGTGCAAAAAGTCTTGCAGCAGCTTCTGCGCGAGCAGGTTTCGGTCCGCGACCTCGGGACAATTCTTGAAGCGCTGATCGATGCGGCCCAAAGCACTAAGAACGCCGTGTTCCTGGTTGAAGCTGCGCGGCAGGCGCTGGCGCGCGCACTCGTGCGGCCGCTGTTGACTCCCGAAGGGAAGCTCAGAGTGCTTGCGCTGGACGGAAATCTCGAAGACGAACTCAGCCGCGCATTCAATCCGCAAGCCCAGGCGAGCGCACCAACGGCTGCGCTGCAGCCTCCACTCACTCGCCGCATTTTGGACGGATTACGGCGAATTTTGGGCGAGCAGGCCGCAATGATGAACGCTGTCCTTCTCTGCCCGACCCCTGCGCGTTTTCACCTGAAGCGGCTGCTTGAGCCATTTCTTCCGAAGATAGTCGTGCTTTCGCCGGGAGAAATCCCGACGATGGTGACGGTGCAGACGATCGGGACGGTGCGATGAGCGCAGGCCAGGAAAACAGGAGCCCAGAAATGCAAGCGCCTAAACAAGCGTATACCTCATGGCAGAACGAAGAAGAGCGCCAGCGACTCCTGACCGAGCAGTTGCCGCAGGTCCGCTATATTGCGCGGCGTATTCACGAACGGTTGCCGCGGCACGTCCCACTGGAGGACCTCGTCCACGCCGGCGTTGTTGGGCTGATAGACGCACTACAGAAATTTGACCGCGGCAAGCACGTTCAATTCGGGTCCTATGCCAAGTTCCGGATCCGCGGGGCCATTCTCGACAGCTTGCGCGAAATGGACTGGAGCCCGCGCGACCTGCGCCGGCAATCGCGCCGCGTGGAGGAGGCGCACAACAAATTGCGCGCACAATTGGGAAGAAATCCCAGCGAGCCTGAACTGGCGCGCGAACTGGAGATCACCCTTCCGGAGTTGCAGAAATTGCTCGGCGAAATCAACGCCCTTGAAATTGGCAGCCTGCGCTTCATTTCGCCCGACGATGGAAAAGAAGAAGATCTCTGCGAATACTTGCCCAGCGACAACGACGATAGCCCGTTGCTGCAATGCTTGCAATCGGAGATGAAAGACCTTCTGACGCGGGCAATTTCTGAGCTGCCGGAGAAAGAGAGGCAGGTGCTCGCGCTCTATTACTTCGAAGAGCTGACGATGAAGGAAGTCGGAATGACGCTCGGGGTAGGCGAATCGCGAGTATCGCAAATTCACTCGATGGCGGTGGTCCGCTTGCGGGCGCGGATGGCTGAACTCACCGCAGCACGGGCGCAAGCTAAAACCCGGGCTGCGGGCGCAACCTAACAAACTATGGACAGGATCTTAAGTCAGCAGGAAATCGATGCGATGTTTCGCGCGGCCCACGGTGGTGCGGGATCGCCGCCGGCGGCCGTTCCCGCATTGCAGCGTTGGGATTATCGCCAGGCGGGAAAGCTCGGCCGCGGCCAGATTGCCTCGATTACCATTTTGCACCAGAGCTTCGCGCGCAGCCTGACGTATTCCATCGGCGCTCTGTTGCGTACTGCGTTTCAGGTGGCGATGGTGTCGGCCGAGCATTTGGCCTTCAACGATTTCCTCGGCGGCATTCCCGAGGGCACTTATCTCGCATCGTGCAAGCTCGCGCCATATGAGGCCTGGGGCCTGATCCAGCTCGATCTTGGGATCGCGTACTCGCTGGTCGACGTGCTGCTCGGCGGCGAGGGTTCGGGCACTCCGCCATCTCGGGAAGTTACGGAGATTGAAGAACAGATTCTCGAAACTGCCATGCGAATTGTCTGCCGCGAATTGCAGGCGACCTGGCAAACACTGGCGCTCGAATTTCAGTTCGGGGAACGGGAAAAAGCAGGCCAGGCGCAGCAACTGATGGCGCTGGAGGAAAAGATGTTGTGCCTGAGCTTCGAAGTTATGCTGAAGGAGCGGCGAGGCACTATGAGCATCGCCGTGCCAACAGTAATTTCCAGTTTGCTGCTGAGGAAGTTGGCGGTCGCGCGCCCCGGTTTTTACACCCGTCCCGACTCGCAGGACTTTACGCGCCAACTGCGCAAGCTGCTGCTCAATTGTCCTTTCCGTTTTGAGCTGGCGCTCGAAGCCGGTGCTGTATCCGCCCAATTGGCTGATCTGCATCCGGGCAAAGTTCTAGTCTTCAATCGCGGGGCCAATGACCCGGCCGCGCTCTTCACCAAAGATCGCGCAATCTATTTGGCCCACTTGGCGAGGCGTGGCAATCGCCGGGTAGCACAGATCATTTCTGGTACAGAAGAGGAGAAGAATGCACTATGAGCACAGCGCCTGTGGCTCCCCCGCGTGCAGTCAATACCTTTGTCCATTTGTGGGCTGAGGCCTTGTCGAATGTGCTGGCGCAAGTGGCTTCGGCGGAATATTCGATGCAGCCAACTTTGTCCGGGCAAATGCCACAGCCGGACGCTGGTGACGTGCAACTTACCATCACGGCGGCTGGTAATGTACGTGGCGAAATGACTGTCGGCGTTCCCGCTTCCTCCGTCCTCGAGTTGGCCAGGCTTCTCACGGACGGGAATGCTACAGCCTCGGAACTTAGTGGCGATAACCGTTCCGCAGTCGAAGAATTTTTCCGGCAAGTTGCAGGCCACGTAGTTACGTCTGCGCGCCCGAAGGGCTTGGAAATTCAGCTCACCACAGTACCAGGCGAGGCGCCAACTTGGTCGCCGGGTGCGAGTGGATGGATTTGCTCAGTGCCGGGCGCTCCGCATCAGTTGCAAATCGAATGGAAGCTGAGCTCGGCTCTGGCCACCGGAATCGTTTCGTCATGGCAGGAACAAGCGGCGTCTCCGCCTGCAGCGGTGCGGGAAGTCCAGGACGCAACTGCAGAAAGTACGTACGTAGGCAGAGCGAAAGAGGAAAGACTCCCGGCCAAGCTCGACCTGCTGATGGATGTTGAACTCGAGGTTGCGCTGCGCTTCGGTGGCCGCAACGTCCTGCTGAAGGAAATCCTTGAGCTGGGGCCAGGCGCGGTGCTCGAACTCGACCGCGATATCCAGGATGAAGCCGATCTGCTCCTCGATGGACGGCTGATCGCGCGTGGCGAGGTGGTTGCAGTGGAGGGGAATTTCGGCTTGCGCGTTACGGAGCTTCTTGCGGGGACTTCATCCTAAAATGAGCATGACAACAGCGCTAGCTGCACAAATTCGTCGGGAAAGTCTGTTCGGCTGGCGGCGCGCGCCAGCCTGCGCGAGTTCCAAGTGCACTCGTGACCAAAGCCTTTGGAACCGCTTTTTCGCTCATATAACGACAATCGAATTTCGCAGGTCGACATTCTGCTTCCCAAGCTGTTTCGAACGCGAGCTGCAACGCGAGCTAGAACGGTTGTCTGTCACGAATTCCGCAAACAGCAGAAGAACTCGCCGAATTCCCCTCGGATTGCTGATGCTCTCACGCGGAGCTGTTACGAATGACCAACTGTGGCGTGCGTTAGATGAGCAGAAGCAAACAGGCTACGGACGCATTGGAGAATGCTTGACGCGATTGGGCTTCGCCCAGGAGGCGGATATCACAGCAGCTCTCGCCCTGCAGTGGTCATGCCCGTTGCTACGAAAACTCCCAACCCTCTTCGATAGCTGCGGAATTCCTATGCAAGTTTTGCGCAGCCTCCGTATGTTTCCGATCCACTTATCGCGACCAAGGAGCACGGTACACGTGGCATTCGCGGACGAGATCGCCTATGCTGCGCTGGTTTCACTCGAGCAAATGCTGAATCTAAAGACGGAGGCCTGCCTCACCACACCACGAGAACTGAACTCCGCGTTGGATGCGCTGAAAGAAAGCGGTGAACAAAAAGAAAAAGTCTTTAGAAACCTTCGGCACCCAGAAGAAATTGTTCCCATTGTCTCCGGCTACGCTGGAAAACTGCATGCCTCGGAAGTCCGCACAGTTGTGTGCGGAAGCCAATACTGGGTACGGGTTTTTGGCGATTCGGGACCGTTCGACCTTATTTTCACTATGAGAAAAACTGGTTTCGAAGAAATTCAAACAGCCGTGTGATCACTGCTTCACGTACTCGTTCTTCACGACTTCCCCGCCCTTCATCACGAATTTCACATGCTGCAAGGTGGTCACATCGCGCGAAGGATCGCCATCCACAGCAATAATGTCCGCCCACTTCCCCGGGTCGAGAGTCCCAACCTTGTCCGACCAGCCGAGCAGATCGGCGTCATTGATCGTTGCAGTTTGAATTGCCTGCAATGGGCTCATTCCGAGGCTGACGTATACAGCCAATTCGTGTGCATTCAATCCATGCGGATAGACCGCCGCATCCGTACCCATCCCGATCTTCACGCCGGCAGCGATTGCTTTCTTGATGTTCCCCTTGCTCATTCTTGAAACCAGATCCATCTTGGCGCGAACGTAATCGGGAAGGTTGTCCTCGGCCGCGTGCTCACGGTGCCAATCGACGAGATACAACGTGGGCACGAGATAAGTTCCGTTCCTCTTAAGAGTGGCGATTGCCTCGTCGTTCATTAAGTGCCCGTGCTCGACGGAGTCGACGCCAGCCTCTGAAGCCCAGATCACGCCTTGAGCTCCATGCGCATGTGCGGCGACCTTTCTACCAAGTCGATGCGCGTCGGCAACGATCGCCTTCATTTCTTCGAGCGTGTACTGCGATGCATTGGGATCGTCGCCCTTCGAGAGCACGCCGCCGGTGGCACACACTTTAATGAGATCAGCGCCGTACTTGATCACCTCGCGAACTTTATGTTGTACCGCTTCAATTCCATCGGCTACGCCATCAGCCGTTGCGTGATACTCGTACGGAAGCAGATCGTTATCACAGTGCCCGCCGGTGATGCTCAAGGGAGGACCGCTCACGAGCATCCGGGGGCCGGGGACGTCGCTGGCGTTGATGGCATCACGAAGCGCGACATCAGCGTAGCCGTCTGCGGCGACGTTGCGCACGGTAGTGAATCCGGCTTCGAGGGTGATGCGGGCATTGTGTGCGCCGATGAGCGCTTCTCGCGGTATAGAAATTGCGAGTGTTTCGTATCCGAACTGAGGGTTGAAGGTGAGATGCGTGTGTGCGTCGATCAGCCCGGGAAGGACGGTTGCATTCGGAAGGTCGATCAGGTGGTCCGACGGAGAAGTTTTCGTGGAGGAAGCTGGGCCAACACTTTCAATCTTGTCGCCAGCAATTACGATTGCCTGATCGCTCGCAATTTTTCCGGTCTTCACATCGAGCACTTTTCCAGCGTGGATGACCGTACGCTGTTGAGCATTGGCCGCAAGAAAAGAAACCGCAAGTAGAACAAGGACCACAAAACAGGACCGCGAAGAGTTCTTCATGTTGTTTCCTCTCCACTAATGATTGCTTCCGCCTCGATTTCGACCAGCATGTCGGGCGAGACCAGGGCAGTAATTCCGATCATCGAGGTTGCGGGACGGATCTCGCCAAAAAATTCGCCATGCGCTCTTCCGACTTTCTCCCAATCGGCGATATTGGTCACATACATCCGCGTGCGCACGACATCCCTTAGACTCGCGCCGGCTTTCTTCAGCGCGGATTCAATGTTCTTCAGAGTCTGCACCGCCTGGGCATATGCGTCCGTGGGAGCGACGATGTTTCCATCCGGCCCGGTTGCCGTCGTGCCCGAAACGTAAACATGATTGCCGATGCGAACTGCACGAGAGTAACCGACCACCGGCTCCCATGGCGTGCCGCTTGAAAAGTTCTTGCGCTTCATAACCTGCTCGAAGACTGCGCTTAGACCGGCAATTCTAGCTGAAAAGCTGAAATTGTCACCTTTCGGATTCGCCAAACAAGCAGCAATTAGCAGCCACACGCCACGAGTGACAACATCCAGAACGTTTTTTCCGCCTGCGGGTTTTTACTGTATGGCGAAAAATGTTCGCACTAACGGAAGTTACTTGCTTTCGGATGTTTAATACGGTATCTAACGCGAAAGGGCATGTGTAGCGGCTTTCGTGAGCATCCAAGTTTGCAGGTGAAAAGATCGCAGGTGACAAATGATTTCGGACGACCATCCACTGCAAAAGCTCTTTATTGAAATGGTAGGACGCGCATACGCGCGCGAGATTGGGATCCGCGACCCTGAAGTCGTGGGTTATGTGGCGCATCTGCTCGCCGAATTTTGCGATGCCGAGCAGTTGTTCAAGGTCCGCAACTCGGCCGGTAAGCAAATAACCGACGTGGGGGAGATGCTGCTCGAATCCAATCCTGTGTTCGGTCCGGCAGCGTCTTTCGATCGCGAGCGTCAGGTTCGGAAGCACATTGGCGATTACACTTTATTTTTTACGGGAATGTTTCCGGAGAGCATCAATAATCTTCGTCTCCGCCGCAACCGCCTGGAGAGCCTTATCGACTGGATGAAGGCCGGCAAAGAAAGCTACTACATCGTTTCCAAGTTCGACTGCTTCGAATACACCAAAGTTGCGCCGCTTTTCGAGCATCTCTCCGATCATTTTGAGCAGTGCGTGTACGGACTGAATTGCGTGAAGAACGAACTGCAGGAGATGCAGCACCCGATCGTTCGCCGCACGAACGAACTGCTGATGTAATCAGGGCCGGCGACTCTTGCCGGCCGTCAATTCTTCGCTACCATAGTTCAATGACCATAAATGCTGCCTCGCAGGAGTGGAGCTCTCTGCGTTATGCGGAGAACGCGCGGTTTGTTTCTGATTTAGGCGAGCCCTTGCTGGCGTTGCTGAATCCGCAACCTGGCGAGCGCATTCTCGATCTTGGGTGCGGCGATGGTGTGCTGGCGAAGAAAATCGTGAATGCGGGCGCGACCGCCGTTGGCATAGACGGTTCTGCCGATATGGTTGCTGCCGCCCTCAGAAACGGCATTGATGCGCGGATTGTTGATGCGCACAATCTCAATTTCGGTGCCGAGTTCGATGCCGTGTTCTCGAACGCTGCGCTGCACTGGATGAAGCGCGATCCTGATGCTGTGATCGCCGGAGTGCATCATGCACTCAAAGCTAGCGGCCGCTTTGTTGCGGAAATGGGAGGCCACGGTAATGTGGCGGCGATCTGCGTTGCACTGTTTGCGACGCTCGAGAAGTATGGGGTGAATGATCCTCCCGCGAATCCATGGTATTTCCCGTCAGTGAATGAGTATCGGACGAAACTTGGGCAGCACGGATTCCGGGTCGAATATATCGGACTGATCCCGAGGCCGACACCACTTCCGACAGGGATGCGGGCTTGGCTCGAAACATTTGCCATTCCCTTCACCAAGGCCGTTCGTCACGAAAGGCGCTCTGCATTCCTGGACGAAGTCACCGAGAGGCTGAGGCCAGTTTTGTGCGACTCGGACGGGCTGTGGACCGCGGATTATGTTCGTTTGCGGTTTTCGGCCCGAAGAGGAACTTAGTTGTTGCGAGAACTACCGCTGCTCTGAATGGCACTCATATTTGACGTGCCCGCTGTGGGAGTCTGTTGCTGCGGCGCATACTTCGAGGCGCATTTCGCCTGAATTTCTTTGGCGTGAAAAACACCATCGCGGCCGAATGTGCCTATTGCCAAAGCCTGAGCGTTATCTTTAAATGTGTCGGGCGCCGGCTCGGTGCTGGTGTAAACAACGTTTAGCAATTGATCATTTTCAACCAGCGTAAAGTCCATATCGGTCCCATGATGCTTGATCGATCCCGGCTGAACATTTCCCGCAACCCGCAAGCGCTTAGAATAAGCTCCGTCGCCCATCCCGCGCAGTTCTTTAATAGTGACGTAATAGCTCTTGCTCTCCTGCACGCCTGTGTATGCGAGATACCCCAGCGCGAGCACGATGACGATCATCGCGCCACCGAATTTAAGGAATTTGCCGGTCGTAGGAGACATCTGCTGAAACTTTACTCGCGGCAGAATAGCCGGTCAAGGCAGCAGGTCCGTATTCCCCATTGGGCTGGCGTAATGTCCTTTTTTCGCCCAGTCCGACACATAATAGCGCTTGCGGGTGATGCATGGCACAGATGTCAAAAAGTAAACTGGGCATTTATGTGTGTGTCTTCGTCGCCATACTCTGCTCCAGCCCGGTAGCCCTCACCTACTCGGAACTGGGAATAGTCCACCTGAAAATGGTCGACTTCTTCAGCTTGGACTCGCAGCAGGCATGGGTGCTCGTTCAGAATAACAAGGACAAAACATTCTTATTCCGAACAAATGATGGAGGCAATAACTGGGAGGCACTTCCGACACCGTTCTCACTCCAGAACATCTTCTTCGTCGATCCAGACAATGGTTGGGCGACTGCCATGGAGCCAAATGGCGAAAAGTTCCGTTTCATTTGTCTGCGGACATCGGACTCTGGACAATCATGGAGCAAGCTAGCCTACGTTGGTTCTTCTAAAGAACCTTCCGGAATTGCATTCGACACAATCGATCATGGCTGGATAGTCGGCGAGGGCGAGAGTGGGAGGGCTTTCGTCTATGAGACGAACGACAGCGGAGAACACTGGAACAAACTCCCGTGGAAATCTAAGCCTGCCTCAGGGCTATATGGTGTGCGCCTACATGGTGGAATCGTCTACGCATGGTCTTCTGGTGCCGGTGGCAGCGGGATTTTTCAGCTCCGTCCGGGCATGTTCCCCGAACAGATCTCCGCCCTGGAAACGATGAACTTCGCATTCGTCTCAGGTGACTCGATAGTGTCGGCCGGTCAATTGGACGTATATCTCAAAGACCCGACGGATGGCGACTGGGACGAGGTACTGCATGCCCGTGACATGACATTCTGGGATATGAAATTCGCCGACGAGGAGCACGGTTGTGTTGTCGGTGGGGAGGTGTATTGTACGGCTGATGGTGGTCGCACCTGGGAGCCCCGGCGGCTACCGCGCAGTGCTAAGGGTGAGAACGAGTTTTTCTACCGCCTTTATTTGCTCGACAGTCTCCATGGGTGGGCAGACGGGGACGATTCAATTTACGAAACGAACGACGGCGCTCATACTTGGTCTAAGGTAGATTTCTTCGATAAAGACGGCAAGCCACTGACACACACCCGACGAATTAATTGACTACCTCGTCCTAAGTAGTTTGGAGGCGTAGAACAGAGTCCAAGCTTCAAACCGCTGAAATCCCGCCTCATCTAAAATGAACCTATGATCCATCCCTGGCACGACGTGACTCCGGGCAGCAAGCTCCCGCAGGAGTTCAACACCGTCATCGAGATTCCATTCGGCTCAAGCGTAAAATACGAGCTGGATAAAACCAGCGGACTTATCAAGCTCAACCGGGTGCTCTACTCGGCGGTTTATTATCCGGCGAATTATGGCTTCATTCCCCAAACGCTAGCCGAAGACGACGATCCGCTCGATGTGCTGGTGCTGTGCCAGGAAGCAGTCGTGCCATTAACGATGATTTATGCGCGCGCGATTGGTCTGATGACCATGATTGATTCCGGGAAAAAGGACCACAAGATCATTGCCGTCGCTACGACTGACCCGGAGTTCAACAGCTACACCGAAGCCAGCCAAATGCCCCCGCACCGCTCGCTGATGCTGCGCCGTTTTTTTCAGGATTATAAGCAATTGGAAGGCAAGGCGGTTGAAGTCGATCAGATTCGGCCAGCGGCGGAAGCTTATCCGATTATCAGCGATGCGCTGCATCGTTACAGCGAACACCGGCGAAGAGGATTCGCCACCCATTCATGAATTGATTCTTCTTTGGTGGACCTTGGTGTCCTTGGCAGATAGTACGGTTTGACGCCTTTACCACGAAGAAATCGAAAGGATTATTCGTCCCCGTTGACCTGCCACCAATCGGCTTTCTCGAACTGCGCAAGCTTTTCGGCGGCGTGCTGCTCGTACCAGTTCTGCCAGGCGGAAGCATTGCTCGGCAAGTTATTTCCGGTGATCTCGTGCAGAGCAAGAAAGCCCCAATTCCGCATTTGCGAGTCCGTTCGTGAATCGGCTACCAGCGACAACAATTTCGGGACCATCCTCATGCGTTGCGCCCGCTTGAAATTGCCGCAATCGGAAATGTTGCAACCGGCGCGGTCACGCACCTGGTATGAAGGGTCGCTCGTAAAAATCTCGAAAAGCTGATCCAGCGCTTGATCGGTGCCGAGATAGCGCATACCTTCGACCGCCCATTGACGCACGGTTACGTCTGAATCATGTTCCGCATAATCGAGCAGCACCGGATAGAGCTTGTCATAAGCAACGCCCCGGCCCGCGAGCATCCCCATAAAGTACACGGACGCGGCTCGATATTGAGCATCAGTCTTTGCACGCTCGATCAGCAGATCGGCGCTCTCATCGGTTTTCGCCCATCCATCCATCGAAAGATCCAAATCTGCGTTCGCATAGCGGACGCGAAGGTCACTCGAGTATTCCGATCGCCTCTCCAGATCCTTCATTTTGGGAGTGAGTTTTACCTTCCCGAGCCACACCTCGGATTGAATGTTCTGCTCGAAGAGGTCCAAGGCTCGTTCGTCATGCCCGATTGCGCGTTCAAGTAATTCTTCGGCTTGGCCTTGGATCGGCAATTGCTGAAGCCGGTTCAGATCAGCATCGGTAAGCGGCGAAAATTTGTGAGCCGAGCTTCGAGCTCCTGATTTAATCGCAACCTGGCTACGATGCTGCCGAACCCCGGTGTTTTTAACGAACATGAGGGCAATAAATCCGACCCAAATGGCGAAAAAGCTAAGCCCGATGGCAATGCTTACTTTGTTTCGTTGCCTTACAGTCGAGGGCCGCATGCTGCCAGCGGCGGCTCGCTGCGGCGGTGGCGCATAGACGCTGCCAAATGGGCCTTCGAGAACCACGTGAGTGTCAGTTTTCAGACCGGCAAGCTTCTCGATTTGCGAAACGATCCATTGCGCTTCCTGGCGATCGGCGATACCGTCGGCAAGTACTTTATTGTTCCCTTCTTTTGTCTGTAAGCGCACTGCATAGGAAGCGGTCGTTCCACTAGAACTCTGAACGCTCATTGCGGCAAGCACCGACTGAATGTCGCCAAACCCAAATTCACTCGGCGTTCCCGATCCTAAAATCTTGCGCAGAGATGTAACTTTTCCATGGCCGACCTTCACAGTTGTGCTGCCTAATACACTTTGCAGGCATCCGTAGACGAGCAAGAGATCGAAAAGACCGAACGCTGGAGCGAAGAACCAGGGCGCCTTCGAGTGCGCAAGAAAATAAACGAGTGCAGTCCAGCCGGCGGTCACGAGCAACAAAACAAGCGTCTGCATCCGATTCCGGAATGGCGGGAAATAGAATTCAGTTGATCCATCGGCCGCCGCGCTGACCATCACTTTTGGATTGGCGGGTGCTGGTACCTCGGTGGAATTCGATTCGAACGCGGGTGCAGTTCCGGCGGCGGCCGCTGTGGAAGACGATGCGAAGCTGGAGCTTGCGAAGTCTGACGCGAAATTCTGAGACGCGAACGACTGAACGCTTGCGCCGGATCGAAAGACTGGGACTTCAAATGCGTCGGAATAGTCGACTCCCGGAACATCGGCCTTCGCATAAAGCACCCAGGCCAGTTGATCGCGATAATTATCGTGATTGGTTTCGTAGGCGTCCTGCGGAACGCCGAAGTCGACCGGAATTGCAGTGCCCAGAGGCCCAACTGACAACGCGCCCTGGGAAACATTCTTCTGGTCTTGCCACAGGGTGATTGAATTGGTGCTCTGCTGTTTACCCGATCCGGTCGTTATCGTCCGCACGCAGGCCAGGCGCAAATCAATGCCGTGCTCCGCTGCGGTGTCGAGCCGCAAATGGATTTGTCCGGTGACGCGCTTGCCAGGTGAGAAGGGCAGCGCGGCGAATTCGAAATAAGTCGTGCCGTACCGCTCGCGGCGGATGCTCGCGCGCAGAGCGCCTATTAATAGGATCAAAGGAATGACGCACAGACCTAGCGGAATCAGCGCCTTTGGATCGGAGTTTCGCACCGCACCCGGCACAGTGCTTAGAGCGATTGGCAGGATGATCATGCTGCTAATCACCGTACCGATCCACCAACCAAAAATGGTGTTGCGTTTCTGGCTTAGAGCTTTGCCGGTCGCCCAATCGGACCGCCAGAGCCACGGCGAATCCGGATTTGCGTCCTTGGTCGCCTGATCTTGCTTCGCTTTCCGATAGCCGAAAACAGCGCCGATCATCAGCCCCAAGCCGATAAGCGCAAATGCAAACCCGAAGGCGGCACCGGCGATTGGGTCTCCGTTTTTATGGAGTGATGGAAAAAAGGAGAGAAATGCCAGGGCAAAGACTAAGCCGAACCCGAAAAATGGCAGGCCGAAAACAAATAAAAGGACTGCTCCGGCTTTCGATGGTTGGGCCACGCCGCGATTGTAGGCCGGATGATAACACCACAGATAGTTACTGGCGTCATCCGGAAAGCCGATGAGCTTAGAGCCAAAAGCCCGCCATCGCGAAGCCTGTCGCCTGAAGCTTAGTCGCTTTTAGTACCATATGTACATCGATGAAGCGCATCGCGATTTTGGGGTCGACGGGGAGCATCGGCCGCAGCACCCTTAGCGTGGCCGAATCGTTTCCCGAACGCTTTCAGGTGCTAACCCTCGCAGCGGGCCGCAACCTGGAGGCTGCATTTGAACAAGCCAAGCGCTGGCGGCCCCGGGTGATCTCGGTTGCGTCGGAAGCCGATGCTGAGACGTTAAGATCCAAACTCAAATCGGCCGGAATCGGCGATCTCGAAGTAACGCATGGTCCGGCCGGAAACGTTCGCGTATCGACACATCCCGAAGTCGATTTCGTCGTCAGTGCAATTGTCGGTGTGGCGGGACTTGAAGCTACGTTTGAAGCTGTGCGAGCCGGTAAGACAGTAGGATTGGCAAACAAAGAATGTCTCGTAGCTGCCGGCGAATTAATCACCGAAGAAGCTCGTCGCCAAGGAAAACCACTCCTTCCGATCGATAGCGAACACAATGCCGTTCACCAATGTTTGCGCGGTGGGCGAATGGAAGAAGTCCGCCGAATCTGGCTTACCGCTTCCGGCGGCCCTTTTCTGCATATGCCAAAATCGAAGTTTGCCGACATTACGGTTGAGCAGGCTCTGAATCATCCCACGTGGAAAATGGGCAACCGCATCACGATCGACTCGGCCACGCTCATGAACAAAGGATTTGAGGTAATCGAGGCTTGCCGATTGTTCAACATTCTTCCGGAGCAGGTTTCTGTGATTGTTCATCCGCAGTCGACGATTCACTCTCTGGTCGAGTTTGTCGATGGCAGCATTCTTGCTCAACTGTCGGTGACTGACATGCGGCTGCCGATCTTGTACGCACTGACCTTTCCCGAACGTATACCGTCCGAGTTGAACTTTAGTCTGAGTGACCTACGGCACCTCGATTTTTGCCCACCTGATATGGAAAAATTTCCCTGCTTGCGCCTGGCTTATGAAGCCGTAAAGGCGGGAGGCGGTAAAACGGTTGGGCTGAATGCTGCTGATGAGGTCGCAGTTTCGGCGTTCCTGGAGGGAAGCATTGGTTTTGAAGAGATCTCGACCATAATCGAACAAACGGTTGCTGAAACGCCGGTTGGCAAATTGGAATCTATTAAAGAGGTGCTGGCGGTCGACCAAAAGTCACGGGCAGTCGCCCGCGACCAAGTGGCTGCCTGGGGTAAGGAGCGCAAAACTCCGGCGGGCATTGGGATGCGAGATAACTAACGGCTACGAATAAATACCCACATGAGTCTTTTCCATTCAATTTTTACATCGGTCTTTTATTTCATCATTGTCATCGGCGTCATGGTGCTGGTCCACGAGTTTGGCCACTTCGCCGTGGCGAAGTTGCTGGGCGTCCGCGTTGAACAGTTCGCAATCGGATTCGGAACTCGTTTGTTCGGATTTCGTCGAGGTGGAACCGACTATCGCGTGAATGCGCTGCCCTTCGGCGGCTACGTGAAAATGTCAGGTGAAAATCCGATGGATGAGCGATCGGGAGACCCCGCCGAATTTCTTTCTCATCCCCGGTGGCATCGCTTTCTAGTGGCGATCGCCGGGCCATTCATGAACATCCTGCTGGCGATTGGCTTGTTGACTGGTGTGTACATGGTCCATTACGAGCACCCGGCATATCTCGATCAGCAAGCCGTGGTGGGATTTGTGGAGCACGGCTCGCCCGCTGAAAAACAAGGTATTCAGCCCGGCGATCACATTGTTCAGATTGATGGCGTGCAAAACCCCACGTGGGAGCAGGTGGAAATCAAGCAACTGCTCAGCGCGAACCAGCCGCTCGGGTTTGCGGTCGAACGCGATGATAAAAAGATTCAGGGTTCCATTGTTCCGGTCGCAACGGGCGCTTCTGATGCGGGCTCGGCGGGGTGGTTCCCGGTTGAGCCGGTAATCGTTGGCGATATCGAATCGGGTATGCCCGCGGCCAAAGCCGGGTTGAAGCCGGGCGACAAGATCATCTCAATTGATGGGCAAATCGTCCCTTCCATTCAGGCAATGATCGATCGCTTGCAACAGACCAAGACCAAACCGATACAGCTCGTTGTGCAACGCGATGGCAAAGATTTGAGCTTTACATTGTCGCCGGTGCTGGCTGATACGCCGGGCAGCGAAAAACATTATCGCCTGGGCTTCAGAAATTCATACGAGACAGCGGTCACCAAGCTCCCATTTGCGGATGCGTTCAGTCATTCGCTTCAGGACAACAAACGCTATTCAGCTATATTGATTGAACTCGTCGGGAAATTAGTGCAGCACAAGGCCTCTCTCAATACAGTTTCAGGCCCCATTGGCATCGCCGAACAGACAGGCGCTGCCGCGGAAGAGAAGGGTTGGATACCGCTACTCGCGTTATCCGCCGCCATCAGCTTGAACCTCGGCATCTTCAATCTGCTGCCAATTCCGATCATGGATGGCGGCGTGATCCTGTTATTGTTCATCGAAGCGCTGATGCGCCGCGACATCAGCATGAGAATCAAAGAGCGCATTTACCAGGTTGCATTTGTATTCCTGGTGCTATTCGCAGCTGTCGTGGTCTATAACGACATCGCGAAGACTATCGCGCAAAAGCTGCCGTAAGGCAGCCGTCAGTCCTCAGCCATCAGGAAAGACGCTTTGGTTGAGCCTCCCCAACTCCTAACATGCCGTCATTCTGAGGACCCTTCGGTTTCTCGTCCGAACGACAGATTCCTCACTGCTGAAGCAGTTCGGAATGACATCTCCTGTATTGGTTAGTAAGACTGATGGCTGATGGCTGACGGGCTGTTAGCTAAACTGCTAAACTGAACTTTCCACATGGCCTTAATCCAGCGGCGTAAGACTGTAAGTTGCACCATCGGCAATGTTCGCGTGGGTTCTGATGCACCGGTCGTGGTGCAATCGATGACCAATACGGACACTGCAGACGCGGCCTCTACGGTCGAGCAGGTGGCGGCGCTCGCCCGAGCAGGTTCCGAGTTGGTACGTGTCACGGTAAATAATGAGGATGCCGCCGCAGCCCTGCCCCACATCGTCGAAAAACTCGACCGCCAAGGCATCAATGTCCCTGTAATTGGCGACTTCCATTACAACGGGCACATTCTGCTGAAGAAATATCCGGCATGCGCAAAAGCGCTGGCCAAGTATCGAATCAATCCTGGAAATGTCAGTGTTGGACGCAAAGACGATTCGAATTTTCGCACGATGGTCGAGGTCGCCGTCGAGAATCAAAAGCCGGTGCGCATTGGAGTCAATTGGGGATCGCTCGATCAATCGCTTCTCACTCGCATGATGGATGAAAACTCGCGGGCATCTGATCCCAAAGACGCGCGGGATGTCACCATGGAAGCGATGGTTGTAAGCGCGTTGAATTCGGCGGCCGCCGCGGAAAAGTACGGACTTCGTTCGGACCAGATCATACTCAGCGCCAAGGTGAGTGGAGTGCAAGATTTGGTTGATGTCTATCGCTCATTGGCAGCGCGTTGTAATTATCCTTTGCACTTGGGTCTGACCGAAGCCGGAATGGGCGCGAAAGGAATCGTTGCTTCAAGCGCGGGACTTTCAATTCTTCTGCAGGAAGGGATTGGGGACACGATTCGCGTTTCGCTTACCCCTGCGCCCGGCGGAGATCGCGCTGAAGAAGTTCGCGTAGCGCAGCAGATACTTCAGTCCTTGGGGATCCGCAGCTTTACTCCGCAAGTTACCGCTTGCCCCGGCTGTGGACGCACTACCAGCACCTTCTTCCAAGAAATGGCTGAGCAGATCCAGTCTTATCTGCGCGAGCAAATGCCCGTCTGGAAAAAACGCTACTCGGGTGTCGAAGAAATGAAAGTGGCGGTTATGGGCTGTGTAGTCAATGGACCTGGCGAATCCAAACACGCCAACCTTGGGATTTCTCTTCCAGGCACATTCGAGGAACCGAAGGCGCCAGTCTATGTGGACGGACGGCTACTCACGACTTTGCGCGGCGACAAGATCGTCGAAGAGTTTATCAACATACTCGACGGGTATGTTGACTCACACTACGCGCCGAGGAACGAAACCGTTACTGTGAGCTAGCACGGGCAGAGTGCCCGTGCTCCCACCTGGTATCAGCAATATACGTATTAAGCTGCGGCTTTCTGCTGTGAGCGGAACTTAGCCCAACGCGCTTTCTGCGCTGCAGCGATTTTGCGGCGTGCGGCAGCCGAAAGCGGCTTGCGGTTCGGAACTGCACGGGGTCCGGCTGATGCAGTTGAACCTGACTGCTTCTTGCGGGCGGCCCAGCGTGCGCGTTGTGCCTCAGAGATTCTTCTGCGAGCTTCGGCGGAGAGCGTACGCCCACCTCGCCTGCCAACGCTCCGGCTTGTGGCACTCCCGCCGGACAAACCTTCAATAACCGCAATTGCCTGATCCAACTTCTCTAACTGAACCTGCGCCTGCTTCCGCTCGTCCCGTAACTGCTGGAGAGCGGAGTTGAGATTTGACATGTATCCCCCTCAGATAAGTAACAGCCCAAGGATTGTAGATGCCTAAAACCTACCTTGGCTACTACATTTTTAAACTTACCAGGCCTATTTTCACGTAGGCCGAAACAACTTCCTTATCTTACTCCTCGTCCTCGCCTTCACCCTGGTTTTGCGGCATTAAGTCTAACTGCAGCACTGGAAGTTGCGTAGTCTTAAGCTCTTGATTTATAGCCGGTATTTCTCCGGTTTTGAATTTGTTCCAGCTACTTAGCAAATTTGTTAGCGATGCCTCGGTTTTCCTGGAAGCGTCAACTTGCGCCAGGGTAGGCGCTGCGTCAGCCTGCCCGGTAGCCCTATACAACGTGCTCAGGTCGAGGTTATTACTGCTCAGGCCGGGCGTTTTCTCGCCATCTGGCTTCGGCTCACCTTCGAGCAGGCTACTAATCTCCTTGTCTAGCTTCGCAAGCGGACCCTTCAATTCGCCGCTATTTGATTGAAGAAGCTTCCCCAACTGCTCATGAATTGATCGGGCCTGGGTGAGAGCTTCAGAACTCTCACTTAGCCTGGAGGCAAGTTCCGTCTGCAGCGCAAATTGCTTTTGTAAATCCAACGTCGAAGTTTTGACTCTGGGATCCATTTTCACAGTCAACTGAGCCGTTTCTGTATGGCCGGATGCAGTCAAACGAACTGAATAGGTCCCTGGCAGCACGTCAGGTCCGAGCGGGTACCGAGGAGTTTGGTGTGGTACCGCAGCAATCGGGTACTCGTGTTGTGCCGATTTTGGTGGCGCGTAGTGCAAGTCCCATATCCAACGATGCATGCCCGCATCTGCAGACAGAATCGCTTCTGGCCGAAGCCAATATAGCGGGATCAATTGCTTTGCAAGTTCTTCTTCGGTTTGCGCCGGCTTATCTGCACTTGAATAATGCCTGACGGGCTTGCCTTGTGCATCCAAAATTTCGAGTTCGACTGGACCTTGAACCGAGGCGGGAAGCGCGTAGTCGATGATCGCTCCGTGAGGAGGGTTTTCTCCCGCTGGTTCATCCGCCGGAAGCGGAGTATCGGTATTGGTATCGCGGCGCACACGATAAGCTACAGCAGGCTTAAAAAGATGCGCTTCAGCAGTCGCAAAGCCGGTTTCGCTAAGTTGTCGCAGCGGTGTTATGTCATCGAGTATCCAGAAGGAACGCCCGTGCGTGGCGACGATCAAATCATCTGCGTGTACAAGTAAATCGCGCATGGAAGTATGCGGCAGATTCAACTGTAAAGATTGCCAATGATCGCCGTCGTCGAACGAGGTCCACACGTCGCTTTCAGTGCCCGCAAACAATAAGCCTTTGCGAACGGTGTCTTCGCGCACGGTATTCACGGGAGAGTTATCCCCCAACCCATTTGTAATTGCCTGCCAGGTCCTGCCGCCATCGTGAGTTCGATAGATATAAGGCCGTAGATCATTAATGCGAAAGCGGTTGACGGAAACGTATGCTGTTTCGTCATCAAAATGGGATGCGCTGATCTGGCTAACTTTGCTCCAGGCAGTTAGACCAGGCGGTGTAACGTCTTTCCAGTTCTTGCCGCCATCGCGAGTAAGCCACACCAACCCATCGTCTGTGCCAGCCCAAATCGTATTCACATTGTGAAATGACGGTGCCAGCGCATAGATTGCGCCGCGTATGTTTTCGGCTTTTGGGTTCAGGCTGGATTGGTCTCCTACACTCTCGGGGATGCCGGGCCGATCGCGAGTTAAGTCTTTACTGATGGCTTGCCAGTTGCGGCCGCCATCTTTCGTCTCGAAGAGTACATTGGCGGCGTAATAAAGGGTGTGCGGATCGACGGGGGAAAATAGGATCGGCTCAGTTCGATCGGTACGGTAACCATCTCGAACGGGTATAGGAGTAACGTTTTCAACCTGGCCGGTGCTCCAGTGGAAGCGCGAAACCTCATTGCGACCCGCTCCGTAAACGATATCGTGATCCAGCGGATCCGGCGCAACATAGCCGTACTCAATTACTCCTACTGGATGCCAATCACGAAAGGTAATTTCGCCGTCGTTGCCGCGGGTTAGAGTACAAACGGAACCGCTCTCCTGCTGCCCGCCACAAACTTTGTAAGGGAACTCATTCGTCGCACTCACGTGATAAATCTGTGCTGTTGGCTGGTTGTACCAGGAGCTCCAGGTCTCGCCGCGATTGACAGTTACCAGCGCGCCTTGGTCGGCGACCAAAAGAATGATGTTCGGGTTCTCAGGATTTATCCATAAGTTCTGATAATCGTCTCCGCCAGGGGCCCCTCGAAGGGAACTCCACGTTTTTCCGCCATCTGTAGATCGCACGGTTACGATGCTGGCGACGTATACGACATCAGGGTTTTTAGGATCAACTTTCGGAACCGACAAGTCCCCACCACCAATTTTCATGGCAGGACGCGGATCGTCGGTAATTCGGCTCCAACTTTCGCCCGCGTCGTCTGAGCGATAAAACCCAAGCCCCTGACCGGTGGCGTAGCCCGATTGTTTTGTTGTTGAAAGGGTTGCAAAGAGGCGGCTCGGGTTACTTGGGGCAATGGCAACATTGATTTGAACTAGATCATCCGGCAATCCGTTTGTGAGTTTTTTCCAGGTGTTGCCGCCATCGGTTGATTTGAAAAGTCCGCCGTTTGTTCCCGCGAAATAGTTATCGTCTTCCGAAGGTCCGAGTCGTGATTGCCACAATGATGCGTAGATGACGTCAGGATTCGACGGATCGATTTCTACATCTGAGCCGCCGGTGTTCTCGTCCTTGTAGAGAACTTTTTTCCAATTCGCACCACCATCGGTCGACCGGAAAATTCCGCGCTCGGCATTCGGGCCATACGGATGCCCAAGTACAGCTGCGAATACCCGATTTGGATCGCGTGGATCGATCGCCAATGCCGGAATTTGCTGGCCATCCCGCAAGCCGAGATGGGTCCAGGTCTTGCCTGCATCTGTTGATTTATAAATTCCATCTCCGACGGAGAGGTCCGGGCGTTGCAGACCTTCGCCGCTCGCAACGTAGACGATATCGGGATTCGAAGCCGGTACGGCAATCGCCCCAATCGACTGCGTGCGCTGGCCGTCAAAAATCGGGTTCCATGTGCGCCCGTAATCGGTCGACTTCCAGACTCCTCCGTCTACCGCTCCTATGTAGAACACATTGGGCTGACTCGGCACGCCCGCCACAGCCCGCGTTCTGCCGCCCCGAAAGGGACCGATCATGCGCCAGTGCAGTTCCTGATAGGCACTCTCAGGAACTTGCTGCGAAAAAGTGACATGGCTGAGAGTAAGGAGAAGCAAACAGGTCAGAGCGGCAGAAACAATGCGCGGTTGATTCACGGGTCCCCCTAGAGCAATCCCACACGTCCGGTTCGCGATCTCGAACTGCAAATAATACGGGAAAACACGAGGCGCCGTCGCTTGAGTTACTTTGGATTTCCGGCTTAGGGTCGGATGCTGATTCTTCACAGTAGAATCCGAGCAGGCTTTTGCAAGCCGAAGATCGAACCAGCATGTCATCTGTCGATCAAACTCTAGGACCGTCCAGCATCGCGCTCTCCAGTGAAGACGAGCGCCGGTCTTTCCCGTCCGCCGTAAAAAGCAAACCAGTTTCCTCCGACACCCCGCGGCGTTTTCTAATTGCCATTTCGATCATCAGTGCGGTTCTTGTTCCTTCGCGAATGTTGCTTTCATTGGGGCCGCCGGACGACAGTGCGGTTTTTGCATACGTCGGATGGGCGATGAAGCACGGTCTGATGCCATATCGCGATATCTGGGACCACAAAGGGCCACTGCTCTATTACCTGAACTTTGCAGGGTTGACGTTGAGCCCGAACTCGACTTTTGGGATCGGGCTGCTGGAATTGGTTTCATACTCAATAGCTTTTTTTCTTCTCTATCGCATCGTCGCGTCATTCTCGTCGCGTCTTGTTGTGCTTTCAATTGCAGCTCTCTCGGTGGGTTTCGTCACACATTTCGCAGTGGGCGGCAACATGACCGAGAGCTGGGCATTGCTGCCGCTGGCCGCTGCGCATTATGCCTGCTGGCGATGGTCGCAAAGGAGCACACAGAAGTGGTGCGCGGTGATAATAGGCGCAGCGTTTGCTTGCATTTTCTTTCTGCGCGCAAACATGGTGACCTTCCCCGCAGTGGCCATGTTGGTTTTGCTGTACGCGACCAAAAGAAACGGCGGGCACCGTTCAGCCATAAGGCAGCTGACTGTGAATTTGGCGGCAGTGTTCGCGGTTTCGTGTGCGATTGTTGCGCCTCTTTATCGCTGGCGAGCGTTTCACGATTTTGTGGCCGCATATTTTGGATATAACGCGGCATATTCAGGGGCATTATCACTGGCAGTCCGGTATCTGCACACCAGCCAGTTGCTGATCCTGCTGTTTGCAACGGCAATCGCCATTCTGGGCACAGCAGGATGGGCACTTGGAATTAAAGAGAGCATTCAAAAACAGCAATTCGCCGGCGGTCTCCAGAGAGTGTATTTGCAGAGTTTGCTATGGAGCTTGCCATTCGAGATAGCGGCAGCGAGTTTGTCCGGAAGAGACTATCCCCATTATCTCCTCCCTTTAGCTCCCACCCTGATTGTGCTCGCGGCATGGTTCGTCTCTGCATTTGAGAAGCAATCTAAAATGATCGAGGGAAAACCAGCATTAATCATCGCGCTTTTCCTTGGATTCTCCCCTTTTGCGCTGACAGCGTATTCCTGCGATTTCTTCGCGTCCACCGACTCGGTACACCCAGAGTACGTCAATGTCGTGCGCTTCATTCAGAGCGCAACTAGACCAAATGACAGAATCACGGTGGTGGGTGAAACCGAGGCGGCCTACATATCATTTATGGCACAGCGATTACCAGCCTCGCGGTTTGTGTATCAGCTTCCCCTGATCGATGTAAATAATCCAATTGCAGGTGAACAACGCAAGCAGTTCATGTGTGACATTGCGCAAAACCGTCCGGCGGTGATTGTCTCCGGCAATGCGCAGGTAGGAATTCTATGTGCGACTGAACTGGAATGCACTCTGCGGAACCTGCAAACGCCTGCTACCGACTATGGGTACAAGGCGATGGTGCTTCCAAAACTCATGCGCGACCTCATCGCCTCCGAGTACCAGCCAATTTCCGACCCCAGATTTGAGCCCTTTAGAGTTCTGCTCCGAAAAGACATTCCGGTCCCCTCGCGTTGGTAATTAATCTTCTTTAGTTTGCGGTTCTTAGCCTGCCAGAGATTGTCTTCGCAGCTTCAATACCGTTTCTCACCGCGTAGTTCGTGCCGCGGTCTTCCGGATAAATCTGCGCCATGGTAGAAAGAAATACGTTCTTAACCGGCGTTTCAAATGCCGGAACCAAACGGCTGTAATTGCGCTCTACTACAGGTTGCGCATAATCCGCGCGCCATACGGTCGCATTCGTAACTGTATCTTTGCGGAATTCAGGGAACATCCGTTTGAGCGCATCTAGTCCGACACGGATTGCGTCGGAATCACACATTCTGTAAAGTTCAGCCGAACTGGGAAGGTATTTGGAGAGATAAACGATGTGCTTCCCGTCATAGGTGCCAGCCGGCTCGAAATTCGTATGCTCGATTACGCCGACAAACGGGAATGACGGGTCGTTCACGTTGAGCCAATACATGGATGACAAGCTGCGATTCAGTTCCAGCACTATGCAGATGTTCGCGAGATGACGAATTCGCTTCAGGGTGTCGCCATACCCATTCACTCCAACAGGTGCAAGCAGATTCGCAGCCAAAGGCAAAGGCACGGTTACAAGTACGGCCCGGGCGGGAAGGACTCCGTTCGATGTAATAACGCCAGTGACTTGGCCTTCGGCCGCGGAAACAGCAAGAGCCGCGGTATTCAGCTGAACCTCGCCCCCGCGACTCTTCACATCCTCTACAATCTGAGAAGTTAAAGCACTAAATCCACCCTTATAGTAAGCGAGTATCTCCTGGCCGCCGCGCCCTCGACTGCCGCCGCGCAGTTTCAGCTTGTTCCATAGCCAGACGGCAGAAACATCGGCAGCGAATTCTCCGAACTTGCCGACCAGGAGCGGCTCCCACACGATCTGATATACCTGCTCGCCGCAAAGTTCGAGCAACCATTCCTTAGCCGTCAGCGGTTCCAATTCTTGCCAGTTGCGCACACGACGCGCAGCAAGCGTCATGTATCCAAGACGAAGCCGGTTGGCGAAGCTGAGTGGAGTGAACGCGAGCAGGTCGCGCGGGCGGCTCAGGCGAAACAGGTTGTGCGCATAGTACATTCCTGTATTCGTGGCACGGGAAAGAACATCCTCTTCCCGGCCCAGACGCCGAACGATAGAAGTAATGTGCTCGTCACTGGTGAACCAGTGATGGTAGAACTTCTCAAGCCTTTGGCCTCCAACCGAAAATGACCCTGCTAAACCGCCGGGCTCAGAATCTTTCTCGATGACAGTAACTTTGAATCCCTGGCGGGCGAGCTCAAAGGCGGACGCAAGGCCCGTGAATCCAGCGCCGACGATAGCTACGTCAATCAACTTAGCTATTCCAGAAGAGTGGGATGCTATGCGCCAGCACCTGCGGCCGCTCGCGCCAAAGGCGCCGAAGCTGGTGAAGACAAGACCTCGCGAACCAGATAGAGCGGCCGCTGTTTCGCTTCCGTGTAGATTCGGCCGATGTACTCGCCAACAATTCCCAGGCTGACCATCTGGAGACCGCCGATGAACAACATTCCTATGAATAGAAGCGTCCAGCCGGGGACCCAGATTCGAGTAAATAGACGCAGCACTAATGCGTACGAAATGCCGATCGCCGAAATTCCTGCGGTGACGATTCCCATCAGACTGACAATGTGCAAGGGCACAACCGAGAAGGAAAGAATTCCATCCAGCGCGAGTCTGATCATTTTATTTAGCGGGTACTTGGTCGCGCCTGCGTGTCGAGCGGAACGTTCATACTCCAGACCATAGGTGTGGAAGCCGATCCAGCTTGACAGGCCTCGCAACAAACGATCGCGCTCCCTCATGCGCAACAAGGCGTCAACTGCCTTTCGATCCAGCAAGCGGAAATCTCCCGTATCGCGAGGGATGTCCGTGTCAGAAAAGAAGTTCAAGATACGATAAAACCACTCTGCTGACTTGAGTTTGAACCAGCTTTCGCCGCTCCGGGTCTTGCGAACGCCGAACACTACTTCGTACCCCTGTTCCCAAAGACGGAGCATTTCGACCAACACCTCTGGAGGGTCTTGCAGATCGGCGTCGATGATTGCGACTGCGTCGCCATCGGCATGCTCCAGTCCGGCAGAAACCGCGATTTGGTGCCCGAAATTGCGCGAAAGATCGATTACCTTTACACGCGCGTCAAACCGATGCTTCTCTCGCAACAAATCGTAGGTACCGTCAGTGGATCCGTCATTGACATACACGATCTGATAATCCCGAACTGACTGCGACAGTACCCGAGTGAGTTCCGCATGGCAGGCGTTTATGACCTGTTCTTCGTTATAACAGGGCACGACGACGGAGAGGCGGTTTGGACTCACCATTATTTTCTGAGAAGAGACTGCGATGAACCTGTACTCATGATAGGAGAGCGAAACTCCATACTTAAAGACACTCTGCGTCTCAGAGGTTACTTCGGTGCAAGGCAAGCATGAGAATGGAACGAAGTAGAAGTCTCGGATTGAGCAATCCGGCACGATTGTGCGCTGCAGGGGCGGCGGCATTTCCCGCGCGCTTGTTACTGCCTGTTTTCAATTTATTGATATTCGATTGAGTACCAGCTTTGCGGCCGCAAGATCTTCGGCCGCAATGCCAACAGATTTAAAGATTGTGGTCTCTGCGACGGGCGCTGGATTGATTCCAGCAAAGATTTCGCCAACTTCGGCGTAGATTCTTGCCTTCGACATGAGAATGTCGCCTGCCTCTTGCATGGCGGCGTCACGTGAGTCGACAACGAGTATGTTTGCCATTGCCTCATCATCGAGTTCGCGATAATTCGGGTGGCATGAGCCCACTGCATTGACGTGCGCGCCGGGCTTCAGCCATGCTCCGCGAAGAATTGGGTCGCGAGCGCCGGTTGCGGTGACGATCACGTCAGCGCCGCGCACTGCTGATTCGGCATCGGTTGCCGCTACCCCCTGCTCCTGCGCAAAGCGTCGTGCATGTTCGGGATTTCTGCTCCAGACACGCACTTCGTTGAAATGGCGAATGCATCTGAGCGCTTCAAGGTGCGCATTCGCCTGAACGCCACTCCCGAGCAGCGCCAGAATGTGAGCATCCGGTGAGGCTAAGCGGCTCGTTACAGCGGCGGAAGCCGCAGCCGTTCTCATCTCGGTGATCAGACGGCCATCCATTACCGCCAGCGGATCTCCGGTTTCAGCACGAAACAGAAGAATCATTGCCTGATGTGTCGCTACTCCAGTTCCCGCATTCACGGGATAAAACGTGACGGCCTTGAGTCCCATTACATCTTTCGCGACAGCAGGCATGATTCCGAGATATCGCTTGCTTTCCTCAATCGGAAGCACCGTACGGACAGGCTGCATGACCTTCCCAGTAGAATAATCCGCTAAGGCACGCTCCGTCGCGGGGATCAGCTCATCCCACGTCAGCAGCGAACGAACCTGCTCTTCATCGAGGTAAGTAAGCATCGGCATAATACTAGCGGACGATTTTGGCTGCGCGGCTTCAACAGACGATTGGTAAAGCCGGAGTTGCCGCACGCGTGAATGTTCGCGGGAGCAGCTAACGCAATCGCTGGGACGGCAAAGCAGAGAGGACGCGCCGTCCGCCGATTGATTTGCGCTCCGGCAAGCATGCGGCCATAGCTTGTTATAATCGAAGAATCCGGTGGGAGTAGCTCAACTGGCAGAGCACCGGACTGTGGCTCCGGACGTTGCGGGTTCGATTCCCGTCTCCCACCCCAGGGTCTTCGAATCACTCAGGTGTCCTTGAGCAAGTTCGCGCGCCCCCGTGAGGAAAGGGTCTCGCGTTCAATTCACGTCCTCTGTTTCGAACAAGGAGGGCGTTTCCTTCAGTAATTCTTGCAGGACGCTTTGCCGCTCATTTACGAATCGACGAACGATCTGCATTGATGCTGTTTCTTCATATTCGATCTCTCGAATTGCGCCATCATCAAAACTCAGAATCTGAGCGCCGGGATACCCTAAAAGTACCGGCGAATGGCTGGAAATAATAAATTGCGCATCTTTAAATTTCCGCAGCACGTCATAAATCAGAAGAATGAAACTCAACTGCCGCTGAGGAGAAAGCGCCGCTTCCGGCTCATCCAGCAGAAACAGACCGTTCCTCTGGAATTTCAGTTCTAGCAGCGTTAGAAATGTCTCGCCATGAGATCGGGCGTGAAGACTTCTCCCACCATAAAATATGCTGATCGGAGGCGAATGATCCGATGGTTCTGCGTCCAGAGCGTCCATATGCGAGATGGTGTTGAAGAAGCTCTCGGCTCGCAGAAAATATCCGGCACCGGTTCGCTTATCGAATGACAATCGCAGCGCCCGGACCAGCGGATCGATCGAGTGATTGCTCCCAGTGCTGTCATTGCGGAAATTGCGATTACCTCCTTCGGGGCCAAAGCCGTAATGCGCGGCTATAGCCTCCAGCAGGGTAGATTTACCCGTGCCGTTTTCGCCTGCGAAGAAAGAAATCCGCGATTTGAAATTAACCTCATTCAACTGGCGAATGGTTGAGACACAAAATGGATAGCATTCCCAATCCGCTACCCGGTCGCGTAGCAGTGTGAGCTTCTTGAGCACGCTTTTACCTCGATTCGTAATTGTCACCCGATTAGTCTGCGAAATAAAGAACTCGCTCCGGTCACCAATCGCCGGACAAAATTCCGCACGTGAGGGCGGAGGAAAAAGACGGACGGTGCGTTGAGCTATCGATTGAAGTTCTCGCAGGTCAGATCAGGGCGGGATTATATAGGCTCTCGTTTGATTCGATGATCTTGCGATCAGCATCCGGAAACGAGGGCTTTCCTACAGCTTGCCTGTCAGCAATTCGCCGGATGTTCCTTCTATCACCATCTTGATCCTTTGGGGAGGACAGCGGCAGCGTCAACATCCGGCGCGAATACATGATGAAGGGTTGCCGAGGTTGGGTTGTTCGCTTTGGGTGCACCAACAAACGTCATGGTATAGGCATAGATGCATTAGGCTAAATGCAGGCCGCGCGGCTGGCATTCGATTCCACTGCCATCCCATCCCGTTTACGTAAAGTCCACCGACTCATCACAAACAGAGCAGTCCATTATCGTAAACATAGCAATTCACGAGGTGATGATGGCACACATAACAATTCGCGCCGCGGTTCCTGAAGACGTTTCAACGTTAGTGCGACACCGGCGCATGATGTGGTGGGATATGGGTCGGCGAGATGAAACGGCGCTTGAGCTCATGGAGCAGGCAGCGCGCGAGTATTTCCCTTCGACGGTGCGTGACGGATCATATCGCGCCTTTCTGGCGTTCACTGAAAATAGCGAAGTGGTCGGCGGAGGAGGAATTGTCATCAGCGCATGGCCGGGTTCGCTCGGTCAGCGCGAGCCGAAGCGCGCAATGATCCTCAACGTGTACGTGGAACCGGAGTACCGCCGGCGCGGAATTGCGCGCGACTTAATGAAAACAATGATCGCGTGGTGCAAAGAAAACGGATTCTTAAAAGTGGGGCTGCACGCCAGCGATGAAGGGCGCCCTTTATATGAATCGCTCGGATTCAAGCCAACGAATGAGATGCAGCTCGATTTTGAGTAAGCCGAGGAAGAAAGAAATCAGGCGGAACATGGCGTCCCGCCTGAACACTCGTTCGATTGGCCGCGTCGCGGAACCGAAAATTAGTGGACGTAATTCTGACTCACGAGCCCACCCGCATCGGTGATGCTTCCCTTCTGCAGAGCAGTCTCGATTTTCAGCTTCTGATGCGGGCGAAGATCGACGACGGTCTCGAACGGCAGATATCCGGGCAATGCGATACGCACGTGATGCTGTCCCGGAGTGAGCAGCAGGGCTTTACCAACCCCGTTGAACTCGTTCACATGTCCGGTGAACTGCTCGTCGACGAAAACAGCAGCGCGATCTGGAACGGCAGAAATCTTTAGTTCGCCCGTTGCAGCCTTGCTTGGAGCGCTCGCATTTTTCGCCAAAGAGATATTTACCATGTGGAGCTCGCCCGGTTCGAGAACAGCTTCTTCCGTGAAGTCCTTATACCAGGGCTGACGCACAACAATTTCGTGCTTCCCCGGCATGAGCAGTACCTTCTTGTTGCCCTTGAGTTCCTTGGCATAGCCCATGTATTGTCCGTCGACCCAGACGCCGGCAGTCTTTTCGGCGCGGTTGTGAAATTCAAAGCGTACTTCGGCGAGCACCTGATTTTCGGCACTCGATACGCCAGCCATGCTCACGAGGAACATTGCAACTATAAACAGTGAACTAATGCGTCCCAACATCCGGACCTCCAAAACTGGAATACACATCCTGCTCCGGAATCGACATCAATGATCTAAACATCGATGACCTGATAGCGGGCAGGAACTCTGCTTCAGCAATGGTGCTTGCGAATGTACCTCTGGTCAATACTCAGAAGGGCAAGGTAAGTTCCTGAGCGCGCACTTTTCGGAGGCGACGTGCTCAAAATCATTAACCCCGAATGGCACGAGGGTTCACGAAGTCCAATGTGAAGCTTTTCGTTGCTGGCCTCGTGGTGAATCAGCAAACCACTCAGAATCCGTATTTGGCAATCACGGCTTTTTCCTTCTTCCCGATGAGGGCGAGAGCGGCGTGCTCGGCGGGAAGGGTGAATTTCAGCTCCACGCCCGTTTCCGAATCGCGTATGTCGACGGGCGAGTCCATGGGGTCGTCAGAGGCAAAGATGTAAAGCACTGAATCCTCGAGGTCCAGTGGGTAAGCCATGACACCGAGCGAGAGCGGGGAATTCAGGTGAAACTTAGTGGACAAATTTGCATGCCCACCCATGAAATCGTAAATGGATGAGTAGTTGCCATTACAGAGCTCCTGTCCGGCCGAAAGTTCAAGTGGATAAGAAGTCCACCAGACGCGCCCTTTCCCCAACGTGAAATCCTTGAAGGTGGATCCATCTCCGAAGCGCAAATATTCCAGCCATGATTGCGCGTTCTGGTCGAAAGTGATGTCAGTCCAGGTTTTTTCGTCGACCCCATGTCCTTCCTGAACAGCATGATGGAATGTTAACGGCTCTGCGCTAGAGCCGGGGAAGAACTGGGCTGCGCGATCAACTCGCTGGCCGTGTTCGTTACGATTTACCGGGCCAGTGACTACAAGATATCCGCCGCTCTTCACATAATTTAATAATTTCTGCCAAGCCGTTTCGGTAAGGGACTGTGCCGAAGGTAAGATTGCCAGCTTCGGATTCCCCATCTTGTCAAACTGGTTCTCGTAAATCAGATACGGCGTAAGTCGCGTGTAATCCGCCAAGGCTCGTGCTGCTTTTCGTTGCGCTTCGATTTGCAAATCAGCAATTGCCGAGTACTGCGCCGCTTGCGAGGCGATGATCGCTACCTGCGCGGGCTCAGGATTCTGCAAGTGCGGGCTCAACTCGGCTGCGAACTTCGCGAAGTTTCGCATGACTGTTGCTTCCGGTTTTTCGGTACCGTCGGCGCGCAATGCCCCTATCGGAGTCTCATTGCCTTCGGTCATATAGGAATTTGTGTTCCACAACCATTCGATCGCGCCCGAGCCGTGCACGAATGACATGGCAACCTTGCGCTCGAACAGCGCGGCTTCGTTTTCAGGCGTACGGCGCGCAGTTTCGTCGAGATTCAATTCGCGCTGCAAGCCGGTTTCCTGGATCAGCATGGCTTTGCCGGGCTGCTTAGCGACAAGCGAGTCCCAAAGGATGGAATCGTTCTGCCACCAAGAGTGGTTAGTCGTGAAGTCGACGTACTTGCCGAAGAACGCAGGCGAGGCCCGGTCCACGAAACCACCTTCGTCCTGACCGACGGTGATCAACTGCTGCGAGCCGGTTTCACGAATCGCATCGCGCATGGTGTGCACCCATTCGGCGAAGCTTTGCTGCGCGAACATTTCATAGTCGTAGATCTTGAGAGAGTTGTGGCCGTTGTACATTCCGCGAGGCTGAAAGTCGATGTCTTCAGGTAGCGGAACTTGTCCTTGAACTGACGTAATCGGCACATTCCACGCTGCGGCCAGGGCTTCTCGGTTCGCATAATGCTTGTTCAGCCATTCATTCCATTTTTGCGTTTCGATCCAGTCGCCGTTCGGACGCATGGTCCATAAATGCTTCGAAAAACTGGGCTCGTTGATAAGGTCGTAAGCAAGATACGGCACGTCATGGAAGCGGGCAACGACCGATGAAATTAGCGTCTTCTGCTTGCGCACAGCTTCGGGATCAAGATATGGATTCACTCCTCCGAGCACTTCAGGCAGGAATGCGAAAAAATTGAACTGCACCGGCAATCCATATTTGCGTGCAGTCATTAAATATGCTTCGAGTGTGCGAAGTGTGCGCTCATATGGCACGCCATTCTCGTCGCAGAATTTGTCCCAGCCGGTCCACCATCCGGTGCGGATCATGTTCAGCCCGGCGTCATGAATTTGTTTCAGGTCTTGATCCCAGACGTAAACATTCGGGTGATCAAAATAAAGCCGCTGCACTTCGCTCGACATGTAAGTCGTGCCGATCACGGCGAGCGGCTTGGCATCCAGCTCGAAGTAGTTTTCGTTCACGCTGAGCTTTGGACCAGAGCGGAGGTAATCGAGGTCGCGAACCCAGAAAGCGGAGTGATATGTTCTGCGAGCTTTGCCGGCGGTTTGGAGCGTTGCCGTAATGATGTACAGGCCCTTTTCTTTTTGCGGAGCGAAGGTGATTGGTTGAGATCGCGGCAGAGATATTGGACTCATCACACCTGACACAAGCGAATTTTCGATCGTCTCAGCTGGCAATACGGACACGGTCATTGCGGCGCTGGTCTGCCTGGCGGAGTTGTAACTAACTTCCAGTTCCACAGGTTCGTCTGGCAGATACAGCGGTAGTACCGGTCGCACCGTGAACTCTTCCGCGCCACGTACAGCCTGCTGCGCGAGCGTAGAGATAATTTCGCGCGAACTTGCGCTGCCGAAGGAATCCGAGGAAAGCTCCGCATCAACAAAAATCCATCTCCCTCCATCAAAGCCGTTCCTGAAATGATCAATCTGAATCACCGGCGCGGACATTCGACGTCCATCTTTCGTTGCCCATGCCAGCGCATCGAGATTTGAATCGATCGATCCAGCAGAGCCGCCCCGCTGGTAAAGATCGACCGCGCTCAGGTGAATGATGGGGCTGAAGCCTTGTTTCCACGCGAATTGCGGGATCGCAAGCGGGATGTCGGGATTCGATTCAAACTTCAATCCGTCGGAACCGGGAGTCTCTTGATATTGATCAATCCGTAACGGGCGCATGTAGCGAACGCTGTAATCGCGCAACTTCCAACTTTCGCCCTCGCGATATGCGGCGCGCGAAAACGGACGCCCGCCTAACACCAGCAAATTTCCGCCGCGCTGCAGATAGTTTTCGATTTCGCCCCAGGCTTCTTCCGGAAAAGCAGAGCCGTAAGGCAAGACGAGAAGATTGGTGGAGTTTAGGCGGTCTTTCAATTCGTTGGCGGAAGCGAAGCGCGCTGCGGGAATGGCTTGCTTCAACAGGGAATCAGGAGCAGGCGCGGAATCAGCAGCGGGAAAACCGGAGTCGCGGAAGATGAGGACGTTATCGCTTGCAAGTAAAGTGCCGCAGGAGGAAAGCACGACGAGAAGCACGTATGCGAATTTTCTCATTGTTTCATTCTCCTCGCAGGGGACGATTCACCGCCGACTAGAACAGCAGGTTCCTCGCCGGCTAAAGCCGGCTCGGAATGACAGCACCGGGAAGGTACCTTTCGGCACGAGTAAACTCGTGCCCTTCCCGAACTGCTGTGCAGTTACGTCTCACGTGCATAGCGCCGCTCCGCCCGCAATGCCCGAATCCGCGCCATATCGCGCAGAAACAAGGGGCACTTCGCTGGCGTGCGGGTTCACGGCAAGTTTTGCAATCCTCTTCCGCATCTCATTAAAAAATGGTTGATACAACACCGCCGCTCCGCCGCCGATCACAATTACATCCGGGTCGAGCAGATCAACAATGTTGCTCAACCACAGCGCCAACATTTCCACAGCCTCGGCCACGATCTTTTTCGCCAGACGGTCGCCGAGGTCTGCCGCTTTGCCGACGATGAGTCCGGTAATGGCTTCAGCACCGCCGTGTGCCACTTCGACCATCGAGGACTTGGTTCCCGCTTCGATCTCGCGACGTGCGCGTTGAGCAATGGCTGTCCCCGAAGCAAAAATCTCAATGCATCCAGGCTTGCCGCAATTGCAAATGGGCCCGTTGCGGTCAATGCTCACATGTCCGCCTTCTCCGGCAGAGCCTGTGCGCCCGTGATAAATCTTGCCGTCGAAAATGATTCCCGTGCCGATGCCGGTTCCGATCGTCGCGTAAAACACGTTTCGATGTTCGCGCGCCGCACCCCATCGCGCTTCGGCGAGCGCCGCCGCATTGGCATCGTTATCGACTTTTACGGGCAGGGAATATTTTTTTCGGACAGCGGCAGCAAGAGGAAAATTACGCCAGCACGGAAGATTTGGCGGATTCAGAATGACGCCAGTTTTCGGATCGAGCGGGCCGGGCGCGCAGATTCCGATTCCAGCAATGCCTTCACCCTGATGGGGAATAACGTGCGAAATCGACGAGAGCACCGAATCGAGACCGCGTTGGGGGGAAGAATCGGCGACCATGGCAACCCGCACTTGCGCGGAGATCTCGCCGTCTCCGTTCACCAGGCCAGCGGCAACTTTGGTTCCACCGACGTCTACCCCGACGAATGAGCGCTTTCTCAACTAAGAACGCGCCTCCGCCTTGGCTAGTCCATAGCGCTCGCTGTTGGGTTTCGATCCGCTGACGGCATAGAAGAGAATGTACAGGTAGCAGAGGGCGCCTACGAGAACGGCATAATGAATTCCCTGTCCCCAGCTGGTTTCGCCCTGGACCATGCTCGGGTAATAACTGTGATTGATCATGTCGGCAAGTTTGCCAACGATGTATGGAATTACGGCTCCGCCCACGATTGCAGTGTTGAGAACTCCAGATCCATCGCCAGTCAGTGGACCGAGTTCCGCAATCCCGCTGGTGAATATGCAGGGGAACATGATCGAGTTAAACAGGCCGATCGAGAGAAGAGACCACATGGCCACATGACCGCCGCTGAATACGGAGATCGTAACCAGCACCGTGGCGATGATCGAGCAAAACGCAAGCACGCGCGAAGTTTTCACCTTCTGAAGAACGGCTGATCCGATAAATCGGCCCACCATTGCGCCTCCCCAATATAAAGAAATGTAGCGGGCAGCAGCGGACTTCGCGGCGACATAGCGCGCCGCGGGATCGGAAATATTTGAAGCGAAGTGGCCAATATTGCTCAGCGCTAAATAATTCGAAATTGAGCTTCCGATCGCGACCTCAGCCCCAACATAAACAAAAATCCCGATCGCGCCAAAAATAAGGTTCGGGTGCTTCCAGATCGAATCCCCGACTTTTTCACCGATCCGGTGCTCTGCCGCTTCCATCTTCGGCAGACGGAATACGGCGAAGAGAATCGCAAGCAGAACTAACAGAATGGCAAAGAAATATACATAGAGCTTAATCACCGCATCTTGCGACGCGCTTTGGGCGGCGGCGGTGACGCTCTCCCCCAAAATTAATTTGGCGCCGACCCATGGGAACACCGCAGTGCCCAGAGAGTTGAATGCCTGAGTCAGGTTCAATCGACTGGAAGCAGTTTCCGGCCTGCCAAGCACCGCGACGTACGGATTTGCTGCAACCTGCAAAACCGTAATGCCCGCGGCCAAAATCAACAGCGCAGTAAGGAAGAACGGAAACGACGGAATTTTTGCGGCGGGATAAACCAGCAGGCACGCGGCAACCATCGTGCTCAGGCCGACGATGATGGCGCGCTTGTAGCCGATCCAATCAATGATCTTCGCCGAAGGAAACGAAAAAACGAAATAGGCGAAGAAAAATGCCGTTTGGATCAGAAAACTTGTGGCCAGGCTCAGATTGAAGACGTTCTGCGCGAACGGAATCAGAACATCATTCAGAGATGTAAGGGATCCCCATATGAAGAAGAGGGTGGTCAGGACGGTCAGCGCGGGCCCGTAGTTGCCTTTGCCAGAATCACTAACCTGAACTGCGGCTGTACTCTTTGTGTTTGTCGTAACCATAGGTCAACACCCACAATCAGCTGGAAAAGTCCTACGTTTGTATCACGAATGTCATCCTGCGCCGGTCGTTATCCCACCCCATTATTTTGGCGGTCGCGTCATCTCCAAGGCCCAGATCGCCGCCGGACGCATGTACATCGAAGCTCGATAATGGCCGGTACTGTCCCAGGCTTCGGGCGTGCGGAACCAGTAGCCTTCCTTCTCCCAATTGGTGTGGTATACGCCCCAGGCAGTCTTGAAGGCTTCGTCCTTCAGTCCGTCGCTAAGCATCAGAGCGGCAAGCCCGAAGGTCGTCCCGGTCCAGACTTCCTGCACTTGCTCGTTGGTGGTTACCAGTGATCCGTCCGGAGCAATGCCGTTGACTGCGCCCATCTCGCCGTTCTGGAACTTCATTACGTTGAGATCGAAAATTTTCTTAAGCGCTTTCACTTGCATGTCGCGAGGCACAAGATCGCCCAGCCCAGTCATATTTGCGTACCACTGGCCGGCAAGCTGGTCGGCCTGCACGTCATCGCGATATTCGCTTTGCGTGTCGTAACGGAAATAGTCTCCGTTCCAGAGCTTATCGATGTATGTCTTCTGCCCCTTTGTGAACCAATCGTGATATTTGGTCGCAGCTGCATTATTGCCGAGCACGTGTGCAATCTCTTCGGCCGCTCGCAGCGAGGCCAGCCATAGTCCGCCGCAATACGCGCTTTCACCGTGAACAATCCATTCGTCGTATGTCTGGTCGGGATAATTGTCGTCCTGCGGCAGGCCATCTCCGGTGCGATCGTATTGGCGCAGATGTTCAAGCGCCTGCTGCACCGCCGGCCACGTGTATCGCAAAAAGCCGGTGTCTTTTCTGCCGGTGAAAACGTAATCGCGATAAATCATCAGGACGAATTTACTGTTCAGGTCTTTCCAGTCGTTCGTGTTTTGCCAGCTAAATGCGTTCGGCAATTTGAACGGATCTTCTTCAGGGATTCCCAAGTCGTGAGGCACCGCGCCTTTTGCTTTGCGCACCCGGAACTGCAACGATTGCGTGTGTTGCGTCTTCCAGATCCATAAATATTTTTGTGTAAGGTCTTCCGGGACCGTATCGGCGAAGAGCTTCATTTCCAGCTTGTCGAGATCGGGCCAGAACTTGACCAGCGGCATTGATCCGTAGAAGCGCACGTCGAGCGTCCCATAGAACGGATAGTCGTAACACTCCATGAAGGTGAAGCTCTCCGGGCTTTGCGGAGTAGAACCAACTGGCCTTCCCCAGAACGAGCCACCATCAGTCAATATGTAAAGCTCATTGAAGAGCTCGCCACGATACCAGGCGGGCTTACTCTCATTCTTTATGTAGGGGGCTTGCCAGGCGTCGATCTCGTTGCTCCACCTTACCGAGTTCTGCAGGGCATCTTTGGCAATTTTCCAGGCGTTCGTTCCCGTGGTCCCATAGAAATCTGTGTAGTGCTTGTACCACTTGCGGCCGGCGCCAAATTGCACGATCGGCATGTCCCACGAGATCGTCATTGGGATAGTTCGCTTTTCTCCGGGCTGCAAGGTAAAGCGCACCGCTATTGCTGCTGCAAGCGGTTCGCCGCTGCTTACCCAGATCAGGTTGTCATTGGCGAGACGCCCGTCTTTAGAGAATGCCTCCCAAACGTTGCGGCCGTCTTCCGGCGAGAACGTCGTCTGATAGGTAACGTCCACGCCAGGAGACTGCACCGATGCGATCGCCCATTGACCGTCCCAATCATCTTCCACCCCCTTCGGATGGACGCGGTCGAAAACGATCCCCTTCACGTGCCCGCCGATTCCGCTTTCATCGACGAAGCGATTGCGGTTACCTGCGTTGAGCGCTCCTTTCATGTCATGTTGAAAGTCGCGGAACCAGCCCAGCATGTTGGTCCACGAAAGAAGAATTGAGACCGTCACTGGTTTGTCGGTGGGGTTCTCTGCGTGCCAACGGTAGACCGCGACCGGATAGCTGCTCTCGCGGTAATTATTCGGCAGCACCGGAGAGAACTGTTCGAGAACAACGTGCGCGGGAAATTTGTCCCAGTGATAGTCATACCAGGACTTCGGGTACAACGCGTAATAATCGCCAGCCCCGGAGGGGTAGTCCCACTTCCATGAACTCAGCTCGTGATCGTCGGGATGAGCTGCGGTCAGCACCTGTGCCACCGGTTCACTTCCTTCTGACTGTTGATACATTGCGAACTGATTGGCCCAGACCGTCTGATATTTGTGAACGCCGCCCTTGATGTGCCAGCGCGCGAAGTCTCCACGATAGGTGCGGGAAAAAGTGCCGGCGCCGAATCCGCCGACCGGCGCGCCTTGCCAAAAGCCATCGTCGATCATGCCGCTCGCGGCTAAGGCAGGCTTGCGCCCGCCGGGATTCTCAAGCGGCTGGCCGATGCCGCGCTTCCACGCGACGCTGGGAATGGCGTCTCCGGCGAACAGCGATGGAATAAGAGAGATGAAGCACAACACCACAGTGCCCGCTGCGAGAAGACGGCTTGAAATTTTCATGAAATCTCCGGTGCTGCCCCGTACCTGAGTTGAGCTTAGAAAAACGTTATTCTACATACAAGCTATTGGAATACAAGTTTAAAGCGGTAATGGCAATCATGTTCGTCACATCAATTCGCAGGAAAAAAATTCACAGGAACCGAACCCGCCTTCGGGCCTCGCGCAAATGGAAGAAGAAACGCGTACGGAGTCCGTTCAGGCGAACCACGCTGCCGGATTGATTGCACTCTTTTGCGACCACGAGGCCTAGAATTTGATCGCGCGTAACTGCGCCATCGATGCCTATGCCGGAATCACCTCGCGTCACGTAGCCGTCGGCTCGCGTGCCAACGATTCTGTGGGCTGTGAATTTTTCACTTCCACGAAACAGGATGATATCTCCCGGCTTCAGCTTCTCTTCGCGCAATGGCCACACGTGCAAAATTTCACCATCTTGGATCACCGGCAACATACTTTGCCCGCGTGCCTGAAAGCGGAAGGCATGACCGCTTGCGAGCAATTCTGAACTGAGCTCTTCGAAGATTAGTGACTGCGGAAAGTCTCTATTCATGGAAGGCAAGCACTGAGGCAATGGCGCTCTGGTCTGGCAAGAACTGAAATTCGTAACAAGGAACTAGGTCCACAATTTGCTTTAGAAACTCGACCGTGCGCTCAAGACCCTGCGCGCTATGAAATGGGGGGAAGCAGCGCGCAAAGATTTCGCCTACGGCCTGCACGCTTTTCAATTGTGAAAAGCTATTCCCTGCTCCGTGCTGCAAGACAAAGATGTTTTTGAGTTTTGCGTTGCCCGGGGCAGCAAATGCCGCCTCTCCATGCCACGGAGTTCCATGCATCCGAAGCTCGCCGTCATGAAGCCTTAGAATCAGCCGGTCATCGCTCAGGATTTCGGCGTCGCCGCGAAATGTATCCCACACACGAGCCATCGTGCTCTTACCTGCGCCCGAGTGCCCGAGAAATAGAAACCCCTCACCTTCTCGATCTATAACTCCGCAGCCATGTACTTCAACTCCGAGCCCCCGTTGCGCCAGATAGTTCGTGACTAACAACTCGCAAACGGGATACTCGACTGGAGAAGCTTGCTGATAGCCGCGCAAGGCGTTGCTTAATAGCAATTCCGCGCAGCGGAACTCTCGATTAACTCTCAACTGCCTGTAGGGACGCGTCCCCAGCACTGGGCTGATGAATTCAAACACCAATTCATTTCCTGACGGAAAGAGCCGCCAGGTCGCTCCCGAATCGAACGCACGGTCGCCGCGAGAACCGGACAACTCCTCGGTCCACCGAATATTGAGTTCAATATCGGCGCCAATGGCCTCGCATTCAAAATTGCGGAGTTCACTTCCGCCGTCGACATCTTCGGGAGAATCGCCAAGCAGTTTCAGAGTCAGTCCGCCGACGCTAAAACTCTTGTGAAAGGGTGCTCTGCCACTGAGAGAAGAACACGCCCGCTGTGGACGCGAATCGGATGAAGCGATTGCCGTTGGCTGGGCGGGAAACATATCAATGGAAGGAGCCGCAGCCGCCGCAACCGGAGTGAGATTGTACGTTGTTCAGAACAGGCAGAAGCTCGCGCGGCGCATTCCATTCTTCGGGATTGATTTCGAGCGAGCGAATGCGCTGTGCCGAATCGAGCAGCGAGTCGTAGTGGTCGCCCGTTGGGCAAAACTCGCAATCTCCATGCGGCGGAATTTCGAAACCAAGTGCCAGTGCGCGCAGGTGCGCAACTTCACAAAGAAATTCAACTGGCGATTCCGGATCCCCATTCTCCAGCTCTCCATTTGCCGGACACATACTGCACACGCTTCGGATGCGACACTCAGTGCACTTAGAAATCTGCTGGCGTTTACGTTGCCGTACCTTGAGCAGGAACTGTTCCCAGCCTTCGCGAACATTCCCTTTGCGAATATCGTAGGTTTCCTGGTGAGAAAGTACGCAGATGCTCATCTTTCCATAAGGATCGACGGCAAAAGCCGCAACCCCGCCGCCGCACGAATAAACCGTGTTTCCGCGAGCCGGCGCTGATTGCTGCTCGCGAGCCAGAGAGTCTCTGTGCTCCGCAGCCATTTTGGGCCAGCTGAGTTCCAGGGCCACGATCTCCTCCGGCGAAAGCCGCACCGCGAGCGGGGCCGCAGAACAGTCGATCCGTGGATTGATCATTCCGTCGAACTTGAACTCGACACCCAGCTCCTGTTCGGCAAATTCTTTCATCCCTAAAACTTCATGCCTGTTTACACTGGTTGCTACCGTTTTCAGCTTCAGCGGTAATCCGCGTTCAAGCAACAGGCGAATTCCGCGCAGGCAGCGGTCATAGCTTCCCGGCAGTTGAGTGAGCCTCTCGTACGTCTCTTTTGTGCGCCCATACAGGGTTATTTCAATTCCGAAGGGCGGGAACTCGCGCAGGAACTCGGCGATGGTTTCATTAATGAGGATGCCATTGGTGAAGAGCGTGACCAGAAAGCCCTTCCGGTTGGCGTAACCATAAATCTCCAGGAAGTCCTTGCGCGAGAAAATTTCGCCGCCGGTAAATAGCAGCCACATGACTCCCATGTCCGACAGCTCATCCAGCAGCTCAAAATATTCCTGCTTACTCAGTTCTTCCTGGCGGGCTGCCAAATCCGACATTGAAAGATTGTTGTAGCAGTGCTGGCAATCAAGAGGACAGCGGCGAGTTACTTCGAGAGAGACTTCCTGCGGGACACGCTTATTGCCGAAACGTCTGTGAAGGTCAGCGCTGAATTCGGCATAGGAGATTGCCTTCATGTTCCCGCGCTCATCTCCAGCGTCTTTACCAGGCCCGCAGATTGCATGTCAGACAAAAACGACTGCACGTCACGTTGGGCTTCTGGGGGGACGATTTCAAACTCGCGCGTAATGCGCGCGACAATCTGCTGAGCGCTCGACGGTTTCGCAACCGCTTCCCAAATCGTCGTCGCAACCGGATTCAAGCTGTAAATCGACGCGAGATCTCCCACGCCTTTGCTGATGGGCACGATCAGGGTCTCCCCCGCGATCACGCGAGAAACAACGGATTCGGAACGGACGAACAACTCCACTTTTCTTCCCCGCGACGCGCCGCAGTTGTCTCACTCTGATACTGCGGCTGTTTGCAGATTAGCAAAGCGAACGCGAGGCAAGATTAGCTAACGAGGTTCGGCACTGCGAATTTACAGTTCTCTCCAATGAGTGCGCCTCTAGAATCCCGGGGCTTTCTCTTTGTTGTGGTCACAGACTCCGTTTGTCGGCTGCGCCGGAAGCGTGGGCGGAGTCAACAGAGGCGGAGCACCAGAGAAATTGAAGAACTCCATCATGTCGTCGGCATTGGCGTCGCGCAATGTAAGCGGCGCCACATTGAATCTGTCTTCGATCAGCTTCAGGATGGACATGTAATCGCGAGTGGTATGCGAAACAAAGCTCGGCCTCGCCCACGGCGAAAACACAATCAGTGGCAAACGGAAGCCAGTTTGGTTGAAGGCACCCTGTTTATCGGTAGAGCTGACCTGCGGAGGAATGGAATCCGGGGGCACCATCCGCGCCGGAAGCACGTGATCGTATAGCCCGCCGCCTTCGTCATAGGTGAAGATCAAGGCCGAATCTCCCCACGATGGACTACCAATCAGCGCATTGATGACGCCCGAGGCAAATGCAGCTCCAGTTTGTACATTGGCATTCGGATGTTCATCGGTTGAGGAAAGCCGCTCGATGAATATGACGGATGGCAGTGTGCTGTCGTTCTGTATGTCGTTATACCAGTTCGCGATCGGCACCACCTTTGAGGCATCGTTTTTGTACGTCGCGAACTGTTGGATGAACGCCGAAGAGGCGCTGCCCTGATAGTAATAACGCCAGCTCACGCCGGCTTGATCGAGATGATCGAAAATTGTTGGCTGCGTAATGCTTTCGAACGAAGTGTTCGGCGGAAACGCATTTCCGAATGAAGTTGCGGTGAACAGATACAGGCGATTCGGAATCGTGTTCGCCAGGTCCGGAGAAAACCAGCGATCGCTGGTCGCAAACCTCGCAGCGGCTTCGTAGTAGTAAGGAAGATCAGTCTGATCGTAGTACCCCATTGCCCTGGTGCCGGTCGGGTCAATGCTGGAAGGGACCGACTGCGTCGTGTACATGAAGTCGTCCATCAGGCCGCCGTCGACATCCTGGTGGGCTTCGTTCCAAGCCGGACTTAAATCGTCGGTGCAGACGGTCTGATAGTGAAATGGGTGTACCGGTTGACCCTGGGTGTTCTTCAACGTCGTATTCAGATTCAATCCGTCAACGTCGTTAACCAGACCTTCCGAAGCTTTGTACGGTCCCAGCATGCCGAAGTAGCTGTCGAACGACCGGTTTTCCTGAAGAAAGAAAATGATGTGTTTCAGATTTGACAATCCGTTCGAGGCGGCTGTCACGGTGATGTTGAATTTCTGTTTGAATAGAGCGCCGGTGCTGTCCTGCGCTTGAACTGCAATCGAATGCGTTCCCAAGGACACATTGTTGACGTACACGTCATAGATTGCTGAATTTGAAATCCCGTTCTTACCAACGCCATCGATAAATAGTGTCATCGATTTGATCGAGTTCGAGTCGGTTGCAGCCGCCACCACATGAAATGGCTGGCTGACGATCGAGCCGCTCACGAGTGAGCAGATAGTGACCGTCTGGTTCGTCGTGTTCAAAGCGCAAGGCGGCTGCATTGCGACTGGCACGTTCGTCTTGAATGTTGCGCCGGTGTTATCCCAACCTTGGACTGTGATCAGGTGATATCCGGCCGGCATCGTCACGAATGTGTTAACACTTGAGGCCTTCACCTGGTAAGTCAACTTGTTGTCCACGTAAATTTGCATCGTCGTAACCGTGTGCGAATCGGTGCTTCCGGCAACCACGTTTACCTGACTCTGCACCAGAGCATTCGGCGTTGGCGTGCAAACCGTGACAGAAGGATTTGTTGTGCTCAAAGGACACGGGGAACTGGCGTAAGCTGATCCTGTGGCTAGAACCAGCACAATAAACGAAGCGGCGGAAATTCGAAACATTGGCAACTCCAGGGAAGTGACTCATTCAGAGTTATGAAAGAGGAACTTTTCTGATCTGGAGTTGCCCTGTTCTAAGGCTTCCTACAGTGTTGGCTCACCAACCGCATCCGCCGACGTTTACCAATTGGTATACGTCGGCCTGTTACCTTGCTGGGTCTTGTTCGAAACCTTCGAGTGATGGGCCCGGAATATTCTCGCTCCGCGTTAGTAACCCTTTTGTCCAGCCATTCTGATTACCGGGGTAATCCGGTTTTGACTAATTCGTTACTGACCCCACATTACAGAAACTTTAAGATTCAGCTAAGTGTGACAACCCTCCACCAGTCTCTGGGCCGTTATCTTATTGAAGCCGAAATTGGACGCGGCGCAATGGGAGTGGTGTATCGCGCGTACGATCCGCAAATCGGGCGCTCCGTCGCGATCAAGACAATTTCACTGAACAGCCCTGATTTCACGGACAAAGAGGAATACCGCGGCCGCTTTTTGCGGGAGGCGCGGGCGGCGGGCCGTTTGTCGCATCCCGGGATTGTCACTATTTTCGACGCTGGAGAAGACCCCGAAACCGGCGAGCCTTACCTGGTCATGGAACACGTAACGGGGCAGCCGTTGAGCAAAATGCTTAACCGCACCCGGAAGCTGCCGCTTGCGACTGCGCTTCAATTTGCCCACGAAATTGCCGAGGCGCTCGATTACGCCCATACCCAGGGCGTAATACACCGCGATATAAAACCTTCAAACATCCTCATCACCGAAGACAATCACGCCAAAATCGCTGATTTTGGAGTCGCCTGGCTCAGTCATGAAATGGGCCAAAACGGCGAAGTTGTTGGCAGTCCGGCATACATGGCGCCGGAACAAATGTCGGGCAAGCAAGCCGATGCTCGCTCTGATTTGTTCTCATTAGGCGTTGTGCTGTACACGATGATCACCGGCTTTCGCCCATTCCAGGGAAATAGCGCGAAGACAGTCGTTTTCAAAGTAATGAACATTGAGCCGGTGCCGGTCACAAGCCTTCAGAGCGATATCCCGCCGGAATTGAATGCGATCGTCTCGCGTGCAATCGCTAAAAATCCTGATGAACGCTACCCCAGCGGCGCCGCACTGGCTCGTGCACTACGAGCATTCGGCGAGAACGATTCTGCGCTTTCTGAGGCGACTGAATTCTTTGCACGTTCGGTGCAAGGTGGAGAGCCTAAACGAGCAGCTTCCGAACCTAATCCGGTTGCCAAAATTTATCGGCGTTTCTCGTTAACCGTGGCCCTGCTTGCGATCGTTGTGGCAGGAAGCCTGTTTGCGTGGCGGATGACCAAGATACATGACGTGCCATTGTCCGAAGAAGTGATCGCACAACTTCGCTCGAACCCCGTGCGAAAAGTGCAATCGTCGACGACAAAGGTCATTTCAGCAATCAGCACACCGGTTGCGCACCAGCTTAGGCGAGTAAGGAAAAAACACGTTGCTTCCCCCGCTGTTGCTCCGGTCGAGACAATCCTGCCCTCCAAAGTACAAGTTGAAATTCAACATCACTTTGGACACGCGCACGCTTCAATCTGGCTGGACGACAATCTTGTGCTCGACCAGGATCTGCGCGGATCCGATGAAAAGCATCTGCTGCGAGCCGTTGAGGTTGAGCAGGTCACGAATGCTCAATTCGCCGCTGGAAAACACTCGATCCAAGTTCGTGTAGTCTCCGGCCACTACGACCAGATAGAAACCATCGATGCGAACCTGGCGCCTGGGTCAGAACACGTTCTGTCTGTGCGTTGCGAGAAGCACAAATTGCAAGTCACATTGCAATAGTGACGACAAACGAAGAGCAGCCCTTACGGGCTGCTCCCAGGATCACGTGACTCAGCAGATTAGAACCTGATCTGCGGACCAAACGTCACGCGCATGTTATTGTGCGCACCATTGTTCAAATACACTTCATCACCGACTTCAGCGCGCAGCCCGAAGAATCCCCAGAAGCCTTCAATGCCAACTCCCGGATATGCGGCAAAATGTGTGCTGCCGCCGCCCGATCCTGTGATCGCGTTGCCCACGGTGCCAGGCGTGACGGCTGCCCCCGACGTCGTGAAGTTAACAAATCCTATTTTCCCGGTTACGAAAAACTTGAAGGGTCCCGGAGTTTCAAACTTCGGTCCAAATAACGCGGTCAACGGACGAAGCCTCGTCGTGCTGAAACTCGTGCTGGCGCAGTTGTTGCAAACGGTTGTGAAGTTGCGCTCGAAATCGTAGTTCATTTCACCTTCGAGAGCTATGTGATGACTGGTGTTGAAAGCAGCCCGCGCTCCGAAGCCAACGAAATTCGTGGTGGACGAGCCAGGCGAGAAACGGAAGTAGTCGGCAAAAATGCCAACACTGCCGTGGTCATAGTTTCCGCCTTCCTGTGCTGCGAGCAACGAAGGAGCCGCTGTCAGCAATCCGATAATTCCTAACCAGACAATGCGTTTCATTTGTACCTCTTCTCCTTAATAAGAATTAGTTCCTCTATCTGCTCGCGCCTTTGCCCAGCTACGGCCAACAGGGCAGCAGGTCGAATTTTGGATGCTGAGTGGATTGCGCCGGTTGGGTTTTCAGCCGTTCCTGCAACACCCTAGGTCTTTAAATGTATTGGGTCTAAGGCGGCGTTCGGCGGCTACGTGGAGGAGAGTGGCAGCACAACAGCTCTGAACCGATTTCGAAGGGCCAAGTACATCTCATCTTTGCCGACACTTGCCTTGAAGTGTACTGACGTGGGCAGAGTGTAACGGGATGAATACGGAAACGCGAACAGCATGGTATCTTCCACCAGACGGATTCGCGAATGGGACAAATCGTTACCGGCGCCCCGACTCAGCATTTCGATCGCAGTTTTTTCGGCCATCCTCGCGGCCTGGCCACACTTTTCTTCACCGAGATGTGGGAGCGCTACAGCTTTTATGGCACGCGTGCGCTGCTCATGCTCTACATGACGCACCCGCTCACGAGCGGCGCGTTGGGTTTTTCCGACATGAAGGCTGGGGCGATCTATGGCTTCTACACCGCGACAGTTTATCTGCTGAGTCTGCCCGGAGGATGGTTTGCGGACCGCATCGTTGGGCAGCGAAAAGCAGTTCTTTTTGGCGGAATTCTAATCGCAGCTGGAGACTTTTGCCTCGCCTCGCCGGGCATCGCGATGTACTACGCCGGACTAGGTTTGCTCATGATTGGCACCGGCCTGCTCAAACCCAACGTGAGCACGATGGTGGGACAGCTATACGCGGCGGGTGATCGAAGACGCGACTCCGGTTTTTCAATTTTTTATATGGGAATCAATATCGGCGCCTTCTCTCCGCTACTCGTGAGTTGGGTGGGAGAAAAGATCAACTGGCGGCTCGCGTTTGCGACTTCGGGCGTTGGAATGGTACTCGGGGTTGTGCAGTATCTCTGGACCGGCAAGTACCTGGGAGGAGCCGGTCTGCATCCTTCGCCGATTGACGATCCCAAAAAAGATCGCACACAGAAGCGAACTGCCGGAGCCATCGCAATCGTCGCGCTACTCGCACTGGCCGCCCTCGTCACGTTCAGTTACCTGGGGAAAATTCAAATTACCGCACAAGAGATGTCCAATGGTTTGGCCGTAGTGCTGGTGGCCATTTCGGTCGCAGTATTCGCCTGGATGATCTTCGGTAAAGGCTGGTCCCCCATTGAGCGAAAACGGGCCGGGGCCATGTTGGTGCTCTTTATCGGTTCCGCCGTCTTTTGGGGAGCATATGAGCAAGCCGGTTCATCGCTCAACCTTTTTGCCGACGTCAATACGAATCGCCATATTCTTGGCTATGAGTTTCCTGCCGGCTGGTTTCAGTGGGTGCAGCCGCTTTTTGTTCTGATCCTGGCGCCATTTTTTGCCTGGCTTTGGATCAAACTTGGCAGTCGTGAACCCTCTAGCCCAGCCAAGTTCTCAATTGCCCTGCTTTTCATCGGGCTCAGTTTCCTGGTGCTGGTCCCTGCCGCGCATCGGACCGGCGTTTCTCCAAATTGGTTGAACACATGTTATTTTCTCGGGGTCGTAGGCGAAATGTGTCTCAGTCCCGTGGGTTTAAGCGCTTTTACAAAGCTCGCTCCCTCACGCGCTGCAGGATTTGCCATGGGGATATGGTTCCTTTCGACAAGCATCGGTGAATGGCTCGCAGGGAAAGCCGGGTCGATGTTTGGATCAATGCCCTTGCCCAAATTGTTCGGCATCAGCGCATTTATTCCCTTTATCGCAGCGATAGCTCTCGCCTTGCTCATAAAGCCTACGAAGCGGCTGATGTCAGGCGTTTCCTGATTACTATTGAGGGGGGAAAATTTGTGCTTGCTTCTCTGTGAAGGCCTCCAACGAACGGGAATTGCCGATCACGAATAATCACCTCGTAGCCATTCACGCCCTGCCTGTCCTCCACAAAGATCCGTTCGATCGAATGCTGGTAGCGCAAGCCATCCTAGAAGGCGCGCTATTGCTCACTACCGATTCCTTGTTGACGAAATATCCCGGCCCGGTTCGCCGTGTCTGAGGCTTAAGCGCTTTCCACAACGCGGGAAAGCAAAGCTGGGTTTGCGCCTTCATTGAGCGCTGTCTGACGACAAGTTGACGCCGTCTTTAGTACCCTTTAGGCTGCGAACGACGGTAACTCTTGATCCCGCTACACTGCCGCAAGCGGTACAACGAAAAGAACTTTGGGCCGCATCAGACCTATTGCGGCCGGAAAAGGCGACTTGACGGACGCGAAGCGACCACAAAGCACCAAGCTCTCTGAGGCGGAGGCAATTGATCGTGCCAAGCAGGGAGATGCAGAGGCGTTCGAATACCTCTACAGCCTGCACAAGCGCCGAGTGTATTCGCTTTGTCTGCGGATGACTGGCAACACCGCTACGGCAGAGGACCTCACTCAGGAAGCCTTTCTCCAGTTGTTTCGCAAGATTGGGACGTTTCGCGGCGAGTCGGCTTTTTCCACCTGGTTGCACCGCATGGCGGTGAACGTCGTCTTAATGCAGCTCCGCAAAAAAGGGCTGCCGGTGGTTCCAATTGACGAGACCACTGAAGGCGAAGAAGAGGGCATAGTACGCAAGGAACCTGGCGCGCCAGATGAGCGTCTGGCTGGATCAATAGATCGGCTCCAGCTACAAAGAGCGGTTGACGAACTACCGCCGGGTTATCGTACGATCTTTGTACTACACGACGTAGAGGGTTACGAGCACAACGAAATTGCAGAGCTGATTGGCTGTTCCATCGGCAATAGCAAGTCGCAACTGCATAAAGCCCGCATAAAGTTGCGCGAGCTTCTGCGGGCCAGTAAGACGGAGAGGGCTGGCAAGCGGTGAACGTAAGGGTCACTGCGGGACGGGGACAAGCAGTATGAATTGCCTGCAATTTGAGAAAACGCTTCCGGAATACATCGAAGGCGCTCGGACTTCCGAACAGCAGGCTCACCTGAGTTCGTGTTCGGCCTGCTCCGATTTGCTAGCGGATCTGGATTATATTTCCGAGCAGGCGGGCTCCCTCCAGGAGCTGCACGAGCCTAGCCCGCGAGTGTGGAACCTGCTTGAAGTGCAACTGCGCAATGAGGGGCTGATACGCCAGCCCGCGCGCCCTTCGCAGCCTAGTTTCTTTTTACGCTGGCGCATGGCATGGGTGATACCGGTCGCGGCCGCACTCCTAATCGCCGCCGGAATCAAGCTCTACCAGCCAGCCAAGGTCGGCGATAATCAACCTGTGGCCAAGGTTGCGAGTCCTGCTGCTCCCGCTGCGCAAGCAACGGTTTCCGCCGAAGACAAAGATATATTGAAAACCGTGGCATCGCGCCCGCCTGCGCAGGTGGCGGCGTATCGCAATGATCTTGACCAGGCAAACGCCTTTATTCGCGACGCGCAGGACGCATTACGAAGCAATCCCAATGACTTGTACTCGCAGCAGTTGCTTATGAACGCTTACGAGCAAAAGCAAATGCTCTATCATCTGGCTGTCGATGAGGATGAAGGAAATCAGAGTAACGACGTGCAGTAGGGAGACAAAATGCCCTCGCGTAAATATGCCGCAAGAATCGTAAGCGTGATTGTCCTCTCTGGCCTGGCAGCGGGCGCCGATACAGTGCGCCAGAACCTCCATTTCAAAGTCGGCAAGCACCCGATGATTTCTATCAACAATACTTATGGTCCTGTCGTCGTTAGAGCGGGCGTGCCGCACCAAGTAGATATTGTCGCAATACTGCACTCGAACAAAGTCGAACTCGACCAGAGCAAGAGCCGTGATCGCGTCGATGTTACCTCCCATCTTTTGCCTGGCGCCGACGAGAATAGCGGCATGGTGGAATATCAGATTCAGGTCCCTCCAGATGCGAACCTCACCTTGCACTCTGATACCGGCAGGATTCATGCCGAGAAGGTCATTGGGGACGTAAGCGTCGCGGGTAACGGCGGCCCCATAGAGGTAACCGACTGCGCGGGCGGCCACGTTCATGTGCGAACGCTAAACGGATCGGTGAACCTGAATAATGTGCATGGACACATTGAAATCATGTCAGTAGGCGGCGATGTGGTCATGCAGGGAGTCTCCGGGACTATGGTCGCCGTGAACTCGAACAGTGGCAAAATCGAGTACGACGGCGATTTCGGCGAAGAAGGCGAATATGCCTTCACCAGCCACACTGGAAATATCGAAGCAGTTGCTCCAGCCTATGCGTCGATCGATGTGCTAGCCCGCTCGACAAACGGTACCGTGCAAAGCGATTTCTCTCTCGAGCCGAAACATGCTCCTTTTATAGTCCGCGGTGCAAACTCCCTTTCCGGCACTATGGGCAAGGCAGCTTCCTCATCGGTAAAGTTATTTTCCTTCAGTGGTAAAATTCGTCTCAAGAAACGCCAAAACTCCACAACGGGTCAGCAATAACCGCCGCTGATCCATAATGGCTCATGCATGACGAAGGAGACGCTTCGTCCCTGAAATCGCCTGCGCAGACTCGCGCCCCTCTCATAGTTTCTCTCGTTGGCTTCATGGGAGCCGGGAAGACCACCGTGGGGCAAGCGCTTGCCGCCAAATTGCGCTGGCAATTCCTCGACCTTGACGACCTCATTCAGGTCCGCGCTCGACGACCGATCTCGGAAATCTTTCAACAAGATGGCGAGGCCGCGTTTCGCAAACTTGAACGGCAGCTGTTAAGAGAGATAGTCAATGCTTCTCCAGGCCAAGCCACGGTACTTTCGTTAGGTGGCGGAGCATTCATCGACAACACAAATGAGCAACTTCTGCGCGAAAATGAAATCGTAACAGTGTTTCTCGATGCGCCTGCCGAAGAACTTTTTCGGCGTTGCACAGAACCACAGACGGTTCGTCCGTTGTTGCGCGATGCCGGGAATTTTCGTGAGCTATTCGAGCAGCGCCGTCCAGCCTATATGAAAGCCTCGCATTGCGTTCAGACGGCCGGAAGGGAAATTGGATCAATTGTCGACGAAATCATCTCCCGGCTAGGCCTGGAGACAAGCGTAGGAGTTTTCAAGTGATGTTTTTGCAATCCGCAGCGCGCTATCTGACAGGTTTAACTCTGCTGGGAATTACCTTCATGCCAAGGGTGTCGGCAGCGACTGAAAAGAGCGCATCTCTCAAGATGGTTGACTCCGGGTCATTCGGCGTCTTTAACGGGGCGCACCGAATTGCCACAGAAACATTTTCGATCAAGCAGGGTGCTCAGGGCAGCACGATCGAGTCCGAATTCAAATCGGAACAGGGTGAGCAGACCGCGGACCAGTCTTCAGAATTGCAGCTGACTCCATCGGTAGAACTGCGTCGATACGAGTGGAAGGAACTGACGCCGGAAAAAATAAACGCAGTCGTCGAGCCCAACGATACTTTTCTGATCGAACACGTGTTCTCTGGGCCGAGCGAGAAGCCCCAAAATCAGAATTTCCTGCTCCCTTCGTCCACTTCGATTCTCGACGATTATTTCTTCATCCAGCGTGAGGTCCTCGCCTGGAAATATCTGGCTACCGCATGTAAACAGCAATCTGCCGGGTTGGGCTGTCCTCCAAACCAGAAAGTGCAACTGGGCACGCTTAATCCTCACGCACGCAGTTCAATGCTGGTCACGATCGAGTTCACCGGCAAAGACAAGGTGATGGTCCGCGGCACAGAGCGGGAACTTAGCCGCTTTGTGCTCAAATCGGAAACCGGCGACTGGGCGTTCTGGCTCGACGAAAACCTCAAGCTGGTACGGCTGCTGGGTGACAACGGCGTTGAAGTCGTCCGCGACTGATATCGCATGCTGAATCAGCCCGCCAATTCCTGTAAGCTTAGCAAGTACTTCGGCCTCTGAGAAAAGGCCCTTATGGCACTGATTGACGGCCGCACGACGCGTGTGTTGTTCACAGTGCTTCTGTTTGCCATTGCGCTGGGGTTCCTCTACGTCGCTCGCCACACGCTGATTGCTTTCCTCTTCGCAGTCTTTTTTGCTTACCTCGTCGAACCGGCAGTTTCCCGCTTCCAGCAATGGACGAAGCGACGGGTGATCGCGATTGCGATCATTTATTCGTTGATCATAATTCTTCTTGCGACATTCTTTTTCTTTGTCGGACCGAGAATCGGCCGTGAAACGCAGAAATTGACTGCTTCTTTGCCTTCGCTGCTCGAGAAAGTCAACAGCGGCCAAATCGCAGAGGAGATCGGCCTGGAGCATCATTGGAGCGCCACGACCAGCCGTCAGTTGAGCGCCTTTCTAGCCTCGCACCGGGGTTTCCTGCTTGAGCTGGGACAAAAGGCTGGGTTGCGGGTCGCTGAATTGGCACAGGAGTCATGGCTGATTGTTCTGGTACCCATTCTTGCGGCATTTTTTCTCAGCGATGCGCACATGTTCAGCCAGGTCGTGCTGTCCTTTTTTCATTCAAAACCGCATCGCGAATTCATGCAGGGCGTAATCCACGACATGAATCAAATGCTCGCTGATTTCATCCGAGCGCAACTCACATTGGCGGCGCTATCGTGGGCTGTCTATTCTGCATTTCTCGGCGCTACGGGCGTGCAATATGCGCTCATGCTCGGCACCGCCGGCGGAATCCTGGAATTTATTCCGGTAGTCGGACCTCTGGTTGCCGCAGCGCTGATTTTCGGAGTAGCGCTACTGACCGGATCTCACTGGCTTATAGTTTTGATATTTTTGATTTGCTGGCGCGGTATTCAGGACTACGTAGTGACTCCGCGAGTAATGGGCAAGAGCATGGAATTGCACCCGCTCGCCGCAATCTTCGGCGTTCTCGCCGGAGGCGAAATCGCTGGCGTGCTCGGAGTTTATTTGTCCATTCCAGTGATGGCGAGCCTGCGAATCGTCTGGCGACGCTGGGGAATGTATGCAGAACGCCGCCGCTTTGGCCCGCTAAACGAATACTCGTTCATTGCCGAGCCTACCCAACGGAAGTAGAGGAACGCTACTCTACCGTGACGGATTTCGCCAAGTTCCTGGGTTGGTCTACATCACATCCACGACGAACCGCTATGTGGTAAGCGAGTAGCTGCAGCGGAACAATCTCAAGAATTGGAAGCAACTCCTCCGGAGCGGGCGGAATAAAGATCACATGATCGGCGGCTTCTTTGATTTCGTCGTCCCCCTCTGTGGCAAGCGCAATCACCTGTCCCGAACGGGCTTTGACTTCCTTCAGGTTGGAAGAGGTTTTTTCGTAGCGCACCATCGAGAGCGCGTCTTTGGGGTCGCGAGTGGCAATAATCACTACCGGCAAATTCTCATCGATCAAAGCATTCGGCCCGTGCTTCATCTCTCCTGCTGGATAACCTTCGGCATGAATATAGGAAATTTCCTTCAGCTTCAATGCGCCTTCGAGAGCGATCGGGTAATGAATGCCACGCCCGAGAAACAGGAAATCCTGAGAGCGGACGTACTGCTTTGCCAGGTCTTCACAATCTTCTTCGTGGGTGAGCAGATGCTCCAGCTTGCCTGGAATGCGCGTGAGTTCCTGCACCGCGTCTCGTGCTTCCTCCCCAGAAAGTGTGCCACGCACCTGCGCAAGATGAAGTGCAAACAAATACAACGCTGTGAGTTGCGCAGTGAACGCTTTTGTCGAGGCCACTCCGATTTCCGGCCCGGCGTGTGTGTAGATCGTGCCCGCGGCCTCGCGCGTAATCATCGAGCCAACAACGTTGCAGATGGCCAGGGTTTTCGATCCTTTAGCTTTAGCTTCACGCTGCGCGGCGATCGTGTCCGCAGTTTCGCCGGACTGTGAAATCACGACCGTAAGCGTGTCGCCAGGGACAATGGGATCCCGGTATCGCCATTCGCTCGCGTAATCCACTTCGACCGGAATGCGCGCCAGGCGTTCGATCATGAACTTCCCGGCCTGGGCTGCATGCCAGCTGGTACCGCAGGCTGCGATGTTGATTTTTTTGGCTGAACGAAATTCGGCTTCGGTGATCTCCATCTCATCAAGAAATACCTGTCCGGTCTCTTGCGAGACGCGGCCTAGAGTTGTGTCACGGACGGAGCGTGGCTGCTCATAAATTTCCTTGAGCATGAAGTGCTTAAAGCCGCCCTTTTCTGCCATGATCGGGTCCCAGGTGACGTGCTGCACCTGGCGAACAATGGGCTGACCGTTAAAGTCGGTGAGCCGCACGCCGTCAGGCGTAATTACTGCCAGGTCACCATCAGCCAGGAAAAACAGATCGCGCGTGTGGTAAAGGATTGCGGGAACGTCCGATGCGACGAAATATTCGTCCTTGCCAAGTCCAATCACGGCCGGAGGTCCATTGCGCGCAGCGACGATTTTGTTGGGCTCGTCAACCGATATCACCGCCAAGGCAAAGACTCCGGTAAGCTGCGTCACGGTTTTCCGCACGGCTTCCTCGAGAGATGGACGATGACCATTCCCTGTTTTCAGGAAATATTTTTCGATCATGTGCGCGACGATCTCGGTGTCGGTTTCAGTGGTGAAACGATGCCCTTCGTCCGCGAGCTTTTTCTTCAGCGACAGGTAGTTCTCAATGATGCCGTTGTGTACCACAACCACCTTGCCGGAACAGTCACGGTGAGGGTGGGCGTTCTCTTCGGTGGGGCGGCCATGCGTTGCCCAGCGCGTGTGTCCGATTCCATAAGTGCCATCGAGCGGCTTAAGGCGGATTACCTCTTCAAGATTGCGGAGTTTCCCCTCGGCACGCCGGATCTGCAAGCCATCGCCATTGCCGCAAACAGCAATACCAGCTGAGTCGTAGCCGCGGTATTCAAGCCGCCTCAGGCCGTCAAGAATGACGGGCACCACCCGCTTTTTGCCGACATACCCTACAATTCCACACATTCTGACCTACTCCTGATGAAGTATGCGGGGGAGTACACCACGTCAATTCGTAACGACTACTCTTCGATCGAATACCGGAATTCTTCGATCACAGGGTTGGTAAGTACTTCACGAGCAATACGCCCGACGGCATTTTCGGCCTCGGCTTTATTTAGTCCACCATCCAAAGTTAATTCAAAGAACTTCCCTTGCCTTACATCCTGCAGGCCTTGATAGCCGAGCTTATGCAGCGCACCCTGGATGGTCTTGCCCTGAGGGTCCAAGACGCTCCGTTTCAACGAAACATACACATAGGCTTTCATGGGGGATACTTCGATTATACGGCAACAAACAAAATTGGCCTGTAACGATAATTTCGCTTTCTCGAATTCGAAAACACAGGCCTCCAGACCGCCCGTCCGTGAACCGAGCTAGACCAGGCAGGCGAAAAATCCCGCATCTTACCTGATTTTGCTGGTACCGATCAACTGAAAACAGGCGTCAGACTTGCGCTTTGACAAGCGGTACCTGCAAAAAAAAGTGATGCAAATTCGTACTTTCCCATTATTATCTGGTTACTGAAGTAAGCACGTTGCATCGAGGGGATCCGGATGGGTAACGATGCAACAGGTTCCAGAGCGCCATTCGAATACTGAGGGTACCCACGGCTTCGACGAGTCTTCTCGCCGAGACAAGGTTCTTCTGCACGCTGCAGAGCTCGCCGCACGGAGCGGGTTCCCCCAATTGCTGCAAGAGCTTTCCCGGCTTTTGCACGAGCTTTTCGATTTCAACTTCCTAAATTATGCGTTGCGGGATGACAGCGCCGATGTAATGCGCTTGTACATGCTCGATAGAACGACTCAAGCTCCGGAATCACTGCTGGAGCTTTCCATGGAGGAAGCGCCTGCGGGTTGGGTTTGGTCTCATCAGGAGCCACTCGTCATACCAGACTTGATCCATGAGGACCGGTTTCGTTCCATTTTGGAATTTTATATCGCGAAGGGCTTTCGTTCAGTCGTTTCGGTGCCAATGACTACAGCCCGAAGGCGGCTGGGAAGCCTCTCCTTTTGTAGCGCGCAGCAGATACACTGTGACGCGGGTATCCTGCACTTCCTGGAACGGCTTGCGAGCCTGGTCGCTTTGGCGCTCGAGAATTATCTATTTGTAGAGGTGTCCTTGCTGAATGAAGCTACGGCTGGAGAAAAACGGCAGTTACAGGAATTGGCAGCTGTCCACTTTCGACTGACTCGGCAAAGCACCGAAGCCTACGAGAACCTGCGCCGCGAGCGCGAGCAGCTGGAAACCATCATAGAAATCCTCAGCGCAATGGGCGCCTCGCAGCTCGATTTGCGACAGATGTTTCCGGCGATTTGCCGGTCTCTCCACAAAGCCATCGAGCACGATGCGGCTGTCATCACGCTGCTGGACAAGGCAGGAGAAAATTTCGACGTTTACGCGGTTGAATCCAGCGCACCGCCGCCCGTGCTTTCGCAGGGGATGAAGCTCAAAACAGAGCGGACGTTCTCCAGTTTGGTACTGGCCCGGGCGCCTGATGGCGACATCGTTCGTCGTGAAGAGCTGGAACAGCACAGGCATGAATTTGATCACGCCGAACGTGCGTTGCAGGCCGGCTTGGTCAGCTGGTGCCTGGTACCGTTACGGACGCCGAATCAATTGCTCGGATTTTTCGCACTGGGTGGCCGCAGAGACGATGCATTCACGCAACGAGACCTGGATTTGCTTCGTCAATTGGCAGGGGCAATGGGCCTGTTTATCGGCAAGGCCCAATCCAGGGCAGCCGTGCAACTGGAAAAAGAGCGACTGAACATGTTGTTGGAAATCAGCCGCACTCTCAGCTCTACCCTCGATTGGAAGAAGCTGTTCCAAGACTTATCGACTTGCATTCGCAGATTAACCGCCCACGAATACGCGCACTTTGCTCTGTACGAACCGGCTAGCGAGATCATGCGGTTCCAAGCCTTGGACTTTCCGGAAGGCAGCAGCCTCGTGGTCACCGAAACAGCTGTGCCAGTCCGCGATTGTCCCAGTGGAATCGCTTTTCAAAGCAAGGAGACGAAAGTCTTCTGCAGGGAGAAACTGGAAAAAATAGGATCCGACTTTACCCGCAAGGTACTCGCAGAAGGCATCCAGAAGGTGTGCTGCGTTCCGCTGATCAGCGGCGGACGTGCACTAGGAACTTTGGGTGTTGCCAGTCTGAAACCAGAGCCCTTCCTGGAAAGCGAAATCGAGCTGTTGCAGCAAGTGGCCCCGCAGGTGGCGATTGCGCTAGATAATTCTCGGGCTTATGAAGAGATTTCGTCGTTAAAAGATAAGCTCACCAAGGAAAAGGTCTACCTCGAACAGGAAATTCGGGACGCGTTTAACTTTGAAAATTTCATTGGCCAGAGCGATGTGCTCAACCGGGTGCTTGACCAGGTAAAGACCGTGGCGCCGAGCACAGCAACGGTGTTGGTTCTTGGGGAGACTGGAACCGGAAAAGAAATGGTCGCACGGGCGATCCATCGGCTGAGTGCTCGTGCCCCAGATAATTTCGTGAAACTCAACTGCGCCGCCATCCCCACCGGCCTGCTGGAAAGTGAGCTGTTCGGACACGAAAAAGGGGCTTTCACCGGCGCCATCAGCCAAAAAATGGGAAGGCTCGAACTTGCCGATAAGGGAACGCTGTTTCTCGATGAAGTTGGAGAAATTCCTCTGGAACTACAGCCGAAGCTGTTGCGGGTCTTGCAGGACCAGGAATTTGAGCGGCTTGGGGGCAATCGCACCATCCGGGTGAACGTAAGGTTAATTGCGGCGACTAACCGCGACCTTCCGGCAGCGGTAGCCAAGCATGAATTCCGTGCCGACCTCTACTGGCGGCTTCATGTTTTCCCGATTCGGATGCCGCCCCTTCGCGACCGATCAGAGGACATTCCATTGCTCGTGCGTTTTTTCGTGCAAAAATTCGCGCGCACCATGAATAAGCAAATAGAGTTCATTCCTTCTGAAACTATCCGTGCTCTCGAACAATGGCATTGGCCAGGAAATATACGCGAGCTCGAGAACTTTATTGAGCGCTCGGTCATCCTGACCGAAGGCACGACTTTGCGGGTGCCCGTGGGAGAAATCAATTCGCTCAGCGGGCCCGCGACCGAGGTCTCTTCGCACAATCTTGGTGTCATCTCCTCCACTGGTACGCTCGAGCAATTGGAACGAGAGTATATTCTTCAGGTCTTGCGCCAGTCAGATGGCGTGATTGCTGGATCAAACGGTGCCGCCGCGCGTCTCGGCATGAAGCGCACGACTCTCCAATCCAAAATCCAGCGGCTTGGAATCTCTAAGGGAGATTATGGCTGCTGAGCCTGCCGAGATTTCGGCAATTCTGCCGCCAGTTCGTCATTCTGAAGAATCGTCCCAACTCTTTGAGCTGAACTAGTTATTCAGGAATGGATACTTAGGAAGATATTCCAGCTTGGTATCTGGAGTGCTGTAAGCACCAACACGTTCGACCAGGTATGTGGGAGTGCCAGATGCCGGTTCAGGAAGCGTTGGAGCTTTCCTCAGGCAGTTACGCTCAGGTCGCAATCACTGCTCTCGCTCGGTTTCCGTTTAAGAAGCCTTGTCGCTCAGTGGCAAGCACTTCCTTTTTCCCTCCTAAAGCGGCGGTTCGCAAGCGACAGGCTGCGAAAAAAAAGCCAGTGAAGATCGATCCGTTGTATCTGTTTTTCTGCGGCCTCAAATGGCACAGAGACGGCGAAACATCGGCTGGCTGGGAGTTAGTGCAGGCCATGCGATCGAACAACTTGGGCGCTCGCGCCTTAGCGGCTGAACTCTTGTCGGAGACAGAAGACGGGCGCTTGTTGGTGCGAGACCTGCGTCGTACCAGAGGCGCACTCAACCTTATTGCACAACCTAACAGAGACTCGACTGGTAATTCGAAGCAGGATGGAGAGACCACTATGAACACGCCTTATGGTTTGCCGATCGTTGAGAATTGCACCACATGCGCGCTCAGGAAAAAGGGCTGGTTCTGTCACCTGTCGAACGATCTGCTGCGTTCATTTTCCGAATCGACTCATTTGGCCACATATCCCGGCGGAGCCATTCTATTCGTCGAAGGACAGATTCCTCGGGGAGCGCTCATACTCTGCTCCGGCAAAGTAAAGCTTTCGACTACCTCGAAGGAAGGCAAAGTTCTCATTTTGAAAGTGGCCGAGGCTGGAGATGTTGTCGGGTTGAGTGCCGTTCTCTCGGGCGAGGCGTACGAGATCACCGCTGAGACGTTGGAGCCCTGTTTGGTCAACTTCGTCGACCGGCAAGGGCTGCTCCGGCTGATAGAGCGGAGCGGAGAACTGGGACTCCGCTCCGCGCAGGCCGTGAGCCGTGAATTCCAATTTGCCTACCGCGAGATTCACGAACTCGTGCTGGCCCGTTCATCCTCCGGCAAGCTGGCGCGTCTGCTGCTTTCATGGGTTAGCGGAACGGAAGTGCGAACGCGTGAAGTACGCGTTCATGCTCCAGTCACACACGAAGAGATGGCACAGCGAATAGGCGCTTCGCGCGAGACCGTCACAAGATTGCTGAGTGAGCTGCGACGGAAGGACCTGATCAGGCTGGAAGGATCTACGTTGATCATTAAGAACCGCACCGCGCTTGAGGCTTTGGCCATGTGAGCCGGAACCCCGCCGAATCGACAGTTCCAAAGGCAAGACTGCCTAACGGTTACCAAAAGCGTGGAGCTTTTGGAACGCGAGAAATTCCTCCGTAGTTGCCATACTGGTTCTCGAACGAATTCAGATTCGTTTGGAGACGACATGAAGAAATTTTTGGGGATTTTGTTTTTGCTGGCGATCAGCTTGCCGGCTCTGGCACAGTGGAGGCTTTCTCCAAGAGATCAGCAACGGTTCGACAGTTACTTCTCGCGGTGGCAGGAATACAAGCGGGTGAACGATCGAGATCAGATCATCAGCATGGAAAAACGCATGCTCGATGTGTACGCGCATTACGGAGTTCCAGCCGGAACGCCATTCTGGAGGCTCGCGACGAACGGGCATCCGGAGCGGGTTGCCTGGCGCGAACGGCTCTCCCGTGACGAGCGGGCACATTTCGACGACCTCTATGTCCACTGGATCGCAGCACGGGACCATCACAATCATTTCGAGATGGAGCGCCTGGAGCACCGGATGCACGAAATCATGGAACGAAATGGAATTCCGGCAGAAGTACGGTTCGAGGAGTTAGCAGCACGATAGGTAGCACCTTCAGAATTCGTAAGTACCGGTTGCCCCACCCTTGCCGCACTTTTCGCAACAGGGGTGGGGATTTTTGATTTGTTTAAGTCTCGGTCTCGCCACGCTGTTCTCTCCGCCTCCTAAGAGCAACTCCCCTAAGTAAAATCGCCCACAACCAGTTCTGGTTTCACTGTAGTCCGGCTTGGGGGAATATCGAGGGCCAACCTTCCAATTCCTAGCGCGACTCATAGCTCCGACAAATGTAAAAAGACTTTGCTTTGCCGGAGGAATTCATGAAGAAGCTTTTTGGAAGTTTGATCGTGTTAGCGGTTATGGCAGCGATGGCTCTGCCCGCCCTGGCACAAGTCCAGCAGATGACGTCGGACGATAACCAGGCGTTCAACGGTTACTACTCGCGATGGCTACAAGATAAACAAACCGGGAACCGCGATGACATGATGAGCATGGAGCACCACATGCAAGACATTATGAGCAAATATGCGATACCACCCTCAACCCCTTATGACCAGGTAGCTGCGCAGAATAACGGCGCGGTTCCCCCCGCGTACTCCAGCCGGCCTGCCAGCCAATGGCAAGGTGTGCTCTCGTCGGGTGACCAGGATAAATTCAACAAAGAATATACAAAGTGGCAGGAATCGAATGCGAAGAACGATCGCGATGACATAGACAAACACGCGCGGAACATGGAGGAAATTATGAATAAGTACAACATTCCTCCGAACACGCCTTTTGCTCAGATAGCTAGCGTAAGCAGCATGCCGCATACTGACGTAACCCAGTACCAGGGACGGTTTTCGCCAGACGATCAGAAAAAGTATGACAAGGCTTACGAACACTGGCAGGAAGACCGTGCGAAGAACGACCGCAACAAAATGTATAAAGATGAAGGTCAAATGCAGGAAGTCATGGCGCGGTACAACATTCCTCGCGATGTACCGTTCGCTGCTCTGGCGTCAGGAAATCGAGGATACTGAAAACGCCGAGTAGATCACGCCGAGGGTGGTCCCACTTCTCGCAATAAAATAGCGGGAAGTGGGGCACCGTTGCGTCTGTCGTTCTCTTCCATATTGTTTGATCTCGGCTTTGTTTCTGAATTCTGACTTCTACCTTCTGAATTCCCGGTTACCTTCTCTGAATTACGGGCACTAACTCCTGCAATTTACCTAAGTTAGTCCGTACATTCACCTTAGTACCGTGTGTTGTACTTCGGTTATGTCTCGGTGGGTATATCGCCAAAGTGCTAGAGCCAGTTACTAGATATTGACACTCCGAAGTTAATCCCTACCACCCATTGATTACATCTGCAACTACTCCGAAGGTAATTTCCAGAAAACCGGCAAAAAAGCCGGAAAAACGCGGAATTCTTCTCTGACCTCACCGATTTCGCGGTTGATATATGCTCAGTCCACCTAAATCCGCTCGAAGTGAGTTGTGAGCGGATTCTCTCCCAATAACGTCGGGCATAGGTAGGCATGCCAGCGACGACCCTCTGTGGACAAGGAACTCTATGGCAGATTCGCGCGAAGTAATGAATATTCGCCAGGCGTCGCAATACCTCGGCGTTAGTCCGGACACGCTCTACAAGTATGTCAATGAGCAGAAGATTCCGGCATTCAAGCTGGGGAACCGCTGGCGCTTCAAGAAATCGAAGCTGGACCAATGGATGGAAGAGAAGTCCAGCGAAGCGGAAGTGAAAACCAGGAAGGCGAAGGCGGCCTCGCAGGCTGCCACATAAAGGCGGAAACATGCTTGGATTCGGAGCGAAATCGATCGTTGGCCTGGATGTAGGTTCTTCGAGCATCAAGGCGATTGAGCTGAAAAAGAGCCGCGGTGGGATCGAAGTGGCGCACCTCGGCCTGGAACATCTGGCTCCAGATATCGTCGTGGATTCGATGATCGTCGATTCAGGAACGGTCTCGACCGCGATCGCAAAACTGTTCACTGACGCCGGAATTAAGACGAAGAACGTAGCCACCGCGGTCAGCGGGCACTCGGTCATCGTGAAGAAGATTTCGCTGCCTTCGATCAGCGACGCGGAATTAGCCGAAACGATCCAGAAAGAAGCGGCGCAGCATATTCCCTTCGATCTAGCCGATGTGAATCTGGATTACCAGATTCTTTCCGAGGACGAAGGTCAGCCGCAGATGGACGTGCTGCTGGTCGCGGTCAAAAAGGACAAGATTTTGAACTACACCAACGTACTCTCGATGGCCGGCAAGACCCCGGCTATTGTGGACATAGACGCGTTGGCCCTGCAGAACTGTTACGAGTACAACTACGAGCCTTCGCCCAACCAGGTTGTCGCGCTACTCAACCTTGGCGCAAGCGTAATGAACATCAACATCGTGAAGGGGACGACACCGTTGTTTCCGCGCGATGTGAGCGTGGGCGGGCACCAGTACACCGACTCGCTGCAGAAGGAACTCGATTTGAATTTCGACGATGCGGAAGCCCTCAAGCTCGGCAAGAAAGTGGGCACCGTCAGTGAAGACGCGAAGACGCCGATCTTGCAACAGGTAACCGAGATCATAGTGCTCGAAATTCAGAAGACGTTCGACTTCTTCCGCGCCAGCGCGGCAGGAGAGCACATTGAAAAGATTCTGGTCGCCGGCGGCTCGTCGAAAGTTCCAGGATTGCTGGAAGCGCTGCGGCAGGAGTTCTCGATGCCGGTGGAAATTCTGAACCCGTTTCAGAAGATTTCGCCTCCGGCCAGTGGGTTGGGAACGGAGTTGATTGAAGCCAATGCCGGCCAGTTGGCAGTAGCGGTTGGTTTGGCTCTGAGGAGTTTTGAAGAACTATGATCCGCATCAATCTGCTGGGAGTACCCAAACCGAAAAGCAAGCGCGCACGAGGATCGGCGGCCGCGCCAGCCATGGAGTTCGGCGAGGCTGGTTCGCCACTGGTAAAGGTCCTGGTCGCACTGGTCTTGACCGTCGGCGTTAACTACGCGTATTGGCACCAGCTTGACCGGGAGCACGACGGGATCACTGCGAAGATGAAAGTCGCAGAGGACCAGAACCGGAAACTTGCAGGCGTCAAGACAATCTACCTGCAACGGCAGAAAGAAGCCGACGCTTACAAGCATCGTGTCGACGTAATCGATCAGCTTCGCAAGAACCAGACCGGACCGGTGAACCTGCTGAACACCGTCGGCGAAACCGTCAACAACACCGAAGCGGTTTGGCTGAACAGCATGAAGACACAGGGCGCCAACATCTCGATAGAGGGAATGGCGTTGAGCGCAGACGCGGTGGCAAACCTGATCGCGAATCTGCAAAAGACAGGTTATTTCTCCAATATCGAGATTAAAGAGACGTATCAGGACGAGAGTGTGCGTGACATGCAGGCGTTTCAGTTCGAGCTGACCTGCGAAATTGACCGAAGCAAGTCCTAAGGACAGTGGCCATGAATTTCAGCGAAATGTCGGGCATAAAGCAATGGGGAGTGGTGCTGTTAGCGGGGGCGTTGATCAGCACGGCGCTGTACTTCACATACTTCAAGAGCCAGCGCGATACGAACGCGACCGCGCAAAAGGCGCTTGACGCCAAGGTACAGGAAAACCGCGAGCTTGCGCCTTACCAAACCCGGTTGAACGAGATTAACCGTCAGCTGGCCAGCCTGGAACAGCAGATGGAAATCGAACGGCGAATCGTGCCTGACGAGAAGGATGTTGATGGATTCATCAAGATGCTCGACGCCGAGGCCGCTAAGACCGGAATCGAGTTGCGCCGCTACACTGCTCAGCCGACTGCGAGCAAGGAGTTTTACACCGAGGTCCCATTCGAAATTGAACTGGATGGGTCGTACTACTCGATGATGAAGTTCTTCGACAACGTCTCAAAGCTCGAGCGCATTGTAAACGTTTCAAACTTGCTGCTTGCGAACACAAAAAGGGGTAGTGAAGCGAAGGCGAAGCACACCTACCAATACGCGCCTGGCGAAAGTGTGGTTGCAACGTGTGTTGCGACTACATTCTTCAGCCATGACACGCAAATGCCTGCATCACCAACGACAGGCAAAGGCAGGATATAAAGATGCGAACACTGGGCATAGTCATACTTTTATCTGCGGCGGCATTCGCGCAAACTCCTGCGGCGACCGTATCTGTTAAAGCCACTTCGGTGAGCGCGAAACCTGCGACAGCTCCATCGTCGAGCACCGCTGCAGTTAGCAGCGCGAAGCCCGCGACAATTAAAGCCAAAACGCAGAAGCCTGTGGTGGCAGCTAAACCGGCCCACAAAATGGTGACGGTTTCAAAGGCGCATCCAGCTTCCGCGACGAAGTCTGCCTCTGCGAAGCCAGGCACGGTATCCGTAGTGGCAAAACCCATCGTGGCTGCGGCCTCGCACAAAAGTTCGAAGCCGGCGCAACCAGTGTCGGTGAAAGTTTCGGCGCACGAAGTTAAGCCAGCCGTTGCATCGCCGGCAAAAACGTCCGTGCAGGCTGTTTCTGCCAAGAAGGCGGGAGCCGCCGCGAAACCAGTTGCGGTGGCGGTAAAGTCCAAAGCCGCCGGCCCGAAACCCGCAATCGCGGTGCAACACAAAGCAGTCGCGGTTAAGGCTGTTGCGCCGGCAAAACCGGCGGACAAAAATCCGGCGACTCAGGCGAAAGCAGTCTCTGAAAAGCCTGAAGTTCCAGTTGCTGAGCCTAAGACAGAGGCGTCGGTAGAGGAAAGCAATCCCGAAACCGAAAATAAGCAGGGTTCGAAAGATCTCCATTTCGAGGGCAGACGCGATCCCTTTCTGAGCCCAGTCGTGAGCATGGCGATTGGTGGAGGCTCGGGGTGCAGTTCCGGAAAGCGTTGCCTGAGCATCGATCAGATCGCTCTCAAAGGAATTTTGAAGTCCGAGGCGGGCATGATTGCGGTGGTGGTGAATTCTCTCGACAAAGCTTATTTCCTGCGGGAGAACGATCCAGTATTCAACGGCTATGTCGAAAGGATCACCGGGGATTCGATCGTATTCAAAGAAACATTCCACGATCGCTTGGGCAAGCCGCTGACGCGCGATGTAACGAAGACAATTACGCGGCCAGCAGTATAGGTCCGCAAGGGTTAGAACGGCACCACAAGAAGTGATGATCGAGCAGTGATTTTGAGCAATCAGGCGGGGAGAGGCGAAATGCGAAAGCAATTTCTGGCAACAATCTGGGCGCTGTTGGCCATCACGCTGATGGCAGCGGCGCAGACTTCGGGCAGCGATGCGGCTGGTCATGCGGCCCTGCAGAGGGTGGCGGTGTCGCACGGAAGCGGCGAGATAAGCGTTGAGATTACCGCCAAGGGCGCTCTGGCGCCCAAGGTGGAGACCCTCGCTTCGCCCGCGCGCATCGTGGTCGATCTCCCCAACACCACGCTGGCCACCGCGATGAATCGCATTCGTGTCGGTCACGACGGCGTAGCCGGTGTTCGCATCGGCACTGACGCCAGCAAGACGACACGGGTCGTCGTCGATCTCGACCGGCTCTGCAAGTATGAACTTGTAGCCGCGGCAGGGAACAAACTGGTGCTGAAGCTTGAAACCGGTTCGTCCCAAGCGGCGGTAGCTGTTCAGAACACTGCGAGCGTCCCGGTTCAGACTGCGAGCGCCGACACTAAAACGGTTGCGAAGGAGTTCCAATTCGTAGAACCGACCTATGCGCCGAAGAAAAATGTGGCTCCAATCGATCCCTCTGTACGTAGCGCGGATGCTGCCTCGAAGTTCGTGGAAAGGCCGGAAGGAAATCTGCTACCCGGCATGAGCGCTGCGATGCAATCTCCGGAGCAAAGCGCCCTGCAGTCCGTTTCGCAGAGTGGCGCCGCGCCATCGTCCACGCCCAGCACGCCGGCTTCGACCACCAGTTCCGAGTCCAGTACCGTGCAATCTTCGACGCCCAGCACGCCGGCGTCAACCACCAGCTCCGATTCCAGTGCGGCTATGCCAGTTCAGTCTGCGCCCGTACAGCCAGTTCCAGTACAGCCTGCAGTGAACCTGGCAGCGGAGCAGAGGTCGCATCAGCAGTCCGAAATGAGAAGCCCGAAATATACGGGTGAGCCCATCTCGGTGAACCTCAAGGACGTGGATCTAAAAGACTTTTTCCGGCTCATCCATGAGATCAGCGGCTTGAATGTTGTGCTCGACCCCGATGTTAAAGGGTCGCTGACCATCGTTCTCGATGACGTGCCGTGGGACCAGGCTTTAGATATCGTACTGAAGAACAATAACCTTGCACGCCAGCTTGAGGGCAACGTGTTACGGATCGCGACGATTGATACGATGCGGCGCGAAGCCGAGGGACGCCGTGCGGCGCAGGAAGCCGAGGCAATGGCCATCGAGAAAGTTACCGTGACCCGGTTCCTCAGCTACGCACACTCGAAAGATGTGGTCCCGACCATCAAAAAGTTCCTCAGCCAGCGTGGCGATATCGTCTCCGATGACCGAACGAACGCCTTAATTATTTCTGACATTCCTTCTGTCATCCCTTCTGTCGACCGGCTGATTCAGCAGCTCGACCGGAAGACGCAGGAAGTGGAAATTGAAGCTCGTGTTGTTTCGGCGACCCGCAGCTTTGCGCGCGATATCGGCACACAGCTTGGGTTTGGCTTCGGCAACAATGCTACCCACGTAGGCGGCGCGAGTGCAGTTGGAACTTCTTCCGGAGCCATATTCAACACACCGGGAGCGATGTACCCGATCATTGGTACCTCGGCTCCGACCGCCGGCCAAGGTGTTCAGATTCCACTTTTCTCGAATTTAGGCGTAACTGGTCCGACCAGCGGCCTGAGCTTCTCGAATGCCAGCAACGCGATACGCATCGACGCAGTCCTTACGATGGCAGAATCGCGCGGCTTGCTGAAGATACTGTCACGTCCGCGAGTCGTGACCCAGAACAACATTCAGGCGGTGGTGAAGCAAGGCGTGCGTATTCCGATCGAAAGCCAGGCAACGCTGAGCAGCCCGGCAACGATCACGTACGTTGACGCATTCCTTAAGCTGACGGTCACTCCACAAATTACCGTAGAGAACACGATCTTCCTGAACGTGGATGTTGAGAACACGACGCCGGACTTCTCACAGCAGATCAATGGCAACCCGACACTGATCACGCAGCAAGCAACCACTCAGGTGCTGGTAACCGACGGTGGCACAGTCGTGATCGGTGGTGTAATCCAGACCAACAACTCAATCAACATCGCTCAGGTGCCGCTGCTTGGCAGCATTCCATGGCTGGGCAACCTCTTCAAGCACCAGACAGTGAACAGCTCGAGCCAGGAATTGATCTTCTTCATCACGCCTCGAGTGATCGAGACATAAGCAGCGACCAAGTTAGCAGGAAGCAGCCGCCGGATATGGGGAGACTCAGATCCGGCGGATTGTTTTTGCGATGGCTTTGTAATCCGGCCAGTAGCCGCAGCATCCACCACAACCCAATGCGATAATTGCAGCAGTGGAACACCTCTGTTCACAATGTGCTGCTACTGTCGAGGACGCCTCGCCTTTCTGCCCGAGTTGTGGCGCCTCTCAGGTCCGATTTTCTGTTTCACAGGAATCACGCGGCGCGGTAGCAGTCTCAAACCCAACCAGTGTGAACCAGGCGGTTGCCGCTCACATCACTTTTCCGCAGCCGCAGGTTAACGAGGATTCACGGGCAACGATCCGCGCAGCCATCTATGCCGGCCTGATTGGGGCGGTCCTGAGTTCGATTCCTGCCGGTCCCAATTTCATTCTTGCCTTGCCCTTGGCCGGATTCCTCTCGGTACTGTTCTATCGTCGCTGGACACACGGCCCGGAGCCGCGGGCGGCCGCCGGCTTCAGGCTAGGCGCGTTGGCTGGCTTATTTGGATTTCTGGCGTTCCTCGTGTTTACCGCGATCGGAACTTGGACCTTCCACGCTGAGGGCGAGATCCGCCAAGCGATGCTCGAAGCCGTGCGGCAACAACAATCTCGGGCCACCGATCCTCAGGTACAGCACATGTTCGATTATTTTGTGACGCCTCAAGGAATGATGATCATGATGGGCGTCGGCTTTCTAATGATGGGTATTGCTTTCGTCCTTCTCTCGGGCGTGGGCGCTGCCTTAGGAGCTTCGCTTCTCCGCCGAAAACACCCCCCTGAACGGTAATTCTGCGCCGTTTCTTGCTCCCAAGTGCCTCACCCGATTATGATTCGGCGTTCATGTTTCCTGCGGAGATTGACTGAAGATGCCAGGAACCGTACAAAAAACCGTTAAGGCACCGGCACGCGGGTCTCTCCTGGGAATTGAACGACTACCCGCCTCGGAGATCGGCAAAATCCTGCAGCTTGCGCGCAAGATGAATCCGCAGCGGGCGCGGCCGTTGCTGCGGGGGAAACGCGTGCTGCTGCTGTTTTACGAGGCATCAACGCGCACACGAACATCATTCGAAGTTGCTGCCAACTCTTTGGGGGCCACAACCACGTTGGTTCTCTCAAGCGGGTCCAGTATCGAAAAAGGCGAGTCTCTGCTGGACACGGCCTACACCTTGCGTGCGGTCGGCGCGGACATCATTGTAGTGCGCCATCCGAATGCCGGCGCTCCGCATTTGATGGCCAGCCACCTCGATATTCCGGTGATCAATGCGGGCGATGGAATGCACGAGCATCCGACGCAGGCGCTACTCGATGCGTACACCATCCTGCGGCATAAAAAGAAGCTGAACGGATTACAGGTAACCATTATCGGCGACATCTATCACAGCCGTGTTGCGAGATCAGCGATTCACCTGCTGACCAAGTTCGGAGCAAAATTGACGCTCTGTGGCCCACCGGAGCTTTTGCCAGACTTGGCAACCACGCTGGCGTCGAATCTGCGAATCAGCCGGAGCTGCGAAGATGCTGTGCGTGGCTCCGATGTGGTAATGGTTTTGCGAGTACAACGCGAGCGGTTGGCCGGCCTGAAAGTAAATCTGCAGGACTACATTTCCCGATATCAGATGACGATGGCCAGGCTGCGGCTGGCGAAAAACGATGCTCTGCTCATGCATCCCGGCCCCATTATTCGAGGCTTAGAACTGACCTGGGAGGTAGCAGACTGTCCGCAGTCAGTGATCGTGGAAGAAGTGAAGAACGGAGTGCCAGTGCGGATGGCAGTACTGGCAAGAGCGGTGGGGAAATGAGAACGGCAACTTCTCTCGCGCGGATATACGCGGATGAGCACGGATTGAAACACCGCGATTTAACCGAGAAGCTTATTGGGTTGTTCTTCAGCATCTACAACGAACTTGGACATGGGTTCTGGAGTCAGTCTATGAACAGGCATTTTCCGTCGCTTTGGCTGAGAACAACATCTTCTTTCAGAGGCAAGTTGCACTGCCGGTCTACTTTCACGGCCATCAGATCGGAGATTTCCGGGCCGATCTATTTGTGGACGGGAGAGTTATCGTGGAATTAAAAGCTGGTCGCGCGATTGAGCCCTCTTGGGAAAAGCAGGTTCTAAATTACCTGCGCGCCACTGATGTCGAAGTCGGCTTACTATTCAACTTCGGCGCGAAAGCAGAATTCAAGCGTTACGTGTTTGATAATTTGAAACAGAATCGGCAAGTATCCGCGTCAATCCGCGGAGAAGAAGTTCCGGGAAGATGAAGCAAACGTCACAATCTCACAGCCTTTTGATTCACGGAGGTCGGGTGATCGATCCAGCGGCGAAGGTCGACGCGCCGATGGATATTCTGCTCCGCGACGGGCAGGTCGCGGATGTCGCGCCCCCGAATAAAGTTCGCGGGGGAGCCGACGAAAAATTTGACGCCCGAGGATTGATCGTTGCTCCGGGGTTCATCGATATGCACGTGCACCTCCGCGAGCCGGGGCAAAGTTACAAAGAAACCATTGCTTCGGGCACGGCCGCCGCGGCGACGGGCGGATTTACTTCCGTCTGCTGCATGCCGAACACGACACCGGTGCTCGACTCGCCGGAATGGGTGACCTGGTTACGACAGCCGCAGCGGGGTGCTGTGGTCAACGTATTTCCTATTGCGGCGGCAACACAGGCCAGCAAAGGCGCAGTGCTGACCGATTTTCGGGCGCTGCAGCGCGCAGGAGCTGTCGCAGTCACCGACGACGGCAAGCCAATCCTCAGTGAGACGACCATGCGCGATGCCATGCGAGCATCGGCTGAAATCAACTTTCCCGTTGTGCAGCATGCCGAAGATACGCGCCAGACGCAAAATTGCTCGATGAACGAAAGCTCGACTTCCTTCCGGCTTGGCCTGCGTGGAATGACCGACATGGCAGAAGCAGCCATTGTCGATCGCGACGTTCAGCTTGCGCAGCAGTTCAACGGTGCCCGCCTGCATGTGGCGCACTTGTCGACGGCGGAAGCGCTGAAGGCTGTCCGTCGAGGCAAGAAAAACCGGGCGCGAGTCACTTGCGAGGTAACTCCGCATCATTTTGCTCTCACTGATGCTGACGTGCGCGACTACGACGCGAACTTCAAAATGAATCCACCATTGCGATCGGCTGATGATCGCGAAGCTCTGCTGGTCGCGCTTGCTGATGGGACCGTGGACGCGATTGCAACCGACCATGCTCCCCATGCGCCGCATGAAAAGATCATCGAGTTCGAACGCGCGGCATTTGGCATTACGGGTCTCGAAACGGCTTTAGGACTGGCAATCACAATTTTGCACCTGCGTCAGAAAATTTCTTTGTCACGAATTGTCGAACTGTTTACCGCAGGTCCGGCGCGAGTTGTGGATTTGCGCGGACGAGGAACTTTGTTGCGCGGCAGTCATGGCGATGTGACGATCTTCGATCCAAGAAAACGCTGGACCTTCGATGCGGCGAAGTCCCGCTCGAAATCGCACAATACTCCATTCGATGGCTGGCAGATGACCGGCAAAGTCGTGGCAACCGTCGTCGCGGGAAAGCTCGTTTACAGGGCGGGCTGAGAGCGCGCACTACTCTACTCTGAGTGCCCCGTCCGTATTTCGCGATTTGTGCGAGACAGCGCGGGAATTTTGAATTCGTACTTCGGCTTTTGTGCCACAGCCCTCGCTGATTACATTCTTTCGCAGGGCGTCAGGTTGCCGTCCATCATCTTTGATACAGTTTCCGCATGCGACCCAACCGTTCCGTGCCGCCCTGCACTGTGATCCCAGTCCTCATCTACCCCGACCCCGCCGCTGCAGCGGCTTGGCTGTCGAAAGCCTTTGGTTTTTCCGTCCGCCTGCGCATTGCGAACCACCGTATCCAGATGAAAGCCGGCGATGGATGCTTCACGATCGCCGAAGGCAAGGTCGCGCCGAATAACTCGCAACATGTTCAGGTTCGCATCGAGGACGCGAAGGGCCACTGCGAGCGCGCGCGAAAAAATGGAGCGGTCACCCTCTCAGAACCGACAGACCAACCCTACGGCGAACGCCAATACAATGCTCAGGACTTTTACGGCCACCGGTGGGACTTCACTGAAACCATCGCCGACGTCGCTCCGGAGGAGTGGAGCGGGGGCGAGTTTCACCTGGAGTGATGCGATTGACGCTCGCTTTACTGCAATCACATAATCAGATTTATGAAGAAGGTCATCAGAGTCACTGAACGGCCGCGCATCGTGCGGGCCAGCGAAAAGGTCTGTACCGGGAAGAACCTGGCGTCGGTATTGGCGTCCGCAAAGCTGACTGCAAGTGAAGCGCTGGAATGGGCGCGCGATCTCCGGGGTGCACGCAAAAGCTTGAAACCGCCTTCGTAACTGCCGAATTCTCGATGCCAAGTAATCCTTTAGCGCGAAAAGGAACGCTTAACCTGGAGCCCCGGTTTCTGTGCATCGGAGTGATCGAGTCGAAGTAATGCGTCTTATCACCCTTTATTGGATTTCGCCGTGCCGCCCGCTCCCTTTTTGGGGAACAGCGCATCGAATCGGCTCACGCGGTGAGTTCCAGGACGACCAATACCGGGCACTTTACTACCAAAACCGCTCGCATTCCAAACAGGTTTATAGTGAGTTATGAGTGCGAACTCAGCTGCGAAGACCCACCACTCACTCTGGAAAGTGAGATATCTGCACTGCATGTCTGAGAGATTAATATTCTCCCTTTCGGCTTCAGCTTCGCCTATCTTACGGAGGTGTTCATTCAGGCGAGCGCGTAAGGTACGCTTGCTCTTAGTTGTTTCTTTAGACGCTTTCCCGACATAGGCGAGCTTGCCTCTGAAGTAGAGAGCGTAAATTCCACTAGCGTGGGGCCCGACGTCTTTGGCTAGAGGAAAAAAGGGGCTGTTCTCAAGCTTTTCGACTACCTGCTCACGAATGCCCCGGTCCAGGTCAAAATCAAAGTGGTGCGGATCAGCGCCAGGTGTGGGCATAAACCCTCGTCTACTAGAGGATTATGCGACGTAAGTCTAATTGAACTTGACTTGAGAGTGAGGAAACGAACCAGCAGCGTTAACCGCCGAATGTGCGAGTCCCACCTGCCGTCGTCTTCTTCTTCCGACCACCAAGGCTGTTGTGCCCCAGCAACGAATCGTTGATTTCTCTTTGGAGTAGTTCTGTTTTTTCTTCAGCGGTCGGCTGCCGGGATGGAAATTTCTTTTCCAGTTCAGCTCTTAAGGAAGTGAACTTGGCGAGTGCAGAACGTTGCGACCTCGTGTTCAGGATTTCCTGACCAGCCATGCTCACGACAAAACGCCCGTCTGAACTTTTGGACAGCCGTAGATCGCCTGGCAAGAACGAGAGATTCATCAGGATACTTTGCGGAGTACAACCCCGGACTCGTATAGAACAGTCTTTTCTTTCGCTTCTTCAACTCTAACCGAGCTTTGAATGATGCTGCTGCCAGTCCGTTTGTTCCTGAGCAAATGATTGTCCTCAAAGTTTAAGCCCGCAAGCTCCCCGATTTTTCCGAAGAAATGGTCGGTCTTAACTTCGAGTCCCTGAATGATGCTGTTACCAAGAACAACTATGCACGCGGCTTTCGGTTTTAGGAGATGCGAAAGTACTCTGCAAAATTTGTAAGCATCGTTAAAGTATGTTGCTACGTAGTTTGCCCATCCCGGACCGCCGTAGCACTCCTTATTCGTGTTCCGCTTGCGGATCGCTTCAACGATCGAAGAAAGTTCCGGCATTTTGAAGTCGAGTGTAATGGGGCCCTCATCCCGAACCGTCTGCCAGAATTTACCAAAGCTCTCGGCCTCACGAGCGCCCTTGTAGCCTGTACCAGAGGTAAATCCGAGCCAGTGCAGTTGTGGGCGGGTGTTTCGGGGGTAGTGGTAGTTGTTCAGATAAGGCGGTGAGGTCACGAGTAGGTCAACAAAGTTTCGCTGATCAACGCACTCTAACGCGGAAAAAATGCTTTTTGAAAATACCTTCACTTTCGGCCGGTAGCCGACCGTTTTCATATGGCATTGCAGCCAAGCGATGTCCTCAAGCATCAGGTGCAGCTTTGCGGAAACGCTAATCCCTACATTTGCGTCGTCGATATTCGCCTTTCCTACAGCAACACGACGTGTCAAGCTCGGCTCGTAGGAATAGTTGGAGAAACTCACCATTACGGAGCCAAGACCAAGACGGAAGATATCGCACAATGTCGGGTCTTCTATCGAGTAGATGAAATCTAATGCGTAGAGGACTTTCCTCTGTACTTTCGGACTGAACAGTTGGGTCCGCCCTGAAAACCCGGTGGGGGCCTGAGAGCGCGGTTCACGTTTCAAACCTCCGTTTTCGGCTCTCTCCATGAATCGCTCGAATGCTGCTATACGCGCAGCAAGATGGTGGACGGAGATTCGCGTTGCGTTGAGTTTGATCTTTGTGGCAAGAGCAGCGTATGGATTGATTTCAAAACCGAGCACATTCAGGCCGGCCAGATAGGATTCCACCAATGTGGTGCCCACTCCGGCAAATGGATCTAAAACCCAGCAATTGCCGTTTTTCTCAGGAAGGTATCTCTCAATGGCATCATCGACGAAATCGGCTGAGAACCCCGCGATCCAAGGTACCCATCGGTGCAGGGGTAAATTCTTGTTTTTGGCAAACGAAGAATCCCTAAAGCCGTTTGTAGCCGGCGGCGCACCGAACATTGTTGTCTGCATTGCAGTGAATCCTACCAAAGGCTCTTGCCCCTAACCTCGAGGATTTAGCACACGCCTGTGCAAAACGAGACAGAAATATTATCGGCGAGAATTCGGCGAATGTGAGAAACCGTGGTATATCGACCGTTATCGTCGGGAGGACACCATCGACTGGCATTCAAAGGTAGGAATCTTACGATCATGATTGTCTCTACTCCCCTTCCCCCACCTTCAGCACCGCCAAAAATGCCTCTTGCGGAATGTCCACCCGGCCGATGCGCTTCATGCGCTTCTTGCCTTCCTTCTGCTTTTCGAGGAGTTTGCGTTTGCGGGTGATATCGCCGCCGTAGCATTTGGCGAGCACGTTCTTGCGCATCGCGGCGACGGTTTCGCGGGCGATGATCTTTGCGCCGATTGAAGCCTGAATCGGAACTTCGAACATCTGGCGCGGAATCAGCGTGCGCATCTTTGAGACGAGTGCCTTACCGCGCTCGTAGGCGAAATCGCGATGCACAATGATCGAGAGCGCATCGACCGGATCGCCGGCGACGAGAATATCGAGCTTTACCATTGGCGAATCCCAAGTTCCGGAAAGGTGGTAGTCCAAAGACGCGTATCCGCGAGAAACCGACTTCAGGCGATCATAGAAATCGAGAACGATTTCATTTAGCGGCAGCTCGTACTGCAGCATGACGCGCGTCGAGCTCAGGTATTCAAAGCTCTTCTGTTTCCCGCGCTTTTCTTCGACCAGCGCCAGAATTCCGCCGACATATTCTTCGTTGGTGAGAATCGTGGCGAGAATCACCGGCTCTTCGACTTTTGCAATCTCGCTCGGGTTGGGCCAGCGCGATGGATTGTCGACTTCAATTCGCTCGCCGTCAGTTTTCGTAATCTGGTAGCGGACGCTGGGAGCAGTCGTGATCAGATCGAGGCCGAACTCGCGCTCCAGCCGCTCCTGAATGATTTCCATGTGCAACAAGCCCAGGAAACCGCAGCGAAAGCCGAAGCCGAGAGCAACCGAGCTTTCCGGCTCGAAGAAAAAGGACGAATCGTTGAGCCGAAGTTTTTCAAGCGCCTCGCGCAGCTGCGTGTGCTCGTGCGCATCGACCGTGTAGATGCCGGCGAAGACCATCGGCTTGATGTCTTCGAATCCGGGCAGCGGTTCGAGCGCAGGCGCCGAGTCATCGGTGACTGTGTCGCCGATCTTTGTATCGGCAACGTTCTTGATGTTCGCAATCAGGAACCCAACTTCGCCCGCGTGCAGTTGGTCAACTTCAACAGGTTTTGGCGTCAACACGCCAAGAGTTTCCACGTCAAAAACACGCCCATTCGACCACAGGCGGATTTTCTGTCCTTTGTACAGCCGGCCCTCAAAGACGCGTACCAGCACGATTACACCGCGGTAAGGATCAAACCAGGAATCAAACAGCAGCGCCTGCAGATGGCGTCCTGAATTCCCCTTCGGCGGAGGGATTTTCTTGACGATCGCTTCGAGCACGTCGGGTACGCCCTGTCCGGTCTTCGCACTGATCAGCAGAGCATCACTCGCGTCAAGTCCCACCGCGCCTTCAATCATTTCTTTCGTGCGTGGAATATCGGCGCTCGGTAGATCGATCTTATTTATTACGGGAATAATTTCCAGCCCATGATTGATCGCCAGATACGAATTCGCCAGTGTCTGAGCTTCCACTCCCTGCGAGGCATCTACTACCAGCAGCGCACCCTCACACGCCGCCAGCGACCGCGAGACTTCGTAAGAAAAATCCACGTGTCCGGGAGTATCGATCAAATTCAGCTGATAGGTATTGCCATCTTTCGCGGTATACATCAGCCTGACCGCGTGCGCCTTGATGGTTATCCCACGCTCCCGCTCCAGGTCCATCGAGTCGAGTACCTGTGCCTCCATCTCGCGAGCGGTCAGCGCACCGGTTAGTTCCAGCAAGCGGTCAGCAAGCGTCGATTTCCCGTGGTCAATGTGCGCGACAACGGAAAAATTGCGAATATGCTGGGGGTCCATAGGGAGAGCGGGCAAACACTGATTTTATCAGGCGGGATTCACCACTCGGATCAGCGAGCGATATTGAAGCTGTGTTTCAGTTCACTTCAGCTTTCCATATCGTGAATTCACATACGCAACCAATTCTGCAAAGCGAGGATCGCCGTGTAGCGGGTTGAGCCAGGGATCGGTCGCCATTCCCATCGCCTCGCGAGGAGGATATCCGTGGGCGAGAGCGTCCTGCAGCATTGAGAACGCCTCATCATTCTGTCCGTTGCGTGCCAGCATGGTTGCCAAATCGTACTTAGTCACTGCCATTTCGGGTTGGCTTGGTCCCATTACACGGGTTTCAACGTCGAGCGCGTGGCGAAACGACTGCACGGCGTCCTGGTCGTGATGTTCTTCACGCTGCATTTCGCCAAGGTTGAACAAGCAGTGAATGGTCGCCAGGTTCCCTTCACCATCTACTTTTAGATGAAGGACCAGCGCCTGCTTCTCGAGCTTCTCCGCTTCGGCGGGTTGACCGCTGGCAGCAAGCATAATTGCCTGGTTATCCATGGTGACAATCGTGTAGTGTGCTTCCGGGCCAAGCACCCGCTTTTGTTTTTCCAGGACTTCCCCGTTTAATTTCACCGCCTCCGCACACTTTTCTTTGCCCGCCGCGCCTTCCAGGCAGAGTGTGAACGCCAGTTCACTGATGCTGGCCAAGGTGTCGCCATTATTTGGACCGAACAATCGTGTCTGTGTGTCGACCAGCTTTCGCTCAAGACTCTCCGCTTCATCAACACGCCCTTCCTGAAGCAACGTCCAAGCGAGGTCGTGCATGGTCAGCAATGTTTCGCGACTCTCTTGCCGGCCGACTGAACTGCTAGCCTTGATCGCTCCTTCGAATATTGATTGTGCCCGGGGCCAAAGCCCCTGATACATGTACGCTCTGCCGATCACGTGCATCAGGCTGGTTTGAAGTTCGGGATCCTGGGACAGCCCGGTCTGGATATCTTTTGCCGCCTTGTCGAGAAGCTGAGCGGCTGTTACCGCTCCCCCCAGTCTTTCGTTGGGATCAGAGGTCTTGAAAATTCCCGTCATAAAGTCCGCGATGCGGTCGGCGCGGTCACGTTCGCGCGTGATGCGGCGCAGTTCAATACTTTGAAAAACTCCGAACGAGACCAGCAACGCGGTAATGGTCGCTGCTACTGTCATTGCAATCCGGTGCCGACGCGCATATTTACGCGCGCGATAGGCGAGGCTGGCGGGGCGCGCCGCGATTGGCTGGTGACTCAGATAGCGGACCACATCCTGAGCGAGATCTGAGGCTGTGGCATAGCGGCGCGCGCGGTCTTTCTCAACCGCTTTCATGGCGATCCAGTCGAGATCGCCGTGCAGCTCGCTTACTAGCTGTTTCAGGTCTGTGCCGCGCGCTTCAGCGGCTGCCGACACCGTCTTCACATCGCAGGCGAGTCTGGTGCTCGGGCGCGGCGGATCCTGCTCGCGTAACAAGCGCACCATCTCGTGGATCGGCTTTTTCTTTAATTCCTTCGCGTCAAACGGCGGCTCGCCTGTAAGCAGCACATAAAGAATGATCCCCAGCGAGTACACATCGGTCCGGGTGTCTACGTCCTGGGTAGTCGGGTCACACTGCTCCGGACTCATGTATCCCGGAGTGCCTACAAAAGCTCCCGCGTTCGTGTAAATCGACTGCTCTGGAACTTTGGCATCGAGCGCTTTGGCCAGCCCGAAATCGATGATGCGAGGCACCGGTTTGCCATCAATCTCGGCTACAAGAATGTTTGCAGGTTTGAGGTCCCGGTGGATGATTGCCTTTTGATGCGCGTGCTGCACGCCTTCACAAACTTTGATGAAGAGCTCAAGCCGGTCTCGAATTTTGAGCTTCTTCTGGTCGCAATAATCGGTGATGGGCACACCGGGAACATACTCCATCACGAAGTAGGGCTGACCTTCCGATGTTGCACCCGCGTCGAAAACCTTCGCGATCGAAGGATGGTCCATCACCGCGAGCGATTGCCGCTCGGACTGGAAGCGGCGAATCAGCGCATCGTCATACATTCCCCAGCGAATCAACTTCAAAGCCACCCGACGTTGCAGAGGTGCACTCTGTTCGGCGAGCCACACCTGGCCCATTCCACCTTCACCGATCTTCTCCAAGAGCTGATACGGCCCGATTGAACGGCCGCTTGCGAGCACGCCTGCAAAGGGAATATTCGGCGCATGCGAAAGCGCGACGCTCGACGAGTCATGGGCTTTTAGCAGCGATTCGACTTCTTCGCGGAGAGAGCTGTCGGGACCGCACACATCCCTCAGGAACGCATCGCGATCAGTGGGCGGGTGCTCCAGCGCAGCTCCGAATATCTCCTTAATTCTTTGCCACTCTGCCTTTGTTTCCACTCTCTCCTCTTTTTATTTGTCGAGAAAGCCATGCCCGGGCCATGCTCCAGTCGCGCTTCACCGTGGCGGCAGAAATTCCAAGCACCGCAGCCGTTTCTTCAACCGTCAACCCGCCGAAAAAACGTAGCTCGACAATTTTGCCCTGTTGCGGGTCGCGTTCGGCCAGGCGAGTCAGGCTATCATCGAGCGCGAGCACGTCAACTTCCTGCTGTTTCGCGGGGCTGTGATCGTCTTTCAGTTGTATAGTGCAGTCCGCCCCACGCTTCGTTGCACGGTAACGGCGGGCATAATCAACCAGGATTTGGCGCATAAGAGTTGCAGCGATGGCTACAAAATGCGATCTGTTCTGCGTTTCGAAGGGACCCTGCTCGGCAAGCCTTAAATAAGCCTCGTGAATCAGAGCCGTAGTCTGGAGGGTATGGTCGGATCGCTCCCCACGCAGATAATAGTGCGCCAAGCCGTGCAGCTCGTTGTAAACCAAGGGAATTAACCTCTCCAGGGCCTGCTCGTCTCCGGCATTCCACTTGGCTAGCAATCCATGAATAGAGTGCGAGGGTAGCTGGGACATACGCACCTCGTGGCGCTGAGGGCTAGCTGCAAACGATAGCCTTACAGTCCGGGCAAGTCAACCACGCCGATCCCAGGTGCGGACAGCGGGTATGGGGAAATCTAAAACTTATTTGAGCTCCTTTCCTGGTGAAATCCGCCTTACCAGTAGAAGCGAGTTGCGCGTGCTTGTGTAACAAACGGCAGCAGGATTGCACCATAAGCAACAGAGCGAACGGGTCAAGCCAAGGTCTTCTGAAGCGCTTGTGCGGGGAGCTGTCATCCGAGTAGCTCGTAAGAGTAGCCGATCAAGACGCTTAGGAGGACAAGAATGTCACGGAAAGCAAATCTCTTGATTCGAACGTTGTGGGAGAAATCTGTCGGCAGGATAGGGCCGCTCGCCCGCTGGCCTGGAATCGCCTTTGCGGTGGTCCTCTTCACGCTCGCCACCGGAAGTGCTATTGCTGGCATTTACCTTCCTAATTTATTTCCGTTTCTAAATCCAACGGGCTTTGCTGCCACCTATAGCAACACCGGTCGAATCAATCTGAGCGGACCGTTCTTCCAAAGCTTGGGAACAAACGGGAGGAGCTGCGGAACCTGCCACACTCCAAGTGCAGCGTTTGGTTTAAGTCCAGTCGATGCACAACTGCGCTATTTGTTAAGCAGAGGCAAAGACCCTTTGTTCGCCCAAATTGATGGCTCGACCTGCCCGACTGGACCGATAAACAACAGTTTGGTGCTGAAGAAGGGATTGTTCCGAATTGGGCTTGCCTTGCCAACTACAGGCGTGCAGTTCACAATCGCTGCTGTTGAAGATCCGTATGGCTGCGCCATTACCACCGGCTCTCAAGGAGAGCAGACGGTTTCTGTTTACCGGCGGCCTTTGCCGAGCACAAATTTGAGATTCCTGAGCGCGGTGATGTGGGACGGACGTGAATCCGTAAATTTTCCACTTAACGATCCTCAAACATTTGCCGCGAACCTCAATACTGATTTGACGCAGCAGGCGACAGATGCAACTCTGGGACACGCTCAGGCATTACAAGCGCCTACTGCGGCGCAACTTCGGGCTATCGTCAATTTTGAAACGTCGCTGAACTCGGCCCAATTAAGCGATTTTATTGCCGGTGATCTTTCGAGGACCGCACACGGAAGCCCGCAATTTCTTTCGACGCAATCCTACTATCCGGGGATTAATGATGCTTTGGGTGGCGATCCTCAGGGACATGCCTTTAATCCAAATGCATTCACCATATTTTCTTCGTTCGAACATTCAGGTAACGCACAGCGGGCGTCAATTGCACGCGGCGAACAAATTTTCAACACGCAGCCGTTAACTATCAGCAATGTTCCAGGGTTGGCTAGCGGCAACCAGACGATCATTGGGACTTGTTCTACCTGCCACGACGCTCCGAACGTAGGCGATCATTCCTTATCCTTGCCCCTTGATGTTGGCACAAGCCACTTATCGAGTTACGAGACGGACAGTAATCTTGCTGCCGCGCTTCAGCAACTGCAAGCACCGCAATTACCGGTTTTCGAACTCACATGTACCCAAGGTCCTCTTAACGGCAACACGTATTACACATCTGACCCTGGCAAAGCTCTGATCACGGGACAGTGTGCAGATATCAGCCGTGGTAAAGGGCCGATCTTGCGAGGCCTGGCCGCCCGCGCTCCTTACTTCCATAACGGAGCAGCGGCGAACCTTCAGCAAGTTGTGAATTTCTACGATCAACGCTTCCAGATTGGGCTTACGCAACAACAGATGCAGGATTTAGTAAATTTCCTGCAAAGCTTATAGGTAATTAGTAATTGTGGCGGCTGCCAGCAAACCCCCCGGCAGGTTTCTACCTGGGCACATAATTGCGCGACAAGAAATGCGTTTACCAACTCGGATGATTAGCCGCCTAGCTAAGTTGACTGCGCTGTCATGTTGTCTGTTCAAACTTTTTTGAGCTCCTAAGTTCCTGAAATGCGCCTTTACCAATAGCGCGAACTGTCGTCATCTTCCCGCGGCAGGATGCCAACCACAAACCGCGTAAATAAAACCACTCGCTTTAAGCGGTGGACATTGAGGAGGAGATATGTCTTTCAGACAATGCGCCCTCACTTTCATCTGTGGAAAGTTGAGAAGCAGTAAGAGTGAATTTGTAAGGCCGGCAGTAATTACAGTCGCGATCGCCACAATGCTTGTAGCAGTCGGCGCCTCATCGGCAGTCGCGCAGCAGACGCCAAAGACCAAACTCGATGGTATGGCACAGGCACAGATTTCCGCGACGATTGGAAGAAACCAAGCGGGCTACCATTTCGTCGCAGAAAACAACGGCGCCAGTGCAGTAAATGCGCAAAATTCTTTGTCCGCGGATTTCAATCCATCGGGCGTCCGTTTTCGTTCGGGGAACAACCACTGGAACATGACGCTGCGAGGATACGGCCATGGCGACAACTTAGTCGCGGTGAAGCCAGCTTCGCCTCAGGTAAAAGCTAACCGGCTGGAATACTGGCGTGAAGGACTGACGGAATGGTACGTGAACGGACCAGTAGGCCTGGAACAGGGCTTCACACTACCGAACGCACCATCCCAGGCAAATGGCCAGCCATTAACGTTGGCGCTCGATCTTTCAGGTGACTTGACAGCATCGGTCGACGGAGGCCGAGGACTCATCCTCAAGAACAGCGGATCTGTGGTCCTGCGCTACAGCGGGCTTGTTGCCACGGATGCCGACGGTCACGATTTGCGCGCATGGCTTGAAGTCGCGAACACCGAACTTCGACTGAAGGTCGACGACCATGATGCGAAGTATCCACTGATAGTGGACCCAATGGTGCAGTCAGTCGAACTGACCAACAATGTATCCGGTTGCATTCTGAATGAAGCGGCAATAGGGGTGCACACAAATACCTCGTGCAGCAGCGGCGCGGCCAACGATCAGTTTGGCTATTCCACCGCCATAAGCAGCGACGCTTCTACCGTAGTCGTGGGCGCTCCGGAGGGGAACGGCACCAATCCAGGTTCTGGCGCGGCTTATGTTTTTGTAAGGCCGAGCAGAGGCTGGGGAAGTTGCATTACTGTCGGCTGCGATAACTATGTAGCGAAGTTAAATACCGGACTCGGTGGCGGCCAGGGGGCGGGGTTCGCTGTCTCCGTGGCAATCAGTGGGGACGGTAACACAATTGCCGTGCTTTCTAACACGTTTCCTAAAACGGACTCAGGAGCCGGGTTGGTGGACGTCTTCGTTAAACCTTCGACTGGGTGGGCCACAACGACAGCATACGGACAATACGCCATCCTGTCCCTTGACTCTACCGAAACGCCTTGCAATCAGACTGATGCCAACCCGAACGATTGCTCCACGATTTTTCCCAGCAGCATGAGCATCAGCGGAGATGGCAGTGTTATTGCCCTTGGATATACGGGAGGGCTGGTAAATAACCTGTCTGATGGCGCCGTGTATGTTTTTGTTCGGCCTAGCACAGGGTGGGCCGATAACTACCAGCCTATTAAGCTGACGGCATCGGATGGCGCCCACCTTGATTTTCTTGGTTTTGCAGTGAGCGTCAACTCTGACGGAACTGTAATTGCTGCAACCGCAAATCAAGCAAATGGCTATGCCGGCGCTGTGTATCTGTTCTTCGAACCGAATGGTGGTTGGGCGAACGAAACGCAAGGCGCCAAGCTGACGTATGCCCCAGGGGACGGATATTCATTCCTGGGTAATTCGGTCGGCATTTCTGGAGACGGTCACACCGTAGTTGCCGGCGGTAATGGGAAAGGGTTTATTTTCCTACCGACTCCCCGTCTGTTTTGTATTATCGGCGGCGGTTGCACTACGGAGTATCTCTGGAGCAACCGGAGCGAAGCCGCACAACTGAGCGGATCGGATCAACCGATTTCCCGTTTTACCATCAGCGCAGACGGGAACACGATTGCCGCCGCGGCAGAGCAACAAAATAGTCCCGGCGTCGTATACCTCTTCCCTAAAGGAGCAAGCTGGACATCAACGACGGAGAGCCAGAAGATTTCGGCCTCCGATGGCGCTCCGAACGACGGCTTCGGGGGTACAGCCGTGAGTGGCGGCGCCATAGCTTTGGATAACTCAGGCACGGCGATGATCGTAGGAGCGCCGGGCGCAACTGTCGGCAGCAACCCTGGCCAGGGCACAGCTTACATTCTGGGCGGAAACGCTGGGACACCAACTGCATCGGTTTCGCCAAATGCGCTCGCGTTTGGGAACCAAGTTGAAGGTACCACCAGTAGCTCTCAATCTGTAACTGTCACCAACAGCGGAACCGCTCCGCTAAGCATCAGCAGCGTTGCCGTTAGCGCTCAGTTCACGTCGAGTCAGAACTGCGTGTCGGCATCGCCTCTTGCTCCCGGGGATCACTGTTCCGAGAACGTCGCCTTCGCTCCCACATCTTTGGGCGCGATTAGCGGAACTGTGACTTTCACAGACAACAGCGGAGGATCCACTACTCAGCAAGTGCAACTGAGCGGAACGGGGATCGTCACAGCTACTTCGACGGCCATCTCGTCTTCGCTTAACCCATCTACTTACGGGCAGGCGGTCACATTCACCGCGGTAGTCACGAATGCCAGTCGCGTTCCGACAGGTTCCGTGACATTTACGGACGGAGCAAACGCTTATGGACCGGTAGCGTTGACTGCCGGAACTGCATCAATCACGATCTCCACCTTGTCGACTGGATCGCATTCCATTGTTGCAAACTACAGCGGCGATGCAGCCAATTCGTTTACCCCAAGCTCATCCTCGCCACTCACACAAAATGTGAATTTGGCGACGAGCACAACCGCCGTCACCTCGAGTGTCAATCCTTCCTACATAAACCAGACAGCCACCTACACCGCAACCATCGCCTCGCAGTACGGTGGTGCGGCAAGTGGAAACGTCATGTTCAAGCAAGGGGCCACTACGCTGGCGACGGTTCCGTTACCACTGGGAACCACGCAAGTGACCTACAGCACGACGTATGCGACCGCCGGAACGTATTCGATTACGGCTGTCTACTCGGGAGACGTTAACAATATCGGCAGCATTTCAGCCGTCTTACATCAGACGGTCAAGGCCCTGCCGATCCTAACCACGACGGCTGTCACGACCTCGGGTAGCCCATCGTTCATCAATCAGCCGGTGACGTTCACGGCGACGACGTCATCGACCGATGGAGTTCCGGATAACGCAACCGTCACGTTCTATGACGGCGCGACGGTGATCGGAACTACAACCTCGTCCAGTGGCGTGGCGATGTTGAGCACTTCGTCTCTCGCTGCAAGGACGCATACGATCAAAGCGACCTACGCAGGGGACGCCACCTATAAGACCAGCACTGGTTCAGTGACTCAGGTTGTCAGCCTATATCCGACTACGACCATAGTTACTGCAACGCCGAATGCATTCACCTTCGGTCAGACGGTCCAGTTAACAGCTACGGTAACGTCAACTGCGCCTGGAGGTCCGACTGGGAGTGTCAGGTTCACGGCAGGAACTACGAATCTGGGCACGGCTCCGTTGAGCGGAACCACGGCAACGCTCAGCACAACAAAAATTCCCGCGGGCACGGCCGCCATTACTGCAACCTACGTCAGTGATGGCATTTCTGCCGCGAACTCGGGAACGGCTGCGATTTCGGTGGCGCAAGCGACGACCACGACTTCTGTCGTAGCGTCGCGGAACCCAGCGACTGCAGGACAATCGGTGAAGTTCACGGCAACTGTTCTCTCACCGACAACTATTCCAACCGGCTCCGTTTCTTTCATGGACGGAACCACAACCTTAGCGACTGCAAATCTTTCCGGCGGCAAGGCGAGTTACACGACGACTGCCTTGGCCTCGGGGACACACGACATCACCGTTGTATATGGGGGGACAGCCAACATTGTGGGGAGCACTTCACCAGTGTTGGTGCAGACGGTGAACTGACCAGATTGCACTCTCTGTCGCCGCCCGGAAAGGACCATCCGGGCGGCTTTTTTGTTGATTAGTTTCCTTGCCGAGTTTGAAGTACTGAGTTACGCTCGTGCCAAACCGGAATGGTCACAAAACATATTGCGCTTACGCTGATTGCGGGAATCGGGATTGGTTTTGCGGCATGGAAAACCCTCCCTCTGTCCTGGACGCCAATGCAAACTGCCGGATTGATTTTGCTGGCATTTGGCTTTGCCTTGTGGACAGTCGCGCGATTCCAACTCGGGGCTTCATTCGCGGTTACAGCGCAAGCGCGGCAGCTCGTTACACGTGGAATTTATTCGAAAATTCGTAATCCTATTTACGTGTTCGGCTCGTTTGTAGTTGCGGGGCTGTTTTTGTTAGTCGGACGTCCGAGATTTCTGCTGATTTTTCTAGTGATCATCCCGATGCAGATTTGGCGAGCGCGCAAAGAAGCGGCCGTCCTCGAAGCAAAATTCGGCGAAGAATATCGCGCCTATCGTGCTGCTACGTGGTTCTAGGTTTGGGCTGCGCTTGACGCTACCTTGAAGCGGCGGTTGCGTGCTCGCGATCAACATCTTTCAACCGTGCAGCCTTGCCGCGCAGATTGCGAAGATAGTAGAGCTTGGCACGGCGAACCTTCGAAGAGCGGACCACCTCGACCTTATCAATCACCCGCGAACTATCAGGGAAGATGCGCTCCACGCCCTGCCCGAAGCTAATCTTGCGTACGGTGAAGCTGGCCTGCGGCCCGCGCGAACGCGCGAGCACCACGCCTTCAAACGCCTGCAGGCGCTCTTTGTCGCCTTCTTTGATCTTTACGTGTACACGTACGGTATCGCCGGGAACAAATTGCGGCAGGTCGGTGCGCTTGGTCTTCGCAAGAAGCTTTTCGATGATTAGGTTCGACATTGTATTGATCCTCTCGGCGTACTCGCCATGATGTCATTCCGAGTGGCTTTCCGCCACGAGGAATCTGCTTTTCAGCTTTGAGCTGCGAGCATCGAGCTATGAGCAATCAGAATATTGGTTGCTCATAGCTCATTGCTCACCGCTTCTGTAACAACTCCCTATCTTCTTCGGTCAACCCGACCTGCTCCAGAAGATCCGGACGGTTCGTTAATGTCTTCTCCAGCGCTGAACGCCTTCGCCAGCGTTTGATCTCTTCATGGTTGCCGTTTACTAAAACTTCCGGCACTTTCATCCCGCGAAAATCCGCTGGGCGCGTGTAGTGCGGATAATCCAGCAATCCGCCAGAGCCGCAGGTCGAGTCCGGCTGTATGGCTTTGATCTCATTGCCGGACTGCGCCGGTTCCCGCGCGGGGCGGAAATTCTTGTCCGCCAAATCATTAGCACCTCGCTCAGCTCCAGCCACGAACGATTCCTGCCGCGTCGAAGCCTCATTCCCAACTGCACCAGGAATCAGCCGCGTGACTGTATCTACAATCACCGTCGCGCCAAGTTCGCCGCCGCTCAGAACATAATCGCCAATCGAAATCTCGCGATCGGCAAGAAACATTCCGACGCGCTCATCGACACCTTCGTAGCGACCACAGATTAGAACGATTTGCTCAAGCTCTGATAGCTCAGATGCCAGCTTCTGATCAAACCGCGTGCCCTGCGCCGAGAGCAGGACAACCGACTGCTTCACAGCGGCGCGTTCTTCACGCGCGGCGACGTCCAACGACTCCACACATTCAAAGATCGGTTCCGGCTTCAGGACCATTCCAGCGCCGCCGCCAAATGGGCGGTCATCGACTGTGCGATGCCGATCGCGGGTAAACGCCCGCAGATCGTGAACTCGAATCTTCACCAGCCCGGCTTCGCGCGCCCGGCGAACAATTCCGTAATCGAGTGGCCCGCGAAAAAAATCCGGGAAGATAGTGACGATTTCAATCTGCACAATTCATTCACCGCAGAGATCGCCGAGGAACATTTTTCCCTTTTTCTCTGCGATCTCGGCGTACTCGGCAGTTAATGCCTTTGCTGTTTCTTCTCTTCTTCCGTCAGCGGAGCGTTTACTTCGAGCAGGCCTTCCGGCAAATTCATCTCGATCCGCTTATGCTCAAGATCGACCCGCAGCAAAAATTCCTGCGCGTAGGGAATCTCAAGCTCGGCCTTGCCTGATCCAACTACAAGCAGAGGAGCCTCACCTGCTCCAAACCTCACATCGCTGATCACGCCAACTTCACGTGCGTGATCGAACAATGCACAACCCACTAAATCACTGACGAACGCCGCGCCCGGTTCCAGCTTCGCGCGCTCGCTTAGCGGAACCTGCAACTCGCTTCCGATCAGCGGCTCGGCGTCTGAGATCGAATTGACGCCCGCGAACTTCAGCACCAGCCAATCTTTGTGCGGCCAGGCGTTTTCGATCTTCAAGTCGCGCCGCGTATCGCTGTTCGTGAAACTCGACCCCGCGCCCAAAGCAAAAATTCGCAGACCGGCGTGCAGCCGATCCGGAACGTCGCTGTGAACTTCGACGGCAACTTCGCCGTGCCGCCCTTGGGTCTTTACAACCCGTGCCAAAGTGACAAATTCGGCGGCTTTTTCAGAATCCGCTATTCCAGAATCTCCAGCTCGTAGCGCTTGCCGTCTTTTTCGCCCGCCGCGTGCAGCAGATTGCGCAACGCCCGCGCGATCTTGCCCGACTTGCCGATCACGCGTCCCATGTCGTCTTCGGCGACTTCGAGCTCGATGACGACTTCGCCATCTTCGGGTACTTCTTCGACGTACACACGTTCAGGCAAAGTTACGAGGGCTTTGGCTACGTGCTCGATGAGCGCTTTCGGATTGGGAGCCTGGTCAGTCATGCCTGAAATGTGAAATGCCCATGTGGGAACGGGCGCCCTCGCCCGTTCGGCCGAGCATCGCTCGGCAACTATTTATCGCGAGTTACGAAGCCGCTGTTTCAACCGGCGCAGCGTTCGCTGCGAATCCCAGAATCTTGCCTACGCGGGCTGAGACCTGGGCTCCCTTCGAGCGCCAATAATCAATGCGCTCGCGCTTGAGCTCCACGCTGGCCGGGGTGGTGCGTGGATTGTACGTCCCCACAATCTCCACCGGACGCCCGTTGCGCGCCCGCTCTTTTTCAATCACCACCACACGGTAATGCGGCTGCTTGCGCGCGCCTACGCGCGCCAGACGAATCATTAACACTGAACTGGTTTCCTTTCCTGCGCTGTTTTCTTGGTCCTTCCGAAAGGAGGCCGAGGGTCAGGCTCTGCTGACACCGGCGGGAACAAGACAAGTAATTATTATGCTAGAGCTTAGCTGGATTGGCAAGGGCACCCCCGTAGTCTATTAGTTTGAATTGGACCCGTAGAATCACCGCACGGCGCGGGCGATACTCGGTTCGTCAAAGCGTTCGCGCGATTTATGGGACTGATCTCAAGAACAATAGATAAAACCGTCGATCCACTCCCTAGTTGGGCAAAGGGAATTTTAGGTTTGCTCGTAGTGATCGGGTTTATCTACGGTATCATCCGCGAGGGGTTTTGGTTCCTGCTCCGCGTCCTCTTTGCTCCCGACTTCTGAGAATTCCAAACTGAAGCATTACTACCCGTTCGACTTCCCTTCGCCCTAGGGCAGGCCACACACGAGTAGCGCGTGCTTGGCTTCTTGCCATTTTGCACGCTACTAGCGCGCAAAGTCAGGCGGCTCCGGGGTCTGCGGCGCTCGCGCGTTCTGGTTCAGCGCTGGCAGCCGGCCATAATCATCACCCCCCTGAAGCCGGCGAAGTCGTAGTTGTCAGCGTCACAACTCGGCGCTGGAAGTCAGAAACCTTAGTCTGCCTGAATGTGGGAGACCATACTTTCATCAAACACCCATCCAGTTATCGCATACGCCTACTCGAGAATATGAAGCGTGGACGAGATTGAGCTCGCAATAAAAAGTGGGAATGCCAAGGCACGGGAGCCGGTTAGCCCCGAACTTCTGAGGCGAATTCGTGCGGGATTACGCGACTCCGATTTCACACCAAATGGAGTACGGCATTTCTACAACGGTCTGGGAATTGAACACTAAGTTGTAATTCCCACCCTTTGAAGACCGCAAAGGGTGGGGCACCTGTGATCTTTCAACACGTTGTTCCCAAGAAGTGAATAGTCCATCCGAGCGATACCGGAGAAGCTGATGGTGCTGACCAATCCGCTTCGCAGGAGTCGATCGAATGGACCTTCACCAGAATGCCCGACTTAGCT
>DASRFP010000007.1:0-349368 GCA_035651475.1 Terriglobales bacterium | reverse complement strand
GTCAAGGGCGAAGCGGCGATGGAGCCGGGCGTGCCGGAATCGTTCAACGTGCTTATCCGCGAGCTGCAGTCGCTGTGTCTGGATGTCGAATTGATCAAGGCCGGCGAGAAGAAGCCGGTGGTCAGTGCGGCCCCGGGCAGCGAAGGCTTCGCGGGAACACGCTCACGCGGTGTGCTGCTGGAAGCAGATTAAAAGTGGCCGGTGACTAGTCATTGGTGGCTAGTCACTGGGCCCAAATTTTTGAAATAAATGGCGGCGGCATTTGCTTCGATACCGTTTGCCGAATTTAAGGTCACTGGCCACTCGCCTCTGATCACTAATTACGGAGCCGCTGGCGGCAGCGATAAGGCCGCAGGAAGTGGAGGAAATCTTGTTCCGTTCGAGCCCATTTGACCTGGCAAATCCTATTGCAGATTTCGACGCGATCCGCATCAGCCTGGCCTCTCCGGAAAAAATCCGGAGCTGGTCGCATGGCGAGGTGACGAAGCCTGAAACAATCAATTACCGCACCTTCAAGCCGGAGCGCGACGGCCTGTTCTGCGCGCGCATTTTCGGACCGGTCACCGACTGGGAGTGCTTGTGCGGCAAGTACAAGCGCATGAAACACCGCGGCGTGATCTGCGACAAGTGCGGTGTGGAAGTCACGCTTTCGAAAGTCCGCCGCGAGCGCCTTGGACACATCGAACTGGCGTCTCCCTGCTCGCATGTATGGTTCTTCAAAGGACTCCCCAGCCGCATCGGTCACCTGCTCGATATTTCACTGCGCGACCTCGAGGCCATTCTTTACTTCGAAGCCTATGTCGTAGTCGAGCCTGGCGACGCTCCGGTCAAAGAGCGCGAAGTCATCAAAGACGAAGCGAAGTTCCGCGAACTCGATCAGCAGTATCGGCCGGCGGGATTCCGCGCCGCTATGGGCGCAGAGGCGATCAAAGATCTATTGAAGCGCGTCGAGGTCGATTCGCTTTCCACCGAACTGCGCGAGAAGATGAAGTACGAAAACTCGCTGCAGAAAAAGCTGAAATATGCAAAGCGGCTGAAAGTTGTCGAAGCATTCCGTAAGAGCGGCAACAAGCCGAACTGGATGATCCTCGACGTGATTCCGGTCATTCCTCCGGAGCTTCGTCCCCTGGTTCCACTCGATGGCGGCCGTTTTGCAACCTCTGATTTGAACGATCTGTACCGCCGCGTCATTAATCGTAACAATCGCTTAAAGAAGCTGATGGACCTGCACGCACCGGAAGTCATCGTACGCAACGAAAAGCGCATGCTGCAGGAAGCCGTGGACGCATTGTTCGACAACGGCCGCCGTGGACGCGTGCTGCGCGGTGCTAATAACCGTCCGTTGAAGTCGCTTTCCGACACGTTGAAAGGCAAGCAGGGGCGCTTCCGCCAGAACCTGCTGGGCAAGCGTGTCGACTACTCCGGACGTTCGGTTATCGTGGTCGGTCCCGAGCTCAAACTGCACCAGTGCGGCTTGCCTAAGAAGATGGCGCTCGAACTCTTCAAGCCATTTATCTATCACCGGCTCGAGCAGACCGGCCATTGCACAACCATTAAGCAGGCAAAAGAAATGGTTGAGCAGCAGGAGTCGATTGTTTGGGACATCCTCGAAGAGGTCATTAAAGACCATCCGGTGCTCCTGAACCGCGCTCCAACCCTGCACCGTTTGGGCATTCAGGCGTTCGAACCCGTCCTGGTGGAAGGTAAAGCGATCAAGATCCACCCGCTGGTTTGCACGGCGTTCAACGCCGACTTCGATGGCGACCAGATGGCGGTACACATTCCGCTGTCTCCGGAAGCGCAGGTCGAGGCCAGCGTGCTGATGTTGTCCTCGCACAACATTCTCTCGCCGGCTTCAGGTCAGCCGATCACCGTGCCCACGCAGGACATGGTGCTCGGCCTCTATTACCTGACCAAAGGCAAGCCAGGCGCAAAGGGTGAGGGCCGCGCATTCGCGAATATCGATGAAGTTCTGCTCGCCTTGCATGCGGGAGAAGTCGAGACACTCACGCCGATCCGTTTGCGCTACACGGGCGAGGTGATCGATCTTACGACAGCATACGACGATCAGGACATCGTCCACACGGAGCCGACCAGCTACGACCGCGCGTTCCTAAACACGACCGTTGGCCGCGCGATCCTGAACGATCACCTTCCCGTGGGGATGCCATACATCAACGGCCTGCTCAAGAAAAAGGGGATCGGGCAATTGGTCAGCTTCTGCTACCTGACTTACGGTCTTGAATTGACCGTCAAGATGCTCGACGAGGTTAAGGAACTCGGCTTCAGCTACGCGACCCGCGCCGGATTGTCGATCGGAATTGACGACATGGTGATTCCCGACAACAAGAAGACGCTGGTGCGCGACGCCGAGAAACAGGTGGTCAGCGTTCAGCAGCAATATCTCGACGGTGCAATCACCGACGGCGAACGCAAGAACAAGGTCATCGAAATCTGGTCGGCAATTACGGAGAAGGTTTCGGACGAAATGTTCGGTCAGATGCAGCAACGTGACAAGGAAGGCATGATCAACCCGATTTATGTCATGGCCGACTCCGGGGCTCGCGGATCGAAACAACAGATTCGCCAGCTCTCCGGAATGCGCGGACTGATGGCGAAGCCGTCGGGCGAAATCATCGAGACGCCGATTACTGCAAACTTCCGTGAAGGTTTGACGGTGTTGCAGTACTTCATCTCGACGCATGGCGCTCGCAAAGGCTTGGCCGATACGGCGCTCAAGACAGCCGACTCGGGCTACCTGACTCGCCGCCTGGTTGACGTTGCTCAGGATGTAATCATCAGCGAATACGATTGCGGCACGGTGGACGGCATTTACGTGGCTGGAATCGTGGAAGCTGGCGAAATTATCGAGCCGCTGCGCGACCGGATCGTCGGCCGCGTGTCTCTTGAGAAGATCAAAGATTACGATGGCAACGTGATGGTGGACATCAACAATGAGATCACGGAAGACCTGGCAGGTGCGATCCAGGCAGCGGGCATTGAGCGGGTGAAAATCCGTTCCGTGCTGACTTGCGAATCCAAGCGTGGCGTTTGCGTCATGTGCTACGGTCGCAACCTGGCTTCGGGCCGTCTGGTCGAACTGGGTGAAGCCACGGGCGTCATCGCTGCTCAGTCGATCGGCGAGCCTGGAACGCAGCTCACGATGCGTACCTTCCACATCGGCGGTACGGCATCGCGAGTTTCCGAGCAGTCGCGTCTCGATGCCAAGACGAACGGCACGGTGCGCTTCATCGGCTTGCAGACAGTGAAGTCGAAGTCTGGCGACCTTGTCGTGATGAACCGCCAGGGCTCGATCGCGGTCGTCGATGATAAGAACCGCGAGCGTGAACGCTACTCCGTGATTTACGGCGCGAAAGTGAAGGTCAGCGATGGTGATCAGGTCCATCTCGGGCAGGTGATGGTCGAGTGGGACCCGTACACGTTCGCGATCCTTACCGAAATCGGCGGCACAGTGCAGTTCAAAGACCTGCAGGAAGGGGTCACGCTGCACGAGGAAGTCGATGAAGTTACGGGCTTGTCCCGTCACGTTGTCGGCGAGTCGCCTGACGAGAAACGCCAGCCCGCAATCGTGATCAAGGGGACGAAGGGCAGCAAGCGTTACTTGATGCCCTCACGCGCTCACCTCATGGTTGCTGAAGGGGACACGGTCTATCCGGGGGACATTCTCGCAAAGATTCCGCGCGAAACCACCCGTACCAAGGACATCACGGGCGGTCTGCCGCGTGTGGTCGAACTGTTCGAAGCCCGCAAGCCGCACGAGACTGCGGTCATCAGCGAGATCGATGGCACGGTCAAGTTCGGCGAAATTTCGAAAGGGCAGCGCAAACTTTACGTGACCGCCGACAACGGAACAGAGAAGGAATACTCAGTTCCTCGCGGCGTGCACGTGAACGTGCAGGAAGGCGAGCGCGTCAAGGCGGGTGAACCGCTCATGGATGGGCCACTCAACCCCCACGACATTCTGGCAGTGCTCGGCGAGAAAGAACTGCAGGCATATCTGGTGAACGAAATTCAGGAAGTTTACCGGCTGCAGGGCGTCACCATCTCGGACAAGCACATTGAAGTGATTGTCCGCCAGATGATGCGCTGGGTGAAAGTCGAAGACGTAGGCGACACGACGTTCCTGCTTGAGGAGCAAGTGGATAAGTTCCGTTTCCGCGAGGAGAACGAGCGTGTGATCCGCGAAGGCGGCAAGCCGGCGACCGGCAGACCGTTGCTGCTCGGCATCACCAAAGCATCGCTTGCAACCGACTCGTTTATCTCGGCGGCATCGTTCCAGGAGACCACACGAGTGCTCACCGAAGCCTCAATTCAGGGCAAGGTCGATCACCTGCGCGGCCTGAAAGAGAACGTCATCGTCGGACGGCTCATTCCTGCCGGGACCGGCATGGAATACTACCGCAACGTGCGCCTATCGCCGGAAATGGAAGAGGCTGCCGCGAAGGTGCAGGAGGAAGTCTCGCAGGCATACGAGGAGGCCGAGCGCGCGCTCGAACTCATGCGTACGGAAGGTGAGACGGAGGAACTCGCAGCGGAGTAATTGTGAAACGAACTAGGGCGGATGAAAATTCCGCCCTTTTGTTTTGCCTCTGCCCTCCGTGTTTTTTCTCGGTGGTCTCTGCGATTAAGAGCTTTTTTTCCGGGAAGCCGAAAGATTCTAACCGCAGAGTTCGCCCGCTTTCGCAAGTTCGCCGGGAAAGGCCTGTAACTTATTTGAATGCACGCTAACCCGCAACGAGTACCAGCTGAGGAACCCGTCCCGAGTCTTCGCTTGATCGCGAAGCCCCGGCAATCTACTCTGGCACCGTTGATATTGCGCTTTTTCCATCTGCTGTGGAAGTCGATTTGGCGCGCGTTTGAGCATGACGCGTTTGCCATTGCAAAAGCTTCCGCCTATTCATCCATCCTTACATTCTTCCCCACCCTACTCGTGGTTGGCTCTGTTCTCGGAAACGGGAACCACACCATGCGGTCGTACTCGCGCGAAATTTCTTATGCGCTCGAAAGAATTCTCCCTGCGGGTTTCAGTACGGTACAAGCTTATCTGCGCGGAAATACCGGCCGGTCGATTGGCTTGCTCTTTACTACATCCGTACTCGCAATCTGGCTTGCTTCCGGCGTAATGGTTTCCTGGATGGACGGTTTTCGCCGCTGCTATGAACTCCCAAAGATCTGGGGTTTGGTGAAAGAAAGATTCATTGCGTTTGCTCTTGTTATTCTCGCTGGAATTCCACTGGCTTGCTCGACCATCCTTGTGGCCTTCGGCAGCGAAATCGAAACCACGGTGCTGCTCAATATCAATCATGACATTGGAACCTACGTTCTGATCATGTGGAAAGTGGTACGTTGGGCGATCGCCATCGTGACCAGCGTCGCCGTCATTGCGTTGATCTATCACAACGCAGTCCCACGCACGCAACCCTGGCATAGCGTTCTTCCCGGCGCAAGCCTTGCGACCGTCATGTGGTTCATCGTAACCGTGATCTTCGCCTGGTATCTGCAGAATTACGCTGACTACAGCGTGATCTACGGCTCGCTCGGGATCGCCATCGCCCTCTTGGTGTGGATGTACATGATTTCGCTCGTCATTCTGATTGGCGCGGAATTCAACGCCATGCTGTTTCCCAGATCGACATTAGGGAGCGAATTGACGGCCGTAGCAAATTCCAGATAGGTATTCTCACCTGTGTTTTTCTTCGTGTACCTCGGTGTTCTCTGTGGTTGGGCTTTATTTAAAGACCACTTAAAAACTGAGTTACACAGAGCGAGCCCACAGAGGAGAAGCAAATGCCGCAGCGTGCCGGTGGAGTCGTATCTGTGCCATCCAATCTCCCTACTTCAGAGTCTCGCCTCCCTTTGTCCGCACTGTTATCGCAATTCTTGGTCGCGTTCACTATTGAATTCGACAATGAATTCGAACACCGTATGCCGCATCGGACAACGAGCTTCGGCTCGACTTCCGGCGCGCCGTACGCTCCCTGGCTCGTTTCCCTAGTCATGTGGATGAACTGCATGCAGTACATCCCGAGAACCGGAGTTACAGTGCGCGAGTTGTACCACCTGTCGCATGTCAGCAAGAAAAACCTGCGCACAATTTTGACGGGAATGCAGCGTTGGGGATATCTCCGCATTGAATCCTCTTCTGCCGTTAAGGGCGTTCGTTCCCCTGGATCTGCTTCGGTGCAGCTCACCTCCGCGGGCGGAAAGGCGCAAGCTTTATGCCGGCTGCTTGTGCCCGAAATCGAGGAACGGTGGCGTAGGCGCTGTGGCGAAGATGAAATTGCCCAATTGCGAAAGGCGCTCTCCGCAGTGCTCGAGTACTTCGACTATCAGCTACCGCAAGGGATGCCGATCGTGGGATATGGGCTTGTCAGCGGCACGCCAGACAAGGCATTTGCTAAATCCGGCGAGTGTGATATCTCGAGCATAAGTTTGCCCGCCCTTGTCGCGGGTGTTCTCACGATTTTCGCCGTTGAGTTCGAGCGCGAATCTCCGGTTTCACTCGCTATAGGCGCAAATGTGTTACGCGTTCTCGATAGCAACCGAGTTCCGGTGAAAGAACTCCCACGCATGTCTGCAATCTCCAAAGAAGCGGTGGACATGTCGCTGAAGTTCCTCCAAAAGCGCGGCTACGTGCTAGTTGAGACAAACTCAAGTGACAGGATCAGAATTGCCCGGCTGACCGCCAAGGGAGTTACCGCCCAGAAGCAATATTGGGAGCTGGCTTGGACAATTGAAAAGCGTTGGCGAGAACGCTTCGGAGCGGCACGCGTGAATTCCTTGCGGCATACCCTTGAGCAGCTAGCAGGAGATCGAGACGGTTCGCGATTGCTTCGTGGAATCACGTCGTACGCCAACGGCTGGAGGGCAAAAACGAAGTCTTACGGCTTGCCGCACTTTCCAGTCGTGACACATCGCGGCGGTTTTCCGGATGGAAGCTGAAGTACTGTTTGTCTCTCGCCTGCTATCCCCTCTTCTGTGCTCTCTGTGGTGAGTTTTAGATACTTACCACGAAAGAGAAGTTGGCATAAACAAACGTCACCCGCGAAGCACTTTCGTGCCTGACTCAGGGCCACAAACCTGTGATTACAATGCGTAAGCTAAAATGAATTGCAAGTTTGAGATGGAATCAATCTGGTTCCGATGCACAACTCACCCGTGGAGATCGACGCCTGAAGACTGATGACAGACAACCTACTGGGCAATCTCCTTGTCCCGCTGATCCCTTGCACACGCGCAGAGCAAAAATCATCTGCACTATCGGCCCCTCCTGTTGCACAGAGCCTCAGCTTCGGGAACTCATGCGTTTCGGCATGGATGTTGCCCGCCTGAACTTCTCCCACGGTTCCCATGAGAATCACGCCCATACAATCGAGTGCCTCCGCCGAGCCGCCGCTGCTGAGGGCCGCAGCATCTGCATTTTGCAAGACCTCTCAGGGCCGAAGATTCGCACCGGCATGCTGCAGAATCATCAGCCCGTTGTCCTGAAAATAGGTGGCCAAGTCACCATCACAACCCGCGGCACGGAAGGCACTGCCGAGCAGATATCTACCACTTTCAAAAGCCTTCCCCGCGAGGTAAAAGATGGCTCCCGCATATTGCTCTCCGACGGAAAAATCGAACTGCGGGTTCTCAATGTTCACGGCGACAACATCACGTGCGAGGTGCTCAACGGCGGCGTACTCCGCGAGCAACAAGGGATCAATCTTCCCGGTGCCGCTCTCTCGATTCCCGCATTAACGGATAAAGACCGAAAAGACCTTGAATTCGGCCTCGATCACGGCGTTGACATGATCGCTTTGTCGTTCGTGCGATCTGCTACCGATGTGATCGAAGCGAAAAAGATCATCGTCTCTCGCAAACTGGACGTCCCAGTAATCGCCAAACTCGAAAAGCCGCAAGCCATCGATCGATTGGAAGGAATTCTCGAGGTTTCCGACGGCGTCATGGTGGCGCGCGGCGATCTCGGAGTCGAGATGCCTCCTGAAAAAGTCCCGGTGATCCAGAAGCATGTGATTCAGCGCGCGGCTGAATTTCGCAAGCCGGTCATCATCGCCACGCAAATGCTTGAGTCCATGATCGAGAACCCTCGCCCTACCCGCGCTGAGGCCAGCGATGTGGCAAACGCAATTTTCGACGGCACAGACGCGGTCATGCTCTCCGCCGAAACTGCAAGCGGCAAATATCCGAAAGAAGCCGTTTGCATGATGGCGAAGATCGTGGTCGAGGCCGAATCCAACATGGCGGAGTTCACGCAGCCACGCCGCCGCCGCAAGGACCGCATCCTGTCGGTTTCAGAGACCATCTGCGAGTCGGTTGCGCACGCGGCCGAGGACCTAGACATGGCGGCAATCGCCGTTTTTACCGAAACCGGAAACACGGCAAGAATGATCTCGAAGTATCGTCCCAAGTCAAAGATTTTCGCGTTCAGTCACATCCCCGCAGTATGCAATCGAATGAACTTGCTTTGGGGAGTGCATCCGATTAAGCGCGACCAGGCACTGAATTCTGAAGATATGCTCGCGACTGCCGAGCAGGAGCTCGTTCGCACGGGAAAGCTTCGGTCAGGAGATGTTCTGGGTGTGGTAGCGGGAACCCAGATGTCAAGCGGATCGACCAACTTCATGCGCTTGCATGTGGTAGACGGGAGTTAGGTTTCCACGCAGCTTCCGAAAGCCTGAATTAGTTCACGCGCGGATCGAAGTCAACTCTCACAACTAATTTATCCCAGGTACTCGCTGGCGCGTATTTCCACTGTTTGATTGCCTTCATCGCAGCCTGCCCCAAAATCGGATTTCCGCCCAGTATCTGGGCATTGTCGACGTTTCCATTGGGACTCACCGTTACCTCAAGGCGCACTGCGCCTCCGATGAAGTTTTTGCGGAGCGCCTCCGGGTATTCGGGCGCGACACGAGTAATGAGCTTTCGCTCTGCCGAGTGACTCCCGCCAGATTGGGCGAACACGATTGCTGCCGGCAAAACAAAGAAAAACGCCAACAAACTAAAAATCAACGTCTGCTTGCGTTGTGTGTTGCGGTTGGTCGTTATCATTCAGTCGTCCCGGAACGGATATTCGGAAATACAAACTCCGTAGTAATGCGAAGCTTTCCTGCTGGCGCGCGCAGGTGAATCTTCGCGAACTTACTGCCACTTGTCCTGGAGTTCTCAGCATCACCGGGAGGAAAATACGATGCTGAACGCGGCTTCTCGCCCGCGTTGCCGTACCGGATGTTATCAGGTTCAGGCTAGTCTGCCAGTAGGAAGCAAGCACCGCGGCTTACGAACGTAACTAGCTTGGCCCGACGCGGCTGGGAGCAGAGGCCGAATTCCCGCTGTTCCCCGCCCTTCGAAGCGCGAGATAATCCTGACACATGGCCGACGTCGAGCGTTTCGCAGACACTTCGTTAGATCCTCCTGTCCAGGGATTCCTTCATCATGCCGAAGCAGCCGCAGATGTCCTTGTTCTTACTCACGGAGCCGGCGGTAATGCACAAATGCCGTTGCTGATTGCGATAGCAGAAACCTTTGCCGGCGCGGGACTCTCAGTGTTGCGCTGTGACCTGCCGTTCCGCCAGGTTCGCCGTTTCGGCCCACCGCGTCCGGCGGATGCCGAGCGCGATCGCAAGGGCTTGGAAAACGCCGTTCTGGCGATGAAGAAGTTCTCACCGCCACGAATTTTCCTCGGTGGCCAAAGCTACGGAGGTCGTCAAGCGAGTATGCTTTGCGCCGGCCAGCGGAAACTTGCCAGCGGTCTGCTCTTGCTCTCGTATCCGCTTCATCCGCCAGGCCGGCCCGATCAGCCGAGGACCCAGCACCTGCCTCAGCTTCAGACTCCTGTAATGCTCGTTCACGGTACACACGATCCATTCGGCTCGATTGCGGAGATCGAAGCTGCGATGAAATTAATCCCTTCGAAGACACGATTGCTCACCGTTGACGGCACGGGCCACGACCTGGGATTCAAAGTAAAAGCAAGGAAAGAAGATTTGCCTGGACTGATCCTGGGCGAATTTCAGCGATTTTTCCGATAAGAGCTCATCGATTACCACTCGGCTGCCCCAAAATCTTGTTCGCTACAGTTTATAATTCAGCGTTTTGATTCTTCTTTCGATGGAGCTGAAATATGGCCCAACCGACGATGGCTGCGATTCCCGGACTTAAAGATACTTACGCGCAAATGAAGTCTCGCATGGAGAAGGCCGTCGATGATTTTCGCAAAGCACTGGTTGGAACGCGCACCGGGCGTGCATCCGTGCACATGCTCGACAGTGTGACCGTCGAAGCTTATGGATCGCAGATGCCGCTGAATCAAGTCGCAACCGTGCACACGCCCGAGCCACAACTAATCACAGTCCAGCCATTCGATCCGACACAGCTCTCAGGGATTGAGAAAGCGATACGCGGGGCCGAACTCGGCCTTAATCCCATGAACGACGGCAAAATCATTCGCGTGCCCATCCCGCCGCTCACCGAAGAACGCAGGCGTGAAATGGTAAAGCATTTGCACAAAGTTCTGGAAGACCATCGCACTGCGATTCGCAATATCCGCCGCGACGGAAATGACGCGACCAAAAAGGCCCTGAAGGATAAGAAGATCACCGAAGACGAAGAAAAGCGCGCGACCGCTGAGATTCAGAGGCTCACCGATGACGAAATTAAGAAAATGGAAGACATGTGCAAGGCCAAAGAAAAAGAAGTGATGGAAATTAAGTAAGGAGCAAGACATCCGCACTGTAGACATTCCCGCATTCAGTGTCATCGGAATCGAGGCGCGCACCGACAACGCGAAAGAGGCCACCCTTGAGGGGATCATTGGACGGCAGTGGCACAGATTTATCGACGAGGGAATGGCGGACAAAATACCGGACAAGAGCGGATCAAATCTCTACGCTCTCTATTCCGAATACGCGAGCGATCACAATGGAGAATACACCTTCACGGTTGGAGCGCCCGTCAAATTCGGTACTGCTGCGCCTGCCGGCATGATTCTAAAACAAATCCCCGCCGGCAGGTACGCCGTCCTCAGCACAGAAAAAGGCCCGTTTCCAAAGGTTATTCCCGAAGCCTGGCAGCGGATCTTCAAGCTTGAGGATGAAGGAAAGCTGAAGCGAATCTATCAAATCGACTTCGAACTTTACGATGAACGCGCTTTGGATCCGCTGAACGCTCAAGTAGACCTTTACATCGGCGTGAAATAGTTTCAGATCGCAGCGCGACACCTACCAACTTTTGAGCGAGGCGAGTTCTCGCCCGCGCATAAGCCTGCTCTATAATTTCTAAATATGGCGACATCGCTCGAAAGCGCTGTCTCGGTACGGACCAAGTACGAGCCGGTCATCGGACTCGAAGTACACGTCCAATTGCTGACTGACAGTAAAATCTTCTGCTCGTGCTCGACTCGCTTTGGTGATCCACCGAATACCAACGTGTGCCCAGTCTGCCTTGGACTTCCCGGAGCTTTGCCAGTTCTGAATCGTAAAGCCGTCGAATTCGCGACGCTTGCCGCGATAGCCATTAATTGTGACATTCGCGAGACTTCGGTCTTCGCTCGCAAGAACTATTTTTATCCCGACCTGCCCAAGGGCTATCAGATTTCACAGTATGACAAGCCTCTCGCGGAGCACGGATTCATCGAGATTGCGACCGCGTCAGGAATGAAGCGGCTTGGGATCACGCGTCTGCACCTCGAAGAAGACGCCGGAAAAAGTCTGCACGAAGGTTTCGCAGGGTCGGGCGAGACAACCGCCATCGATCTGAACCGCAGTGGTGTGCCGCTGATCGAAATTGTCAGCGAACCGGATATTGCTTCGCCCGAAGAAGCGTACGAATATCTCACCCGCCTGAAAGAGATCATCCTCTATACCGGCGTCAGCGACTGCAATATGGAAGAGGGCTCCCTGCGCTGCGATGCCAACGTCAGCGTTCGGCCTCTCGGAGAAAAGAAATTCGGCACAAAGACGGAAGTAAAGAACGTCAACTCTTTTCGCTTCATTCGCGAGGCACTGGAATACGAAATTCATCGCCAGATCGAAGTCATCGAATCCGGCGGAAAAATTGTGCAGGAAACGCGCCTCTACAACTCCGCTGAAGGTAAGACTTACGGCATGCGATCGAAAGAACAGGCGCATGATTACCGTTATTTCCCCGAGCCTGACTTGCTCCCCCTGGTCGTCGATGAAAAATGGCGGGCGCAGATTTGGAGCATGCTGCCCGAGCTTCCCGAAGCCCGGCGGAAGCGCATGATGGCGGACTACGGAATCACGGCTCAGGATGCGCACACACTAACTCTCACCAGATCACTCGCCGATCAGTTCGAGTCAGCAGCAAAGGCCGCAAAAAATCCAAAGCGTGTCGCGAACCTTGTTCAGAGCGAACTAATTGGGCGGCTAAAAGCGAGTGGCCTGGAAGTTGAGCACTCGCCGATTTCGATGAAGGGCGTGGCTGAATCGGCAGACCTTCTCGAAGCCCAGGTCATCTCCAGCAAGATGCTGAAGGACCTCTACGATCTCTGCTTCGAGCGTAGCAAGGATTTCTCAATCGTGTACGAGGAGGAAGGCCGCCCGTCACAGTCACGTGACACCGGGGCAATCGAAATGCTGCTCGAGAAAGTAATCGCCGACAATCCCAAGCAGGTCGAGCAGTATCGCGCTGGGAAAAAAACTGTGGCGCAATTCTTTGTCGGCCAGGTAATGAGACTTTCAAAAGGCCAGGCCAATCCCCAGTTGGTTAACGAACTCGTGGCCAAGAAGTTGGGCTGAACCCAGCGATTCCGTCTGCGCCGTATTCCAATCGCTTGAATTGAAAATCTGCTTTGAATCCTATTGCGACGCTATTTTGTATGTAAACAATGCTTGACACACCATTACATGTAAAGTACGCTTGTCACGTCAAGCACACTTTACATCGAGGTTGAACATGTTAGGCGAATGCGTCGACCAAGCGGCCAGCCGCAAGTACAAGCTGAGAATGCTTGCTGTCTCGCTTATTTACATTGCGCTGGTCTACGTCAGCGTACATGCGCTTCAAAAGCAGCCCTCAGCACCCTGGAAATATGTCATTGCGGTGCTCCCGATGTTGCCGGTCCTACTGATTCCAATTTTCTTCGTGCAGCTTCTTCGCAGCCTGGACGAACTGCAAAGGAAGATTCAGCTTGAGGCGCTCGGATTCGCATTCGCAGCAAGCGCTCTCCTGACTTTGACCTATGGCTTTCTCGAGAACGCCGGCCTTCCTGATGTGAACTGGGTGTGGGTCTGGCCCATCATGGCAGGATTTTGGGTTCTGGGCCTGTTCGCCGCTCGTTGGAGATATCGGTGAAGAACCGGGTTCGCGAACTGCGTTGCGGCCGCGGATGGTCGCAGGCCGAACTGGCCGATCGGCTTAAGGTTTCGCGCCAAACCGTAAACGCAATTGAAACCGAAAAATATGATCCGAGTTTGCCGCTTGCGTTCCGGGTGGCGAGGCTGTTCGCACTCAAGATCGAGGAAATTTTCGAAGATAGCAACGGAAGCCGGCCGAACAGATAGTTTGCTCTTGCCCGATAGCAGTACGTCAAATTTGATTGCCTGCGCGCCTCTGTAAGCGCAGAATGTTGCTGCCTCTCAGGGGACCTGTTCGTTTTTCAAATACGAAATAAGGAGTGTTCTCCATGAAGCTCTCATCCCTGTTCGCGTGTTTTTTTCTGCTCGGATCTCTGCTCAACGCGCAAGCGGAAAAGATGAGTGGTCCACCGCCGCTCATTGATCGCGATATAATCTTCGGCAATCCCGAGATCGCGGCAGCGGAGCTTTCACGGAATGGGCAGTACATCGCCTTTCTTAAGCCATGGAAGGACACTCGCAATATCTACGTCAAGGCTGTCGGCGAACCATTTAGCGCTGCGCGATTACTCACGACTGAGGCGAAGCGGCCGATTCCGGGATATCTGTGGTCCCGCGACAGCAAATACATTCTTTACGTCAAAGACCATGATGGCGATGAAAACTTTAATGTTTATGCCGTTGACCCTTCGTCCAAGCCCACGCTTTCAGCCGATGCTCCTCCATCGCGTGATCTGACGGGGCTCAAAGGCGTGCGCGTGTACTTGTACGCGGTTCCTAAAACCGATCCCGACGTGGTCTATATCGGCATCAACGATCGCGACAAAGCCTGGCACGATCTTTACAAGCTACAAATTTCGACCGGCGAAAAGACGCTGATGCGCAAAAACACCGAGCGGATCACCGACTGGGTCTTCGACCTGAAAGGACAATTGCGGCTCGCAACCCGCAGCGCGGAAAACGGCGACACAGAGTTCCTGCGAGTTGACGCCGACGGATTTACCAAAATTTACTCGTGCTCGGTTTTTGAAACGTGTGCGCCATTGCACTTCAAGCCGGGAGACCAGCAGATCTACATCGAGACCAACAAGGGCACTGACCTCATTTCGCTCGCACTGCTTGATCCGCAGACCGGACGAACCGACATCGTTGAATCTGACCCATTGGGAAAAGTTGATTTGGGTGGCGCTCTCTTTTCAGAAGCCACCGATGAATTGGTCGAGACCTGGTATACCGCCGCGCGGGCAAAGACGTATTACAAGAACAAGGCATTCGGCGATGATGTCCACTGGATCGAACGCACATTTCACTATCCGGAACACGAAGTAAGCGTGATGTCGCGAACGCGGGACGAGCAAACTTGGCTGGTCATGGTGAGCAGCGACACCGAACCCGGCGAGACATACCTTTTCAACCGCAAAACCCGCACCTTAACCGAACAGTTCAAGCTTCGCGAGCAACTGCCACGCGAGTATCTCGCCAAGATGGAGCCGGTCACCTACAAGTCCTCTGACGGCTTGGAAATTCCCGCCTACCTGACGCTCCCGAAAGGCGTTGCCGCAAAGAACTTGCCAGCCTTGATCATTCCTCACGGAGGACCTTGGGGCCGCGATGACTGGAGCTATAACGCGCTCGCGCAGTTTTTTGCTAACCGTGGCTACGCGGTTCTAATGCCCAATTTTCGGGGCTCAACTGGGTACGGACGAAAATTCCTCGATGCCGGCAATCACGAGTGGGGCCGCAAAATGCAGGATGACGTCACCTGGAGCGTGAAGTATTTAGTTTCCGCTGGCATCGCCGATCCGAAACGGGTGGGCATCCTTGGAGGCTCTTACGGCGGTTACGCGACTTTGGCCGGTGTCGCTTTCACCCCTGATTTATATGCCGCAGCCGTCGATATCGTCGGCCCTTCCAACCTCATTACCCTGCTCGATTCCATTCCGCCCTATTGGGAGCCAATTCGCAAACTATTTTACGAGCGCATGGGTGACCCAAATACGCCAGATGGCAAAGCGATGCTTGCGGCAGAGTCTCCCCTGAACTCTGCAGACAAGATCAAGACTCCTCTGCTTGTTGCGCAAGGCGCGAACGATCCCCGAGTGAACCGGCGCGAAGCCGAGCAGATCGTAATCGCACTACGCGACCGCGGCTTTCCGATTGACTACATTCTCGCTCCCGACGAAGGACACGGCTTCGCCCGCCCCGTAAACAACCTTGCACTGTTCATGGAAGCAGAAAAATTTCTCGCGGAACACCTGGGCGGAAGATATCAGGAGGGCGGTTCGACAGAGGAGGTCGCACGTTTAAAGGAAATCACGGTTGACCCAAAGACGGTGGTCTTGGCAAAGAAGATCGATTCGGGCAGTGTCGGCGTTCCCAAAGTCGCGACCGACCTCCAGGTTGGAAGCTACAGCTATCAGGTGAAGCTCGAAGTCGCGGGACAGCAGATCAACTTAAAATCGTCAACCAAGATCCAGGATGGCGCAGGCGCATGGACCGCAATCGACCAAGTCGATACGCCGCAGGGGACTGCGATCGACACGGTAACACTTGATAAAGAGAGCCTGATCCTGTTGAAGAGGAGTGTTCAGCAAGGCCCGGTGTCAATTGATCTCGATTTCACTGGAAATAAGGCAGCCGGCAAGATGAGCATGAACGGTCAAGACAGGCAAATCGCCGTCGATCTTGGGGGTCCGATCTTTGCAGACGCGGCGGGAGCCGATCAGGTAATCGCCTGTCTGCCACTAGCCGAAGGCTACAGCACCACATTCCGTAACTTCGATGTGCAAACTCAGAAGGTGAAATTGTTGCAGCTTTCTGTCGCCGGGAAGGAACAGATCAAGGTTCCCGCGGGCACGTTCGATGCGTTTCGCGTGGAGATTTCGTCCGCTGATGGCGGAGCCGACAAAAAAACAATTTGGGTTGCAACCGACACTCACAAAGTGGTGAAGGTCTCGGCGGTAATCGCGTCAATGGGCGGCGCCGTGATGACGCAGGAGTTGGTGCAGTAGTGGGAATGATCGTTCGACCTGCAACCCTGGCGGACTTGCCGAATATTAGGAAAATTCACAACTATTACGTTGAGAACACGCACATTATTTTTGATGTGCGTCCGTTCTCGCCAGAGCAGCGGATGCCGTGGTTTCAGGACCACTCTGACGGACACCGGCACCAAACGCTGGTTGCCGAAGAGACCGGCATGATTGTTGGTTATACAGCTGCGGGAGCGTTTCGTACCAAGGAAGCATACGAAACCACTGTGGAGGTGAGCGTCGCCTGCATACCAGACCAAGTCGGGAAAGGGATCGGTTCTTTGCTGTATCGCGAATTGTTTGCCCGTCTTCAGCATGAAGACGTTCACCGCGTGGTTGCAGGGATCGCGCAACCAAATGCTCCTTCGAACGCGCTGCACGAGCAGTTCGGATTCAAGAAAGTTGGAACCTTCACCGAGGTCGGGCGGAAATTTGGCAAGTATTGGGACGTGCTTTGGATGGAAAAGATGCTATCCGCGTGATTAGTGTGTATCTGAGATACCGGATTAGCCAAAATCAAGGAGAATCTGAATGACTTCATTCCTGCAGTCGCCCAAATTGTTTGATCAGCATCATTCAGAATGCCGACTATCTAACGCCTGAACAAAAGCGAGACATTCTTTATAACAATGCAGTTCGTTTTTTGCGCCTCGATCCTAAGTCGCATCCCAAGTAAACCGCATAAGATTCTCTAACGTGAAAAGGCTTTTGGGACTAGGCGTTGGTGCAGCCTTCGTCCGATGATCGTTTACAATAATTAGCCGTCCCCTTTCTGTTGGCCGGTATATCCCACTGCAATTAAATCGGAGGATTTATGAAACTTACGCCCGGAAAACTGGCGGGCTTGCAACGCGTGTCGGATAAGCGGGGAGTGATCGCTGCCGCCGCCATGGACCAGCGCGGTTCGCTGCAGAAGTCACTGGCGAAAGAGAAAGGCGGCGAAATCACCGACTCAATGATGGAGGAATTTAAGTCATTGGTCACGGAAGTCCTAACGCCCCACGCGAGCGCGATCCTTCTCGATCCGGAGTGGGGACTACCCGCGGCAAAGCGTCGCGCCAAAAATGCGGGCCTGCTGCTCGCATATGAAAAGACCGGATACGACAAGACTGGCCCCGGCCGCCTGCCTGACCTGCTGGGCAACTGGTCGGCAAAGCGCATTAAAGAAGCCGGAGCCGATTGCGTGAAAATTCTTCTTTACTACACGCCGTACGATCCAAAAGACGTCAACGACCAGAAGCATGCATGGGTGGAGCGCATCGGCGACGAATGCCGCGCTAATGATATTCCATTCTTCCTGGAATTCGTTGGGTACGAAGAAGGCGCCGACGAAAAGGGCCTGGAGTTTGCGAAGAAGAAGCCGCACATCGTAACTGAATCGATGCGTGAATTCAGCAAAGACCGCTATGGAGTCGACGTGCTCAAAGTTGAAGTTCCCGTGAATATGAAGTTTGTCGAGGGCACAAAATCCTATGCCGGACAAAAGGCGTACAGCAAAAAGGAAGCCATCGATCACTTTCATAAAGCGGCAAGTGTCGCAACCAAGCCGTTCATCTATCTCTCGGCCGGCGTGAGCAATGCGGAATTCAGCGAAACTCTCGAGCTTGCCGGCGAATCGGGCGTGAAGTACAACGGCGTGCTGTGCGGCCGCGCGACATGGAAAGACGGCATCCCGATTTATGCCAAGCAGGGACCCGACGCATTCCGCAAATGGCTTGAGAGCGAAGGCGTAAAGAACATCAGCAACGTGAATCAGAAGCTAAAGACCGCAACTTCGTGGTTCCCCATTTACGATGTGGAGCCGGCAATGGCCGGGGCGTAGAGCTAATAACATAAGGACACCAGGAGCACGAAGGTATGACTGGACCTCGTCGAGCTTGATGTCCTTTTCGATTTCTAGCCGGAACAAATCTCTGCTCTTCGCCGTACTTAGGTGTGAGTCGCTTATCCATGACGGACAACTCGCAGCAATCAACAACTTTGTTCAATTCCGGGGAGTACACGCAATGGGAAATATGAAGATCATCTTTTCTTTCGTGGCGGCAGTGCTCGTGTTAGGTGGAACATCGTTCTCGCAGACCAGATCGCGCGAGCAGAAGATGATAGTCATCGTCTTCAATGACGGGCACTACCAGAACATCCCGCTTGAAAAGATCAGTTGCATCGAATTCAATACCGGTGCGGTGCTTGTCTTTAAGGATGGGCATCAGCAAAAAGTCCCATTGGCCGAAATCGCTCGCGTGGAATTCAATTCGGCATCTAATGACTCCCCCCTCGGAAAGAACTACTTCGTCGGACGATGGAAAGTCGGGGTGGGTGAAGGTGGCGGCACGTTTTTCATTACGCTTCAGCCGGATGGCGAAGCGCACAAGTCGATGGGCGCAGGCCATGGTACGTGGGTCTTTGTAGACGGCGAGGCACACATCAGTTGGGACGACGGGTGGCACGATGCCATCCGCAAGGTCGGCTCCAAGCACGAGAAATTTGCCTATGAGCCAGGAAAGACTTTCTCTGATCCGCCATCGAACGTGACTGACGCGAAGAACCTGACAGCGCAGCCAATTTAGCCATGAGGAACTGGCCACTCATCAAAGTCCTCAACCCACCTCCGCCAGGACAATGGGTTGATAAAAGCCACTCTCAGCTGGAAACAGCCAGCGGACAGTTTTACAGCTAGCCTGGATTAATATGTCTGACAGTTCCTCTCTCCGAATTGCGCGGTACACCCCAGAAGTGTGAAATGTCCGCCAACCATCCTCCACCTCCGTGCTTATGTAGAGGTGAAAGACGTATCGCCGATCATCGATCCAGTCCCACACTTGAGAGACAACCCGCCGGGATCCAGGAATGCCGTAAAAGATTGGCCCCTGAATAGCTGGCCTTTCTTCAATCAAACGGTCGTAGTCCCGAATACTTGCCAGCAATACGCCTCCGGAAACCAATCTTTTCCGCGTCTGATAAGCGGCCTGATAAAGATCCTCTGGGCTCTGCAGGTGCGGAAGTGAGTTGTCCACGCAGATCACAACATCGAAGTACGAAGCTTTGAAGTTGTCCAACGCAAGCATATTTGCGACTGAAAACTCGATGGTGAGATTCCTCTGAAGGGCTTCGTTCCGCGCCCGTTCAATCGCGGCCGGGCTCACGTCGCATCCAGTGACTTGAAAGCCTAACTTTGCAAGACCAAGTGATTGGGTTCCGATGCCACAAGCACAATCCAAAACGCGTGCTGGCTTGGTTAATCCAAAGTTCTTATTGAGGATGGAGCTGAGTGCTGCAGCCTGACGCTCAATCGCAGCCTCCCAATTTTCAAAAATCAAATGATAATGCTCGGCAAGTTCGTCGTAGGTCTGGCTTATTTCCATGTTGGGTAAGGATTCTAAATCCACTGCTCACTGCTACACTCTCCTATCCAGCCGCCGAACTTTTGCCGCAGGCGGCGCGTATCCTAAGTGCGAACGGTTTTGGGGCTGGTCTCAAGGCAGTTGTCAGCCATCGGCTTTCAGCTATCAGCCAAAATTTGGCTGAAAGCTGATACCTGAGAGCCGACAGCCAAATGGGTCACCATTCCGCGCTGAATTTCCGGGGAGCAAGTTTTGGAAGACGCTCAACTGGCTGCTTTGCTGGTCCGTCGCTGCATAGGCGGCGATGCAGCCGCTTGGGAGGAGATTGTCCAGCGTTATCATCGGCGTATCTACAACATCTGTTATCGTTTCGCCGGATCGGCCGAAGACGCCCAGGACCTGACACAAGAGGTCTTTATCAGAATGTACAGAACATTGACCACATACGACACTTCAAAAGGCGCGTTCACCACGTGGTTGACCACCATGACGCGCAACCTCCTGGTCGATCATTTCCGCAAGACCAAACAAGACCGAATGACCGACTCTCTCGACGCCACCGCCTCAGGGCATGAGGATGCAATGCCGCTGGGCGAACGGATTCCCGACGAAGGTCCACCTCCCGATTCCGGGGTAAAGAGCAGAGAGACGCGCGAAGTGGTACATTCGGCCCTCCAGAAGCTCTCCCCCGAACTGCGGGAGGCAGTGATTCTAAGGGACTTGCAGGACATGGACTATCGAGAGATCGCGACCGTACTACGGGTTCCCGAAGGCACGGTAAAGTCAAGAATTAACCGGGGAAGAGCGGAACTTGCACGGCTGTTACAACGTACATATAGGCAGGTGATGTGATGGCAGGCAAAGAAGATAAGAGCCAACCAAGTCAAAAGATGAGTTGCTCGGAATTCGACGTACTGCTCAGTCAGGCCATCGACGGCACCCTGGCAGGCGAGAAGCTGTCGGCATTTGAAGCCCACGGCCGCGAATGCCAGCTCTGTGGGCCGCTGCTCCAGGAAGCCGAATCGGGTCGGTCATGGCTGAAATCCCTCACCGAAGTCGAACCGCCAGTCGAGTTGGTCACCAATATTCTGCTGCAAACCACCGGCGTAGTCTCGGCGCGGCGTCATGCGGCGGGCAAGGCACAACCTGCGTCATGGATGGGACGGCTGCGCGAGTTCGGGGCCGCAATGGCTTCGCCCATAGTGGGCGTCGCAAGGCAGCCAAGATTTGCTATGTCATTCGGAATGGCGTTCTTCACCCTTTCCGTGACGTTGAGTGTCGCGGGGGTTAAATTGAGCGATATACGCCATCTAGACTTACGCCCGAGCGCGATCCGCCGCACGTATTATGAGACCAGTGGCCGCGTCGTGAAATATTACGACAACATTCGCTTCGTATATGAAATCGAGTCACGCGTGCGGCAGTTTAAAGAGGCCACTGTGCCAGCCGAGCCCCCGCGCGAGGAACAACGCAACAACGAGGAAAGGAAGAATAAGAGCAACAACAATACGAGCGGCCAACCGGACCAAAAACAAGAACGCAATTATAGCCGGGAAGGAAGGGAGCCCATCTATGCTTCGCTTCCTCAGTCCCGGACCAATCGAATAACTGACAGCGTCCCCCCCGGAATGTCGGTAACCACATACGGGAGGTTCGTATGAACTGCGCTAATCACCCTCAAAATCCTGCAGCGGCGTACTGCCGGACTTGCGGCAAACCGCTCTGCACAAGTTGCACTCGTCCTGTGGCCGGCGTCATCTATTGCGAAACGTGCTTGGCAGAGCGGATGGGCGGCACGGTCCCGCCGCCACCAGCGAACCCTTACCAGGCGCCCGGCTCGTATCAGGCGTCGTTCGTTCCACCTCCGCAAAGCAGTGGGCCAAATCCAAGCCTCGCGGGGCTGCTTGGAGCGATTCCCTTCGGAGTGGGTGCCATATACAACGGCCAATACACAAAGGGATTAGTGCATCTCGGGATTTTCGTCTTCCTGATTGTGGCGCTCAGTTCCGGGAATCTGCCGAACTACTTATACCCCGTGCTCGGCATTGCGATGGCATTCTTCGTCGTCTATCAGATCATAGACGCGGTGCGCACTGCGAAAGCCATCCAGGCGAACGAGCCCGCGCCGGATCCATTTGGCCTCGCTACAATGTTCAGCCCCGGGGGGCAGCCCCAGCAGGCAGGTCACCCCAGCAATTTTTCGAGTGCAGCCGTGCCCACCGGCGCGATTGTGTTAATCGGGTTGGGCATTCTATTTCTGCTCCATAATTTGGGCTATTGGTTTCTGGATGTAGGAGTGCTGTGGCCCCTGATTTTGATCGCATTGGGCGTGTGGTTGTTCATCCGCAGGCAGGAATGCATGAGTCGCGGCGACTACCGTCATCGCAGCTTGGCGGGACCAGCTATCCTGGTGACCATTGGTGGAATTTCGCTGATTGACAACTTGCACGGGCCGGGCTGGGATCGCACGTGGCCAATTATTCTGCTTGTGCTTGGAGGTATCAAACTGATGGAACGCGGCGGTCACCTCGGCCCCGTGCCTCCACCGGCACCCCCCGTTGTCGATGTTCCTCCGCCAGAACAACCTCCGACCACGGTTAACACAGAGGTGAAAAATGGCTAGCGCTACTCGGACTCCGGCCGCTCCACCACCCCCTCCTCCAATACCGCCACGGCCACCGCGCTCACTTGCAGGGCCGGTCGTCTTGATCGTGATCGGACTTTTCTTCCTGCTAGGAAATTTGCACGTGCTGTACTGGCATGACATTTTGCGCTGGTTCGCACACTACTGGCCGGTGCTGCTAATCCTTTGGGGCATCGTTAAGCTCATCGAATATCAGCAGGCAAACCGGGCAGGAACACGCCCTCGCGGGATTGGCGCCGGTGGCGTGATGCTGATTATTTTCCTCGTTATTGGCGGCCTGATCGCGACTGAAGCGTACAACGTCAATTGGAGAGAACTTGGCGACCAAATGCACTTTGGCGACGGCGATGCTCCCTGGTGGGGTCATACCTACGATTTCAACAGCGACTTGCAGGAGGTCTTTCCCGCCGGCGGCAGCCTGCGAGTTTCGAGTACGCGCGGAGCCATCAACATCAGCGCCGCGAACGACAATCAAATTCATGTGACCGTCCACAAGCGCATCAGCGCCGAAAGCCAGGACGATGCCGATAGGTGGAACAAATCAACCCAGCCGCAGATTAGCTCGACTGGACAAGTCGTTACTCTCGATGCGAACACGCACGGCTCCGGCGATCACTGGGTCAATACTGATCTCGACATCGCAATTCCTCGCAAAGCGTCGGTAGTAGTTTCGACCCGCCATGGCGACGTGAGCATCATGGGACGCGACGGAACAGCGGATGTTACCGACCAGAACGGCGACGTTTCCGTTACCGATCTGAATGGGGCGCTCAAATTAGATCTTGATCACAGTTCCGCGCGAATTTCTCAAATTTCCTCCGATGTCACGATTCAAGGCCGCGCAAACGATGTTTCCCTAGAAGACGTGAAGGGCACGGTACACCTTGACGGCGACTTTATGGAAAGCGTGAAGTTGTCACGTGTAGCAAAACCCGTCAGCTTCAAATCGACGCGCACCGACATGGATTTCTCTTCGCTTGAGGGCTATTTGAATCTCGATTCGGGTGATCTTGAGGGCAACAACGTAATCGGCCCCCTTCGACTGCGCACGCGTTCAAAGGACATTATGCTGAACGGAATCTCGAATGAGGTCCATGTTCAGAATGAAAATGGCGCGGTTGAAATACACATGAACAAGCTGGCCAGCCTTGACGTGCGAAATTCCAAGGGAGACATTCGCATTTACGTTCCCGAACATGCTAGCTTTCAACTCGACGCTCAAGACCGAGATGGAGAAATCCAATCCGACTTCAGCCAACTGAAAATTGACAATGGCGATGAGCATTCGACCGCTACTGGCAGCGTCAACGGCGGCGGGCCCCGCATGGTGTTGAGCAACGAGCACGGCACGATCGAAATCCGTAAAGGCGTACCCATTGCTCCTCCGCCTCCGGCTCCGCCCATGGGCAAGGCGCCACGGGTGCCCGACGCTGACAACGCTCCTGGGCCAACGGAAAACTGAGTTGCCTCCAGCTAACCGCCGAGCCACTGTCATCCTGAACGACTCTGCGTCGTTCGCTTGCGAATGAGCCCAGGCAGTCGAAGGACTTCTGCAACTTCGGAATGATCCGGGAGGCTTGAGGGAATTTGTCCGGTCGTCGTTGGAACGTTTGTCCGGGTGATCATTGTCAGCGCATGCTAAAGTGACTTCTTCCGAGGTCTCTTATGCCAACTCCATCACCAAATTTCGCCCAACTCAAATCGAACATGAAATCCACATGGATGGCAGGCGACTTCGGCCAGATCGCAGTCCACGCCGCTCACGCAGCAGTCGAATTCATCCAGCGTACCAGCATCAAGCCCGGCGCCCGCCTTCTGGACGTCGCGTGCGGCACTGGAAATGTTTCGATTCCAGCCGCTAAGGCGGGTGCCAACGTAACCGGTGTCGATATCGCGCCAAACTTGCTCGAGCAGGCTAAACAAAGGGCGAAGGCGGAAGGCCTGAATATCCGCTTCGACGAAGGCGATGCCGAAGATCTGCCGTACGCCGAAGGCGAGTTCGACATCGTAGCCACCATGTTCGGTGCCATGTTCGCTCCACGCCCCGAGCGCACTGCAGCCGAGCTCATTCGCGTCTGCAAGCCTGGAGGCCTCATCGCCATGGCGAATTGGACTCCGGAAGGATTCGTTGGCAAGTCGTTTCAATTGACCAGCAAGTTCGCACCACCACCGCCGGGAGTGCCGCCTCCAGTTTTGTGGGGAGATGAAACCACGGTGCGGCAAAGGTTTGCACAAGGAATTTCGGATTTAAAGCTGACCCGTCACATGGTGCCGTTCAACTTTCCATTCAGCCCTAAAGAAGTGGTTGCGCTATTTCGCAAGTATTTCGGCCCCACCCAGAGGACGTTCGCTCGCCTCGACCCATCTACGCAGGAAAAATTGGCGATCGAATTGGAGAAGCAATGGGCCGAGCACAACCAATCCCCCGACGGCTCGACTCGTATCGATGCCGAATACCTTGATGTGAGGGCTATTCGGGCTTAGCCGACTGATTATGCGCACGTTTTCTCCTACCGTAAACGGTTTCCGGCTTATCTTTCGTCGGCCTTTCGTCCCTATCGCTGAAATTGCATGGCGATGGAGCTTCGCTATAGCCGCATGGTTTCTGTGCGACGCATTCCTGCTCGAATATGCAAAAACACTTCCAGTGGATTCCGTAGACCGACTGCTGCTCGCAACGCGCCAACCGGTGCTGATCATGCGCGCGCTTCAGCGCATTTTCCACGGTAGCGAGCTCCGGTTCACCGAAAGCGGCATTTTGTTAGCAATTGGAGTGGTAGTTGCCTGGATAGTGCTCGGCGCAGTCGGGCGCATTGTCACGTTGGGAGCAATAGCTGAGGAACTCCATGTAACGCGAACGGGCGTTTCGAAAACAGGAATTCCGTCGCTGATGACCCTGAGCTTTCTACGCGTGTCAATCACGCTGGCCGCCTTGGTGACAGCGTTCGGATCGGCATTCGCTGCAAGCGGCGTTTGGGCCTCAACTCACCTCTCTGTCGTCAACGCCCTGCGATTGTGGGTGGTGTTCTTGTTCTTCGTTTGGATTGCCTGGGCAGTGCTGAATTGGCTGCTGGCAAGTGCGTGCATCTTCGTGGTCGCAGATGGCCAGTCCGCATTCGATGCCATCGCCGCAACCATCAACTGGACCCAGGAGAGACTCTGGTCAATTATCGGCGCTGGAGTGTGGTTTGGGATCGCTCATGCCGTAGTGTTCGCTTTGGCGGGGGGCGCAAGTTTCGCAGTGCTAGGCTTCGCCGATTTCCTGGGGCCGAACCTGGTGGTGCTACTGGAATTTGCCATCACCGCTGCCTACTTCGCGCTTGCCGATTCTCTTTATATAGGCAGGCTGGCCGCGTACTTCTCGCTCGTGCGCGAAGACGAAATTTCCGCCCTCGTGACGAAAGAAAAAGAACCGATCAGCGGGCCGGGAACTTCTGCAATTGATCAGACAGAGTTAATTCTCAGCGATGTTCCTTTGCCCGCAATCTAAGTCGCTTTACACTGCAGTTTTAATCTGAGAAACTCGTTCGTGGAAACCCAATCCATCGTCGTCCTCGATTTCGGGGCGCAATACTCGCAACTGATTGCCCGCCGCGTTCGCGAGCAGAATGTGTTCTCCGTCGTTCTTCCCTGCAATTCAAAAATCGAGGAAATTAAGAAGCATCATCCCGTCGGAATAATTCTTTCGGGAGGCCCGTCGTCCGTGTATGACAAAGACGCGCCTTTGGCCGATACGCGTGTCTTTGAGCTTGGACTGCCGGTTCTAGGAATCTGTTATGGATTGCAGTTTATGGCGCATACGCTTGGCGGGAAGGTGCGCGCTGCGAAGCATCGCGAGTACGGGCATGCGCAGGTTGAGGTACTAACGGACTCTGCGCTTTTTTGCGGGCTTCCGCGTTCGCTCGAAGTTTGGATGTCCCATGGAGACGAAGCGCTCGAACTCCCTTCAGGTTTTCACTTGCTGGCGAAATCCCCGAGTGCTGTTGCAGGAATCGAAAACACCTCACGAAACCTGTACGCCGTGCAGTTCCATCCTGAAGTTCATCACACTAAGCACGGGACGGATATTCTTCGTAATTTCGTTCTGAATATCTGCCAGGCCAAACCAACCTGGACTCCGCAACATTTTGTGGACGCCACCGTTGCGGCCGTTCGTGAGCAAGTCGGCTCAGGCCGGGCGATTTGCGCATTATCCGGGGGAGTAGACTCTGCCGTTGCGGCGACATTAGTCGATTGGGCATTGCGCGATAACGGCAAATCGCGCCTGACTTCAGTTTTTGTGAACAATGGGGTTCTGCGAAAAAACGAATTCGAAAAAGTGCAGCAGAATTTGCGCGATAAGCTGGGGCTACATGTGGTCGCAGTCGATGCAACCGAACGATTCCTCTCGAAACTAGCGGGCATAACCGACCCCGAAAAAAAGCGCAAGATCATCGGAAATGAGTTTATAGCGGTTTTTGACGAGGAGGCGCATCGGATCGAAAAAGAAGAAGGAAAAGTTGAGTGGCTGGTTCAGGGGACACTTTATCCGGATGTGATCGAATCTGTTTCGGTTCGCGGCCCGTCGCAGGTAATCAAGTCGCACCACAACGTTGGCGGATTGCCCGAGAAGATGAAACTGAAGCTCATCGAACCTCTGAAGGAATTGTTCAAAGATGAAGTCCGCAAAATCGGCCGCGATCTTGGAATGCCCGAAGAAATTCTCCAGCGACAGCCATTTCCCGGACCCGGACTAGCCGTGAGAATCCTGGGCGAAGTTACTCCCGAGCGCCTGACGATTTTGCGCAACTGCGATGACATCGTGGTAAATGAAATTAAGAGCGCCGGACTTTACACCAAAATCTGGCAATCGTTCGCAGTTCTCCTCCCCGTAATGTCGGTTGGCGTAATGGGCGATCAGCGCACTTATGCATACACCTGCGCGGTCCGTGCCGTGCATTCGGAAGACGGGATGACGGCCGACTGGGTGCCCCTGCCGCACGAAGTACTGAAGACGATTTCCAACCGAATTGTGAATGAAGTGCAGGGTGTGAATCGGGTCGTGTACGATGTCACGTCAAAGCCGCCCGGCACGATCGAATGGGAGTAGTTGGTTTTTTGTTGCGAAGTTCGCGAAAGCATTTGTCTCAATGAAAGCTCTGGTGAAGGCAAAAGCCGATCGTGGTCTGTGGCTCGAAGATGTGCCCGAGCCGCAGATCGGCATTAATGACGTCAAAGTCCGCGTGTTGCTCACCGGCATTTGCGGCACCGATCTCCACATTTATGACTGGGACGCGTGGGCCCAATCGACCATTCCAGTGCCCATGGTTATCGGCCATGAATTCGTCGGCGAGATCGTTGCGGTCGGCTCTAACGTCACCGATTTTCATCCCGGCGAACTGGTCAGCGGTGAAGGCCACGTAACCTGCGGCCGCTGCCGCAACTGCCTCGCTGGGCGGCGCCATCTTTGTGCGCACAGTCAAGGCTTGGGTGTGAACCGCCCTGGGTCTTTTGCCGAATATGTTGTTTTGCCAATGTCGAACATCTGGCGGCATGAGCCGAAAATCAATTTAGAAGTCGCGGCAATTTTTGACCCATTCGGCAACGCAGTCCATACGGCGCTTTCATTCCCGGTGCTTGGCGAAGACGTGCTCATAACGGGTGCTGGCCCGATCGGAATCATGGCCGCCGCCGTGGTGCGCCACGCAGGCGCACGATACGTGGTCATCACAGACGTGAACCCGTATCGCCTGCAGCTCGCCGACAAGCTGGGCGTCACTCTGGCGATTAACACGCAAATCACGCCACTCCAAGAAGTCCAAAAGAAACTAGGCATGCAGGAAGGTTTCGACGTTGGCCTGGAGATGTCGGGCAATCCTACGGCTTTTCGCGAAATGCTCGCTAACATGAGCCACGGCGCGAAGATCGCGATGCTCGGCATTCCGGCAAAAGAAATGGCCATTGACTGGCATGAGGTGATCTTTAGCATGCTGACCATTAAAGGCATTTACGGCCGGGAAATGTACGAAACCTGGTACAAAATGTCGATTATGCTCGAATGCGGGCTGGATATTTCACCTGTGATCACGCACCAGTTCTCTTACCGCGAGTTCGAAAAAGGATTCGATGCGATGCGCTCAGGAAATTGCGGTAAAGTCCTGCTTGACTGGCGAGAGCTCAAACAGAATTGAGTAACGCGCATCTGCAAGGTCATATCGAATCGCGCCACTTCCGCTAAGATCAGACAGTGCTCGACCTGAAACGTTTCCGGCCGAACGAAGGTCGCTTATTCGTTGTCATTTCCATCGTGATCGGCATACTCGCCGGACTCGCGGTTATCGGTTACCACTTCCTCATTGCGGCGATTTTCGACTCAATTTTCTGGCGCGCCGTTGACAATAGCCCGCTATGGAAACGCATCGTGTTCCCCACAATCGGGGCGCTCTTTGGAGGGGCCTTGCTCCTTCGCTGGACGGATGCCCGCGGGAGCGGAGTCAACCAGGTGCGAATTTCACTTCTCGCCCACGATGCCCGAATGTCTCTGCGTGGGACGATCGGAAAATTTATTGCTTCGGGTGTCGCAATTGGTTGCGGCCTGCCGCTGGGACCCGAGGATCCCGCGATTCATATCGGTGGTGGTGTGGCCTCTGCACTCGGCCGAGTGATGGCGCTTTCGAAAAAGCGACTGCAGGAACTGATTCCAGTGGGTGCAGCCGCAGGCCTTGCCGCTGCTTTCAATACTCCGATTACCGCCGTCATCTTTACCCTCGAAGAAATCGTCGGCGATATCAACGCGCCAATGCTCGGCTCGACAGTGCTGGCGGCCGTTATAGCCGTCATGATTCGCCGGGCAGCAATCGGCCCGCAGCCACTCTTCACTGTTCCGCAATATTCTTTTTCTCACGCCAGCGAACTCCTGCTGTTCGCATTGCTCGGATTGATCGGCGGCGCCGCATCTGCCGGATTTACTCGATTGCTGGCATCGCTGCGGGAATATTTCGGACATCTTCATCGCCGCGGCCCTATTGATATTGTCACGGTCGGTGGAGGCGCCGTTGCAGGCGTGATGGCGCTGATCGCCCCGCGAATTCTTGGCGTTGGCTATGGCGACGTGAGTGATGCGTTAAATGCACATCTCGCCTTAAAAATCCTGTTGCTCTTATTTGCTCTTAAGTTATTGGCGACCGCGGTCGCGTTCTCGTCAGGGAATTCCGGCGGCTTGTTCGCACCATCGCTTTTCATTGGCGCAATGCTGGGCGGTGCAGTTGGAGTTGTGGGAGCGCACTACTTCCCTTCTCAAATTCTTTCTCCCGGCACCTACGCGTTGGTCGGAATGGGAGTGACTTTTGCGGGCATCATCCGCGCACCGATTACGTCCTTTTTCATGATTTTCGAAGTGACACAGGATTACCAGATCATGCTGCCCGTCATGATCGCCAACATCATCGCCTATGCCGTTGCCGAAGCCCTGCATAAAGAAGCCCTGTTCGACGTGCTCGCGCGCCAGGATGGCATTCGCCTGCCGCGCAAAGAGGATCGGCAGCTACAAACCTTGACCAACGCCGACGCGATGAAACAACCCTCCATTGAACTGGATGTAAGCGAACCCGTGGGTTCGGCTTTGGCTCGCGTTCCCCCGAATGGCCCGGAAGCGTTTGTAGTCACGAATGATGGCGCATTTGCCGGGGTGGTAACGCGCTCCGCTTTAAGGCAGGCTGCGGCAAACAACTCCTCGACGCCTGTAGAACAAATCGCAGTTCTTCGCGAGCAGTATCTTGCCTATGTCGACGAATCGCTCGCACTCTCACTCGAAAAATTACGCCAGGGCGCAGTCCTGCTTCCAGTTGTAAGCCGTTTGCATCCAGACCACTTGCTCGGAGTGGTCGAAGCCAGCGATGTGCTCCGGGCATATCGCATTGCGGTCGAACCCGCAGAAAAGAAGACGGTCAAACCCGAAGCGCGAGAAACCAGCCTCGAGAGAACCTAGCGCCATTCCCGACAGTTCGGTCGGCGATCCTCGTGACAATTGCGGTACGATAAAAGGTTGCGCGACCTGCTGCGCGCCAGCAGTAGCCCTCCGCGAGGAGATTCGATGGCGACTATTTCCCAAACCAACCCGACAATTCCGCTGACGACAAACGAACACCTGCTGCGCTGGGTGGAAAAGATGGCAGAGCTCACTCGTCCCAACCGTATTCACTGGGTCGACGGTTCACAGGAAGAAAACGACCAGCTTTGCGAGGAAATGGTCGCAAGTGGCACATTCATCCGTCTGAACCAGGATCTCTGGCCCGGATGCTTTCTTGCCCGCTCAGATAAAAGCGATGTAGCCCGTGTCGAGTCACGCACCTTCATCTGCTCGCATTCGAAAGATGCCGCCGGCCCAACGAACAACTGGGAAAACCCCTACGAAATGCGCCGCAAGCTGCGCGGTCTTTTTCGAAATTCCATGAACGGCCGCACCATGTATGTTCTGCCGTTTTGCATGGGCCCAATCGATTCTCCAATGTCGCAGATCGGTGTACAGCTCACCGATTCCCCTTATGTAGTTGCGAGCATGCGGATCATGGCACGAATTGGTTTGCCGGTATTTAAAGAAATCGACAAAGATTACAAGCGCGTCGTGGCCTGTTTGCACAGCGTGGGTGCACCTTTAGCGCCAGGACAAAAAGATGTTCCCTGGCCTTGCAATGACACCAAGTACATCGTGCACTTTCCTGAGTCGCGCGAGATTTGGTCCTATGGCTCGGGATACGGTGGCAATGCCCTGCTGGGTAAAAAGTGTTTTGCGCTCCGCATCGCTTCGGTCATGGCTCGCGACGAAGGCTGGATGGCTGAGCACATGCTCGTGCTCGGCGTGGAAGATCCGCAAGGCCAAAAGACCTACGTCGCTGCGGCATTCCCGAGCGCCTGCGGAAAGACCAATTTCGCAATGATGGTCCCGCCTGAAGAATTCAAAGGCTGGAAAATTTGGACCGTTGGCGATGACATTGCCTGGATCACCCCCGACCCCCGCGGCCGCCTCCGCGCCATCAATCCCGAAGCGGGCTTCTTTGGTGTTGCTCCCGGTACATCGAAAAAGACAAATCCGAATGCGATGGCGGCACTCTCCAAGAACTCAATTTTCACCAACGCCGCGCTCACGCCGGAAGGCGGGGTGTGGTGGGAAGGAATGACGGACGAGCCTCCGGCCGAGTGCGAGGATTGGCAAGGCAATCTGTGGACTCCGGAGATCGCAAAAAAAACGGGAGCTAAAGCAGCCCATCCGAATGCACGCTTCACCGCTCCTGCGCGGCAGTGCCCCACTATCGACTCCGATTGGGAAAATCCGACCGGGGTCCCCATCAGCGCTATTATTTTTGGCGGTCGCCGAGCCCAAACCGTTCCGCTGGTTTACCAGGCGTTCAACTGGAGCTCAGGCGTGTACGTGGGCGCGACCATGGGTTCCGAGATGACTGCAGCCGCCGTAGGAGAGATTGGCAAGGTGCGCCGCGATCCCATGGCAATGCTTCCCTTCTGCGGCTATCACATGGGCGACTATTTCCGCCATTGGATCAAGATGCAGCGTTCGCTAAGCATGACGCCGCGCATCTTTCACGTGAACTGGTTCCGAAAAGATGAAAAGGGAGAATTCCTGTGGCCGGGCTTCCGCCAGAACTTTCGCATACTGAAGTGGATCGTCGACCGCGTCCACGGTCGCACGCGGACCAAGGAAACTCCCATCGGCTGGACGCCTTTCTATGAAGACATAGATTGGCGAGGGCTTGAATTCCCGCGCGAGAAATTCGACGAATTACAAAAAGTCGACGCAGCTGCATGGAAGCGTGAAGTCATTTCACATGAAGAGTTGTTCATCTTGCTCCACGCACACCTCCCGCCCGAGATGATTTACGAACGCGAATTGTTGATTTGCCGGTTATAGATCCTCTTGCGGGCTGCGATCTCGAGATATCGCAAACGTACTCACGCGCTGGTTTTCTCGAGCGCGGCCTCGAATGCATCCAGAGAAAGCGAGCGCAGGAGATTCCGCCGGAGCCCCCGCTCAACGTTGGCAAGTCTCCCGGCAGCCGATGCCAGCCATTCGAAGTTGACGTCCTGCGCGAACTTTTGCAACTCGCCGAGCACGTCGGTATTCCTGACCAGCGCAGGTGATTTCGCTTCAAGAAAGACGAGATCCTGCAGCAGCGAATATAGACAGCGGAGCAAAATGTCAATCTTTTCTCTGCCCTCGGCTCCAGCACGATAGCTTTCAGTGATCTTAAAAAGCTCGCTATGTTCGCCCGCGCGCAGTGCGGTTCGCAAGATCGTGAGCGCATCCGCTCGAGCCGCGCTGTAACTTTCAAGATCGAAGTTGCGCGCCCGCCCAACCGCACCTTCTGAAAGCCGGGCCACCAGCTTCCGCTGCTCTGGTTTCCAGTCAGGACGATGCTTTTCCAGATAATCTTCAATCTCAGGTAACGACAGGCATTTCAGCTGCAGCGCCATGCAACGCGACCGGATTGTAGGTAACAGCTCTCCGGCATTTTCAGCCAGTAGAAAAATTGTCGCGAACTCCGGAGGCTCCTCCAAAACCTTGAGCAGCGAATTGGCCGCTTCCTTCATGAATGCCGAATCCGTAAAGATGAAGACTCGTTCGCGTGCTTCCGCCGGACGAAAATAAATCGAATCGATCACGCGCCTGACCTGGTCGACTTTAATCATCATCTGCGGCGGATCAGGCGGAATCACCAGCACGTCGGGGTGGGTTTGAATGAAGAGTCGAGTTTCTTTCTTCTCGGAGTCTTTCAGATTGTCGCGAGCTTCAGTCGCCTCCGCGCAACGCGAGCCCAAATCTTCCATTTCGCCGATGCGAATACAGTTTGAGCACTTCCCGCAGAAATCCGGTAGCCCGTCCATCAGCGGACGCTCAAGGCAATTCATTGCTCGAGCGATCATCGTCGCGAGCGTGTACTTGCCCGAACCAGACGGCCCAGCCAGAATCACCGCATGCGGAAAACGATCCCGCGCCAGCATGTCGCGAATGCTATGGACGAGTTCGGAGTTGCCGTGAAAGTTCTTGAAAGACATATTCGACATGATGACTATCCGCGAGAAATCGACCAGCGAAATGCGCTGGCAGCCCCTCCTTCGCCTCGCAGTTCGACTGATCCTTGATCTACTCGCGCGCGAACTCGCATTCCGTTTACCTCAAATCGCGAAAAATGCTTCATCTCGTCCGGAGAAAGCATCAGCCGCAAACTCCACGTGTTGCGCGACGCTGGGTTGTACCATCCTTCATAGCCCCCAGCCGATTTTGTGAATCCAAAAAGTGGAGACTCGAACCGAAAAGATTCCAACGGCAACTTCGGCGCAAGTCTCACGCCTGTTTCCGTGAACTCGATTCCGAGAACTTTCGTCAACGAGTACAACGGGCAAGCATGCGTGTGCATATTCAGCACCGGAAAATCGGTCCAGCCGAAAGGCTTGCCGCCGGTGGTTTCTCCAGGCTTGTCGCTGAGAGCGGAATTCAGAACGTCAGGGCCACTCCAGGTTCCATACCAAATCGTCGGATAAACTTCCGCGTGCCGCGCCAACGCGTTCTTCTTCCACTCGTCCCAGGCCATTGCGCCATCCACGCGAGCGAGTGCCCAAATGAGTGTTTGATTCAGTGACGGCCACACACCGCCCGCGACCGAAGTCCCGGGCTGCGTTTTCCAAACGCCGCGCGTGATTCGGTCCGGACTGTCGTTCATTTGCATGGCTCCGATCGGAGAGGGTTTCCGCAACCCGTCATCCATCGACTTCACCAGTTCGGACGTCTGCTCTTCGCTTGCCGCTCCGCCGATCATCGCCCACGGCTGCGGCTCCAGCCACAAGCCCTTCTCACCGAGCCAACCCAATGTTGGTCCCATCCATGCACGCCGAAACCACTTGCCCGCCCATTGTTGCTGCACTGCACTGCGGTGCTCTTCTGCTTTTTGACGAATTGCGGGCGCAAGACTTCCATTGTCTCCCGCATAACTCAGCATCAGCGCGTAATAATCGAAGACGTAGGCGGCCATCGCCGAATTCAGCACACTCTCGCCCTGCTCAACCACTTCTTTCATCTCGGCAGGCGTTGCCCACGCATTTACCAATGCGTCATTCCAATCATCGTGCAACATACGCATCAACCCGTGCTGACCGGTTTTCACGTCATCTGTCAGGTGTTTGTAGCATCGCGCCAACAACTGTCGCACTGTTTGCGGTTCAGGACGAACACCATAGATAGTGACAATCTCCGAATCAAGAAACGGAATATCGCGAGTTGCCAGAATATATTCGCTCGTCAGCCACAGGAGCCAGAGCGGCATATCGCTCGAGTCATCCGAGGTCACGGGCATCGGCATGCCGTGGCCCACAATCCCATAAGGGATTGAGCCGTCAGACCGCACTTCCTTCAACGTATAGAGCAGAATGTCCCGCACAATCTCGGGGTTGCTGAATAGGAACGGCAGCACATGCTGAAGCGGATCGCGCGCTGCACCCTGAAATCCCATCACATATTGATAAATGCTGGCCTGCGAGAGAATGTGGTGATGGAAAAAATCGTCGTAACTCAAACTGCTGCGAAGGTAGTAGTGGTTCCAGATTACTTCTCTTTCGACCCACGGTTCACTTTCAGTGCTGAAACGCAGGCCATTTTTCTTCCATTGATTACAGGAGTCCGCAAGCGCGCTCTGCCTAGTTTTGCGGTATTTCGTCGCCAGCGAATCCAGGTCAAAGCCACTGGGCAAATAGCCATATAGAAATGTAAGTGTCCGACTCTCGCTGGGCTTAAGCGCGAACTTGCGTTCTAGCAGAAGCGCGGATTCGGCACCGGTTCGGCTCAGATCACCATCGAGATCACTTGCCAGACCGCTCGGATGTTCAATGCCGCCCTGGCCGAAAAATCCTTTGCCGTTGGTACTGAATCCATCCGCCGGCGCGTCAAGCGAAACCAGAAACGTAGGCGGCGGATTCAGATCGTCAAAGCTTGCCAGCTTGGGCGCGTTTTTATCGGGAACCGTGAGAAATGGATTTGGATTTTTCTCAAGGTACCCGACCATTCCAGCGAACTGCTTTTCTTCCGCGGCGTCGCGACCAGTGAATGACTTCGTTTCAATAAGACCTGATCCGTCGCTCGTCTTTTTGAAGCTATGCTCAAATCGCCCGCCAAAGTCGCCCCGCAACTCATGCATGCTCTTTCCAGTAAAAGACTCCATAAACGAGCGAAACGAAAATTGATAGGGTTGGCAGCTCCAGTATTCAACCCAGCGCAGTTGTGCCTCGGCGCTGCCGTTGTTCGTAAGCGTTACTTGAGAAATCAGGACGGGATCGTCGCCAAAGGGCGCAAAAATCATCTGGTCAATCCCATATTGCTCGTTCTTCAGCCGCTTTCGAAAGTACCCAATTCCGAAGATGCGATCGAAAGTTATAGCTTCTACTTCGCCGGAATAGATGGTACTCAAGACCGACTTGCCGTCACTCAAACACCCGAATCCGCCAGCAAAAATTCCCCGCTCTGGAGCATGGTCATTCAGGAACTTCGGCGCGCCTTCATCCTGACGCACGCGGACGAGCCCGTAATTCGAAGCAATGCCGATGATCCGATCGTTCCCGACCTGATGAATATGCTCCGTGGGCGAAAGGATTCCGGGGTTGACGTCAGTTTTAGCCCTGGGATCGTGAACTTGATCGCATGTGTAATGGAATGCAGGTAAACCAAATTCGTCTTCAATCCAATTCCCGAAATACCCCGATCCGTACGCTTTCTGCGCAGGACTATTCGAACTCGCTTGCGGCGCGTGTTCCTGCGCGGCCAACAAACGGCTCGGCATCAATGTCGCGGCCGCTGCTATTTTTCCAGCATTCGCGATGAACTCCCTGCGGTCAACGGACATTCTGTGCCTTCTTCGACGAAGCTTTCAGGTTTAACCGAGCTGAAACCAGTTCCCATACCTTTCCCTGGGTTTGATCTGGCGTTCCGCGCGCATCCACCAGCACTACTCGCTGCGGCTCACGTTTTGCGATCTCAAGATATGCGTTTCGCACACGCGTAAAGAAGGCGCGATTTTCGCTCTCGAACCTGCCTTCGTTAGAAGCTCCCGAGTCACTCCTTGCGCTGTTTCTGCGCCGCGCTCGTTCCACGCTTGCACCCACGTCAGAATCCATCAAGATTGTGAGGTCCGGCTGCAATTCGCCACAGAGGACGCGATGCAGCTCGATGACCGATTCGCTACCGAGCTTGCGTCCTCCACCCTGGTAAGCTTCGCTCGAATCGGTGAAGCGGTCGCAGAGCACAATCTTCCCTGCCTCCAGGCTAGGCAGAATCATCTCGGCGATATGTTGCGCGCGCGAGGCAAACATCAACGCTAATTCGGCCATTGGATCAAGCCCTGCAGTCCGCGTATCAAGAAGCAATTTCCGAATTTTCTCGCCCGTTTCAGTTCCGCCTGGCTCGCGCGTGACAACAACCGCGAGTCCCTGTGCGCGCAACTTTCCCGCAAGCCGCTCCAGTTGCGTGCTCTTGCCGCATCCATCCAGGCCTTCGAAGGTAATGAATCTGCCGCGCGAGCTCACGCACAGATCATACCAACGAACGTTGTAGAATTTCGTACCAACACACCTCGACAAAAAGGAAGACTATGCCGAAAGTTTTCGGAAAAGAACTCACGCGCCGTAGTTTCATCTCAATAGCGGGTCAAGGACTTCTCGCAACCAACGTTGCCGGAGCGTTGCTGAAGGACGCCAATGCCCAATTGAAAGTCCCCGAGCCGCCGGGCAAGAAATTGGGATGGGCCATCGTCGGCCTCGGCAACCTTGCCATTAATGAGATCCTTCCCGCTTTTTATGAATGCGAGAAGTCAAAGGTCGTCGCCTTTGTCAGCGGCCATCCTGATAAAGCTCACAAATTGGCATTGCGATACGGCGTGAGTCCACAGAACATCTACAACTACGACAATTACGACTCCATTAAGAACAATCCAGAAGTCGACATCATCTACATCGTTCTTCCGAATTCGATGCACGCGGAATACACCATTCGCGGCCTGCAGGCGGGCAAACATGTGCTCTGCGAAAAACCCATGGCAACCAGCCCCGCCGATTGCCAACGAATGATCGACGCTGCCCGAACAGCCGGCCGGAAACTGATGATCGCGTACCGCTGCCGTTACGAGCCTTTCAACCAGGAAGCGATCCGCGTCGCTCGTTCGCACGAACTGGGACCTACGCAAATGATCCTGGCCGACGCCGGCTTTCCCATCGGCGATCCCACACAATGGCGATGCAACAAGCAGATGGCCGGCGGAGGATCGATGATGGACATCGGCATCTACGCGCTGAACGCGTCTCGCTATCTCACGGGCGAAGAGCCTACCGAAGTCAATGCCATGATCTACAGCACGCCAAATGATCGGCGTTTCAAAGAAGTCGAGGAACACGTAGTGTTTCAATTGCGTTTCCCAAGCGGAATCCTGGCGAACTGTTCATCAAGCTACGGCTATTACCAGCAAAGCCATTTCCGCGTGATGGGTACGCAAGGCCGGCTGATCCTCGATCCCGCCACCTGGTACACCGGCCTACGCATGTACATTGAGCGCAATGACATTCTAGGCGAGCGCAAAATCGAACCTAAAAATCATTTCACCAGCGAAATGGACCACATGTCCGATTGTGTAATGCAGAATAAAGACCCGTTGACTCCCGGCGAAGAAGGGCTCCGCGACATTACGATTATTCAGAAAATCTACCAGGCAGCGCAGAGCGGGAACGTCGTGAAGCTCTGAACTCCAAAAGCGATAATTTTGCCTCTTACGACATGGCATTCAGATAGTTCAGCCAGCCAGTGTCACTCGTCGCCACGGCCTTCGAGAAACAGTGTTATATTGACCAGTTTCTCATCTTCAAACAAGGAGGACTGTTTGTGAGGACTTCCCGCCTCGTAATGGCCTTCGTCGCATTTATCTCGCTTCCTTTTGCATTGCGCGCCGCCGCGGCACCCCAGATCAATCTGTCCCTTGATGCAACCGACGCTCCGCGAAAGATCTTTCACGCGCAACTCACAATTCCCGCCACTGCCGGCACACTCACTCTCTATTATCCCAAGTGGATTCCCGGCGAACACGCGCCCAGCGGACCTGTCATCGATCTGACCGGATTGAAGTTCACCGGCAATGGCCAGATTCTCAACTGGCGCCGCGACCTCGCCGACAATTGGACTTTCCACGTTGAAGTCCCCGCCGGAGTACAAGAAGTACATGCCACGCTCGACTACCTTTCCCCGGAAGAAAGCGAGCAAAGCCTCTTCTCCGCCGGCGCTTCCGCAACGCAGAAGATGACCGTAATCAGTTGGAACCAGGTCTTGCTTTATCCGCAGGGATGGACGGCGGACCAGATCATGTTTTCAGCTTCGCTCAGACTGCCCTCGGGCTGGAAATTCGGCACCCCTCTGCCCGTAGCTTCGAACTCTGGCGACGAGATTCACTTCCAGCCGGTTTCGCTTTATACGCTGGTCGATTCTCCGGTGATTGCCGGCGAATATCTCAAAATCGTGCAGCTTAACAGTGGTCAGAACCCCTCGGCGGAAATGGACATTGCCGCCGATAGCGCAGCTGCCCTCGATGCGCCGCAGGAGGTGTGGGACAAGTACAGCAATCTGGTAAAGCAGGCGACTACCCTATTCGGAGCGACACATTATCGCGATTACCACTTCCTTTACAGCCTGAGCGATCACGTCGCGCATTTCGGTCTGGAACACCACGAATCGAATGACAGCCGCGCCGACGAGCACGCGCTAGTTGACCCATCACTGCGTGTCCTTTATGCCGGCCTTTTGCCGCACGAGTACGTACACTCTTGGAACGGAAAATATCGTCGGCCCTCAGATTTGACCACCTCTGACTATCAACAAACCATGCAGGATGATCTGCTGTGGGTTTATGAGGGCCTCACCGACTACCTCGGTAATGTTCTGGCAGCGCGCAGTGGATTGTGGAACCCTGATCAGTATCGCGACGAGATGGCTCTAACTGCGGCATTCATGGACCACCGCCCTGGCCGCACTTGGCGTAATTTGCAGGATACCGCCGACGCAGCATCAATTTTGTATTACGAATCCAAGGCATGGGATTCGTGGCGTCGCGGTGTCGATTACTACGAAGAAGGCGATCTCGACTGGCTTTGGGTCGACACCATTATTCGCCAGCAGACTGGCGGAAGAAAAACCATCGATGACTTTTGCAAGCTCTTCCATGGCGCTCCCAGCACTCCGCCGATGGTGAAGACCTATACATTCGATGATGTCGTAAACGCATTGAACCAGATCGCTCCCTACGATTGGCGCGGGTTCTGGAATGAGCGCCTGACGAATCACGGCCCCGGCGGTCCTCTCGGCGGAATCGAAAATTCCGGCTGGAAGCTGACCTACGACGAGAACCGCTCCGACATCGTCCGCACATTCGAAGACAGCCGTCATCTGATCGACTCGTCATTCTCCGTGGGTCTGCTGGTGAAAGATGACGGGGAAATCCAGGATACGATCGAAGGCATGGTTGCAGCCCGTGCTGGAATCGGTCCGGGAATGAAAATCGTCGCCGTCAATGGCCGGCGTTTCAACCCGCAGGTATATCGCGAGGCGCTGAAGGAAGGAAAAGATTCTTCCGGGCCATTGCAATTGCTGATCGAAAACGACGATTATTTCCGGACCTTCTCGCTCGACTATCACGACGGAGAGAAGTATCCACATCTCGTGCGCGAGGAGTCGAAGAAAGACATGCTGAGCGACATCATTCGCGCTCATTAATAATGAACATCTGCGGGGGCGGGCGCTTAGCCCGCCTATTACCTTTAATCCTCTGTGACTCCCTCGAACAAGTCAGACTCTGCCGCGCTTGTTCCGCCTTTCACCGACGCCGCAAGGTGAAACATCTCCTTGCCTTCGCGTTTGCGCACATGCTCTTCAAACAGTGGCCACAAAGGGGCTTGCGTAGTGTGCGCTTTGAATGCAGCGATTTTCGTCTCCAGGTGCTTCTTAATATCAATGATCGCAGTCTTCGGTGAGAACGTAATTGGCGGCCGGTTCGGCAGAGCGAAATCCGCAGTTTGAAAGTAGAGCTTCTGAGTCCGATGCGGCCCGGAGCCGTTTTTCACCTGATCAGCATAACGGTTCTGCCGTCCGGACCAGTGAAATGCCAATGTCCCGAAAATTCCCGCCATCGAATGATCAGGATGCCCCGTCACCCCACCTTCGGCGCCAAATGTCAGCATCACGTGTGGCCGAAATTCGCGTACGCGCATCGTCAGGTCGTATACAACTCGATTCAGCTCCTGTCGATAAAGCTGGCCATCGGGATAGTTGAGAATGATGGGCCGCGAAACCTTCAGAATCTCGCAGGAGGCAAGGAATTCCTGCCGCCGCAGTTCCGCAAGCTCCTGGTCGTTCTTTGCGCTTCCGCGATGGGAGGCCGCCTGGCCTGGCGTAAGGCACACCACGCACGTTTCCACGCCGGATTCATGATATTTCAGCAGCGTGCCCCCGAAGCCGCCTGCTTCGTCATCAGGATGCGCGGTGACGCACATTAAGCGAAACATGGGCTGATTCTATCGGATGTGCACGCGTTCGCATAAACTGTGCAATTGATTTCGCAAGAAAAAAGTTTAGGGACGCGAACGCATCCAATAGAATGACGCCAGAGTCTCCGATGCACGTTCTGATGACAACCGACACGCTGAATAGCAATCTGTGGGCTTACACCCGCGAACTGGCGTGCGGTTTGATCGGACGCGGCATGCGTGTGACTCTGGTGAGCTTAGGGGAAATTCCCCTGCCAGAGCAGACGGCATGGATGGAGCGTCTGCGCGGCCTGGATTACCGCCCTACCGGGTTTCGCCTCGACTGGATGCAGGAGGGTCAACAGGATTTCGCAGAATCATCAAGTTATTTGTGCTCTCTCCTACACGAACTCAAGCCCGATATCTTCCATTCCAATCACCTCTGCTATGGCGCCCTGCCGGTGAAAATGCCGCGTATCGTGGCTGCACACGGAGATTTCGTCACCTGGTGGAAATCAGTTCATGGCCGCGACCCTAAAGACAGCGCGTGGCTGAACTGGTATCGAAACACGACTGCAATCGGTCTGTCGCAAGCAGCCACGGTGGTCGCCGGCAGCGACTGGATGCTGGAGGCGATTCGCAACAGCTATCTCGCTCCGATGAACGGGACCGTTATCAACCACGGCAGAAACCCGATTCATTTCAATCCTTACGTCACCAAAGACGATACCGTGCTCACGGTCGGTCGCCTGCTTGACCCGGCGGCGCAGGTTCACCTTCTCGCGGAAAAATCCCATCCCGTCCCGGTCTGCGTGGTCGACGCAAAACAACCAGAGCATAGCCCCGCGAGCCAGGTCCGCGCTGACGTGAGATTTAAGAACGGGAACGAGGGCGTAGTTATGCGAGGCCCTCACTCGGAAACGCAGTTGCGATTGCTCTACAGCCGGGCTTCAATGTATGTGTCCGCATCACGTTATGAGCCGAGCGGCATGACCATTCTTGAGGCCGCCCTCTCGCGATGCGCACTGATCCTGAACGACATTCCTGCGCTCCGCGAAATCTGGGGGCCGGCCGCCGTGTACTTCCGCACCAACGATGGCGACAGCCTTTGCGACGCGGTCCGAATCCTCAACAGCGACCCTGATCTTCGCCGCAGCTTCGCAAATCGCGCCTTCAATCGCGCCCGCGAATGCTTCAACGCAAACCGCATGACCAGCAATTACATTCAGCTGTATCGAAGTGTGATTCCTCACCAGCTATACGCTGCATAACGTCCGATTTCGGACAAGCCCCTCCAGTAATGGACATGCGTACGGCATTGCGGCCGTCCGAACCAAAATTCATTTAATTGGTGGCTAACCCTTTGCGATTTGTCGGACAAAGGTAACTTAATTGCACACATGACAAGAAACCCCGTATATTTTCTTCGAATAGAAGGAGTGCGCCGATGAGAGGTCTAGCCCAAGACATTCGTTATGCACTCCGGCAATTGCGCACGTCTCCTGGATTCGCACTCACAGCTGTTCTAACACTCGCGCTCGGCATTGGAGCAAATGCAGTGGCATTCAGCTTGCTAGATGCGCTTGTCTTCCGTCCTTTGAGCGTTCCTGACGGCAAAAACCTCTATCAAATTGAAAGACAGGGGGGTGAACCGTCGCAATCCTATCCTGACTACCTCGACATCAGAGATCGCAGCCGCTCCTTTGATGGTGTGATTACGTATGAAATTAGTACTGCCGGGCTCGATTCTAATGGGCAGGCCGTCCCGGTCTGGTTATACACAGCGAGCGGTAATTATTTCGACGCACTCGGAATTCGACCGTACTTAGGGCGCTTCTTCCATAGCAGCGACGAACACGGACCGAACAGCGCTCCCTATATTGTGTTGAGCTACTCATATTGGAAGACGCATTTTCAAAGCGATCGCGAAGTAGTCGGGCGCACAGCACGAATCAATAAGTATGATTTCACAATTCTGGGTGTAGCACCGGAAGGATTTCGCGGCACGGAATTGTTCTACTCACCGGAACTTTGGGTCCCGATCGTGAACCAACAAGAGATTGAGGGATCAAGCAATTTGGCATCGCGTAGCAACCGGGGACGATGGGTTATCGGCCGTTTAAAACCTGGGGTCATGCCAGCACAAGCCACTGCCGACCTGAATGGTATCGCGGCGTTTTTGGCCAAAACTTATCCCATCGACGACGACGGAATGAAGTTCACCCTTGCGCGTCCTGGGTTAGCGGGCGATATGTTAGGAGTGCCTGTACACGCGTTCGTAGGTGGGCTGGCACTGCTTTCTGCACTAATCCTTTTAGCGGCATGCATGAACCTCGGTGGATTGTTTGCTGCTCGGACGGCGGACAGAGCACGTGAAGTTGCTATTCGCTTGGCACTCGGTTCCAGCCGTGGACGAATTGTGCGGCAGCTGTTCACCGAAGCGAACCTTATCTCACTGGCTGGCGGGGTTCTAGGTGTGCTTGCGAGTATCGCCCTGCTGCGTGCGCTCAGCAACTGGCATCCCGATCCTTCGTTCCCCATCAATCTCGATCTTCATGCCGACCTGAGCACATACGCGGTGGGGATAGTGTTGGTCCTGGCAAGCGGCCTATTATTCGGAATGCTACCGCTGCAGCAGGTTTTGAAGGCGGATCCGTATCAGGGAATCAAGGCTGGAGCGAACATCTGGTCGAGCTCGCCACGGCTGACCTGGCGCGACCTGCTGTTAGCTCTGCAAATTGCCGTCTGCGCAGTGCTGGTGACATCCTCTCTGGTCGCGGTTCGCGGAATGATTCGTTCGCTGCACAGTAATTTTGGCTTTGTTCCGCAGAATGCGCTGCAAGTTAATACAGACCTCGATATGGCTGGATACAAAGGGGACGAGGTCGTTGCAATGCAGAAACGGATGCTTGCAGCCGTCGAAGACATTCCCGGCGTGAGTGCGGCTGCGTACGCGGGTCGAATCCCGCTAAACCTGGGCTGGAGCGAGAACACGGTGTTTACAGACAGAACGACAGATTACCGAATGTCGAATGCTGCCGCGAGTCCATTGGAATATCAAATTTCGCCAGGATATTTTCGGGCCGCCGAGACAAGCCTACTGCAGGGCAGACCCTTTAGCTGGACTGATGATGGGCAGTCACCGCGCGTGGTAGTAGTGAACCAGGAACTCGCGCGCGAAATTTTCGGCACGCAAACGAGCGCGGTTGGAAATTTTTTCAAAATTTGGAATGGAACCCGGGTGCAGGTGATAGGAGTTGTGGAAGATGGAAAATACAAAACGCTGAGTGAAGCGCTGCAGCCAGCCATGTTCTTTCCGATTCTGCAATCGCCGACCAGCTGGACTTGGATAATCGTGCGTTCTAATCGCAAAACATCGGACTTGGCACCGGTAGTAGAGCAAACCTTGCACAGTCTCGATCGCGGGCTGCCTTTGACCATAAATACGTGGGAGCGAGAGATGGGGACAGCAATGTTGCCGGCAGAGGCGGCGTCGATTGCATTAGGAGTACTTGGCGCTCTTGGTGCATTACTCTCGGTGACAGGAATTTTCGGAATGGCTGCCTATTCGGTGAGTAAGCGGCTGCGCGAACTCGGAATCCGTGTCGCACTAGGCGCGCAACCAAGAGAAGTACTCGTGGCGGCGCTCGGACGCGCGTTCAAGTTGCTGGCACTCGGTTCGGCAGCAGGGCTGGTCACGGGAATCCTGGCGAGCAGGCTTCTTGCTTCGATTGTTTACCAGGCAACGCCCAAAGATCCATTGGTGCTCTCCGGCGTGATAGCCGCAATGGCACTCATTGGCTTGCTGGCTACTGCGATTCCAGCGCGGCGCGCCCTTTCAATCAATCCTGTGACGCTGCTGCGCGAGGAATGACTTCCGCCCGCGAGAACCCTTCCAACTCCCGAAGATCCCGCCCCTTTGTCTCGTGGCCGAAGATCGCGACCAGCAGAAGTGACGCAATTGTAGGAATCGCGATTGCTCCGGCAGCCACGGCGAATGCGGGAACAAGCATCGCCAGCGCCAAGGCCTGCGCCATCACTCCACCGATTTTGCTGCAACCTGCAACCCAACCAGCAGCGCGTCCACGCAAGCGGACCGGAAAACTCTCCGACGTGTACGGCAGAAGAATTGAGATCACTGCGCTCGTGCCAACCACCAGAAGCGAAACCGAGACCAGCGGGTTTGAGATCCATGAAAACGCGTGATTCGTGCCCATCAGGGTCGCGAATAGTCCCAAAGTCGTGATGCCCATCGCCACAACCAGCACTCGCTTCGTGCTCCATACCGTATAGAGATATGTCGTAACGGCAATCGTTGGAATCGCAATGAGCGTCGAGCGCGCGATGAGAGAGCTGGCATGGCCCATGCTGCGCCCAGCAGCCATCAAGCTGCCCGGCAACCAGAGTAAGACACCAAAATTCACCAATCCCCATGCAAGCGCCGCAAGCGTCAGAGCGACCCCAAGCCCAAACAGCGGACGAAGACTCGACCATGAGCTCGCCTCTTCGTTCCCGGTCATCGCCGTTATCGAAACTTGTTTTACCTCCGTCCCAGCTGGACCGATTGCTATCATCGAGCCATAGCGGGCGAGCATCTCCCTTGCTTCTTCAACCCGCCCCATCTGAAGCAAAAAACGCGCGGACTCAGGAAGCAATGGACTCAGCGCGACCAGAATCAATCCCGTCGGGAATCCCAGTAGCCACATGATTCGCCAGCCAAAAAATGGCTGTAACAGGGCGGACGACTCACTCGTCGCAAAATAGCCGCCAATCGTCCCAATGCCTCCCAGCAGCACCAGGCACCAGCCTCGGTGTTTGGTGGGAAGTATTTCCGCCAAGAGCGCATTAGCTACCGGCAGCATTCCGCCGGCGGCAAGCCCCATGATGAAACACATCACAATGTTCCAGAAGAATGACGGCATGGCGCCACAAATAGAAGTGCCGACGAACAGAACTGCAGCAAGCAGAATCGCGGCGCGACGGCCGTAAATATCCGCCAGCGCTCCCCACAGGAACGACCCAACCGTCGTACCCAGCAGCGCCACAAACGGAAGCACCGCGACTGCAGAGAAGCTAAGTCCATACTCACTTCGCATTCCCGGAACCACGAATCCAAGGCTCGACGCCTTCATCACATCGATGACAAGCGCAATCCCAAGCAACAGGATTTGAATCCAGTGCGCCTTGGTCAGCGGCGCATCTTCGGGCGGCGTGATAGAGAAAGACCCGATCTCTCGCTTATGGCCCGTCGGCAGCAGCCCATAAGCAGCGGCGGCCACTCCAGCAACGATCAGCCCCATGCCGGCCAGCATGCCGCTCTCCATTGGCATTCCGGCAAGCCTGAAATGCGTGAAGCGCCCCATCCAGAACATCGGGACGTGCAGGATCACACCCGTGGCCACCATTGCCGAACCCGCCCAGAATGCCAACTGTTTGCGGCCGCTGTTAAACAATGATGATCGCCGATGCATGTTTGAGGGTGACCTTCGAGATTGGAAAAATGTAGGTGCGGATTTTCGGTAGGCTCGATTCTAAAGCAACTCAGTTCGGCGAGAACTAACGTAAACATACTATGCGTTCTGGCGCGAGTCGCGCGCAAGCTGATATCTTTCTAGGTTGCTAATTTCAGCTCGGAGGAATTATGGCGGTCAAAATCACTGTCAGGAAAAATGGCTCTTATCGCGTAGAAGCGGCGGAAGGAGAAGTAGAACTGGTTGATTCAGAAGGAAACAAATTTGACCTGACCGGCAAGCCCGCCTTTTCTCTCTGCCGGTGCGGTGGTTCGGTCAACAAACCTTTTTGCGATGGGACACATAGCAAAATCGGCTTCCAGGGAGCGGAATTGGCAGTGAAGAAGGCGGATGAGGGAACACCAGCATAGTGGTCGAATATTCCTCAGCGAACTCGGCGCTGACCTATGCCAAACTGTGGTGAAAAGTTTTTTTCAGCCAGCAAAAAGAGAATCAGTGTATCGTTTTCGTCTTCCGCGACATGTAGTCCATCAGCAGGTATTGTCCCAGCGTGTAAGGTGTGGTGAAGTACGCTTTGCCTCGGCACATTTCCGTGACCTTCTGCACGAACTGAACCAGCCCATAATCGGAGGCGAGCATAAAGGTGTTGATCATCACGCCGGCCCGCTTGCACTTCGAAACTTCTTCAAGCGTTTGACTCACGACCAGCGGATCAAGGCCGAACGCGTTCTTATAAATTCGGCCGTCTTCTAGTGTCAACGCCGAGGGCTTACCGTCGGTGATCATCACAATCTGTTTCATGTCCTTGCGCTGACGTTGCAGAATGCGCTGCGCGAGCCGCAATCCCTCGCGCGTGTTTGTGTAATAGGGCCCGACCTTCACGCGTGCGAGTTGTGATAATGGGACTTCCTCGGCTGAGTCATGAAACAAAATGAGCGAAAGAGAATCTCCCGGATATTGCGTGCGTAACAGATGAGACAGCGCCATCGCGACTTTTTTCGCCGGAGTAAAGCGGTCTTCACCGTAGAGGATCATCGAATGCGAACAGTCAAGCATGAGCACTGTCGCGCACGACGACTGATATTCGCACTGATGCACCTGCAAGTCGGAATACTCAATATTCAGCGGCAGCGTGAGTCCTTCACGTTGAATCGCGCTGGAAAGGGTAGCGGTGATATCAAGATTCAGCGTGTCACCAAACTCATACTGCCGTGATGCGCCGCTGGCTTCGATTCCCGTCGCCATATCGCGCGTATCGTGACGACCGAAGCTCGACTTGCCCAGCGAACCAAGCAAATCACGCAGAGTTTTGTACCCCAAAAAATCCAGGCTCTTGTCGGTAATTTCAAATCGCGCCTGCTGCTGCGCATCGCCAACCTGGCCGCCAACGCTCGATTGCTTCGCCGGGTCGTGCGGCTGATCCACGCTGATGTAGTCCTCCTGCTGCATGCGCTCGATCAGCTTCTCGATGAGTTCGTCGAGCGTTCCTTCCGCCTGCATTTGCTGCAACTGCTCGCGCATCTCGTCGCTGAGCATGTCGCCTTCCATGAGCGCTTGCTCAATCGCACGACGCAGATCGTCTAATGTTTGTTCACCGTCAGGAAAATCGTAGTAAGAAAAATAATTCTGAAATCCGCTCTGCAGTAAATAGTCTGATAACGCCCCAAGCAGATCCTCCAGACTCATCTCGCCCGCAGGATCAGGCACGTATTTGGTGTAGCGGATGCGTTTCATAAAAGCAGTCGTTGGTCATTCGTCGTTGGCTGCGGATTTTTAATTCCAGGCTTTATGGCTAACGACCAACGACTAACGACGGTGTTCCTAATTCAACGGTCTTCTCGATCTCGTGTACGGCAACTCCTCGCGCTCAAACGGCTTCTCTGCTGCGCGAGGCTGCTTTTCTTCTGCCTTGAACACACGCTCCTCATTGCGACCAATTCGCTTCAAAGCGTGCAGCCCTTCGAGAATGAATTCGGCGGCTGAGACTTGCGCTTCCTGGCTATCTTTCGGCCCAACATTCACGCGAGTCAATTTATCCATCAATCCCTGAATTCCGTGTAGCGTCGGCAGGACTTCGGCAGCCCCGGCATTCTCTGCTATTTGGACTTCGCCGCCCAGGTCGAACCACTGAATCGCCTGCTGCATATTTGCGCCGGCGAAATATTGATCGTAGGTCCGGGCGATTGCGTTGCGAATAAGCTCGCGACTGACGAAATCCGCGCCCTTCACCTCGCCCTCGTACTCGAGTTCCAATTTCCCGGTGATCGCCGGCAAAGCGGCGTAAATATCCCCAATGCGCGGGATAGTTACATGCTCCCCATGGCGAATGGCGCGGCGCTCTGCATTCGAAATCACGTTTTCCATTACGGAAATCGGCAAGCGCTGGCTCACTCCGGATCGCTTATCGACTCTCTTATCTTCGCGTGCGGCAAAGGCCACACGTTCGATCACTTCGCGCACATATTTCGGGACTACCACTTTGTTGCCGTTTCGCGAGGCCCAGGCCTCCTGCGTGGTGATTGCAATTCCTTCATCGACGGTGGCCGGATAATGCGTGCGAATCTCTGAGCCGATGCGATCTTTGAGCGGCGTGATAATTTTCCCGCGCGCCGTGTAGTCTTCCGGATTTGCGCTAAACACGAGCGCAACATCGAGCGGCAGCCTGACCGGATATCCCTTAATCTGCACATCTCCTTCCTGCATGATGTTGAACAGGCCAACCTGAATTTTTCCGGCAAGGTCCGGCAGTTCGTTGATCGCGAAAATCCCGCGGTTCGCGCGCGGCAGCAGCCCGTAGTGCACGGTCAGCTCGCTCGATAGTTCGTGCCCGCCACGCGCCGCCTTGATCGGATCGATATCCCCAATCAAATCGGCAATAGTTACGTCCGGAGTCGCCAGTTTCTCAACGTAGCGCTCTTCGGGCGTGAGATAGGCAATCCGGGTGGCGTCTCCGCACTCGGCAATCATTTCCTGGCAACGGCGGCAGACCGGGGCATAAGGGTTGTCATGAATTTCGCAGCCGGAAATATACGGTAGTTGCGAATCCAGCAACGATGTGAGCGCCCGAAGAATGCGGCTCTTTGCTTGCCCGCGAAGTCCCAGCAAAATGAAATTATGCCGCGAGAGAATCGCGTTCACGATCTGCGGAACAACGGTGTCGTCGTAACCTACAATCCCTGAGAAAATCGCCGCTTCCTTCGCCGACTGCAAACGTGTAATCAAATTGTCGCGCAGCTCATCTTTCACACGGCGAGTACGCAGCTTTTCTTCTGAGAAGGGACTTCGGCGCAGTTCACCAAACGTCCGAGGGAGATTCATCGCCGCTAGACTCCAAAAGGCAGCCCGCTATCGGGCTTCATGCGTGCGGAAGACTGACGCAGGGCAGCCGAATTTGTTCTGATTATACGCCCCGCTCCCGCGTGCTATTTTACGTGGCCATTTCCGCCGGCCCGCTGCTTCGCACGCGCATTGCGGTGCAACACGGGTAGGATGCGCTCGAAGAAAGAAATGATGGCGCGAATACGTTGTGCCTCGGAGTTCATCTCCAGCAGGGCCTGCTGGAAATCGGGATCGAATGGAAGCGAACCCGCCAGACGATATGCAAGTTGAGAAACATCAGACTGCTCGCTCTCAGCAGGCTGTGCTCCCGCTAATTGCATGATCTCGCCATGCAACTGCAGGGCTTTCTTGACATCAGAGTTCGCTGCCGCATCTTCTTCATCTTCCAGATAGAAAACTTCCGCCTGGATGAAACTTCGCTCCTGGTTCAACTGCAGCACCTCGAATCGCCGCTGACCTTCGACCAGAATGTTCATGCGACCATCGGGATAGCTCTTCAGCACGTTGATAATTTCCGCCGTACAGCCGGTGTTCACGAACGCCTCTTCTTTGGCGCGAACAATGCCAAAAGGATGCTTCTGATCAAGGCACTCCTTGATCATTTCTTTGTAGCGTGGCTCAAAAATGTGCAGAGGCAAAGGTACGCTTGGCAAAAGAACCAGATCTAACGGAAATAGAGGAAGTAGCGTACTCAAAGAATTATCCAATCGGCAGAATGCGCGAGGACGCCGCAGCCCCACTCAACTCGCAAAGCCTATCTGGGCGTTTATAGATTGTAATCGCGCCTTGACTTGAATTGCTCGGCAGGGTACAACCCCGGCATGGCCTCCTTCGCGCAGGAACAGTCCACCCAGAACAAATTGTTTGGCAAAGTGGCCGTGATTACGGGCGCTTCCATGGGCATTGGCGAGGCAATCGCGAAATTATTTGCGCAACGTGGCGCCCAGGTCGTGCTTCTATCGCGAGATTCTACAAGGCTCGAGGCCGCGCGTGGACGCGTTGGCTATCCGGATCAAACTCTTGCTTTGGCCTGCGATGTTCGCCATCGCGAGGAAATTGATCGTGCAATCGGTCTGGTCATGCACCACTTTCAGCGAATCGACATTTGGGTCAACAATGCCGGCCATGGCCTTCTCGATTCCATCGCTAATATGCGGATGTCCGACTGCCGCGAAATGTTCGACACCAATTTTTTTGGAACCGTTGAAGCTATGCAAGCCGTACTCCCCATCATGAAGCAACAGGGCTCAGGCTCGATTATCAATGTTTCGAGCGTTGCCGGACACATTCCTCTCCCCTTTAACGCGAGTTACAGTGCGACCAAATTCGCGATGAACGCGACCGGGAAAGCTGCCCGCATAGAACTGGCAGGCTCCGGCATTCACATAACAACGGTTTGCCCCGGGTACGTCCGAACCGACTTTGGCGCGAATGCAGTGAAAGGGCCAGACTACAGGCAGGTACGTCCCAAGACAGCGCGAGGCGTCAGCGCCGAACGCGTGGCGCGCGCGGTCTTGAAAGGATATCTGAAGCAAAGCCGCGAAGTAATTGTGCCTTGGACTATGCATCCGGTCGTCAAGATCTATCAACTGTTCCCGTGGCTAGTTGAATGGTCGATGATACGCATGACCAGAAAGCGGCCACTCGTCCCATGAGCCAGAATGAACGCTTTGCGCATTACCCAAGCTTGCGCGATGTGGTCGTCGTCATTACTGGCGGAGCTACCGGAATTGGTGCAGCCATGGTTGAACACTTCGCGTTCCAAGCCGCCCGAGTTGCATTTCTGGATCTGGACGAGCGGGCGGCAGAAGAACTAATTCGCAAATGCGCGGAAGCGGTTACGCATGCACCGAAATTTCTAAAATGCGATCTCACTAAAATTGATGACTTGCGTTCTGCAATCGCACAAATCGAGGCGGAATGCGGGACGATTCGCGTGCTTGTGAACAACGCCGCGAACGACGATCGTCACCAAACCACCGAAGTGACGCCCGAGTATTGGGACAATCGCATGAATGTCAACTTGCGCCATCACTTTTTTGCCATCCAGGCAGTTGTACCTGCAATGACTAAGGTCGGCGGCGGCTCGGTCATCAATATGAGTTCGATTTCGTGGATCATTCCCGCGACCGGCCTGCCTGCGTACGTCGCGGCGAAGGCGGGAATTATAGGGCTGACGCGGACGCTCTCGCGCGAACTCGGAGCCGCAAACATTCGCGTGAACTCTATTTCTCCCGGCGCAATCATGACCGAACGCCAGCGGCGGCTCTGGATGACCCCGGACTACCTCGCGGAAGTCATGGGCAACCAGGCGCTGAAGCGCGAGCTCTTGCCGGAAGATGTGGCCCGGCTGGTTTTATTCCTCGCTTCCGACGACAGCTCCGGAATCACCGGACAGAACTTCATCATTGATGCTGGTTGGGTGTAAAGAAGCTGCGAAGGATGGCCGGCGAGCCGTGAGCCATCACGATTTTCCCATTCTTAATCCCTGGCTCCACTCCCGAAGCTGATTTTCGTTTGCTCGCTGCTCGCAGTTCATTGTTCGCTGCTCATTATCCGCTGCTGATCTCCTCCAGCATCCCCTGCATCTCCGAAACCGCATGCGAATCGCCTTTCCGCTGAGCGGCGCTGATTCCATTTTCGAGCATCGTTCGAGCCTCGTCTTTGCGATCAGATTTCATCAGCGTTTGCGCCGCCATGAAATATCCGGCTGCGTAGTCGGGATTGGCAGCGAGTAGTTTTTTGAATTCCTCAAGTGCGTGTTCCAGTTGGCCGGAGTTCGAGTACTCCAGGGCAAGGCCATATCGTGCGAAGGCATTGTTCGGGTCCTGCGCAAGAATCTCGTTGAGTGTCGCAATGCGGTCCATCTCCCTATTTTCCACAATCAGTCACAATTGGCCAGACCCCGGTCTGCGCATACAATCCCGACAAGTCCACGGAGTCCACTTGGCCTGTCCATTCTTCCTCCCTACTGAGCGCGCTGACGATCTCGCATTTCCGCATCCGGCACGCTTGCCCTTGGGTTCAAGCTGGCGTGGTACGTGTTGCGCTTGCTCACAACCAATCACCATTGCCGATCCGAAAGAGTTGGAGTCGTGCAATTTGGGATATGCCAAATCGTGTCCGCGGCTTCCAGAAGAGCGTGCCTGCGACGCGGTACGTTTCGTAGTGACCAGTGGCTCTCGCGATGACATCACGCTACAATTCGTGTTAGAAGCGGCGTATCGTCCCGCGGGGCACGGATTCCTCAAGTTTGACCCGCGCTCAAGAACTTGGGTTTCCCGCCATCCTGACCACCTCATTCAGAAAAAGGCCGAATGCTTTTTGCAGTCGTACCTTGAGCGAACAAATCGCGTGTGACTTTCGCTGCGTTCCCGGTCACCTAGAAAGAATTAACGTGCGACGCAAGTCACTAGACATCGGCCACACTCAGGAGTACACAGAAATAGAAACACCACACAAAATGCCCACAGATCCACTGCATGATCCCCTGATGCCGCGCCCGGTGCGCGATTCGCAGTCCGAGATGAACGAGTTTGTTCTCCCCAACGATGCCAACCCACTCGGCGCACTTCTTGGCGGCCGTCTAATGCACTGGATCGATATGGCCGGCGCACTCGCCGCACACCGCCACTCGCGTAATTACGTGGTCACCGCCTCGATCGACCACCTTGATTTCTGGACGCCGGTGCACGTCGGCGACCTCGTCATCCTGCGCTCATCCGTAAACCGTGTGTTCACGACTTCGATGGAAGTTGGCGTTACCGTCTGGGTGGAGAACTATCTCGCGGACGAACAGCGGCAGGTGAGTTCTGCCTATCTCACCTTTGTCGCGGTCGATGCCGCCGGACGCCATCTGAAAGTTGCGCCCGTCATCCCTGAAACAGAGGAACAAAAACGTCGCTACGAAGATGCCGGCCGACGCCGAGAGATTCGCAAGGCTGAATTGGCCCGTCGGAAAAGCACCCGACGATGAATGACGTCTATCTAGAGTCGCCGGTCGCCGGCCTGTCCGTAGTCCCCTAAATCTGCGTTGATTGTATTTTGGGCTGGACAGCGCCGGGATATACCGTCCGGCCGTCCGACCCTCGAAGCTGTAAGCTATTCGTAGGCCTAACGCCTAACATGGAAGACGCCACCATTTTTATAGCTATTTTCGTAGCCGTTTTCGTCCCGGTAATTCTAATGCTGGTTCTGTCGGGAGAGCGCTGGAGAGCCGCGCAGGATAGGGCGCGAGCGCGCCGTATCGCCGACGCTAAGATGAATGCGAGACTCCTGAGACTCAACATCTGATCCGCTCCTTAAGGCTTTCCTCAAGGTTTTCCAAACGGCTGAGTCTCACCTCGTATAATCGAATTTGGATCCTTCCTCCCAGGTGATCTCTTGAGCTCGCACATGCCGCCACGTCCAGGGCAGCAACCGCCCGCACCACAACCCCTGCCCGGAGTTGGTGCAATTGTCGCCGTCGGTTCCGGCAAGGGCGGCGTAGGAAAGACCACCCTTGCCGTGAATCTGGCGCTGGCGCTTGCCAAACTCGGCCACCAAACCGGCCTACTCGATGCGGATATATATGGACCAAATGTTCCGCTGATGTTGGGAACCAGCGCCCAGCCGCGACTGATCGGTGAAAACCGCATTGAGCCACTAACCGTTCACGGATTAAAGACCATTTCTGTCGGTCTGCTGAATCCCGGCGACAAGCCACTGATCTGGCGCGGGCCCATGTTGCACTCGATCATCCGGCAATTCCTCGGGCAGGTGGAATGGGGAAAACTTGACTACCTGATCGTCGATCTTCCTCCCGGCACCGGCGATGTCGCGCTATCCTTGATCCAGACAGTCCCCCTTACCGCGGCAATCGTGGTCTCCACACCTTCAGATGTTTCTCTGCAAGACGCTCGCAAGGCGATTGAGATGTTTCGACAGATGAAAGTTGATATCGCCGGCATGGTCGAGAACATGAGCTACTTTGTCTGCCCGCACTGCAATCACGAGATCGATATCTTCTCTCGCGGTGGTGCTGAGAAGACCGCGCGTCAGTTTGGTGTCGATTTCCTGGGGAGCATTCAACTCGACCCCGAGATCCGCAAAGCAGGAGACGAGGGCAGACCCGCTGTACTCAGGGGCGAGTCCTCTCCTCATGCCAAGGCCCTGTTTGATTTCGCCCGCCGCGTGGCCGGGAAAATTGAGCAAATCAAGTCCGCCGCCTCCGAGAGCGTGATTCAAATCCAGTAAGCCGTGTCGCTCATCTAATAGGTAGCCGTGCGGGTACTGACATCAAAAACACTAGCGGCTAAAATGGGTGCCAGACGATGTACTCGGAGAGTATCGGCATGAATGGCTCCAATAAGCCCCGATTTTTCAAGCTGTTACTGGGGCGGCCCGAGGTTCTCCAGCGGAACCCGACGGCAGAATGGCGAATATAAAATAGCACTATGTCGGCCACTTCACCTATTGGCGATCGAGAACGCGAAATCCTGACCGCGATCGTTGAGACCTTTATCTCAACGGGCGAGCCGGTCGGATCGCGTATGCTGTCTCGTGCCAGCCGCGAGGGGCTGAGTCCCGCCACCATTCGCAATGTTATGGCTGACCTGGTTGATGCGGGTTATCTGGAACAGCCACATACTTCCGCAGGCCGAGTACCCAGCACGGCTGCATACCGTTATTACGTGGAGCAACTCAGCGGAAAGACGCAGCTCGCGCCAACCGATGCCGGACTGATAGAGCAATCACTGCAAGGTGTGACCGACGTTCAGGAGTTCATGGAGCGCACCTCCCATGTGCTCTCGTTGATTTCTCGCAATGTCGGCGTCGCAGTGGCAGTCAGTGGTCCAAAGAACGCGCTCGAACACGTTTATTTCTCGCGGCTCGGAGATCAGAAGGTGCTTGCCGTCGTGGTCACGAAAGCTGGCCTGGTGCGCGACAGGCTCTTGCGGCTCGATTTGCCCCAGGCCGATCTCGATGCTGCCGCGCGTTACATCAACGAGAACTTCCGCGGATGGACGCTCGAATCTGTTCGTAGCGAGATCGCCCGCCGCCTTGAGCGCGAACGCAGCGAATACGACCGCCTGATGGCCTCAGTCGAGCAGCTCTATAAACAGGGCGTACTTTCGGGGGAAGAATCGTCCCAGGTGGTTTTTATCGAGGGTGCAGCCAATCTGGTCGCGAGCGAGCAGGACCGCCAGCGGCTCCAGGGACTACTCCAGGCACTCGATGAGAAACAGAGACTCGTAGAGTTGCTGGGCGCCTATCTTGATGCCAAGCAGGAAGCGGTGCGCGTAGTGATTGGCCTCGACGAAGCCCAACCTTCTATGCGCAACCTGGTACTCATCGGTACGCCAGCGCGAGTGGGCGGCGAAGTCATGGGATCGCTCGCCGTAATTGGACCCACGCGCATGGACTATCAACATACGATTACTGCTGTGTCGTACATTGCGCGGCTTTTTGACAAAATTCTTAACGAGTCTGAGTGATTTATGGGAAGAAACGGAAAATCCGAAGTAGAAGAACAAAATCTGGATCTCGAACGCGAACTACCGGAAGGCGAAGAAGGCGAGAATCCTCGTACTGCACAAGCTGCTCCAGCCGAACGGGTGTCCGAAGTGGAGAAACTGCGCGAGGAGCGTGATGCACTGGTGGACCGCCTCGCCCGCATGCAGGCAGAATTCGACAACGCTCGCAAGCGCGCCGCAAAAGAACAGCAGGAATTTCGCGATTATGCGCTTGTTGACACTATCAAAACCATTATTCCGGTGCTCGACAGCTTCAATCGCGCACTGCAGAGTTCGCCGGAAAAATCTGAGTTCCACACCGGGGTCGAACTGATCCATAAACAATTGCTCGACGCTTTGGCAAAGCTAGGTGTAAAACAAATTTCTGCGCGAGGCGAGCAGTTCGATCCGCGATATCACGAAGCCATTGAAATGGTCGACACCGAAGATGCCGAAGATCATCAGGTGCTCGAAGAATTACAGCGCGGGTACCGCCTGAAAGAGCGCCTGCTCCGTCCGGCAATGGTGAAAGTAGCGAGGAATTCGAGAAAGTAAAGTTCAAAATTCCAAGGTCTCGACGTTTCAGAAGAGGCCCGGTGCATCAGGCGCGTTCAAATTTGAAGCCTGTGAAACTTTGAAACGAGGGTCTAAAGGAAAATTGCCAAGCGTAAAACGAGACTATTACGAAGTGTTGGGCGTGCAACGTGGGGCGACCGATCAGGAGATCAAGAGCGCCTATCGCAAGCTCGCATTGCAGTACCATCCTGACCGCAATCCGAACAACCCGGATGCAGAAGAGAAATTTAAAGAATGCAGTGAGGCTTACGCAATCCTTGCCGATACCGAAAAGCGCGGATTGTATGACCGCTTCGGTCATGCAGGAGTAGGCACCGCCGCCGGTGGTGGTGCCGGTTTCGATGCCACCGTATTCCAGGATTTCCACGACATCTTCGGTGAATTCTTCGGCTTCGGCGACCTCTTCGGAGCAGGCCGCGGTGGTCGCCGCACACGCGAGCAACGCGGCGCCGATTTGCGCGAAGACATCACCATCGAATTCGAAGAAGCCGTTTTCGGAACCGAAAAGAAAATCACGTATCGCAAGCACGAGCTGTGCGAAACCTGCAAAGGTTCTGGTAGTGCGCAGGGCAAGGCTCCCGCGACTTGTCGCACCTGTGGTGGGCGCGGTCAAGTTCGGTACCAACAGGGCTTCTTCAGCATCGCCCGTACTTGCCCAGCATGCCAGGGTGCCGGCAGCGTCATTAGCGATCCTTGCACAAAGTGCAAAGGCGAAGGTCGGGTGCTCCAACAAAAAACGATTGATGCGAAAATTCCGGCTGGGGTCGAAGACGGCACGCGCATTCGCTTCACCGGAGTTGGCGAGGCTGGGGTGCATGGCGGACCTGCCGGAGATTTATACGCTGTCCTTCAGGTAAAAGAGCACCCATTCTTCGAACGCCAGGGAAATGACCTGTACTGCTCGATTCCCGTCTCGGTAACTCAGGCCGCCCTAGGTGTGGAAATTCAGGTCCCCACGCTTGAAGGCGAGCAGACATTGAAGGTTCCGGAGGGCACACAATCCGGCACCACATTAAAGCTGCGCCACAAAGGTGTTCCGGTGCTGAACGGGCATGGTAAAGGCGACCTCTTCGTCGAAATCCGTGTGGAAACACCCACAAAGCTCAGCAAGCGCCAGCGGGAGTTATTGCAGGAGTTACAGACCATCTCTCAGGTCGAAAACAAGCCGCAACGCAGCTCCATTCTCGGCAAGATGAAAGACATGTTCACTCAGGCGTAGCCCTGAGAAGCCACCCTTTAACGTACCCAGCAAACCACAGTCTGTCATCCCGAGCGGAGCGTGATCGTTCGGTCGCGAAGATCACGCGCAGTCGAGGGACCTGCAGTCTCCTGACATCTCACTCCGCTAACGCCTTCACATTTACAATCTTCGTTCCCCTCTCGCGAATGGACATTCAAGAAAATATTCCGCTTGCGCCATTGACCACGCTTCAAGTCGGCGGCTCTGCCCGATTTTTCACGCAAGCCCGATCAATCGAAGACGTGGAAGCCGCACTCGCCTTCGCACGAACAAGAGACTTGCCCGTTTTCATCCTCGGCGGAGGCAGTAACGTCTTGATTTCCGACGACGGATGGCCTGGGCTGGTCGTACAAATCGGAATCATGGGAATAGAGCAGCAGCAAGAACGGTTCGCTGTAGGCGCGGGCGAGGCATGGGATAAATTCGTGTCCCGTGCAGTCACGCAGAATTATGCCGGGATCGAATGCCTCAGCGGAATTCCAGGCAGCATCGGCGGTACACCGGTGCAAAACGTCGGAGCCTACGGCCAGGAAGTATCGCAAGCCATCGTTTCCGTACTAGCTTTCGACCGCAAACAGGACCAGGTACACGAACTAAGCGCCGCAGATTGCCAGTTCAGTTATCGCACCAGCATCTTCAGCACTACTCAGCGTGAACGTTACGTAATTCTGCGTGTAACTTACGCGCTGCATCCGGGCGGCAGACCGACCCTGCGCTATGCCGATCTGCAGAAATATTTTGCGGGTCGCCATAGTGCTCCAACCCTCTCCGATGTTAGAAACGCGGTACTAAAAGTTCGCGCCAGTAAAGGGATGCTGATCACTCCCGGCGATCCCGACAGCCGCAGCGCCGGATCATTTTTCAAGAACCCGGTGCTCTCGGAGTCACAATACGCAGACCTCGTCCACCGAGCGAAAATCCGCAACCTGCAAATTCCCAGCTATCCCGCATTGGCCCAACAGCACAAAGTCTCCGCCGCCTGGCTGGTCGAAAACTCCGGTTTCTCAAAGGGATACTCACTAGGCGACGCGGGAATCTCCAACAAGCACTCCCTGGCAATCGTGAACCGCGGGCACGCAAGCGCCGCAGAAATCATTGCGTTGAAAGAAGAAATCCAGTCCAAAATCGAGAAGCTCTGGGGCCTTGAGCTTGAACCCGAACCGGTTTTTGTTGACTTTTAGGACTCCGCAACATTTTTCCGAGCAAGAATCCCAGGCATTGGTGAGCGTTGGCAAACCGATGGCCATTGGAATCGTCGACGACCCGAATTCCGATCGCCAATTTCAGTTAGAAGCTACGGTGACAAAATTGAGGTGATCAAAACTGGCGGCCACTGCCCCGGACACGCATGGTCTCCCCCTCGATTTGAGGATCCGGACGGCGATGAGCCGCCAATTTACTCATCGGCAGTTTTTGCCGCTTCTTTAAATATCTTCACGAACATCGCCCGCGTCAGCTTGCCGGTTTGCGTGTTCTGGTTCGAAGGATGATAAGAGGCAAGCAGCACGCGGCCATCAGGCATTTTGTACTTGGCGCCATGTTGAAACAGATACGCACCCTTGCTTTGAAGCACTCCGCGCCCCTTCAAGTAGTTTAAATACGCATCAAACCCGATTTTCCCGAGCGCGACAATGACCTTCGCCTTGCTGAGCCCTTCCAACTCGCGTTCGAGAAAAGGCGCACAATTTCGCAGTTCGAGTGGCAAAGGCTTGTTCTGCGGAGGAGCACACCGTGCCGCAGCCGTAATGTACAGGTCTCTCAATATCAGACCGTCATCCCGGTTGCTGGCATTCGGCTGATTGGCGAAGCCCGCCTCGTGCAACACGGGATACATGAAGTTCCCGGAAGCATCGCCGGTAAACGGCCGCCCCGTTCGATTAGATCCGTGCGCTCCCGGAGCAAGGCCCAGAACGACCACCCGCGCATTTGGATCACCGTACCCAGGTACCGGCCTGCCCCAGTATTCCCAATCCCGGTACGCCCGCCGCTTTTCGCGCGCAATCTGCTCTCGATAAGCCACAAGACGTGGGCACTTCGTACACGCCACGACCTCAGAATTGAGCACAGTGAGCCAATTTGGCTGAACTAATGAGTGAGCTACTGCCATGGATAAATTTAGAAGACAGTATTCAAGAAGAGCCTGAAGAGATTTTAGTCTATTCCATCACCATCACAGGCGATCTCACGTTGCTGTGCGGAGCGTGACGAACTCAGTTTCCGTTTTTGCCGTTTGACATAAATTTCTTTTCCCGCTTACCTTGGTTAATTCGGCATGAAAGCTCTGCTCATCGGAAGCGGCGGCCGCGAACATGCGCTCGCCTGGAAATTGCGACAATCGCCTCGCATCACTGAGCTCTATTGCGCGCCTGGAAACGGCGGCATCAGCGGGGAGGCAGAATGCGTTCCCGCGGATATGAAAAGCGTGGAATCGATCGTCAGCTTGGCCACCCGCCTCAAGCCGGATATCACCGTGATCGGCCCAGAGTTGCCTCTCCAACTTGGCGTGGTCGACGAATTCGTCCGCCGTGGTTGGCCAATCTTCGGTCCCACGAAAGCTGCCGCGCAACTCGAAACCAGCAAAAGCTTCGCGAAGGAATTCATGCAGCGGCATCGAATTCCAACCGCGCACTACGCCGTTTGTGACTCCGCGGACGAAGTAAAGGAATCTCTCAGCCGCTTCAGCACACCACTGGTCGTAAAAGCCGACGGCCTAGCGGCAGGAAAGGGCGTAGTAATTTGCCAAACGAAAGATGAAGCCGCCGCAACCGCCAACGAGATGCTTAGCGGAAAGCTGCTAGGCGAAGCCGGCGCACGCGTGATACTTGAAGAATGCTTACAAGGCGATGAACTTTCTTTCCTCGTAATCAGTGACGGCGAGCGCGTTTCTCCTCTGGCTGCAGCGCAGGATTACAAGCGCGTCGGCGACGGCGACACCGGCCCGAACACCGGCGGAATGGGCGCGTACTCGTTTTCCGGCCTGATGGATGAGCAGATGACGAATTGGCTGCTGCAACACATCGCTCGTCCTGTCGTCGACGGGATGAAAGCCGAAGGCGCCGAGTACAAAGGCATTCTCTATTGCGGCCTAATGATGACCGCGAAAGGCCCAATGGTACTCGAGTTCAATTGCCGCTTTGGCGACCCTGAGACGCAGCCGATCCTGATGCGCCTTGAAAGCGATCTGCTCGACGGCATCGAAGCATCAATCGAGGGCCGCTTGAGCGAGGGTGATTTTCGCTGGTCGCCGAACGCTTCGGTTTGCGTGGTTATGGCATCGGGTGGCTATCCTGGCACGTTCGAAGTCGGCAAGAAAATAAGCGGTATTCAGCAAGCGGACGCAATCGAGGGTGTGAAGGTGTTTCACGCGGGTACCAGTAAGAGAGATGGCACCTTCTACACCGCAGGCGGACGCGTGCTCGGCGTCACTGCGCACGCAGCAACTTTGCAGACGGCAGTGGATCGTGCGTACGAAGCGGTTAGAACAATTCAGTTTGAAGGCGCGCACTACCGTAAAGATATTGCGTCACGCGCGCTGAGACTGCCGAAATAGAGCAGGACTTTCGACCAACAATGTTGGCGGCGGTTCCTATCAGGAATGGTTCGTATCGAGGCATGACTTAGTCCTGCCGATCGGCGCGGAGTTGAAGCGGCTTTTGCCGCTGATTTACATAAAGGAGACCCAATGGCCAAACCACTCGTTTCAATTGTTATGGGAAGTGACTCAGACCTGGAAATCATGCGCGAAGCAGGCAAGGCACTCGATGGTTTCGAGGTCGCGTATGAAATAGACGTGACCTCGGCGCATCGTTCACCAGACCGCACTGCCGAATATGCCCGCAAAGCTGCGGAACGAGGAATTCGCGTCATCATCGCCGGCGCCGGCGGCGCAGCGCACCTCGCAGGAGTGATTGCCGCGCATACAACGCTGCCCGTCATTGGAGTGCCTATTTCTGCAACGTCGCTGAACGGATTAGATTCGCTGCTCGCAACAGTGCAGATGCCTGCTGGAATTCCCGTGGCCACGGTTGCGATTGGAAAGCCTGGAGCAACCAACGCCGGAATTCTCGCTGCTCAAATTCTGGGAGTCGCGGACTCAGCCGTTGCACAAAAGCTGCATGCACATAAAGAAAAATTAGCGAAAGGCGTAGAGGAGAAATCGAAAAACCTGCAGGCGAGTTTAAAGTAGCACGGCAAGGACGCCTCTACATCTAGCCAGCCGGAAGTCCGCATGTCTCGCAAATGGCTACCGTTCGCGCCCGTGCTTCTCATCTTGCTCGGCACTGAAGTCGGAGCAGGTAGTCATCGCCCTGTGCGGAGAACCCGAGCCAGTACCGAGCAACAATCAATCGAGCTTCAGGGTGCGTAAATATTCTTTCATCGGGCCCCCTAAATCATCGCGCTTGAGCGCAAACTCAACGGTCGCCTTTAAGAAACCAAGCTTGTCGCCTGTATCATGCCGCTTTCCTTCGTAAACGTACGCGTACATTTTTTCCTGCTTTAGAAGCAAGCGCATTCCATCGGTAAGCTGCAACTCGCCGCCCGCACCTTTGGGGGTGTTCTCGAGCATGTTAAAAATCGCCGGGGTCAGAATGTACCGGCCGATAATCGCCAGGTTCGACGGTGCATCTTGCGGCTTCGGTTTCTCCACCATATTCAGGATTTCGTAAAGGCGGCCGCCATGATGACCGTCAGCCGGCTTTACATCCAACACCCCATATGCAGAAATTGCAGCGCCTTCGATGATCTGCGTTGCAATGACCGAGCATTGCGTCTGCTCAAACACGCGCATCATCTGCTTCAGCACCGGAACCTCGGCGTCAATCACGTCGTCCGCAAGCAGCACCGCGAACGGCTCATTCCCGACCAGCTCACGAGCCGTAAGTACCGCGTGTCCCAGGCCCAGCGGCTCCTTTTGCCGCACATACGCGAGGTGGATCATGTCTGAAATCTGTCGCACCACTTTGAGCAGGTCCTTCTTGCCCTTCTCCTCAAGGATCTTCTCCAATTCAAAGCTCACGTCAAAATGGTCTTCAATCGCGGTCTTGCCGCGGCCCGTGACCATGATGATCTGGTCGCAGCCGGCGGCCAGAGCCTCTTCCACGCCGTACTGAATGATCGGCTTATCCACCAGCGGTAGCATCTCTTTCGGTTGGGCTTTGGTCGCAGGCAGAAACCGGGTACCCAGTCCCGCGGCAGGGAAAACTGCTTTGCAAACTTTCATCATTTTCATTGGCCTTGCGCGACAAAAGGTGACAGCTTTGGATGCAACTTTACTTCAAAGCGTAGGGCTATCATCTCCCAGCATTGTTTTGCGAATTATTTTGAGCGGTACACCGCCTTGTTCCATAAAGCGGTCATGAAATTCTTCCAGGCTGAAATTGCTCCCGCGCATCTTACGATAATCCTCTCGCAGCTTTAGAATTTGCAGCTTACCAAGCGTGTACATCAGATATGTGGGATCGGCAGTCCCGCGCTTTGTTTCGACCTCCGCCACTGCGGGAGTTTGAAAGCCTTGCTTCACGAAAAAATCCCGTGCCTGATCGAGTGTCATGTTTCCGGTGTGCATTTGGATTCCGACGATGTAGCGCGCGTCTCGCAGCAGAGCATCCTGTAACTGTCCCGCGCGCAGCTTCGGATCACCGTTGGCGTAGCCTTCATCCAGCATCATCTGCTCGCAGTAATGGGCCCAACCCTCCACATTGGTGCCGGCGTAAATCAATTTCCGAACCTTCGAAGGGTTCTTTTCGATCCAGAGAAACTGCACAAAATGTCCGGGATACACCTCGTGGATCGACACCCCCGGAATCATGCTGTCATTGAATCCTTTCATCCATGCTTCGATTCTCTGCGGCGGCCACTTCGGATCTGGCGTCGTCACATTGAAGAATGCTTCCCGGTCATGTGTCTCGTACGGCCCAGGAGTGTCCATTGAAGCCTCGGTCGTGGCGCGCATGAACGGCGGCGTGTCTTCAAGGATCGGCGGCTGGCTCTTCGGAATAATGACGATATGTTTTTGTTCGATAAATTGTGTAAGTCCAGAAAATGTATTCCGAAACGCTTGCATGAGCTGATCGGGCGCGGGATGCTGGTTCCGAAGATCAGCGACTACCTCCTGCATCGAATGCTTCGGATCGATTTGCGCAGCGGCTCGTTTCAATGATTCCTGATTCCGATGCAGGTCTTCGTATCCGATTTTTAGCAGCCTGTCGATCGGTATGTCGACCATTTCGTCGTAGAGCAACTTCTTTTGGTAGTTCTCGGATCCCAGTCGGAAGTCGCCGCTCGCGTGTGGCAGAACGGAGTCCTGAAGAAACTTTTGATAGCCCTCTAACGCGTTGATTACAGCCTGGTTTGCCGATTTAAACTGTGCCAACAAATTTTGATCAGTCACTGATGAGAACGCTTGCGGAACGTCATTGCGGTAGAAATCCGTTTCATCCGGAAGTTGTTCGAGTGCAATTTCAACATAAATTTTTGGCGGATTTTGCAAATTCTGCCGCGCAAACTCCAGCGCCTTCGGAATCTGCTTCTCCCGTTCGATCACCGACTGCAACCGCTCATCGGGAGCGGCGTAGTTGCGCTTCATGATCACAAAAATGCTGTTCGTCACGCCACCGCTGTAATGGTCCGGGTCTTTGCGCCACATCTGGACATCTTCCAGTTCGAGCAACTCGGAATGGATGGAACTGATGACCAAATCGCGGTCTTCAGCACTATCCGGGGGGAGTTTCGAGCCGTCCACCGCTTCGAACCTGCCGATAAATTCTTTCAGCCCGCGGATCTGCTTTTCCTGTGCGGCGGCCGAGTAATCTTCGAGCTTCGGATCATATTGATGGAAGCCGGACGAAGTCCCCTCACTCGGATGAAAAGAAAAATAGAAGTCGAAGTATTGATCAACCAGCGCGTTGAATTGCCCAACGGCCGGGTTTTCAGCGGAGTGGATGCTCGAAACAAGGAACAAGCAAGACAGTAGTGTCAACACAATCGCAATTTTGTTCATTTGAGTTCCAGTTCACGGTACCACAATACATCCCCCATTTCCCGGACGCGATCGACAGCGCCAACTCACACCACCGAAGGCGAGACGTTCTCTGCGAGATTCGCCAGCAAAGATTGCAATTGTTCCAGCAGCTCCTTCGCATCCAATCCTTTCGCCACGAACTTCAACGTGCCATCGGGCAGGAACTGCGCGCCCCGTTGCGTTGAAACAAAATTCGCCAGCCTGGCGGGATCTACTGGAGCATCCTGGCGGAAGCGCACGCTGACCAGATCGCGTTTGCGCTCAATTCCCGTGACCCCGGCCTGTGCCGCCTGCAGCCTTAAGGCCGCGTACCGCATGAGCTGTTGCACCGGCAATGGCGGGTCGCCATAGCGGTCCTTCAGTTCAGCCCCGGCGTCGGAGAGCTGACGTTCGGTTTCTACTCCGGCGATTCGCTTATACATGCGTAGCCGCTGGTTTTCTTCTGCAATGTAGTCGGTCGGAATGCGAATATTGAGTCCGAGATTTAGTTGTGCCTGCGGCTGTGGTTCGGTTTCGCCCTTCATCTCGCGCACCGCTTGCTCAAGCATTTGCGTGTAGAGATCAAACCCGACCGCTTCGATGTGGCCGCTCTGCTCGCCCCCCAATAGATTCCCTGCCCCGCGAAGTTCAAGATCGAGTGCCGCAATCTTGAATCCGGCACCTAAATCGGAGAATTCCTTCAGTGCAGCCAAACGCCGCCGGGCAATCGGGGTCAGCTCAATTTCCGCGGGCAAGAGCAGGTAGGCGTACGCTCGCCGGTTCGATCGGCCGACGCGCCCACGCAGCTGATACAACTCAGAGAGCCCAAACCGGTCCGCGCGATTGATAAGAATGGTGTTGCAAAGTGGAATGTCGAGTCCATTCTCAATGATGGTGGTGGCCACAAGTATGTCCGCCTCGTGACGCATGAATTTCAGCATCACTTTTTCCAGTTCGCCTTCCCCCATTTGCCCGTGCCCCACGGTGATCCGCGCCCTTGGGACGAGGTCCTGTAATTTCGCAGCGACTTCCGAAATCGTATCCACGCGATTGTGAACGAAATAAACCTGCCCGCCGCGATCTAGCTCTTGTTCAATCGCGGAACGCATCAACTTCTCGTCCCATTTCGCGACGACAGTTTGAATCGCAATGCGGTCTTTCGGCGGGGTTTCAATGACGCTCATGTCGCGCAAGCCGACCAAAGACATATGCAAGGTGCGCGGAATTGGCGTGGCTGACATCGTGAGCACATCGACTTCTTTGCGCATCTGCTTCAGGCGTTCTTTATGACGAACCCCAAAGCGTTGCTCTTCGTCGATGATAAGCAGCCCAAGATCGGCAAACTTCACATCCTTTGAGAGCAGCCGATGCGTGCCGATTAAAATATCAACCTTCCCGGCCTCTACGCGCTGCAAGACTTCTTTTTGCTGCTTCGGAGAACGAAACCGGCTGACCATTTCGGTCGTTACCGGAAACGCCGCGAATCGTTGCTTAAACGTCTCATAGTGCTGGAACGCAAGCACAGTCGTCGGAGCCAGCACTGCGACTTGTTTGTTGTCGCTGATGGCTTTGAACGCCGAGCGCATCGCAACTTCCGTCTTGCCGTAGCCGACGTCTCCGCAAAGCAACCTGTCCATCGGCTGCTGCGATTCCATGTCTCGCTTCACATCTTTGATCGCTAAATCCTGATCTTCGGTCTCGCTGTACTCGAAGGCGTCCTCGAACTCACGCATCCATTCGTTGTCAGCATGAAAGCTGTGCCCCTGCGCAGTTTTGCGTTGCGCATAAAGCTTCAACAGCTCCTCCGTCATATCCTTCATTGCCTTCCGCACGCGGGCTTTGGTTTTCGCCCAGGCTGCTGTTCCCAAGTGATTCAGCGCAGGCTTCGCGCCCTCTTGCGAGCGATATTTCTGCACCAGATCAAGACGGGTCAGCGGGACATAAAGCTTCGCGCCTTCGGCATACTCGAGCACCATAAACTCGGCATTACCGTCGCCCTGATTAATCTCCTTGAGGCCTTGGTATTGACCGATTCCATGCTCAACGTGAACCACGTAATCGCCGACTTGCAGATCGCGAAAATCAGAAAGGAAAGCCGAAGTCTTCGACCTCTGCCGTTGCGGGCGCGAAACGATGGATTCAGATTCATCAAACAGGTCGCGCGTGCCGAAAACGGCCAACCCAGCATCCGGAAGAATCATTCCATCCGGGATATAGGCTTTGACCAGCGTTGTTGTGAGTACTTCACCGGCAAAGTAAGCCGTTTCATCCGCGTAGCTTTCACCACCGCGAGTACGGCTACCCAGGCGAAAGGAAACCGCGTACTCAGTGAAGAAATCCGCCAACCGCTCCAGTTCTCCAGTATTCGGGGCGGCAACCAGCACACGCCGGTTCTCCGAGAGATGTCGCTTTACTTCTCCCAGCATGATCGGTATTGACCCGTGAAAGCGAGGGCTTGGTTGAGAATGAAACTCGACTGTCTCTAGCCCATCCTCGCGCGTAAGCCCGAGATGCTCGACATCGGCGCCAGGCAGCGGTTGCACTTTGCTCTGCCATTCTTCTGGGGAAACATAAAGATCGCTCGGCGTGACCAGGTTCCCAACTCCGCTCCGCTCGTGTGCTTCCGTAATCTTTTCCCAGGCGAGTTCCAGCTCGCTGTTTAATAGATCAGGTTCATCCTGCACAACCAGCGCATTGGACAGTAGATCGAAGACCGTGCCGGACGCTCCGGCAACGGGAGCATAAAATTCCCAGCCGGGAAATACCGTCACCCCGCCCGATCGCACTGCCTGCTCGATAATCTCTTCCGATCCGCTCAAACGTTTCCCTGAAAGACGAGCATGGATCGCGCCCAAAAGTTCTTCGCGCACGGGAGTCTCGGAAAACGGCAACAAAACGACCTCATCAGCCGGAGAGGACGATCGCTGGGTCGCGGGATCGAATTTGCGAATCGACTCGACTTCATCGCCGAAAAATTCGAAGCGCACCGGCCGGTCCATCTCTGGCGAGTACACATCCAAAATTCCTCCTCGCAGCGCATACTCACCCGGCATCTCCACCACGTCAGTCGAGTTATAGCCAACAGAGTTCAGGTGCCCGAGCAGAGTCGTTGTGTCGAAACTTTCGCCGCGCCGCAAGGTGCGCGCCAGATCGCCGTAGTATTCCGCAGAATGCAGCCGCAAAATGGTCGCGGCGACTGGGGCCACCACGACCGAAGCCGCGCCCGTCGCAATCTTCCACAGCGCAATTGCCCGCTGCTCCTGAATTTCAGGATGCGGTGACAAATTCTGAAATGGCAACACGTCCCGCGCAGGAAGAGATACAACCGCATCGGCGGACGCTCCGCCCGTCAACTCGCAAAAAGCCTGCAGCACCGGCAGAAGGTCGTCGGCTGCTTCGTTGTTCCTCACCATGACGAGCAGCGGGCGAGAAAGTGCCTTCTGCAACTCGGCAATCAATAAGGTTTTTGCTGGAGAGTTGAGCCCCGAGACACGAATCCGGCCCGCGTTCGCCCGGAGGTGGGAAGTAACACGCGTAAAAGCTGGTGACTTTTCCACGTCCGCAAATAAATCGCGGACGAAAGGCAGGACCATTGCTCAGTTATTTTAACAACAGAAACAGCCCTGCCGTTTCCCTGCTTTCAGAACTTCCTTAGCGCGCCGCCCCTGAAGACGAAGCACCCGCGCCTCCGTCATTCACGATTTCAAGCGCATAGTCTTTGTGCCCAAATCTAACTTGCGTAAGAGAGTAGCTTCCGTCGGCATTTGTATTCAGCACGGCACTGTTGTTAGCCGCAGGACGATCCATTTTCACCATTCGCGCAGGCACTGACGCCACCACACTCTTCCCCGAATAGATCTTCAGGTCGACCTGGTCCCCAGTTCCATCCCATCGCAGCGAATAATTGCCGCTGGCCAGTTGCTTGCCCGCCACGTTCGCCGGATGTTGCAGCTGGAGTGAACCTTTGTTAGCCGCTGCAAAGGCCATACCTGCGAACAGAACGACCGACGCTAGAAAAAACGCTTTCCCATTGAGAGCATACTTCGTATCCACAACTCCTCCTTTTTCCGGGTCGCCGGAAGCGGTTAGCTGGTCCTGGTTTGCTCAGTCGGGCTTGTTTTTTCTCCGCAAACGCCTACAATGCAGGCTCGGGAAAAGCAGACGGGCGCGCGAGAGCGCGCTCGCCTGCTGCAGGGGACTGTTCTCCGCTGGCCGCCAAACCGTGCGAGACAGTCTCCTGGCCCTTTAAATTTGTAATTTCCGACGGAGAACTATTCCGTCAAACTTCAGTACGAAATGCTTTTCGCTGAAGTTCCTTTTCTAGATTGGACGCGGAACTCCACGCCTGGTTAGCTTGAGATTTTCAGCGTTGTCTCTTTTTTGTAAACGTTCGCTTAGGTGTGCGAGGAGCAGATTCCAGAAGAACCGTCGCGTGCGCAATAGCTGCGTTCTCCGTTCCCATTCCTTCTGGAGTTTTTGCCTTAATTCCAACGCAGTCAGGAGAAACCGCAGTCAACTCCGCCACGCGTGCCCGGATATTGCCGGCGTGTGGCCCAATCTTGGGTGCCGAAAGAATTAGCGTCGAATCAATATTTGCAATCTTATATCCCGCGGATTTTACCCGCCTTAGGGCCTCCTCCAGAAAGACCGCGGAGTCCGCTCCCTTCCATTGCGCGTCTGCGGGCGAAAACAATGTGCCGACGTCCGGCGCTGCAATGGCGCCAAGCAGAGCGTCGGTGATGGCGTGTAGCAAAACATCGCCATCTGAGTGTCCGCCGAGACCTTTCGCGTGCGGAATTTCGACGCCTCCGATCTTCAGCGGAATTCCGCTCTTGAATTCGTGCGAATCCCAGCCGTATCCGATTCTCATGAGTAAGGGAGTGCAGATTATAGCGCGAATGGAAACTCATTCGGTGTTGCGTTTGAAGCCGTGGAACCATCCTGGTTCCCGCACATACTCTTCGTTGAATTTGCGCAACCGTGCCGCCATCACGCTCGGACGGCCAACATAGCCGACAATACGACGAGGATCATTGCGATCCACTACCGGCAACCGCCCAATATTGTAGCGCAGCATCTTTTCCGAAGCTTCGTTCAAGGTCTCATCCGCATAAGTGACCACGACATTCCGCGATCCGGCGTCCAGTACCGACATCTCGCCCGCACCATCTTTATCCAAAGCCCGCAACACATCGCCGCGTGTAATGATTCCCGCGAGTTTTCCATCTGCATCAAGAATCACCAGGCCTTGATGCCGGCTAACCCCTGGATCGCGGTGCGCAATGCGGTCAGCCAAATCTCGCAGCTTCGAGTCTGCCGCAATCGTGGGAATGTCCTGGTCCATCGTCTCAGCGACATAGGTGGTCTGTAGAACATCGGCTTCGTAATCCTGATGAATTCGCAACCCACGGCGAGTCAACTTTTCGGTCATGATCGATGCTCGTGGCATCAGCAGCATCGAGATTCCATCGGCAATCACGCTGACCAGCATCAGCGGCAGAACGGAGTTGTAGTCGCGTGTGATTTCGAACGCAAAAATAATGAAGGAGAAAGTTGCTCGTGAAGCCGCGCCAAACACCGCGCCCATTGCGACCAGCGCGAATGCGCCGGCAGAGAGGTGCGCAGATGGCACGATCAAGTTGAACACCATCGCGAATGCTCCGCCCATTGCAGCTCCTGACATAAACATCGGAGCAAGCAATCCGCCGGAGGTCCCCGAGCCAAGGGTAATGACTAGCGCGACGGATTTCGCGATCATGACGATCACCAACAGCTTGAGTCCGAGATTCGCGTTCAAAATGTCGCCAATCGTGTCATAACCGACGCCGAGTACGCGCGGAACGAAGTAACCGATGATGCCGAGTCCGAGCGCCCCAATAGCTGGCCACCACAGTTCGTCTACCGGAAGTTTTTCAAACAGGTCCTCGGTCCAGTAAAGGAGACGTGTAAATCCGACCGCAGCTAACCCACAGGCAACACCTAAAAGCAAATAGAAAGGCAGCCCTCGCGGAATATCAAAATCCATGGACGCCACGCGGAACATCGGCCCTGCACCTAGCATTTCCATGTGCACGGCAGCGGCAAGGGTACTGGCTACGACAAGCGGAATAAAAGAGCGAGCTTTGAACTCGAATAAGAGAAGTTCGATGGCAATAATTACCCCGGCGATCGGAGTATTGAACGTCGCCGACATTCCCGCTGCCGCGCCGCAGGCGAGAAGAACTTTTCTTTCCGAAGCGGTCGTGTGCAGCACTTGTCCGATAAGTGAGCCGAAGGCTCCGCCGGTCTGAATGATCGGGCCCTCGGCGCCGAATGGGCCGCCAGTACCGATTGCAATCGCTGCGGAGATCGGTTTTAAAATCGCGACGCGTGGCTGAATTCGGCTGCGGTTTACAAGTACAGCTTCCATCGCCTCTGGAATCCCATGCCCCTTGATCTTAGGGCTGCCGTACTTCGCCATGACTCCAACAATCAGGCCTCCGATAACCGGAATCGGAACCACCCACCAACCAAGATGGTTGAACCGCGCACTCGAGAAAGTAAAACTCCAGTGTCCGTAAAACGACAGGTTCGTGAATAATCCGATCAGTCGATACAACAGGAAAGCAATAAAACCCGCGATCAAGCCGACCGCAGCTGCCAAAAATGAAATTAATAGCAACCGGAACGGGGCCGGTTCCAACGGCCGCTGTGTTGCCGCCGTGTTCAACCCGGTGACGGAGAGGCGAGCGGCGTCGTTAGCGGGGGTGGTGATCTCTCCAGATGGCGCGTTCTTTTCCGGCATATAGGTTTTAGTTTCTGTTCCTCGCCGCACGAGGCCTTTTGCTGTTCTGCAAAACTCGATGCAACGATTCGATGAGGGCTGGACCTTTTGAACCCAGTTCAGAGCGATGATGTAAAACCAGTTCGCGCAGAAGCTTCTCTCCAGCCGCGGTCATTAGCACCAGCACCTCGCGGCGGTCTTCGGTAGCGCGCTGCCTCCGCACCAGGCCACTCGCCTCGAGCCGGTCAACGAGCTCTACCGCGCTGTGGTGCTGGATTTGCAGCTGCTCGGCCAATTCTCCAATCCGGGGCCTCAAATTCGGGGGCAGCCCTTTGAGCGCCAGCAGCAACTGGTACTGCCGCGGCTCCAGGCGTGAATCCCTGACCGCGCCATCGCTAAACCGCAGGTACCGCCGGATCTGATGCCGGAATTCCGCGATCGATTGATAATCTTCTACTGTCAAGCTCTTCTTCATGCGCATCCGATTATATCGTGCGGCGACAGCATTTGTATCGTATCACGACATACATTCGGCATTTTTGTGCAAAACTGGAATGGCGCAGCTTTTACCTTTAGAATCTTTCTTCGTCAACCAGTAAGAAGAGGAGCACGCATTGATCCCACGCTATACGCGCCCCGAAATGGGGCGCATCTGGAGTGAAGAGAACCGGTTTCGCAGTTGGCTCAAAGTCGAAATTGCCGCCACGGAAACTCTTGCCGAAGCCGGAATCGTGCCCCGGCAAGCCGCAAAAGCAATTCGCGAGCGGGCCGACTTTCGCGTCGAACGAATTCATCAGATTGAAGCTGAAGTCAGGCACGACGTCATTGCTTTTACGACTGTCGTCGCTGAATTTGTTGGGCCTGAATCGCGCTGGTTCCACTACGGCCTGACCTCCAACGACGTAGTTGACACCGCGCAGGCGCTGCTCATAGCCGAAGCGTCCGCCATTATCTCCGCCGATCTTCGCGAGCTCGCTACAGTGCTCGAACGCCGTGCTTGGGAATTCAAGGACACACCCATGATCGGACGCACCCACGGCGTGCACGCCGAACCGGTCACTTTCGGTTTTAAGCTGGCCAACTGGTACTCGGAGATGCGGCGCAACATCGCTCGATTTGAGCGCGCCGCCGAAGATATGCGAGTCGGCAAGTTTTCTGGCGCCGTAGGGACCTTCGCTCACCTCAGCCCCGAACTGGAAGAAAAGATGTGCGCGCGTCTCGGGCTCGACGCGGCAGCAATTTCATCGCAGGTTATTCAGCGCGATCGCCACGCCAACTATGTCGCGACTCTTGCCGTCATTGCTTCTACGCTCGATAAGATCGCCACCGAAATCCGTCACCTGCAGCGCACCGAAGTTCGAGAAGCGGAAGAATTTTTCAGCGAAAAGCAGAAGGGCTCATCCGCCATGCCGCACAAACGCAATCCGGTCACTTGTGAGCAGATCAGCGGACTCGCAAGAGTCGTCCGTGCGAACGCACAAGCCGCATTTGAAAATGTGCCTCTATGGCACGAACGCGATATTTCCCATTCGTCTGTGGAACGCATCATCCTTCCAGATTCGACTACGCTCGTCGATTACATGCTCGCAAAGACAACTAACCTGCTCGCAACAATGTTCGTCTATCCCGAAAGGATGAAGTCAAACCTCGAAAGCACCGGCGGACTGGTGTTCAGCGGCCAGCTCTTGCTCGACCTGGTCGAACATGGAGTCTCTCGTGAAGATGCATACCGGCTGGTGCAAGGCCATGCCATGCAAGCTTGGCGCGAGGGCTCAAACTTTCGTGAACGTGTATCGCAAGATCCCGAAATTACAAGACGCGTTCCTGCACAAGTCATCGAGAGAGCATTCGATCTCAATCGTCAGCTGCGGAACATCGATGCTATCTTCGCCCGGGTGTTCGGTAAGACTCCCGGTAGAGGAAACAATCAGCGGGCGAAAGCCCCACGCAACACTGCACCTTCGAGCGTCAAAAAACGAAAAGCGCGTCGCCGCAACAGCTAGTTCTCGCGCTATCGATGCGGAGAAGTGCCCGTGATAAACAAACCCTGTCCTGCATTCTTTTTGCTTTTCGCTCTTGCCTTCAGCATCTCAGCCGGCTCCCTGAGTACGCCGGAATCGCCGGCCCAAAGCAGCTCCTCAGCGAGTTCCACGGCTTCACAGTCCGCTCCGAGATCAGCGCCGGATTTTGAGGATAGGGCTTGGCGAGTGCTTTGGCTTGGCCTGCATGATCCCAGGGCAGCAAAAAGAGCGGAAGCAGTGAAAGCGTTGTCTTTGATCAAAGGTAATCGGCGAGCCATGACTTTCGCACTTAGAGCCCTCAACGACAAGAACGCGCTCGTGCGAACTGCGGCCGCCGCAACTCTCGGCGAATTACATGTGAGAAAGGCGATTCCCGCCTTACGGCTGGCCCTCTCTGATAAAGAAGTCTCAGTCATGCTCGCGGCAGCCCACGCCCTCTATATTCTCAAAGACCCGGCGGGGTTCGACATCTATTACTCCATCCTGATGGGAGACAAGAAGAGCAGCCAAGGAATCATCCAGTCTCAACTCGACCGATTGAAAGATCCCAAGCAAGTCGCGGAGATGGGTTTTCAGGAAGGGCTCGGCTTCGTTCCGTTTGGCGGCATGGGATACGAGGCTTATCGCACCCTTATGAATCACGACAGTTCGCCTGTGCGCGCCGCAGCCGCGCGGTTCCTGGCGCTCGACCCCGATTCAATTACTGAAGACGCATTGATACAGACCGCGCTTGCCGACAAGAACGTAATTGTTCGGGGAGCTGCCATCGATGCACTGGCTCAGCGCGGCGACCCGAAGTGTATTGAACGGCTGGCAAAAAACCTGGAAGAAGACAATAAGTATCAGGTGCGCTACCGGACTGCCGCAACCATCATTCGGTTAAGCCATATCGGCAGGGCCAGGTCTGCACGAAACTGAGCGTCGAGCGTCAAAGCTTTTCTAACGACGCCGCTCCGCCACCTGCCAGAACCAGACAAATTGTTGCTGCCAGCAGCGTCAACGGATATTCGAAACCGCCAGGATTGAAGAAACCGTGTCTCCCATGGACTAGCAGGATAGCAACAATCATGTCAATCGCGTTCAAGGCCGCAGGAATGCGAGTCGCCAGTCCGGTAATCAGCAGAATTCCGCCAACAAACTCAACCAACGTCACGATGACGGCAAAGACCATTGGCAATGGAAGGCCAAGATGCCCAAACATCGCACCCACCCCGTGAAAACCAAACTTAAACAGCTTCTGATATCCATGCATCAGGAAAACGATGCCAACTACGATCCGAAGTACTGCAAGTCCAATGGACTGAGACTTCATAGAGGCTCCTGGTTCATAAAATGAGGTTCATAAAATGCGAACTCGCAACTTTTCACTCAAGATGCAAGTGCAACATTGAACGCTTCAATTTGTTCACTGCCGTGAATAGATGAAGATATTAACTCGCCACGGTCTGTCTGGCTTGTATGCGGCCTTTCAAAAGGTCCCCCATCTCGCTCGTAGTTACAAACGCCTGCGCTTTGCCCGCCAAGTCACGAGTGCGGTGACCTTCAGCCAGAACGTCGCGAACCGCTGCTTCAATCGATGCCGCCTCTGCCTCAAGCTGAAACGAGTGCCGCAGCAGCATGGCCGCCGAAAGAATCGCGCCGAGTGGGTTGGCAATTCCCTGCCCCGCAATATCGGGCGCTGAGCCATGAATCGGCTCGTAAAGACCAACTTTCCCACCAACGCTTGCCGACGGCAGCAATCCGAGCGAACCAACCACCGCTCCTGCTTGATCCGAAAGAATATCGCCAAACATGTTTTCGGTAAGAATCACGTCGAATTGCGAAGGCCGGGATACGAGTGCCATGGCAGCCGAATCGACGTACATGTGCGAAAGCTGAACGTCAGGAAACTCGGTAGCGATTCGATTCACCACTTCGCGCCAGAGGCGGGAACAATCGAGCACATTCGCTTTGTCAACGGAAGTTAGCTTTTTCTTCCGCTTTCTCGCCAGATCAAATGCGATGCGGGAAATGCGCTCAATCTCGTTTTCGGAGTATGCCATCGTATCGATAGCTCGCCGCCGCCCGGAGTCTCCCTTCGTCGAACGCTCGCCGAAATAGAGCCCCCCCAGCAGTTCGCGGACAATCATCACGTCAGTGCCGCCAACCACATCAGAACGAAGCGGCGAAAGATTTTCTAAACCAGAAATACAAATCGCCGGACGCAGATTCGCGAACACACCTAATTCTTTTCGCAAACGAAGCAGGCCGGCTTCCGGCCGAAGCTTCGCCGGATATGAGTCGAATTTCGGCCCGCCAACCGCTCCCAACAGCACCGCGCCCGAAGCCAGACAGGCTTCAATCGTGTCAGGCGGAAGCGGATCATTGCTGGCGACGAGCGCCGCCCCTCCGACATTCTTTTCCGTAATTTTCAGGTTGTGGTGAAACTGCTCGGCGACGGCTTGCAATATCCCAACAGCTTGCTCAGTAACTTCAGGCCCAATTCCATCTCCGGGGAGAGTAGTGAGGTTGATGATCATCGATTCCTATCCAGACTGGTTCAAACAACGATTGTATCGAAGGCTCGTCGTGAGGGATGTAGCTCGCGTTGACTTGCACATTTCCGCAACGTAACATTTCCGCCAATGATTGGCCAGAGCATCTCGCACTACCGCATTGTCGAGAAGCTCGGCGGTGGCGGAATGGGCGTGGTTTACAAGGCCGAAGACACCCGCCTGCATCGCTTTGTTGCGCTCAAGTTTCTTCCCAAAGAACTCTCCCGTGATCCGCAGGCGCTTGCCCGCTTCCGTCGCGAAGCCCAGGCCGCATCTGCGCTGAACCATCCAAACATCTGCACCATTTACGACATTGGCGAGCAGGACGGTGAGGCCTACATCGTAATGGAGTTTCTGGACGGCGTAACCCTCAAGCATCGGATCACCGGCCGCCCACTGGAACTCGAAGCATTGTTATCACTCGCGATCAACATAGCTGATGCGCTCGACTCGGCTCACAGCGAAGGCATCGTGCATCGCGATATCAAGCCTGCAAACATCTTCGTTACCAAGCGCGGGCATGCCAAGGTCCTGGATTTTGGACTCGCCAAAGTCCGCTACGGCGAAGGTGCAGCGGTTGCGGCCGGTATTTCGCAGGACGCCACCATCGGCGTGACTGAGAGCGATTTAACCAGCCCCGGAACCACGGTTGGAACGGTAGCTTACATGTCGCCCGAGCAGGTGCGCGCAAAAGAGTTGGACTCGCGCACTGATCTGTTTTCGTTCGGTGCCGTGCTCTACGAAATGGCGACCGGCACATTACCGTTTCGTGGCGAAAGCTCAGGGCTGATCTTTGACGCCATTCTCAATCGTGCCCCGATTGCGCCAATTCGACTGAATCCTGACGTTCCCGCCGAACTAGAACGGATTGTCAATAAAGCTCTCGAAAAAGATCGCAATCTGCGTTACCAGAGCGCCGCGGAAATGCGGGCCGATCTCCTTCGCTTGAAGCGGGAGACTGATTCATCAAGCAGCCGAAGTTTAGCCCCGGCGCGGTCAAAGCGTCGCCGATTAGCAATGTGGAGTGCCGTGGCAGTGGCTATTGTGCTGCTGGCCGCAGGCGCAGTGCAGTTATGGCGACCGACCCGCACTTCCTCAATTCCCGATCCTTCCCAGTGGGTGCAGCTAACGAGTTTTGTGGACGAGAGTTTCGAGCCGGCGCTTTCGCCTGACGGACGAATGCTGGCCTTTCTGCGTGGATCAGGCAGGGCGGCCCAGGTTTATGTGAAGCTTCTCCCTGATGGAGAACCCGTGCAATTAACGCACGCAGAAGTCTTGAAGACCATGCCCGCCTTCTCGCCGGATGGATCGCGCATCGCCTACGGGGTCGCCGGCCACAACTGGCAGACCTGGGTCGTGCCCGTTCTGGGCGGGCAGCCTCAGCTTCTACTCTCGAACGCGGCTGGGCTGACTTGGATTGATCCCCAACACGTAATGTTCAGCGAGATCAAAAGTGGTGTTCACCTGTCAGTGGTCACCTCAACCGAAAGCCGCTCGGAGCAGCGGGATGTGTACGTACCGCTGAACCAGGACGACATGGCGCATGTTTCCTATCTTTCGCCCGATCGCAAGTGGGTACTCGTGGTTGAAATGGAAAGTGACGGCAGAATGGGTCAATGCCGGCTGGCGCCATTTTCAGGCAACCGGGCCGTGCGCTTGGTTGGTCCACCTAAAGGCGGCTGCGACTACGCGGCGTGGTCGCCCGATGGAAAGTGGATGTACTTCAGTTCGGATGCTGGTGCGCACGGCTATCACATTTGGCAGCAGGCTTTCCCCGACGGATCGCCTCAGCAACTGACGGCTGGCCTGACCGAGGAAGACGGTCTGGCGATAGCACCGGATGGACACTCCATTATTACTTCCGTCGGCACGCTCAATGGCGGCGTGTGGGTGCACGACCAGCATGGGGAGCGACAGATCTCTTCTGAAGGCTTTTGCTATCGCCCAAAATTGACCACCGATGGCCGGCATTTATTTTATCTGCGAGCTGAAAACGAATCCGGAGAGGACCGAGGAGGTGAACTCTGGGCTGCAGACCTCGCGACCGGTGAAAGCTCGAAGGTACTGCCCGGAATCGCAGTACTCACGTTCAGCCTCTCGCTGGATGGCAAGCGCGTCGTCTTCGACACGCTTGAAACGGGCGGCAAACATCGGTTGTGGCTGGCTTCGACGGAACATCTTTCCGCTCCGCATTCAATAGGACCCGGCATAGAGGGCTCGTACCCAATGTACTCGCGCTCGGGCCGCATTTATTTTGAGTCGTCGGACAAACAACCGAATGCTGTGTAGCGGGTCAGTGAGGATGGGACAGGAGAACAGAAACTCTATGCGGGGCTTGACTACGCGACTGGAATCTCGCCCGACGAGCGTTTTATGGCCGTGCGGCGCGTCGTCAATCCTGACAACGACTGGATGCAAGCTGATGCTGTGCCGACCTCGGGTGGACCACCGGTGCCTCTGTGTTCGGGTTGGTGCGGAGTGGATTGGACACGAGACGGGAAGGCGATGTACTTCTACTGGATGTCCTCGTGGTCAAACATCCGGACTTACGTTGTCCCGATTGCGCACGGCACGGATCTGCCGAACCTACCGAAGAATGGATTTCAATCTGAAGACGAGTTGCGCGCATTGCACGCGACCGAAATTGACGCGGCAGCATCGCCTGGGCCAAACCAGTCGTCCTACTCGTTCAGCAAGCGGAATTCACATTGGAATCTTTATCGGCTGCCGCTGCAGTAAGACTAACCGCTAGGAGTGACCTATTCGTTCTTTACCTCGGAGTAGTGGCTGCTCCTGTGACTTATCACACTCCCCACAGATAATCCTCCTGCTCGGGAAGTTGCTGCTCGGTGGCAGGAATTCCCGTCAGTCCGACCACGCTCAAATCTGCGGGCGTCCCCGGAAACGGCTTTCGGGGAGCCTCTTCGGCGCCGGCGGCCACTGCCGAAGCTTGTGCGGCTTCAACCCGGCTGGGCGGCATGCGATGGGCCTCGCCGTAAGTTTCGCGAATCAACTCGAGCAGGTGATGATCGTGAACGTGTTTGATCTGGTCGGCAAGTACCACGAATCGGCGATAAACCTCATCCAGCTCGCGCCGGTCAAAGTGATAGCCCAATTGCTCGCATCGCAAGCTGAGCGCATGTCGTCCCGAGTGCTTGCCAAGCACGAGCTTTGAATCCGGAACCCCCACCGATTGCGGCGTCATGATCTCGTACGTGAGCCGGTTTTTCAGCATTCCATCCTGATGAATACCCGCCTCATGCGCAAACGCGTTGCGGCCAATGATGGCTTTGTTCGGTTGCACCGGAATTCCAGTGATTTCTTCAAGCATCTGGCTAGTCGGATAAAGCTCCTCAGTTGTGATCGCCGTCTGAAATGGATAGCGGTCAGGACGCACGCGCAAAGCCATCACAATCTCTTCAAGCGAAGCATTCCCCGCGCGCTCGCCGATACCATTGATGGTGCACTCCACTTGACGAGCGCCATTTGCGACCGCAACCAGTGAGTTGGCGACAGCAAGTCCCAGGTCGTTATGGCAGTGCGTTGAAATGATTGCCTTTTCAATACCGCACACACGTTCGCGAATGTTCCGTATAAGATCGCCAAACTCCAGCGGAACCGTGTAACCCACGGTGTCGGGGATATTCACCGTGGTGGCGCCCGCCTGAATCACGGCTTCTAGCACCTGAAGCAAAAACTCAGGGTCCGTTCGAGTCGCATCTTCCGGCGAGAACTCGACATCATCGCAAAACCTTTTCGCTAAACGTACAGACTCCGCGGCCTGTTGCAAACATTGCTGCCGTGAAATTCGCAGCTTGTGTTTCAGGTGAATGTCTGATGTCGCAAGAAACACGTGAATACGCGGACGCACAGCCGATTCGAGAGCCTGGGCAGCACGCTCAATGTCGTGCCGCGCGGCACGGGCGAGCGCCGCAATGATCGGTCGCGGAACTGCGGCAGCTACAGCTTGCACTGCCGCGAAATCTCCCTCCGACGCGATTGGAAATCCAGCCTCGATGACGTCAACACCCAGACGGTCCAACTGCAGCGCCAGCCGAGCCTTCTCCTGCACATTCATGCTGCACCCCGGAGATTGCTCTCCATCGCGCAGAGTAGTATCGAAAATCGTTATCCTTGTGCTTTCCATAAGAACTCCCGCTTAACTAATTCGATGTTAGCTACATATAGGTCAAAAGCAAAGCTTATTATTATTGTAATAACCTATAGCATTGCTTATATAATTAGATATTCTGATGATGAACTCTCATTTCGTTAATGAGGAGGCGTCTTGGAGATTTCGCAGCTTGAAGTCTTTCTGGCGGTCGCTCGCGAAGGCGGATTCTCCCGTGCCGCCGAAAAGCTATACCGTACCCAATCCGCCGTAAGTCAGGCGATCAGGAAATTGGAAACAGAAATAGGCGAGTCTCTCTTTGATCGCTCCACGCGGGACGGCATGTTGACCGATGCCGGCCAGGTTCTCCGCGAGTACGCCGAAAGGCTGCTTAATGTACGCGAAAATGCCCGGGAAGCCCTCGGCGAATTGCGTGAACTGCAAAAAGGAAAGCTCGTAATCGGCGCCAACGAGTTAACCTCGCTTTATCTGCTGCGAGTTCTCGCCGAATTTCAGCGGCTGCATCCAGCCATCCGCATTGTCGTTCAGCGCTCGCTGGGCAGCCACATACCCGATGATGTCCGGCGTCACAACTGCGAGTTCGGCATCCTCACCTATGATCCGCAAGATCCAGAAATCTCCTCCGTAGTCGTTTATTCCGACGAGTTAATCTTCGTCGTCCCTCCGCAGCATCCTCTTGCGCGCGAATCCAGCATCAGCATCAGGCAATTGGGTGCCGAGTCGTTCGTTGCCCATATCGTCTCATCCCCGTACCGGGAAAAAGTAATCCAGGCCTTCGAAAAATATAAGACGCCCTTACATATGGGGGTGGAGCTTCCTACCCTGCAGGCAATCAAGCGCTTTGTAGCGATGGGAAGTGGCGTCGCATTCCTTCCCGAAATCAGCGTGGAAGATGAAATTGCTCGTGGTGACCTGGTGCGGATTCCGGTGCAGGAACTGCGGGTACACAGGAAGCTCAGGCTCATCTATAGAAAATCCGCCGCCCTGTCGCATGCCGGCCGGGCCTTTGTGAAAGTAGCCGAAACTGTGGCGGAAACCCGAGCCGGACGGTATCGCTTCGAACGCGCGAAGTAAATTTTTGTCATTTTGTTGGTGCGGATAATTGAATCGGTGTACCCTCTTCGTACTTTCATTCCAAGTATCTTCATTCCGGCGAGCAATAGCTTGCCTGGAGTTCAAGCGTTGCGGCGAAAAGTGTTCAGAAGGTCGGCCTTTCTTCTACTCAGATATTTTCCTGCCGCTTTTCTTCTGATCTCGCTGGCACAAGCGCAACAAACCACCATTAATGGCACAGTGAAAGATCCAACTGAGGCCGCAATTTCTGGAGCACAGGTAACCCTGACTTCTGTTGACCGCACTCAGAATTCAACTACTACGACCTCTGGAACCTTCACATTCACAGTACCGCCGGGTGCAAGCGGTACGATTCGGGTGGTCGCCAACGGCTTTGTATCCGCCGAGCAAAACTGGGCAGCGGACTCAAAGCCTCTGCAACTTACGTTTGTTTTGCGTGGGGCAGGGCAAAGCGAGCGCATCGTAGTGTCGGCCGCGCGCAGCCAGTTGAAACTTTCTGAAGTTCCCGGTAGTGCGGTGCAACTTACTCCTGCCGATCTCGACGCAAACCCATCCCTCAATACAGATGACGTTCTCCGTCAGGTTCCCGGTTTCTCGCTCTTCCGGCGATCGAGCAGCCGAATCGCAAATCCGACAACCCTTGGTGCTTCTCTTCGCGGATTGGGCGCCAGCGGCCCGAGCCGAGCGCTCGTCCTCAAAGACGGCGTATCCCTGGTTGATCCTTTCGGCGGTTGGGTCTATTGGGATGAACTCCCGCGCGCAGAGCTTTCGAGCGTAGAAGTTTTTCGCGGAGGCGAGTCGAACCTCTATGGCAGCGATGCACTTGGCGGAGTTATTCAATTTCTTACTCGAGTTCCAACCGAAGGCCCCGCGCTCTCGGTCGATGTGTCGTATGGGACCGAGAACACTCCCGACGTTTCCGCGTGGACCGGCACAACCGTGAAACGCTGGGATTTCGAAGCCGCAGCCGATATGGCCCGGACCGATGGCTACATTCTGGTTCCGGCCTCCGAACGAGGCGCAATCGACGCGGCAGCCAATTCAAGACATGCCACCATCGACGCAGGCCTCGGCTATCGGATTTCGGACGCCGGCCGCGCCTTCATGCGGGGAACCTTCTTCGATGAAGCGCGCAACAATGGCACGCTGCTACAGACGAATAACACCGGAACAGCGGCTGGCGTCGTTGGCATTAACACAGATGTCGGTCGCCACGATTCTCTGGTCGCCCGAATCTTTGGCCAGGCCGAAGGCTACGATCAAGTCTTCTCCTCAATTGCTGCAGATCGCAATGCCGAAAACCTGACGGATTTGCAGCACGTACCCTCCCAGGACTTCGGCGGGGCTTTTCAGTGGAACCACGTGTTAAAGAACCACACGCTCATCGCCGGCATTGACTCAGCCGAAGTGATGGGCTCGAGCGACGAGCGGCTCTTTTCCTCGACCACAGGCGCACACTTTGCCAATAACGTTGCCGGTGGGCGGCAACGCTCAACCGGAGTATTCGGCGAAGACATTTTTCGCATTGGAACCAAATGGACAGTTATCGCCGGCGCCCGTTGGGACGATTGGAACAATTTCGCAGCCAGCAATATCCGAGTTAGCCTTCCGTCGCAGATGGTTACTGGCCAATTTTTTCCGGATCGCAGTGAGACTTCGTTCAGCCCGCGCCTTTCTGTTATGCGCAATGTGAAGAGTAATGTCGCGGTATGGCTCTCGGGTTATCGTGCATTTCGCGCTCCCAACTTGAACGAACTCTACCGCAGCTTTCGCCAGGGAACCGCCCTGACGAATGCCAACGCTTTTTTGCGCGCCGAGCGCCTCACCGGAGCCGAAACTGGAGCACGGGCCACGCCTTTAGAAGGCAAAGCAGAATTTCGCGGAACGCTGTTTTGGGCCGATATTGTCGATCCCGTCACCAACGTCACCCTATCTACCACACCAAGTATTATTACTCGTGAGCGAGAAAACCTTGGCCGCACCAGGTCGCTTGGCGCCGAACTCGACAGCGTTTTGCATTTGACTCAATCCGTTGAATTTTCGACGGGCTATCAGTTCGTACACGCGTACGTAGCCGATTCTCCCACCCTGAGAGGTAACCTCGTACCTGAAGTTCCGAAACACCAGCTCACATGGGAGGCACGCTATTGGAATCCTTCACGACTGATGCTGAGTGTGGAGGGACGTTATTCCAGCTCACAATGGGATGATGACCTGAATACTCTTTTTCTTGGCCGCTACTACGTAATGGACCTTTTCGCCGGCCGACAGTTGGCTCGCGGACTCGTCGCCTATGTCGCGGTCGAAAACTTTCTTAATCAGCGCTACGCATTCCAAATTTCACCGCCCGTCCAGGAACTGGGGGCGCCCATTTTGGGCCGCGTCGGCATCCGTTACGATTTTCCAAATAGTCCGCAATAGAGCTATTTTGTCTTGGGAAACCGCTTCAAACCCAATGCAGTGTCTGCAAGGTCCAGGTAGTGGTCCAATCGCGAAGCTTCCTTCGCATGGTCCTCGAGCGGAATTAGACGTGGGCCTTCGTCGCGCGCAGCCTCCGAGCTCGGAGAAAGTCGTTGCACTTTGATTTTGTTTTTCGCAGGCGACACCCGCTTTTTCTTACCGCTCAACCGCTTCCTCCCTGGCCAGAGTACTACGGTTTACGTTCAGTATCCTGATGCAGAGTGACTGAGGCGGTGGCTTTCGTATCGGCAGCGGTGAACGCTAATCCGCGGTCTTGCTCTACCGGAGGCGCTCCCGCGAGCTCACGTTTGCGGTTTTCAATTTCACGCAGCTGACGGATGATTGCTCCCTCCTCTTGCACATATTCGTCTTCGCTGATCTCTCCAGATTCCAATTTGAGCTGTAGTTCGAACAACCGTTCTTTGATCGGCGCATCGTCCGTGTATTGCTCCTCGGCCAGGCGCTGCAGTGTACGCAGCACAAAGCCAAATCCGGCGAATGGCAGCCCGAGGATGTCGTCAATCAATAGCATGAATTTCGTCTTCCGCGATCTCTAACCTACTCCGACTCTTTCCAGCTTCAGCCGTATGTTCACAAAGTTGTAGGGAGGCCAGGGGCCCGTGTACTTGAATTTCAAGCGTTGTCCGTATTTTTTCGCGATTTTATTCACTGCCTCGTCGAACTCCGGCTCGCGCTCGCGTTCCACCAGAAAAGCCGCGTTCATGATCATCTTGTCGCCGATCGGCTGGTTATCGCGCGAGGCGACGCAAACGTTGCGCAATGCCTCGTAGATTTCACGAACGTAGGTAATCGAACGCTCCGCAAGCGCTTTGTCAATCATGCGGCCCAGCTGCATTCTCGCCAGATAAGTGGATTGCAGATGCTTGCGAATAATCTCCTGGTGAAACTTGCGAATCTCTTCATCTTCCTGCTTGATGTCCTCGATTATTCGATCACGGTCCCAATTTACTTTGAGTCCGAACTCGAGTTTTCCTGACATCTGGTGCAATACATCCTTGAGCGACGGATAAATGCTCTTCAGCACCTCACGAATGTCGTTGTCGGTACGGAACACCGTGCCGAAGCTCATCGGAATGATGGTGTTGTTCTTCATTACCGTTTCGATCACGTGTTCGTGCGCCAGCGCGTTCTCGCGGGTCGGATCGAAAATGTATACCGATGTGTTGCTCACTACGGCGGCAATGTCCTGATAGGTGACGCTGTACACCGATTCGCCGGATCCGCCAATGCCAATGCGCCCGAATTCGAGCTTGTCTCTCGACTGCAAAATTCCGTAGACGTAGCGCCCGCTTTCGCCGGGAGTCGGAGGCGCTGCGCCGCCGTTTTCCGAAAATTTGACGCGGATATCTTCTTCGCGCTTACCACCGTTGCGCGGTTTGGCCAGAGTCTTGCCAGATTTTTTTTTGCTCGCTTGCTTCACAACCCCGGAATCCATAGTTCCTCTCTATCTCCCGAGTGGCAGCGGGAGTCCTTCAGACGCGCGATAGCGGGAAGATAATTTTAAAAATTGTACCCTTTCCAATGCTGCTTCTGACCTGGATTCTACCGCCATGATTCTCTACGATTCCCTTCACAATCCACAGTCCCAGCCCCGTACCTTTTTCGCCCTTCGAACTCACAAACGGCTCGAACATAGTTTTGCGGATCTCGCGCGGAATCCCGCTTCCGCTGTCGGCAACCACGATGCTGATTTCCTCGCCTCGGCGCGAGTGTACATGAGAAGTTTTAAGGACCAGCCTTCCGCCCTCGGGCATGCTGTCCTGAGCATTTACCACCAAATTTGAAAGCAATTGCCGGAACTGGTCAGCCGATCCTTTCATCGGTATCAATTGCCCGAACCGCTTGTCCACCGTTATTCCACCCTTCGAAAGCGGACGTCCAAACAAAGTAAGGGTGTCTTCGACAATTGCATTCAGGTCAAAGTTCGCAAGCTGGCCCGTATTACGGTAAAGCCCAAGCATCTGCCGAACTATGCGCGTCACCCGTTCGGTTTCGCTCTTCAGCGCTTCGTAGATCGGCTGCGAATCGGGCTCGACTTTGTCGCGCAAGAGGAAAATGGCATTCTTAATTGCCTCCATGGGATTGTTGATCTCATGGGCGATCGTTCCGGCCAGCCGGCCCGTTGCTGCAAACTTCTCCATCTCGAGCATGCGGCGCTCGAGCTGCAACTGCTCGAGCTTCTTCCATGTCGAAAAATCTCGCAAAACCGTGACCGTGTAAGCGACCTGTCCACGCGAGTCGTAGATCTTGCCGGAGCGGCCGGCGTATTCGATTTCCGTGCCCAGCACTGGGTTAAATAAATGCAGCGCTTTATTTTGGTGGTCCAGGAAGGAAAACGTGAATACCGTTAAGTAGGCGTCCAGCTTCGCCTCATTCTTCAGGATCTGCGGATCGCCGACTGCTACACCCGATCCGAACAAGTCTTTTGCCAACGGATCGAGCAAAACAATCTTCGCCGCATTGTCGGCAACAATAATAGGATCGCCCACATTTTCGATCACCAAATTCAGCCGGTCTCGGTCCTGCCGGACGATTTCTTCCGCCGCCCGCAGCTTTTCGAGGTTTGCCCGTAGCTCCTGGTCTGCACGGCGCAAATCGGTGACATCACGCATCACTGTCACCATGCCGGTTCTGGTTCCATGGGCCTGCGTTGGAGCGCAAACCGCTTCGAACAGTACCTCTTCGCCTTCCATCACGTCGACGAGCGTCAGGTCGCGTGAGCTCTCGCCGCCACTGACCGTCATCGAGGAGAGCGCTGCGGAAAATAGTAAATTGTTGAACTCCACCGCCCGGCGACCGCCCTCACTTACTCCTTCCGGCACTCGAAAGAACCTTTCTGCCGCCCGATTCTGAATCAGCACGCGATGCTGATTGTCCGTGAGGATGACGGGGTCGGCCATACTCTCCATCACCGTAGTCATCCGTCCGATCGTCACTTCCATATCGCGCATGCGATTGAAGTAATGCTCGGCTTTGAACAAACGGACCAGTTGCCGGTTTGCCCTCTCCACCAGGGCCCGAAACTGCCGCAACTGCCCCTGCCCAGTTCTGGCGCCAAGCTGCCCTACCACCACGTTGAGGTAGGCACGCATGCCGCACACCGTGCAGATCTGATGTTGCACTTGCAGCTTGCCGCCCGGACTTGCATTCAGCACCGCAAGACAATCGTTCCGCCGTTGCCGTTCTGCCTCCCAGCACGGAGATGCATCACGATAGATCATCGGGTGCGCATACTGCCCATTGCCACGCGCGCCATCCTTCACCAGCACCGGTTTCACATTGAGCAGCGCCGAAACAAATGGGCTCTCGCTCGCCCATAAGGAAGTGTTGAACTGTCGCAGGTATTCAGAACTGCAATTCAAGGAAGCGGAAGGTTTCATCTGACCGCTATCGAAGTCCAACTCGAGTACAAACGCGCTTCGAAAACCGAGGTGAACAATTTCCTCGAGCAGAATAGGAAGGATTTCTTCTGGGCGCTCGGCCGCAAAAATTCGCAGCGCGGCCGACTCACTCGACGACCGCTGGGTGTGAAGATGCTCGCGTCTCCGTCTTAGTGCAGGACTGGCCATGGCGACAACACAGTTCTAAACACGCAGCGCACAATCATCTGCCGCAGAAATATCCAGTCAATTTTGAAGGCGCTAACCTCTGCGCCCCTGTGTTCGCCGCGCCGGCACACGCGAAATGCGGCGCGTTGTTTCCATCTCGATTTCGGGAACGGGCTCGGCGCCCAGCTGTGGCCTCGACACAAGTCCCATCATTCCGACTGCATCCGCGTACTTCAGGTATGTGTCGATCGACGCCACTACCACGCGCGCCTCGACCGTAATTAGGTCTATACCGACAAGAGAGATGCGCACCCAGGCATCGATTACGATACCTTTGTCGAGGACCCGATCGAGTACATCGATTAGACTCGATCCGCCCGAAACTCGTTCGACGGCCATTGAATTCCCTCCTCGCCAACGTGAAGTCAGAAGGACAAAGTTAGAATGACGAATCCAGAACTGACACCTGATGCTCCATCTTTACGGCTTCTGCATTCCGCATTCTGACTTCTACATTCTGAGTTCTGAACATCCGCCTAGCGTCTCTTGCGTGTTGCTGCCGCAGGCGTGGCGGAACTTCGCACCACTGCGGCACGCTTCGTTGCTTGGCCTCGGGGGAGTAGAGGCGACTGCGCGGTCAAGTGCGGATCGTATTTCCACCAGTTCAGCCCGATCTCCTCAGCCTTATCCACCGAGCAAATCAGCAGCCGAATGCGAATCGTGAGCAGCTCTACATTCGCCAACGAAATACGCACGTCACCCGCAATGACTAGACCCTTGTCGAGAACCCGATCCAATATGTCAACCAGGTTCGTGGTTCCCGAGACTGTCGGCGACCGCTCCATTGATTTCGTCTTTCCTCCGCCGGATACGGCGCCAAACACCTGCTCCGCGCGCCTGATGCTAAATGCAACGATGACAGCGTGTCAACGCGTTGGAATAGGAAAACAAGAAGGGGACAAAGCCCGAATTTTCTGTAGGTTTAAGATTCCGAGCTGCCGGCTGCCGTTGCCTGAGCAGCTGCACAATTCCTTGCCCGCAATCTCCCGAAACTCTCACTAGAAGCACCGCTATTCTCCCCCATTTGAGAGCTCCGGATCGTTTGAGTTCGAGACGCCTGGCGAGTGCTCTAGAAGGTTTCCAAGCGGGCCTAGATCGAGGTTCAGGTCGGCCATGGTAAGCCCAAAATGCTCCGCCAGTTCACCAATCTTCTGCTCCAGTTTCATTAACGCAGTCCCCATCTCTTCAACTTGTTGCTCGCTCAAGGAGCGGCCTTCCATGCGCCTTATTGCCTGCCTTTCGAGCAACTGCCGCAACAGTTCGATCAGGCTGAGCACAAGTTTCGCAAGGCCTTGATCAATGTTCTCCGGCGTACAATCTATGCGCGACTGCGCCAATGACGGTTTGCCGTTGCTTGATGCCATTTCAACCAACTAGATTGTGGCACATCAGGGCTGCTCGATAAACTCACTGACCGGCCACGGACCGCTTACTCGCGCATGTAATCCCTGCGGAACGACAATAGCGCCTGCGGCTTTTTCGAATTGTTCAGTCTTATTGCGCGGAATCAGCGCGAATGCGCGAAGCTCATTCCGGGCCGTGCGCTGTCGCCATTCCTGTAACACCGAGGAGAGATCCTCCTTCAATTGGGAAGCGAATCGTTCACCGGCCTGGATCGATTGCTGGCGGACCTTGAGATAATCTTTGCCTGATTGTCCTCGCGGGGAGCTTGCCGCGCCGCTGATTCGGATTTCCATTTGGACGGTGTCAGCGAACCGATCCAGCAACGTGACGTACTCGCCCGAACGCTGCTGTATGTGCTCTTCGAGCTGTTCACCAGTTTCAAAAATAGTTGGATAACGAAAGGGGACAATTGCCGACGCTTCGAAGATCTGCCTCAGCACACGGTGAAATTCCAACGCGGAAGTGCGCAACTCACGTTTCAGCCATACGGCAGGATCGGGAGCTCGTGAAGCAAATAGATCAACCTGCGAAAATGCCCAACGGAAAACTGGTAGATCGGCTACTCCGATTGGTGAAACATCAGCCGCCGCGCCGGCCTTCGTGACGCAATACACTAGGATCGGCATAGATCTGTCGGCATAGATCGAATGGTACGGATCAAGAGAAGTGCAGAGCGGCTTCCTTGTGTTTGCGGCTGCTCGAGGCTGTGGCGCGTATCTCCGGCATTCCATACTTCGGCTTGATCTCGTGGCAACCGCTTTCGCAGTAGACGCCGCCCTCAGCGGTTTCCGGCCTAGGCATTGGCGAGTTGACTGCAACTTCTCGTTCGCCTTCCAGATACGATTCCACGTCGGCAATGAGTTTTTCGTGTTCCTTAGCCGAGAGCCATTTCTTCACGTTGACCAAATAATTCTCAAATCTCGTAATCGGATCGCGTCTGCGCCAATATTCGAACATCGGCTTAGGGACGTAATCTGCCGCATCGTGAATCGCGTGGCCTTTCATGCGCATCATCTTGGCTTCGATCAGCGTAGGTCCTTCGCCACGATGAGCCCGCTCCGCAGCTTCGTGGGCTGCGTCATAAACTTGACATGCGTCTGTGCCGTCAATAATCACGCTCGGAATTCCATAGCCGATCGCGCGTTCGGCAAGATCTTTCACGCAATACTGCATCTCCGATGGCGTCGAGTACGCCCAAAGATTGCTCTCAATAAAAAGCACCAGCCCGAGGTCCTGTACCGCCGCCAAGTTGATTCCTTCGTAAGTCACGCCAGTCGATTGACCGCCATCGCCTATATAGGTCATCACTGCCACATTCTTTCCTTGCAGCCGCGAACCTAGGGCCACTCCGGCCATCACTGGAATTAAATCGCCCAACATCGAAATCGGAGACACAACATTGCGCTTGTATATGTCGCCGAAATGCGAGGTCCCGTCGCGGCCCTTAGTAGGAGACCCAGCCTTCGCCATGTACTGCATCATCATGTCGCGTGGTTCGAAGCCGCGAACCAGCAGCGCGCCCTGGTTGCGGATCATAGGCGCAAGCCAGTCATCTTTTCCGAGAGCGTATGCGGACGCGCAGGAGCACGCCTCCTGACCCAGTCCGAAATAAACTCCGCCAACTACTTTGCCCTGCTTGTAAAGGTTCTCAAGCGCCTGCTCCATCCTGCGATTGAGCACCATCCAGCGATAAATCTCGATGCACTGCTGCTTGTTCAAATATTTCGAATCGCGGATGGGAGGTGCCGGAGCGCCTAGATCGCCTGAGACTTCGTAGCAACACTCTTCCCCTTTGCGGATTTGCCGGACCGAAATCTCAGGATTCTCGAGGCGATAGTCGGGAATTTCGTAGGAGCGCTGCTGCGGAAGTGAAGGGGTAGCGCGCTTCGCGCCATTTTTGGAAATGTTATTCGTGCGTTTGGGCCGAACAGCCTTGGTCTTCTTCATAGCACAGGCGACCAGCTAATCGTACTCCTGGTGCAGAGAGCGAGGCAAAAAGGCGGGCAGTCAGAATTTCTGTTGGATGAAGAAGTCTTCACTTTACAGCCTTCCTGTAGTCCTTCGTGGCTCAAGGTTTAACGTGTTACGCCCAAGCCGAATCGTCTTCACCATGCAACTTTTGCAGATCTGCTGGAGGGCGCGCCGGAACGCCAAGATCCTTGCCGAGCAATGAATCGAGGCTCTCCAGCCATAGCATCTGACTATTAAAGACAGCCCCAAAATTTCGGCTGAGCACATGCGCGACTTCCTGCATCGAAACTTCGCGCCCGAGCTCTTTCTTCATTGACGTGACCGGCTTCGAAGCAATTCCGCACGGAATGATGAGATTGAAGAAGCTCAAATCTGTATTCACGTTGAGAGCAATCCCATGCGACGCCACGCCGCGCGAGATGTGAACCCCAAGTGCGGCAATTTTGGCTTCATATGCGGATGAGCCTGTGGGTTGATCGGCGACCTCGACCGTCCAAACCCCAGTCATACCCGCGATTCGCTTCGTTGGAATTCCAAATTCTGCGCAAGTTCGAATCAGAACTTCTTCCAACCGGCGAACATACTCCACCGCACCCAACGATTTCTGCGTCGCGCTCTCTGACGGAAATCCGCGCAAATCGATGATCGGATACCCGACCAGCTGCCCGGGCCCATGAAAAGTAACATCCCCGCCGCGGTCACATTCATAGATTCCAACTCCGCGCCGGGCAAGGCTCTCCGGCGAGGCCACGATGTTCGCCGACTTTGCATTCCTGCCGAGCGTGATTACCGGCGTGTGCTCGAGCAGAAGAACCACGTCACCAACTCGTCCATCTTTGCGTAGCGCGATCAGCTTTTCTTGTAGACGTTGGCCGGTCGAGTAATCAATCGTGCCGAGTTGGAGAACAGAAATCACGCGTTTATAGCCAGCCCATACACACTGTTCGATGCGTCCAGCATCGCTTCCGCCAGTGTCGGGTGCGCGTGGATTGTCCACATCAAATCCTCGACCGTGGCCTCGAGTTCCATCGCTGTAACGGCTTCGGCAATCAGTTCCGTCGCCTGCGGCCCAATAATGTGCACACCTAGAATCTCGCCGTATTTCGCATCAGACACTATCTTGATGAATCCTTCATGCTCGCCAACGATTGACGCGCGAGAATTTGCCGTAAACGGAAATTTCCCGACCTTCACGTTGTAGCCTTTTTCGCGTGCTTTCGCTTCAGTCAACCCCACGCTCCCGATTTCCGGATGGCAGAACGTCACGTTCGGAATTTTCAGCAGATCAATCGGTTTATCTTGTTTCCTCGCGATCTTCGAGACCGCAACGATTCCTTCCATCGCTCCAACGTGCGCCAACTGTGGCGTGCCCAGAACGATATCCCCAATCGCGTAAATTCCCGGCTCCGCGGTCTGCATCCACTCGTTTGTTTTCACGAAGCCGCGTTCGGTCTGGATTTTAGTCTTCTCGATGCCAACATTATCCGTGTAAGGTTTGCGGCCAATGGCGATCAAAATCTTTTCCGCCTCAAGCTTCTGCTGTTTCCCATCAGCCGTGAACGTCACGCCAACGCCGGCCTTTGTCTTTTCAACCTTCTCCATCTTCGCGCCTGAATGAAAATTGATGCCGCGTTTGCGGTACACTCGCGCCAATTCTTTTGATACTTCTTCATCTTCGAGCGGCACCATTCGCGGAAGCATCTCCAAAATAGTCACGTCCGTATCGAACGACTTGAAAATCGAAGCAAATTCCACTCCTACCGCACCCGATCCCACCACGATCAGCGACTTCGGAATCGAACCCATCTTCAGAATTTCGATATTCGTGAGCACGCGATCATCGAGAGCCAATCCGGGAATTATTCGCGCCTCGGACCCCATCGCCAAAATTATGTTTTTTGCCTTAATTTGGCTCGTCTTGCCTCCATCTTTCACTTCGATCGTATGGATCCCACCCTGCGCCGGCCCAGTCAACTTGCCGAAGCCCTTCACGGTATCGACTTTGTTTTTTCGCATCAGGAACTGCAGACCCTTCGCATGCTTGTCCACGATTTTCGTCTTGCGCTCCTGCACCGCCTCCCAATTCAGTTTGCGCGCGTTCACACCCTCAATCCCGTATTCCTTTGCGTCTTTCAGATGGTCCCACAATTCCGCATTAAACAGCAGAGCCTTCGTCGGAATGCAGCCCACGTGCAGGCAGGTGCCGCCGAGATAAGGGTCTTTCTCTATCAAAGCCGTCTTAAGGCCGTACTGACCTGCGCGAATCGCGGCCGTATATCCCGCCGGTCCGCTGCCAATTACGGCGACGTCATAAGTTATTTCAGCCAAAGTGGTGCTCCTCTATTCAGTATGGATGAGCTTAGGCAAACGAATGATTCTAGACCACGGAGCCTGAATGCGAAATGGTCACCAGGATGCATTCCGCCGGCGAACGGAACCTCTTAAGCCCCGGCCTCGTATTAATATTGTGACGATAACTGGTCGTTAACGGAGCTGAAGCTATGCACATCTTCGGTTTCTTCCTTCCAATTTTTGGGTTCGGGTTCGTGATGTACTTCCTGCCCACCATCATTGCCTTTGCACGCAGCAAGCGCGATGTGGCCTCGATCCTGGCGCTTAACTTCTTCTTGGGATGGACGCTGATCGGCTGGGTTATCGCGCTGGTTTGGGCTCTAAAGCAAGACGTCCCTGCTGTAACGCGCTAGGATTGTGCGGTTCACTCTTGGCAACACACCCATCAGTGACGACCCGAAGCACCGTCCGGCTCGAAGTCACGGGAGAGAGCATCGCTTAAGTCGCGCAGGAAATTCAAGTCAGCCATCGTCTGCTGCACATCGGCAATCATCGCGTCCAGTTCCGAAGGCTGCAAATCCGAAATGCGACGCCCTCCTTCAAGCGGAGCAGCACTGCGATAAACGTCTCGAATATACGAAGCCGCCTGAAGACTGACTAACGATTGCTGCGCATATGTTTCGGAATATTTCTGCGCTTTTCCGTAATTCATCAGCGCCACGGCTCCAGTTTCCCGTGCTGCGTCCCACGCCGCGGAACTCAAAGTATTCCATTCCCAATAAAATTTTAGATTTCCGTCAGCATGGTGTTTCGCCTTGTAAGTGGAGAGCACCTCAAGATTCGCCTCAGCCTGCCTTTCGGCAGTGTTCAGAGATTTGCTGTTATTCGCCAGAGTTTTTTGGTTCACCTGCAGTTCGTAGCTGAGGTTGCTTTCCGCTCTGTGCTCCAGGCGTATATCGCGGCTCCATTCCACAACTCCTTCCAGACCGAGCGCAATCAGCAGTCCTACAGTAATAATGGTGAGATGAATGAAGAAATCACGCCAGGTATGGATGGGCCCCGCAACGGGATGCACGTCCATTTTCACCTTCCCGTTCAAAATCAGATTTGATCCAAGCTCCAAATTGCGTACCGTTTCCTGCTATCGGCGGAAATCGGTCACATTAAGAACATGCCAGCAGTTTCGCAGCATCTTTTGCGTGATAGGTGAGGATAATTCCCGCTCCAGCTCTACGGATCGAAGTTAACGATTCCATGATCACCCTGTCGCGATCAATCCAATTATTCCGCCCTGCGGCCTCGATCATCGCGTATTCACCCGATACTTGATAAGCCGCAATCGGCACATCAAACCGCTCCCGGACAGCGGCGATGACGTCAAGGTACGGCATTGCTGGCTTGATCATCACCATGTCAGCGCCTTCCTCAATGTCGAGCGCCACCTCGCGCATGGCTTCACGAAAATTTGCCCCGTCCATCTGATATGACCGCCGATCCCCAAACTGCGGAGCCGAATCCGCGGCCTCGCGGAAAGGCCCATAAAAAGCGGAAGCAAATTTCGCCGCATAGGAAAGAATTGGCGTGTTCTCGAATCCAGCGCCGTCCAGTGCCTTCCGGATCGCACTCACTCGCCCATCCATCATGTCAGAGGGAGCAATGATGTCGATCCCGGCTTTAGTCAACGACACGGAGGTCTTGGCAAGCAAATCAAGCGTGGAGTCATTTTCGATTTCATACCTGGGCTGAACCTGACCAGTCATGTGGACTGCAGCGGCCTCGATCACCTTCACCTTGTCTTCTTGGTTCGCAGCCATCGCTGTTGTTTTCAGATCGCGCGCAGCCGCACCCAATGACTTTGGCGCAGGACTTGCTTTCACCACCCCGCAATGCCCGTGCGACATGTATTCGCAAAGGCATACATCGCCGACCAAAAGAACATTGGGCACTTCGGCTTTGATTGCACGAGCCGCCCGCTGCACAATCCCGTTTTCTTCCCAAGCGCCGGTTGCGACTTCATCTTTTTTCTCCGGCAAGCCGAAGAGAATAACTGCCGGAATTCCGAAAGAGTGCGCATCCTTCGCCTCGCGAACCGCTTCATCAATCGACAAATTGAAAACGCCCGGCATTGAACTCACTTCCTTGCGAACGCCTTCTCCCGGGCAGACGAACAGAGGATAAACAAAGTTGTCCGGCGAAAGCCGCGTCTCCCGCACCAGGGAGCGCAACGCGCCCGTGCGGCGCAAACGGCGAAGGCGAGTGGCCGGGAATGCCATGCGCAAATTCTAGCAGGAGCTCCGTGTCTTACAGAACTCGCCCGCGTTAGAAGCGGAAAAGCTAAGATAATTCCATGAGCGTGCTGAAACACACAAGTGCCCGAGTTCTTGAATTCGACGCATTGCGTGAGGTAATACGCGGCTATGCATCGTCGGAGATCGGCCGCGCTCGCGTCCAGCAGCTTGCTCCATCAACCGACCTCGATTGGATTCAGCGCCAGCATCAGCTCACCGCCGAAATCCGCGAATTTCGCCGCGCCGGCGGAAGTTTCGAGTTCTCCGGCCTCGAAGACATATCAACGTTGCTCGAAAAAGCCCGAATCTCTGGCGCTACGCTCGAAACCATCGAAATTCGCGATGTCATTATGGTTGTAGACCGCGCGGCCGAATGGCGTGAAATTGCATTGAATCCACCGCAGTCGCTCCCAAGCGGATGGCCTGGGGTCCGGAAACTATCCAGCGGCATCGCAGACTTCTCCGAATTCCTACGGCGGTTCGCCAACAAGATCCTCCCCGACGGCACTCTCGACGATCACGCATCGTCAGCGCTCGCCGGCATTCGTCGCGAAGTCGAAAAACAAAGACGCTCCATACAGCAGTCGTTGCAAGCTCAACTGCGACGCTTAAGCGAAGGCGGAGCAGCGCAAGAAGAAGTGATCACTGTCCGAGGTGAAAGGTTTGTCATTCCAGTAAAAGCCGAACAAAAGCGACGCGTGCAAGGTGTGGTACACGGAGCCAGTTCGAGCGGACAAACGGTTTACGTCGAACCGCTCGAAACCATCGAGCAAAACAACGAACTGGTGCGCCTGCTCGAAGAAGAACAAGCCGAGGTGCGCCGCATTCTGCTCGAAATGACTCGGCAGATCGGCGAACACGCAAACGAGATTTCCGCAGCCGCCGAGATTCTCGCCGAACTCGATTTGCAATTCGCGAAGGCCAAATTCTCGGAAGACTACGAATGTACCAGCCCTGAATTTGAAACTCCCGAGCGTGTCGCACCCTCGTCTCTCCCGACCTTGAATAGACAGGCTGCGGATAGTGACTTCCCCTCGTCAACTTCCGAACTGATTCTCGACGGAGCCCGTCACCCTCTGCTCGAGCGCAATCTAAAAACCAAAGGGACAGATGTCATCCCCACAAGCATCGAACTCGACCAGAACCGTCGCGAACTGATCATTACTGGGCCAAACACCGGTGGCAAGACCGTCGCCCTCAAAACCATCGGCCTGCTCACTCTCATGGCCCAATCAGGAATTCCAGTCCCGGCGAACCGGATGAAAATGCCTGCTTTTGACTCTGTCCTTGCCGACATCGGAGACTATCAATCCATCGAGCAAAATCTTTCCACGTTCTCAGCCCACATCACTAACATCGATTTCATTTCGCGCACCGCGACAGCGCATTCCCTCGTACTCCTCGACGAACTCGGCTCTGCCACCGATCCCGAAGAAGGCGCCGCTCTCTCCGTCGCCATAGCCGAGCACTTCCTGCGAACTGGCAGCTTCACGGTTATCTCCACCCACCACACTTCGCTCAAAGTTTTCGCTTCGAATTCTTCTGGCGTGGTGAACGCGGCTGTGGGTTTCGACGAATCTACGCTTAAGCCGACCTATGAATTGCGCCTTGGCGTTCCCGGCGCTTCCGCCGGAATCAATATCGCGCAACGCCTCGGTATGAATCCTGAAATCATTCGTTCGGCCCGGTCGCGTCTCGGTTCGCAAGCGCAAGATATCGGCCATTTTCTCGACCGTCTGCATTCGGATTTGCGTGATGCGGAAGCCGAACGCCTTCGATTGCGTGACAAAGAAACAGAACTCGATCGGGAACGTGCGCGCCTTGATGCAGAAGGTAAACGCGAGCAACAACAGAAAGCCCGCGACTTGGAAAAGAAGCTCGAAGCCCTGCTTCGCGATTTCGAATACCATGCCCGCGAGGCGGTTTCCGCGCTACAGGACCGCGCAGAAGCGCAGAAACTCTCAAAAGATGCGGAACGGCGCATCGCCAAGTTGCGCCGCGATTTTCGCGAGCGGTTCGATTCAGCCGTTGTCGCCCACGTCAGCGGCGCGGACCTCGGCGATCCCAACGCGCAGCCTGGCCTGGTTCAGCATGTCTTGGAAGGAGATATCGTCAAGCTGAAATCTGTCGGTCGGAATGCAAAAATCGCGCGACGACTCGACGATCAGCACTTCGAGGTCGAAGTCGGAGCCATGAAGATGCGCATTCCGCGAGAAGACATTGCTGAGCTTGTCACTCGCGCCTCAGACAGCCCAGTCACGGCAGCCAGAGCCAGGGGCATTTCAGTCGCGCTCGAAAGCGATGAGAATGTCCCTTCCGAGATCAACGTAATCGGCCACACCGTCGATGATGCTACCCGAGAGGTGGAGAAATTCGTCGATCGCGCCTTCCTGGCCGGCTTGCCACGCGTGCGCATCGTCCATGGCAGCGGAATGGGGATCTTGCGAAAGGCGCTACGCCAGTTTCTGCAGAAACACCCTCATGTCGAATCAGTCGCAGAACCGCCCCAGAATGAAGGTGGCGCAGGCGCTACCGTCGCCGAGTTGCGGATCTAGTCAGACGTACTCGAACCATGGTTGCTCAAACCGCCTCCCTGTGCGGGGTTTCACGTCAGGAGGAGCCAAATTCGGCATCTGGCGCGGATTTTCACAGTTGACAACGGTAAAAACGAGGAGCTAAATAGCTTCCGGCGAGTTTCCACGCTCATTTGGGTTGCACTCACCTGCTGAAAGCTACGGCTGGTAGCGCATCCGAGCCTCGGCGCTGAATGGTTGAGGAAAGGAAACCCTCCCCAGGAGCTAAGATGAACAAAGCAGATCTCATTGATCGGATCGCGGACGGCTGCGGTATCAGTAAGACGCAGGCCGCGAACGCAATCGACACCACCGTAGAAAGCATCACCGGCGCCCTAAAAAAGGGAGACCGTGTTGCTTTAATCGGCTTCGGAACTTTTTCTACCTCGTCGCGGAAAGCGCGCAATGGTCGCAATCCGCAAACTGGCGCAACCATCAAAATTGCCGCCCGCAAAGTCGCAAAATTCACTCCGGGCGCAGAGCTGAAAAAAGCCGTCAATCGCGGCAAGTAGTAGGCCGGCAACAGAATTCAAACGGCAGGGGGTCGGCCCTGCCGTTTTGTTTTTTGGCCTATGAGTTCTGACTGTCGTGGGGCGACGGGTCCTCGCCCGTCGATGTTGCTAGATTCTCGTCAGTGCGACACTTACCCGTAGTACAGGTTCTCTAGCTCCTGCTGCACCTTCGCCGAGAGCTGATCCATATCTCGCAGTGTCAAACCCGACGTCGAAATCGGTTCGCCCACGCGCATTTCGAGCGGTCGCGGCTTAATGTGATAGGTGTCCATTGGCAGGAGTTCATATGTTCCAACTAGCGCAATCGGAACAATATCCACCTGGGCCTTTATAGCCAGAAAAAATGCACCGGGCAGAAAAGGCTTAATGACTCCGTCCGCGCTACGCCCTCCTTCAGGGAAAATGACCAGCGGCATGCCACCTTTCAAAGTTCGCAAAGCCGATTTGATCTGCCCGACCGACCGCGCCGGATTCTGCTGGTCAACGCACACTTGTCCCGACCGCTTCAGGTGCCACCCAACAATCGGGTAGGACAACAATTCTCTTTTGTGAACGATTCGAAACTGAAACGGCAAGCACGCATAAAGTACCGGAATATCCAGCGCCGAAACGTGATTGACGGCATAGACGTGAGTTTTGGAGCTGTCGATCTTTTCCAGCCCTAATATTTGAACAGGCGAGAAGATCGTTTTCAGGATCAGCTTCGACCACGCCCGCGCGAAGCCGTGCAGGACGCTGCCATCTCTATCAACAAATCCGAACGGGATCGATGCCAGCCCAAAAGCGACCGTGTAAAACCAGATCAGGGGATCAAAAAAGAAATAAGAACGCAGCCGACTGATTAGGCCATATTCCTTCGTAGTTGTACTGGGAGTTTTGGGCGGAGCAGACTCAGTCACGGTACTATTTTCCATCTACTGAAACTCCCAACGCGTGCATCGCTTCACCTACGACGTAAATGGACCCGGTGACCACGACAACCTCGTTTTTGCCTGCAACCCTGCGGGCGCATTCTAACGCCGAAGGAACATCGGACGCGGATTCAATGTCCGCTTGCACTCGTGATGCTGCTTCACGAATTTCCTCCGGCGTTGCAGACCGAGGATTTCCCGCCGCCGCAACGATAACTCGCTCCGCCAGCGGAAAAAGAATTTCTGCGATTTCGCTTATAGCTTTATCGCGCATAGCGCCAAACACGAAAATCAATCGCCGGTCTTCATAGCAAGTGGAAAGCGTCGAGCGCAGCGCCCAGGCTCCCGCCGGATTATGTGCGACATCGAAAACAATCTCCGGCTGCGAGCCATGTGCTGCCAGGATCTCGAATCTTCCTGGCCATCGCGTTTCACGAATCCCGCGTTCAATCGACTCCGGCGTGACCGGGAACCCTTGCTTACTCAGTTCTTCCGCCGTACAAATCGCCAGCGCAACGTTACGAAGCTGATGCCGTCCTACAAGTGCGCTCTGCACAAGAATTTCCCGCCCCATCACCTGCAATGGGTAATTCGCCTGTATTCCGGAGTTAGCAGATTCCCTTGCGATAAAATCCGGCGCCCCCGGACTCACTCCCGGCACATAAGGCGCAGCGCTCACGCCAATTGCATCCCGCTCGAGTACAGCGTGCCCAATCACGTCATTTGCCGCGGGACTTTGCGGAAGAGTAACTACGATTCCATTGCGCCGAATTATTCCCGCCTTCTCCCGCGCAATCTCCGCAATAGTGTTCCCTAAAAATTTTTGATGATCGAGCGAAATATCCGTAATCACGCTGACCAGCGGTTCAACCACATTGGTCGCGTCCAACCGCCCGCCCATGCCCACCTCAAGCACGGCAATGTCAACTTTGCTTGTGGCAAAGTGCTCGAACGCGATTGCCGTCAGCATCTCGAAAAAACTTGGATGCCACGGCAGTTCGCCGTCTTCGATTAACCGTTCTGCAGTTCGCGCCACCAGGTCGTGCAGTAAAGCAAATTTCTCGTCATCGATCTCCTCACCACCTATGCGGATCCGTTCATTGATCCGAACTAGATGAGGCGAAGTGTACAGCGCGGTTCGCACTCCCGATGTCCGAAGAATTGACGCCAGTGTGGCCGCCGTCGAACCTTTCCCGTTCGTCCCGGCGATCAGTACGCTGGGAAATCTCCGTTCCGGATTCTCAAGAGCGCCCAGCAGCACACGCATGTGCGCCAAGTCGAACTTGTGCGATGGGGTGGTCGCAAGCTCCTGGCCCAGCGCATACATCCGCGCCACTGCAGTTTCATAAGAAGCAGTCATCGATTGGTCCTGAGTCGTCAGGAAGACCAGCTGCTTCTAGGGTATCAGCTTTGGATTTGCAAGAATGAGGTGCGCGATTGCGGGTAGCCGTTTCCGCTCAAACCGCAGCAGCCTCCATAGCGATTGTCGGGGTCAACGCTGTGGAACTCAGCGAAAAGAAGAAGGTTGCGCCCTTATTGACCTCTGAAGTCGCCCAGATCCTGCCGCCGTGCTTTTGAATAATCCGCTTCACGGTTGCCAGGCCAATTCCCGTGCCCTCGAATTCTTCTGCCCGGTGCAGGCGCTGGAAGACGCCGAACAACTTGTCCGCATAGCGCGGATCAAAGCCCGCCCCATTATCGCGGACGAACAGAACTGTCGCGCCATCTTGCTCGAACTGCCCAACCTCGATTACCGCGACCTCACGCTGGCGGCTGTACTTGGCGGCATTGGTTAACAAATTCGTAAAGACCCGTTTCATCAATTCCGGTTCACAGTCGATTGTCGGCAGCTCGCCAATTTGCCACTCGATTTTTCTGCCTTCGCACTCCGGCTGAATTTCCCCCAGCACTCGTTTTACCAGATACTTCAATTCCGTCCGCTTCATCACCAGTTTCTTTCGTCCGAGCTGCGCCATATTTAATAAGCCCTCAATCAGTTCCGCCATTGCTTTGGCGCGGTCCTGAATGCGATCGAGATATTTCCGTGCGCCGGCGTCCATCGTGCTTGCATATTCTTCGTCCATCATCTTCGCGAATGCGCTGATGTGGCGGAGTGGCGCACGTAAATCGTGAGAAACGGAGTACGAGAAAGCCTCAAGCTCCGCGTTCACAGCATTCAGCTGCGCTGTACGTTCTTCGACGCGACGTTCCAGATCGGTTTGAGCATCCCGCAAGGCCGCGTCGCGCAATTGAATCTGTTCAAGCATCTGATTAAACGCCGCGACCAGACCGGAAACTTCGTCCTCACCCTCTGCGCCCATTGCACGAACCGAGTAATTCCTCTCCCGCGAAACGATTGCTGCAACGTTCGAGAGTTGCACAATCGGATCGGTGATGGACCGGCGTGCAATAGAGGAAACCGCCATGGCGGTCCCGAGCGAAACCAGCAGCACAGTACCAATCAGTATCACGAAGTTTCGCTCACGGTGCCTCAATGCGCTCATATCCGAAACGATGCATACCGTTCCAATATTCTTCCCCTCAAATGTGAGTGACCGCGTCAAAAAGACGTGCTGATTTCGGAAGCCGTGGATTTCGGTTTGCCCGCTGGGTACTAAACTCGGCCCTCGCCAAAAATTTGACCGGGCGCGATTGTAACTTGCAAAGGTCCGGCCATCCGGCGTATGAATTTCCGCCAACACGATATGTGGAACAGCTTTCAGCGCAGACAGAGTTTTTTCTGCCGCGCTGCTATCGTCGAATACCAGAGCAGAGATCGAGTTGGATCCGATAATTTGCGCCTGCATTCCCAGGTTGCGGATGAGGTCTGCACGAAAGCTATAAAAATCGTAGATGAAGAAACCTGCGCAAGCGAGCAGCAGGGCTGTGCCACTCGCCAGAGCATTCAGCCGGACGAGTTTGCCTGCAATGGAAGAGTGCCAAAGTCGCGGCATTGCGTTCAATTTCCAAATATGGTGTTCTGCGATACGCCGACCGCGAGCTTGAGCAGTTCTGAGCTCATAAGCAGTCCGGCGCGTTTCGCTGTGGTGGCATTCACTTGGAAGCGCACGTGATTGTCCTCGACTACAAACTGAATCATGCCTCCCTTCTCCACGAATCGAGGCAAGTCGCTGACCGTGAGCACGCTCGTGTTGCGCAGGCCGGCGAGGATCGTCTTTAAACGGCCTTCTTCCGAAAGGCTGATAAAAAGCACGCGGCATTTCGCGGCGTCGGCCGGGGCGAGCACCTGCTTTGTCTCCACGCTCTTCCCTTCGATACTTTCATTCGCAACCAGATCGTTCAATGTAGATCCAAATGGGTTGTCTCCTAGCACGCAGATCAAAAAGTTGTCGCTCTGCGTTGCTGGGCCAGCCTGCGGTGGCCACTCGACGAATCTGCTGAAGTTATACAGATAGGTGGCTTTGACCTGGTACTCGGAAACTTTCGACTCCTGACCAGCGGCGTTCGAGACCGAGAACAAATAAACTGCTATCAGCGTGAGTTTCCCGAAGGCCTGCACCGAGCGCTTCACGCGACATGAATTTTCACTCCGCGGCATTGTTCCAGGTGATCTGTGCGTATGCGCTCCTTTCAACCAGCAGCGGGGCCATCTCCGCATGCCGCGGCTGCAATAGATTTTGCCCGACCACCGACAATGTCAAATCGTGCGAAAAATGCCAGGCAAAACGAGTGTCCGCCGTTGAATACCCATTGACCGTCTGCGTGGGCAATGCGCTCACATAACGAAATGTCGGATCAAATTCAAACCTCTTCGGCAAATTGAGCAACGCTTGCAGAGTCACTTCGTTGTGAGGACTCGACGTTTCTTCAGACAACGCATCGCTACCCTTTGTGTGCGTGGCACGGTCTTCCAGGTTCAGACTGACATAGGAATACGCCGCCTTAACTTCAAAGTTCTTGTTGATCTTGAAGTCGGGTGCGATCTCTCCGCCGTTGGTCGTTCCCATGATTCCATTGGCGAATGGGAACGAGATTAGGATGTCCAACGGCGGCGGTGAAGTCAGGATTGCGACCGAAGCGTCGCCAAAGTTCTCCAGGTCGTTGTACTTATTATGAAACGCGGCAAAGTCGACGTAGAACTTCGAAGTAATAAGTCTCCTGTACCCGGTTTCGTAGCCGAGCAGCGTCTCCGATTGAAACTTACCGTTGTCGCAAACACATACGAAGATCGGAATAGGCACCGTCGGGTCCACCTGGGTTAGCTGCAAATCTTCATCGATGCGCGATGGTGTGCGTACTGCCCGCGTCACCGCCGCCCACACAGACTGGTGCGAACTCGGCGTCCACAAAAGCCGTGCGCTCGGTTCGTTCTCCCAGCCGGTAAAAATGTTGTGCTCGAATTTCGACCCAAGAGTCAGCCAGAGCTGGTTGTGCACTAATGCAATCTGGTCCTGCACGAAAGTGCTGTACAACTTCTCATCCTCGCGCAGCGGAACAAATACCGTAGTCGGAACAACTTCAATGAAGTTGCTCGGGCTCCAACGTGCCCCCGCGCCCCAGATAAGCTCGTTTCGATTGCCGATAAAGAAGTGATGAATAAAATCCAGGTCGAACGTGTTTCTGCTCTCGCCGAGTTGCGGACCTATGCGATAGGTTCTGTCGTAGTAGCCCTCCACTTGAATGTCCGATCGGTCGCTCAAATCGCGTCGCCAGCGCGCTATCAGGTTGCCGCCCGAAGGATCTTCGGTGCCCTCCAGATTCGGTTGACCGGGCGGCGAAAGCACGCCAACGCTAACTTGCTGCCCGACGCTGCCCTTATAAAGGTCGCCCTGCACGGTCAACCTATCGCGGCCGCTCAACCGGGAATCGGTACGGAAACCTGCTTGCCCCAACTGCCACCCGTCATAGTTATCGCCATCCGTATGGAATTCAGGGCTCCTGCCAAAACCCATTGCATAGGCGCGATAATCCATCGCCCCGTAAGTTCCCCCGTAACGCACAGCTCCTGAACTTTGTTCAATGTTGCCGCCAGTGTAGGAAGCATAGCTTCCCCGCGTATGTTCCGCGCTCTTGGTAATAATATTGATCACGCCGTTCACGGCATTCGATCCCCAGATGGTGCCGCCCGGTCCGCGAATCACTTCGATGCGCTCCACATCGCTTAGCAGCAGGTTCTGAACGTCCCAATACACTCCGGCGAACATCGGTGTATACACGCTTCGTCCATCAATCATCACCAGAACCGATTTCGAAAACGCGCTGCCAAACCCGCGTATTCCCACCGACCAAATATTTGAATTTGCTTGCGCCACCTCCACGCCCGGAACCAACCGCAGCACATCAGGAATGCTGGTCGCGCCCGATCGCCTGATGTCTTGCTGCGTCAGCACATAAATCGCTGCTGCGGTCTTCCATACCTCCTCCGGCTCTTTAGAACTTGTGGTGACCTCAAGATCGCCCAGTTGCGCGAGGCTGAGCTGCTTCAGTTGCGCCACGTTCGATGAATCTACGCCCGGTGGGGCACTCTCCGCCGTCTCTGCCCGTAATGGAATCGTGAGCGCAATCGCAATACAGAAACCCAGTTTGACATCGCGCAAACCATGCCGACGAGTTCGACAATTTGCCTCAACCTCCCGCACTTTTGGGATCTTTGGCGTTTGTGAACAGGAAAGCACCCAGCCCTCCACTCAGTGTCGGAGACTGCCCTTCACCTGAATATCGGCGCAACAGGAATGTACTTGAGTCAAAAGTTAGAGTCTCCTTCAGGGCTTCCTGAAATTAATGGCAGGTGCTCGGCTTCTTGCTGCTTTTGCGAAAAGTGGGATTCGTGATTTGCGCTCCAAATGCTCGCCCAACCAAACGTCCTGAGGGCTCCCCATCCTTATCTCGCCGCTCTTTTGCGAGACCGAGCTTGCCCTGAGGCAGAGTCGAAGCGGCGAGGATTTTGATTTTCTCAGATAATAGATTTGGTATCGATCGAGCTTGAAAGGAGAAGCAATGCCTGACCCGAAACCCGCTACCCACGAAATCGAGATCTCCCGTGATCGCCTCGCGGAGCTGCTGAATGAAGATCTCGCCCGCGAATACCAAGCCATCATTTCTTATGTGGTCTACTCCCAGGTGCTCAGCGGCGCCGAGTACATGGACATCGCCGCGCAGCTCGAACTCCACGCTAAGCAGGAACTCGATCACGCGCTCACTCTCTCGCGCCAGATTGACTATCTTGGCAAAATGCCGGTCGTGATCCCGAAACCTGTGCGCACCTCTGAAGATGCGAAACAGATGCTGCGCTTCGATCTTGAGAACGAAAACGAAACCGTTCGCAACTATCGCGACCGCATCCGCCAATGTGAGGCGCTGGGTGAATACGCGATGGCAGAGCAGATCCGTCAAATCCTGGTTCAAGAGCAGGACCACCAGATCGACCTCGCCACCGCGCTCGGAGAAAAAGTTCCAGATGTTAACCGTCCCCAGTCACGAAACCTAAAACGAGTTTGATAATCTGATTCCCACTTCTCGCCGCTTGCCGATCCTCGTCGCGAGAGGTACTACAGGTCCGGATTTGTCTTGGATCTATTAATGTCAGCCGAGGGTGCCCGTCCTTGCACGCTTTGCAACGGTGGGAATCTCGAACTTAGACTCTGAGCTGTTTCAGCTTGGAAGTTCAACAGTGGCGCTGCCGCTTCGTATAGGAAGCGTAACCATCCGCGAACTTGGTAGAAAATCAAGTCATGACACGGTCGCTCCTTTCCAATATCAGTTCTAAACAGCTGAATGGATACAGCTGGAACCGCCTGAGCGAAGGGGGAGATATTGATTGGTGGCCCTGGGCGGATGGGAAACCAAAGCCCGCTTTTTGCTTGAGTGGGTTGTTAAAATCAGCGCAAAAACAAAGGCCGCCTTTCGGCGGCCTTTTGGTTTTTCCAAGGACTGACGGTCGAATTAATCCCCCGCTACCGGCTCCGCGACTTCCGGCTTCGCCTCCGGAGCGGAATGACCGTTGCCATTTCCGTTCGGCTTGGCCAGTGCGCCCAAGGGAATGAATCCGTTCTCGGATTGCGCCGGTTTCTCTTTAAGCACAACTTCGCGATACAGCGCCGCCATACGCGCATCGTAAGCCGCATCGTTCTTCTTCGGCCCCCGAGCTTGGGTTTCACTGACGGCTGATGGCTGATGGCTGACGGCTGTCTTCAGCTTCGCATCCCGCGCCCGGATCTTCTCTTCGCGTGCGTTCTTCGCGATGCCCAGCTTATCGAGATCGTGCTGCTCTTCCTGCGTTACAATCCCATCCCGCAGATAGAGCGAGTGCTCTTTTGCTTCCATCGCAACGTTCTTGCCGCCGGCAAAAATCTCGTGCCGCCCGTGCTCTTCGTACCACTTGGTGAGCGTAGCCGTCATGTGCATCTTCTCGATGATGTTCCGCCAGCCCACGCCCGTGTTGTACGCGCAGAATGAAATCTCGCCCTCCTGCGTCGCATAAGGAATAATGCACTGCTCCGTGCGTCGGAAGTCGTAATTGAACAGGTCCTGGAACCACATGCCTGCGATGAACAGGAAGTTCCAGCGGTCGTTACGCCGTTTCATGACGTCATCTATTGTGCGGTCCGGCCCGACTTTACCGTAGTTCTTGCCCGTCACGTTGTAGTTCTTGTCGAACTTCGAGAGCAGGTCCATCAACTTGAAATGCGTCGGTGACTTGAACGGATCGTAATTCTTCATCAGGCAAAGCGCCATGCCGAACCCGGTAAGAAATTTTCCGCGCGAAGCGTCGTTCACCTTGGCGATGTCTTTCGCGAGCTGATCTCCGTGCAGAAATGCCGTAACCGGTACAGCCTCTTTCGTCTCCTTGTCGATCATCACCGCCATGCCTGTCCCGCAATTAGGATGGCAGCCGCAGGAGAGTTGGCCCCAGTCGTTCTTCAAGTCGTTGACGTGCATCAGGTCGGCCCAGTCGCTGAAGGTCGACATGAACGAAATCGGGAACCAGTCGCGCTTCGGCTCGCCGAGTCCGGTTTGGTTCTTCACGTCGTGGGCCAGGTGAGAAAGAGTGTAGCGCTGCGCGATGCGGCGCTCATCAGTGATCGCCTCGTCGCGGCCGGTGAAGCTGACCGGCTGGAACGACAGGAAGCCGATCTTTTTGGGATTGTCCAAAGCAAATTGAATGATGCGCCCGACCTGCTCATTATTAATACCGTTGACGATGGTCACGACCGGCACGATCTCGACGCCAGCGCGATGCAGGTTGTCGATCGCCTTCAGCTTTACGTCAAACAGGTTGCCCACCTTGCGGTGCGCGTTCGCCGCGTTTCCAATTCCATCAAACTGCAAATACGCGTAGCGCAACCCCGCTTCGGCTGCCTGCTGCGCAAACTCAAAGCTCTTCGCAAATTCAATTCCGTTGGTCGCAGCCTGCACTGAGTTGTATCCCACATGGCGCGCGTAGCGCACCGCGTCCAGGAAATAAGGAGACAGAGTCGGCTCGCCACCCGAAAACTGCACGCTCATCTGGCGCCGCGGCTTGATGGTGATCGCGTTGTCAAGCATCTGCTTGATTTCTTCCCACGTCAGCTCATGCACGAAGCCGACCTGGTTCGCGTCCATAAAGCAGGGATCGCACATCATGTTGCAGCGGTTGGTCAGGTCGATGGTCAATACCGAGCCGCGGCCATACTTCACGGTCGACGATCCATGTTTGTGCAGCTTTTCGTCGTTGTGAGCGCGGATATCGCGGCCAGGGAAAACTTCCTCGAGGTGCTTGGAAAATTCCGTGTCGACCGACATGACGTCTTCAAAGCGACCATGCTTCGGGCACTCTTTGACCATCATGATCTTGCCGTCCATCTCGACGATGGTGGCTTTGATCTCGCCGACTTTCTCGTTCAGCAGAACTTCGTGGGGGAGGTGCCCGTCGAGAATTTGCTGGCGGATTTCAGGCACGCACTTCGGGCAGAGCGAGTCGGTCGAGCGCGGCCAACCGAGCGGCGGCTTCGACTTCTGATAAGACTTGAGCAGAGGCTTGTCCGACCACTTGGGCGTCGGCGATGGATTCGGTTTGATCCGGTTCAGGCGATCAAATACTAACCAAGCTCCTTTGGCTCCTACCGTAACCGCCTTCTCAACATATTTAATCGGCTTGTGCATGCTTCCAGTGCCTTTCCGCTACAGGAAATTTTGAAATTGTCAGGCGTCGTTCGTCCTGCGTCGCACGCCAAAAGACTTAGGGAACGCGCCACATTTCTGCGACGCATAGCGCACGATGCTCGACAGTCTTCTGTATTTCTATGTTATTGAGGCGCTTAGGCTAGCACACCACATTAACAATGAGCGGGCAAAAATCGCCATTGAACGGGTAAAACCCGCAGTGAGCAGAGCTAAGTTATTGAAGTAATTGGGGTTGGTTTGGGGGACGTTGGAGTGTAATTTGCCTTCAGCCGGGATTTTCAATTCCAAAAAAGACCCAAAGTCAAAATCCCCACCCTGGCCAAAGCGGGCTAGGATGGGGCACCGTCAGAAGATTAATGTGTGAGGCAAGGATGGCCGATATGCGTGAGCATACCTTCATCCAATTGCCTGGTTCGCCGCTGATCCAATCTGCGCTTGTGGCCGATAACCTGCCATTTGCTGCTGTCGGAGCTTATGTAATGACGCGAGGTGCAGCAAAACCGACAGTGGCACCGCAAAGACAGGAATCAGCACAAGCGGAAACATCCCGATAAGGCCGCTTGGTCGGTCAAATGCAGCCAACTGAAACGGAGACGGCGAGGTAATGAAGCCCATCGTCACCGCAATTACCAGGTCGGCTATGCCTAGCAAGTTCCAAATTCGGACCCGGCGGCCGGCACGTTCCGGCGTACTCGCATATGCCGCAGCGACAAAAGGAGCGGCGATTCCTACCAGAAAATCGCCTATGCCGGCAGGCAAGGCAAAAAGCCACGGCAAGTGTTGACCCGCATATAGGACGACGAAGATCGCTCCCAGCATGCGATAAGTTTGCACTCCAACCAGCCAGGTATTGGGAATAATCGCGAGTGTTCGGCGAAGCAGCGGCCAGGTCCAAAACAACAGCAACCCAACCACAATGGGAGTGAGTAGACCGTACTGAATTGTAGGAGGGCTGCCTTCTGGCGGCCGATAGAAGCTATCTTTCGCAGTGATCACCGCCAATGTGAACCATCCGAGCAGAAGCACGGCAAGGCTCCAAAACGCCGTGTTCTTTGCTTTATTTGACCATCCTTTCTCTGGCCATGCTTTTTCTGAAGACTCCGCCGGTTGTAATGCGCGACGCAATCCGAACAGAATCGTGGCGGTAATCGCGACCATGCCCGTTACGATGAACGGTGTCAGGTAATCCGGAACCGAGTAATTCATAAACTTGCCTCCATGGAAAGAATCTATCAGGATAGATGTATATACATCTATTGAGATACAATAAAGTTTCGCGGATTTCTGTGGAAATCATGTGCATAAGATGCATATACACTTATCTGTATGGCCAAACGATTACGGGACGAGCAAACCAAGGGCCGATCTGACGTAGTCCGACTGCCCTGCGCCTGCGCAAATCTGCGGCGTGCCGCACGTCTGGTGACGCAGCTTTATGAGGACGCCATACGGCCGACCGGAATGACAGGGCCGCAGTTTACGCTGCTGCAGGCTTTGAAACTCGCTCCCGGCATTTCGCAAAAGCAATTGGGTGAAATTCTGGGAACGGACAGCACAACTCTCACCCGCACGCTCGCTGTCCTGGAAAAGCGTGGATGGCTCAGCGCAGAGCCCGCGGCAGATCGTCGCGCGCTGCGCCTTGGCCTCTCCAAAGCTGGAGAACGGGAATATGAGCGGGCCTTGCCTTATTGGCAGTCAGCGCAGAGGCGATTCCGGCACGCCCTGGGCGATACGAAGTGGAATGGCTTGATTGAGGCCTTGGTGGAGACGGTGGAAGCGGTGCGGTAGTTAGTACCCACCCTTCGAGAAGCGCGAAAGGTGCGGCGAGCGAGTTTCGGCGGGAAAGCGAGTGCCCAGCCCAGGGATTCGACTGGAGCTCGGCGGTGCGCGCGAATCCTCCATTCTTCGATCATGTTGATGAAGTTGTCACTTGCGTTTCGACAATAGGTAAGTGCATATTTCACGTTCGTGAAAGCTCTAGTTCTTCTTTTATTAGTTGTGATCTCATTGCCGGCACTCCCTGCTGCGGCTCCAAAGGCAGTCACGGTTTTTGTTGAAGGTGACTCCTCGGTTATTCCGAAATTCGTGAACGTGTGTCGCGATCTTGGCCCCAAGCGCGGGCTCGATTTTCACTTTGTAGACAGGCAGAGCGACAAGTACGACTACAGGGTAGTGCTCAGCAGCGAAGGTGCCAGCACGTGGAACTGGGCACAAGGCAATATTGTGGTCATGAATCCCGAAGCGAAGGTTCTTTTCACAGTGACTCGCAGCAACCGCTTCACCGCAAAGGGTTCGTAAACGCACTCACAAAAGAGTTCGTCAAGGTCTTGGCTCGGTATATAGGTACTTCAAAGTAGCAGTAGGGCACCGATATGGGCCAGCTCCATCGTTTTCAATCCCAAACAGCTGCAGAAACAGTCCTTGACCGCATTTCGTGCATATCTCGACAGCAGCGGCAAACTAGACCGAAATTATTTAACTCTCGTGGCGGTCGCCGCCCCTGAGTACATATGGTCTGAGTTCGAGCTCGCGTGGGCAAACATGGTTGAACGTCATAGCCCGGAAGCACAGTACCTTCACATGAGGGAGCTTGCCTTTCAGGTGGATGGCGGTATTACCTGCCGAATGTCCCACGATTAAGGTGCAGGGTAGCTTATAACGTCTGAAGTCTGGAATCGGCTTTTTTCGATGAAAAATCCGCCAGAGTTCCAATTCGGGAGTATGGTGCAACACTTTGTTGGCGCGCGGCCAGAGAACTCCTGTTTAGGCCTGTGCTGAATGTTGGCAAACGCAAGGTCCCTCGACTCGCATCGTGCTCCGCACGGTATTTCCCTCGGGATGACAAGGTGGCGGCGAGGAAAGGTGCTGCGTTCCAATTTCCATGATGAGTAGATGTACGTGCTCGGACATCACGGTTGGTGACGAGGAAGTTTGTGACGCGTGCGTGCCAGGGCACGAAGTGCAGAGGTCCTTCGACTTCGCACAGGATGACAGAGTTATCCCTGAAAACAATGTTCCGGATTCGCTTCACGGTTGGGAAAGCCCACTACATGATTCTTTCTACAGTATTAGACCCATGCGGGTATTTAGCGAGCTTAGGATTCCTTCTAGCCTTCGCTCACAGGAGAAACCCCATGGATCAGTTGAAGGATCTGCTCGTCGACAATCTTCAGGATTTGCTGCATGCAGAAATGCAGCTCGTTCAAGCCCTGCCGAAAATGGCTGAGGCAGCTTCCCACCCCAAACTGAAAGAAGCGTTTGAAAAGCATCTGACTCAAACAGAGAACCACGTAGAGCGATTAAAAAATTCATTCGAATTGCTTGGCGAGAAGGCGCAGCCCAAACCTTGCAAAGGCATGCAGGGCCTGATCGCTGAAGGCGAGGAAATAATCTCAGAGAACGAAGACAAGGAAGAACTTGCTGCAGACCTGGCGCTGATCGCCGCGGCGCAGAAGGTCGAACACTATGAAATTTCCGGGTACGGCACAGCACGTTGCCTGGCTCGGCAGATAGGAGAGCGCGAAGTTTCAAAACTGCTTTCGCGCACTTTGGGCGAAGAGGAGAGTTCGGACTATCTGCTAACCGAATTGAGCAAGCCCATACTGCAGGATGCCACTCTCGGAGACGAGACCCCAACCCACGCGCCAGCCGCCAAGACCAAGGCCCGCCGCGCATAACCATAAAGAAGACCATAGGAGAAGACATGTATCACCACATTAAGGAATTGATGTACACGGTCGAAATCGGCACCCCGGATCCAAAATTCGGCAACATGTTGCTGGAACAGTTTGGCGGCGCGAATGGAGAGTTGGCTGCTGCAATGCAATATTCCATTCAGGGGTTGAACTGCGATGACCTGGAGCGCAAAGACCTGCTGATGGATATTGGCACGGAAGAACTGAGCCACCTGGAAGTTGTGGGGACACTGGCCCGCATGCACCTGAAACCTTTAAAGCACGAGCGGTCAGCGGCGGAAGCCGACCCGCTGATCGCGATTGCCGGCGGCGGGGGCGTTGCTCTGAACAACTCGCAGGGGAATCCCTGGACGGCAGACTACCTCAAGATAACCGGCGAGCTGGACGTGGATTTACGTAGCAACATTGCTGCAGAAGCTCGGGCCAAGATCGTATATGAGCGTTTGATTCAGTTCACCGACGATCCGGGAACGATCCGGGCGCTCCAGTTTCTTATGACACGTGAGATCACTCACATGAAGGCATTCACTGTGGCACTCGAAACCATGGGAAAGAAACCATTCTCAATTGGAAGTCTTCCTCCCAGCTCTGATCTGGTGCGCCAGTACTTCGACGACTCGACCGGAGTTGGCGACAGAGGAGAGATGAATGCGCGTGGTCCCTGGAACCAAGGCGAGGATGTCGAACTGGTCGAAGCTCCGGCATTTAAGGAGTTGGCCTCGCAGGAGCAAGGGACGCGTCAGGCAAACGGAACCAATGGGTCAACTTCAAGCTCGCGGCCAGGACCGCGCATTCTGAAGAAAAGGTAAGTTCTTGAGATCTGCCGGAAACGATTTGCTGGGAACGATCTGCTAAAACGTGATCCGCTGACGCAAACCGCGCCAGCGGATTTTTTGCCGGAACTCTGCTTGTATCTGGAGCTGCACTTCGTTCATGTCTCCTAAAACTGCCCCTGGTGACTTCTAAAGATAAAAGCCAGAACTTTAGGTTGCGGAACCCGGGTATTCTTGATTGATGGACAAGAAGGAAATCAATTCTCCGAAGCTGACTGGGCGCTTTCTCATGTTTATCACCGGGTTTGTGCTGTTGATGCTGGTGGTGGCACATTTTCTGCTGAGGTGGTTCTGAGGTGACCGTAATTCAAGCAGACCATGTATTTCCCTGATGCGATTGGATTGCTTCCGCAGTCCAATCGGCTAAGGGGTGAACGCATGAATGGTTCGGCACGCACCTATCTTCCAGCGGCAGGACGGGACATATTTTTGCCGCTTTACGATCCGATTGTGGCGCTGCTTGGTGGGGACGCGGCGAGAGAGCAATTGCTGGCGCATGCAGACCTTCGAGCTACAGACCGGATTCTCGATCTCGGATGCGGAACGGGCACGCTGGATGTCGTTATTAAAAGGCGGGCTCCGCGGGTTGATATTGTCGCCATCGATCCTGATCCGAAAGCTCTGGCGCGTGCGCGGAAGAAAGCGGCGCGGGAACGGCTTGCCATTCAGTTCGACGAGGGGTTCGGCGATCAGCTTCCGTATCCGCCAGCTACATTCGATCGGGTGCTCTCTTCACTGATGTTTCATCACCTTCCAGCGGAGGAGAAAGCAAACACGTTGCGTGAAGTGCATCGCGTGCTCAAGCCTGCCGGCGAACTAGATCTGATGGATATTGAAGCGCCGGGAGAGCACGAGCCGGGATTTATCGAGCGCCTTCTGCACTCGCACCATCAGCTTAAAGACAATTCTGCCGCCAACGTTCTCGCGATTATGAAAGAGGCCGGATTCGGCAAGGCCGCAAAGGTAGGGCGACGCAGTCAGTTATTTGGCGGCGTGGCGTATTACAAAGCTGTGAAATAGGACGACCCACTCTCGCAGCCGGCAAGAAGTCGGGACGCGGGAGAGTAGGATGAGGAATCCGTAAGCCTAAAGTCAACTTCCCCGCCCGGTTCCGCCAAAAAAGCGGAACAAGAACGGGGCAGCCGAACCGAATTAATTTGGATCAGGTCTTAAGCGGCGCGCTTGCGGCGACTAGAGCTGCTTCGTGAAGAAGCGCGTGCTCCGGAGCGCCTGCCGGAAGCGGAACGTTCGCTCGAAACAGCCTGTTCTTCTTCCTCTTCACTCATCATCTGCTCGGGTTTGATTTTCTTGTAAAAGGCTTCCATCTTACTGAGTGCTGCCTGCTCTTGTTTCAGGTTCTGATTCAACAGCTGGGCAACTTTCTTGTGGTTCATCTCGCGGGCCATATCGATAAGCGACTTGTACTCACAGATTTCGTAAGTTTCAGATTTGATGGCCGCACCGACATTAAAGACGTTAATCAGATCGTCAGAAGGATCTTCTTCTGAGAAAGACTCTTTCTCCGCGACGATGCCACGAATGCCGTGACATTCGGTTTCCTCCTGCTCTTCGCCGAGTAACTCGAAGCACTGCTCGAGACGCTCGACATGGCCTTCGGTTTCCTCGCGATGTTGTGCGAAGGCTTTCTTCAGTTGCGGATTGGAGGAATCGCCGGCGAGTTTCTCCAGCGCTTCGACGAGCTGATGCTCGCAATCCAACATGTCGTTAAGTCCGTGTACAAAGAGTTCGTGACCGGTTTGCATATACGCTCCTCAAGATAATTTTTTTGCTTTGTTCAAAACTTCAGGCGGCAAGCTTTTCTCCCTGGCGGACAATGGACTCGGCTTCGAGCCAGTCCTCGACATCATGGCCGTACACACAGCCGCGCTGCAGATACAGCTGGTATGCCAGATCGCGAATCCGGGACTGCACGTCTGGTTCAGTAATGCTGATTTCGGAAGAGACCGACAGGACGGTTACATCCGGCGTGGCGACCGGGACCTGCGCTGCAGGTTCGTTCTCATAAGTGCGGAGCTGCGTTTCGGCGCTGCGCTTCGATTTCATTCGTGCCTCCTTTGTAGATTCGAAGTCAAGTTCGGCGCTTGCAGGGTGCGCGTCAAAAAAGGAAGCAGACGAATCAGCGCGCAATGCCCAAGCGCAGGTAAGATGCGACGATTTCAGGCCGTGTTGTCAAAGAGTTAAGAGCGCATAGCCAGGGAAGTGGGTGGCGTTCTTTGCGTTTCGTTCTGGCTCTGGCGCCGTACTCTAGCCATATTCCTCGCTCAAGAGGCAGTGTTATGACTGATGAGCGCCCCTTCGACCTCTCAGTCGCGACCAGAATCATGCTGCGCGATCAGCTCTGGTGTTCGCAGAACTGGAAATGCTGCTCAGCATGCTATCGGCATTTTTCTCTTCTTCCAGTGTCTTTGACAGTAACGCTGCCTGGTCGTGTTCGCCGATGATCTCGGCAAAATCTCGAACCGTTCCGTACGCGGCAATTTCATAATGTTCCAGCCGCTGCCCGGCCGCAATGATTGCAGCATCAGTGACCGCCGGGTTGCTGGCATCCGCAAGCATGTCGTCAGCTTCGGCGAGGAGGGCTGCGATCGGCTTGTTCTTCTTCGGCTCTATCTTATCCGTGACTTCGCGGAGAATCTGCTCGATCCGCGAAACCTGCTCACGAGTTTCCTGCAGGTGAGTCTGCAAAGCGTGCTTCAGTTCCGGATCGTCAGCTTTCTCGATCATTCCAGGGAGAGCTTCGGCGATCTGAGTTTCCGCCGAGTGCAGGTGCTCAATCTGGTCAACGTACAACTTGCGAAGGTTATCTATGTGTTTGAGGTGGAATATCATTGCGGGCTCCAGGCATCGTGGGATGAATTGTTACGATGATGATGAGATGTCGGGGGTGTAAAGCTTGTTGCTCTAGCGGGGAACATCTTCGAGCAGCTACTCAGATGTGAAGACCAGGAAGTAATCCATTCCGTCTTTTTTGTAATCCTGCTGCTGTAGCAGCTTGTACCCTGCGTCTTTCATTTCGCGAATGACCACGTCGCGATTGAGTCCGTGATCGGTGCCGTCACCGTTGCGGTCAATAACTCCGACCTTTGCACCTTTCGCGAGTGAATGGCGCAAGTTGCGGAAGAGAATGACCGGCTCCGCGATCTCGTGGTAAGTCTTCAGGAGCAACACGGCGTTAATGGAAGCAGGAAAAAGCGGATTACCGGGCTTTCCCAGGACCGTTTTGACGTTGTGCAGACCTTCTTTTTTCAGGCGTTGGTCGATGTACTGAATCGCGTCCGGGTTAATGTCTTCCGCGTAAACCGTGCCTTTATCTCCCACTCGCCGTGCCGCGAGCACGGTGAAAAATCCTGAGCCGGCTCCAATATCGCCGACACTTTTGCCGGGAGCGATTCCGAGAGTGTCCATCACTCGGTTAATTTCCAGCCGCTCCGCTCTCCCGGGTTTATCGAAGTGAGACAGATCGCCGGTGTAAGGAGTGCTGGTTGGACGGTGGGTGCGCGCCGGAGTTTGCGCGAGACAAGATGCGCAAATAAGGGCGCTGAAGATTAAGAGTGCTCGGCTTTTAAGCGACGGCAACATGGGAAGCGACTCCGAATACAAGCTACACGAGTTCGGAAGACGATATTAAGTATTTGTGACCTCACGAATGGACACCCTCGGGATGCGTTCACACATCGAAGTACGTGTCCCTTGGGCAAGAGAGCGCAGCCCTATTTCTTTTGGCAATACCGGTTGCTTCGGCGGCGTGGACCGTGACTCATGAAGCAATTTTTCGTGAACTGCAGCAGTTCTGCAAGTCTCAGCAAAACAGTCGCAGGTTTGTGAGACGTAAGTTCTTTTACGTCTTCACCTGCGAATACTGCTTCAGCCACTATGTCACAGCCTTGCTTCTGCTGATTACCCGTTTCAAACTCCTGTTTCCGGATTGGCGCGGATATCTGGTTTCGTTTTTCTCGCTGGTGTGGATTGCCAACCAATACATGAGCATTTACGACCGCTTGCGATTGGAAATTAAGCACGAGCATATTTCCATCAACGCAGACGAGCAGCACCTGCCATCGAAAAATCGAGAAAGACACGATGATGGACGGTTGAATTGACGTAGTTCGATCTGGCATCGGAGTACTCCCACTTCTCGCAAAACGGACGAGGAGTGGGGAACCCGCGAACCTTCGTACTTCGAGATTAAAGTCGAAATGCCCATCCTGTCGCAAAAGGCGCCACAAGGTGCGGCACCCTCCGGTTTTTCGATTCAGACTAGTACGCACTGATAACCATTCCTAATTCCTTCCATAAATAGTTTCAATTTCCACAGCCTTGGGGGCGCATTTAAATTGATCTATCACTGCCTCAGCGCACGGCAGTACATTTCAGCCTTCCATGAGCACAGCAGCTACGTTGCGAAGTGAACTCCGTGATCTATATCTGAATGAATCTGCGCGCATTCAACAGCAGTTCGTTGGCTCAGGCGATGGTTCACGCGCCATTGCCGCACGTACCGAACTGGTCGAAAAAGTGCTGCGCCGGCTTTGGGGCGAAGTGATCGGCTCTGCCGATAACGGGCCCGAAAACTTCGCCTTAGTTGCGCTCGGCGGCTTCGGAAGGCGTGCGTTATTTCCCCACTCGGACGTTGATATTTTGTTCTTGCATGCAGAGCGTGGCAGTGAAGACGGACTGCGGGAGCCGGTGCGAACGTTTTGCCAGGAGTTGTGGGATTTGCGCATGAAGTTGGGGCCGACTACGCGAACGCTCGCCGAGTGCGACCACTTCGATCCACAGAATGTCGAATTCACGATCTCTCTCCTGGACTCCCGTTACGTAGCCGGTGACCGCGAATTGTTTGACCGCCTGCATGAAAAGGTGCTGCCAAAGTTTTTCGTCCGTGAGGGCAACTACATTATTCAGCAGTTGGCGGAGGTGACGGGCTCGCGTCATGCAAAATACGGCAACACCGTCTTTCATCTCGAGCCGAATGTGAAAGAAGCGCCCGGCGGACTGCGGGACTACAACATTGCCTGCTGGATGGCGTTGCTTGCCGCAATCGATCAGGAAAGAAGTTGGCCATCAGCTGAATCATTGCTTCCGGATTCAGCGCACAACTTGCTGCCGGCGTTGCAATTCCTTACCTCGGTGCGCGCATTTCTTCATTACCGCCATGGTCGTGATGACAACATGCTCGCATGGGAATCGCAGGACGAAGCTGCTGCGCGACAAATTGGCCTCACCGGCTCTCAGCAGTTGAATGCGGCTGCATGGATGCGAACTTATTTTCGCCATGCCCGCGCTGTGCAGCACGACTGTTTGCGGCTGCTTGAATCCGTACCGGCGGCACGGTCGTCACTTTATCGCCAGTTCCAAAACTGGCGTTCGCGGCTTTCAAACGCGGATTTTTCAGTTGTCGATAGCTTTATCTATTTACATCAGCCTTCAGCAGTTCGGGACCGTGATCTCTTGTTTCGCATTTTTACATTCGCCGCACATCACGGCCTGAAGCCTGCGCTTTCGACTGAGACGCGAATTCAGCAGGTTCTGCCGGCGCTCGTAGAAGCGCCGCCTTCCGGGCCGGAAAGCTGGCGATATCTGAGCTCGATCCTGGTTGAGCCGCATGCCGCCGAGGCGCTCCGCGCCATGCATTCGCTCGGCCTGCTCACGGTGCTCCTCCCGGAATTGAAGCTGATCGATTCGCTCGTAGTGCGTGATTTTTATCACCGGTTCACCGTGGACGAGCATTCGTTTCTCGCAATCGAGTGCCTGCACCGCGCGGGTCGTGCGACTTCGGAGTGGGACCAGCGCTACGGCCATCTCCTCGAGGAACTGGAGCGTCCCGAACTGCTTTACCTGGCCCTTCTGCTCCATGATGTAGGGAAAGGCTTGCCGGGTGACAATCATTTGATCACCAGCCTTGAAGTTGCGCAGAAATGCCTGGAGCGCCTGGGGCTCGAGCAATCCGACCGCGAGATGATTTCGTTCCTGATCTCGAATCATCTGGAAATCTCAGCAACGCTGCGGCGCGACATCTACGATCCGGCAACGGTACAGGTTTTTTGCGATAAGGTCGGAACTCCGGAGCGGCTGAAAATGCTCTCGCTGCTGACTTACGCCGATATTAAGGCGGTGAATCCAGAGGCACTGACGCCATGGAAGGCGGAAAATGTCTGGCAACTCTACATTGCCGCATCCAATTGCCTAAGCCGCAGTGCCGATACACGCGTCCATCCGCAAGCTGACCGGGACGAAACCATTGCCCAACTCGCGTCGCTGTCTCCACACTGTTCCCAGTATGCCGTGTCTTTCCTCGATGGCTTTCCCAAGCGGTATCTTCGGACTTACCGGCCTGAACAGATTTTGAAACATCTGGAACTTTCGGACTTGCTGGCAGAAGAGCCTGTCCAACTGCATCTGAGTCGCGGGCGTCACTGGCACGAGTTATCTGTGCTGACCAAGGACCGGCCATTCCTTTTCGCTAATATCGCCGGCGCGCTGGCTGGCTGGGGAATGAACATCGTAAAGGCGGACGCATTCTCGAATACCGCCGGCGTGGTGGTTGACACCTTCTACTTCACCGACCGCTTCCGCACCCTCGAACTGAATCAGAGCGAGTGGGCGCGTTTTCAGCGCAGCGTTGCCGACGTGCTGACCGGCGAAGCCGACCTTGACCGCATGTTGCGCGATCGAATGCGGTCTGACTCCAAAAATGGCGCGAAGGTGAAAGTGCGGACCCGCGTCGAGTTTGACGATGACTCTTCAACGGCCAGCACTCTGCTGCAGATCATTGCGCAAGACCAGCTTGGACTTCTGCATCGCATCTCCTCACGCTTCTCCCATCATGGCTGCAACATAGAGATTGCGCTCATCGATACCGAAGGGCAGATGGCCATTGATGTTTTCTATCTCACCTCCGACAAGAAAAAACTCACCTCAGCACAGCAAGAAGAACTTCGAGCTGACCTGCTGGAAGAATTGAACGAGGCTGCCTGATCAGCCTTTTGCTATGGATCGAGGTTATCGGCGCTCCTCGGATTGGCATCCAACTCTTGCTTAAGAGGAGGAACGATGCATAAGAACCGCGAGACTGAAGGCCATGTAGAGGGAAACGAAGCAGGACCAGATGAGCTAGGGAATGATCCGAGGCAAGTTGGCGCTGAGAGCGCGGGCCAATCCGGTGATCCGCAGCGACTCTCAACCACAGCGGACATGGATAACGAGAGCGTAGAAGAGCTCTCCGATACCGACCAGGCGATCGAGGCGGCGCGAGTGGATGGCTTGGAAGATGCGGCCGATCATCCCGAGCGGCCCGTGCACACGCACAATGAATATGGACACCCGGACGATTTGCCTCCGGCAAGAGCGGCTGATCGCAAGAAGGCGTCGTAGTCAGCGAATTCGGCTCAAATCGAGGCGAGGTTGTGGACGCGCCGACGAACTCCCATGATCTCCGCCTCGCAAGCCTTGCTTTGAAGTTCACTTGCTGCCGATTGCGCATCGATCCAGGTCAAAATCCCCGCCCCGTTTCGCAAATGCGGCGAGACAAGGATGGGGCAACTATTAAAGATAGTTGCCGCCGGAGGTAAGCTCTCCAAATTTCCGCACTCTTCATGCCACGTTCTGGCATGATTAAGTAGATCCAAGCGAAGCTCCCCCCCTGTCTCCCCAAATGCGGCGAGACAAGGATGGGGCACCCCACAGATGACCTCATTCCACGCGGGCGATAAGCTCGACCATTATCGAATTGAGAGTGTCGCGGCGCGCAGCGGCATGGCTTCGATCTTCCGCGCCGTCGACGAGCGCAGCGGCGAGACTGTCGCGATCAAAGTCCCGCATCCAGAGATGGAGGCCGATCCGGTCTTCTACGATCGCTTTCAGCGTGAGCAAGAAATTGGCGAGAAGCTCGATCATCCGGGTGTCATGAAAGTTTTCGCGAACGGCGATCACAGCCAGATCTATATGGCAATGGAGTGGGTCGATGGCCGGCTGCTGCGGCAGGTACTGAATGAGCAGCGAAAGTTTCCCCCCGAACGCGCGCTGAATATCGCGCTGCAGATTGGGCAGGCGATCGAGTACATTCACACCCAGGGTGTCGTCCACCGCGATCTAAAACCGGAAAACATTATGGTCGATAAAAACGACCGGATTAAGTTGATTGACTTTGGCATTGCGGCGAATGTCGGTTCGAAGCGCCTGACCTTTGCAAAGTTCACGCAAACCATGGGCACGCCGGACTACATTTCTCCAGAACAGGTGAAGGGTAAACGAGGCGACGCTCGCAGCGATATTTACGCGCTCGGCGTCATGCTTTATGAAATGCTGACGGGCAAGGTGCCGTTTACGGGATCGAACGCGTTCACCATCATGAACGACCGCCTACTGAACAATCCGGTGCCGCCGCGGGAACTTGATCCGTCGATCTCGCCTGAGATGCAGGAGATCATTTATCGTGCGATTGAACGTGATCCGGCGAAGAGATACCAATCCGCGCGCGAGTTTGCGCACGATTTGCAGCATCCCGAGCAGGTGGGCGTGGCCGACCGCGAAGAACTGACGAACTGGAAAGTCCGTCGGCAACCCCGAACCCGGCAGGTGCTTTTTTATTTGGCAATGGCGGCCATTCCGGTGGTGATTTTTGCGATTTTGCTCTGGGTGGCGAAACACACGTGAGCAATCAGCCCCTGCGTTCATTACGCGCAGCCGCGGATTCGCAGGATTGTAATAAGAAATCCGAAACCATTAGGTCACAACAGCATTGGTCTTATCCTATTCTCCCCATTGCAAGGAATTCGTCTTTCCTTTCTTAAATCCCGACTTCCCGCTAAACTGTGGAGCTTATGATCACTCCTACACAGCAGCCGAATTTTCATCTGGTTAATACTCCTGAGTATCGCGAAACCTATGCCAACAGCGTGCAAGTACGTGTGAGCGTTTGGGACTTCTTTCTCGTCTTTGGCACGATGCAGCAACCCGCGGAAAATCAGGTCGAGGTGCGCAACTTCCAGGGAATCTATTTGAGCCCGCAGCAGGCGAAGGCTCTGGCCGCCATCCTGCAGCAGAACATTACCAATTACGAAGGCACCTTCGGCGAAATTAAACTTGACCCGCGCGTGCAGGCGGCCGGGCCGGTGCACTGAGACTGGTGAACGAGCCAAAACTCGGAACCGGGCGAACGGCTGGGCTATTTCTGCTATTTGCAGTTGTTTTGGTTGCGCTGCATGCATCGCTGCTGCGCCTTCCTTATTATTGGGACGAAGCCGGTTACTACATTCCTGCCGCGCGCGACCTGTTTGCCGGATCGCTGATTCCTCATTCCACTCCTTCGAACGCACATCCTCCTTTAGTCATGGCATGGCTGGCGCTGTGCTGGAAGATTTTCGGGCAGAGCATTGTCGTGACCCGCTGCGCGATGTTGCTGATGGCGGCGTTGTCGCTTCTGGGATTTTTTCGACTTGCGCGTACGGTCGCGAACACGCCGGTCGCAATTGCAAGCACGCTGCTGGTTGCGATTTATCCCGTTTTCTTCGCGCAAAGTTCGCTGGCGCAGATTGATCTCGCCTCGGCAGGATTTATCTTTTGGGGACTCGAGTCGTATTTCGAAAGGCGAAGCGTTGGTTCGGCGGTCTGGTTTACTCTTGCAGCGCTAACGAAAGAAACCGCGATCCTAGTGCCCTTGGCATTGCTGTGCTGCGAGGTCGTGAGTTCTCTTTCGAAAACTAAGGCCCCGGCGGCTAAGGCCACATCGATAAACGCGATTTTCGGCACGGCTAAAAGGCGTGCCCTTCCCGGCCTTGCTCACGTCTGGCCCTTGATCCTTCCGATCATTCCGCTTGCTGCATGGTACGGCTTTCACTATGCCCGCACCGGACGTGTCTTCGGCAATCCGGATTTTTTTCGCTACAACGTGCAGGGAACACTCCATCCGCTGCGGATTGTTCTCGCGCTATTTCTGCGTATCTGGCAGGCGGTCGGGTATCTCGATCTGTACGTGCTTACGCTTGCATGTGCCGCTGCGATGATGTTTCTGCCGATCAAAGATTGGCCGAGTAAAGACTGGCAGAGTAAACAGAAGATCGAAGAGCGTTCCCGCATTAATTTTGCCGTTCAGTACAGTTTTCTCGCGATCATCATTATGTATGTCGTTGCGCTTTCAGTCATCGGCGGAGCTGTGCTTGCGCGATATATGTTGCCCGTTGTTCCGCTCATAATTCTCATTTCAGTTTCGACAATCTGGCGTCGCCTGCCGGCGTGGAAAGCGGTCCTCGGCGTGGTCGCGCTGGCGTTTATTTCGTCATTGTTTATTAATCCGCCGTATGGATTCGCTCCTGAAGACAATCTCGCCTACCGCGACTACATTCGACTGCATCAGCGAGCTGAGACATTTCTTCGACAGCGATACCCGAACGCGCGAGTTCTGACCGCGTGGCCGGCAAGCGATGAACTTACCCGGCCATATCTGGGATATGTGCAGAAACCGGTTCAGGTGGTGCGAATTGAGAATTTCTCGATCGAAGAAATGCTTTCTGCCGCCGAAGCCCGTTCGCGGTTCGATGTAGCGCTGGTGTTTTCAACCAAGTATCAGCCGCATTCTGTTTTCGACCGTTGGCGATTGTGGCAGCAATGGAAGTTGCGATATTTCGACTTCCATTTGGATATTGGGCCGGAAGCCGCCGCGTCAGTATTAGGTGGAAATGTGGTATATGCGGAACGCCGCGGCGGGCAGTGGGTGGGTGTGATTACCATTCAAAGATTCGAGGAAGCACGACTGTCTGGTTTGTGAAGTTGGCTTGTGAAACCCAGCTAAGTTTCTCTTACTTTGATAGGGAGGATCGAAACCATGATCGACCGCCCCATGCGCTACTTCGGGTATCTTGTAGCTGCGGCTTTTCTGCTCTTCATTGTTCAGGTTGCGGCAGCCTCGGACGAGAATGTTGGTGTAACTGAGATCACGCCAACCACGCTTGTCGTTTCTACTTCGGGCGGCAATGTAGTGTCATCGGTTGGCCCTGACGGCGCGTTGCTTGTTGGAACACCCTCGGCTTCCAGTACCGCTTGCATCTCCGACATCATCGGAAGTCGCACCAAATCTCCGGTTCGCTATGTCGTCATATTTCCGGAAAACTCATCGCACCCTGAAGGCGATGCCGGATGGCAACAGCGCGGAGCTTTCGTTGCGATGCAGGAAAATGATCTGCAACGGCTCGGCGGAGGAGGAATTGGAACGATGAAATCGCTTCCCGTGCACTTTGAGCAGCCAGGGGTGGAACGGCCGCGCGTCGCATTCTCTGAAGTTTTGAAGTTCGATCTCAATGGAGATGCAATCCACGTCGTCCATCAAAAACCTGGTTATAGCAATGCAGACTCGATCGCACATTTTCATAAGGCGAATTTGGTTTACCTCGGTGAGGTATTTCCTGGCGATGGTTACCCCAAAGTTGACGCCGCGCAGGGAGGCACTCTGGAGGGCCTGCTCACAACGTTGGACGGGTGGGCAGGAAGCTCGGTCAGAATAGTCCCGGCCCGAGGCGAAGTGACGGATGGAAGTGCAGTAAAGCAGTATCGTGACATGATCGTGGCAGTTCGCGAAAAGATCGAATCAATGGCAACCGCCGGCAAGACCGAGGAACAAATCATTGCTGCCAATACAACGGTGCAATTTGATGAACGTTGGGGCCATGGACGCGTGAAGCCGGAAGAGTTTGTTCGCGAGGTGTATGCGGCGGTGAAGAGCAATAATGCTGCAGACCAGAAGAAGTGAATTTAAAAGTGCATGGGTTATTCGATGCAGGGAAAGTTCGCGGACCGAACTTGCCACGTTATTCTTCTCGGTGGCTATCACCGGGGATTTGAGCTAGCAATTGGACCAAGGTTTCATCCTGAGATGGGAAGACGGTGCGAAGATCGAGGAGAACACGTCCTTCTTCTACGCGCGAGATTGCCGGCGGAGTCGCTGAACGGAGCCGGGCGGCGAGATCGTTCGCGCTCAGGTCGCTCGCAGTAATTGCGATTAAAGTGGTAGGCAAAACCGCAGACGGCGCGGAACCGCCGCCGATGAGCGATTCGCCATCGACTAGCTCGAAGCGCAGCTTGCCGGTGGTACGCTGGTCGACATTTCCACTCACCTGAGCGATGAGATTCTCCGCACGTCCCGCAATTTCGGATTTCGACAGTTGCACCATTCGCACCGTGGGGATCGCATTGTAGTCGCGCTTTACATAGGCAAGAAGCACAGCTTCGAGAGCGGCATAAGTCAGCTTGTCCACGCGAAGCGCGCGAAATAGCGAGTTACTACGCATCTTCTGTACCAGGTCTGCACACCCACTAATCAGACCTGATTGTGGTCCTCCCAAAAGTTTGTCGCCGCTATAGGTCACAACATGCACGCCCGCCTGCAGACTATCGAGCACAGTGGGTTCATTGCTAATTCCAACGGTCCGGAGATCGAAAAGAGCGCCGCTGCCCAGGTCTTCCATGAGAGGTAGCTTGTGTTTTGCGGCAAGGGCAACTAATTCGCTGATCTGCGGCTGCTCGGTAAATCCACTAATCTCGAAATTCGAGCGATGTACGCGCAGCAACAGCTTTGTCCGTTCGTTAATTGCTCTTTCGTAATCCGCTACGCGCGTGCGGTTCGTTGTGCCAACTTCCCGCAGAACTGCGCCAGACTTGCTCATCACATCCGGGATACGGAATGAGCCGCCGATTTCGACGAGCTCCCCGCGTGAAACAATGACCTCTCCGCCTTCGGCCAGCGTGTTAAGCGCGAGCAGAACGGCGGCAGCATTGTTGTTGACCACAATGGTTGAGACTGAGGATTTCGCGGGGACGTCCGTGCCCCTACCATCCGCTGATTGCGTGTGGACGACATCGTGTGAGGAGAGCAGCTTCCGAAACAATCGATCTACGTGCACATCCCGTTTGCCACGTTCACCCGAATCGAGATTAAACTCTAAGTTGGAATACACACCTGCGGTGGCGGCTATGTGGTCAATAGCGGAACTTGCGATCGGCGCGCGACCCAAGTTCGTGTGCAGAACCACGCCGGTTGCGTTGATAACGGGCTTCAAGGAATACGATAGCGATTGCCGAAGCTGAGCTCGGATTGCGGCATGGATTCCGGTAAGTGCAAGCCGCAATTTATCTGGATCGAAGTGGCCGGTCGCAACCTCGTTACGCAAACGTGCCAGGACCGCGCGGCATGCATCGGTCACCGCTGGCTGACCTTCATCTTGGATAAGAGACGCCGCTTCCGATGAACGCAGGAGTTCGTCGATGGAAGGCAGCTCGCGGTAAAGATTGGCGTGAGCTTTCACCAGAAGTGATTATCACTGCGATGCATAAGGGATAGCAAGGGATCTGAGTGAGAACGAGGCAGCGCCAGACGGATCAGCCTACTTCAACTAGTCCGTAGGTCTTTTGCCATTTCGTGCGCATGTGCCGCAGAGCACGGTCGATTTCCGTTTGCGAAATTTCTGAATTAGGGCCGGCGAGCACGGCCGCCGCTTCTCTTTTGGCGATCTCCAACAAGTCGCGGTCGCGAATCAAATTCGCAACTTGAAAGCTTGGCAATCCGGCTTGGCGCGTTCCAAAAAATTCTCCCGGGCCGCGCATTTCCAAGTCGAGTTCAGCAATCTGGAAGCCGTCGGTGGTGCGCACCATTGCGTCGAGACGGCGTTCGGCTTCCTCTGAGACTTTGCCGCTCGTCATCAGGATGCAATAGGATTTCGCGGCCCCGCGTCCAATGCGCCCGCGCAACTGATGAAGCTGTGCCAAGCCGAAGCGTTCGGCATGTTCAATCACCATGATCGCTGCATTGGGAACGTCGACGCCAACTTCGATCACGGTGGTTGAAACCAGGACTTGAATTTTGCCCTGCTGGAACAAACGCATGACCTGCTCTTTCAGGTCCGATTCCATGCGGCCGTGCAGAACGGCGACGTTCAAGTCCCGGAAAATCTTTTTGCTCAGTTCTCCATACATTTTCATCGCAGCTTTTAGTTCGGACTCCTGGCTCTCGTCGATCACTGGGTAAACCACATACGCCTGATACCCAGCCTCGACCTGCTTGCGTACGAATTGCCAGACTTCATCGGCACGTTCATCTCCGACGCGGCGCGTGACTATGGGAGTTCGGCCAGGCGGCATTTCGTCAAGAACGCTGCTGTCGAGATCGCCGTATAGCGTGAGGGCTAGCGTCCGAGGAATCGGGGTCGCAGTCATTACAAGGACATCCGGCTCGGCGGTCGGTTCTTCACTCTTCTTCATCAACTTGAACCGTTGCAGGACACCGAACCGATGTTGCTCGTCTACCAGCACGAGACCGAGCTTCGCGAATTCGACCTTCTGCTCGATTAAGGCATGAGTGCCAATAACAAGCTGCGCATTCCCCTGCGAGATGTGACGGCGAATCTCACGCTTTCGATCATCTTCGAGGGATCCGGTTAGCAGCACAATCCGATAGCCCGAAGGCTCAAGAATGCGCCGTGCAGAAAAATAATGTTGTTGAGCCAGAATCTCTGTCGGCGCCATAAGCGCGGCCTGGTATCCATTTTCGATCGCGATAATGGCAGCCTCGAAGGCTACTAGAGTCTTGCCTGAGCCGACATCGCCTTGTAGTAAACGCCGCATTGGATAAGGTTTCTCCATGTCTGCGGCAAGTTCCTTCAGCGCGCGTTTCTGCGCTCCGGTGGGATGAAAGGGCAGAATTTTTTTGATTGCGCCCCGCACGCGATCGTTCAGGTTGAACGCGATTCCGGTTTGCGCCTTTTGTTCGCGACGCTTCATCTCCAGCCCAAGTTCAATGAAAAACAGCTCTTCAAAGATAAGCCGGACGTGCGCAGGTGTTCTCGAGGCTTGGAGGTCCGCCATACTCTCGCCTGCTTCCGGCCAGTGAACGTTCCAGAGCGCCGCGCGTGGTGGAAGCAATTTCATACGATCGCGAACGGCGGTAGGAATCGCCTCCCGCAACTCAGGAGTTAGATCTTCCAGGGCTTTGTGGAGAATGCGCCGGAACCAGCGGGATGTGAGCCTTCCCTGGCCCGCCGACTCATATATCGGGACGATCCGCCCGATCTCGAGTGATTCAGTAGCTTTCTGCTCGGCATCACTCTCAGCTTCACCAAGAATTTCGAATTGCGGCTGGACCAGTTGCAATTCACCGCGATTCTCCTCAACTCGTCCGTACAAAGCCAGCAATTGCCCCGGCTGGAACTTATCTTTCAAATAGGAGCCATTGAACCATATGCACTTCAGCCGGCTGCGGCCCTGGCCCGCAGTCATTTGGAAGATGGGCATGCGACGTGTGCGAAACAGGCCGGAGGTGCGGACCTCGGCGATTACGGTTGCCATTTCACCGGCGCGCAACTCGGCTATGCCTCGTGGGTTGAGTCGGTCTTCATAGCGAAATGGCAGATAATGGAGTAGGTCGTCGACAGTGTTGATGCCTTTAACGGCCAGAATTTCTGCTATTCGCGGCCCGATTCCTTTCACAAACTGAACGGGGGTGGAGGGTTCCAGCATCTCAAGGGATGGTAACAAATGAGGGTTCAGCGCTCAGCAGCGGGCAAATGTATCGTGCGCCTTGCGTTGTTCGCCATTGGCCAACCCAAGCGCAAGCAGCCTGCGATATGAGGCAAAGATCGAATGAACGACGGCCAAGTACCGACGACGATACTGATTGCTGATTGCTGAGTACTTTTTCAGGATTTCCGGTGTCTAAACCAGCTAAGTTGAATTTCGTTCAGTCATTGATCGCCGTTCTGGCGGGGAATTTAGTTTACTACCTGCTCATGCCCCACTTGCCGGCGGCGGCACAGCATAATCCTATGAAGTTCGACCTTGGTGTGCTTGTTGACTTCTGGTTCTGTCTCGTCTTTTTGGGAGTGATAAAAACTTTATGGAAGCCACGCCAAAAACCTCATCAGCAGGAGCGCCGCTGATTCCAGTCTCAATGAAGTTCTCCTCATCTACTTAACCGTTCCTCGATGATTTTCGCGGTGTCCGACATCGCCGCTCATGTTTGACTGCGCGATTCATTGGCGATTAAATACAAAGCCGAACTACGTTTGTCGAAATCAGCCACTGGGGATTAGCTCATGCGGGTCTTTGCTTTACTTCCAGCGTTGCTGTTGAGCGCGTTGTTACATGGTTGTGGCGGCAGCGACGGAGCAGCCACAGGAAACGGCAGCTCCGGGAGCTCGTCAATTGTCGCCCCGGGCATTTCCGCGGATCCGGCACAGAACGGCGCCGAGATCGTCAGCTTATACTCTACGACCTCCGGAGCGGCAATTTACTATACGCTCGACGGAAGCACGCCCAGCAGCTCTTCGCAGCAATATCAAGCCCCATTTCTGGTTGCCTCTGACTTGACCATCAAGGCAATTGCGTTTGCGGCCGGCGCGGCGAGCACCGTAACCAGCCAGGTGTTCTCGCCAAATATTCCCTCTGGAACGCTGGTGTGGAGCGACGAGTTTTCCAATACGACCGGTACAGATGCGCAACCCGATCCCAAAATTTGGACCTACGACACTGGGAACAGCGGTTTTGGCAATAACGAACTGGAAACGTATTGCTCGTGGGGATCGTCAGTTGCACCATGTAGTACAACAAGTCCTAGCGAATATGTAGGAACGGACGGCTACCTGCATATCAGAGCTCAGCAACCATCGGCAGGCGTTTACACCTCGGCGCGACTAAAAACACAAGGTCTGTTCAGTTTTCAGTACGGACGGATAGAATTTCGAATCCAAGTGCCAGAAGCCCAGGGATTTTGGCCCGCAGCGTGGCTTTTGGGCAATAATATTGCGACTGTCAACTGGCCGGCGTGCGGAGAACAAGATGTACAGGAGCGCGTGAACGCGGCTTCGAACCCAGACTGGAACGCAGGATCAATTCATGGAGCAGGCTTTACGGGCGGAAACCTGGGGACGAAGTACAACTTTCCCGCTGGGCAGACCGCCGGCAGCGCATTTCACACTTACGGGATGATTTGGGCTCCAGGCAGCGTGAAATATTACATCGACGATCCCACGCAGCCGTACGCAACATTTACTCCAGGCAGCCTGAACGGACTAAGCGGTGCGGTGTGGCCCTTCGACGGCGGGCAAGGCAACTTCATCATTTTGAACTTGGCAATCGGAGGAAGCTGGCCAGGAAATCCTGATTCGAGCACGCCATTCCCGTCAGAAATGTTGGTTGACTATGTACGGATTTATACGAATTAAGCGGGAGCAGGTTTGCCGGATGAGCCTTATATTTCCGAGTCCTTTATCCACTCTTTCATCTGTCGGTCCATCTCCTCTTTCTCGTGACTCAACTCCTGCTGCATGTTCTCCAGTTCTTTTTGTACCTGCCCGCGATTCTTCTCGGCATCCTCGGCGAGCCGCTTTTTTAGGCATTCCATCTCGGGCTGCAGCCGTTTCAACTCACCCGTGTTTATTTCTGGAATCAGCTTAGCAACTTTTGTTCCTTCATCGACAATTTGCGCACAGGTAACACCTTCGATATGGCCGCAATTTTCGAGCAAGCCTGACCGACGCGGTTCCGGCAAAGTCAATGTCAAATTCTGCTCTTTGTGGTCGCGGATTACAGTCACCGCAGCTTTGGTCTCCCTGCGTTCACGAAGAAGGCGGGTGAAATCACTGCAGTCGTTAACCGATGATCCGTTCACTTTGACAATCACATCGCCGGCGCGGAACCCCGCCTGTTCGGCGTGGCTCCCCTTCTCGACGGAACGGATCAGGACGCCGCTTCCGCTCTTCACTCCAAAGAACTCACCGAGTTGTGGCGTAAGGTTTTCCACCATGATGCCGCTACTGCGCGGCGAGTGGATCACAACCACGGAGGGAACATCGATCTCGGGCATGTTGATCGGAGGAATGTGGATGGCTGGAATATTGATGGGCGGTACATGCACGTCCATTCCCATGCCATGATCCATGTCTTTTTCCGCCAACTGCGCCTTCAGCGTCATCGGTTGCCCGTTGCGGCTGATTCCAATTGTGACCGTGCGGCCTGGTGGAATTTCGTGAATTACGCGCCGCAATTGCTCTTCGCTTTCGATCTTCTGGTCGTTGATGCTGAGAATTACATCGTGTTCCTTAAGGCCGGCTTTGCCGGCGGGTGCATCCTGATCGACCATGGTGATCTCTACACCCGTCTCTTCTTTCAGGTGTAGATCAGCAACCTGATCTTGTGTAACGTCACGCGTATCCACGCCTAGATAGGAGGTGCTCCCGCTGTCCTCACCGAAATAGACGTACGGGCGATTCTCCGGCTGCGCGTTCGATCCCGTTGGCAACAAAAAGGGAGTTAACAGCACCGCGACCGCTACTACCTGTCTTTTCGTGATCATTGCTTCCCCTTTACTGCGCACGACGAATATAAATGTTGCCCATCGTAGTTCGAATCTTCAGCACCGGCCCGCCACCGTTCAAGATGCCTTCTGCGGAAACGAATTTCGGTCCCCACTGGCTCCCTTCAGAAGAAACTCTGAACTCGGGGAAATCTGACGTTATGTGATGGCCACTAGCGGCTTCGATGCTGGCGCGCAACGTAACACGCATAGCAGGAGCCAGATAAACAATAACGTCGCCGGATCCCGTTTCGAGCTGAGAGTCCATGGCATTCGATGACGAAATAAACTTCGCCGTGATTGTTCCCGCTCCAGTTTCGACATGGGCTGCCGGAACGCCATAGAGTTCGATACTCCCGCCGCCGGTTTGGGCTTTGACCAAACCGTTTGCAGAATTCAGCTTCAAACTGCCGCCACCGGTTTCCATGGTTGCTTCGCCACCAACTTCGCCCAAGTCAATCGTGCCGCCACCAGTTTCAGCTTTCACTTGACCAGCGCATTTCTCCACGTGGATGGTGCCACCACCGGTCTCGAGCGATGCTCCTTGCGAACCCGAAATCAGAACAACGTTACCCCCGCCGGTCTCAGCCACCACTTTGCCCTTTGCGGAACCAATGTGGATTGATCCGCCTCCGGTGTGCACGCTGAGATCGCCACCGACGTTACCGACATCGATAGAGCCGCCGCCTGTCTCTGCGTTGATTGCTCCGCCAATGTCGTCGAGGTGAAGCGATCCGCCGCCGCTCTCGGCTTCCAGCCGGCCGGAGATACCAGTGGTTACGATTTCACCACCATCGGTTTCGATCTTTACGAGTTCGATTTCGCGGGGCACATTGACCGTTACATCCGACGAGAACTTGTGCGGACGCCCTTGTTCCCATTCGCCGACGATCCAGGCTGTATCGCCCCGAACGTACGAACTGATCTTGTACGAATCGAATTGCCGGCGCGCCTGGTCTTCTGAAGATTCGTAGGACTTATTACGAACTACATAAGTAATTCCTTGCGAGGATCCGCCCTGCACGTGAACGGCGCCGACGTCGACTTTAATGTGCAGGTTGCGAGCGCCCGAAACTGAGCCATTGACGACTCCGGTCCAGTAGTTGCCTTCCCGCCGAACGGAACTTTGCTGGGCGAAACATATGGTCGAAAGTAGCGCGGCCAGCAGTCCGAATTTGGTTAGAGTTTTTCGCATGTTGGGTTGTTGGTTTCTCCTCAATTCATTTCAGGCAATTGCGCAAGCATGGCGCGTGACTGTGCACGAATGTAGCGGTTGTCGTCCTTCGCTGCCAAACGCTGCAGCACGATTCGCACGCTGCTATCCGCCGCGCATGGTTGCAGCAGTCGCAAAGCCTCGACTCTGATCCCGGGATTTGAATCCGACATCAGTGATTCCAGCACCGCGTCGCGTACCTGGACATCGCTCTTCACATACGGGCCCAGCCCATCGAGCGCCTTCAGGCGCACGCCAGTGTTCGAGTCGTAGCGGAGAGCATAGAGCAGCGCCTCGCGGACATGCTGATTGTCAGGATGCTGCGTCAGCACATCGACCGAATCCATGCGCACGCCCGCGTTGAAATTATTCCGGGCCGCGTACAGAAGAAGCTGCTGGACATTCGGATCGTTCATGGATCCGTGCATTTCCTGCGGCGACACCGTCTCGTATTTGATTGTGACTTGATTCGAGCCTGGCTGCTGGACGATAGAACTCACTCCGCTGATGGAAGCGATGTTTACCTGCGGGCCTGGAGTATTCGGAAGAGGTTCGACTGGAGTTTTTGCTAACTTGTAGGTTGCGCCGATCCCCCCGGCAAAACCGACGATGAAAATTGCCGCCGCAAGCGCCGGGGCAAATCGAATCTGATTGAGCCAATGAACAGGATCAAAGACGAAGCGCGACCACCACCCGCCCTGCTCCGCCGTTTCGAGCGCCTCCTGTAACCTCATCCGCGCGGCCGCGAGAAAGCTGGGATTTGGCTCCAGCATCGGCTGGGAAAACTCGCCACGAAACTTCTTTACCGACTCGAGTGCCGCCGCGCAATCTTTGCAGCGGGCGATGTGCTGCTCCAGTTCGTGACGAGCATCGTCGGGCAACTCATCGTAGACATAAAGCAGAACGTTTTGTTGTACCCATTCGCAGTTCATAGGTTTGCCTTTAGCCGAAAAAACATCTGAACCTCGTCCTTGGTCGTTCCTCGTTGGTCGTTGGCCAAAGCCTCCATCAAATCGTGCCTGCCGATTTTGCTAACGACCAGCGACCAATGACCACCGACTGCTTTCATCTCATCTCCGCTAAATTCGCACGCAATTTCTGCGTCGCGCGGAAAAGCGTGTTCTTCGCGGTCTCTTCCGTCGTATTCAACATTTCACCCACAGTCCTGAGCTTCAAACCTTGATAATGCTTCAACTCGAAAACCATTCTTTCGCGCGGAGTCAGCTTATTGAGTGCGCGGGCGATCTTGCCGCCCAATTCGCGCCGCATCAAATCGCGCTCAGGATTCGCGCCACTGCGGCCGTCCGCCACTTGCGCAAGCACGTCATATACTTCGCCGTCGGAATCGGTCGTAACGGGCGCGTCTTCTTTACGCACCTGCTTTTTGCGAATATTGTCGAGGCAGAGATTAGTGACGATCCGGTAAATCCAGGTATAGAACGAACACTCGAACCGGAACCTTCCGATGTTTTTGTAGGCCTTCAGGAACGCATCCTGATAAATATCTTGAGCTTCGTGCTCCGAGCCCGTCAGATGCAGCGCTAGTCGCAGGACTGCCTGGTCGTAATGGCGAACTAGCTCCTCGAAAGCCGCACGGCTGCCGCGCTGCGCCTCGCGCACGAGGAGCGTGTCGTCGATACGACTCTGACTTAACATGTGAGACCGGGTCCCAAGCTCCCGCGTTCCACTGTTTCGTTCCTCCCGTTCGGCAAGCTGACGGCATCCCCGTTGAGCAGGATCAGCATGTGCCTCACACTTAACCGTCCCTCGGGTCACTGTTGCGCCCGCCATTGCTATAGACGGGCGAAGCCAATACTTGCCAACCGGAAATTGTACTGCCCGCGCTTCGGCCGGCATTCTCTTCTATCCTCATTGCGCCGGAACCCTGCTTCCCCCGGCTACAACGAATAGACGCAGCAAAAATGGTTTGGTGAGCGGAAAAATGTCCGATTTTGGACAAAAAAGCCGCGAATGACCGGGTTCGCACACCTGCGGAGGCCGAATAACGACAGGGTTGTTTATGGCTGAGTTGTAGACGTGGGTAGCACCGCAGTATCTACGGTGGCAGGGTCATCTCTTAGCTTGATATAAAGCGTGTTCCCCTTGGGTGCCGGAATGCTCAGGGCGGGTTGAACGAAGCCGTCGGGTACGGTCACGGAACTGCTGAAGTCGGGATCGGCACTCACAGCATCGATCAGGAAGAGCTTGTCTCCGCTTAGGGTGCATCGAGGTCCTGCGACGCTCTTCTCGATGGCAGTATCCGAGTCGGGGTCACCGCCGCCATCCGCGATCTTTTCATCGAAAGCTCGTTTTTCGGAGTTCTTCGACGCCGCTTCGGTTGCAGTGCTGTGGTCGGATGCGGGTTGTGCCGAGTCCGCTTCAGGCTTGTGCTTTGCAGCGATCGTGCTTTTGCCTGGTTTGTTGTTTTTGACCGGAGCAATACAACGAATGTCCTTCAACTCCGGAATGCGTACGAGATTTGCGAGCGGCTGCCAGTCACCTTCAACTCCGTCGGAACTAACAGGTCGGAATTTCAGCAGCCCAAAAGCTGACGGACCAAGCAGCTTCATCGGATCGAGAACGGCGTAGATTGTCTTCGAATCCTGCAAGGTGAGATTGCCGTCCTTTTCGCTTAGCAGCACGTGGAATGACTCGTCAGCAGTCGAGACTTCAACTTTCTCGGCGGGAGCAAAATTCTCCGGCACCTGTGTCTTCAGAAAAAAACTGAGGCGGCCATCTTGGGGAAGCTCGTCTGGATTGCCGAGCTGGATGACCGGAGTCGAATCCGAACTCTGCGCTTGCACGCTCTTACTCAACAAACTCAGCTTTGGCCGCGGGGTCGCGATCGCGGTGCTCAAGTCAAGGGTACGTCCATCTTTCAACGAAATATGGGCGGTGAATGTTGCATCCGCTTTGAGCTTAGCGGCTGTTGCCGAGTCCTGGGTTACAACTTTCAGCTCATCATGCTGGTTTGCGCGGGAAAGATTCTGCGGCGTGAACGTTGCGCCATCCAGTTCCAGTTTAGAGACTTCATCGAGCCGCGTGCCGCGCAAAACTCCCTCGAGATCGTTTGCGTGAAGAGTGAAAGAGTCGAGCCGTGCGGCTTCAGCGTACGTATGCAACGGAACCTCATCCGCCTCTCGAAGCCCAAATTTCTTGACCAGCATAGTCAACGAGCCCGCTTTCGCATCCTTCAACGGAACTTTCAGCTCCAGTTCATCTGGCTTTGCAGGTTTCCATTGCAGTGGAACATTCTTGCCTTCATCATTTTTCATGAGTACTTCGCTGACGCAGCAGACGTCGGGCGATTCGATGTGCAGAGTATCTTCCCGACCAACAATTAATGCGCTGGCATCTTTGGACGCCACTGTCCATTGCGATGGACGCGAAGTACGTAAACGGAAGCGTGGACCGTCAAAAGTATGAAATCCCCAGGAGCCCCGCAAAATGCCGGTCGCCTCTCCATCAAAAGATTTCGCGTCCATCCCGCCGGTTTCGACTACGAATCCTCCTCGCGCCGCATCGGGTTGCGCTGGGAGATCAATCCCTTTGGCCGTTTTCGTCTCAACGTGCAGCACCATGTTGTGCGCCAACTCGGTTGCGAATGCCAGCGGCGCTCCGTCGACGGGCAAAACTAAATCCGGCTTGTTCGCGCAAAATACCTGCGTCCCGTCAATCGCCTTCAGTGGCGGTGGAATAGCATCACGCACGGGTGGCAACGCAATTACCAAAACTGATTTTGGATTGCGGAATGACGGCGGGTTATTCAGCCGAAGATTAAGATCATCTTTCGTTGGCAATGCCAGCGCGGGAATGTATTGGTACTGTGCTGTATGCGCGGTACCCAGTATCCGTACAACGTCGACAACCGCACCGACGTAGGGGCTGTAATATCCGGCTTTTGCCGTTGGGGTAGCGCTGATCTGAGTTATCAAGTCCGTAGAAGTGGCGGACGTCAGTGTCGCGACCATGCTCTGGCTGTGCTGGTCATCCAACACCAACTGATCCGTGTTCTGTACAAGGCAAGCCTCCTGTTGCGCGGTGGGCTTATTGAAGCATTGCTGATCGAGCTTCATGTTGAGACTTCGTGCCAACATGGTCGTGCGGGTCTTGAGTTGGTCCGGATCGGTAACTGAAGTTTCGCGAACCGCATCGAGATAAGCTTCCAATCGCGAGCGATCAAGGCTCAGTTGTTCCAGGTCTTGCGAAGCCCGAACAAATGCACCCGGCTTGCCGCGCACAGCCGCACGGAGAGTTGAATATCCTCCTCCGGTTTCAGGTGCGAGCAATACAATCGCCTGCTCCGCCTCCCGGGGGACGGTAACAAATATGCCTTCGTCATGGATGGGCTTTGTCCAGGTTTCAGCGCGGGTAAACCACGATTCCGGCGGCGGATTGGTCGCGCCACGCAGGAAAACTACAACCATCAGGTAGTGCACCGATTGACTGTCGGGCAAGTCGGGATGAATCCACAGGCGGTCGCCGGTCTGGAGATTCGGCACCTCGGCAATGGGCAACGTTACACCTGCACGCTGCACATGGACCTGAAACTTCGGGCCAATCAGATCAAATGCCGCGCCATCGGCAAGGGCCCGCGGCACTGCACCAAAACCGACAATCAGAGAACATAACGCCAGAGCAGTCCATCGAACTTGAGGTCCCAAAGACACCACTCCCCGTATCTAAGATGCTGGATTCAGCTTCTATGCTAATGACTCGTGCGTTGTGCGGCAAGCATTTGGTGTACCCGTGAGTCGGGGTAGTTCCGTCATCTGTTTGCAACGCTGTCAATGAACTCAATCCGGTTACCGAATGGATCATGTACGTGGCTGCGACGGACGCCGGGAATATCATCAACCCCGTTCACTTCCACTCCTGCCGATCGCAACTTTGATGTGAGCCCATCATAGTCGCAGCAAATAAATGCGGGATGTGCCTTCTTTGCAGGCCGAAAATCTTTTTCGACTCCGAGGTGAACTTGAACCGTTCCGCTCTCAAACCAACAGCCGCCGCGCTTGGCCAGCTCCGGCGGCTTTGCAATTTCGCGCATGCCGAGTAAGGCGGAATAAAAGAGCCGCGCTGCTTCTTCTTGGCCTTGTGGCATGGCGAGCTGAACATGATCGATGGAATTGAATGGCGGCCTCACGAGGATCATTGTAGCTGGATGCGCGATGCAGGCCTTCCCAGCGTTTGTGACTGATAACATCTCTGTGTGCTCCTCGAAGTCAACAACCTGAGCGTACAATTTCCCGCCGCACCCAAGCCGCTGGTTGCCGTGCGGGAAGTTACATTCAGCATTCCTCGAGGCGAGGTGCTCGGCCTGGTGGGAGAATCCGGCTCAGGAAAATCCGTTACCTCGCTGGCCATAATGCGCCTACTTCCCCCGCAGTCCATCATCACAGGGGAAATCCAGTTCGCAGATGGAGGCGGGGCTCCACAAAATCTTCTGTCGCTCGATCCCGAGCACATCCGCTCACTTCGCGGATCAAAAATTTCCATGATCTTCCAGGAGCCCATGGCCGCGTTGAATCCGGTGATGCGCGTAGGCGAGCAGGTGGCAGAGGCAGTTCGAGCGCACAATGACGTGTCGAAAAAAGAGTCGTGGAATCGCGCAATTGAAGCCCTGCAGGACGTCGCAATTCCGGATCCCGAACGCCGCGCTCGCGACTATCCGCACCAGCTTTCAGGAGGAATGCGGCAAAGAGTGATGATTGCCATAGCGATCGTGAACCGTCCGGCCCTGCTGATTGCGGATGAGCCAACCACCGCTCTTGACGTCACAATTCAGGCGCAGATACTCGACCTTCTCGCCGGCTTGCGCCAAAAATTTGGCTTGACGATGCTCTTCATTTCTCACGACCTCGCAGTCGTTTCAAAAGTTGCCGATCGGGTGGCGGTCATGTACGCCGGAAGCTTGGTGGAGCTCGGCACGCGTGGAGAAATTTTCCGTTCGCCTGCTCATCCTTACACGCGCGGCCTTCTCAAAGCTGTTCCCACGCTGAAAACAGAACGCAGCCAGCCTCTCAGAACGATTGAAGGATCAGTTCCTGCGCTTGAAGCGCTTCCTGCGGGTTGCTTCTTCGAACCTCGATGCGAGCTCCGAATTCCGCAATGTGTCACAGCTTTGCCCCCTCTGGTCGAAGTTGGTCCCGGTCATTGGGCCAGGTGTCCAGTGGCGAATTCAGCTTGAGCTTATAATCCACCAGTTGCGCATACTGCTCCTAAGCGACATTCACAGCAACCTCGAAGCCCTGCAAGCGTGCCTTGCAGCAGCTCCGGCCCACGACGCGGTCGTCAATCTCGGCGATATCGTGGGCTATGGCGCCAGTCCGAATGAAGTAGCGCAACGGACGCGCGAACTGGGCGGGACATACGTTCGCGGTAATCATGACAAAGTTGTGGCAGGAATCGAGAGCGCCGAGACGTTCAATCCTATTGCTGCCGTGGCCGCGCTGTGGAACCGCGATCAACTTACCACCGAAAATCTTGACTGGGTGCGTGGCTTGCCGAAAGGCCCTGTGCTGGTTGAAACACTTCCCGGAGTTCAATTGGTACACGGGGCTGCGGATGACGAAGACCGTTACGTGGTGACCTTTGAGGAAGCCGCCCAGCAGCTTGCAAACATCAATCAAACGCTGACTTTCTTCGGCCACACGCACGTACAAGGCGGTTTTCTGCTTCGAAACGAGCTCACATCTGTCGAAGACCTGGTTCCCGAATATGACAGCGTGGGCAAAAGTGAGACTTGGGATTTAAAGTTAGAACTGGGCGCGCGTTACTTGATTAATCCCGGGTCGATCGGCCAGCCACGTGACGGCGATTGGCGCGCTGCTTTTGCGGTTTTCGATTCCGAGAAGCAGGTTGTGACCTTTTGCCGGGTGCCCTACGACTTACGTTCAGCGCAGGAAAAGGTCATGGCTGCGAATCTGCCTGCGCGACTGGCAACGAGATTGGCTGCCGGGAGATGAGAAGATTTGGAAATTGAAGATTGAAGATTGGCAATTGAAGATTGGCGGTTGGGGACTTTAGATCGTAGATGAAAGCAACCTGCGACACAGTCCCTTTTTTAATCTGAAATCTTCAATCCAAAATCTGCAAATGGGGACTTATGAAGCCGACTCCCGAGAATTATTTGATCGCCCACACAGATGGCGGAGCCCGCGGCAATCCCGGGCCAGCTGGCTACGGCGTAGTCGTTCATGATTCGCGTGGAAACAAGGTGGCGGCGCTCAGCCAATATCTGGGGAGGCAGACCAATAACTTTGCGGAGTATCGTGCACTGATCGCAGCTTTGGAGTATGCGGTAAAACACGGCCCCAAAGCTCTGAAGGTAATCAGCGATTCAGAGCTTCTGGTGCGGCAGATCAAAGGAATTTACAAAGTAAAAGAGCCAACATTACGCGATCTGCACGCACGCGCCAAAGAACTTATTTCTCAACTCGACTGGTTTGAGGTCGAGCACGTTCTCCGCGGAGACAATCGCGAAGCCGACGAACTCGCAAATGCGGCTATGGATAAGGGCTCTGGACGGGTACCGTTCCGGCCGCCACAGCCGCCACCTCGAGAATCATCGCCCGAGTTCAACGGCATTGTTCGCAACGGAAAAATCGAATTGCTGGATGGGAATCTTCCAGACGGCACAGTGGTGCAAGTGCGCGTGAAACCCAAAGCGGAGTAACTGCTGGCTATTTGCTCACTGGATTCCGCAGAGTGCCGATTCCCTGCACCGTAACTTCCACCACATCTCCTGCTGCCACTGGCCCAACTCCGCTTGGGGTTCCCGTCGCGATCAAATCTCCGGAAAAAAGGGTCATTACTTGCGCAATGAAGCGAATCACGACGTCGAGCCCATAGATAAAGTCTCGTGTATTCCCATGCTGTCTTACCTTCCCGTTCACTCGCGCCTCAACATCAACGCCCGCCCACGGATCGATCTCATCGACCACGAAGGGGCCCGCTGGGCAAAATGTGTCGAATCCCTTGCCACGAGTCCACTGTCCGTCTTTCCTTTGTAGATCACGCGCAGTTACGTCGTTCACACACGTATAGCCCAGGATGTATGGCCGAACGTCTTCGTCATCTCTCAAACTCCTGCATTTTTTGCCAATCACGACACCCAACTCAGCTTCGTGATCAACGCGAGCTGAAATCCCCGGCAGCATGATTGGTTCGCCAGGCGCAAGCAAAGAAGATGGAGGCTTCAGGAAAATCAGCGGCTCCGGCGGGACCTCGTTGCCCAATTCCGCTGCGTGTTCGCGATAGTTTCGTCCGATACAAACAATCTTGCTGGCGTCTACGACGGGTAGCAGGGTAGCTTCGGCGAGTGGCACTGCTGAAATTTTGGTTGATCCAGAGTCAGGCGCAGATTTTTCCGGGATTGACGAAAGAGTACGCGTGATCTGTTCGCTGCCGGCGATTGTTTCAATCAAACCAAACTGCGGAATTCCGTTGTGTTCGAATCGGCAATATTTCATAGGGGATGAGCTCTCACTCAAAGCGAAACCCTAATCATACTGGCATCCGAAACCGTCTGACGAGGACCAGGACTTAAGTGCTGATCTGAGAAGAAAGTATCAGGGACGTTAGTCATCGGCAGAATTGTGCTCACTTCAGCATCGTAACTATTTGATTGTCGCAACATCCCCACTCCTCAGTTCGCTTTTTGCGCTGCAGGATGTGGTCCGGGCTGTGTGTAACCTTCCGGAACATCGAAAGCCGTGGGATCGGGTTCGGTCCGACTAATTTGTGTAACCGTCATTGTGATCGTCCCTTTGCGTGGATCGACATGCTTGACCATTAAGTTGACGCGAAGATCTTGCGAGTACCAGTATTCATCTACAAGCTGGACCTCTTTGCCTCCACTCACCGCAACTATTTGAGTTTGTCGCATCCCGTGCGCCGCCACACCCTCGAAGTCGCGGATTCCGAGGTCTTCCTGCTGCGTGAAATCGTTAGCAGGAGCGTTGCCATCGGGCGCCGCGAAGCGGATGGAAGGTGGCTCGGTTGCAGGCGGATGATTCAAGGTTGTTGTCCAGAACGTTCGCTTGGGGACGTCGATGTTCGTAGAGATGCGGGTGTGCGGATCGTATAAATGAATGCGCAGGAGCTGCGGCGTTTCGCTGCTCAATATTGGGACGAATGTCCTCATTTCGTTATGAACGCGGCCTAGGCTATCTCGGGCCACATTCTGAATCGATTTCACCTGGATGACCGATCCATCGTTGCGAACCATGGTTCGCTCAATATTAACGACGCCGCTGAAAGGCGAGTTCGGAATAGGCGTTAGAAAAAAGCCCTGGGCGAAAGCACGTTGCGATGGGGTCGCGAGGAATAACACAAAAGCGCAAAAAAGAGAGATGAGGGAAAGAGGCCTGGACATGCGGCACCTCCAGGAACATACCTGAGCGACAGAATACTCCCGGCAAGATTACCCCAGCAAGAAGAGGTAGGCAGTCACGCATTGTTACGACGTGTGCTTACTTCAACATCGTAACTACCAGGCCGATGGTGGCGGCGAACATTGCGGCAGTCGTAAGCCAGCCCAAGATGTTGATGGGGGTGCGGTTCGTCCATTTGCGCATAATTCGCCGGTTATTCGTGATCAGCATTACGATCATCATGAGGAATGGCGTCGAGAAGCCCTGTACGATGCCTGCATACACCAGGGCCTTCATCGGATTTAGACCGAAGAAGTTCAGGCACGTGGCGATTACGGTAAATATCGCAATCGCCAAGTAAAACTTTTTCGCTTCGGCGACCTTCCAATGCAGCCCGTGCTTCCAGCCGAAGCTCTGGCAGAGGTCATAAGCTGCCCCGGTTGTCATGATTGGAACCGCAAGAAAGCCGACGCCGATTACGCCGGCCGCGAAAAGCAGCGCAGCCGCATGTCCCGCAAGTGGCCTCAAAGCCTGCGCCGCTTGCGCCGCGCTCGTGATGTCGGTCTTGCCCACTTTGAAGAGCGTGGCTGCGGTCGAAAGAATGATGAAGTACATCGCCACGTTAGAGAAAAACATTCCGAAAGCAATGTCGCGGGCGGAGTGATGGAGCTCCGCTTTAGTGGTTCCGATCCGGTCGATGAGACGACGGCGCCCCATCGAGATATCTTCCTCCACGTCCTGGTTCGACTGCCATGAATACAGGTACGCAGAGAGTGTTGTCCCGACCACAGCCACCAGCATCGCGAGAAAATCCCTATTGAATTTGATGTTGGGGATCAGTGTGCCTCTGACTACCTCTCGCAAGTCAGGTTTCGCTAGAATTGCCGACCCCACATAAGCCAGCAAGGCAAGCGCCAACCATCGAAAGATGTTGCGGATGGTTTTATACGACGCCCACATCTGAAGAGCAAGAACAACGGCAGCGACTATTACGACAATCCACGCGATTGGAATCGGTACAAGTAGGTTGAGCGCCGCCGCCATCCCGCCAATATCTGCGCCCGCCTCAATGATGTTGCCGACCACCGCAGTCGCCAGAAAGAAGTACAGAATCCAGCGCGCATAGTGCTGTCGTATTACAGCGAACAAACCTTGTCCCGAGACCTGGCCTAACTTTGAACACAGGTAGACAACGGCAAACATCATCGGGAACGTGACCGGGGCGGTCCAAAGGAATGCAGGTCCAATGGCAGCACCTGCGCTGGCATAGGTTCCGATTGCCGAAGGGTCATCATCGGCTGCGCCGGTTATCAGCCCCAGACCGAGTGAGCGGAAAACCCCGTGAGGAGCTGGTTTGGGATGGCCAGCTCGGAACCGCTCTTGTTCAGTGGGGTCATGCTGGCGCCGATCAGGACGGATTTCTCTTTCTGCTTGGGCGCGCTTCCGCCTGTCCGGGCGGAAGTCTCTGTCGAATTGGTCTGGAATGATCGGCTCAGAGGCCATGGGCCGCCCTGCTAAACGGGGCACCTGCGACGAAGAGGCGAGCCCCTGAATCCTCAGCACTTTTGAGACAAACCCGCTGCTCTGGGTTGGCTGCCGCCGCTTAGAACATTTGGACATCAATGTATTGCAGGAACAGTTTCGGTGGCTTCGCTCGATTTTGCGCTCTCGTTCCCCCGTACATCCACCGCGGATATTGAATAGAAATATGTGTCTCCCGAAGAAACATTCTGATCGCGATACGCCGGCGTCTTGATCAATTCGGAATTGATCTTGACTGCTGGCTTATCGGCTTCGTGGCGATAGATGTTGTAGCCGGCAAAATCGGCTTCCGTATTCGCCCTCCAAATAAGATCAATGAATGGCTTCTGCCCCGGACCGGAGAAGACCGCCTGGAGGCCCGTCGGAGTCGCCGGCGGAAACACGTCGTGTGCGACAACTCTCGCCGCTGCCGTGTCATCTCCCTCCACCTCTTCGCTGCCATTCGGTTGATCGATGAACGTTACAACTGTCGCGCGATACTCGTATGTCCTTTCCCATTCGAAGCTGGTATCGAGGAAAGTTGGGATAGATACCGGCGAGACGGGCACTTCCCCCGCAATTGAGTCTCTATGCGAATCGATATCGTGGCGAAAAATGCGGTATTCAAAACGCAATCCCGGGATCGGCTGCGGTGTGGGAACCGCCGCCCAGGATAATCTCACCCCTTCCGCGCTGAGCTCCGCATGGAAATTTTCCGGTGCAGGAAGCGTGGGAGCAGACGGGACCTCGACTTGGTTCGAAAGGCCTGCACTCCTGCCATAGGAGTTCACGACGTTAACTGCGTAAACGAGATTCGAAGTCGGCGATTGCTGTTCGAGAGCTGGCGAAAGTTGATCGGTGTAACTGGCTTGCGGATTTGGCGCCTGCTGCCGAGGTGACCTGTTGCCCGAACGAAAACGCGTGGCACTCTTCGTTTGCACTTCAGGAGTCGGGACTTCGCTGATTTGCGTACATTCGCGCATTGGGCCGCCCGAACTTCTGCAAATTTGCGTCGGCCCCACATGTCGGAATGCGTGATGATCTGTGGTGTCAGTGGGCACCGACCACGTGAGATGAACTTCATCGCCCTTGCGGATAGCCCTGAGGTCGCGAACCGGACGCGCAAGTTCGAGCGATGGCGGCTCAGGAGCGCCAGGAGCGGCGCAGCCTACTGCGAGCGAGACCAAAATCGCACACACGAAGAGCTTGGATTTGCTGGAGTTGTTCAATGAAAGACACAGAGTAACAGACGAGGAAACTGACCATCTGCAGGAATGGACGTCCTCGCCAGGACTACAAAATGTACCGGCTCAGGTCCTGGTCCTTCACAATATCCGAAAGCATCTTGCCCACATACTCGGCATCTACCGTGACCTGCTCGCCCTTTTTGTCTGGAGCGGAAAAGCTGATTTCATCGAGTACACGTTCCATAATCGTGTGCAGTCGCCGAGCGCCGATGTTCTCAGTCCCTTCATTCACGCGGAATGCAAAACGGGCAACTTCTTCGAGAGCGTCTTTTGTGAATTCTAGCTTCACTCCTTCGGTCTCAAGCAGTGCCGTGTACTGCTTCACCAGCGACGACTTCGGCTCGGTCAAAATCCGAATGAAGTCGTCCATGGTGAGCGACTGCAGCTCAACACGAATCGGGAAGCGGCCTTGCAGTTCGGGAATTAGATCGCTTGGTTTCGAAACGTGAAATGCGCCCGCAGCAATGAACAAGATGTGATCGGTGCGCACCATCCCGTAACGCGTGTTCACCGTTGTGCCTTCGACGACCGGTAAAATGTCGCGCTGCACGCCTTCACGCGAAACATCAGGACCATGACCGCCCTCGCGTCCGGCGATTTTATCGATCTCATCGAGGAAGATGATGCCGGAGTCTTCCACTCGATCGATAGCAGTCCGCGTGACCTGATCCATGTCAATGAGGCGCTGTTCCTCTTCCTGAATCAGGTACTCGAACGCCTCATTCACCTTCATCTTCCGCTTCTTGGTGCGCTGGCCGAAGATGTTCGGCAACATATCCTTTATGTTTACGTCCATCTCCTCTACGCCTTGATTGGAGATGATTTCGAAGGATGGGAAATTTCTCTCGCGAACTTCGATTTCTACGATGCGCTCGTCGAGCTTGCCTTCGCGCAGCTGCTGACGCAATTTCTCCCGTGTCCGAGAGTAGGAGTCTCCTGAAGAAGCCTCAAGCGTGAAGCCAGCTGGTTCCGGGTGCGACGCCGGGGCGGCGGGTGGAAGCAGGATGTCGAGCAGTCGCTCTTCGGCGTTCAACTCGGCTTTGTCTGCCACATCCTCGAGCTTTTCTTCTCGGACATTATCGATCGCGATTTCGACCAGATCGCGAATCATCGACTCGACATCACGCCCGACGTAACCGACTTCAGTGAACTTTGAAGCTTCCACTTTCAGGAACGGCGAATTCGCAAGCTTTGCCAAACGACGGGCAATCTCGGTTTTGCCAACGCCGGTTGGCCCAATCATGATGATGTTCTTTGGGATTACTTCCTCAGCCATATCCGGAGGAAGCTTTTGCCGCCGCATGCGATTGCGCAGAGCAATGGCCACGGCGCGTTTCGCGTCTTTCTGCCCGACAACGTACTTATCGAGCTCAGCGACAATTTCGCGCGGCGTCAGCTCGTCCAGAGCGAGCTGTTCTTCTTCGGCAGTTGCGGGGAGGTAAATGGCCATAAATTCGGTCGCTCGTCGTGCGTCGTTGGTCGTTCGCTTTCGCGCCTCTGAATTGGCCAACGACGAAGGACCAACGACTAACGACGCCTTACAGTTCTTCTATCGTCACCTTCTCATTTGTATAGATGCACATCTTACCGGCAATCTTCATTGCTTCTTCAGCGATCGTGCGGGCTGGGAGTTGCGTGTGCTCGGCAAGGGCCTGGGCCGCTGCCGAAGCATACGGACCGCCGCTGCCGATTGCCGCAATTCCGCCGTCGGGCTCAATCACATCGCCTTGACCGCTCAACAGAAATGTCTGCTCTTTGTCTGACACGAGGAGCAATGCTTCGAGATGCCGCAGGAATTTGTCCGTGCGCCAGTCTTTTGCCAACTCGACCGCGGCCCGACCGATATTTCCGTGATATTGCTCCAACTTTCCTTCGAAGCGGCTGAAGAGCGAAAATGCATCGGCAGTCGATCCTGCGAAACCTGCCAAAATTTTGTCCTGATAAAGGCGTCGAATCTTTCTTGCCGAGTGCTTGATCACGCCTTCGCCAAGCGTGACCTGTCCGTCCCCGGCCATAACCACATTGCCATTCCGGCGAACACATAGAACTGTAGTGGAACGAATCAGGCGTTTCTTAGACATGAGAACCAGGCATGAGGACAATTGCTGATTATAACAGCGAGAAACGTGCTCTCACGCGTTCACCGTCTCTCTGCTTCCCGCGAGCAACTGCCTGAGCACATACTGCAAAATCCCACCGTTCGCAAAATAAAGTGCTTCTTGCGGAGTATCGATTCGCACCAGCGCTTCAAATTCTTTGGTCTGCTTGCCTTGCTTGGCTCGTATTTGAAGCCGGCTTCCAGCAGAGAACTTTTCAATGACATCGCGCACGCCTTTGATGTCCAAAACTTCTTCGCCGGTCAGCCCTAGCGACTGCGCATTCTCTCCCGGCAAAAACTGTAACGGCAAAATTCCCATTCCCACTAAGTTCGAGCGGTGAATCCGCTCGTAGCTTTCAGCGATTACTGCATGCACCCCGAGCAACCGCGGCCCTTTCGCCGCCCAGTCGCGCGATGACCCTGAACCATATTCTTTACCAGCGATGATGATCAACGGCACGCCTTCAGCAATGTACTTTTCGGAGGCCTCGAAGATCGACATCTCCGCCCCGTCAGGCAAGTGTTTGGCAAATCCTCCTTCTAGATTCGGAACCATTTTGTTTCGCAAGCGCACATTAGCGAACGTTCCACGCACCATGACTTCGTGATTGCCTCGCCGCGATCCATAAGAGTTGAACTCCGCTGGCTTCACTCCATGCTCCTGCAAATACTTTCCCGCCGGACTGTCTTTCTTGATAGAGCCTGCAGGAGAGATGTGGTCGGTGGTCACACTATCGCCCAGCACAGCCAGCACGCGCGCTTTCCTGATGTCATCTACGGGCGACGTTTTGAGCAGCATCCCGTCAAAATACGGCGCCTGCCGAATGTAAGTTGAATTTGAGTCCCAGGCATAGGTCTCGCCTTTCGGGATATTTAACGATTGCCAATGCTCGTCTCCCGCAAACACCTCGCCATAACTTTTGTTGAACATTGCGGAAGAAATTGAGTTCTGCACGACTTCATCCACTTCGCGCTGCGTCGGCCAAATGTCGGCGAGATAGACCGGATTGCCTTCGCGGTCTTTGCCAAGCGCATCTTTTCTCAGATCGACATCAATTCTTCCCGCCAGCGCGAATGCGACGACCAGCGGCGGAGACATCAGGTAATTTGCGCGGACATCGGGATTGATTCGACCCTCGAAATTACGATTGCCAGACAGCACTGACGCAACCACCAGATTCTTGCGATCAATTTCTTCGGAAATTTCTTGTGGCAATGGCCCGGAGTTTCCGATGCAGGTAGTGCAGCCGTATCCCACCACGTGGAATTTCAGTTTCTCGAGATACGGCATCAATCCCGCGTTGTCGAGGTATTCGCGAACGACTTTCGACCCGGGCGCAAGCGAGGTTTTTACCCAGTCTGGAACCTGCAACCCGCGCTCGACAGCTTTCTTTGCGAGCAGGCCGGCAGCGAGCATCACCGATGGATTTGAAGTATTGGTGCAGCTGGTGATGGCGGCAATAACAACTTTGCCGTTACTCAGATGGCCGTTGCCTGAGACTGTTTCAGACTGCGCTTTGCCGGGCTTCACCAACGACGGCAGTGCGTTATCAAACGACTGTTTCGCCGCTGAGAGTGGCACTCTATCCTGTGGACGCTTCGGCCCCGCAAGGCTCGGCTCAACCGTCCCCAAATCCAAACTCAACAGCTCTGAGTACTCCGCTTCCGGCGTGTTCTCATCATGGAACAATCCCTGCTCGCGGCAATATGCTTCAACGAGGGCGATCTGCTCTTCGGAACGTCCGGTCAGGCGCAGATAGGTCAGGGTTTCGCGATCGATTGGAAAAATTCCGCAAGTCGCGCCGTACTCAGGTGACATGTTGCCGATCGTCGCGCGGTCAGCAAGCGGCAGGTCTTTCAGCCCTGGCCCGAAATATTCAACGAACTTCCCGACCACGCCGTGCTTGCGCAGCATTTCGGTAATCGTAAGAACAAGGTCGGTAGCAGTCGCGCCTTCGCGCAAACGTCCGGTCAGCTTTACGCCGACAACTTGCGGAATCAGCATGGAAACCGGCTGCCCAAGCATGGCGGCTTCAGCTTCAATCCCACCGACGCCCCAGCCAAGCACGCCAAGACCGTTGATCATGGTCGTATGCGAGTCGGTGCCGACGAGCGTGTCCGGATATGCCGTTCGCCTGCCATGAGCTTCGTTGACGAACACCACACGCGCTAGATATTCAAGGTTCACCTGGTGCACGATTCCCGTATCCGGCGGAACAATCGCCATATTGCGAAACGCAGTTTGTCCCCAGCGCAGAAATGCGTAACGTTCTTTGTTGCGCTGAAATTCAAGCTCGGCGTTCACGGCCAGTGCGGTAGGTTTGCCGAATTCGTCAACCTGAACCGAGTGGTCAATGACTAACTCAGCCGGCTGCAAAGGATTGATTAGCGTCGGATCGCCGCCGAGGGTCTTCATCGCGTCGCGCATTGCGGCCAGGTCCACGACAGCAGGAACCCCGGTGAAATCCTGCATGAGCACCCGGCTCGGGGTGAAAGCAATTTCTTTTTCTGATTTTGTTTTGCTGTTCCATGAAGCCAGCGCACGAATATCTTCCGCCTTTACATTCCGGCCGTCTTCCGTACGGAGTAGATTTTCGAGCAAAATTCGCAGCGAAAACGGCAGATGCGCCGTTGAAATTTCCTGCTTATCCAGGGCATCGAGCCTGCAGATTTCGTAATCCTTGCCGCTGACTTTCAACGTAGAACGCGAACGAAAGCTATCCATGAACCAGCCTTCCTATGATTCTTATTCGGGAAAAGCAACAGATTAGTTTAGTCGTTTGCCGCGGACTTTGCGCCGCCGTGTGAACCCTCACCACTGAAAATTTGTGAGGAAGCAGCTAAGTGAATCCAGAGAAAACTTCCCATTGCGTCCAAGTGTGAGTAAAACCATGGTCAAAGCCGGCGTCAAACCCCAGAACCTTGCGCGCGCTATAACTCAGGGCCTGCAGGTTCCCAACCGCATTGCCCCGCAGAAACGGTTGCGTGAATCCCAGATTTCGCCTGAAACTTACAACTTGCGCGACAGCGAATGCCGCGCGACGGCACCATCACTTCGCCCGCAGCAGCAGCACCGGCACACTCACATTGTGCTGCACCCGATTGGCCGTCGTTCCCAGAAATAAATCGGCGAAGAAGCGGTGCCCATGCGTGCTCATCGCAACCAGATCACAGCCCTTCTGCTTCACCCAGCGAACGATTTCTTTTGCCGGATCACCATAAGCGAGCTCAGCCTCGGTGGCGATTCCAGCTGCTTCAAATTCAGAACGGACTTTCTTTAAGTAATCGGTATCTTCAGAGATTTCGCGGCTGACCGCGTCCTTGCCGTATGTGCGCGCCGCCCATCCATCGGCAACGTGCAGCAGTACAACGCGGCTGTCGGCAAGTTTCGCGAGCTGCTTTACATGATCGAGAATTGCCCGATCGGTCTGCGTGCCATCGACGGTGACCAGAATCGTTTTATACATTCTGCGGCCCCTATCCGCCGACGATCGCCTGCCATGCCGAGCGCAGCGAATCCGGCAATCCCCAAAGGTCGAGCGCGGTAATCAAAATCGCGCTTCCCCAACCTGCCGCCATTAACAACCAGCCATTCTTCCAGACGCCCATCTTCGCTCGCGAACTCGTAAAATGAAGCAGCGGGAACATCGCAAATGGAAGCTGCAGCGCAAGCACCACCTGACTTAGCGTGAGCAGATCATTCACGCTGGCGTCTCCGCGCATTCCAATGATGAGCACCGCCGGAAGGATTGCAAGCGCCCGCGTGATCAGCCGCCGCAACCACGGCTGAATGCGCCAGTGCATGAAGCCTTCCATCACGACTTGACCGGCTAACGTGCCCGTGATCGTGCTGCTCTGGCCGCTCGCGAGTAGCGCGATTACGAACAGCGTACTAGCGAAAGCGGTCCCCATCAGCGGCGCCAGGGTGAGATACGCAATGCGGATCCAGTCGCTATTGGGGCTGAAGGTGATTATGTGCCCGCCCGCCGCTACCACGCTGGTCTTTCCGTAAAACACCAGCGCTGCGAGGACCAGAATCGCGGCATTGACCAGAAATGCCACGCTCAACGCGGTGGTTGAATCGATGACGTTAAAGCGGATTGCACTGCGGATCGAGTGTTCGTCCTTCTGCAATTTGCGGCTCTGCACCAGCGCCGAATGCAGATACAAATTGTGGGGCATGACGGTCGCGCCAATCATGCCGATTGCAATGTAGATCATTCCTGCCTGATGGAAATTCGGGCTGATCAAAGCGCGGCCCATCTCAAGGAAATTCGGCCGCGTTTCCGGCAAGACAAAAATTTCGATGAAGTAGCAGACGGCAATGGTCGCGATCAGCGCCACGACCACCGATTCAATCGTCCGCATTCCGTAGCGTTGCAAAGCGAGGAGCAACAGCACATCCACGCTGGTAATGATCACCGCCCAGAGCAGAGGGATGTGGAACATCAAATTGATGGCGACCGCGCTACCCAGTACTTCCGCTAAATCGCACGCGCCAATTGCGATTTCGCAAAACAGCCAATTCGGCCAGCGCGTCCATCGCGGATACCAGTCTCGGCAGCACTGTGCCAGATCTTTTCCGGTTACGACGCCAAGCTTTGCAGCGATCACCTGCATGAAAATCGCCATCAAGCTGGCGAGCGCGACTACCCAGAGCAAGCCATACTTGAACTGCGCGCCGCCAGCCAGGTCTGTGCCCCAGTTTCCCGGATCCATGTACCCGACACTGACCAGAATCGCCGGCCCGATAAACGCACGCCATTGCTGCCAGAATCCCGCCTTGTAGTCGGGCACTTCTATGCTGCTGTGAATGCCTTCGAGTGAGAGAGGTCCCGAGTGAGTGGTAGCCGAAACTATCTCTGATTCCTGCGGATTTTCCGCACGTTTCGAGCTTGGGATCGAAGGCTCCATCTGCACGAGTATCTTACTGAAAGATGGCCGCCGATTGACGAAATCAACTCGTGCAAACTCTGAGCCCCTTGGCTTCCTTGCTATGCCGCCTCTTCATGACTCCAAAAGATCGCGGCAAAAAATGGTCGACTTTTGGGTGATGAATTGGTGACGGGTTCTCGAATGGATCGCCGAGGCCCCCGGGTCATGAGTGATATGGAGATTTATCATCAGTTGACGCGCAGGTGATCTTGTTCGCCTACAGCCCCCGTCCGCCGACAAAATCCGGGAATTTATTACGAGACAGCGACATTCTGGTTTCTCGTACTCAGAGGTCGGTGCGTCAGCAAATGAATTGCCCAATCATTACAACGAAGATCGCACTCGCATTCTGCTTGGAAGTGGTGAGGCTATTTGGCTTCGAGCCGTAGAGGCAATTCGGGGATGGCAAATGTTCAACATGCGATGGATACGCCTCTGCTGGCCGAATACCCCAATCGAAGTGGGAAGAGATGTTGCAGTGTTGGTGCATCACTTTGGATTCTGTTCCTTGAACGCTGCTCGCATCGTCTAGGTCGTTGATGAAGACGGCCCGATCGCTCGATTGGCTTTGCATACGGCACGTTGAGCGAACATGCTGAGCGAGGAGAAGAGCGATTCACAGTCGAATGGAATCGTTCTGAAGATCAGGTGTGGTACTCCATTGCTGCCTTCTCTATCCCGAATAAAGCTTTGGCGAAATTGGCCTACCCTTTGTCTAGGATGCTTCAAAGGAGGTTTGGAGAGGGCTCAAAGACAGCCATGCTGCAGGCGACAAAGATGGAAATCACTCAATGAATGATATCGGGATGTTACGCCAACTACCTCGGACTCTGGCCTAATCTGCTTTCCAGACCTCTGTGCCAATCGGTATGTCGGCCCTCGTCAGCGGCTTGTTCACGCTTAACCCCCATTGACCCCTCACCGGAGAAGATGCCCTGTCGAACCCATAGAGCGTAGTGTGGATCGTGGTGCCGTCCGGTCTCCGCAACTCGAGTCGGTCTCCCGCTTTCACCTCTTTGAGTTCCGCAATTGCCACGAACGGCGAAAAATGCAGTGTTCCGTCTTTGAACTCGAAAATGTCTTCAACAACAATGAGCAGTTTCACCGCGTGGGGATTCTATCGCAGTATTGCGCCTAGCCGCCGCATTCGGATTGCTGGTGTGGTTGATGAGTGTAATGGGGATTTATCACAAAGATGGGTCCGGATTTGCCGACCATATGCCCGGAATGCCTCCCTATAAGTAAAGACCGCCTTGATGATAGATAACCCTACCATACGTAGGAATCTATAATTCACGTATGCACACGGGACGATTCCTTGGCAGTTTGAGATGGCTCACCATTTGGGTCATCCTCGTCATTGTGACCATCGTTTGCAGAGCTCAGGCTCCGCAGAACACACCGCCGAACGCAAGACTATTGCCACAACCTGCAGCGCCCGCGATCCTCGCAGCATTCGATAGATACGAAATAGTCGCAATGCCAGAGGCACACGGAGACAAAGACCTGGACGACTTCATTTTCTCCCTAATCCGCAATCCGGAATTTCCAGAGAAGGTCAACGATATCGCTGTGGAATGCGGTAACTCGCTTTATCAATCCATTCTCGATCGTTACATTGCAGGAGAAAACGTCCCCTTCGCGAAAGTACAGAAAGTATGGCGGAACACCACGCAGCCGATGTGCGGCATTTCGGGATTTTTCGAGCAATTGTTCCCGCTCGTGCGAGCGATCAATCTGACACTTTCCCCTACGAAACGGCTCCGGGTGCTCGCGGCCGATCCAGCTATTGATTGGGATCACGTCAAGACGATTGATGACTATCTAAGATTCAAAGATCGCGATGTCAGCATCGCTTCTATCATGGAGAAGGAAGTTCTCGCGAAGCATCGCAAAGCTCTAATGTTGTTCGGCGTAGTTCATCTGATGCACGGAGTCGCTGTCCCTCCTCCCGGCAACGCCGTCACAATTTACGAGAAGGATCATCCGCACGTTACATTCGTCATAAATAACCTAGCGGACGATTTAAATGTGCCAGCCTCGGCGGTTAGCCGATTCGCGAATTGGCCAGTTCCGTCGCTTGCTGCGGCGAGAGACACATGGCTTGGTGGAATGCAGTTAGCGAAGGTCTTCCCGGTTCCCTTTAGCCTTAACCAGGAGTGCCAGCCCGTTTACAATTTTCCGCAAGAAAGGCCGATGGCCGATCTCGTGGACGCGTTCCTTTATCTCGGGCCTAGCGGCCTGAGACTGGCCGAGCCAATCCCGGCCGACGTTGCTCTTGACACTGCCTACATGACTCGATGGCTGTGGCGAAGCGCGTTGATAACCACTCGAGCAGAGACGCTAGCTGAGTTCAATAAGCAAGCAGTGGAGGACGCGGACAATCAGATTTTGCCGGTGATGCCCAACATCAACTCCATTATGCAGTCAGTCATCCTAGGCTGTCTCCAGCACAAGGGACAAAAATAACTGACCTCTATAACTCCCGGAGGCGAATAATATCAATTGATGTTATCAGGCGATATCGCTCATTGACCGAGGAGCCCAAGCAACGAGAAGAGAGTCTCGAATTCTTTGAAACTCTCCCTCTCCGTACACCGGCCCCAAAACGCTCTTTAAATTAATGGGCATCCCCTCAAACCGATCACCTCGATAACAAGGGGAAAAATGCATGTGCAAATGAGGTAAAGAGTTGCATGTATTTTATAGTTCAACTTCACAGCCCCTGTCGCAGCTCTTAAGGACCCGGACACTCTTCGTGCATCTCGCATGGATCCGGCAACCAGTTCCTGCGGAAGATCGTGCAGTTCAACAGCATGTGAGACCCCAGGCACTCATCAGACTTCTCATGGGGCTTGGCGAAGTTGGCGGATGCGAGATCACAGTTGCAATACTGCATCCTATGCACATGCAAAACCCAAATCTGCCATATAAGGAAGCTTTAGAAAAATTCCTCAGCGATGCACTACGACAGGCCGGCGACCCCGGCGCGAGTGTGCGAATTAGTGACAGCGGCGAATTCGCAATCTTTTCCGGAGAAGGCGATCCTAAGCGCCGCCGGCTGAACGAGCAAGGAAAACAGTTGATGCAAACAGGAAGCCTGGCCGCACTCGCCGACTATGATTCATTATTCGAGCCTTAATCTTTTGACGGCTATTCTTTATCCGGCACCGCAAAATATCCGCTGCGGGCCTGTATTTTGTAGCCGTCTTTAGAACGAATTTCTACGCGCCGGAAGCCGCCGTTCTTTACGGGATTAGTCGGAACGTAACCGATGTTGTATTGGCTGCGTAGCTCCTGCGAGATTTGATCAAACGCCGCCTTCAGCTTGTCGGTTTTGTTGCCGACTTCGATCACACGGCCGCCGGTTTCGCTGGTTAACTTGCGCATTTCGCTATCGCCGCCATATCCGCCGAATCCGTAAAACCCGCGATCGGCACAAAGCAGCACATACACGATTGTGTCGGATTTCTGCGCCGCTTCAATCGCGTCTTTGATTCTGTACTGGCTGCCCTGGTCTTCTCCATCGGTAAGCAGAATCATCGCCTTGCGATCAACCTGTTGCGCCATCTCGTCATGCGATGCGAGGTACACGGCGTCATAAAGTAACGTCCCCTTAGGCTGGCCAATAGTTGGCACTGGCCCTCCGCCCGCGCCGGGAATACCCGGGACCGCCGCTTGTCCGCCACTGTTGATCTTTACACTGTATAAAGCAGTTTTCAGGCGGTGAACATTGCTGGTGAAGTCCTGAAGCAGGCTCACACCAATATTGAAATCGATCACGAAGGCCATGTCCTTAGCGCGAATAATGTCCCCTAAAAACGCGCCCCCGACTTGTTTTTCCATATCAAGCACCCGCTCCTGGCTGGCGCTTGAGTCGATCAGAATGCCTAAAGTCAGCGGCAGATCCGATTCAGCGGAAAAGTACTTGATGGTCTGCGGCTTCTTGTCTTCAAGAATTTCGAAACTGTCTTTCGGCAGGTTCGGTATCAGGCCACCCTTTTTGTCCTTAACATTGAAAAAGAGCTGAACAATATCGGTGTTCGCCTTAAAGGTTGTAACCGGCTGCTCGTCATCGCTTTTCTGTGACTGCGCTTTGTCAGCGGCCTCTTTGTCTTGTTGATCAGGAACCATTTGCACATCCTGAGCAAACACGGCTAAAGGCGCGACTAACAAGGCAAAAAGAGACAACTGGACACAAATGGACCGCAGGCGAAAGAAAGACAACATATAGGGAAGATCCTGTTTCTGGTAGTCTACTGCTTCTTTTCAGTTAGATGCACCAAACTAACTGCCATCGGCATCCCATAGACAGAACTTTCGACGGGGGTTGATTGCCTGGACGTCTTGCAACGCGATTGCTATTCCTTGCAATGCTTTTGACCGCTACTTGCTCCGCATTTGGCAGGCAAGACGCGAATGCTTCAGCACAGCAATCATCAGCTTCTGGGCAAACCACGACTCAGCACCCCGATAACGCGCAGGAGCAAGGCATTCCGGACGCACCATCGGCGGTGCAACCTCCAGCGCAGGTGCCGAATCTTCCGCCCACGCCAGGCTCGGAAGGACAAAGCTCTGGAGGACAAGCTCAGCCAGCGCCCACGCCGCCGCCGGCGAACCAGCCTCCGCCACGGTACGAGTCATCGCCTGCAGATCAGGAGCCTGCCGGTCCACGTCCCCCGCTGAACATAAAGACGGTTCCTGAAGGCGGTGCGACAAAGCCAGGCGCCGACGAGCAAGAAGAATTCTTCAGAATCAGGAGCAATGTGAATCAGGTAATCGTCCCCGTCACTGTGAAGGACGAATCTGGGCATCTGGTGAATGGGTTAGTTCCCAAGGATTTCACGGTCCGCGAAAACGGAAAAAAGCAAACCCTGAACTTCTTCACCAGCGATCCTTTTGCGCTCTCTGCCGCGGTGATTTTTGATCTTGGGATGAAAGACGTCGATGTGCAAAAGGTCAATCACACCTTTTCGGCACTCGAAGGAGTTTTCAGTCCATTCGATGAGGTTTCGATTTACAGCTATAGCAACGCTGTCAGCCAACTCTCGAGTTGGGTTGCTGCCGGCCAGAGGCTTTCCGAGGCATTCACCCAGCTCGCCAGCGCAACCGGCAGAAACAACGGGCCGCCGATCGTCGATGGTCCTTTCGGGCCTCAAGGCCCGGTGATTAACAATGTCCCGGTGCAGGCCAATACTCCGGTCGTTACCACGCCGGCACAGGAATCTCATGTGTTGAATGATGCAGTGCTGCGGGCGGCCCTCGATCTCGCGAAGCGTGATCCTGCTCGACGCAAAGTAATTTTTATCGTCAGCGATGGACGCGAATATCGTAGTAATGCCAGCTATCGCGATGTGCTGAAGGTGCTGCTCAGCAACAACATTATGGTTTATGCAATCGGCGTCGGCGGCAGCGCCATTCCAGGCTACAACAAGATTGAACGGTTGCACCTTCCGCGCTTCGGCTATAGCGACATCCTTCCGAAATATGCCAGCGCAACCGGCGGAGAGGTCGTGAACAAACTTACCCGCACTGGTCTCGAGGACGCGTATTCGCAACTGATGGGAGACGCACGCAACCAATATACGCTCGGCTACATAACCCATGAGCCGCTGGTCGGGCAGCATAACGACATTGAAGTTTTGGTCGACCGCCCCAGCTGCCGGCGCTCGTCAATTCGTCCGTGTGTTGATGTAACGGCTAAAGAAGGTTACTACGCCATGCCGCCCGCGCCATCGCGATAGAAGGTCGCCGGCTTTGCGAGAAGTGGGTTCAAAGATCATCCACTTTCTGCAGGAGCAAACACCACCAATAAAATAAGTTCCTCGACAATATCGAAGAACCGATGCTCCAGATTTCTCTCCACAAAAATCACATCCCCCGCGAGCGCCTCGCGTTCTTCCCTACCCAACTGCATCTTCGCACGTCCGCGAATTACGTAATAAATCTCATCTTCTTTATGCGGACTTTGCCCATCCGTTGCGTCAACTTGCAAAACATACAAGCCCGCGCTCATACCCGGAACGCGCAGAAACTCGTGATATGGCCGCTTATCAGAAATGTGCGCAAGCTGGTCGGAGATTCGAGTAATCTCGCTCACGCGAACGCGCCCTGAAAGAAAATTTCTGTGTACTGCTGCGCGATATCGTCCTCGTGCAGCGCCCCCTCTGGGCGATACCACTGATAAATCCAATTGATCATGCCAAGCAGAGCGAATGCCGCCGCTCGCGGGGTGACGGTTCCTATTGATCCCCGCGTTCTCTGCACCTCGGTCACAAGATTCTCAATGAAATGCACGTAATCTTTTTTCCGGGCGTTGATTCGCTTGCGTAGTCCCGGCGGTAGCGGATGGTTCTCGTGCAGCATCACGGTAATTTCGCGGTCGCGTTCACTGAGCACAACTGCGATATGTCGCCGAATTACTGTGCGCAGTCGCTCCTCGGGATCGGGAATCTGCTTGGCAGGAGAAATCACGCGCTCTTCCGTGATGTCCATGGCATGCGACATCAGATTGAAAAGAATTTCGTCTTTACTCTGAAAGTGATGATATAAGCCACCTTTGCTGAGCTTGAGCGCGGCGGCGACATCGTTCATTGATGTGGCATCGTAGCCTTGCTGCTGAAAAAGGCGGGCGGCGGTGCGCAGAATTTCCTGGCGGGAATCCGTTGTAGCTTCGCGAGGCACGGAGGTCAATATATCAACTTCGGCACGGCCCCGTGTGGTTTCCACATTCCCAAGTTCCGACCAAAGCTCTAGGAGGCATACCCGAAAACCAGTCCCGCAGTACGGCGTGTAAATAGCCCACGACGTAAGTCGTGGGCTAGGCTTCAAGAACTCGCAACCGTTCCTACTCTCCCGTAATCGTCGCGCGAGCAAACTTGAGCACAATCGCGGAAATCGACGCCTCATCATGTCCCGCCCGCGCCAATGCATCGTATATTTCAAAGCTCGTCAGCGTTGCCAAAACATCTGCCGTAAGATTCTGTTTCCCGATCTTCTCCGGTTCGACCTGATGCATTTGAAACCGCCTCACTAGCTCCGCGGCTATGCGCCGTCGCCGTGAATCTCGCGCCTGCATGCCTGCCCCGACCTCTTCATCCAAAGCGGCCATTGCGCGCACACGCCGAATCACAACCGGATCCGACGCCCAGAATTCCACGAACGTCTTCGCCATTTTCTCAAGCGCCTTGTTCGGGTCAGGCTCCTGAAATATCTCCGCGACCTGACGCATATTTCCACGGTCGGCCATGTAGTCGTAGATCGCTTCGAGCAAACCCCGCCTCGACTCGAATTGGTAATAAATCGTAAGCCGGGAAACGTCCGCCGCCCGCGCAACCGCTTCCATGCTCAGGTCCGCTGGGCTGGCTTCATCCGCGAGCAGCTTACGCGCGGCTTCCAGGATGCGGGCACGCGTTCCCTCAATCGACGCTTTGCGCTTCCCTAAGTTATAGGAACGAGGAGACATATTGGACTTGTATATTTAATCATACAATATGTATAAATATATTGTTAAAGGAGATTCTCCCATGTCCACCTTCTCAATCGTCCTTTTCGTCCACGTCCTCTCCGCGATGGCCCTGTTCGTCGCAATCGCTCTCGAAGGAGCCATTCTCGCCCGTGTGCGAGCCGCTCAGAATATCGAAGCTTTGAAGCTGGCAGTTCGCAACTCAGGCAGGCTTGGCGCGATTTATGGCCCGGCCTTCATCGGCATTCTTCTGGGCGGGATTTATCTTGCAGCGCAACTGCACATTCGCGCGGCATGGGTGCCGCTGGCGCTCGGAGCAACATTGCTCATCGCTATTATCGGCGGAGTTATGACGGCCAGGAAAATGTCACGCCTGCGAAAAGCCGCTGAAGAAAGCAGCGCGTTCGAGCCTCTCGCCGCAATTGCGCGAGGAAATACGCTGGCCGTCTCCTATGGGTTTCGCGCAGGCCTCGCAGTCGGAATTGTCTTTCTAATGTCAACCACGCCCACGCTTATGCCTTCGCTTCTGGCGCTCACGATCGCGTCCGTCTCGGGTGTCGTTCTTGGCCTTCGCATGCGCCGAGTGTCCGGCTTTGATGGCAACTTAAGGACCACAGAGTCTCACGCAACTGCCAGGAGTTAAAACCATGAAAACCGCTCTCGGAATCATCATGCTCGCGAACGCTGCCCTGTTTTTCTTCGGCGCGATTCAGCACGTTGGCATCACGCTTGGTCCTTTCCATGAGCCGCGAATTATTCCCGCGGCGATTGTCGAAACGATCTGCGGAATTTCGCTGACCTGGGGAGCTGCGATCGTCTTAGGACGGCCAGTTCTCGGCTGGGCCGCGCCGCTGATTTCAAATCTGATCGCAGCCGCCGGTGTTTGCATGGGAATGGTTGCTCTTGCCCACGGCAGAGGTCCGCGAACAGCCAGTAACGACCTTTATCACCACGTCATGCTCAGCCTGATCGGAGCAAGCTTGCTGCTTCTGGTGATTGGGAAGACGGTGCTGCGACAATCGTGAGCATCGTCCGCGTAATGCGGATCTATGTCGCGCATCCCAACTATGTCATCTTGAGCGGAGTGAATGGACTCGATTGCGCGTCCATTCACGTAGTCGAAAGACCTCGCGTTTGCACAAGTATTCGCCGAACCCGTCGGGGAATTCCGACCACGGACTTCACCGCACATGTTTCGCTCAGCAAACTTCTTTCCACGCCTGCGCTGATTCCCTGCAGCACGAGATCTTTCGACTCCGCAGAGCGATTCTGCTTCGCTCGGTACGAAAGAATCATCACGCCATCGCTTGTCTCAACGACTGCCGTCCAAACGATACGATGGCGCTGGCCTCGTCTTCATAAATGTCGAATACAGACACTAACTTGGTCATCTGAAGCAATTCCTTCACCCGTTTGCTCAGGTTCACAAGTTTCACTTCGCCTTGCAGGTTGCGGATTGTCACGTGAGTCTTCACGAGTTCGCCCAGTCCCGAGCTGTCCACATACGTGACCCCACCGAGGTTGAGAACAATATTCTTCTTTCCGCTTTCCGCCAGATTTCCGACCATCTCGCGAAGTAGAAGATTTCCCTCCCCCCCACCGTGATTCTGCCGCTCATCTCTATAACCACCGCTTCACCAACTTGTCGGCTGGTAATTCGCAACTCAGAGGAGGTTCTTTCCTCGAGGCCCAATCCCAGCCGGTCCAATATGTGGGACGCCGACGCCACCAGCTCCCTTGATTCGGTGCGAACCATCACCAGCGACCGGCCATCTTTCAAAACTTCGCGGAAGAAGGCGGCATATTTGGATTTTTCGTCTGATGTCATATCCGACGTCGCATTGGAAGTTACATCGGCGGTTATGCCGGAGACTGGTTGCGGAGTCTTCTCTCCTTCCATCACGTGCAGCCCGACGGCCGAAGCCGCCCGTACCGCCGCCAGCCGCAAGAGTGTGACTTTGCCGAATCCCAGCGCGAAAACCGTTCCCATGCCCGGAAGCAGAAACTCGGCAATTGCGACGGATGCGTCCGCAGCTCCTCCCGCAAGCCCTGCAATCCCGGCCAATCGCCTGGCAGCGACCTTCGCTTCATTTTCCGACCAGGTTAAGAAGACGATCGCTTGTTCAGGAATTCCTTGTCGCCGCAACTGCTTGACCGCTTCTTCTGCGCCGTGGCGCGAGGAAAATACTCCGATCGCAGTTTCCAAAACTCCCTCCTGCAAGGCCGCCCGCAAGACCTAAGAGTTAGTCATGACAAGCTCTGCCATAAGAAGATCTGCTCATGACAAGCTCTGGGAGGCTGGCCCACGCTTTCTTTGAACTGCGGAAATCACAGCATCGTTCTTAGACTAATACACGAACCGGAAGTGATGAAGAAACTTGCCGGCATTCACCTACAATTCTTACGCGGTTGCCCCACCCTTATCGCTGGTGTTGCGATAGGGTGGGATTCTCGCTACGGTTACCGGCTTTCCCATCCGTTCCCGTGTCATCGCGGTTGATCGGCATTCGATCTCAACTGTTCCGCCACGACCAGTTGTCCACTGAATGAAGCTACTCCATGGCCAATCCTCCGGCCGTGCGACCAGGCCGCGCTTCACTGGATTTCGATGGATATATCGCAGCTTCTCCACGCGTTTCCGTTCACTCCAAACCGGAAAATCGTAGTAGCGAACTTGCCAGAAATTAGGCGAACCGATCGGCTTCAGCTTGCGGGAGGTGATCTGTTTCAACATTTGAATCGCGACCGAAAGAGTCTTGCGTTCCGGTTCGCTGATGAGCAGATGTACGTGCTCGGGCATTACTACGTAAGCTGTGATGTAGCAGCCGTACCAACGGCGCACGCGCTCGAGTTCTCGCTCGAATGTCTCGCGCGCAATCACCGAATCGAGGAGTGGCATCCGGCGATAACAACTGAATGTGATGAAGTGCAAGCAACGTTGTTGCTGGTACGTTTGGACTTCGGTCCCATTGCGAGGGAATTCTAATTCCAAATTGCATCCCACCCTCTCGCAAAAGACGCGGGAAGGGTGGGGCAATCCCAAAATGGGAATCTCAACGATACGGGCGGTTAGAACACTGCATATCTTCAGATTAGTGAATCAGACGCCTGCTGAAACGACGCCGGCAGCCCTCGAAACAAAAGAGCAGGCAGCCGGGACCTGAAAAATGCGTCCCAACATGGGGCGCATCTTCGTCGCTCGCTACGCGCGCGCCCGATCCCTGCCCATCGCGAAAGCCACGGCGGCTGACCCGGCGCGAGTAGTACCTACTCGCGGTACAGCTTTTTCTGTGTAGCCGCACAAAATGAAACCAGCATCTTTGAGGGGACGAGGTATTCCCATGAACTCCCGCATAACTTTGACTGCAGTACTCGTGTTCTCGCTATCTTTCTTTTGCCAGGCGCAAACAAAAGCAACTTGCGATCGCTGGACAACTTTCAAAAGCTTCTCGCCCTCAGGAATCAATCAGTGGAACACAGTCGTTGGCACAGGCACGCTTAGTGACGGCAGCATTGTGGGATTCGTCCGTTATTCAAACGGCGGTATCGCGACTTATAAATATCCGAATGCAACTCAGACGCATTTTTCCAAACGCAACAAGGATGGCGTTACAGTTGGCGACGTCGACTTCAATCATGGGTTGATTGTTACCGGTTCCAGCGCAACGACGATCGATTATCCCGGCGCCCCGCAGACCATCCTCACTGGGATTAATAAGTGGAACTCAATGGTGGGAACTTACCAATACAACGACGATGCCGACTTCGGACCCGAGTGGACCGGATTCAAAATGTGGAAGAACGGCAGTTTCTCCTCAATCGGCGGCCCATCCGGAGCGATTGACACAAACCCCACGAGCATCAGCGACACCGGCACGGTTGTGGGCTGGTATGTCGGTTCCGATGCTGTGCCCTTTTCCCCATATCCCAACCACGGGTTCGTGTTGGCGAATGGGATCTACAAGACGCTCGACTATCCCAAAGCCTTCCGAACCTCTTTGAACGACATCAATTCTGCGGGAGTGATCGTTGGTTCGTGGGGCGGTTCTGACGGGAATGGTGGAAGCTTCCTCTTCGTGAATGGCAAGTTCAAAGATGTCTTAGGGCCAAACGGCGAGACGACAGGGGTTAATGGCATCAACGACGACAATTATGTGACTGGTACCTACAGTGGCGGGTCATTCATAGCGCACTGCCAGTAACGGCGGCAACCCAGCGTGTTCCTGGACATCACGACATCATTGCCTTGACACCATGATGTCATACACATAGAATCATGATGTGCGAACTACTCTTTCGCTTGACGACGACGTTGCCCGGCTGCTCGAAAAGGAAAGCCGGCGCACGGGAGCGTCCTTTAAAGAAGTGGTGAACCGCTTCTTGCGGCTGGGGCTGGTTGCGGCTACGCGGCCTCCGAGAAAGCCGTTCGTGGTCACTCCGCGAAAGCTGGGCCTGCCTTCCGGGCTGAGCTATGACAATGTTGACCAATTGCTGGACGAGATTGAAGGGCCAGCGCGCCGGTGATCGTGCTCGACGCCAACATCCTTTTGTATGCGTATGACAGCGCGTCGGCGAAACATGCAACAGCTCGCGCTTGGGTCGAGGAGGTTTTTTCGCAAGCCACGCCGGTTGGATTGCCGTGGCAAACCATCGGCGCATTCTTGCGAATTATAACCAATACGCGCTTGCCCGGCGAACGATTCAGCCTTGAGGAAGCCGCGAAAGTTGTGGACCGCTGGCTGGAGCAACCGAATGTCCGGCTATTGGCGCCGGGAGACGATCACTGGCCGTTGTTGCGACGCATAATAGTTGAAGGACAAGCGCCGGGGGCTCTGGTTTCTGATGCGCAGCTTGCGGCGCTTACGGTCGAGTATGGCGGCACTCTGCACACCACTGACCGCGACTTCGCGCGGTTCCCCGGTTTGAGGTGGAAAAATCCGCTGGAGTGATGGAGTGCCAGCGCCTTCCCGAGCTCCCCGAAGATGGCGACTGGCTGCGTGATCTCGCGCGGATCAAATCGGACCTGGGAACTAAGTCCGTTTATGCTGCACGCCAGACCCCTCACTCGGCTGATGAAAACGCCGAGTCTCGGGATAAGGCAGGGGGAACAGATGCTCCCCAACTTCGCTCTTGACTTTTGTCACGGGAAAACCTAGGATTTCAGGTACCGACCGACCGGTCGGTATGCACAATCCGGAGTCCTACCCGGATTAATCTCAGGAGCGAACTGTGGCCACCATCTTCTACGAGCGCGACGCCAATCCTCAAGCCTTGAAGGGTAAGATTATCGCCGTTTTCGGCTATGGCAGTCAGGGACACGCGCAGGCGCAGAACCTTCGCGACAGCGGCTATAACGTAATCATTGGTCTTGATCCCACCCGCGGCAGCGCCAAACAAGCCCAGGCCGATGGCTTCACCGTTCTTGCGCCAGCCGAAGCCGCGAAAAAAGCCGACTGGATCCAGATTCTGACTCCTGATGAGACGCAGGCCGACTTTTACGAGTCGGCGATCAAACCTGGACTGACCAAAGGCAAGGTGCTCGGTTTTTCCCACGGCTTCAGCATTCATTTCAAAGCGATTGTCCCTCCCCCAGACGTTGACGTTGTCATGATTGCGCCGAAGAGTCCCGGTCATTTGCTGCGCCGGGTTTATGCCGAAGGTCGAGGCGTGCCGTCGTTGATTGCAATTCAGCAGGATGCGAGCGGGCGCGCGCATGAACTGGCGCTGGCCTATGCATACGGAATTGGTTCGACACGCGCCGGGGTTTTGCAGACTACGTTCAAAGAGGAAACAGAAAGCGATCTCTTCGGCGAGCAGGCGGTGCTTTGCGGAGGCCTGACTTCGCTGATGAAGAAAGGTTTCGAGACGCTTATTGAAGCCGGTTATCAGCCGGAGATCGCGTATTTCGAGTGCATTCACGAGATGAAGCTGATTGTGGATTTGATCTACGAAGGCGGACTGGCGCGGATGCGCTATTCGATTTCAAACACCGCCGAATATGGCGATTTGACGCGCGGACCGCGAGTTGTCGGCGACGAAACTCGCGCCACGATGAAGAAGATTCTTGCGGAAATCCAGAGCGGCGAGTTTGCGCGCGAGTGGATCAACGAAAACAAGACCGGCGTAAAGAAGTTCAACGCGCTGCGCGAAGCGGAAAAGAAGCACCAGGTGGAAGAAGTCGGCGCTAACCTTCGCGGAATGATGAGTTGGTTGCAGAAGGACTCCGCGAAGCAAGCGCAACGAACCGAAACAGCTCAGAAGAAGGTCGTCAATGCTTAAAGGCGCTGAAATTTTCTTGAAGTGCCTGCGCGCTGAGGACGTCGAGCTAGTATTCGGCTATCCGGGGGGCGCGATCATGCCGTTATACGACGCGCTCGATGGCAGCGGCATTCGCCATATTCTTACCCGCCATGAGCAAGGCGCGATCTTCGCCGCCGAAGGGCACGCCCGCGCGACGGGACAGGTCGGCGTGGCAATTGCTACCAGTGGCCCTGGCGCAACGAATCTTGTTACCGGAATTGCTGACGCGAAAATGGACTCAGTTCCGCTGGTCTGCATCACCGGGCAAGTGCGGAGCGCGCTGATCGGCACGGACGCATTTCAGGAGACTGACGTTTTCGGTCTAACGCTTTCGCTCACAAAATGGAGCCGGCTGGTCCGCTCGATTGACGAAATTCCTGCTGTGATCGCCGAAGGATTCTACTGGGCGCGCGAAGGAAGGCCTGGGCCGGTGGTCATCGACATTCCGACGGACTTTCTGAAGGCGAAGGTGGAATTTTCAGGTCCAGCGAAGTTCACGCCGAAGCCGCGGCAATCGGATGAAAAAGCGGACGGAGCTTTTGCAGATGGACTCATCAAGTTGCTGCAGACCGCACAAAAGCCAGTCGCGCTGGTTGGGGCGGGCGCGAAGCTTTCGGGTGCGATCCCAGAATTGCGCTCCCTGCTCGATGAACTCAACATTCCTACATTCGCGACAGTTCACGGACTAGGTGCGGTCGTGCCAGAAGCCCCTTACTATCTCGGCATGGTTGGAATGCATGGCACGAGGGCCGCGAATATGGCGCTGCATGAGAACGATCTGCTGCTGGTTTTCGGGGCAAGGTTGGATGATCGTGTAACCGGCGATCCTTCGCGGTTTGCGCCAAATTCGAAGATCGTTCACTTCGAGATTGATCCGGGACAGCTTGACCGCGTTCGGCAGTGTGAATTGCCGATTATTGGTGATCTCGCGCAGACGATTCCAGCGTTCGCGAAGAGAGTTCGTGGAGCAAAATTGCCGGATTGGAGTGGGTGGCGTGCGATCGCTTGCGGAGAAGACCGCGCCGAGCTGGATCCGCGGGGATTGTCGCAGCCGACGATCCGTTTTCTCGATGAGCTTTTCGGGCGCGCGCCGAAGAACAGTGTGATTCTCGCCGATGTGGGCCAGCATCAGATGTGGGCCGCGCAACGCTATTGTTCAGATTCACCGCGGGGATTCATCACTTCGGGCGGTCTTGGGTCGATGGGGTTCGCCCTGCCAGCGGCGGTGGGGGTTCAACTTTCGAAGCCCGATGCGACGGTGCTCTGCGTTTCCGGCGACGGCGGCTTCCAGATGAATATTCAGGAGCTCGCCACGGTTCGTCGCCTGAACCTGCCGATCAAGATGGTGATCATCGACAACAAATATCTGGGCATGGTGCGCCAATGGCAGCAGCTTTTCTATCAGCGGAATTATGCTGAGACGGACCTGAGTGACAACCCGGATTTCGTAGAAATTTCAAAGGCGTATCGCATCAATGCAGTGCGGATAAACGAAGATGTCGTGCGTGAGTACCCGGTGACGCCGGAAACGGCAGATGTACTCGAGAAGTTTTTGCATTCTCCGGAACCAGAGCTACTGGTGTTTGATTGCGCGCCGGAAGCGAATGTTTATCCCATGGTGCCAGCAGGTGCGGCGCTTTCGGAGATGTTGTTCGAGGAAGAGTAAGGTTGTCGAGCTTCGCTCGTGCGAACGGCAAACCCCCGTTCCCACGAGCAGTTTAGGGAGAAACATATGCACGCATTTCATATTCATTATCGCAATACGCAAGGCACACTGATGCGCATTCTCACGGCAGTTTCCAGGCGAGGACTCGATATACCGTACGTGCTTGCCTCAGCTTCGGGCAATCCACATCGCGCGGATATTCTGCTGGACGTGAATGCGAAGCAGATTGGCCAGCTCTGCCGTGACTGGCATGCGATTGTCGATGTGATCGACGTTCGGGTTGGCGTCCCAACACCGCAGATGCTCGAAGGCGGTGCCGGATTCTCTGGCCCTCATCCGCCGTCGTCCGCTAGCGCAGGTGGACGTTCAACCGCCGCGATGGCGTAGAAGTTTCTCCCAAACGGCAGCTCAGGGCGGCTCCCCTCGATTCCTCTCTGCACTCACTCCGTGTTCGCTGCTGACCAACTGCGAAATGCCCGCAAGTCAAAATTTCCGCGCCGTCTCGCAAAATCAGCAAGACAAGAGCGAGGCAACCTTGAGGTAATTGGCACGGCGAAACTCGGATAGGAATGTCCGAGCCATACTTACGATAATTCTTACGGCGCGGCGCAGCTCGTAGTCAGCAGATCGCAAATATCCCCGCTCTGTGCTTCACGGGCGGCCTGGCCTGAGTCAGAGAACTGGCCCAGAGCCCAATTCCACTGAATGAAGCGCAAAATGGAGACAAAGTCCATTTGTTGGTGAGAAATGTAGCCGGTTTTCGCAAACGGGGAAATCAACAGCATGGGAACGCGTGCGCCCAAGCCAAGCGTCCCGCTGAACTGTGGAGGGGGAACATGATCGTACCAGCCACCGCTCTCGTCCCAAATCACCACAATCGCTGAACTCGGCCATGCACTCGATCCCTTCACCGCCTGAACAAGGTTGTCCAGCCATTCAATTCCGTTGCCGATGTTGTCAGCACCTGGATGCATGCTGTGTTCCGGAGCGGCATTTACCCACGTCACCGACTGCAGGTCGGGGGAAGAAAGCAAGGTCGTAAAGTTTGAAAGCGCAAAGTCGGTGAGATTCGCGGAGTTCGCGGTGGTCTGAAAATACTGGAACGGATTTTCCTGGGGGACGTAGTCCTTGCAGCTACCATTTTGCTCATTGGTGAAATCCTCATGAGCCCATCTCCATGAGATCTTCCCCGCAGTAAGCTGGTCACCGACGTTCTGAAAACCTAGCGGTGGCGTGATATTTGCGCCCGAGCCCTGGTTCTGCTGGTACAAAGCCGCGGTGCAGCCATCCAGTTGGGGATACCCAAAAGAATCATTTCCAGTGCCGACCCCGGCCGAAATCATGTAAAGCATGTTGCTCGGTTCGCTGGCCATGGCTGAAGCAAAGAAGTTGTCAGCCAGCGCGTATTGCTGCGCGTAATTCCACAACGTGCTCACACCAAACTGCTGCCCGTCGTCAGCAGTGCCCGTACTGGAATTATCGAAATAGCCCATCGAGGCATCGCCGTTCTCCCACGCATACTTGTCCATCTTCCCGGAATCGTAGGCGACCTGATATGAGGATTGCGTATGGTTCAGATCGGCGGGATCCAAATTCGTCAACAATTGCGGCGAAACGATATTTCCGGCCTGATCGACCTGCTGATAGCCAGAGACACTAGAACTTAAGCCATTCGCGCCAGGATATGTGCCGAAAAGGTGATCGAATGAGTTGTTCTGCATGACCACCACAATAAGGTGTTGAATCGAGGAACGCGGCACCTGCGAATCATCTACCGGGTTGGCGGGATTAGAGTTTGAGGTTCCACTGCAGCTACTCAGGATCAGACATGAAACGGTCACAGCAAGCTTCGTTAATGCGACTCTATTCATGGTTAACGCCCGATTAATTTAGTGTTGACTCAGAGGCGACGGTTCGATGCCCAAATTCTCGCCGAGAGTTGCTCATTCGTTATGCAGCGCACATCTGGAATGACTCGAAAGTACACGGGCCGGTGTTGCGACTCATAAGCGCACCGGCACTTTTGATTCATTCCCAGCGCTTGCCGTTAACTCGGTGGCCGACTTTCGCTTTCGTGAGCTCTGTCGTAATCTTTTATCTCTATGGATCTAAAACATCGCAGCCGTGCCATCACTGAAGGACGAGACCGCGCCGGCGCTCGCTCCATGTTTAAAGCTGTCGGCTTTACCAGCGAAGATCTCGCGAAGCCACTGATCGGAGTCGCAAACACCTGGATCGAAACTATGCCGTGCAACTTCCATTTGCGACGCCTTTCAGCAAAGGTAAAAGAAGGTATTCGCAAAGCTGGTGGAACTCCGATGGAGTTCAACACGATCGCTATCAGCGATGGCGAAACGATGGGGACCGAAGGCATGCGTGCGTCGCTGGTTAGCCGGGAAGTCATCGCCGATTCTATCGAGTTGGTCTGCCGTGGTCAGTTGTTCGACGCGGTGGTTTGTGTTGTCGGGTGCGATAAGACAATCCCTGCAGCTGCTATGGCGCTGGCGCGGCTCGATATTCCGGGATTGGTGCTTTATGGGGGAACAATTGCCGCAGGAAGCTTTCGCGGTAAGGACGTCACCATTCAGGATGTTTATGAAGCGATCGGCGCAAACGCGGCAGGGAGAATGAGCGACAAGGATTTATACGAACTCGAAGATGTCGCATGTCCAGGCGCTGGGGCGTGTGGAGGCCAATACACTGCGAATACCATGTCGACGGTAATGGAAATGATCGGGCTTTCGCCGATCGGATATAACAGCGTACCCGCGATCGACCCACGAAAAGACGACATCGCTTTTCGTTGCGGAGAGTTGATATTGAATTTACTGCAGCGCGGAGTGAAGGCGAAGGACATCCTCACGCGCGAAGCCTTCGAAAATGCGATTGCCGGCGTGGCGGCCTCAGGAGGATCGACGAATTCTGTGTTGCATCTGCTGGCAATTTCGCGTGAAGCCGACGTGCCATTGGTCATCGACGATTTCCAGAAAGTCAGCGAGCGCACTCCTTTGCTGTGCGACCTGAAACCATTCGGGAGATTTGTTGCAGCGGACATGCACCGCGCCGGTGGAATCGGATTGCTTGCGAACCGTTTGCTTCACGCGAAGAAGCTGCACGAGCGCGCGATGACGGTCACGGGAAAGACAATCGGTGAAGAGGCCGCTGCAGCGGTTGAAACTCCGGACCAGGAAGTGATCGCGCCTTTAGCTAAGCCATTGAAAGCGACCGGAGGCCTCGTAATCCTGCGAGGAAATATTGCGCCTGAGGGCTGCGTGGCAAAGATCAGCGGGCATGAGCGGCTGAGCCATCGCGGCCCGGCGCGTGTATTCGAATCTGAGGAAGACGCAATGCGCTTCGTTATGAGTAAGCGTTTGAAGCCCGGCGACGTTGTCGTGATTCGCAACGAAGGCCCGCGCGGCGGCCCGGGCATGCCGGAGATGCTGAGCGTAACGGCAGCAATCGTCGGCGAAGGACTCGGCGAGTCGGTTGCGCTGCTTACGGATGGCCGGTTCAGCGGTGCAACTCGCGGGCTTATGATTGGGCACGTCTCTCCTGAAGCGGCGCTCGGCGGTCCCATTGCTGCCGTTCACGAAGGCGACACGATTCGTATTGACGTCACCCAGCGGGTGCTCGAAATGGAGATCAGTGATTCGGAAATTCAGCGCAGGATCTCGTCGTGGAAGGTAGGTAAGCCGCGCTATGCAAGCGGGGTATTCGCAAAGTATGCAGCGCTGGTTGCATCGGCATCGGAAGGGGCAATAACGAGGCCAGCGAAGTAGTGAATCCCTCCAGGGGGAATTCTCAATGGGCGCGGTCGAGTGCCTAGAATTGCCTGTGCAACCACAAATGACCAAGGGGTCCTTCGACTGCAACGACCAGCTGCAAAGCCGCTGATCGTTTTCGCTCAGGATGACAGGCGTTTTCTGACGAGATCAACTCCGCTCGGGATGACAGCTCATAAAGCAAGAAGGTAGGCACGTAGCCGATGTCCCTACCTATTACTTTCGCCACGAAATTCACGAAAGTTTTACCAAAACAGTTTGCAAGTCTCTGCGCATCCAAGTAATTTGTTGGTAAGGCGGTGACAGTTGCACGGCTGTAAGTGGTTGAAAAACATCATTCTTTTCCTGGTGGTCGGAGCTCTCGGCGTAAGTACAGCCATTGCGCAGAGCCGGGACCAGGTCGCGCCCACCCTCTCGAGTGCGCACCACGGATTTACCGTCTTCGCGCCGCGTGGCCATCAGGGAGCAAGTGCACCGAAGGCAACGTCTCGGGGCATCGATTCGATCAAGACCTTCAGCGGAGAATTCCGCGCAAATGGCGTTGGTCCGACCGGAAACCAGAAGCGTCGCTGGCTTTACACGATCGCGGGCGGCAGGCCGGAAGCGGGCGGCACAACGGAGTTCAATGCTCCCGTGATTCCGGTGTCATTGGACCTGCTCGACTATGACGGATCAGTCCGCGTGGTAAACGGACACAAGCTCCACTATTCCGTCGACCCATTTGTGCAACCCTCGCTCAACTCGCCAATCTTCCAGGCCGCCGACTACACGAGCAGCGAAGTGCCAACTCAGTTTTCTGATTCGGTACAGCGCGCGCAGTTCTACAACGTAATGCAATCTGACTGGCACACACTGCTGAAGCCTGCGATTAAGACGAGCCGGACAATGTCAATTCCGCGAGGCGCGTATTATTTCGCGCTCAATGGTGACGGCTCCTGCTGCGCGTTTGTGCTGGTCGATATCGATGTGTTCTCAAATCGTCTGTTCCCGCCGACTGTGAATGACACTTCGACTCCAGTTGGCGCGGCCGAGCATGCGGGAGACATCACGACGAAGGACATCGCGACGTTCTTGTTTCCGAATACTTTTCTTTATCTGAAGCACAATCCAAATGATTGCTGTGTTCTCGGCTTTCATACGTACGATTACGAGCCCGGTGACGCGAGCAACGGGTTTCGCGAAAAGCGCTTCGTGCTGAATTATTCAAGCTGGATCAGCCCCGGTTTATTTGCGCCCGGATTCGAAGACGTGACTGCGCTGAGCCACGAAATTACGGAGAGCTTGAATGATCCATTCGTCGGCAGCGACGGGGTGCATGGCATTACGCCGTGGTGGCTCTCGCAGAACGGAAATTGCCAGGACGATTTCGAAGTTGGAGATGTGATTGAAGGCCTGCCCGATTCCACGATCGCAATTAAAAGCAAAAACGGGACGTACCATCCGCAGAACGAAGCGCTCTTGCAATGGTTCCAATTTCAATCGCCATCAACTGCATTGGGCGGCGCCTATAGTTATCCGAACCAGAGCGTACTGACTTCGTTATCCACGCCGCAAGCTGTTAACTGCAAATAGCCATCAGCTCTCAGCCATCAGCCATTGATTGAAACGGATGTGTGGCTGCCGAAAGAGAAGAGGCGCTTACCACTGCTCAAAGTGAACCGAAGGCTGACGGCTAAGAGCTCTTCTAGAAGGAGAACCTCACCTGCAAGTCGATTCGGCGGTTGGCCGAGGACGACCCAAATGGGCCGCCGCCAATCATGATCGATTGCCCGAATAGCGGCGAGCTCAAATTGCCAACCGCTGGCCCTGGGTTGAAAGTGTTAAAGAGATTGCGGGCAGAAATGCTGAAGGTTAGATTGTATCGACGGTTGCTGCTGCTTCCGAAGGAGAACGGATTTCCGCCTCCTCCGCTCAGCCCACGGCCACCCAGTCCGCCTCCGTGACGGTGGTAGCCGCCTTCCCCGCCAGAGCCGCCCTTGGTTTCACGCCCGAAGCCGATGGTTTTGCTCAAGCGTAGATTAAAGGTTGCATTCGCCGGGCCTGTGCAGTCGTTGACCGGAACCAGTCCGAAATTCGTGGGTTCAAGCGAGAAATCAGCCCTTGAGGAACAGGCAACAGCGCCCGAATTCGAGAGCCACGGACGATCATTGAAGATAGAGTCTCCGTTGTTGTCCTGACCAGTCGTCAAGTTGTACGGCTCTCCGGAAGTGATAATGGCGAATGGACTCAACGAAAAAGAATAGGGCAGAGAGATATTGCCGCCTATGAATGCGCGATGGCGCACGTCAAAAGCTGCTCGTCCGTAGTCGGCGAGAGGATCATACTGGTTGGAAAGGAAGCTCGCCATCGTCGTGGTGCCGCTCGAGAAAAAGCCGCCCGCGCCGCCTCCCGAACTCGTGTCGCTTTTTGCATAGCTCAAGGTATAGAAGCCAAATAGGGAGAGGCGGCGGCCGGCATTGAGGCGCATATTCGCAATGATCTGGTTTTCGCGGTAAATCCCGCCGGATTTGTATTCATAAATATTGTCAAGCGTCCCCTCCGGTCTTCCTCCGTTCAGCCACGGCGCAGGAGCGTTCACGTTATCGATATAAAAAGAGTGTTCGCCGCGCGAGTTCAGGTAGGTCACAGAGACAGTCGCCGCTTTGGTGATCTGGCGCTCAATGCTCACAGCACTCTGACTTGTGTACGGCGCGCGCAGGTTGGGTGCGATCTGGTAAATAGTGGGTGCGGCGGTCGCCATGGCTTGCAGCGCGCTGAACGAAGGCAGCGCATGGCCGTTGGCGCTGAAGAAATCCGGATCGGTGATGGTCACCCGCTGTTGAATAACTCCATTCAGCAAGTCTGCCTGCTGCACCAAGTTATAGCCGAAGCGGTCATAGAAAATTCCGAAACCAGCCCGCAGCACGGTTTTGGGTCCAGATTTGCCGTTGCTTCCCAGGCCCCAAGCCAAGCCGAGTCTCGGCGCAAAATCGGCGTGATCGCCAATGTTGTTCTGGGATTCGAACCGCAAACCATACGTGAATGACAGATTCGGTTTGGCGCGCCATTCATCTTCGGCGTAGAGGCCTGCATCCAACCAGCCCACGCTGACCTGCGGCGATCCCGCCGCCATGGAAAACTGTGTTGGACAAAATTGCGGATTGTAGCCCGGTCCGGAAACGCAATTTCCCGCGGCTGCGCTTTGGTAGGCATCAAGAGCAGTCACAGCGATGCTGCCGCCGCTTAAAACGGGGGAAAAAACAAATGTGCCGTTGAAATTAGAATCGGTGGATTCAGCAGAAGTGATCCCACGCAGGCGCGCGCCAAACTTGATGAGGTGGTTTCCGTGGGTGATTGAGGTGTAATTCTGCAGCTCGTAATTGTCCTGCGTAGTTCGAATCAGTCCTTCGGAGCTTTCGCCGAAAGTAAATGCGCCCTGCACCTCAACCTCCGGGCCGAAACCTTGCGGCAGCTGATGGTTGGTCTCGCGCTGGAACTGAAACCGGGTCTCATTTACGATTTTTGGCCCAAAAATCTGAGTATCACTGAGCTGCAGCGTGTGCTCGGTTTCGTTGGTGTTGTAGGCTTGGGATGGCAGTGAAAAAGAACCCAGTCCCGAATTCTGCTCACTCTCGTGGGTAAGCTGGTAGCGCGCGGTCAGAGTGTTGTTGGCAGTAAGTTGGTAATCGATTCGCGGGCTGAGGCTGGTCCGGTGCCAAGGATTGGAAATCGAATCCTGCAAGCGTGGACCGGAAATATCGGCAGGATTGATCGCATAGATCGCGGAAAAATCATTGAACCGCCGAATTGAGGCATCCAGGAAGAATGAAGCTCGCTTGTTAATTGGCCCGCCCAGGTTTCCGTCGAACATTTCAGAGTTGTAATCCGGCTTGGTCAGGACGTATGGGTTCTTCGAGTTGAATATGGCGTTGGTGTCATTGAAAAAGAATTGCCCGTGAAGATGATCGGAACCGGGCTTGGTGAGGATCTCGATGCGGCCATAGCCGAGCTTGTCGTATTCGGCTGAGAATGGGTCCTGGTTAATGCGGATTTCGCGGATCGCCGACTTCGGCGGAAGCTGGCCTCCCGTAAAGCCATCAATATAGATTTGACCGCCGTTGGGTCCGGCCGCGGGCCCAGCTAATGCCTGCAGTTCACTTTGCAGTTCATCGGGATCGTCGGAAAGAGCTTCAAGGTCTTTGCCTTTGATTACCAGCGCGTTTGCGTTCGAGGCTGCCCCAACATCGAGCTGCGTGCCTTCGGCTTGGACGTCGACCTTTTCTTGCTGGACCTCGACCTCGAGCGATAAATTCAAACTCTGCCGTTGACCGGCGCTCAGTTCAACTCCGGTTTTTTCCAGCGGGGCGAACCCGTTTGCGGTGGCCGAAACGGTGTAGGTGCCAGGTGCAAGGGAGTTAATGTCGAATGAACCTTCCTGGTTGGTAGTGGCAGTGGCTTGTTTTCCATCCGGACCGTTTACGGTGACCGTCGCTTGCGGAATTACTGCGCCGGTCGGGTCCGTGACTTTGCCGCTGATACGTGCGGTTTGGCTTTGCGCCAACATCGGTATAAAGGTCGATATTAGGATCAAAATGGCCCAAATACTTTTCAATGTTTTCCCTTCACTCCTTTGATTTTTATTCAGACGCAGCATTCCCGCCTGGGGAAGCACCGAGATTCCAGGGTGAAAGAATTGTCGCAGCCGCGGCCCCACTCGGCGCAGCTGTCAAAATTGGTTCGACTCCCGCGAGTAATGTGATCGTCGTCGGCGGGGAGGTCGTGCTGCCCTCGGTCGAGACCAGCATGACGGCATCGCCTTTGTGAAGATCCGCCAGAGAAACGCTCGGCATGCGGCTCAGGATCTGCTGGAAATCGGGAGGTGCGCCAGCGCCGAAAGACGCAGGGCCTCCAGGCGGAGGTCCAGAACCTCCTGCAGCGCGCCGGTTCCCTTGACCCTGGCCACCTTGCCCCTGACGATTCCCGCCGCTACTTCCACCCCCTCCGGGGTGTGCCGCTTCAGGAGCACCGTTTGGAGCAGCATTCACACTCGCGCCCGCCGGCGTCTGACCTCCCTTGATTCTCATGGCCAGCCGCTGGGCGACAAATTGTGGAAGTTTGCGCATTTCCGAATCAGAGGTGACTCTGAGCGTCACAGGCTTTTTCGTCATCAGGTCCATGACTGTGAGGTTCCCGGTCGCAGCATCCGAGGAAATAACCGTCCCTGCTATTTGCTTGAACGTACCTGAGACGATTGCTTGCGCCGTGAATTCCTGGCCATCGGCGCTTTTTTCTCCGCGGGCGCGAAGTTGGTCGCCCGGCTTGATCTCGTCGAGGGTACCGGATTTCGCATCATCAAACTTCACTGAATCGGGAGAATAGCGCCGAATGGTGGTCGTAGAGGAAACGTGAATCAAAATTGGCTTTGTGCCTGACGCAAGCGAGTTTGCAACGGTGATCGTTCCGGCGGGTGCGTTCACTTCTTTAACAATCCCGCCCACCCCACGCCGCCAGGCCTCGCGCTCCTGCTGCTGCCTGCCGGCAATATCGCTCTGCTTCATTACAACGACGGTGGAAGCAATCGTCGAGTTCGCTTCGCCCGGCTCGCCCGCGGCCAAAACGCGGTCGCCAACCTTGATATCCGCCGCCTGAACCGGTGCGGCATCTTTCATCGACTGCCCCGGCAGAACTTTAAGAATGTGGGTGGAATCTGTGAGAGTTATGGTTGCCTGAGAACCGGCGTCGGTCGTTAGCACTACAGTCGTGCCATTGATCGACTTTACCGTGCCCAGAACCTTCGTTGAAGCGGCATGCGCGAGGGTGGCGGTTGCAAATAATACAAGGACCGCGACCGAAAACCAAGCACGGGACAGGCGTTGTGGAAATGTACTCAGAGATCTCATCAAACTCTGATGATTATTCAAACACGCGGCAGAATCAAGCGGGGTAAAGAATTGTCAAATGCGGATGAGGCGAGTCCGAAAGAATTTTAGTCGGGGCAATTCCTCACGGCTAAAACATTTCGGAATAACAGGCTAAATCGTTGCGAGTTGCGAGTTCAAGTGCCTGCAGCTTCCATTGCGAGCAATTTTTTCTTTCGTTCGATGCCCCAGCGGTATCCGCCCAAGTCGCCGTTAGAGCGCACAATACGATGACACGGGATAGCAATCGCCACAGGGTTGGTTGCACATGCACGCGCAACTGCTCGCACAGCGGAAGGCTGCCGGATCGCCTTCGCCACTTGCGAGTATGAGCGCGTTTCCCCAACTCCGATCGATTGCAGATACGACCACACTCGCCGCTGAAAGGCGGTGGCTCGAATATCGAGGGGAAGAGATGAGGATGGTTCTGCACCAGAAATTCTTTTTACGACTTTTCTGGCGAGCTCAGCCAAGCCTTGGTCATCGCGTCGGCGGATCGCAAACGGGAATTCCTGCTTGAGCCCCTGTTCGAGTTCTTCGTCGGAATTGGCGAATTGAATGCTGCAAATTCCTTTGTCGGTTGCGGCCAGTAGCATGCGACCGAGAGGAGAATCGCTGAAAGCGTAGCGGATGGTCGCGGCGATGGCGCCTCTTCGGTATTTCGCTGGCTCCATGCCCAACTCGGACGAAGTACGCGAGTACAGGCGACTGGTCGAACTGTATCCGGCGTCGTACATTGCGCGCGTAACGGAATGCCCGGCTTTTAGATTCTGGCGGAAACCGCGCATCCTGCAGGAGTTCGCGTACTCCTTTGGAGTAATACCCAGTACCGCTTTGAAGGTTCGTTGCAGGTGAAAAGGACTTTGGTTGAACTCGGCGCCCAAGTGTGAAAGCGTGATTGATTCATCGAGGTGCTGTTCAATGTAGCGGCAGACAGATTTGATTAGTCCCTGACGCGGATTTCCCGGAATCGCCCTCGGGCGGCAACGCAAACACTCGCGGAATCCGGCCGATTCAGCTTCCTGTGGTCGCCTGTAGAAAGTCACGTTTTCGCGGCGAGGCCGCTTCGACGGGCAGGATGGCTTGCAGTACACCCCGGTTGAAGAAACCGCAAACACGAATTTGCCGTCGCTTGCCCCGTCACGCGCAACGACCGCATGCCAGCGGGGATCGCCGCGGTTCGTAAACTTCAACTGCTCTGGCCGTGCTTCCAAGGTTTGCGATTCCACTTCCATTATTACGCTGTTCATGGTGCAAGATTACGGCGTTCGTCGAACCTGGAATATCCGCATCTTGCGATCAAACCAATTCATTCGCGATTGGGAAATCGCTTGCGAGTCGTAGCAGGCTACGTCTCTACACGAGAATAGGCGGTGCCTTGCAGCTGCAAATAATCTGCGAGCGTTTCTTTCCAGTGGCGCATGCGTAATCCATGTGCCTCAAGGCTTGCCTGTGAAAGGACTGAATAGCTTGGCCTTGCGGCGGGCCGCACAAATCGGTCGCTGGTAGTGGGCCGAACAACGGTCTTTGCTCCTGCCTGCCTCACCACTTCTGTTGCAAAGTCATACCATGAGCAGACTCCCGCATTGGTTACATGAACAATGCCTTTTGCGCCCGAGTGGCAAAGGTTGATGATCGCCTCGGCGAGGTCGAAGGTGTAGGTCGGGCAGCCGCGCTGGTCGTCGACGACATCGAGTTCAGGGCGGGTTGCAGCCAATCTCAGGATTGTGTCTGGAAAACATTTCCCCCAAGGTCCGAACAACCATGAGGTACGCACGATGCAAGCTTCGGGCAGCACTTTGAGAATACCAATTTCTGCATCCGCCTTCGTCTTTCCATAAACATTGATTGGATCGCGTGGATCGTCGACCTGATATGGCGAACTTCTCCTTCCGTTAAAAACATAATCAGTGCTGACGAAGAGAAGTTTGGCCCCGATTCGCTTTGCGGTATTCGCGACGTTAATGGGCCCTTGAGTATTTACTGCTGCGGCCATCTCGCGATTGGACTCGCAACCATCCACATCCGTGTAAGCAGCGGAGAGCACGATCCATTCTGGCTTAGTCGCATCAATCGCTCGCGCAACCTGCTCTGGCGAGCGTATGTCAGCGTCTGCACTGCCGAGACCTGTGAGTTCGTCCCCGTTACGTTGGCGCATGAGCGCCTTTCCCAGCATTCCCGTGGCTCCAAAAATTATGATTCGCATAATGAATCCTGAATCGGTTAGAACTTCGACGATTCTGTTCTCATGGGTAGTGTTTGAATATAACGTAAGCACGAAAAACGCGGTGGGAAACACGGGGATAACGACGCGTATAAAATAGGGGTTTACGCTTATTTCGAGGTGCAATCATGGCAAGCGTTGAAGCTCCCGTCCGGCCACATCATCGTACTCAGGCAAAAACCTTCCGCAATGAACCTGCAACTGACTTTACGAAGTGGGGCGTCGCGCGGGAAATGCGTGAAGCGCTCGACCGTGTGCGCGGTCAACTCGGTCGTGAGTATGACCTGATCATCGGCGGACATCGGGTGAAGACAGCGGAGAAGATTCGTTCGCTGAATCCGTCGCGGCCGTCCGAAGTTGTAGGCGTTCATCAGAAGGCCGGGAAAGAGCATGTGGAACCCGCAATGCAGGCAGCTTTAAAGGCATTCGAGAGCTGGAGCCGGAAATCGTGGGATGAACGTATTTCGCTGCTCTTGCGAACGGCCGAAATAATGCGCGAGCGCAAGCTGGAGTTGATGGCCTGGCTGGTCTTCGAAGTCAGCAAGAACTGGGCGGAAGCCGATGCTGATATAGCCGAGACTATCGATTTTTGTGAATTTTATGCGCAGGAAGCGCGCCGACTTGCGTCAGCGAAAGCGCCCGTGCAGCTTCCCGGTGAGCACGATCAGTTTTCGTATATTCCGCTTGGGGTGGGTGCGGTGATCCCACCGTGGAATTTCCCATGCGCAATTATGGCGGGGATGACGCTGGCTTCGATCGTTTGTGGCAACACGGTAATTCTGAAGCCTTCGAGCGATTCACCGACCATCGCGGCAAAGTTCGTCGAGATTCTGGAAGAAGCTGGAATGCCGGAAGGGGTAGTTAATTTCTGTCCGGGTGCAGGCGCGAGTTTTGGAGATGCGGTTGTCGCCCACCCCAAGACTCGGTTTATTGCATTCACCGGGTCGCGGGAAGTGGGCCTGAGAATTAATCGTGTAGCTGCCGAAGTTCCAGCAGGTCAGATTTGGATTAAGCGCACCATTCTTGAAATGGGCGGGAAAGACGCAACTATTGTCGAACCGGATGCAGATATCGATTCGGCGGTCGAGGGAGTTGCTGCTGCGGCTTTTGGATTTCAGGGACAGAAATGCTCGGCGTGTTCTCGCGCCATCATCGACGAACGGATTTATGACAAATTTCTGGAAAGGTTGAAGGCACGGGTTGAGCGGCTCTCGATTGGGGATCCCACGGGGAACACAAACATCGGGGCGGTGATCAATGAAGGTTCGATGAAGTCGATCATGAACTACATCGAAATCGGGAAACGAGAAGGACGGTTAATCACCGGCGGCGAGCGCGCGAAAGATGCGGGCGAAGGCTACTACATTCAGCCGACCGTGATTGCCGACATTCAGCCGAAGTCGAAGCTCGAGCAGGAAGAAATTTTCGGCCCGGTGCTTGTAGTGATTAAGTCGCGCAACTTCGACCATGCGATGCAAATCGCGAACGACACGGAATTTGGATTAACAGGCGCAATTTATACCGGTTCCCGCGACAAGATTGACATTGCCAAGCGTGACTTCCACGTTGGCAATTTATATATCAATCGCAAATGCACGGGCGCGATTGTCGGCGCGCATCCCTTTGGCGGATTCAATATGTCGGGAACGGATTCGAAGGCTGGCGGGCCGGATTATCTGCTGCTGTTCACGCAGGCCAAGTCGGTGGGGGAAAAGATTAGCTCATAAGCGAAATGGTGGATCCAGGAATAGAATTCAAGCTCATTTGGTACGACCAGGATGTAGTTGAATACCTATTTAAATGCTCGAACGGTAGATTTTCCGGGCAAGCTGAAGCCTACTTGGGCTATGACCAAATCCCCAACCTGGTAAAGGGACTCGAAGGGTTTCCTTCGGGATCGCCAGATTGCCGAGAATTCGAACTCGGGAACTTTGACCCGAAATGCGGTGGTGGTGGGATGCGTCTGCGCTTCATTCAATTGGACTCCGCTGGCCATTCAGTGGTTGACCTCGAGTTGCGGGACGACGGTCGACGCTCCCTGAAACATCCTGAATTTGTCGCCATGAGAATGCCAATATTGGCTGCGGCTATCGATTCATTCGTCGTGGAGACTGCGGCCATAGGGTTAAAGGTCGGGGCAAAGTCATTTCTTAGGATGTCCAGCTGAAAACTGGTTACTTTCCCAGCACCAATTTCGCAATCGTCGACAACTGCATGTTCGATGTGCCTTCGTAAATCTTGCCGATTTTGGCGTCGCGCCAGTACTTTTCGACGGGATAATCTTTGGTGTAGCCGACGCCGCCGTAAATCTCAATCGCGAGTGATGTTACGCGATCCGCGACTTGTGAGCAGAATAGCTTCGTCATCGCCGCTTCTTTCACGAACGAAATACCCGCGTCTTTCATTCGCGCGGCGTTATACACCATCAGCCGCGCAGCTTCGATCTCGGTCGCCATCTGAGCAATTTGAAATTGAATGCCTTGGAATTCCGCAAGGCTTTTGCCGAATTGCTTGCGTTCCTGCGCGTACTTGGCGGCGTACTCCCATGCGCCTTTCGCCACTCCAAGCATTTGCGCGCCGATTCCGATGCGGCCTTCGTTCAGTGTCTCGATTGCGATCTTGTAACCTTTGCCGACTTCACCGAGTACGTTGTCTTTCGGTACGCGGCAGTCTTCAAGAATGAGTTCGCAAGTCGACGAAGCGCGAATGCCCAGCTTGTCTTCTTTCTTCCCGACGGTGAATCCGGGAAATTCCTTCTCAATGATGAACGCCGTAATTCCCTTATATCCCGCCGAAGGATCGATGGTTGCAAACAAAACAAAAATTCCCGCTTCCTTGCCGTTCGTGATCCACAACTTCCGGCCGTTCAGAACATAATCACTGCCCTTCAACTCGGCGCGGGTTTGCATGGCAAATGCATCGGAGCCCGATCCCGCCTCGCTCAATGCGTAGGCCCCAACAGTTTCCGCTGCCATTCGCGGCAAATAGCGTTTCTTCTGCTCCGGATTACCCCAGCGTAAAAGTGCATTGTTAACGAGCGTGTTCTGCACATCGACGACAACACCTGCCGATGCATCCGTGCGCGAAAGCTCTTCTACTGCGAGAATTGCCTCGAAAAACTTCCCGCTTGCGCCGCCGTACTGCTCGGGAATCTCAATTCCCATCAGCCCGAGCTGAAAAAAATGTTCGATCAGCGATTTGTCGAAGACACCCTTCTCGTCCATCTCTTTCGCGAGCGGACGGACTTTTTCTTCCGCGAACTGGCGGACGTTTTCGCGAAACAGTATCTCGTCGTCTGAAAGAGAAGTGATTGGCGGGTTCACGCTCTGCAATGTGGCTTCTGGCATAGTAAGGTCCTGTGCCAACAGAAAATCTTTCACCACAAAAGGCACGAAGGAGCACCAAGGAAAACCATACGATTGCTCTGCGTAGCTTTTGTAACTGACGAATTAGGACATCAGCAAATTCTACACCGCGGAAAATGAGAATAAGAGAGATAGGGACTAGACGGTTTGCGCTGCATTCCCGCCGACCACAAGCTTCAGCGGATCGCTCTTCAGAATGCGCTTAATCTGCGTGCGCGCATGCGAGGACCACGGGCCGGTGGCATCAAGCTTGACGTAGGACTGCCAGTGCTTCAACGCTTTGCGCGGCTCACGCATTTTGTCATATGCGAGTGCGAGATTATAGTGCGCGTCGGCGTAGGTGGGCGCAAGCTGCAACGCTGTCAAATAACTCTGCACTGCTTCGGCGACTCGCCCGGTTTCATCGAGCACATTGCCCAGATCGAAATGCGCCAGCGCATATCGCGAATCGATGCGCAGCGCCTGGCGATAGTGCTCTTCGGCGGCGTTGTAATCCTGTCGATTGTAGTAAAGCGTGCCTAGATTAATGTGCGCCGCGGCGTGCTCGGAGTCGAGTTCAAGCACGCCTTCGTAAGCAGCGATCGCCTGCAGCTGATTTCGCGGATCCTCTTCGAGCGCGACTCCACGGGCAAAAAGCTCGGCCACGTCGGCGGCGGGTTTATCCGATGCCGGTGAACCCTTGGTTACGGGAACGCTGGCGATTACTTTTTCTTCCGGAGAAAAATCGAACATGAATTGTCCCGCGATCGGCTCAAGCAGCTTGCCGCCGTGGCGAAATGCCACGCGGTGCCGGCCCGAAGTGAATGCGCTCGCTTCGAGCAGGGGATTTTCCATTCCTGCCGCCTGCTTCTGCATCGCGGTCAGCGACTCGCGAATTTCAACGGGACGCACGTTGCGCGCGCATAAGTCGCGGACCTTTTTCACCTGAAGTAGATCGAAGAACGTGTAGCTGTCGCTGGCTGCGAGCAGTCCAGCCTTTTCCCACGCGACCAATTGCCGCGCGCTTACTCGCAGAATGCGGATCAGGTCTTCTCGGCTGTATCGATACACGTTGTGAAGTAAAACTACGCGTATTATCGAAAGCAGAGGTTGCCTTCGCAATAGGAAATTAGCCTCAAGAGGAACCTTTTATAGCAATGTTTGCAGCCCTTCTGGTGCAATCGGTGTGAAAAGCTGTGGAAGACTAGGGAGAAATTGTCGTGAGTTCGTGTCGCTCAGCGGCGCGGCTTGGCGAAGACGATCGGCTTATTCGAAATAACTCCCTTTCCTTCTTGAACGGTGATCGACCGATTCGGCGAAATGCCGGCGACTGAGTCCTTATGTCCGCTAGGCCAAACAATTTCTAAGTTCATCGAGCTCACGGTTCCCGGGTTTCCTAATCCGAAGGTGAGAGGCAGTTCACTCTGCGAAAGATAACTGGAGCCGCTTTTCACCATCGCGAACAAGCGCTGGCCGGTGTTGGTTTTTACTGTGACCTTCGCGCCAATTCCGTCGCGGTTGGATTTTGTGCCGACGGTCTTCACACGAAGCACATCGTTCTGGTTCCCATTGTCATTACGCAGAAGACGAGCAGTGCCTCGGTTGTTCATGAGCACAAGGTCTAAGTCGCCGTCGTTATCGTAGTCAAGATATGCGGCGCCACGACCGACAATTGGCTGCTGAATGGCGCTGCCGAGCTTGGAGGTTACCTCTTCGAATTTGCTATTTCCTTCATTTCGGAAAATCTGCGGCGATTGCGCATACTTGATGGTGGGCTGCAACTGGTTAATGTCATCGGCGACATGGCCGTTCACAGCGAGAATATCCGGTTTGCCGTCGAGATCGTAGTCAAAGAAAAACGCCCCGAAGGTCAGCGATTGCATTGTCCATCGCGAGATTCCCGTGCGCGGAGCCTGGTCGGTGAACAATCCCGATCCATCGTTGTGGTAAAGCGCCATGCCTTCATTCGCAAAATTTCCGATAACCAGACTCTGCCGACCCGAGTTGTCGTAATCCGCCACATCGGCGCCCATACCGGCGCGAGTTGTTCCTGCATCGCTGAATGCAATTCCTGCAGCGACGCCGACATCGGTGAATGTTCCGTTATGGTTGTTGTGATAAAGCTTGTTCGGCTGAGTGTCATTCGTGACCAGCAGGTCCATCCAGCCGTCGTTGTCGTAGTCGATGAGAGCGATGCCCAGGGCTTTGCTGGAATTGTCGAGAAGCCCAGCGCGCTTGGTCACATTCTCAAAGGTGCCGTTTCCCCGATTGTGAAACAGCTCCGAGCTCTCGCCTTTGTAGGCTTCTGGAGTGCAATAGGACTTCCCTTTTCCGGTGAGCGAACAATATTGGTCAGTCTTCTCCGACCACTTAACGTAATGACCGACAAAAAGATCGAGCTTGCCATCGTTATCGTAATCGACCCACGCGGCACTGACTCCGAACCCGGGACTCGCGACGCCGGCTTTCGCAGTCACGTCGGCAAATTTGCCATTGTGCAGATTGTGAAATAGGTGCCCGCTGCCAACGGCGGAGATGTAGATATCGTCATAGCCGTCGTTATCGTAGTCACCGACAGTGCAGCCGAGGCCATACATCTCGATTGCAAGTCCAGCCTGGCGAGTGACATCAGTAAATGTTCCGTCTTTATTGTTGTGATATAGCGCTGGATAGGATTTGCCGGTCTGGTGCCCCGGCCAGTCCGTTGAGTTGACCAGCAGAATGTCCTGCCAGCCGTCGTTGTCATAGTCGATTGCGCAAACCCCCGGGCCCATGGTCTCCGGCAAGAACTTTTTGCCGAACGCGCCGCTCGTGTATGTGAAGTGAATTCCGGCTTGCGCAGTTACGTCTGTGAATTGAACCGGCCCAGATGGCCTTGACTGCTGCGTCTCCGGTGCTGCCGCGAGAACAACGTGAGGCCCCACGAAAGCTGACATCAACTTTGCTCTACCAGACTTCGCTGCCGCAGTTTTCGTCTCCGATCTTTTGGCGCAGCCCCCGATCGGCAACAGCGAGAAAAGAGCCGCAAAGATCAACCCAGTCATTCGTGAATTAGACATGTGAGCTTTTGAGATCCGGAAATTCACGCGGGCAACGCAGCTTTCTGGATTTTTCGAGAGTTGAGCCACATTTCAATCATCAGCGCAATCGGTCCAACGATGAATAGCGCATAGAAGGGCGCATAAACAACTTGATCAAGCCGCAGCAGCGTCTCGACAACGGCAATCAGAAATGCAACCAGAACCTGACCGCGCTTCGAGCGCACCGTTGTCTTCGGATCGGTAATCATGAAAAAGATGAAGAGCTGATACATTGGCCCGGTGATCGGCGCGATTTCCGATTGCCAGGGATCATGGATGAGCCAACTGCGCAGAAATGCGAACGCGAAAAATGAGAGCACGTAAGTCGCCGTAATGTGCAGCCGCTTGACGCGCCACACAATCACAAAACCTAATACCCAGATCACGACCATGGGCAAAAGATAATTGCCCCATTGAATGCTGAGGGAGGCGACGGTTTCCGGGGCGAGAAACAACATGGCCGAGACGCCGAAGTTCGACGGGTTCCAGACGTGGCGATCTTTCACGCGCAGCACGTACTTGGTAGTGATCGAGATCGCGCTGCACAGCGCGTATGGCCAGTACGCCGGAGAGCGCAAGAGAATTCCTACGCTGATTCCGGTAATGTACGAACTTGCCGGATGCAGCCACTTACCGAGAAAAATTCTGCCAAGCACGAGTTCGGTGCCGATGGCCGTGCCTATCGCCAGCAATGTTCTAGGGTAACTTTCCAGGATTCCGAAAGTGAGCTGGCCCACCAGAAGAATACACGTAATAAAGAGCGGAGCGACAAAGCGACTGTCGATCAGCGCTCGTTTGTGAGCGGCCGATGGTGGCGGCGGAATCAGTGGGGCAGCGGCTTGGCTCATGCTGGCTCTTTAATCGCGTACAGCCGGTCGGTCGAAAGTTGGTTGAGAGTTTGTACCTTGCCGGAAGGCCAGCGAATCACAGCTTTTTCGATCTGTGGATTCCTGCCGAGCCCGAAGTGAAGCCGGCGCTGGTTCTCGGCGCAGAAACCGCTGCCTCCGGCGACTTCCTGTACCTGCTTTTCACCATTCCAGAACAGCGTGACCTCGGCGCCAATCGCGCTTCGATTTGAAGAGGTCCCTTCGAGTTGGAACTCGATCCATTTGTTCTGGGGTGTGACCGTGTTTTTGTAAATCAGCAACGGCCCGCGCTGATTGGCGACAACCACATCGAGCACGCCCCGATTCCACAAATCGGCCAAGGCAACTGACCGTCCGTCGTGCGTGTCAGTTACGCCGACAGCTTGCGCAACATCGACGAAGTGCCCGGTGCCATCGTTCAGCCAAACATCTTTGTGCTGATAGCCGGACAGGCTGCGGCCATCCATCGCCGGCCAATTCTTGGCGTCTTCGATGATCAAGCTGTGCCCGCCGGCAACCTTCGAGAAGTCGTACCAGTAGTCGCGATTGCGGTCGAGCGAGACGTAGCCGTTGGTCAGGAACAGGTCCAATGTGCCGTCATTATTTAAATCTCCGAACTGGGCTCCGAAGCTCCAGCCACCGAGTTCGACACCCATGTCGCGCGCAAGGTTGTCGTATTTAAGATTGTCGCCGGAAGTTCCCTCGCGCGGAACCCATAAATTATTCCCTTGGATGAGTACGCCATCTTCAGAAATGTTGCTGACGTAAACGGCGTATTCGCCGCGATTCAGGATGTCACCAAATGCCGCATTCATTCCACTCTTGGGCGCGAACCCAACGCCGACTTGATCACCAACTTCGCGAAAGTGCTTTCCGTCATTGAAGTACAACTCGGAAACGCCGTAATCGTTCGCGACAAACAAGTCCGGGTGGCCTGTTCCGCGCAAGTCCGCCGCAGCCGCGGCCAATGCCCAGCGGCGGCTATCAATGCCGACCTGTTGAGTCACGTCTTCAAACTTGCCGTTACCGAGATTGCGAAGCAGATACTTGCGTCCGCCGTTCTTCGCGTACTCGAAACTTTCGGGCATCATGCGCGTATTTGCCAGATGCCAGAGATCAACCTTCTCCGAGTAGTAGCCTCCAATGAAAAGGTCGAGAAGTCCATCCCCGTCGTAGTCGAACCAGATCGCGGTGTTCGCATTCACCCACGGCGGGAGTCCGGCTTGATCGGTTACTCGCGTGAAGCCTTTGCCGTGGTCGTTGTGAAACAGCTCCGGCTTGCCCCACTTGTATAAGAAGAGGTCTTCGTAACCGTCATTGTCGTAGTCGCCCCAGATCGCGCCCATCGAAACACCGGTTCCGACTTGGTTCACATCAGCAACGCCCATTTGCTCGGCCACGTCGGTAAAAGTGCCATCGTGATTGTTGTGATAGAGCGCGTTCTTGCTTCCCTCACCGCTATTGGTCACGTAAATGTCGGGCCAACCATCACGGTCAAAATCTACAATCGAAACCGCCGCCCCCATCGAAGCAACCTCAGGCATGATGGGGTCGAGCTTGTGATCGAGCATTGGGCCTTTGTGGACGAAGTCGATTCCGGCTTGATGCGAGACCTCCTGTAGCCGGAAGCCGTAGCGTTGAAGCGCGTCGGCCTGAGCAGCCGCTGCGCGATGAGCTGCGATTCGCCGCAAGATGAACGGAACGGCGAGCATGCCGATTAGCAGCACGGTGAGAATAATTCTTGCAACACGCCGCCCGTTCACGGCTTTACTCCAGTGCGTAAAGCATTTTCAAAAACGTGTGGCGTAATGTAGCGCGTCTGATAGTTTTGCCAATCTTCAGGATGATGCTTGTAGACCCACTCATCTTCGAGTCGACCGGGGCGATCCACATACAAATTCTTCGCATGGTAGGGCAAAGGCAACACGGTCTTCGAAAACGTTGAGTTGTAGTCCCCGTCTTTGATCCAGCCATCTCCGGCAATGATGTAATCGCGCACCCAACCCTGCTCGACCGGTGGCTGTTCGGCGAAGCGGAGTGTCATCTCATCACCGGAGTTCATGATTACGTAACGGTCATCGACCTTTTCCAACAGTTCGCGCACGTCGCCATAACGCGTGTAGTAGCCGATCAAGTCGCGATAGCGCTGCTTGCTTCCTTCCAGGTGGTTATAGTCTGGCAACTCTGGTGAGGAGGGATTGGCCTGATTAATTACAGAATACCCGCGATAGTGCAGGTCCGCGAACTCCGGAGTAAGTGGCGTGACCTTCAACCGCGCGTTCGGGATCACTTTCGCCCACTCAACTTTGTCCCAATAGATTTCAAGGTTGGTTCGCAGGCGTAACTTGTGCGGCGTACCGGGGCGGAAGACATTGGTCAAATCGAACACGCAAATCTTTTTCCGCCCTGCGGGAAAGCCGAGGTTTTGTCGTGCAACCGTCCATCCGCCGTGGCCGTCTGGAACTTCCAAACTTAATGCTTTTGCCGGCTCGTGATGACCCTGGGCAAGCGCTACGTTGATCGAGGAATCGGTCGGGTGCATCCAGCCCTGAGCGATCAAAACCAGCGGCGCGTCAGCTGGGACATCATCGCCAAGGTCGATTTCGACGTAATGATCGCGCGTAACGCCTTGATATTGGCCACGCCCAAAGGTGTCGAGATATTTGCCATCCAGATTGCGCAGGATGTCGGTTACATCCTGTCCGTTGTCGTCGATCGCGCGCGCAATCGCATGCGGCGTTTCAACGGTTGTGATGGCAAGCTTCGCCGGCGGAATTACAAATCGTTCGTCGACAAAAATGTCAGTACCAGCAGGATGATCGACCGTCATCAGATTTAAATAGTCGTAGTAATACGTTTCCCACAGTTCGGCGGTGAAGCGCAGGTCGTAGTAGCCGTCGCGGGGCACGAGCTGATCGCGAGGAACCTTGTACCACTCTTCGGTAGCCTCAACCCGCGCGGTGCCGATTGTGTTGATCCGCAAACCGATGGCGGAACTCCACGGAACAGCGTCCTTCACGAATTCAACACTCTTTCCGTTGTAAGCAAAGAGGAACGGGCACGATCCTTTCAGCCGCTGCTCGGTGACCACCGGTTGATCAGCCTTCGCGTCGAACTCGGCGCGCACGCTGCCATTCGGCCAAACGACTCGAATCACATCTGCAGTGGTCTGCTCCCCAAGTCCAAAATGAATCTCCGGGCCGGTGATTGGCTGCTTCTGTACATGCAACCCAGCGCGAACTTCGATCTCTCCGCCGATTCCAAATGGATTGATCCGCTGGTCGCCGGCTGCCTGCGCGGCATGTGGTCTTACGAGCTGCCAGTGATAATTTTTCGTTCCGTGATTGATTGCCTCAACAGATTCGCCGGCCGCTGAAAGTCCAATGAGGTCGAGCAGTCCATCGGAGTTCACGTCGGCAACAGCGAGAACTGCCGGAGGTCCGACTAGATGGTCGAGAGGCGTGAACTTGTGGTCATCGCTGCCGAGCCAGACTAAAGCGCCACTCGCGTCGCCACTCGGGCTCGTACGTGAAAGGACAAGATCGAGCGCGCCGTTATTGTCGAGATCAGCGACAAAAAGCCTGACTTCGGCATTGAGAAATTGCGCTGCATTCGGGACAGTTGCAATTTGCGCAACGTCCCAGTTCTGGCTGTCGCCCTTTGCGGAAATTCGAATGATGGAGCCGTCAGATTCGACCGCGAGCAGATCGAGAACGCCGTCGCCATTCGCATCTGCGACTGAAATCGCTTTGATTACCGGTAAAACCGGCAACTGGCGCTCGGCAAACTGTCCCTGACGTTCGTTCATGAAGACATGCAGATGGCCTGAGCCGTCGATGACTGCGGCATCAGGATTGCCATCGCCGTCGAGATCAACCCAGCGCAGGGCACGCACGCCAGAGATTCCTGCGAACGGATGGATCGGGGTAAAGGTGCCGTCGCCATTGTTGCGCACAACCGTGGGCAGACCTTCGGCGGTCCCGAGCACGATGTCGAGATCACCGTCGGCTTCAATATCTACGCCCCAGGCGCCAGAATATTTTGCATCGAGCACATTCCGCGGCAACTTTGTTGCGGCAGTCACATCGGTAAATTTGTTGGGGGTGTCTTGGCGTAAAAAGCGAATGCCACCCGCACCCGCCAGCACGAAATCCTGTTTGAAGTCGTAATTGAAATCGATGGCAAGAATTCCTTCCGGCGACGGCGGAATGTGGGCAGCGCCTCCGGGAAAAGGAAGGGTGGCGCCGGTTGCCAGATGCACCGTCCGGCCATCTGCTTCTGCAACCACGGGGAATCCTCTTGTGCTCAGCGAGAAAGCGCCAACCCAATTCCAGTGTCCGCCTTTCTCTATGACCGGCTCAGCGACGAAAGAAATTGATGTATCCGGCGTGGCAGTCGTGAATGTCGGCGATTCCATCCGCACGAAATGGGTGAACGGTTGAGCTTCTTCTCCTGGTGGAGCTTTAATTTGAAACAACGCCTGCCGATATTCTGGAACGCGCATTAGCGTGTTCTTCAGAAAAACTGTTCGCGTGGCGGCGGCGCGGGGGTCGGAGCCGTTCGCCGCAGTCTGCAAAGCCGTCAATTGCTGCTTCACCTCTGGCGGCCAATTTGTCGATTGCCGGGCAATCTGGGCCACGGTCGATCGCAGATCGTTCTGATCGCCGCGTTTCGCCTCGATTCGGGCAAGCTCAATTAAAGCAGCCAAATTATTCGACTGCACTTTCAGGATGTTCTCGATGATCTGCTGAAACTGTGCGTCACTATTCGCGCCGCCTTGCCGCTCCACTTCCTCGGCGAGCTGATAGGCGGCCCGCAAATTTTGCGGATCGAGTTCGACTGCACTTCGGAGATCATCGATTGCGGCTGTCGAATTGCCACGACCACTTTCGAGCAGTCCCTCCAGATACTTAATGTGTCCACTTTTCGGCGCGAGGTCTTGCGCGTGTTTCAGCCGTTCGGCGGCTGTCTGGTAATTTCTCTGGCGCAAGGCCAGCATTCCCCAATTTCCCCAGCCTGCAGGTTCTCCCGGCGCCAGTTTGACGAATTTCGCAAGCTCGGAGTCGGCGCGCACATCGTCGCCAACCTGTAGGGCCGCCAGACCAACATAAAAAGTTCGCGTGGCATTTGCGTATTCAGGCGAGTCCTTGGCGGGGACCTTTGAGCGTGAGCATCCCGTCAATAGCAACGCTATTGTTGCGAGCGCAATCGCTGTTCGACTGACTCGCCTAAAAGAAATGTAGTTGTTGTTACGAATTGCCACGATTGAATGGAATAAGCACTTGCTTGGACTGGATTCGTTCGATATTTCGAAATCGTGCCTTAACGCGCGCGAGTCGGCTGTTTTCGAATAGTAACACTTGCCTTTCGCCGCCCGACGATTGGCAAACGAACGTCCAAATCTTCGCTAAGCAATTAAGATTTCATAACTTAGGCCCAAGTAGATCAATAATGGTTTTGTACTAGACGAGAGTAGCCGAAAGGAACCTTGAAGCCGTTCGCGCAAAAGGGGCACGAACTAGCTGCTCAGATCTGGAACTATCGCCCGAAATTTGTAAATTTTTGATCTCGTGGCCTCGCATAGCGTTTTTGCATTATTGATTCGCGCCTGCTGTCCCACTACATTCCTGAAATTCCGGGTTCGCACTTTTAGTGCGCGATCACATTCACCTGCGAAACACTCGCGACATCGGGAGGCACTTTGCTTCGGAGTCTGTGTGCGGTAGGCATTTTCTTCTTCTTTTCGACAGCCGCATTCGCTCAGAGCAACTACGCAGTCCTGAGCGGCAGCGTAACTGATCCCCAGTCACATCCAGTGGCCAACGCTTCAGTGGTCCTAACCTCGCCAAGTACGGGTGCAGTCCGACGGGTATCCACGAACTCGCAGGGCCTCTATGAAATTTCCGAACTGCTTCCCGATGATTACGTTCTGAGCGTTTCGGTTTCCGGTTTCGCTCCGCAGTCACAAAAGGTACGCCTTGAGGTTGCGCAGAGACTCGCGATCGACCTCCGTCTGAGCGTGGAATCAAGAAAAGAATCGGTTGAGGTCAGCGGCGCCCCCGAAGTGATCCACACCAACGAGGCCGCATTGGGAGAAGTGGTTGAACCGACCTCGGTCGAGAACCTGCCACTGAACGGGCGCATGCTGATTGATCTTGCGTTGACCGTTCCCGGCGCGCATGTGAGCCATGGTGCGCAGACTGGAAATATGAACCCGCTCTATTGGCGTCCGGGACAGCGCTCTGCTGTAAGCGTGGCCGGCAGCCGGCCGAATGGAAATTACTTCTTGCTGGATGGCACCACGAATACCGACCCAACGTTCAATACGCAGAATTTAAGCCCCTCGCCGGACGTGGTACAGGAATTCAAGGTCCAGACCGGCAGCTATTCGGCGGAAATGGGCGGCGCCGGCGGCGGACAAATCAATATTGTGACTCGCGGCGGCACCAATCACTATCACGGCACGGTTTACGAATACCTGCGCAATGGATTCATGGATGCCACTTCGTTTCAATCCATGGGAAACAACCACATGGTGCAGAACAACTTCGGCGCGTCCTTCGGCGGGCCGATTGCTCACAACAAGACATTCTTCTTTGTGAACTACGAGGGCTTCCGCCATTCAATGGCGGACACGATGATCGATACCGTGCCGACACAGGCAGAGATCAATGGCGACTTTAGCCAGAGCGGCGTAAATATCTACGATCCGGCAAACGGACGGCAACAATTCCAATACAACGGCCAGCTGAACGTCATCGACCCCTCGCGCATTAATCCGGCTATCAAGACATTTCTGCAACAGTACGTTCCACTCCCGAATGTCATGCCCGGCATGATGATGCCCTGCGGCGCGGCTGCCATGGGCACACCAGGCATTGTTGGCGGCGGCACTGATTGCAACAACTATGAAGACGTTCGCAATGAGCTGCAAGTCAATGATCAAGGCACGGTCCGCATAGATCAAAATTTTTCGAACGGCGACAGCATGGTCGCGCGTTATTCGCTGAGTGCTGAGACGGGCTTTACACCTGGCGAAATGCCGCCTGGCGGCGAAGGTACGCTGCTGCCAGGCTTTGGTTCATTCAATAACAATTTCTCGCAGCAGGGCAACATCTCCTGGAACAAGATTCTCAGTCCGACGTTGGTCAACACGGCTGCTATCACCTTCTCGCGGCTGGCGATGAACCGCTATGAGCAGAACGCCAATAAGAATGACATCGTCACGCAACTTGGAATCCAGGGAATCGGGTTCGGCGGCGCGGGTGCCTTTGGAGCGCCATTTTTCAACGTTCAAGGGTATTCGCCCATGGGCGACAACTACTCTGCGACTCCGATGAAAGCCTGGGACACGCTCGCCGAAGGCCGCGACACGCTTAGCTGGCAAAAAGGACGCCACAGCCTGAAGTTCGGCGCGAGTTACAGCAAATACATTTGGCCAATGTGGGGATTTTTCCAGAACCGGGGCTATTACCAGTTCACCAACGGCTACACCACTGATAACGGAACCAATGATGGAACCGGCTCAGCTTTGGCAACATTTCTTTTAGGACTGCCAGCCGTTAAACAGCGGCAGGCAGGCATTCCGCAAATGCAATTGCGCCAGTGGTACGCCGCCGGCTTTGCGCAGGACAGCTTCCGCATAACGCGTAGCACAACGATCGAAATGGGCGCCCGTTACGAATTTATGGATCCGCTGGTTGACATCAGCTACACAAACACCAATCTGACGTTTAACGGCAGCGGAGTGCCATCTGCATTCGTAGGCGGGCAGAACGGATATCCCAAAGGCCTCATGTATCCCAACACGCATAATATTGCTCCACGAATCGGGCTTTCGCAGTCACTGACGCACGGCTTCGTCTATCACACGGCGTTCGGGATTTTCTATACGCCGGTTGATATGAACACGTGGTGCAATCAGCGGCACAACGTTCCCTACGTTTTCCCGGAGACCCAACAGGCCGACAACTTCACGGCGCCAGCGTCGCTCTTCGCGAGCCAACTCAATTTCGGGCAGCCCGTGCTCGGGCAGACGACGGTCAGCTTCACCGGAATGGACCCACATTCTCCGTCACAGTACATTGAGGAATGGAGTTCCTCAGTCGAGAAGAGCCTCGGGCAGAACACCACGCTTGAAATCGGCTATCTCGGATCCCACGGCGTTCATCTGCAGCGCGCGCACCTGATCAACAACGCGCTTCCCGGACCCGGCCCCATCGGCCCGCGGCGGCCATTTCCGAAAATCGCATTTGTGCCAGATACAACTTTGCCGGCTGGCGTGACCTACGTCCCGCCGGCGAGCGGATGCCCGGCCGGCCAGATGTGCTTTCCGGTAAGCACGATCAATCTGCTCGAAGATACCGCCCAGAGCTGGTACGACGCGGGCTATGTGAACATTCGGCGCCGTTATGAGCACGGGTTGACCTTGCTCGCAAATTTCACATGGGCAAAAAATCTGAGTAACGCTCCGGATTTCCGCTCGCCAATGTTTGAGGCTTCCATTCCGCAGAACAACAACGACCTCGCAGCGGAGAAAGGGCCCGGCTGCGACGTGCGAGACCGTTTCGCATTGAGCGCGGTATATGCCGTTCCCGGTTGGGAGTATTCCCGCTGGACGAGCGCGATGACAAAGCATTGGCAGGTTTCTACGGTTTATCAGGTGCAGACCGGGTTCCCATTCACGATTTCCGTTTTTGGCGACACCGCCAACTCGGGAACCGTTCTCGGCGAAAATCCGATTCGCGCAAACCTTACCGGGCAGCCCATATTCGGCGCCGGCACCCGCACCGCAACCGAATGGTTCAATCCGCTCGCGTTCGCCACTCCGAAGGCGTTCACATTCGGAGACGTGGGCCGCAATTCCGTCTACGGGCCGGGAATGCAGACTCTGGATTTTGCTATAGCTCGCGACTTCGCAGTCACGGAGCGGATGCGGTTTCAGTTCCGCGGCGAGTTCTTTAACGCCCTGAACCATACCAACCTAGGAACACCGGATCGCTTCGTCAACACGCCGCAATTTGGCACGATCACGGAAGCAACCACTCCGGGGCGGCAGATACAGTTGAGTGCAAGACTATCCTTTTAGATACCTAGTGGCCATTTGAGGGGACATCCGAGTTGAGCGATCAGCGGCTCTGCCGCATGTCCCATGTACAATCAAACGGGAAATGACCGAGGCGTCCCCGCGCAAACTTATCATTGCCATTGACGGCCCCGCCGGGGCCGGAAAAAGCACTATAGCCTCTCGACTCGCTCGCAAACTTGGATACATAAATCTCGAAAGTGGCGCAATGTATCGCGCGCTGGCGCTGAAGGCAATCGAACGCGACATTTCATTCGACGATGAGGCTGCGCTCGATCAGTTGGCCCACAATTCAAGAATCAAGATTGAGCCGACACTTGGTGGGAACCGCGTAATCCTCGACGGCCGAGATGTTACGCAACGTGTGCGAGAGGAGGACGTATCGCAGGCGGCGTCGCGAGTTTCCGTCCATCCAAAGGTACGCGAGTGGATGGTGGCCCGGCAACAAGAGCTCGGCAAAAACGGCGGCGTGGTGATGGAAGGGCGCGACATTGGGACCAAAGTCTTCCCCGACGCGGACGTTAAGGTTTTTTTGGACGCTGATCCAGTGATTCGCGAGCAACGTCGCATTTACCAGCAACATTTACGCGGCGCTTCGGCGGAAGCAATGGCGGCCGAGTTGCGGGAACGCGATCGGCGGGATCGAACGCGGGCCAATTCGCCACTGATAGCCGCGTCGGATGCGACAGTTATTGATTCGACCGGGCTGAGTGAGGATGAGGTGCTGCAAAGGGTGGAGGCGCTGGTGCGGAGGAATCTTCAAGATGCTTAATCGTCCGTTACGAGCACCTCGAACTAGTGAGTAACAAACAGGTAGAAAAATAACGCTGCGCCACCCAATGCAAAAATCCCAAAAAGCCTGACAGCCCAGACTGGGACACCGGTCAAGGGTGGAAATGGAATAATTGTTCTGCCACTCTCGAACCGTTGTGAGGCTTCCTGGTTCTGTTGGGGTCGCACTAGCAATATCAGCCCAAGTGCAAGCCAGAAGACAGCTATCGTGACGAATCTCCAATCCTTCATGCTTGGCGCTCTCGGTAATTGCTAGCCTATAAAAACAACTCAGACTCGGCAAGTTTCCCGAGAGCTGACCTACATGCCACATGCTATACTTTCCTATCCCCACGCCGTAGAAAGCGCACGGAGGTTTTGTATCGATAAGAGATTTATCCGCACAAATGAGCGTATTCGCGCGCGCGAAATTCGCGTGATTGACGATGAAGGCCAGCAGATTGGCGTCCTGCCACCGTTTGAAGCGCTCAAGATGGCCCGCGAACGTAACCTAGATCTGGTAGAGATTTCCCCGACAGCGCAGCCTCCGGTTTGCCGCATTATGGATTACGGGAAATTCCTGTACCAGCAGGAGAAAAAAGAGCGGGAAGCCAAGAAGCACCAGAAGACGATCACGGTCAAGGAAGTGAAGTTCCGCATTAACGTGGACGATCACGACTACGAGACCAAGAAGAATCACGTGCTGCGATTTCTGGGCGAGGGCGATAAGGTCAAGGCGACGATCTTCTTTCGCGGACGCGAGATGACCCGCACCGGCCTGGGACGTGAGATTCTGGAGCGGCTGATTAAAGATATCGGCGATCAGGGGATCGTCGAGTTTCGTCCGCGGCAGGAAGGCAACACGCTGCACGCAATCATCGCGCCGAATGCGAAGAAGCCGGGCGAAAAACCGCCGCAGCAGCAGAGGGCCCAAGCGTAGTCAGCAGTAAAAAGCGAGCGGTGAGCAAGCGCCGAATCGGGGAGGGCGCGGCTTCAATCGTGCCGACGGCGACTCTTCCAAAATTGTCATTCCGAGCGGAGTCGAGGAACCTGCAGTTCTGGTTCGAAAACTGCCGAATGCTAAACTGGATATCGATATGCCGAAATTAAAAACACACAAAGGCGCAGCCAAGCGCTTTAAGAAAACCGGGACGGGAAAAGTAAAGCGCTCAAAGGCTTTTTTGCGCCACATCTTGACGTCGAAAAAGAAAAAGCGTAAGAAGCACTTGGGGACCGCGACGCTCGTCAGCGAAGCCGATACGCCAAAAGTTAAGAGGATGATTCCATATTAAACCGTGTGGGTCGGACACTCTTGTCCGAGTGGCGGGCGAGGCGCCCGCCCCACACGCAAAGCGAGTGAAGAGGCACATCCTGCCTCCAGCCGCTAGATAGAAATAAAAAGGAGAAACACATGCCTCGTGTAAAGCGCGGGACCAAACGCCGCGCTAAACGTAAAAAGATACTTGACCGCGCCAGCGGTTATTACCTGACAAAATCGAAGCTGTACCGGGCAGCCAAAGAGGCTGTCGATCGCGGGCTGAAGTTCGCCTATGCCGGACGGCGGCAGAAAAAACGCCACTTCCGGTCGTTGTGGATCGTGCGCATCGGCGCCGCGGCCAAGCTGAATGGCCTGAGCTATAACCAGTTCATCCACGGATTGAAGACGGCGGGCGTGGAGCTCGACCGGAAAATCCTAGCTGACCTGGCGGTGAACGACGCTGCCGCGTTTAAGAACCTCGCCGAGCAGGCGAAGGGCGCTCTTAGCCCGTCCTGAGCGACCAAGCGGAGCGAGGAAGCCGAAGGAGCTGGGCCGCGTAACCCCAAGCCTTCAGCTTTCAGCCGTCAGCTATTCGCAAAGTCCATGATGGACGGGGCACGTATCAGGGCACGCCTTAAGGCGTGCCGGCGTCGGATTCCCTTATACTCTGTCATTCCGAGCGAAGCCGAATGATTCGCTTCGCGAATCATTCGGCGTAGTCGAGAGCCTGCCCTGAGCGGCTGACCAAAGGGAAGGAGTCGAACGGGAAACTGCAGTTCCCGCAGGCTAAAGCCGTTCGGGATGACAATGTGGCCGGGACAACTGCAGGTCCCTCGACTGGATGAGCTTCGCAAAGCGAAGCTCATGCGGCGCTCGGGATGACAGTGCGTTCAACTAGTTCAGCAAAATCACGTGGCTTATACCGTTCCCACACTGAATGATTTCTCGCCCGGCGCGCTTGATAAGGCTGTCGCGGAACTTCTCTGTGCGCTGAACGAGGAATCCACTCAGAGTGGAGGCGGCGCACAGTTCAAAGTATTCCGCGACCGCTGGTTGGCGCGGAAAGACGGCATTCTGACTCAAGTCAACGAACTCTGGCTGAAAGCCGCTCCCAAAGACGCGAAGCGCGATGTCGGACAGCGCGTTAATAATCTTAAAACTGAAGTTGAGCAAACAGTCAAGGCCACCGAGGATCGACTAGTCGCGGAGGTCTTGGATGCGATCGATAGAAACAGACTAAAGGGAGTCATCGACATCTCCCTCCCCGGCATTCGCCGGCCGATTGGCGCAGAGCACCCGATCATCCGTACGCAGAACGAAATTGTTGGCGTATTCAAGAGTCTCGGCTACTCAATTGCCGAAGGACCGGTGATCGAAACCGACTACTATAACTTCGAAGCGCTGAATTTCCCTCCGAACCATCCGGCGCGCGACACGCAGGATACGCTCTTTCTCGCGAAGCAGGAATCGAAGCCGCGGCGCGAGCAGTTGCTGCTGCGCACCCACACTTCGCCCGTGCAGATTCGAACGATGGAGAAGCTGAAGCCGCCGCTGCGAATTGTCATGCCGGGTAAAGTTCACCGCAACGATCCGCCGGACGCCAGCCACTCGCCGATGTTTCACCAGATCGAGGGTCTCGCGGTCGATACGAACATCACCTTCGGTGACCTGAAGGGCACGCTTGATCACGCGATGAAAGCGCTGTTCGGATCTAACGTGAAAACCAGCTTCCGGCCTTCGTTCTTTCCGTTTACTGAACCGAGCGCGGAGATGTTCGTCTCGTGCTTCATCTGCGGTGGAAGCGGAAAACGCGGTGACGACAATGCACCCTGCCGTCCGTGCAAACAAACCGGATGGATTGAGATTCTCGGCTGCGGCATGGTCGATCCGAATGTGTTCGAGTTCGTGAAGCACAACGGTTACGATCCCGAGAAAGTTTCCGGCTTCGCATTCGGAATGGGAGTTGACCGCATCGCGATGCTGAAGTACGGGCTGGATGATTTGCAGTTGTTCTTTCAGGGGGATGTGAGATTTTTAGAGCAGTTTGGGTAAAGCTGTCATGCGTCGTTGGTCGCACGTCTTGCGCAAAAACCAAAATAGCCAACATTCCGAACCGCTCCAGTGGTGAGGAATCTGCTGTTCTGATTAAAAAATGAAACTGTCTGCCCAATGGATTCGCGACTTCGTTGACGCTCCTGTCGACGAGCACCAACTCGCAGAAGACCTGACGAGCATCGGAATCGGCGTCGAGGGGATCTCCGGCGAGGGCCCGAATACCGTCTTCGAGATGGAGATCGGGACGAACCGCCCCGATGCGATGAATCACTATGGTGTCGCGCGTGAAGGAGCGGCGCTGTACGGAGTAGAACTCAAGCCACTAGGGACCTCAGCGGCTAAAGCCGGAAATGGGTCGGGAGCTAGCGGCACGGCTGAAGCCGTGCCCTTCCCGTCCGTCGTTGACCGAAACGTCTCAGCGGCTAAAGGCGCGAACGATATCAACGCTGAAAATGCTGCGCTGAAGCGCAGCTCCACCCAAAAGCACGCCTCCGCCGATTTCGAAATTCACATCGATGACGCCTCCGGTTGCGCCCGCTACACGGCTCAGATAGTTCGCGGCGTGAAGATCAAAACGTCGCCGGAGAGGATCGTGAATCGCCTCGCGTTAGTTGATCAGCGCGCAATCAACAATGCTGCCGACGCTTCGAATTACACGCTGTGGGAGATGGGACATCCCACGCACGCCTTCGATCTTGATTTGCTGGAAGGCAAGAAGATTGTTGTGAGAAAGGCGTGCGCAGGAGAAACGCTAAAGACACTCGACGGCATTGACCGCAAGCTTTCGCCGGATGACCTGATCATCGCCGACGCAAAAAAACCTGTCGCTCTTGCTGGAGTGATGGGCGGCTTCGATACGATGATCACGAATAGAACACAGAACATTTTGATCGAGTCCGCCTGGTTCGATCCCGGCGCGGTCCGCAAAACATCGAGACGTCATGGACTCCACACGGATGCCTCGCATCGTTTCGAACGTGGCGCGGATTATGGCGCTACTTCCCTCGCTTGTTCACTCGTCGCGCGGCGAATTATCGAATCCGGTGGCGGTGAACTTGATGGCGCGCAGATCGACGCGGTCGCGCGCGAACTCGCCCAAGCGCCTGTCGTTCTGCGCATCTCGCAAGTGCATCGCATTCTCGGATCAAAGGTCGAAACCCACGAAATCATTGCGATTCTCAAGCGCCTCGGTTTCGAACTTGTTCCCGAGCCCGGTTCCGAACCGCGATTCTCGGTCGTTATTCCGACATGGCGTCTCGACATAGAACGCGAGATCGACGTCATTGAAGAAGTCGCGCGTCTTCATGGATACGACAAATTTCCGAACACGCTGCCGGCCTTTTCGGGAGCAGTCATCGAAGCCCCGCATAAAACAAAAGAAGAAAAGTTGCGATCTACCCTGCTCTCGCTCGGCTACAACGAAGCGGTGTCTCTGACGTTCATCTCGCATCAAGATGCTGAGACATTCTCCTCGACTCCGGTCATCGAACTGGAAAATCCGCTTAGCGAAGAAGCTTCGCTGATGCGCAGCTCGCTAGTGCCGGGAATGTTGAACATGCTCGCCCACAACCTTAATCGTGGAACAGAGAATGTTCGCCTGTTCGAAATTGGCGATATTTACCAAGCTTCAGGTGCGGGCACGACGGAACTTCGCCGCGTCTGCATGGGCGCAACCGCGTCTGCGATAAAGCACGATCTTCCTGCCGGGGACGTATTGGACAGGAGCAAATCGGATTCGGACGTTGATATTTTTCGGTCATTCAAGGGGGCCATCGAAACTCTGCTCGAGCAGTTCGAGCGCAAGTCGCTGATATTCGATTCCCAAATCGCCATTTACTACGCTCTAGGCCGATCCGCGAGAGCGCTGATCGACGGCGAAGTGATCGCACAATTTGGGGTTCTCGCTCCTGAAGCGAGCGGTAATCGCAAGTTGCGGCAGGATGTGTTTCTTGCAGAACTCTTCGCCGATCGGCTTTACCGGCATCAACTTCGCGAAATCCGATATCAGCCGCTGCCGAAATTTCCTGCGGTTGAACGCGATTTTTCATTCCTGTTCGCGGATGAAGTCACCTTTGACAAAATCGAGGGCGCCATTTATGCGCTACGCATCGACGACCTGCGTAGTTTTGATCCAGCCGAGATCTTCCGAGGCGGCTCCGTTCCTGCCGGAAAATACTCGATCCTGCTGCGCGCTAAATTTCAGTCATTCGAACGCACTCTGCGCGAAGAAGAAGTGAACGATTGGTCGGCGCAGGTTGTAGCCGCATTGACCAAACTTGGCGGCACTCAACGGGCGTGATCAATTCAATCCCAGCGTAAAATACCCTTGATCCATGCTTGACTCTATCAAACTGATCGAATGTCCCCGCGACGCATGGCAAGGTCTGCAGGGGCAAATTCCTGCCGACCTTAAAGTCAATTATCTGAACGCTCTCATCAGCGCTGGATTCAAGCATATTGACGCGGTCTCATTCGTCTCTCCGAATGCCGTTCCGCAGATGGCCGACTCAGAAGCCGTGCTCAAGGAACTGGACCCGCCGGACGACGTCGAGATTATTGCTATTGTGGTGAACGAAAAAGGCGCTCAGCGCGCGATCAAGACCAATGCAGCGAGCACGCTTGGTTTCCCGTACTCTGTTTCGCCAACCTTTTTGCGGAACAATCAACGTCAGACCCCAGAAGAATCGCTCGACGAGCTGGAAAAAATCCAGAACAAAGCCGACGACGCCGGGCTAAACGTAGTCGTCTACATTTCCATGGCGTTCGGCAATCCGCATAACGATCCGTGGAGCTCTGACGAAGTGGTGAACGCAGTGGACATGCTGGAGTCGAGCGGTATCAAAATGATTTCCCTTGCCGATACAGTCGGACTCGCCTCCGCCGAGCAAGTCAAAACGCTGGTTTCCGCAGTGATGGAAAAGTATAACTATCTGGAAATCGGAGTTCATCTACACAGCCGGCCTGAGCTGGCGGAAGAAAAAATTCTCGCGGCATACGACGCCGGCTGCCGGCGATTTGATTCGGCGATTGGCGGCCTCGGCGGATGTCCGTTCGCGCAAGATGCGCTGGTGGGAAATATTCCTACAGAGCGAGTGATCGAGGCGCTGAAACAGCGTGATGCCGAAGTGCCGAAACTGAAATCTCTCGACGCGCTGCTGCGCGCTTCGGCCGAAATCGGCGCGAGATATAGGCACTCGCATGCGGCCGACTAACTTCGCGCCTTCGCCGAGATCTAGAATCAATCTCTAACACCCTTTCACAAATAGGAGACTCGTAGCTTTATCATCATCGAAGACAATCATCCACGAACTGTCCCCAATGAAGAGGACGTCCTTGCTTTTCCAGGGCGAGCTCTGATAGCACCCCCTCAGGTATGGCGAAGCATCTTTAGGCGACAGAAGATATCCAAATTTATTGCGTAGCTGGGCCTTCGTTCTGCCCAGTACCAATCGATCTCTGTCGCGGTCACCGACCATCGCAGCTGTCGCCCTGTCGAGGCCGACTCTATAGAGACCTGCTTTCCAGAGAACGTATTTCATATTCTGTGGGTCGCTTGGAGACGGATAAATCATGGCCCACCCGCCGAAAAACAGTACAACAGCAAGGACGACGATTAGGCCTACTAAAATGTGGGATCTCGTCATTCTCTATGTTTCAGGTACTCCACCCGCGTATGGGCCATCCATAATGAAGCTCCACAGGTACACGTGCCAACGGAGCTTCCCCGACCCTTTCGACGAACCGCACCGGAGGAGCCTGAGTCACGATTCCGCCCCAGTCTTTTAACTTTTGTCCGGTTTAAATCCCGCCTTCTTCATCCCTTCCTGCGCTTCGGGATTTTCCATAAATACTTTCCAGATGTATCCCGTTCTCGCGTTTTCGGCCATCACCATTGTGATTCCAATATCGATACCGACGATGTCGGTGTCATACCAGTTCTTCAGCGGATTCAGCGCGTCGACAAATCCGTAGACGCTCCAAGCTTGAGGATAGCGCTGGCGAATTGTCCGCAACACCTGCATAGTTTCTTGTGGCAAGAATGGCAACGAACCGCCAGCGGCATGTGGGGCGACGGTACCGTCGATCGGACCGACGGCGGGCGGTCCACCCCAAACGACGTAACCGTTTACAGAATCGGATGCGGTAATTCCCCAGAAATCAGTGCTGTAGTCCGGGAACTGCCGTCGAAGTTCGATACAGAAGCGACGGTGCACCTGCGTAGCAATAACAGAGTTTTGGAAATAATCGGTGTACTTATCCCGCTTGCCGCGAAAATCGAACCATGCCTGCGAGTACTGATGGACAAATAATGGCGCAAAAGAGCCGATGTACCGCATACCTTCGTAGTCGAATGGAATCCGCTTCCACGCGTCCCAAACCTCCGGACGCAAAGGATAAGTCGGCGAGCCCATGCCGAGCAGGTACATCATCATCATTTCGTTGTAATAGTCCCAACGGTAAGGAAGAAAGCCGACTTCGGGCCGCCACCCATGAGACAGTAGCGACGTATCTTCCGAAAGCCATGTCCATTCAATCCGGTTGCTGATGGCATGCGCGAGCAGGGTGATGTCGGTATCGCGGAAATGGGTGCGGCAGGTGAGAATGCCGCACAGCAGGATTGCCGTATCGATGGATGAAACTTCGGAATCCCAAACCCTCTCCCCGGTATTGATGTTCGCGTAGTGGAAGAAAAAACCACGGTGGTTCGGCAGCTTGTCGCGCAAAAATCGCAGGGTGTTCAAAACGCGTGTTTTTGCATCGGAACGGGAGATGAACCCACGTTTTTCACCGATACACAGCGCCGTCAACCCAAAACCTGTTGAGGCGATGCTGGCAACCAGAGAATTGTCCGTACTCGCCTTGCGGGCGTTGCAGCGATCTTTGACCAAACCTGTGTCGGGACTTGCCTGCTCCCAAAAGAAGCAGCAAGCGAGGCGCTCCATTTCCTCGAGAAGCTGGTCATCATCCGGAGAAAAGGGGGACTTTCGCAAAGGTGAAGTAGACGCTGTGGACTGAGAGGACGCAGGTAACACACAGCTAAGCGGCGTCAGGAACGCAGCTCCGCCGATTCTAAGAAGATCGCGCCGTGAAAAAGAACTCCGATCTCGCACCGAACGATGTTAAACGATCTTAGTCCGCGGCAAAGCTCCACAATGGATTTAAATGGTCTACACTTCGAGGCGGGATCGCGCGATGATATTTACGAGCTGCGCTTAGGGTAAAGAATGCCTCGTAGAAGAACACCCATAGCAATCATCTTAATTCTGTTGCTGGCGGGGGCTGTAGCCGCGTGGTGGGTGCGCTACGCAAGGAACCGCATGATCACGATCCGCGGTGCTGTCATCACGGCGAATACGGACCCGCGCAAACGGCTGCCGATCGCGGACGTGGAAGTGACTGCTACGGATGGCATCTCTGCTGTGCGAACGAACTCGGATGCATCCGGCTCGTTTGCCATTTCTCTGGCGAAGCGAACTTTTCGCAAGCGCATCGTCACGCTTCGCTTTCGCAATATGGACTATGAGCCGCTCGACATGGACATCACGATTCCGAGCGAAATCTATGTCGCGCAAATGGCACCCATACATCCTGAAAGATTGCTTGAACGAAGCCTCGCGACGCAAACGATTTCAAATAATGTCATGGTCCGGTACTCGATGAAGACTGCGACGGTTGTGAATGTTGGGCCGCTGGTGCGCTCGTTTGAAGTGAAAAATAAAGGCGACGAGCCGTGCAGCGAACGGCCTCCGTGTTCGCCGAATGGAAAGTGGAAGGCTTCTGTCCAAACGATTACGGTCGACGCCGGCGCAGGAAATGAGCTGCGCAATTTTCGCGCTTCGTGTATTGCCGGCCCCTGTCCATTCACTCGCATTGAGCCGTCGGATCTGGCGCAAACCGGACAGACAGTAAATGTAACGGCGACGGTGTGGTCGGACACCGCGACATTTCTGGTGGAGGCGGAAGTTGCGCATCCGATGATCAGCGACTTAGTGCGGAATTCTTATCCCGTAGTCTTCGGAGACGCGCTGAATTTCACACTGCCTCCAGCGGCCGAGGGCGTAAGCCTGCAGGCGGAGCTGAATGGAGAAAGCATCGTGTTTCCCTTAGGCCCGGCTCTCATTTTAAGTTGGGCCGACTGCGAGGCGCGCGCCAATTCCGACCAGACCCGCGTTTATCGTTGTACGTTAAAGCCGGGATACAAGTGGCTGCACGCAACTACCTAGAGGCTCTCCGGAATTAAAAACAACCACCAGCGCAGAACCAGCATCTTCGCTGTGTTCCCGCGCCTGTGAATCGCAACGGTTATTCGGCGAAGGGTTGACTGTGATTATTCGCAGGTGCTATAAGCACCTTTTGCTTTCATTGCAACCTTCCGCTGATCCGACTTCGATTCGAGTCAGCTACAAATCTTCCGTCGCGGGCTAGTTTGATCGTAAGGAGCCGTTATCATGCGACGGAATCTCGCAGTGTTTGCGCTTGCCGTGTTCTCTTCTTTGTTGCTTTCTCTGAACGTCGCTCAGGCTCAGTATGGATCGAGCCTGCAAGGTGTGGTAACCGATCAAAGCGGCGCAGAAATTCCCAACGCAAAGGTCACCGTGACGAACCAGGCAACTGGAGTAAGCCGGGATACCGTAACCAATGCTTCGGGGTTTTACAGCATCACAGGATTGCCACCCGCCAAGTACACCGTGGCCGCAGAAGCAGCGACGTTCAAAACGCAAACCACGCCTGACGTGATTGTTGCCGCAGAGGCCGTGCGCGGCTTGAATATCTCCCTCCAGCCCGGCCCGTCACAAGAGAGCATCACGGTGACGGCAAGCGAAGGAGCACTACAAACAGAAACCGCAAGCGTGAACGACACGATCAGCGCGCAGGAGGTGCAAAATCTTCCGCAATTCGGCAGCGATCCTTATGAGTTGCTTCGCCTAGCTCCTGGAGTGTTCGGCACTGGTGGACGAACAGCGAACGGAAACTCGATGGGTTTTCCAAACACGACAGGCCCTGCCGGCAGCAATCTTGCAATCTTCCAAACCGAAAATCAAATGCCCGTCGTGGCAAATGGACAGCGGCTTTCGTCCAATAGCTATTGGATCGACGGAGTCAGCGTAAATAGCCAAACATGGGGAGGTGCGGCGGTAGTGACTCCGAATCAAGATGCCGTGCAGGAGATGAAGATCAGTTCCAGTGAGTACTCAGCAGATATTGGGCGCAACTCAGGGACCACTGTTCAAGTGATTACCCGGAGTGGCACGAACGATTTTCACGGGGGAGCAGAATTTTTGTACCAGGATCCTGGTCTAAACGCCTACAGCGGTTGGTCCGGGCCAGTCAGTCTCAATGGCAAGCCGACGAAAGTCACTAATAAATGGAGGGAATACGGAGGCAGCGTTGGTGGACCGATCCTAAAAAACCATCTTTTCTTTTTTGCGTCCTATCAGGGACTGCACAGCAACAGCGTCGGTTATTCGAGTCCCACCTATATCTTCACACCACAATTCAACCAAACTGTCGCAACTGCGCGCCCCGGCACGTTTGTAAACACAATATTGACCATACCGAATTCTCTTCCGCGTATTTATTCACAGCTCACGCCAACGTGCGCACAATTTGCTGCGGCAAGCTGGCCTTGCCAAGTGGTAGGAAATGGTTTGGACATTGGCTCTCCTTACCAAACCGATGGCACCTATGTTCCCATGTTCAGCGGCAGTTCTTCAGCCTTTGCGGGTGGCGGCCTCGACGGAGTTCCCGACCTTGAATATGTCATTACCAGGAACCCGACAATAAGCATTCCGAACCAGTTCAATGGCCGGGTCGATTACAGCATTGGCGCGCATCAATTCATGTGGTCGGGGCTTCTCAGCAAAGGAAACCAAACTACGAACCCAACGACGACCGCGCCGGCTTACGACTTCCATTACTATCCGGAAAATGGCGCGAGCACGCTGGCGTGGATCTGGACGATTTCCCCCACCTGGCTGAATGATCTGCGCGGGAACGTAACTCGCTGGGCCTACAACCAGCTCAGCGGAAATTCGGGAATAAATTGGGGAATACCGTACGTTTACGTGCAGAACCTCCCCGGCGGAGTTGCGAACATCAATGTGACGACTACTTCGAGTCCAGGTACTCCGGCAGATTTTGCAGAAAACACGTTCGAAATCCGTGACACCGTGAACAAAGTATTTGGACGACATGCGATCAAGTTCGGTGGAGAGTTTACTCGCGAGCAGAACAACGACAACTTGGCTGGCGGCGATCGTCCGGCTTATGCATTCGCGGGACCGTGGAACCTGGCGAATGATACCCCCATATTCGAAGGTATTCACATCAACCCGAATACAGGTGGACTGGCGATTACCCAACGCTATTACCGCACTTCGGATGAAGCACTGTTTTTCCAGGATGATTTCAAGTTGCGGCCGAACCTCACACTGAACCTTGGCTTCCGGTACGAATACTTCAGCCCGATGAGTGAGGCGCACGGCCAGCTTTCGAACTTATTTGTCGGCTCAGATCTCAATGCCGGACTCCTGAACGCGTTCGCGGCACATGCGGCCCAGAACCATCGTCCTGACAAGAACAATTTCGCGCCGCGCCTCGGATTCGCCTGGAGTCCAGGAATGCTGAACGGCAAAACCGTCGTGCGCGGAGGCTTTGGCATTGCCTACGATCGCGTGTACGACGCGCTTTACACTCCCTCCCGCGAAGATCCTCCTGGCGGCGATATCAATTTCGGTTTGTGTTGCGGAACCGCCAGCACCGAGTTCGGGACGCCGTACGATAACAACCTCATTGTGTTAGGAACGAGCACAAACTCTATTTACGGGTATCCAGTCAGCCCTAATGTGACGACTTTGATGCCGCTCGGGCCGAATAACCTTCCGGTATCTGGAGCAAGCTTTGGATCGGTTGAAATCTACGGCGCTCCGCAGAATTCTCCCAATCCTTACGTCTTCTTGTACTCGCTTGATGTTCAACAAGAATTGCCTGCACGCCTGGTCTTCTCGATCGGCTATCAGGGGAGCGAGACTCGCAAAGAGATTCGGCTTTTGAACCAAAACTATATCTACAGCCAGGTGAATCCCGCGGTATCGGCTGCTTTTTTCCCCACTCCTGATATCAACGGCAACTTCAACGCGCTATTGGTCAACTTGAAACGCAATGTGGCCAACTGGCAGTTTGCCTTCAATTATCGCTGGAGCAAGAGTATGGATGAGTTGTCATATGCGGGCCCCGGATTCGTGACCAACCAAACCTATCCGCGTGATCTGAAAACCGAGTACGGCCCTTCGGATTTCGACACAACCAACTACGCGAATCTCGCGATCACGTATCAGACGCCGAACTTCGGCAAACATTCTGGACTGATTGAAGAAGCGATTGGGGGGTGGGAAATCAGTGGAATTTTCACGGCGAATACGGGCCTGCCGTGGACCCCGATGACAACGCAAACTTGCTTGCAGGTGGCAAGCCAGTGCCTCAGTCCATATCGTCCAAGTGCTGTGCTGAAAGCGCCGGTATATAGCAACTCGTTTTCGGCGTTGACGATTCCAGGGAAGAATTTTCCCGGTGGCGGCGCAGCCTACTACAACCTGAACCCTGGGTTTCCTGCCGTAGGTCGCAATAGCTTTCGCGGACCGGGATTTCATTCCGTGGATCTGACATTAGGCAAGAACTTCCGCGTAACCGAGCGCGTGACATTCGAAGCGCGTGCGAACGCTTTCAATGTGTTCAACATTACAAACCTCTCGCCCTTCAACTTCGGCGATGCGAACACAATCATCAACAATCCGCTGTTCGGGCAAGCGCTGACCGCAACTGCCGGCCGCGTAATGGAATTAGAAGGAAGGATCAGATTTTGAAACACTGGCCGGAGAATCGCGTTCTCAGGCCTGATATTTATTCCCCAAACGCGACATTTAGCCCGGTGGTCAAAATCACGTCGTTCTGCCTTTTGCCCAGGGGCGGATTGGTCACATAAACGTCAGAGAAGGAATTCTGCCAGCCGAAGCGTTTGGCGATCTTAGTGACCGTAGCGAGATCGAAGGTCCCGCGAAAATCGCCGGGGCTGCTCAGGTCGGGAAAGAAATATAGCTTCTCATTCACGATGGTGCTCTTGCCGAGCTTGTGCATGAGTTCTTCACCAAGCGTGAGCGCAATAAGGTTCCGGCTGAGGGTTACATATGATTCGTGCGTGTAGTTGAGACCCGCGAGGAAATCGAGCGTCGTGTTTTCATTTTTGATCGCATGCTCGCCAACACCGCCGCTGAATACCGACCGTAGATTCAAGGACTGCAGCGCGTCGGCAAAGAAATCTGCCGAGCCAAACCCAAACAACTTCGCGTCGAAATCACGATCGTAGCGTGCGCCCCCAGCTTCAGTATTGGCTGTCGTAGTCGTAGCAGTGGTCGGCGGTAGGATAGGAGTTGTGACCGTGATTTTGCTGGTCGCGTAAACCGAGCTTGCGTAAGCGCTCAGCTTGTCGCGCAAGGTTTGGCGATCGGCCAGAAATCCCAGTGCAAGATTCGTCGTCTGACTGTTCCCGCCGGTCAGAGAAAATCCGGCGTTCACCCCGCCCTTCCATTGCTGCCAAAGAGAAGGACGTTCGAGCTTTTCATAATCTGTCTGCTGCTGTAGACCTTTTACGTCAGCCAAAGGCGCAGAAACCGCGCCCGAACTGGTCGAAACCTCAAGCTTGTCATCTGTGGTCGCAACCTCCCCAACCGCCGTTTTCCCGTTCGCTAAATCAACATGCAGCGGCTCATCGCTTTTGACGGCCGCCACTGCGCGCCAGTTAATCGTGACATCGCCCGCATCGGCAGTATGGAGGACCAGTGTCTTGCCATCGGATTTCGTAATCGTGCCGGTCATCCGGTCGCCATTCTTGAGCGAAACCTGATCCGCCAATGCATAAGTGCTGAGCAGCAAGATCAATGCCGTAAACGTTCTTAATGGGCGCACAAGAGCCTCCTAGATTCTTCGACAGAACGCACTTAGTAGCTAATTTACCTGCAACAGGTTGTACTGTGAAATACGCGCGTAAAGGTCAACCTTTTGCGCTTCCATTCAACTGTTTGGTGGGTCCGCTACTCGTAGGATTTGCCTAAGAGTTTCCGATAATTTTCGGTTATTCCCCGGCTAAAGTTCCTATCTTCGGTGTCAGCAAGCTTCTCAAGTCACTCAAAACAAGGACAATTCAGTGCTTGACAGTAATTTGCAAATTGCAATATAAATATCACAAATAGCCATGAAACTGGCCGAGAAAATCCGCTACCTGAGAGAGGTTGAAGGATTACTCCGCGGACTGAACCGCCCGCTGACCCAGCAGGAGCTGGCAAACGGCGTCCGCCAGGAATTGGGCAAGAGCATCAGCCAGTCATACATTTCGCAGATCGAGAACGGATCGCGGCGCCACATGACGCAATCAACGCGGTCTCTTCTGGCGAAGTTTTTTAAAGTTCATCCGGGGTTTCTGGTTGATGATCCCGAGGGCTATCACACTGAGTTGACCTCCGATCTGCGCACGACCGAAGGCCGCATTGACGTTTGGCTTTTGCATGCTTCCGAGAGGTTTGCGGGAGATGCCGAGCTCAGCAACATTCTGATTAAGCTGGCGCGCGAAAAAGACACGCGTAAATGCTTTCTGCTGCTGGGTGCGATTTTAGATACGCCGGGGCTTGCCGACCGGTTGCTTGAGGCGCTGCACCCCCAGGCGGAAGCGAGTTCGAACGCGAGAAAAGGAGTACGGCTATGACCTGGGCGGACTTTTATCTCGTCTGTTTCGTCATCGGGTTCTTTTTGAGCGTGCTCATTTTTGCATTTGGAGGGGCGCGGCTCCATTTTCCGCACGCTCACGTACCAAGCCTCCATAGTCACGGTGCTGGAGTTCACGCGCATGCTCCCGTCGGGACCGCACGCGTGCATGGCTCGCAAATTTCACCATTTAATCTGATTACTCTCACGGCGTTTCTCGCGTGGTTCGGTGGAACCGGGTTCCTGTTGGCGCGCCACTCCACCATGTGGTTTTTTACAGCGCTCATCGTTTCGGTTGTTGCGGGTCTCGGCGGCGCAGCAATTATTTATCTGTTCCTGTCCCGGGTGCTGACTTCCCCAGACGAATGCCTGGACGCAGCGGATTTTGAGATGGTCGGGGTCTTGGGAAAACTCTCTGTCCGCATCCGCGAGGGCGGAACGGGAGAGTTGGTCTATTCGCAAGCCGGAACGCGGCGCGTGTGTGCTGCTCGGTCGGAAACAGACTCGGCGATTCCGAAGTCAACGGAGGTGGTGGTCACGCGATATGAGGGCGGCATTGCGTATGTGCGGCCATGGTCGGAATTGGCGGGCGAGGAAATAGAAAGCCAAGGCACTGAAGGCAGGCAAGAAACGAGGCTGCAATGAGTGAACTGACGCAAAGCTCGAATGCTCGCGGCGGTTTCAACGCGCTGATTGGTGCGATGTGGCTGGCCCTTCCGCTCACTGCCTGTAGATACTGGAGCGCCTGGGACCGCCTGCCCGCGCATATGGCTACGCACTTCGGCGCAAATGGGCAGCCGAATGGGTGGATGACTCCACAGCAGTCGCTCACTTTCAGCTTAGTGCTACTCGCCATTGTGTTGACCGTATTTACCGTCATTTTGCTGTACACCAGCCGGCGCACTGTTCATCTCGATCTAACTGCGTGGGCGATGATGGCGGTGTTTTACGTGATCGTGGGTGTAGTGACTTATATCTCGGACTCGGTCCTGGAATACAACGTGTCGCAATCTTCTATTCCGCTTGGGGGAGTTGCCGCCGTCGTATTGATCGCAATCATCGTGTTCATAGGAATTTTTCTCAGTGGCAAAAGGGGATCGGGGCTACCGGATTCATCGCTCATCTCTCAAGAGACACACGCCTCGCAAGGAATAGCTGTTATTTGCCTGATCCCGGCGGCGGTGATGGTCGCGGTAGCCGTTAGCGTCCCCACCATCGGACTCAAGTTGACTCTTTCCACCGCGGCTCTCGCCCTGACTGGATGCGCGGCAATGGCGTGGGACGGTTTTCACTACCGGTTTAGTGCATCGGGCCTGGAAATCCGCACGCTGGGCTTTCGTTTGCGTTCAATCCCAGTGAGTGAGATCCAGAGTTATGCGGTCGATCAGTGGAGCGGACTGGGCGGTTACGGAATTCGTGGTGTTGGCAACCAGCGCGCATATGTGTGGTGCAAAACAGGTGTGCGTATAAAAACAACCGAGGGAGAAGTTTTTCTGGGACATGAGGCGCCGGGAAAAGTCATTCATGATCTCGATTTGATTACGCACCACAAAGCACATGAAGGTGCACGAAGCTTTTGAATTTTCTTCGGCTGCACGGAGCTTGCGCTGAGCGCAGTCGAAGGGCGTCGTTAGTGGTTAAAAAGTTTTTCGAGGAGGCGTATGTTGCTGGGCATAGGAACAGAAATTTGGGTCGTCATTGCACTGGCTGTGCTCGCAGTCATGCTGCTGATGAGCTGGCTGGCGAGCCTTTACAAGAAAGCCGGGCCGCATGAAGCGCTGATTGTTTATGGATTTGGCGGCACGCACGTGGTCGTTGGGCATGGCAAAGTTGTTTTCCCCATGGTGCAGATCTGCCGTGCCATTTCGCTCGAACTGATGTCATTTGATGTAGCGCCGCAGCAGGACCTCTACACGAAACAAGGTGTAGCGGTCACGGTTGAAGCTGTTGCGCAGATCAAAGTTAAGTCGGACAAAGAGTCGATTCTGACCGCTTCCGAGCAATTCCTGACAAAAACTTCGGCAGAACGCGAAGGCCTTATCCGGTTGGTCATGGAAGGCCATCTTCGCGGAATCATCGGCCAGCTCACGGTCGAAGAGATCGTGAAGCAGCCGGAGATGGTATCCGAGCGGATGCGTTCAACTTGCGCCGATGACATGAACAAGATGGGACTCGAAGTGATCTCGTTCACGATCAAGGAAGTGCGCGACAAGAACGAGTACATCCTGAACATGGGCAAGCCCGATGTGGCACGGATCAAGCGCGATGCCGATGTTGCCAACGCCGAAGCCGAGCGCGATACGGCGATCAAACGCGCGCTCGCGACACGCGAAGCGGCGGTCGCGAAAGCGCAAGCCGATCAGGAGCGCGTGCTGGCGGAAACTTTGTCATTGGCAAAACAGGCAGAGGCGCAGCGAGACCTTGAAGTAAAGCGCGCGCAATATCAGGAAGTCACAAAACGGCAGCAAGCCCAGGCAGACAAGGCTTACGACATTCAAACCAACATCATGCAGCAGCAGGTCATCGCTGAGCAGGTAAAGGTGCAGCAGATCGAGAAAGAGCAACAGGTCAAAGTGCAGGAAGCAGAAATTGCGCGGCGTCAGAACGAACTGATTGCGACCGTGCTCAAGCAGGCCGAGGTTGAGCGCCAGCGGATCGAAACACTTGCGGCTGCCGAAAAGCAGCGCCTAATGGCGGAAGCCGAAGGTCACGCGGCATCTATTCGCCAGCAAGGTGAAGCGGAAGCGGAAATCATTTTCAAGAAAGGGGAAGCGGAAGCCAAAGCCATGAACGTGAAAGCTGAGGCCTATCAGGAGTACAACCAAGCCGCGGTTGTAGACAAACTGCTCACGAGCTTGCCGGAGGTGGTCAGAGCAATGTCGGCTCCTCTGGCCAACGTCGACAAAATCACAGTGGTCTCAACCGGTAACGGCGATGCCACCGGAATGAACAAGATCACCGGCGACTTCGCCAAGATGGCGGCGCAAGTCCCTGCGCTGTTCGAGTCATTATCAGGCATGACCATGACCGAATTGCTCGGCAAAGTCCGCCCGATTGGCGACAAAGCACCGAAGCCGGATGTGCTTCCGCCGGCAAACGCGGCGGCAAGTAGGTGAAATTACACCCACCCTGTCGCAAAGGACGCGACAAGGGTGGGGCAATCCGAATGAGGAATAACGATGAAAAGACCATCGATGCAAATCGGTTTAGGAATCGCGCTGGGCGCGGGAATCGGCATCGCGATTGACGTCATACTCGGTCACAGTGGCGCGTGGCTGGCGATCGGCGTCGCTATCGGTGTCGCAATTGGCGCTGCGATGTCAAAGAAAGCAGGAACAAAGGATGACTTCCACTTTTCCCAAAACCAGGGAAAAGTGGGGCACCCCGGGTTTTTTACTGAACGCTGACGGCTGATGGCTGACAGCTACGAAAGGAGTTCATCATGGCACTACTGGAACGTGTTGCAACTTTAATTCGCGCAAACCTAAACGACCTGGTCGATAAGGCTGAAGATCCCGAAAAGATGATCAAGCAGGTCATCCTCGATATGCAGAATCAACTCTTGCAGGTAAAGACGCAGGTGGCTATTGCTATCGCCGACCAGCATCTGCTCGAGAAGAGGCAGAAGGAAAACGAGGAGAAAGTCGGCGAATGGACGCGCAAGGCCGAGCTCGCGGTCGGCAAGAAAGAGGACGATCTGGCACGTGCGGCGCTGCATCGCGTGGAAAGTTATCGCGAACTGACGGCGAACTTTACGCAACAAGTCGGCGATCAGAAGGCGCAGGTCGAAAATCTCAAGAGCGCGTTACGCCAGCTGGAGCAGAAGCTCACCGAAGCTCAGGCGAAAGCCGATCTGCTGATCGCGCAGCATCGCCGGGCACGAGCTGTCGGCAAAGCGCATGATGCTCGCACCGCCATTGGCGACGGCTCAAAGAGCGCAGCTTTCGATCGCATGAAGCGCAAAGTTGCCCACAACGAAGCCGTGAGTCAGGCGAAATCCGAACTTGGCACCGATGACGTGGAAGACCGGCTGACCGCGATTGAGAAGGAAGATCGGATCGAGCAGCTGCTGGCGGAGATGAAGGCGAAGCGGGCGTAGCTGTACCCTTCGCCGTCATCCTGAGGGAAATGAATTCATCCCCGCTGACCGGATGAATTCACGCAGTCGAAGGACTCTGCAGTGATGCTATCCTGCGCAGAAGCATCGAGGAGTTTGACCATAAGGCGCGCACTGCTAGAACCTTCAACGCCGTAAGCGAACTAACACAGGTACATAGGTCCTTCAACTCCGCTCAGGATGACAGGCGTTTTTTAAGGGACAATACATTTGCTATCCTGAACGTGGCTTGCAAAGCATCGTGCGCAAAGTCTTCCACTTCGACTCCGCTTCCGATCCATACATCGCCGATGCCGCTGTGCTCTGCTGCTTTGACGAGCGGATCCGGCACACAGTGCAGAAGTTTCTAAAGAAGCAAGGTATTCTGCGGCCTGACATGGTGATTGTCGCGGGGGGCGCAAAGACGCTAGCGTCTCCGCGGAATGATTTCGAGCGCGACTTTATCCTCGAGCAGGTACGTATGTCGATCTTGCTGCACAAGAGCCCGCGCGTATATCTGATGAGCCACTCCGACTGTGCCACATACGGAGGACTTGCCGCATTTGATGGGCATCGCGAGCGCGAGTCGGCGCACCACAAAACGGAGTTAAAGCGCGCCGGCGAACTCATCAAAGAAAGATTTCCCACCACCGAAGTCGAATGCTTCTTCGTGAATTTCGAAGGCGTGTTTGCCGTTTGCGGCCAGCACGCCGAAGACGCCGCCTGACCACATTGAGAGCTCAGAGCGGTTCGGCTGTTTAAGTCAAAATCCCGCCATGTCTGGCCAGAAAACCGCGAGACACGAATGGGGCACCCGATCGCGTGAGTATCCAAAGAGAATTAGCTCCGATATTCTTCGGGTAATCCGCTCTCAATCGTCGCTCGCACTTTCTCCATCAACTCGTCACGCGTGCCGAAATCCCCAGGCTCGATCGCCTGATGAACAATTATCGTCACGACTCCCGATCTCATGGCAAACCTGCCTTTAGGCATTACGGAATGCGTGCCCGAAATCGTCACCGGGACAACTGGCGCTTTGCACTCTTCGGCCAAATAGAACGGGCCTTTCTTGAAAGGCAGCAGTTTGCCGTCATAAGAGCGGTGGCCTTCGACAAAAATTGTCATGTGAATCCCTTGTTGCATAACTTCCGCCGCGGCCCGCACGGCGGCGATTCCTGCGTCTCGATTGCCCCGATCGACCGGCACGAGTGATCCCATGCGCATGGCTTTGCCAAGAATTGGGATTTTGAACAGCTCCTGCTTCACCATCACGGACGTGCGCCCGGAAATGCGAGGAATGAGCAGCGGCGGGTCGATGTTCGAAGCGTGATTCGACATGAAGACGTATGTTCGCGCGGGATCGAGTTGCTCCAGGCCGACCATCTGCACGCGTATTCCCGCGAGGCGCACGCCAGTGCGAGCAATCCATATGCCGACACGATATAGCGGCCTCACATCGCCGGTGATGAGTGTCCAAGGGAAAAAAATCAGAGCGCAGAGTGGCGTGGTGATTGCCCAGAAGCTGAGCATGATGATTGTGCGGATCATTGATCTGATACGGCCGGATGTGATACGGCGGGGTGTGACGCGGCGGCAGCTTTCGAGTCGCCAAACAGCCACGCAGCGCGCCGCGCCTTCTGCTCCGATGTAAGGCCCTCAACATCCGTCAAGCGAAAAACTGATTGCTTGCGGCTGCCCAGTTTCCATTCGAGATCGTGCTGCACCCCGTCACGAGAAATGCGCAACCGCAACTCAGTTTCAGGTTCAAGCGCGGAGAGGGCCCTCTGAAAATATCTGCCTGCGTGCTCACCATTTATCTCTTCGATAACATCTCCGGTTTGCAGGCCTGCGTGCTCTGCTTGCGATCCCGAATCAACTTGAACCACGGCAGGGGCCTGATCGAAATTCCGCGTGGCTTCAAACCCTGGATCGGGAAAGACTACTTCCGTACTCGTCACCTGTAGGCCCACACGATTGAAGAAAGTGTCCCACGGAATTTCCTCTACTCCGCTGACGTATTTCGCGAAGAAGTCATGGAGATCAATATGAGTTAGACTCTCGGCAGCATCGCGGACTCCAGAAGAATCAGGGAAAAACTTTCCCTGCTTGGCGTAATGAGCGTTCATCCAATGAAATAAGTCTTGCAGAGAAACTCGATCGCCGCTACTCTCGCGCATTTTCAGATCGAGCACCACTCCCAGCAGCTCACCTTTGTTGTAATAAGAAATGCTTCGTGCCGGCAGGTTGTAATAAGGGTATTTTTCGAGCCATGCATCGAGGCTTGACTGCTCCGCCGATTGCGTGAGGTGCGCCGGCCGGCTTTCAAGCTCGGTAATCGCCTGGCCGAGATGCGCAATATAATGCTTCTCATCCGTCAGCCCAGCGCGCAATTGCACATATTCCGCAACCGTGCTGTCGACGCCTTCGCTGAACCACAGAGCGGGCGTGTAATTTTCTTTCGTGTAATCCACCGGATCGAGAGATTGGGGACGAATCCGTTTCACATTCCAGAGGTGAAAGAATTCGTGCGCGGTGACGCTCAGGAACACATCGAAGTTCACCTTGAGGTCGCGCTGAGGCAGAGTAATCGCCGTGCCGTACGAATGCTCCATGCCGCCAACGCCTGAGGAATCCGAAAAATGATAGATGAAAAGATACTGCTGAAACGGGCAATCATCCATCCATTTGGTTTCGGTTTTAACAATGCGCTCAATTGACGGAGTAATCTTTTTGAGAATTTCGCCGTCGGAGCTGCCATCGACGACCACTCGATAATTCCCGCACTGCCCCCGAAAATCGGATTCTTCGAACGCGCTGAGTTCCACAGGGGAATCGACGAGTTGGTCGTAGCTGTTCGCCGAAAACGTTCCTCCCGCCTGCGCCAAGGGCGTTGCAATCTTCCATCCCGCAGGGACATCGCGAAATTCTAGATCGGCAGCATCGCCGCGTTCGCCTTCGATGTAGCAGAGAATTTCCGCAAGATTGAAGAACGCGTGCTGTGGATTTAGTTGTGCGCCGTAGGGCCCCGAGTCATCGCTAAACAACTCGTACTCAACACGCGCGCCATTGTCTATATCTGTAATCTTCCATCGGCTCTCATTGAGTTCAAGAATCGGCAACGCGCGTCCGTGAAGGTCGTACGCCCGAATCCAATTCATGTACTGCGAAAAATCGCGCACCTGATAAAGGGCATTCCAGACCGGCAGTTGCAGCTCTCGCTCGTTCGCTCCAGGCGGAATTTCAATCGTGACCTGGACCAAATGCTTCTGTGGATTAGGGAGTGAAACAACATAGTGCACGCGATTTGCCGCAAACGTGGCACCACAGGAAAAAATAAAAAAAATAATTACGAAGCAGGTCGTGCTATTCCGTCTGGAAACGCTCATCTTCGTCTCATCTGCGGCTACCTATTTCAGCAGGGTTTCTAGGTTGAAGCGACTGCAGGCGCTCTGGCATCTTCTGGTAGATACCACCAAAACCGCCGTTCGAGAGAATGGCAACCACATCTTTTGGCCGCATTTCAGGCGCGGCGATACGGACGATGCTGTCCACATCAGCAATCACCCGCGCTCGACGCCCGAGTTCGGCAATCTCTGCTGCAACCTCCGCGACATCGAGTCGCTCGGCCTCCGTAATCGCATCGGACTTGAAAACGTTCGCAATTACGATTTCATCAGCGATGGCCAGGCTCTTCACGAGATCCTGCTGGAATATGTTACGGCGCAAGGTATTTGAACGCGGTTCGAGAATTGCCCACAGGCGACGACTTGGGTACCGGGTGCGCAGCGCATTCAGTGTGGCTGCAATCGCTGTGGGGTGATGCGCGAAATCGTCAATGATCGTGATGCCATTGACTTCGGCCTTGACTTCGAGCCGCCGCTTCACGCTTTTGAATGTTTTCAGGGCTTCAGCAATTGCACCGGAAGCAATTCCGCAATTGGCAGCGAGAGCAGCGGCGGCCGTCGCGTTCCACACGTTGTATTCGCCTGCGAGTGAAAACTCAAAATCTGCCCAATGCTTTCCGTCCCGCAGAACCGACCACGTTGTGCGGCCCGACGCGAAGTTCAAATCCGTGATTCTCCAGGTCGCTCCGTCTGTGCTGCCATAACGCTCTACGGGGCAGAACGCGCGTGCAACTGAGCGCTCGACGCTTTCACCGTGATCGAACGCAATGATGCGTCCTCTGCGAGGAACGAGATTTACGAGTCGCTTGAACGAAGTTTCTACCGCGTCCAGGTCCTTGTATATGTCCGCATGGTCGAATTCGACCGAAGTGAGAATCAGTGCATCGGGAAAGTAGTGTAAAAACTTCGGGCCTTTATCGAAGAAAGCTGTATCGTATTCATCGCCTTCAAGAACGAAATGTTTGCCATCGCCCAACTGAAAGCTGCGCCCAAAATTTTCGGCGATCCCGCCGATTAAAAATGACGGGCGAGTTCCAGCGCTCTCGAAAATCCACGAGAGCATCGAGGTTGTCGTGGTCTTGCCGTGGGTTCCGGCGATAACCAGGACCTCTTTTCCGCGCAGAAATTCATCGTGCAAGAGTTGAGGAAGCGAGCAGAACGGAATGCGGTGATCGAGCACGTGTTCCAGTTCGACATTACCGCGCGAGATGGCGTTACCGACGACAACGAGATCGGCAGCCGGACTTAAATTCTCTGCCTTAAAGGGCTGCGCAACCGGAATACCGAGAGATTGCAAGAAATCCGACATTGGCGGATAAGCTGCCGAATCCGATCCAGTGACTCGAAAGCCGCGCTCCGCAAGCATTCCCGCCAGCGACGCCATCGCCGTACCGCAGATGCCGATTAGATGAATATGTTTTGCGCCAGCCATTTTGTTTTTACTTCGTGAACCTTCGTTGTCAGCATTTTCACAAAAGCTAACTCGTGCATTGGAATTTCACATCACAGTTGCAGGCTCCAAAAACTCCAAGCTGACGCCGCTCGGGCCGACATTGAGAAGCACACTTACGCCGATTGGCAACGTTATGTTTTGGCGAGAAACGTGCCCCGATGGCAATCCGTAGGCGACCGGAACTCCCAGGTCTGCCACCACTCTCGTTACAACTTCTTCCAAAGTGTATCCCTGATTCGCCGACTGGGTGCAATCGATCATCTCGCCGAAAATAATTCCTCGCACCCCGTTGAATTTGCCTGCGAGCTTCAAATGCATCAGCATGCGATCGATCTGATATGGCTTGGCCGCAACGTCTTCAATAAAGAGCACGGTTCCTTCGGTGTGAATTTCGTAAGCAGTGCCGAGCGATTCGACCAACATGGATAAACAACCGCCGTAGAGAACAGCTTCGGCAGATCCTTCCATTAGCGACTTCACTCCAGAGTTCAGATCGAAATCCAAGCCCCAGTTTTCGCGCCCGCCAAGCGCCTCTTTCCAGGAGTCAAGCTGCACCCCGCCGGGTTTCGCAAAGTCTTTCGCTAGCATCGGTCCGTGGAAAGTCACGAGGCTTGCCGCATCGCAGAGATAAGTTAATAGCGAGGTGTTGTCGCTGTATCCAATTAAGGCCTTCGGATGGGCAGAGATCTTTCGAATTTCGAGAGCAGGTAAAAGGTAATTCGATCCATAACCGCCGCGAGCGCAGATAATCGCTTTTACATCATCGCGCTCGAACATGCTTTCAAGTTCTCGCGCTCGCCTTTCCACTGTTCCGGCAAAGTATAAGTCGCGATCAAAAATCGATTCGTCATAAACAGGGTTGTACCCAAGCTGCCGCAGTGCCGCACATCCGGCTTCGAAATCCTCGCGCTTGAAATAACTCGCAGGCGCAATAATGCCGATGTTATCTCCCGGCTGAAGCGCGCGGGGCTTGATGCGTTCAACTTGTGAGCGCGCTGGCATTTATAGTTACAGCAGGAATTCTCCACGACAGATGAGTTGCGCCGGCCCGCGCAGAAACACCTGTTGTTCCCAGCGAATGGTTTGCGTGCCGCCGGGGGCGTGTACGCGGACAGGAGTTTTGGCTTTTTTGCTGAAGATTGCGGCAACGGCTGATGCGCACGAACCGGTTCCGGAAGATTGCGTTTCCCCAACACCGCGTTCGTAAAAACGCACCTCCACGTTTTCCTGGTCGCGGACCCGCACCAACTCTACATTGATCCCGTGCTTGAAGTCGTGGTGCTTGCCGATCTCCGCAGCATCGGCTTGCCACCCGGGAGCGAAATCGTCGACAAAGACTACGAAATGGGGATTGCCCATCGAAACCGGAATTCCGCACGCCTCCCCGAACGCAACTTTGATCGAAAATTCGTCCCCGACCTGCGGCTCTCCCATCGCGGCCTCAAATTCGAACGACGTCCCATCGCGTGAGATCAACTTGCATTCCTTAATACCGGCATCGGTGCGAATGTTCACATGATCCTTGGAATTCTGCGAGCACAAATATGCCGCCACACAGCGCGTCCCATTGCCGGAAATTTCCGCGTCGGATCCATCGGCGTTGATCAGCCGCACGCGCATGTCGGCATCCTGCGCGGGGAATAACCATTCCACGCCGTCGGCGCCAATTCCGTTGTGGCGATCGCATACTCGGCGGCTGAAAGCGTGGAGATCTGGCGGCGCATACATTCCCTCAATAATCAGGAAATCATTTCCGCAGGCGCTCGCCTTCACGAACGGAATGACTGCGGCTGGTGCTCCGGCCGTGCTGCTCATTCCGACTGCACCGGCCCCAATGCGGCAACGATTTCAAATTTTCCAGATTGCTCCAGGCCCCGCAACAATGCTTTCTGCTGTTTTCGAGTGCCTTCGCATTCAAACCGCACCCGAACGTGGCTGGGAGTTGGCGCTACTTGTACATTCAGGGGGAAGAAATGCAACGGCTCAAGCGCAGCGTTTATTTCATTAGTGATTTGCTCGGCCGCCGTTCCGGCAACTTCATAAGCGTAGACCATCACCTTCAAATTGATAATTCGCTCAAGTGCGCCCAACAGGAGCAACACTCCAACGACGAGCAACGTGGCGAAAATCGCTATCAGATATTGGTCCCCGCCGACTGCCATGCCAATTGAGGCGACAACAAATATGGTAGATGCCGTGGTGATGCCGCTGATCAGATCGCCGCGAGCGTGAAGGATAGAACCTGCGCCGATGAAGCCAATCCCGGGAATGATCTGCGCAGCGATGCGAGTGTGATCGCCGGCGTGCAGCACCGCAATCTGATCGGAAAGGGCCGTGAACAGCGCCGCTCCCATGCAGATAAAAAGATTCGTGCGCAGCCCGGCAGGCCGGTGCTTTATTTCGCGTTCCAGCCCAATCAGTCCGCCAAGTACTGCGGCGAGCAGCAGCTTTTCAAAATCACCTGTGACAAAAGACATGGTCTTCTCTGATCACTCACGGCGTGTGTCTTAGTCATTAAAAACAGGACCAGCCGCGGTTTTGCTCGGATTCTAACATCGCTTGCCGTTCGCCCTGAGCCGCAATTTGAGCGCCCGTTGACATGCTGGATGCTGCTTTTGGCAAGCCTGGAAACGGCAGGGATTCATCGTTCAACCACCATGCCTGAGTACATCAAAATGTTAGACTTTCCAGAGTGACTTTTCCCATCCGCCTTGTTGCCGTGGATATCGACGGCACCCTTCTGAACTCCCAATTTCGAATCTCCGAGCGGGACTTGAAGGCCTTGCGCGAAGCTCACACAAGTGGAGTTGAGGTCATGCTGGTCACTGGACGCCGGCACACTTTTGCTTTGCCGATTGCTGAGCAACTGGGATTCGATTTCTGGCTGATCAGTTCGAATGGAGCGATCACGCGATCATTGGCAGGCGAGACCTTCCATCGGGACCTCCTGCCGGTCGAAACCTGCCGCGATCTCTGCACTACGATGCGCGAATTTCGCGGCAACACCGTCGTAACGTTTGATAAGGAATCCAAAGGCGCGCTGGTCCTCGAGCGCTTGGACGAACTGACGGTCAGCATTCGGCGCTGGCTCGAAAACAACCTTCAATATATCGACTTCGTAGTTCCGCTCGAACAGGCGCTGGTGGAAAATCCAGTGCAGGCCATGTTCTGCGGGCCGATCGCGCGTATGCAGCAAGCTGTGAGTGCGTTGCAGGCAAGTCAGCTCATGGATCGCATTACGCTCCTCCGCACTGAATACCCGGTGCGTGACTTGACGATTGTAGATGTGCTGAATCGCAACTGCTCGAAAGGCCACGCGCTTGAAAGATGGGCGCACTACCGCGGTATTTCACACCATCAGGTAATGGCCGTCGGAGACAATTTCAATGACCTGGAGATGCTTGCCTTTGCCGGCCTGCCATTTATCATGGGAAATGCCTGTGCTGAATTGAAGGCGCGTGGCTGGCCCGTAACGGCATCGAATGACGATTGCGGAGTAGCTGCTGCAATCAAGCAGGTGCTCGAAGGAAAACATGCGCCGGCAAGCGCCATTTAACAAATTTGTCATTCCGAGGGCCAGGTCCGAGAAATCGCGGCTTAACTTTGTTTACTAAATTCAAATTCTGCATTGCAGCGGTACTTGCCTTCGGCGCAACCTATTCCTACGCCGCAGAGGTTGCGGTTTTGCGCAACGGGAACTCGATTGTCCATCAGCGACGAGAAGTCATTGGCGCGGTTACGAGGCTGTATTTAAACAATTCGTCGGGCGGCTATCTTGAAATTCCGACCGACCAAATTGATCACTTCGAATCCGAACCGGACCCGTCGCCTGCATCTTCACAAAACGCTCAGCTCGCAGAACGCCCGGCGCAATCAGCGGCCCCGGCGCGAAGTGCACTAGCCCCGCAATCACAGGCCCCTGTTGTTGACAGCGAAAGTCTGAATCTCATGGTTAACGGCGCGGGGCAGCGTCATCAGATCGACCCCGATTTCATCAACAGCGTGATTCGCGCCGAGAGTGGATTCAACAATCGAGCGGTTTCGAAAAAAGGCGCGCAAGGACTCATGCAGCTTATGCCGGGAACCGCGTCACAATTAGGCGTCTCGAATGCATTCGATCCTAATGCTAACGTCGATGGCGGAACTAAATACTTGCGAGAGCTTCTTGAAAAATACAACTATGACGTGCCTAAGGCACTGGCCGCTTATAACGCCGGACCGGGACGAGTAGACCGCTACCGTGGCGTGCCTCCATACTCGGAAACCCAAGCTTACGTTGCAAGAATTATTCGGGACTACAATCGCAAGAAGCTGGCTGAAAATCCGTCACTGGCGCACAAAAAGAAAACGCTGGGTCGCAAGTCGACGCAATCGGCCAAGACCTCCATAAAAATACGCGCCAATCCTGCAGCAGCAAACTCACACCCTGCTGCTACGGAAACGGCTTCCCGCTGAGCAAACATCTTCCTCAATTGACCCGATTCGCGCTCCCATATAACTTTGCAATGGAGCCGGCATGAGTAAACCCACGCGCTAATGAACAAGAAACGAATTCTGACTACCGCAATCGTTTTGGCCATCCTTTGCGTGCTGGTCTACTTTCAGGTGCAGCATTGGCGCAGTTTCGACTGGGCGCGATTCCGCAGCGCGAGCCGGGTGGAACCGCTTCACATTGCAGCGGCAATTGGCCTGATTTATCTCACCTACATTTTGCGTGCTCTTCGGTGGAAAGTTTTCCTCGAACCGGTGCGCAAAACATCCACCTGGGGTCTTGTTCCTCCTACATTTATCGGATTCACGGGCCTTGCGCTTTTGGGGCGTCCGGGAGAATTCATCCGGCCTTATCTGATTGCCAAGAAGGAGAACCAGCCGTTCGCATCGCAGGTTGGGGTATGGACAGTCGAGCGCATCTTTGATGTCGGCGCATTCACGGTGCTGATGACGGTGGATGTGTTCTCTTCTTCTGCCATTCGCGTGAATCCTTATCTACCGAAGTTTCGAATCGCGTCCGTAGCATTATGCGCCGTTGTCGCGGCAGCTGCCTTCGTCGCCTTCCTGGTCCGCACGCGCGGTCAGCAAGTTGCGCGCGTTCTATGCGAGCTCACGGCGAAATTTTCCACTCGCCTCTCGCACGCAGTTGAGCAGAAGGTGCGCGCCTTCGGCGAAGGGTTGAACACCATTTCGGGCGCAGGATCTCTGTTTAAGCTGGTAGCGATTTCGTTGCTGATGTGGTTCATGATTGCGCTCTCGTATCGGGAAGTAGCGCACTCATACCCGCGCGAGACCCTGGAACAAGGTCCACCTGCGGTCGATGTTGAGACCGCCGATCTGGCGAATCTTCCCGAAACTGCCGGCCAGCCTCTTACTGCAGATACGGTGACATCGCTCAACGCTGGGCTGCAAAGTAAGGGCTATACGCTTCGAGTGATCAATGGCGACGCATGGCTCTTCCACCAACACAAGCGCATCAAGAAGGTGGGCGACCGGCCGCACCTGGCCAATATGGATGTCCCTCACGTCTTGCTGCTGATGGGCTTCAGCATGATCGGTTCAGTCGTTCAGCTACCGGCAGTTGGAGGTGGAAGCCAATTGGCCGTGATCAGCGCGCTCCAGGTGATCTATGGAATTCCGCCTGAACTGGCGCTGAGTTGCGGAATTCTACTCTGGCTGGTGACTTTCATGTCGTGCGTACCTGTCGGCCTGATAATGGCGCATCAGGGGCATTTATCGTTACGCAAGCTGTCGAAAGCAAGTCACGAAGACAGCACTCAGACGTCCAGCAACTCGATGGACTTCCATACTCGCAATCACCCTTAACCTACTCGGTGCTGAATGTTCGCCTGCTACAATTCACTCAGTTCCCTAACATCATGAAGTGCCCTTTTTGCGGCTTCGCCAATGACAAGGTTGTCGACTCGCGCGAGAGCAAGGAAGCGGATTCCATTCGCCGCCGCCGCGAATGCCTGAAGTGCCAAAAGCGATTCACGACTTACGAACGGATCGACGAAATCCCATACATGGTTGTAAAAAAGGATGGCCGCCGCGAGAAGTTCGATCGGCAAAAAGTTTTGAATGGCTTGCTGCGCGCGTGCGAAAAGCGCCCAGTTCCTATCAGCAAACTTGAGCAGATCGTGAACGAAGCCGAATCATTCGTAATTGAATCTGCCGAGCGCGAGCGCAGAACCAGCGAAGTTGGCGAGCTGATCATGAGCCGCCTGCGGCGGTATGACAAAGTTGCGTATGTCCGCTTTGCATCGGTTTACTTGGATTTCAAGGATGTTCAGGAGTTCATGGCGGAACTCAAGGATCTGCTCAAGACAAAAGATTCAACCGAGGCACAGATCAAGAGTTCAGCGAAACCGATGTAGAAATTGAATCGTAGATTCAATTCTCACCATGACTCACAAAATCACTCTCATCCCCGGCGATGGCATCGGCATAGAAGTCACTCAAGCCGTCGTCCGTATTCTCGAAGCAACGGGTGTCAAGTTCGATTGGGAAACCATTCAAGCCGGCGCGGAAGCTTTCGAAAAATATCACGAGTACATTCCCAAGGAGCTGACGGCTTCGATCGAACGCACACACGTGGCGCTAAAAGGCCCAATTACCACGCCGGTTGGCGGCGGATTCGCCAGCATCAACGTGCAATTGCGGAAGCAATTTGATCTTTACGCCAATTTTCGTCCGGTCAGAAATCTGCCGCACATCCCTACTCGCTATCCAGATGTCGATTTGGTCATCGTCCGCGAGAACACCGAAAGTCTTTACTCAGGACTTGAACACGAAGTTGTTCCCGGCGTGGTTGAGAGCTTGAAGATCATCACCGAGAAAGCCTCAACCCGCATTTCCCGGTTTGCCTTCGACTACGCTCGCAAGAACCAACGCAAAAAAGTGCATGCCATCCACAAAGCCAACATCATGAAACTTTCCGACGGCCTGTTCTTGCGCTGCTCGCGTAACATCGCCAAAGAATTCCCGGAGATCACTTACGGCGAACACATCGTGGACAATGCCTGCATGCAGCTGGTGATGAATCCCTATCAATACGATGTTATGGTGATGGAAAATCTGTATGGCGATATCATCTCTGATTTGTGCGCCGGCCTGGTAGGTGGACTTGGCCTTGTGCCCAGCGCCAATCTCGGCGATCACAGCGCGATTTTCGAGGCCGTCCACGGCTCGGCGCCTGACATTGCAGGCAAGAATCTGGCAAATCCTACGGCACTTTTGCGCTCGGCGCTACTTATGCTCCGCCACATCGGCGAGCACGATGCTGCACTGAAAATCCGCAATGCTCTCGAAAAGGTCTATCGCGATCGCGACAAACTAACGAAAGACGTTGGGGGCAAAGCTGGGACTTCAGAATTCGCCGATTATGTAATTGGCGCGATGTAGGGCGAATCGGACGACTGGCCAGGGATGTTGTGACGCTGCCCAAGCCCTAAACCCCCAAGCTATGTACTCGTGCGCCAGCACTATACCCGAGAAGAGGCAACATCCGGCCATTCCTTGCCACGTCCATGAGGACCAAAATGACCACTCGAGGGAGTTCCTAATTAAGAATCCCAGCACTACCATGCAGCAAAGCAAAAGACCGGAGAGTTTCACCGCAGTACTCCACACGAATCGTTTAGCAGCATTCGACCTGTATACCTCTACCAAGCGCATCACCGCAGTGTCAGAAGTATCGACATCCCATGTGCCAGTTACAAACGGAACTCCACGGAAAGGCCGAAACGGATGCAGCGTGAGATAAATAGCCGGAATATAGGGCATGATGAACGGTGCCATAAGGTAGCGAACACCATTGTGATCCGGGTGCCCGATGACTGGCCCAAAAATGCATAAGATGGTCATTATCATTCCGAATCCGATTATCAATTTCCTTCTTTCGACGCAGCCGACTATGTAAGGGGAAACTTTGTTCTTGATTTCGGTAGGAAGATCGTTCTCCATAATTATCGGCCTGTATCTTCGAACTCTCGGGCCCCCACGTTCATAATGAAAACAGGGCATGATTTCTCATGCTTTCCATCGAATTGCGATGAAATTTAGAACTTATATCCGAATCCCACCGAAATGATCGGATATGCCTTGAATGGCGACATGCTCTTGTTCAGCTTCGTCTGTTCGGACAGAACATTGCTCTGCACCGATGGATCAGAGGTGCTCGTGCAGGAAGCTCCGAGGGTTCCACTTGGCGCGTTGCAAACATTGCCAGCCAGGTTCAACGTCGATTTCGGTGATCCCTGAAATGCCACTCCAAACTCCACCGGAATGCTGAAATGCTTGCTATCACGTCGGACAAGATTTCCCCAGCCAACCGTCACCATCGGCGCAACCTGGTTGAAGTTCACCTTCCCATTTGCAGTTACCGGAGCGGAAGGATCGCTGTAGTAAGTCTGGCCTCCCAAAGTAAAACTCTGGTTGCCAGGCATGGTCGCGTTCGCGGTGATCGGGTTGCCAATATAAGCCAGCACGCCTGGGCTTACGTGAAAGCTTCTCGCCCAAGGAAAAATGTCATAGTGCGCTTCCACCGTTTTAAAGCTCAGATGGCCGTTGTAATTGATCCCGTCTTTGCTGAAATCACGGCTATAACCCAGGATGTTATAGCCGACACGAGCGTTCGTATGATGCGTGACCCGCGTGGCAACTTCAGCGCCCACACCGAGTAACGAAGCCTTAACGCCCAATCCAAACATATTTGCAACGCTGCCAGATGCTGCGGGACTTGGCACGAACGCCGCTTGGCCAGCCGAATCTCCAGCATCGGCATTGCTACTAACGACCACCAGTCCACAACAGACTACAAGCGCGAACAAGTGACGCACTCTCCCCTTCATACTTCCTCCTTAACAGTCACCCACAGTGAGAGTTGTCGTCAGAATGAATTACTTCGTCGAGGAGGGTCAACCACGAAATGGATAAATAGCGATTGACGAGATTACTTTGGGAATTGCCCGAAACAGTACTCGCTGTAGTGGTTGGATTAGGAAATAGTTACTTGATTAGGATCATTACGCGGGTATGGAATTCAGCGCGGACTTAGAACCTGTAGACTACTCCGCCGCCGACATAGTAATTGTGCTGTCGCGCCTTTCCTGTATCGACATTTAACGCCGGCACCCCACTCCAGTCGTCTCGCGCCTCAACGCGAATTCTGAAGTGTCGAGCGCAATCGCAAGGAATGCCTACATCCAGGCCTACGCCGCCCTCGATCACTCCGCTGGTGGCGCTTCGGCTACCGGCGTTGCTGCCACCGTAGATCAGGCTGCTGCTCGATCCAAAACGGCCGAAGCCCCCACCAAAGCTGAACCACGGCGAAAATGCCATTGTGGGAATGAGCCGCAGGCGCGCCGCGGGGGTAATAAAAATCGAGCTGTAGCCCTGAGGAATCTCGTCGGTGAAGTAGTGCAAATCTTCATCTAGGTTGACGATGGTGGGTACTTCAACGCCAAAGTCGTACCATTTCCGGTCAACCAGAATGCGAGCGTAATTTACCTCAAATGTATATCCGGTCCCGAACGTTATGATGGGAGTTGAAAGACTCGAATTCAGTACGCCTTGGTTGCTGACGAACGTATAGCCGTACGTCCCGGCCAGTTCGTTTTTTCCCAAGTTGTCCTGATCCTGTGCTGCGCTGGCGGAACTCCAAAGAAAAATAAGTACGACCAGGCAATAAAGCCTTCGCAAAGCGCCTCCCTAAGCGAAGCATGCGCTATCGAGGAGCCTAGCATGCTGAAAGTGACTCAGAGGTGGCTTGAATGGTGCATTGACACTCTCGCTCGAACAGCAATTCAATGCACTTCGACAGGAGTTACTTCGGTCCCGCTGCGGCCAAATTTGTACTCCAGCAACCACTCTCTTGACGCGGACGAGCCGCTTTGGTCGAGTGGCGTGAATTTCCATTTCTGTGCTGACTCAAGTGCCAAGCGCGCGAAGTATTTGCTCGGACCAGGCGAAACAAACGCTGCAGAAGCAACTCTCCCATCCGGCGAGACTGAGACTCGCACCTTCACACGCACCTTGCCGGTGACTGTTTCGCGGGCGCTAAGCGGAACTTGCGGGATCACTCGATCAACAACACCATTCGCAGCGATCCGCGAATTTCCGGTTCGGCTCGGCTCGGCTGTTTCGGAAGCAGCATTAGGTGTTTGCTGATCTGCCGAGGAAACGCCCGGTACGGCGACCGCCGCACCGCGGGTTGAACGCCGAGAAGCAAAGCCGATAACCAGTGCCAATGCTACAAGGACAACCACAACAGGCACGATCAACTTCAGGTGCAAGTTTCGCGAATCGGCTTTTCGCGTTGCGACAGTTTTCGTCACCGGTTTCGGAACCGCAACGAGCTTCGGCGCTGAGAGCTCCTGGCGCAAAACTTTATTAATGCGATCGAGAGAGCACCTTTCTTCAGCATTAAGCCGCAGACACTCGGCCGCGATTTGCGCATATGGTGCGGGGACGGACTTCGGCACGGAGAGATCCTGCCGGCCCGATCTGCTCCAGGTAATCGGCCTCTGATTAAATGCCGTCACCAGCAGCATTCCTAACGACCAGACATCAGACGCATCGGAGAGAACACCCGATTCCGCTTCGGGAGAATCGTAGGCGTTCAGCGTATGGTCTCCTAGTTTCTGATTTCCCGGTTGCAGGCTGTCGACGGAGAGTTTTAGCTGATTGTTGACCGCCAAAATGTTCGAAGGCTTGATTCGCCCGTGCACAAGTCCCTTTGCGTGCAAGTAACGGAGTGCATCAAGGACCGGCGGCAGCAACTCTGAAACTTCCGCGATTGAAAGCGGACGGACCGGCAACACCTGGTCCAAATTTTCTTCGGCTAATTCGGTAACCACATAGAGCCAATACGCGCCGGTGATTTGGCAATGACCAGCCTCAAAAATGCGCAGAAGACCCGAATGCGACAAGGCCGCTGATTCTTTCCAGCGGGCGATCTGTTCCGCGGCGTTCGCGTTGCCAACGCGAATCAGTTTTATCGCCGCAGGTTGCGGCGTGGCGCCGGGGAGTTCTGTGCGATAGACAGCGGCGTTAGCAGACCCGCCGAGCCACTCGAGTAGAGAAAATTTTCCATCGATGATTTGACCTTGCCAGCGTTCCTGGGCCACGGCAGCATTCATAAGATTAACTCGTTAGGCGCATTGTAAGTCGAAAAGCCCTGTGACGGGAACACCCCAGGCCAGTCACCGGAGACGGCCCGAGGCACTGGCCATTAGCCTTGCGCAATGCGGAAATTGGTTGAACCGACTACTGGACTGAAGTTGCTTGTGGCTGGGTTGGCTGGACCGGCCGAATGAGCGATCTCGACTACGCCATCAAAGGCACTTCGAATCCATCCGGCAGGAAACCGGCGAGTTCCATCGCATTCCCGGCCTCAGGATTTTGCATAAAGGTGTTCCATACGAACTGCGTGCGGGCGTTTTCGGCCATCAGCATAGTGATGCCGACATCGATACCGATCACATCCCGACTTACCCACCCGGTGAGGGGGTTGAAAGCGTCGACGAATCCATATTCTTTCCAGATCTGCTTGCCGTAGTAGCGCCGCAAATTCAACAACACCGTCATCGATTCGCGAAACAAAAACGGCAGCGATCCGGCAGAGGCCGCGGGAACGATGCTGCCGTCGATCGGTCCCAGAATTGGCGGACCACCCCACGCAACGTAGCCGGTGCTCGACTCGGAGGCGCTGATGCCCCATACATCCTTCGAGTAGCAGGGAAAGCGGTGGCTCAGTTCCTCGCAGAATTCGCGGTGGGCAAGCGACGCGATAACTGAATTCTCAAAGTAGTTGGCGTACTCATCATGCTTCGATCGGAAATCAAACCAGGCGTGCGAAAACTGGTGCACGAACAGCGGCGCCGGGCTGGAAATATATTGATGCCCGCGATACACCATTTTCGCACGATGAATCGCGTTCCAGCAGTCCGGCGGAATCGGATGCGTTGGTGACCCCATTGCCAGCAGGTACAGCATCATCGACTCGCAATAGGAATCCCAGCGTAGATGGCTGAACCCTTCTTCCGGCGTCCAGTCCATCGCAAAAGTTTTCCCGCCATTCAATGCCCAAGGCCACTCAACCCGGTTATAGATGGTGGTCGCATCGCTGCGAATTTCCGGGTTTGAGAAATATTGCCGGCAGGTTAACACCCCACAGAGCAGGATGGAGGTATCGATTGGCGATATTTCAGACACCTCAGCTCGCTTACCCGTCGAGGGTTGGAGAAAGTGATAAAGAAAGCCGTGCTGGTTCGGAACATCGTGCGCCAGAAAATCCAATGCGCGAGCGACCCGTTGCTCGATCTGGGCCCGCGACCGGTACTCGCGTTCACAGCCAATGCAAAGCGCGGTCAACCCAAAGCCTGTGGCGGCGATGCTTGAGATATCACCCTCTGCTCCGCCGGTGGCATAGGCGCGATCGAGGACCAGGCCAGTGGTCGGGTCCGCTTCGTTCCAGAAGTATTCGAACGCCGCACGCTCGATTTCATTCAGCAGAGCCGCATCATTCGCCGGGAGATCGGTAGGGTCGGTGAGGAGATCGGTAGCGGCAATCTTTCCGGCAAGCGGAAGAGTTGCGGCCCCGGTCAGCGCCACGCGAAGGAAATGACGGCGGGTCGAAAACATCTACTATCGGGTCCCAACTGCGAATCCAGAGTTGCTGGCTCATTATGAACCAGAGTTGCTGGATCGCAAGCGCTAAAAATTAAAAACGTGACACTTCTTCCGTCTTCCGAGAAAAAATTTCACGAGCACACGGCTTATCTCGGTGAGCTAAGTTTCTGACTACTTCCAGTCAAAGGAAAGGAACTTTGTGTTGAGAGGCTCACAAATGTAATAAGGTGAAAAGCTTAGTCGGCACTCGCGTTCGCCTATAATGAAAGCCGAGCATACACATTGAGGAACGATGTAGTTGGGCCTCTTTCGCGACCACACAAAGGTTCGTAAAATCAAACCTTTGCGTTGGATTTCGGCATCTCTGGTGTGTACCACCGCGTGAGCACTTGAGGACGGCCAGGACTCGGCCAAATGTCAGAAAACGAAACTTTCTGGAGCAGTTGGCAGGAGCGGCTGTCGGCCCTCCGCAACGTCCCCCCTGTTCTGAAAATTGTCTGGCAGTCCGGGCCCGGCGTGGTTACTTTTGGCATCACTGCGCGAATTGTTGCGGCACTGCTGCCAATCGCGCTCACCTACGTCGCCAAGCTCATCATCGACGTCGTCGACAGTTCCTTGAAAACACATGCACACGTTCCGGAGAGGCTCTGGTGGCTGGTGCTGTTCGAGTTTGGCCTCGCCGTGGGCAGCAGCATTGTGTCGCGTGCGATCGACTACTCCGACGCGCTGCTAGCGAATAAATACACGCATCACGTCAGCATCCGGGTCATGAAACATGCTTCCGAGCTCGACGTGATCGCGTACGAAGATCCCATTTTTTACGATCGCCTCGAACGCGCGCGGGTACAGGCAACCGACCGGCTGGTCATGATCCAGTCGATTGGACGGCTGGAGCTACAGGTGATTACCGCGGCCGCCTACTCGGTTGCCGTTATGTTCTATGCTCCGTGGCTGATGTTGTTGCTGATTGCTGCGGTGGTTCCCGCATTCTTGGGCGAAACACATTTTGCTTTTTTGGGATACGCGAAAAATTTTCGCCAAACCCCTATAAAGCGGCAGCTCGATTACTTACGCCAAGCGGGCGCCACTAAGGAAGCCGCGAAAGAACTTAAGCTCTTCAACCTGGCGGAGTTTTTTACAGCGCGTTTTGCGAAGCTTGCGGACATTATTTACCACCAGGATGTTGATCTGGCGAAGAAAAGATTGCAGATCGGCTCGGTACTGTCACTCATCAGCACCGGCGGATACTACGGCGCTTATGCGTATGTAATCTGGCGAACCGTTGCCGGCAGATTGACGATAGGAACTTTTTACTTCCTCATCACCGCGATCATGCAGGCCAGCAGCAATATTCAGCAAGTGTTCTCAACCCTCTCGGGTATTGCCGATCAGGCCTTGTTCCTTACCGACCTGCTCGCCTTTTTCGAAATGAAACCTACCATCCGGTCGAAGCCGAATGCCTTGCCCGCGCCGCGTCCCATCCGGAGGGGCTTTGAGTTTCGCGACGTTTCCTTTCACTACCCGGGAAATGAACGCATGGTCATCGACAGACTGAATTTCCATCTTCACCCGGCCGAACGGGTTGCACTAATTGGCGAGAATGGCCAGGGAAAGACCACGATCGTAAAACTCATCACCCGGCTCTACGACCCGACCGACGGGCAGATTCTGCTCGATGGAGTCGACCTTCGCGAATACGATCTGGAAGATTTGTATCGTGAGATCGGCGTGATCTTTCAGGATTTCATGCGTTATGAAATGACCGCGCGAGAGAACATTGGCGTCGGGAAAATTGACGAGGTCGAAAACCTTCCCGCATTGAAAAACGCCGCGCACAAGAGCCTCGCCGATGAAGTGATAAGCCGCTTGCCGGCCGGCCTTGAGCAAATGCTCGGACGCCGTTTCGAAAGTGGCGTCGATCTTTCCGGCGGCGAATGGCAGCGGCTGGCGCTCGCGCGTGCTTACCTTCGCGATTCACAGCTACTAGTTCTTGACGAACCGACTGCCGCTCTCGATGCACGAAGCGAGTACCAGGTCTTTCAACGCTTCGCGGAACTGACGACCGGGAAGATGGCCCTGTTCATTTCTCACAGGTTCTCGACCGTTCGCATGGCAGATCGCATCGTAGTACTTGAAAGCGGACGAATCGTCGAAGAAGGAACTCACGAGAAACTCACTCGCATGGGCGGCCGTTATGCCGAGATGTTCGAGTTGCAGGCTGCCAGTTATCGCTGATCCGAATGCCTCAGAACACACACATTGGGCTGATCGAAGCTGAAGTCGAAAAAGTGCCTCAGGGCGCGAAGACAGCTGCTCCGGACTTCGAAAACTTGCGGCAGCAAGCTGAAGAACTCTCGCGTTTGCTGGCCTGGAACCCGAGCGTCCAGACCACCCCTTTTTTCAGCGTTCGTTGGAACGCTATGGCTTCCGTGCTGAAGCCTGTCCTCGACAAAGTAATGAGCGATGGCCGCAGCGATTCGGAAACGGACGATCATCGCTGGTTGCGTGAGAACAACTCTTTCATTTCTTCTCACCTCTGGAATACTCGCAACGCTTTCAAATTGCTGGAACATTTGCCTCACGTACGAACGCCGCGGGGGACGACTATTCCCAGGGCTGCGGGAATTGCTGAAGGATTCCTTCACGCCGTGGAATTCGAATTCAGCGAGCCTGGCTTTATCGCGTATCTCGACGCTTTTCAAAAAGCCGTTCCGCTGAAATTTGGTGAGCTCTGGGCCCTGATTCCCTCACTGGAACTCATCGTTCTGGAACAGATTGCGGTTCGCGGACGCAAGGCCCTGGAAGATCCTGAAACTCCCCAGAAAGTTGGCGTCTGTGTGCGCAGTCTGCGTGAAATGAGCCAGCTACATTGGAAAGACGCGCTCGATTCCCAGATCGTATTCGATAAAGTCTTGTGCGAGGACCCTGCCGGCGCGTATGCGGCGATGGATTTCGACAGCCGTTCTCTCTATCGTGAACGCGTCGTCAAAATCGCCGAGCGCTCCGACTCGACCGAAATGGAAGTCGCCCAGGCAGCCCTTAGTCTTGCGCGCAGCCCAGAGCAAGAGAAAATTCATGATCTCCGCGAGCACAAGCGACGATCGCATATCGGTTATTACCTGATAGGCCCCGGCTCGGATGAGCTATGCGCACGCGTAGGCTTTCGAGCGCCGCTCGGCTGGCGAATACGGCGTTTCCTGCAAACCCATCCCGACGAATTCTACCTCCCCGGCATTGAGATTCTGACTTTCGGGATCATGTCCGCGATCGTGCTATTGCTCACCAGCACCAATACCTCGCCAGAACTGATCCTGTTTTCGATGTTGATCCTGCTGCTGCCTTCGTCGCAAAGCGCGGTGCAGGTCATGAACTACTTGACCACGGCATTGTTGCGCCCGCAAATTTTGCCCAAGCTTGATTTTTCGGAATCAATTCCCGAAGAGTGCACGAGCTTAGTTGCGGTTCCGGCCTTGCTTCTGAGCGAAAAGCAGGTACATCGCCTGGTGCAGGACCTCGAAGTCCGATATTTAGGAAATCATGATCCTAATTTGCACTTCACGCTGTTGACCGATCTTCCTGATTCCCCGGTACCTTCGAATGAAGACGATCCTCTTGTCGATCTCTGCGCGCGCCTGATAAAGGAGCTCAATGAAAAATATTCGAGCCGCGCACAGGGCTCATTTTTGCTACTGCACCGGCATCGCGTGTACAACCCGCGAGAAAAAGTGTGGATGGGATGGGAGCGTAAACGCGGAAAACTGCTGGATCTTAATCGACTACTCAGCGGTCACTACGACAGTTTTCCGGTCAAGGCCGGCGACCTCTCGGTTCTGCAGCAAGTCCGGTTTGTCATCACCCTCGACGCAGATACGGAAGTGCCGCGCGGCACCGCGCGTCGTCTGATTGGCACTCTGGCGCACCCGTTGAACCAGGCAATCATCGACCCTGAAAAGAACCTCGTCGTTGCCGGGTACGGCATCCTGCAGCCACGCGTTCGAGTAAGCGTGCAAAGTGCCTCGCGTTCGCGGCTCGCGAACATCTACTCCGGCCAAACCGGGATGGATATTTATACGCACGCTGTATCCGACGTTTATCAGGATTTGTATGGCGAAGGAATTTTTGCCGGCAAGGGAATTTACGAAGTCTCAGTCGTGCAGCAGGTACTAGAGCATCGCTTCCCTCAGAATGCTCTGCTGAGCCACGATCTGATTGAAGGGGCGTACGCGCGCGCCGGACTGGTCACTGATGTCGAAGTAGTCGAGGACTATCCCTCGCATTACAGCGCCTACAATCGCCGTAAACACCGCTGGCTACGCGGCGACTGGCAAATTACCAGTTGGCTCTTCTCGCGAGTTCCGGATGAAACCGGCCGCATGGTTCCGAATCCGATCTCGCTGGTGTCGCAGTGGAAAATTCTCGATAACTTGCGCCGCAGCCTTGTCGAACCGGCCATGTGCTTGCTTTTTGTTCTTAGCTGGCTAGTGCTGCCCGGTTCGGCACGCAACTGGACGATCGCAGCAATCTGTATCTTGTTCGTTCCAGTGTGGTTCGAATTCTTTTTTACTCTTATCCGCGCAGTTTTTGAAAAGAAGTTATCGGTCGTGCGCGATGCGCTTCATACATTGTTCAGCGCAAATTTCACGGTATTTTTAAGTCTCGTCTTCCTGGCGCACCAGATGTTGGTCTCGATGGATGCGGTAGTCCGCACCATTGTCCGCCGGATATTTACTCGCCAGCGGCTGCTCGAATGGGAAACCGCGGCCGAGGCCGAACTCGGCGCGCAGAAGCGAACTCCCGTCGATATGTATCTCGACTGGATGCCTGTCCTCGCGCTCTGCCTCGCGGCGTTTGTCTACTTGGTTCGCCGACCCGCCATCTTCGCGGCTGCACCGATTCTCGTATTGTGGGGAAGCAGCAAGCTGGTCTCGATGTGGCTCAACCGACCTCCCCAGCTTTCTCGCACAGAGGCATCTGAAAAAGATCGCCTATTTCTGCGACGCGCCGCGATTCGCACCTGGCGCTACTTCCTGGAATTCAGCACCGAAGAACACAACTGGCTCATTCCCGACAATGTGCAACAAGAGCCATTCCAGGTCGCGCCTCGCGTTTCGCCAACCAACGTCGGCCTTCTTCTTAACGCCCGACAAGTAGCCTGCGAATTCGGCTATCTCACAGTCCCGGAACTTCTCGATCTCAGCTCAAAAACCTTAAATGTGCTTCATGAAATGCCGCGCTATCGCGGGCATCTATATAACTGGTACGACACGCGGACGCTTGAGGCTTTGCCGCCGTTGTTTGTTTCCAGTGTTGACAGCGGAAATCTTGTCGCTTCGCTGTGGACTCTTGAACGAGGATGCCTCACGTTGCTAGAAGAGCCTCTTCTCAGGCCAGAATTGGCCGAAGGCTTCCTCGATCACCTTCGAATTCTGACGGATCTGCGTGCCTTCCCGCGAGCACTCTTCCAGAAGATCGAGCGCAAAACCCAAACCGGAAACTGGATCAAGTCACTGCTGCGTTTTCCGCACGGAGCACTGCAACGAATTGTTGAAGCGGAAGATGCCGAAAAACATTTTTCCGACTTGAAATGGTTTAGCGGCGAGGGTTTGGCGCGCCTGGAGAAATTCCAGCAACTCGTGGCCCGCTTTATGCCGTGGATTCTTTTGGATTTCGACGAACTCCGGGGAGACGAAACGCTCGGCTTCCCGAAGCAAAACATCCCATTAAAAAACCTTCCGGAAGTGCTCACGAAATTTGTATCACGACTGCAGCATGCAATCGATAACTTGCCGCCCGAGGATGCTCGCCGTCTGTCTCTCGAGCGGCTTCTCTCCATGGTTTCGGGCGCGCGCATGGATGCCACGCGCTTGAGCCAGCAAGTGGAAATTGTCTCGGAGAGTGCAGGAAAGCTGGCGGGCGAAATGGAGTTTGCCTTCCTGTGGAGCGCGCGACGTAAATTGCTTTCCATTGGATTCGACGCCGGGCAGAAAATTCTTCACGACGCCTGCTACGACCTGCTCGCCTCGGAATCCCGGACGGCTTCGTTCATCGCGATCGCGAAGGACGAAATCCCGCAGGAGACCTGGTTTCTGCTCTCGCGCTCCCACACGGTTGACCATGGCCGTCCCATTCTGCTTTCCTGGACGGGCACCATGTTCGAGTACATGATGCCCGCGGTGTGGATGAAAACTTATCCCCGGACACTGCTTGACCGTTCGCAGACCGGGGCAGTGCTTTCGCAGCAGGAGTTCACTGCTTCAAAGCGCATCCCCTGGGGCATTTCCGAGTCGTCCTATGCTACTCGTGATGCGGCGGGCAACTATGGTTACCACGCTTTTGGCCTTCGTGAATTGGCAGTTTTCCACGGCGACGTGGACGCGCTGGTGATCTCGCCATATTCGACATTTCTGGCGCTCAACACTTCGCCGAAAAACGCTCTGCAGAATTTGCGGCGCATGGCCCATGATGGATGGTTTGCCGAGTACGGGTTCTATGAATCGGCAGATTTTTCCGCCTCTAAAGACCGCCGCTGGCGGCACGATTACGAACTCATTTGCCTTTGGATGGCCCATCATCAAGGTATGAGCCTGCTGGCGATCGCCAACTTTCTAGCCGATGGTGTGGTCCAATCATGGTTCCATTCGCATCCGCGTGTACAGGCGACCGAACTGTTGCTCGATGAAAAACCGGCCAACATGCTAGCGGCATGATCCTCTTGCCTTGCCCTAAGTATTCTCTCCAGCTATTGATCGCGAGTTGTTGACGCAATAAATTTTACTGGAACCGTGCTCGGCTTGCACTTCGACGGGCCTTCCAGCGCGCCAACTAGAGCTCACGCATTCGCCGGGCAAATACGAATACCTGGAGTATCAATGAAAACCTTACTGTGCTTGCTCGCACTATCGGTGTGCGCATTTGCCGGAGTATCTGTTTCTTCCCCTAACACCGGGAGCACCGGTTCTTCTCCTGTCCACTTCGTGGCAAGCGCTACAACGAGTTGCGCGAAGGGCGTTTCCTCGGTGGGCATTTACACTGCACCATACGTACTCTCCTACAAAGTTTCCGGCGCAAAGCTCAATACCTATCTTCCGCTGAAGGCCGGAACTTATCACACCGAAGTTCAGGAGTGGGATAAGTGCGGTGGCGCTTCGAAAATGCCGATTACGGTTACGGTGCCCGGGAAAACAACTGCTGCTAGTCCCGTTTCCGAAAGCAATCACGTTTTTCTGCTGGTCGAAGAAAATCACGGTTATTCGAGCGTGATCGGCAATTCTGCAATGCCCTACCTCAATAGCCTGGCTTCAAAATATGCGCTCGCGACACAGTATTACGCGAACACACATCCTTCGATCGGCAATTACTTCATGCTTACCACGGGGGCGGTCGTCACGAACAACGACAGCGCTTGCAGCACGATTGCAAACGACAATATTGTTCGTCATCTCTTGACGGCTGGAAAAACCTGGAAGTCTTACGCAGATAGCTTGCCGTCTGTGGGCTACACGGGATGCGGCTCTGGCGAGTACGCAAAGAAGCACAACCCGCTGGCGTTTTTCTCGGATGTGGCGAACAGCAGCGAAAAGTACAACCTCGTGCCATTCACGCAACTCGCTAAGGACATTGCGAACGATTCGTTGCCGAACTTTGGATTCATCGTGCCCAATCTTCTGCACGATGCACACGATGGAACTCTTCAACAGGCAGACGGGTGGTTAAAGGCGAACATCGCCCCGCTTATTGCCAGTCCGACATTCCAGAAAGACGGATTGCTGATTATCGTCTTCGACGAGGCGGCAGATTCCGATACCGCTCATGGCGGGGGACACATCGCAGCAATTGCGATCGGACCCAAGGTGAAGCACGCATATAAGACCGGCACGCTTTATCAACATCAAAACGCGCTGAAGACCGTGTTGCAAGCACTTGGCGTCCAGAGTGCACCTGGCGCAGCGAGTGGCGCCAGTTCAATGAATGTGTTTTGACCTTTAAAACAAAATAAAAGCTGCTGGCCGCTCTTATTAAATGAGCGGTACCAGCAGCTATTTTTATGCCGCACGTTGCGATTTGTTCTCGTAAGTTCCCATTAATTCGGCTTGGGCAAGGACGTGCCCTCTAGTCGCAGCGGTGATCTCTTTGTGGTTGGCGCCTGCGCCGACATTAAGCATGGTGTCGAGCGCACAGAGTCGGAAAAAATAACGGTGCGTTCCAGATGGGGGTGCCGGTCCAATGTAGCCGATCTTTCCGCCATCGTTCTTGCCTTGCATTCCGAGTCCCCGCACTTCCTCCTCTTGTGGGACGTTCTCCTCAACGTGCCCAGTGTCGGGAGAAATGTTATAAACCAACCAGTGGGTGAAGCCGCCGGGCATAGGCGCATCCGGGTCGTGCATGATCAGCGCGAAGGATTTGGTTTGGGCGGGAGCATCTTTCCAAGAAAGCTCCGGGGATACGTTCGCTCCTTCGCTGGTGAAAGAACCCGGAATCTCGCCGCCCTGCTCGAAGGCGGAGCTTGTGAGCTGCATGGAATACCTCCTGGAACAGCCTTGAAGGCTTTATGTCGGCCAAGTTGAGAGGTTGCGAAGGGACGAAAGCGTTGCCCGCGAACTCAATTGCGCCCGATTAGGCCTGCTATTACTCGGTAAACACGACCGATTGCAGGCCGGAAATATCAAAACGCTTGCGGCAACGCATGTTCTTGCACCCCATGACATCGTCTTTTCGCAACATATAAGACTTCGCCTTTGCGAACCGTGCGCGATCGCGCTCGTCAGCGTGTCTGGGCAATTGCCGCTTCTTCGTGCGCACCAGCCATGTCACTTCGTAATCTGCCGATTGGTGACAATGCGGGCAATTCAGTGTCGCAGGCTTTTTTTCCGGCCGTTCGTCAAAGAACTCGCGCTCTTCCATCTTCGCTCCCGAGGTTATTTCGATTATTCCATAGTATGTAGGATGCGACGCAAGCCATCGTAAGTGGGTTAAACTCGCAAAGCAGAAAATGGCAAAAACGAAAAAGAAGAAGCCTTTCCGCGTTGTCTCTGCCGTGAAGGAACTGGCGCGAGAACGGATCGGCGCACCTCGCCCCGGGCAGGTTGTAGCCGATCGCAAGAAGAAGACGAAATCCGGAGAGAAACACAAAACTACGCTTGGGCAACTGCTGCAGGAAAGCGAATGACGGCAGGAGCTCTCTTCAATGCCAATAAGCCACGCTCCTCTATCGATTGACCGTTAATTCGGCGACCTCGGCCAACCTCATCCCGCGTCCTGAATCAAAAAATGGTCGGTGGGTCCAGAAACGTTTGCCGAATGAAGCCAGTCGCAGGAGGCACTTTGCCGAGAATTCATGTCATGCCTATGCCGCGGACAGCGCCCAAACAACAGCACTACGCAACACCGATTGAACGTATTTATTACGAGTGGGACAAAGCTCTCTCCGAAAACGACGCCAACGCATTGCTTGAGCTCTACGCACCGGACGCGGTTATTGAAAGTCCACTGATACCTCATCTTCTGGGGAAGGAAGAAGGAGTTTGCCGGGGACGAGAAGAGATGCGCCCATTCTTCGAAGCTGTTGCTAAACGTAAGCCGCCGGTCCGTCAGTATTACCGCGCTGGATATCTGACCGACGGAAAGCGGCTCATCTTCGAGTATCCTCGCGAAGGCCCGAAGGGCGAGCAAATGGATTTTATCGAATCCATGGAAATCAACGAAGCCGGTCTGATCCAGCGCCACTGTGTTTATTGGGGATGGTACGGAGTCGGCGTGATGCAACGCGACGAATATCACCCCTGAGAGCGACAGGTGGCATAACCGCTAACGCAACTTGTACGGACGCCCGCGATACATCCCGACGCGTTCCACATTCTTTATTCGTATGAGTTGAACGGTGATGTTGTCACTGCCATCTTTTTCTTTCGCCGAAGAGACCAAATTCCCAATTGCTTCGTTTAAATCCTGGAATCTGCTTGTGATTGCGCCTATCTCGTTTGCGGTCACCGCACCGTGAAAGCCGTCACTTGAAAGAAGAAGCATGTCTCCGGGCAGCACCTGATGCTCGTTTATCTCGACGTTGACAACCATGTTCGTGCCAAGCGACCTGCTCAGAACGTGTCTTTTTTCAGACGTTTTCGCTTCTTCCTCGGAGATCAATCCCATGCGTATTTGCTCGCCGATCAGCGAGTGGTCGTTCGTAAGCAATTGAACCTGGCCACGTCGAATCAAGTAGCAGCGTGAATCACCAACGTGGGCGATCGTCGCGCGGTCGTAACGCAGTAAGCAACTCACGATCGTCGTACACATCGCCCTCGGGCCCGCGCCCACCGCGCTGCCGGTCTCATAAATTTTCAAATTGGCCTGTTGCACAAGCTTCTGCAATGAACTTGCCGCAGGTTCGCCTGCACCAGCGTTGCGAAAACAAGAAAGAAGAGTTTCTACGGCAGTACTCGAAGCAACCTCTCCCCGATCGTGTCCGCCGACGCCGTCGGCTAAAACAAATAACCAGCCAAGCGTGCGAGCTTCCGCCGGGTTCCCCGGAGCAATGTGGCCGAAATTATCCTCATTGTGTTCGCGGACTTTTCCTGCGTCGGAAAGTTCGGCGAACTCAAGATCGAGCATTGAATCCCCTGAAAAGCTTTGGCCGCCAGGATTAACCCTGGCGGCACTGTGTGCGATACCTCTGTGAAGTTGTAGCATGAGTCACATATTTCGCTATGTCATTCCGAACCGCTTTAGCAGTGAGGAACCTGCTTTTGCTTTTAACTGCAGATTCCTCCTTCTACGCTCCGCTATCAGTTCGGAATGACAGCAATCAGTTTGGTGACAGTCGCTGACGCGAATCTAGTCGGGAAGGCGGACATGGAGGCCGCCCTCACCTCCGATTATGCCGCTCCCGCTTGTTGCACCAGCGTCGTGCGTCCTGTGGCTTTACTCGTTCGCAGGAAATACACGCCTCCGTAGATGCCCCAGACCAGCGCCACTCCAAGCGCAATCAGAGGCTCGAGTTTCGTTCCGTATCCCATAAAAGGTCCAATCAAGTAAAACGCCATGCACGCCAGATTCGCCAGCAATCCAAACACCGGGATTACCAGATGCTGGAAGAACTTGAAGTTCGGATGCTTGTGGAAGCACACGAGACAAGTCAGGCAGCTCAACATGTACAGCAGGAAAGTGCCGAAGTTTGATGCCAGCGTTGTCGCGAGGAATGTATTTGGCAACGCCGCCATCTTGTCGTGAGTGGTGTAACCGAAGCTCGACCAAAAACCGTGCGGAATGGCAGCAATGGCTACATCCTGTGGCGCTGCGCCATCACCGAAGAACACTGCGACAGTGATGCATCCGACAATTGCCGAAATGATCGCCAGGGTCCAAATCGCGCGGTGGGGCGTCAGGTTCCGCGAGTGCAGCACGCCCATGGAATCCGGCAACTCTTTGTCCTTGCCCATGGCATAGGTCACGCGCGCTCCGGTATTAATGCAGGAAAGCGTTGTGCCAATCAGCGCCAGGAACACCGTGGTCGCCTCTACCAACATGAATATGCGGCCACGTCCGGCGCCGAAGAGCGCATCGCCGACCATCGTCATCATGTCGCCGATAGGAGCGGCCGACCCGGCAGCGAACGACATCGGATAACCACTATTCAGGAAGTAATTCGCCGCGAAATATTCGAGCATGTAGCAGAAGCAGCCTTGTACCAGCAGCGACGTGATCACTGCAATCGGCACGTCGCGCTTGGCATTTTTGGCCTCGCCTCCCATCGCCGTAACGGATTCAAATCCCACGAGGATGAGAATTGCAATTGTCGCTTGCACGAACATCCAGCCGAAGTTGTGCATGCCGATTACGGACTTCGCCGTGGGATGCGAAACAAATGTGCCGCCGGCATCTTTTTCCGGATAGCTGACGTGATACGGAACCGGCTTGCCGACGGAATCGACCTTGGGCTGTGGGGCGCCGTCTGCGCTGCGGACGATTGCGTCAGTGGCCTGGCCATTCACCATCGTCGTTCTGGTAGCAAATTCATAATTGTAGGCTGCGCTAGTTTGCGGATCGAACTGATAGGCAATGCTTCCCGGCGGATGGTTCACGCGATACCCGAGAGCAATGACTGTGAAGACCAATAGAGCGCTGATCTGAATTACGTTGATCGCGATATTGACCGAAGTAGATCCGTTTACTCCACGATGCGCGATGTAAGCGACGGCAAAGGAGAAGAAGACAGCAACGGCCATCATGAACATCGGCCCGGGATTCGACGCGCTCATAAAATTTGGCCAGAGCGTCCCGACGAGGTAGCCGGAGATGACCCCGATCACGCCAACCATCACGCCCGGATAAATCCAGTAATAAAGGTGTGAACCCCAACCAACGATGAACTTCGCGAGTCTTGCATAGGGCCAGGCTGATTGGTGATTGAGGAACGACTGCTCAGCGAAATAGTAAGAACTGCCGGTTCCCGGGTAAAGCTTTGCCATTTCCGCATAACAGACCGCGGTTGCTAAACAGAGCACGGTCGCGAACACGATGCCTATCCACATGGCAGGAGCAGTCGCGCCAGCAGCAGCCTGTCCGGCAAATGTGAGCCAGAGGAATGCGCCGGGAGCAATGAGCGCCATGGCGTTCATTGTGAGCCCGGTCAACCCTAACGTCGGTTTCATCTCAACGGATGCATCGGCCATTTAGTTTTTTCTCCTTGGAATTGAATCGAGGAATTGAACTAACCTGGAATCATCGACGTGGATGCTTCCTCTTAAATTGGTGCGGGCCGGCCTGGAAACCGTGTCGTCATGACAGGAGGTTGCGCGCTCCAACCCAACCCGCGTATTGTTCAGCCCCAAAATTAGCGGCTGCACCACGAAACTTAATCGCTCACGATTACTCCAGCCTTTCACCCGTGTTTCACTAAGTGAAAAACTTCAGAACATGAATCCCGCTTCAACCACACCGCGAGATTGATTCGCACTTGCGCCCGTCGTCCCAAATCCGAAACCTGGCGTCATATTGGTTGCATGAACCACGGCCAGATCTCCTCGCAGGAAAAACGCATCCTTGCGATAGGTCGGGGTCACGGTGAAGGAAACCGCTCCGCTGCCCGGGCCATAAAGCAAATTGATTGCTCCGTTATTTACGCTTCCAGTTGTCGAGATATATTCAAAGCGCGGCGCGAGCGAGAACCCGTGCTTGAAGTTGTAAGTAAGAAGCATTGCCCCACTTCGCGTTCCCGCACCCCGGGTGATTCCGATATCAGGATTGGTTGGCACGTTGGTGAACTGTAGGTAAGGCTGCACCACCCAATTTCCTTTGGTGTATGTGTAAATGACGTTGTAAATCTCGGAATTATTGAGAGTGAGAGGAGTCGCCAGAGTATTCTTCGCATACGCGCCGGCGTTCCCACCACCTACAAACGACAAGCTATTCGCGGCATTGAAGGCATACGTCGCGGAACCCGTCAGCCAGGTGTAGCGGTTGGAGTAAAAACCATCGTTCCAGCTCAAGGCCAGGGTCAGTTTCTTGTAGGTCTCGTTGAGCTGAATGCCGCGGTTGACTGCATTTTCCTGGCCCCAGAGCAGGCCGCGCTCGACGTTCATGTTTTCGAAGCTGAACGTGTATTCGGCGCCGATCAGCGTTGGCAACGCGCCAATTTCGAGGTTGAAATTTCCCTTCACGAACTTGGCGTAACCCTGCGGGAACGGTCCATAAATGTTTTTGATCGTGTCGGCGGTCGAGAGAAACGGCACGCCGATGGCCGGCAAGTTATATGCGCCGCCTTGCAGGTAGAACTGCCACCACCCGCTTGTCTTCTGGACAAAAAGCTGAGCGTTGCTGATGTCCCAGTGCGAGGAGTCGTCGCCAGCGATATGATTTCCCTCCGTCCACCCGATGCCGCTCAAAACCCCTGTGACCGCCAGCTTGCGGCCTTCCACCTCGTGTGGCGCGGCGGTTTGCAGCGGCCCTGACATCGAAGGCATTGGCAACGGCGCAGGCGGAGCGGGTTCTGGAACACTTGCAGGCGCTGCGCTGGGGGCCGGACTCGGCGCGCTCTGCTGATCGGAAGGAGCACTCTGTCCAAAGGACAGTGCCGCTACAAATAAGAAAGCCAAGGAAAATAAAAATCGTGTGCGCAACTTTGATCTCCTTTTGTGACGACTTATTTCTGCGAACTTCTTTAGCGCATTGACCTATGGCAATAGTCTGGTTTTAGTTTTCGTTCTCAACCGAATCTTTGAAAAACTTACTGGTAATCGCTCCAACAACACGGGGTTAATTTCAGCGAACAACGCGATCTTATGTTTCGAGAAGTTATTGCCTTCGACTCGCACTGTCCAATTGATTGTTTTTTTTGCTGCGATTAGAGAAATTTTGAAAAAAGAAATCTATGGCGGGGATAAGCAAAAGTTCGTGTTGTTACTAAAACACTTGAAAGGAAATGGCGATTGCAATGGTGCTGCAGGAAGACTTTGGTGATTTGCGAATTTGGGAAATTCGCTTTGTGAATAGCTTTCAGCTCAGGGAGTACGCTATTTGCTCAAGTTGAGTGCACCGAAATCGTTTCGCGTAACGACGGCGTCATTTCGAAGCCCCGCGTTATCACTAGCGGGAGCAAGATATCTCGCGTGGAAAAATGGTGCTATACGCGAACTCCTTCGCTCCGCCTGAACAGGGGCTTGTCTCAGCATGACGCCAATTTAATCCGCAAAAATTGAGTGGCGCCCACGCTATGGATTGCTAGTCAGACCTGGACATTCCTGCCCTTGGCTTACTGGTCATTGCTCGTTGGTGTTGCTCATTGCCCGTTGCCCATTGCGTTTGCTCGCAGCAAACTGCCGGCCGCTCACCCCAGTAATCTCACAAATGTAAGATTCTGCGATGGTTACTTTGCATTACCACCGTGGTTCAATTCCCTTTGGAGCGATTGTTGCCAGTATCCGGCCGTCCTATAATCGAATAGCTCTGGTAGGAAGTCTCCGTCAGGTGGCACTCCATCGCGGAATGCGCGCTGGAGACCCCGTACAGGTTCCGGGAAGGTAGGCGTCGGGGTTTGTCTTTCCCCCGAGCAGTATCCCGGTATGCGAAAACACCTGCAACTCGCGCTGATGGCAAGTTCCGCGATCGCGATCTTCCTTTTCCTCACGCCATGTGCGCAGGCGGCGGGCAATACCGGAATCACCGCCACCACGGACGGCACTGGCCGAACAATTTATGTGAATGACATCGGCGCTCCGGTTACGCATCGCAGCAGCGGAGTGAAGCGGAGTGCGTCCAACTCGCAATCGTTCCGTTCGCGGGCCGACGGCCTGGTTTTTTGGAGCACCACCGAACACCGCTGGAAGCCGGTTCCTCATGTCAATGTTCAAGCGGCAAAATCAGCCGCAGCCGAAGTCGACCGCTATTTGGATAGCCCTTCGAGTCAGCAAAACTCTTTGCCGCGTAATGGGTTTACTCAAGTGGAGATCGACGAAGCGATCGATAAGGCAGCTTCGCGGCACAGTGTGGATCCCAATCTGGTGCGGGCCCTGGTGAAGGTCGAGTCGAACTTTAATCCGAACGCCATTTCCCGCAAGGGAGCCATGGGGCTCATGCAGCTCATGCCGCAAACAGCCCGGCGGCTGAACTTGACCAATCCTTTTAATCCCGAACAAAACATCGATGCGGGGGTGCGTCATTTGAAGGAGTTACTGGATAGTTACGGTGGCGACGTGCGTTTAAGTCTTGCGGCTTACAACGCCGGGATGGGCGCTGTGGCGCGTAGTTCGGGTATTCCGCACTATGCGGAGACGCGAAACTATGTGCGGCGCATTACAGAAATTTATAGCGGCAGCCTTGGCAACAATTATTTCTCAGGCACTTCCAAGGATCCGGTGCGCGTGGAGCGGGATGCGCGCGGCGTGCTTTACATCAGCAACACGGACTAGGGCATCTTAAGAAGAGCAACATAGCGGCATTTTCAGGCTTAATTCTCTCAGGTACTACCTTTGAACGTCCGACGTTTGAAGCAGGTCACCCTTTGCCGAAGGGTAAGGCGCGCAATCGCCTTTCCAACCGGATGCGGCAGGCGTGTGCCTCGTGGCGTACTGACAGTCGCGTGTTTATTCGTTGCCGCTACGTGCGCGCAGGCGCGCGTCCATCGTTCCCAAGCGTGGGCTGAGCAACAGTTCAACAAAGCTGAAGCTCAACGTCAAACACTAGAAGGACACGCCGAACAAGCCCGTACCCGCCGCGAATACCAAGCCGCAATTGCATCGTATCGGCGGATTGTTCTCGAAGCGCCCACCACGAGCAAAGCCGACGGTAGCGCTTTCCTCGTTGCCCAACTCACCGCCGAAATGGGCCGCCATTTCAAAGACGACATGGTGCTCTACTCGGCGATCCGCGAGTATAAATATTTGCGGCGCGAATATCCCGGAAGCAAACATCGCGTTGAGGCGCTGCTGGCGATAGCCGAGATCTACAAAAATGATTTAGGGGACAACGACAACGCCCGCGCCACTTTCGAAGAATTTTTGCGCCGCTACCAGCACAGCGATCTCGTGAAAGAGGCCGGCGCGGAACTGGCCGACGTAAAAGCGGATTCCGCCGCAGATGATTCCACCGAAGCCAACGAGAACGACGCGAATTCCAGTGATCACGACGGCCCTCGAAAGGAAGCCGCTTCAAATGCATCTGACAGCGGCGCAAAGGCCGCAGAAAAAGCCTTCACTGAAAATAAATCCACCGACAAAATCGTCCGAGTGACGTCGGTCGAGCACAAATCGACCGAGGACTACACGCGAATCACAATCAATCTCGAGCAGGACGTTGAATTCAATTCCCAACGCATCGCCCATCCCGAACGAATATTTTTCGATTTGAAAAATGCGCGCGTTGGCTCGCGCCTGAACGGATCAAGCGAAGACATCGATGACGGCCGCGTGAAAAAGATTCGCATTGCTCAATACAAGCCGGGGCGAGCGCGAATCGTAGTCGAAACCGATGGCCGCCAAAGTTACAACGCATCGCTGGTGTTAAACCCGCCTCGTCTGATAATTGAGGTTCATAACAATGACGTTCATGCGAGCGCAGCCTGCGCTACTGACGATTGCGACCCGGGCGCTCAGGAAAAGACCGCCGGCAATAGAAGCCCGATCTCCGCATCAGAAAAGTCTTCGAGCTCTGGTTCGCCTTCGACGCCGAAGAAGGTGATCGTCGAGGCTGATGCCGATCTAACAAACAATGATCCGCCGAGCGATTCCGATGATGCAGCGCCGGTTTCAAGGCCGGTGGCAAGAACTCCGGTTTCGCGGAAGTCACGAAAGAAAACTCAAACCGCCGCGGTTCCTGTGCGCGAGGCTGAACCCACATCGGATGGCGAGCGCTCTCTCATCCGGACCCTCGGATTAAAGATTGGCAAAATCGTCATTGATCCCGGCCATGGCGGACATGACACTGGAACAATCGGCCCTCATGGCCTGCTCGAGAAAGACTTGGTGCTCGACGTGAGCAAGCGGCTCGGTAAGCTGCTTCAAACTCGTCTCGGAGCAGATATCGTTTTCACACGCCGCGACGACACGTTTATTCCTCTTGAAACTCGCACTGCAATTGCCAATCAAGAACAGGCGGATTTGTTTGTTTCCGTTCACGCCAATTCCAGTCACGACCCCGACGCTCGCGGCGTCGAAACTTACTATCTGAATTTCACGTCTTCACCCGAGGCGCTCGAAGTTGCAGCTCGCGAAAATGCCGCGTCGGACAAGTCGATTCACGAACTGCAGGATCTGGTGAAGAAAATCGCGTTGAAAGAGAAAATCGAGGAGTCGCGCGAGTTTGCGTCGGACGTTCAGCAATCGCTGCACACCGGACTGGCTGCGAAAAATCCGGGAGAACGTGATCGTGGCGTGAAGAAGGCGCCGTTCGTAGTTCTGATTGGCGCGAATATGCCGTCGATCCTTGCCGAGATTTCCTTTCTGAGCAATCCTGGCGATGAGCACCGTCTTCGCACGCCAGAGTATCGGCAGCGAATCGCCGAATCGCTCTATCGCGGCATTTCGCGCTACATCAACGGCCTTGGCGGATTGAAGGTCGCCAGCAAGATGGAGAAGTCCTCAGCGGAGTGAATCATGGAGACTCTCAGCATGGAGACCGCGTCATCCCAAGCCTCGCGTTTCCGCCGGCTGAGGCGAGGGATTTTGAGTATAGCTCCCGCAAGTTTCTGGTAAGGTCTGCGATGACCCGCGCAAGATCCCTCACTCGGCTGAAAAACTCCGAGTTACGGGATGATGGCGTATTAGGGCGCCAGTTCGCGCGGCGGCACCTTAAATTCACTCTATGTACCTCTTTTCCCGTGTGGTCGTTCGGTGGGTGATTGTGGCATCGTTGTGCGCTATTTCTCTTCCATCAATGCATGGACAAAAAAGCGTTCCCATCGACAGCTATCAAATCGTCCACGTCTACCCGCACGACCCAAATGCCTTCACGCAAGGATTGGTCTATGTGGACGGCCACTTATACGAAAGCACTGGACTCAAGGGGCACTCATCAATACGCATGGTCGATCTGAATACTGGGCGCGTGTTGCAGAAACATGGCGTCCCGCAAGAGTATTTCGGCGAAGGCTTAACGGATTGGGGCAGCAGCCTGATTCAGCTGACGTGGCAAGCAGGAATTGCCTTTGTCTACGACCGATTCAGCTTTGCGCAGCAGCGCACGTTTTATTACAAAGGTGAAGGCTGGGGCCTTACTCATGACCAGAGATGGCTCATCATGAGTGATGGAAGCGCCATCCTGCGCTTCCTCGATCCCACATCGTTCCGCGAACTCAGGCGGGTTACTGTGCGCGACGGCGGTGGTCATCCAGTCCAGCAACTGAATGAGCTTGAATACATTCATGGCGAGATCTACGCGAACATCTGGTATTCGGACAGGATCGCGCGAATTTCGCCACGCACCGGAAAGGTACTTGGATGGATTGATCTAGCGGGGCTGATGGACAAACGCGAGCTCTCGGATCCTGATGCCGTTCTGAATGGAATCGCATACGACTCGGCCGGGGATAGACTCTTTGTTACAGGAAAATTATGGCCCAAGTTATTCGAGATTAAAGTAGTTTCGCACTAACCGACCGGATGTTCGTTCTGCAATGTATGAAGAACGATGAAAGCCAAATCTCCGACTCCGAACTCGCATCCCATGTGAAGAGACTCTGGCCGAATCGAGAACACGAGGCTAACAGTGTTTTGGGCCTATTTTGCCGAGTTGGTTTGCACCGGTGGCGAAACCTGGATTTAACGGCTCTCGTACCGGGGAGAGAAATCCTCTTTTGTTTCTGGTGCTCAAAGATCAAGATTGATGGCACTCTCTACGACCCCTGAGCTCCGGCCCGCCTGGAAACTTTCCCCGCTGCTCTGTAGTCTAATTATTAACGATCTGTCTATACGATCTGTGCGAATGCGACGCGGGTGAGCTCGCCCCGATAAGTTATTTACTCTTTCATGAAAACCGCCATTTTCATCTGTTTGCTGTGCGTCCAAGCCGCTTTCGCGGCTCCTGCGAAGCCGAAATCTGTCCTGCCGCAAACCTTTGGTGGATGGCAGCTTGCCAAAGCCCCGCAAACCAGCACAAATCCTGAATCAGCCGACCCAATTAATGCCCAGTTGCTAAAGGAGTACGGCTTCACTGCCTTTGAAGGCGCCACCTACACCCGCGACGACGGCCGCAAGCTCACCATCAAAGCCGCGCGGTTTAAGGATGCCAGTGGCGCTTACGGCGCATTTTTGTTCTACAAGCTGCCGCAGATGCTCGATGAGACTATTGGCGACCAGGCTGCTTCCCTCAACGAACGCATTCTTTTTTTCAAAGGGAACACCCTGATCGATGCAGTGTTCCAGCACCTTTCGGCAATGTCGGCCGCCGAACTCCGCGAACTGGCGAGCGATTTCCCTCGCCTGCCCGGGTCAAGCGCAAGCCTGCCCTCAATTCCTAACTATTTGCCGAAAGAAGGTGCGGTAAGGAACTCCGCGAAATACATCCTGGGTCCCGCTGCCCTTGCGGCCACAGGCGCGCCTTTGCCCACACAGTTCGTCGATTTCAATAAGGGTGCAGAGGCTATGGTTCAGAATTACGCGTTCGGTTTCGATCAAGCAACGCTCATGCTGATCGATTACCCGACCCCGCAAATTGCAACTGCAGAGTTGCAGCAGATTCAGTCGGCACAAAAGGCGCACCAACTCGGCGGCACAAACCTGGTCACCAAACGCACTGGCCCGATTATTGCGGCTGTGAGCGGGCCAATTTCAGAGAACGATGCCAAGTCGCTTCTATCGAAGGTCAACTACGACGCCGACGTCACCTGGAACGAAAAATCTCCCTCTCTTCGTGACAATGCTGCGAACCTGATCGTCGGAGTGATTATTCTGGGGGCAATCGTTTGCGGCTTGGGTCTGGTCGCAGGAATCGCGTTTGGCGGTTTCCGCGTGGCCATAAAACGTCTCTTCCCAGGTAGATTTTTCGACCGACCGGAACAGGTGGAATTCATCGCTCTGCACCTGTCTGAAAACGCCGAAAAGGCAACGAATACTGGCGTAAGTTCTTCAATCAAAGCCGGTTGAAGTCCAAAGAATGGGTTTCAGGCCTAAAACGCCAATTTTCAACTTTTCTGACAACCTTTGTTCAAGCCGTTGAAAATAAGGCAGTTATTTCTGAAAACTTTGCTTGACACCCCAGTTTCCGACTCATAAGATTTCGCCAGAAAGTTTTGACGGTTTAACCCTCCGTTAGAACTATTCTCCCTTGAAAGAGAAGGCTGCCCTGTTGCCGGGTGGCCTTTTCGTTTGTGAGGGCGGAACGAACCAGCTTCAAAAGCCGTACACGAAAGTGCGAGGCGAACAAACATGTTCTGCGATCAATGCGGCACTCAACTGGAACACGGCCAAAGATTCTGTAACCGCTGTGGCAAAGAGGTAAAAGGACCGGTGTTCTTTGCGGCTCCTCGTCCCGGGCGGGTTGCAGGTCACGTGCGCTTGCTGGGTATTTTGTGGCTTGCGCTCTCGGCGTTGGACGCTGTTGCGGGCATTGTGGCTATTATCGTCAGCAGCTGGGTCTTCGGACCAAATGGCCCTGCGGCAGAAGCTCCGTCCTTCATACGTCCTTTAATAGCGACCGGGGGAATATTATCGCTGGCCAAAGCATGCTTTGGATTTCTGGCCGGATGGGGGCTCCTAAACCGCCAATCATGGGCACGGTCGCTCGCTTTGGCGGTCGGCGTAGTCTCGTTGTTCTTCCATATCCCGTTTGGAACGGCCCTCGGCATCTACACACTTTGGGTGCTGCTGCCGGCTCATTCCGAAGAAGAATATGAAAAATATCAAAAAGTGGGAGCAGCCTGATATCCTAATAAGTTGCTGCTGCGAGCTGTCCGGCATCTACCGGTCGGATCTCTGCATCAGAAAAGCTGCAATATTTATGTAAGGTTCCGAACCCGCATGTCCGTCGATGTGCCAGTTTCATCTGAAAGCCGCTCTGTCGCAGCTTCCGCTGTGCGAGTCCGGACTGCATCTGCACTCGAAACTCAAGCCGTCTCGAAGAAAGATTCGTCAGTAATTTCGCAGTCCAATATTCCATTTGCCGAAGTATTTCCCTTTATCGGCCTGTCGGGCCGTGTATTCATGTGGATTTGTTGGTTGGCTGAAATTGTCGATGATTGGACCCGGGCAAAATCACACACGCGCGAGCAGCTTGAAGCAGCTGTATCGAAGAAGTTCGGTTCGCGAGTAGCTGGTTGGTTATCTTCATTGATCGCAGCAGCCTGCTGCACTCTGGCCGCGCTTTGCGTACTGCCGCTGTTTTGGGCGCACTCCCTGCATCCGCTCGCTCCGTTGTTTTTCTTGCTGGTAATTGCCTATATTGCGATGCGCTTCGGGGACATGGCTGGGATTGTGGGTACGATGGGCGCGGCCTTTGTTTTTGCGTTCTTTCTCTTCGAGCCTAGCGGCCTCGCAGTCAGCAGCCCAATCGAAAGAAATCGTCTGATTTCGATGATCATTGTTGGCCTGTTAGTATCTGAGCTGCTCGGGCGACGCAAACAACCAGCGGTGTACGGACGATAGTCAACTCTCACGCTATCGAATCGAAGAACTTCTTTATCTCCACCCAATATTTTCTGACGATGTAGTCCGTGCTGATGTGCCCTCCGCGGTTGAATGATCTGAGCTTGACTCCCGTAGCGCTTGCAAATCGTTTGGCACCTTCGTAGGGCACGTAAGGATCATCTTTCGCGTGAAACATCAAAATTTTCGACGGATCGATTTCACACCTGTGGTGCCACGGATTGTAAAACGTCCCGCTGCGAAGCTTGTTCCAGTTGGCATGCGAGAGCCTGTACGCACTTCCAAACGCCTCATGAATGTAGTTCACGTAATTTTCTTTTGAGGTTTCGGCCTTCTCCGATGCATTGAGAATCGACCAATCCGTCACGGCGCAATTGGCCACCACACGCTTCACTCGTTCATCGAGTGACGAAAGAATTGCCGCCGCCCCTCCGAAGCTTCCCCCAATCACAAAGATTCGATCCGGCGAAAGCGCGAACCGCTTTCCGAATGCAATCTCCTCAAGTTCCGCGGGCAGATCATCGAGGATGTCGAGAATGTCCTCGTGTGGGGATTTCGCCAGGAACTCGCCGCCACTTTCCCAGGCACCACGATAGCGCGGGTACAGAACCCAGAATCCCTTTCGCGCCAAAAATTCCCCGAGCGCTTGCTTGCGCGGGATGGAAGGCATGCCATCGCACAAGATGATGAGTTTTTGCTTCTTCCCGGACCGCAGCGGGGGCAGAAATTCCGCGAGGATTTCCTTTTTGAATCGAGTCCTGAACATCTCTGGGATTATCGCGTCCGGGGTAGGCAGGCGGGAAGAACTAAAATCGAGATGGGCCGACCATCCGAGGAGCCGGCCCGTCTCTCTAGAGTATGGGGTTACGGATTGTCTTCTGTCGCGACTTTCTCGAGCGGCTCATGCAATCGAATCAGCTCCTGCATCTCGCGCAATTCTTTGCAATGTTCGCACTCCGGATCGTTGCAGTACGGAGCAGCGTGTGGTTGCTGCGGTGGCTTGATGGGACTCGAACCTGGTTGGCTCGCCATTTGTGGGCCTCCTGCGATGAACTAACTTCGCACAAGGAGACCGTCGCCCGAGCGCGGCGGCTGGATGTGTAAAGATTGACTCGAATATACCACCAGAGCTGATTACGCGCACTAAATTGTGCCTTTTGTTCGTATCTCGAACTGAGAGCCCCGAACCTGCGTGACTTTCGTTTGTATCACTCGGAGTAGGTTGAGTAGAAATCGCCTACCTTGCCTCATACTTCGAATTGTTCCTGGGAGATCCTGCAGTGTGGCTGAAGCTGGATTATTTATCCTGTATCCTCACCATTGGCTCAACAATCCTGGTAGGACGGCGTTGCTGGAAGGGCTGGGTCCTCGCTGCAATCAATAGCAGCCTGATTTGTGTGATCGGAGTGCGCACCGCCCAATACGGTTTCATTCCAGCTAACGTCTTCTGCATCGGACTCTATGCCGCGAACCTGCGCTCCTGGCGTAAGTCGGACGCAAGCTGAGCCAGCGCTCAAGCTTTTACTTCTGAAAAGTGTCCCCCGCATTTCACCGCCGATTAGACTTTCATAGGCAGGACGCGTTTCGCGTCAAGTAATTGATCCAGTTTCCTCCAGTGTGTTCTCCACCAGCCAGGAGTCGTAAGCACTTGCACGATCAGCGGCTTTTTTGATCGCTGCCTTTCGCTCTAGTGCCTGCGCGATCTGCTCGCCACGTGGAATCAGCAACTTACGAACGATGCGCGAGAATCGCGTTCCTTCGCTCTCAGGCGCGTCGATCGTCGATCAGCTCTGTGGTCGATCTCGCGCGACGCCGGTGTGCCTAGATTGATTCTGGCGTACCTGAGCAGCTCAGTTCTAGAATGTTTCCAGATGTTTGTGACACTCTACAAAACAGACAAACCCACCGACTTCGCGAACGGCGAGTATTACCAAGTTCATCTCGATGAAGTGGTACAGAATGGCAAGCTCCTCTTCGTGGTTCGCGAGAAGCACGGCTGGTGGGACGATCAGCAAAAGAAGAACGCGAACATGACCACGACTCTGTCTCCGAAGGAAGGCGTCAGCTTTGACGAAGCGGAGAAGTTGTACGACCAACAACTTAAGCACAGAGCAGCAGGAGGTTTCGTCCACTGTTTGTATTTCGACCCTTTGAATAATCCTCCCTTCGCATATCGTCGAATCACGCCCTAGCGTTCCTGATAAATGCCGTTCCGCGACAATATTGACTTCTGCTGCCTCGCACTCAACGGTCCACGTCTGGAAGCGCCAGCAACAACGACCGTTCTTCCTGATCTGCACGTCAGCAATTCCACAGCTCATATTGACCTCGACTTTTGGAAAGAGTGGTTAGGAACTCTACAGACCAGAACCTTCACAGATAGCTCGCTGCTGATTACCGCAGAACATTTTGATCGATATGAAGCGGGCGCAAGCTACGAGACGCGCGTAAGAATCGAACGTCGCGTGCGATTGTTCCATTTCGCGTTGCTTCTCCTTGGCTGTGGCTATAACTCAAGTGCTATAGCGGTCGGAGGAAATACGGCTAGTGGTCACTTGCATCTCGGACCAGTTGAGTTCGGAATAAAAGCGTGTCACCACCCGCGCTATCGACGACCGAAACGAATTAGCGCAGAGGACCTGGAACGCGCAGCAGTGGTGCTGGTTAGCCTTGAGCACATTTACGATCACGTTCCAGGACCCGACTACCGACGAATTAGAAAAGGATTCAACTCGTGGATTGAAGGAATCCAGAACGACGACGCATCTAAAGGACTGCATTCGTTCGTTCGTTCTACCGAAGCGATAATTCGTCCTACAAGTTCGCGGAAGATTCGACGAGGAAAACGGAGCTTTTGGCGACCGATTACCAGTACGTTTACCGAGCGCGGACAGACAATAATCGGACGTTCATTACAGTCAGAACGACTCCTCAAGCAGCTATACGAGCTTCGCAGTTGTCTTGAGCACACCAAGAACATCGAGCCGATGATAAAGAGACCCAAAGGAGTTTCACGAAATGAGGCGTTCGTGTTCCGCGCGTTGCAGGCTGAAATTCTCGCCAGCTCGATCTACACGCGCATCCTGATGAACGATACGCTGCGCGAACAGCTACGGACCGAAACCCGTGTGGAAGGATTCTGGAGAAGTAACGAGACAAGACGCCGAGCACTGTACGGAGAGCCTATTGATTTGCATGCTGCTACTCACGCGCAGTTTTTCAGTGCTCACGTAGACCCGCTCGACATTGTTTAGGAACTTTTGTTTCCGTTCTTCAACTCTTCCGCTCGCAGCGCTGCCTTCTGCTCGAACAGCTTGAACGCCGCGACGCCAACCTCGTCCACCGTTCCGACGTAGTGCTTGAGCGCGGTCTCCTGCGTGTTGCGCAGCACTGACGCCGACGCGAGGTGTCGCTCAGGCGCGAGGTGGCGCGCGATAGTCGTGCCCAGGTTCGACGATCAGTCGACCACCCCACTTCTCCCGACCCTTGCGAGAAGTGGGAACGTGAGCTTTACGCCTTTTCCCGCAGACGTTTAAAATCGAATCAGGCCGACGTAGCTCAGTTGGTAGAGCAGCCGATTCGTAATCGGCAGGTCAGCGGTTCAAGTCCGCTCGTCGGCTCCAGCCCTTATTTAGCCTTACAACTCACATGGCCACTTGCGGCGCATTCAACGACGCGCAGTGTATGCTCTCTTGCGGCCGCTCATTCGCATAAACAATGCTGCTTTCTCTCCTTCAAGCCAGACGTGTCAAGCACAATCGAGTGCTCGCTGCCTTCCGGCACTTGGGCGCGCTGGGGCTTTTCTTTTTGGCAATCCTGGACGGCACTCCCCTGCCGACCTTTGGCGGTCCCGACATTCTGATCGCAATTCTTGTCGTGAGTCGCCGCAATCCCTGGTATGAATACACTGCCGCTGCAACTGCCGGTGCGGTAATCGGCGCGTATCTTACCTTCAGCCTCGCGCGCCACGCCGGCCAAGCCTATCTCGAGAGCAAGTTCGGAGGAGAACGATTCGCCAAACTGCTGAAACTCTTCGACCGCTGGGGAATGGGCATTGTTGTCGCTTCGTGCGCTATTCCCTTCCCTCTGCCGACCAGTTTGTTTTTCGCCGCTGCCGGAGCTTCGAGCAAGCACCGCACTCCGACGTTTTTGAGCGCTGTCGCACTCGCTCGCGGTTTTCGGTACAGCTGTGTCGCGATCATCGCACACCTTTATGGGCGACATGTCATTCGTGTAATGCGGCATCCCACGCAGTACTGGGGCTGGTTCCTATTGCTGAGCGCACTTTTCGTCTCGCTGATCGTGAGCGGACTTTTGATCAATAGGCGGGTCGCTGAAGCGAGCAACTAAGACGATCTACACACCGGACTCAACTCCAGCGATGTTCGCACCAAATCTTATCTCTAACACCGCATCAATACTTCTTTAATCGGCGATTAACAACGTATTGAACTTAGAAAAAACGCCATTACTCACGTAATCGCTTATAAACTCCACATACAACGGCCTTTACTTCCGTGTACCTCATTTGCACATAGTCCTAAGGCGTTTGTCCCATTGTAGGTAGATCGTAAGACTTGTAACTTGAGCTGGGGCTCCTTTCCATTTGTGTGAACTTTAAGTTGTAGCGCATCGCATGCAGTGTGCACCTGCGTGCAAAATTGGAGAGGACTAATGAAGTATTTCGCGTTCGCAGTTCTGCTCATTAGTGTCGTATGTATCCACAGGTATCCTGCTCAGGCGTCGTCCGCGCTCATTGAAAGTACCGATCCGGATTTTTCGATCGTCATCTTTCCGGATACTCAGTACTACGGTGGGCAGAATGCCTACATATTTAAAGATCAGGCAAATTGGGTCGTAAGTCATGCAGCCAGCCTGAACATAACAGCAGTCATAGGCATGGGGGACATCGTCGATGGTGGCGGTTACCCAATCGATGCAAATGGGGTAATTAATGGCACGTGCGTAAACGCTCCGGAGTCGGGCTGGCAAAAGCAATGGCAGGACGCCCAGGCAGCCGTAAGCATTCTGAATACTCACGGCATCTACTATCAGCCGACAATTGGAAATCACGACTACGATTGTGAGGCAGATAGGCCTCAGCCTCGCAGCGCAACAAACTACTTCCACTACTTTGGCCATCTGTCGCCGGGCCCAACGGCTTATGTGTCGGACGCGGCAGGCAACCGTACACCGAATTTTTACAACATCATAACAATTGGATCTACCAATTACATGGTCCTCTCTCTTGAGCTTTTTCCCGAGAGTTGGGTTGTAACTGCAGCGAATACACTTATTTCGAATTTCGCTGGCCCGGTAATCGTTGTAACTCACGCCTATTTGGCAAACGACGGCTCCGGACCAACCTTCGGGTCAACCATGGCGGCGGGAACAGCATATCCACTGTGCTCCGGGTTCCCTAGCAGTCTTTATGGTTGTCGTCCCGATTCCTTGTCTTCTTACAATCCATTGGGCGGAGGCACAGATGGAATCGGGCTTTGGTACGCCCTGCTTGGTACGCATCCTAACATCTTTATGGTTCTGAGTGGACACGTGCGCAATCCAAGCCCAGGTAATTATCCAAGCGTGCCTAATTACAATGGCGTTGGCCACGTGGATTGTAAAGTGCAATCGTGGACCACACTTTGCTCCAATCCTTATCGCCCGATACAAATACTTTCTGATTTCCAAGGGCAGGGCAACAATGGTTATTTTGGATACGGTTATTTACGCATACTGACTGTGAGTCCTTCGAAGAAAACTGTAACTGTCTTCACTTACTCTCCTTCAGTCGCAAATACCCCAACCAATTTTCCGGCGGGAATTCCTGCTTACAAAACCGATCCTTACGATCAGTACGAACTGGCGTTCCCGAACACCTTTGGTGGACCCGATGTCGAGATTACGCATATTACATCTCCGCACGATGGCAGCCACGTTCCATTGAGCTTTCCTATTTCGGCAGTGGCACAGGGACCTGATACCACAAACCACATGCAAATCTATGTGGATGGCATGAAAACGGCGGACTTTCCGAATACGAGTAAGTTGCCCGCAGGCACAAAGCTTTCGCTGACTGGCCCGGGCGTTCACCGTGTGGCCGTACAAACGTACGATGTCGTCAAGGCAACATGGGTAAAGTCGGTAATCTATGTGAGCAATCCCTAGAGCATTCGCAACGTTTCAATCTACGAAGGCTTTGGAAATCCAGGGGCGATGACACGGGCACCGCCCTGGGTTATAGACCTTCCGAAGCGAAGCTTAGGTAACAAATGCCTCTTAACTTCACTCTGTGTCGTCCTCGAAGTGCTGCGTGTACCCAGTCCAGTAATCGAATGTGCCCGACGTCTCTCGGTTGATGCGGCTATCTTCCTTCGACGAGAAAAGCATTACGTAGGTCAGCGCCTTCATTCTTCCGAAGGTGCGCTGGTCAGGAGTTGACGGTATGCGATTTCTCCACGTTCCTGTATTGATGTAGAAGCGGTCGGTTTTTTGATCTGAGTCGATCAGGCACACTTCGGGATTGTGCGTGTGCCCGGCCACGACCAGTCGGACGTTTTTCTTTTGCACTAATTTTTCGCGCGCAGCTAAAACATCCGGTTGCGCCGTAACTCCGCCCATCATGAAGCGGGAAATTTTACGGGCCGCCTCGCGCGATGCCCGGTTGCGCCATCCACCAAGTTTGAGCAGCCCCCGCGCCAACTCCAGTTCCGCGGGCGCCCACGGCTTGGCCCGGCGCCGCAACCAATAGCGAAAAAATCCCTGGTCGTGAATTTCATCCAGGATGTCCACAACCACAGGCACCAGCCGCTCCCAGGCTTCTTCGGAAGAGTAATTACCCGACGAATCGTCGAGCAGATAGTCAAACAGCGCCGACTGCGGCCGCACATCATCGAACTGCAACAGCCGCTGATACAGCTGCACCATGATCGGGTCCTTGAGAATCTCGGCGTCACCATACTTACGCCGGAAAAGATAAGGAAGCCGTACCGCTACGTCGATCGTGATGTAGTCGCCGAAATTCGCTTCGGAATACGCCTCCTCCGGAACATCCAGCGGAATCGTTTTCTCCTTTTCAAAGTCCATGGCGAAATTATTCTCGTCATATTCATGACCGTGGCGAATCAGAACTGCCGGGTCATCCGCCAGGAAGTAATGTGGGAAATGACCGTCACTCTTTAAACCGAGTAATTGACGTATTCGTCTACGAATTGCCGGCGTCGCGTTGCTAATGCGATCGTGATTTCCGGGCATGTAGTGGATTTCGATGTTGTCGGCGGGAAAATCGCGCTCACGGTTTCCCGATGTGGCGGGCGTTCTGTAGCGCCCCTCGGAGAGCAACTGAAAGACTTCAAGCGCCTCTTTGACGGGGCGCTCTTTCGCGGTTGCTTCAAGGATTCGCAGAATCTTCTGCTCTAAGCGGCCGCAAATTTTCGGAAGCGCCACGTACGGGCGCAGTTCGTCCTCGAACCACAGAGTTGTACGGTTGAGATCGAACAGGTCGCCTGCGATCACCAGTTGGAAGTCACGCAACCGGCGCTGTTCTATCTGTTCGGCCATTTGCGCGATGAAATTCCGGTAAGCGCGCGCGTCCAAGTTGCGGCGAAAAATGACGTCGCGATAGCGGCTCCGTCCGGGTATTACGTCGGAAGCTTCCTCTTCAAAATGCAAATCGGAGATTACGACGATCATCGTGAAATTATGATGCAGAATTCATTCGAGCGCGAATCCAGATCCGACTCAAGTCAGGCTCAAATCGCTTCAGATACGAGCCAATGCTGGGCCAGCCCTTTCTGATCCGCTCTGCTTCGAATCCGTGTGATTCGGCTACAATCTAATCAAAGTTCCCCGGTATTGTTGTGATAACAGCCAAGCTCACTTCATCCTCAGCCCTTCGTAGGTATTTGATCTCCGCATTTGCAGGGTTAGCCGTGGCCCTGGTCAATTATTTGATTGGCCTTTGGATGGCGGCTCGCGGCCTCCACGCGGAGATGACTTTCATCGATGAGATCCTGCTGGCAGTGTTCACCGCCGCGCTGGTATTTGTAATCGAGATCTCGCATCGTCGCGATCAGGAGCGGACGAATGAGAAGTTGAGGACGATTGAGCTAATGAATCATCACGTCCGCAACGCGCTTCAAAGCATCATTGATTCGGCTTATGTTCACGGAAACCTGAACGAGGTTCGCGCTTCGGTCGACCGAATCGCCTGGGCATTGCAGGAAATTCTACCCGGTCGAGCATTAGATGGCGATCAGAATGCGGCCGCTCCGCGCGAACCCAGGCCAAATCCGCCGCAAATGAAGGCGGGATGATTGCCATCCACTTTCGATCGCCTGAAATATTGTTGCACCCCCTCCTCCATCGAGCCTGATTTTGGCTCAATTGCGGCGGCTAATCCAGAGCACAAATTCCTGCTTTCACGATAGATTTAATGGATGGGAAGAGTCCCTGCTGACCCGAGCATCGATGAGTATTTTCGCGAACGGCTGATGCCGGTCGAAGGCGCGATCCCGCATCTACCCGGGATTCAGATGTATGGGAATTCCATTCCTGCCGGAACCGTGGGCGGCGACCTCTTCGAATATATAAATTTCCAGCAGCGTTATGACATTGACGCGCGAATCCAGCGGGCAATCAAACTCTCCAGCGAATTTCTTGAGCCGCTCTCGCCCGGGGCGACGCCGCGCAATTCTGTCGACGATCATGTTGCGTGGCTGAAATCCAGCCCAAATTACCGTCCCGGCATGGAAACCGAATACCGCGACGCGCGCAGCTCCGAACAGACGCGCGTGGCCGAAGATCTGCGCGAGCTCTACAGCACCGCCGGAGTGCTCCTGGTGGATGCGCAGGGGCACGGGATCATTTCCGCAAAGATCGCATCGACCGTTCACGATACATTTCACGCCTTGATGCTCGCCGACCTCGATCGTTATGGGAAGACCACGCCGGAATTGTTTCAGCGCCTCAACCTGCGCCTTGCACAGTCGGTCACGGCCCGGAATGCGCTGGGCAGAAGCGAGGCAGACGCTCGCGAGATTGCCACCATGCTATACGGCGAGGTTCGCCCGAACGGCCATTTTCGATTTGTAAATTTCGGCCATCCGCCGCCGCTGGTCTTTTCTGCCGAGTTCCGCAAGTTTGTCGAGATCGATCGCAGCCGCATGGTGCAGTTCACTGAGCTGGGCCTGGAGATTCCGGAAGACCATCCCGACCGCAACCGATATTTCTCTTTGCAGTCGCGTGGGCGGCCCGCGAATTTTTCCGATATCGGTGAACTCACGCTCATGAGCCCGGGAGACATCCTCTTTCTGTACACCGACGGGGTTTACGACGGCAGCGACGATGAAACTCGCAAGCAACTCGAAGCCGTAATGTGCGATAACTTCTGGAAGTCCGCCAAGGAAATTTGCAGCGTGCTGCTCGACTACGCGGTAGAAGCCGATGAACATCACCGCCAAACCGGTGACATCGATCTGATCGACGACAAGACCGTGTTCATCGTCAAGCGTGGCTGAGGGCTTCGGACCTAGGCCTTCGGCTATTAGGCGCTACTTCTCAACCAGCTCCAGCAGTCCAAAGTGCTCGGGCGTGTGGAACGTATCGGCCATTGGCGCCTGCCAAGTGATCTCGTGGCGCTTCGGGCCGGGCCCCTGGCTACGGAAAAGGTTCACGCGCAGAGTGTTGCCAACAGCGGCGGGACGTGTATCGATGGCGGAGTACGGAATCTCCATCGCGCCGTACCAGACGTGAGCATCTCGGTCGATCCTGGCTGAGACGTTGAAGCCTGAGTTCCAGGTCCAACCATCCTCGTGATGAGGCTTATTGAGATCGATATCGAGATCGATCCATTCTCCCTGCGGCGAAATCTCAAACTCCTTGTAGCGGCGAATGTCTTTGAAATCCGAGCCGATGAAAGCCTCCGCTACATCCCAGTTCCAGAGTTGGTTAGTTTCGCTCGACGTCGAAGGATTCGGCTTCAGGTTGAGCTGCTCATACGGACATATAAATAGGAAATAGAGGTTCTGCTTCGTCCAACGCGTGCGCACCTCAGTTCGATATTTCGGCACAGGATTCCCGTGCGTGTCCAATTCCATATACACCGGCTGCGCACCACGCCAGAATGCTGAGTGTGGATTCGTATTGAACGAGACGTCCGCTTTAGCCCACACGCTCCTGATCTTTGCCTGCCCCCGCAACATGGGGCAGCACGCTGCGAGCAACAACGCCAGAATTACCAACTGAGAATGACGACCGTTCATACGGTGATGTGCAACATGCGGGCAGCGTTCTGGTTGTATACCTTTTCGAGAATCGATTGCGGCAGTCCCAAACCGTAAATTCGCCAACGGCCTTGCGGTGGCTTCGGGGCGGGAGCGTAATCGAAATACTCGTCCTCAGTCTCGAGAAAGCGATAATAAATTTCATAGAGCTTGTCGTTGAAAACCTGCTGCGGAAACTCGTCGCCGTGCGGAGTGGCGTCGGTTCCGAACAGAATCCGGTCTTGATAACGGTCGAAGAATTTGCGTGATCTTCGCGGCTGTCGCCCCAGTTCGCCGATGCGGGCCGCGATATCAACGGTCATATTGGGGAACCGATCCAGGTTTTCCGAAACATTGTCGAGGTTCTCCGAGAAATTCCCAACGTGCAGAACGATGAACTGCGTTCGCGGATGGCGTGCGAGTACGTGGTTTCGTGCCTCAATCAATTCTGCATTACTTGGAAAATCGTGGTCGTAGAAAGACCAGTCGGGATGGTTGTTCAATTCTTCGTAACGTTCGTTGAAACGGTCGGTAGGCGTGAAGAACGCCACCGGATCAGAAATATGTATCGCGACCGGCATGTTCAGCTGCCCGCAGGCGTCCCACATGGGATCGAACCTGGGATCGTCAATCTTCACCAGCTTTCCTGATGTGATGTTCTCCCGCAAATAAAGACCGAGCGTCTTCAGAATCTTCAAACCTTTGGCGCCGGCGCGGTGAGCGCGCTCTATTTCGTCGGCCTGTATCTTCGGATAATTTGGATCCAGGAATTTTTCATAGCACGGCTCGGTCATAGTGTAAAAGCGTCCTGGATGCGCCTTGTCGTATTTGGAGATGACTTCAATCAGGCCATCGTCGTAGCCTCCGGTCAGATTCACCATCGCGCGAATGTTCTTGCGGTCCATCACTGCGAGAAGCTCGTCAGGCTGGCCCAGGTAGGTACGTTTCGCCGAGAGCGATACTCCGTTTTTCTGCGTTGCCGAGACGGTGATGTGCGTATGTACATCAACAAGGGGAAAGGCCGCGCGTGGCACATTCGTTTCCTGAGCGTGCAGCATACTTCGCGGTTCGTAATCGGCAAGAGGCAGCGGAGGCTTTGTGTTGGGATGTGTTGTTCCTTCATTTTCTGTACCCGGAACGGCGAAAAGAGCCTTTGAGTTAGCAGAAGCACCCGCCACAAGCCCTAAAACCTGCAACCACCGCCGACGATTAATCACATTTCCTCCTGTACGTTATGACTTGTAACAAATATTAGAGTGGCTTCTTCCTCTGTGTCTTGCCTTTTAAGTTCAAAGCCGAGCGAAACCGAAGAGTGTCTGTTGGGGTGAGGTTTTTGATTGTTTTACCCCGTGAGGACTCGATCCAGCAATTGATTGACTGCCCGATGCGCTTCGCCGATCGCGGTGCGATGGTCGGGCGCACCGGACAAATCCGTATTTGCAAATGCGATTCTGCCGAATGGCGCGGCCCGCAAAATGTCCCGCGGAGCGGGCTTGCCGTCTTTACCGAAAAAGAATCCTGGTTGCGGGCTGACGTATGCGTGTCCCCAGCGGTTCAGAACAATGCCGGCGATGTCGCGCTCGGCGTTAAAACCAGAAGCGGAAAACATATCCGTCAGTTGCGCGCGAATCTGCCGCTCGTATTCGCGAAATGAGGTGGTTAACAGTTGCGCGCGTCCGAGGTTGCCTTGTTCCTGAAGCGGCAAGCCGTAGTGCGGAAACAGCACCTTCAAAGTGAGCACAACCGGAGAGTCCGGCCCGATCGTCTTCTGATCGGTCGAAAATATCGGGAGTTTGCGAACCGCGGTGAAGCTGCCGATACCTTCAAACCATTGGCATCCTGAAACGCCCATCTTGTAGAGGAAGCGCCAATTGCGCAGCGCGACATTCGCCATCATGCACGGTGAACGGTAAAACTGATCGTAAGCCGCGCGGTGCTCGGATGGCAGATCACGAACAATGTGCTTTGACGTCCAGCACCCGCCCGCCATCACCACCGAACGCGCCTTCAGTCGATAAACTTTGCCATCACGCGTGTATGCGACCGTCACAAAATTCGATTTTGCGGGATCGCCCTCATGCTTCACCCAAACCGTCGTGCTGCTCAAGCGAATTCTGGCCTGCTGGCCGGGGCGGTCAAGCGCTGCAAAGTTGACGTTGTTGCGGCAGACCGCCTCGAGTGTTTTGGGACCGGCAATCGCGTCCGGCACAAGCGTCTTCATCATGTGCCGCGCAATTCCATCGTTACCTCCGGGGAAGGAAAGCACCGTCCCGCGCTCCGAACCAATCACATCGAAGGCGTAAATGCAAAATGCAGAAACCACATCCGGACCCGCGCCGAACCCGCCGCCCTCTTCAGCCATGAACGTTTGAACGGTTTCTTTGCTAAGGCGATATTTGTCGATCAAATATTGCTCGATGGTAACGCTATCGAGCTGGCGCGATTTTTCATCGCCGGGATACTGAAAGGGTAAGCCACTTTTCGGCTGATTGTTGTACCTGAGCAGCTCCGCGCGTGTCTTCTCAGAAATGGGCGCGCCCTGCAGATTTTTCTTCCATGGATCAATCAGCCACTTCCCAGGCTTCTGCCCAAATTTCGTACCGAAATAAAGCGCATCCGGGCCTTTTGCATCTTCAAAACTGTTGCCGAGAGGAACCTCAGGAGAAGGCCCGCCCCATTTTTGGTATTCGAACCCACGCCAGTCGAGCCCAATCTGCTCAAAGAACCTCCCCATAAAGCTATGCGGAAGCGGAACCTGGAAATGGTCGGCGCCTTGCGGCCCCATGATCCGCCGGCCATCGACAAGGAATTCGTTGCGTTTCGATTCGCCGCCAAAAATCGGATGATTATCTAAGACCAGACATGTAAGCGTCGGGCCGCCGTATTTCTGAATGAACAACGCGGCGGAGAGCCCGCTGACCCCGCCGCCAATAACAACGCAATCGAATACCTCGCCGGTGTCGATGGTGTCTTGAGGAATTGAATTATCGAAGGTCCCGCTGCGGATCTGGTGTCCGGCGGTCATCACCTCGAGCGTGTTGCCGTTCGAACTCGCGTAATCTCCAACGCCGCCGTAGCCAGTCCAATCGCCTTCGTTAGCACTTGCCAGGAGTTGCTGCGGCGTAAATGGAGAGAGCAGTGCGCCACCCGCCGCCAGCAAGGTTGAATTCAAGAAATCGCGCCGGCAAATCGGCTGATTCAAGCCGAGTGCTTTATCGTGCTGGTCGTTGTCGTTCGCCACACAAGCTCCGTATTAAAAACAAATCTATCTCGTCCCCAACCTTCTCACCGGCTGCGCTTGCGTCACCTGAATCAGCGACCGATTTCCTACGGGCACAAAACTCAGTTCCCGAGCCGCGAGCAGCGCATTCACCGCTTCCCGTACTCGTGAGCGCGCCACGAAATTTCCGAAGAACGACTCAAGTTCCTGCTGATCGGCGGCAACGACGCAGTCGAGATACTTCGAGAGCAACGCCGAGATCGCCGCATTGACCGAGCAATTCACGCCTTCTGACACGGCCTCCGGCGCCCAGCGTTGCAGCACGTCCCACGAGGCGCCATCGCGCTCATGATAATCGACGCGAGTAATCCGCAGCTTCGACCACAAATCGGCCAACGCCCGGTCAAGAGCGGGCACCGAAATCCCCTTCCCCACGTCTTCGAGCAGCTTCAACTTCGAAATCGGACCCTTGCGATGAATAATCACATACACATCGCATGCCAGCTGCGAATACGGAGACCTTGGTCCCGCCTTTGGCGCCTGGCGTGGGTTCCGTTCGCCAACCAGCGCATAGAAATAAGGAAACAGCGAAGCCGAGAGCAGGAAAGCGTTGCTCTCGTCTAAGAGAGTGGCTTCGTAGGCAGACTTATCGCGCAACAGGCGCACCATCAACTCCGTCGCGTCTTTCGCTCGCTGATCGGTGAATGCCTGCTTTTGCGTGGGCAGCTTCTCATCCGAGCCCGACCATGCGCCCACGAATGTGGGGAGTGACAGCGGAGCGCCCAAGGGAAGCATCGGACAAAATCCCACTGATTCGATAAACCCGCGCCCGTCCTCGAGCGTACGCACGGGATTGCCGGCGATACGCCATTTCTCGCGCCGAAGTTGGATGAGTTCTGAATCAGTCATAGCCGTCAGATTTTAGCCCTCAGCCATCAGCTATCAGGAAAACCAAGGCACAAATTTCGAAAGACCATCCAGCCCAATATGAGTCAGAGATTTTACTGACGGCTGAGGATTGATGGCTGAGAGCTAGATTCTTTTGAATGCCCTTTGTATGTCCTTCATCGAGTATCGCAGAACCACAGGACGCCCGTGTGGGCAGGACATGGGACAGTCGGTCTTCGCGAGCTCCGCAATCAGCCACTCCATTTTGTTTTGCTCGAGCGGCATGTTGACCTTTATTGCCGCGTGACAGGCGATCGAGGCTGCAATCCGTCCGCGAATTTGCTCTAGGTTCAACGCCTGATCTTCGCGCGCGAACTGATCGAGCAACTCGTGCAGCATCTTTTCGACATGACTCGTATCCACTCCCGCCGGAGCGACCTTGATGGCAATACTCCTCGTGCCAAAGGGCTCAGCTTCGAAGCCATTCTTTGCAAGCTCGTCCGAAATTTCTGCAAACACCGGCTGTTGGGCCGGTGTCAGTTCAATCACGATGGGCATCAGCAGACGCTGGCTCTCTACCTGCTGCTGGGCCCTCTGGCTGAGCACTCTTTCAAACAGCACCCGCTCATGTGCAACGTGCTGATCAATAATCCAGAGGCCCTCCTGGCTGACCGCCAAGATGAAAGACTCGCGCAGCTGGCCGAGAGGCTTGAGTGATGAAAGGCTCGGCAATTCCTCAAGCACTGATGAAAGCTCTCCCGCAATCGGCGGCGCGCAACCGTCCGCTCCAACCTCCGGCACGATTCCGCCAAACGTCTGGCGTGGAAACCGTGCCACCGGAATCGCCGCATTCCCCTCAACGGAGATTGCCTCGGCAAAGTGCAACCGCTCGTTGATTGCCGGTTGCGGCGGCACTTGCAGCGCGAATTCGGCGGGTGCAGTTTGTCCATAAAGCACTCGCCCACTCGCAACCGCGTCAGCTGTGGCTCCAGGCGTGAGCGAAGGACTCGCCGTCGGGTGCGCGCGAATTTCTGTCACAAACTGTGGCACAGGACGTGCCTTCATGAGTGCCGCGCGTACCGAGTCGCGCAAGATGTCGTGAACGACGGTCTGCTGGCGGAAACGAAGTTCCGTCTTCGAGGGATGCACATTCACATCAACTTCCTCATTCGGCATCTCCAGAAACAGCAGCACCACCGGAAAGACGGTTGGCGGAAGAATGTTGCGGTACGCCTCAGTCAATGCATGCTGAATCAGCCGGTCGCGAATCAGGCGTCCGTTCACGAACGTGTAAATTGAATTGCGATTGAGCTTCTGAATCTCCGGCTTCGAGACAAACCCGTGGACCCGCAAGTGCCCGGGATTACGCGCAGTCTGTTCATCTTCTTCAGTGCGACGCCAGGGTGGCGGCGGCGGCAACCCCACATGTGCCAGCGGCAACTCCGCGGCAATTGAAATGAGTTGATCGAGCGTCTCCTTTCCGAAAACCTGATACACGCGATCGCTGTAACTTCCCACCGGCGGCGCAACCAGCATGGCATTCGCCGCTGAGTGCAATTCGAAGTGCTTGTCGGGATGCGCCAGGGCGTAATGCGTGACCAGCGAGGCAATGTGAGAAAGCTCGGTTGATTCCGCCTTCAAAAATTTCTTGCGTGCAGGCGTATTAAAAAAGAGATCGCGAATGGTAATCGAAGTTCCCGCCGGCAATCCGGCTTCTTCGACCCGAAAAATTTTTCCTCCGGTAATTTCGACAATCGTACCCGAGTCCTGGTCCGCCGCCCGCGTCTCCAGCTTTAGCCGCGAAATGGAAGCAATCGACGGCAACGCCTCTCCGCGAAAACCGAGCGTAGAAATATTTAGCAGATCTTCGGCGTCTTTAATTTTGGAGGTAGCATGCCGCTCGAAGGCGAGCAGCGCGTCATCGCGCACCATGCCACAACCGTCGTCAGTGATTTGAATGAACTTCTTCCCGCCGGCTTCGACCTGGAGCTTTATCCGGGTCGAACCCGCATCAAGGGAATTCTCCAGCAGTTCCTTGACAACCGATGCAGGCCGCTCCACCACCTCGCCGGCGGCAATTTTATTTGCAACATGCTCGGGAAGAACGTGGATGCGTCCCATGGTCGTAGAAGGAGTGAAGCCAGTTTCGCAGAAGCCAGGTGGGAAGGCAAAAAGGACTGAGCCAATGGTGTTGTCGATTTACGAACGGGCAAGCCACAGGACCTGAATTCGACGTCCCAGTTTTTCGAAGTCTCGATCGGAAGTGACCAAGGTTGCCCCCCGAAGTTCGGCCAAGGCTGCGGCAATGGAATCAGCGTAAGGAATTTTGTGAACCGACTTGATTTCTGCGGCCTTCGAAATTAGCTCGGTGTCGGCGGGTACAATCTCGACGGGCAAGCGGGAAAATGATGCCATCGTCCTTCGGGCTGCCTCTTCACCCCGCCGCTCCCAACACACATAAAAAACCTCACCCCAATTGACGACCGAGATCAAAAGTCGCTTGTTGTCGCGGAGAGCCGCTGTGAGCAGTTGCTGGACGCGTTCGGCGCCGTTGGTATCACCAGTAAAAGCTAGTACGGCGTTGGCATCCAGAACGTGGGGCTTGGTCACTTTTCCAGCCGATGTTGACGCTCACGAGCTTCCACTAGCGAATCTGCCCCTTTCAGGCACCCTCGGAAGCTTCGGATAAACTCTTCAGTAATCGGCTGCAATACAATGCGATCCTCGTCGCGCTGAATCGCAACGCGGGTTCCCGCCGTGATTCCGAGCTCCTCCCGCAATCCTGCGGGGATCACGATTTGTCCTTTAGAACTGACAGTGGTAAAAAGTGTGTCCATACGTAAACATTGTAACATAGGTAAGCCATTAGGTTTAAGGTAAGACATTACTGAGTTATTTAAAAGGACTAAGCGCTTTCCTACAAGGCGAATAAATTGCGAATAATCGAGCGCAGGAATTAGAATACATAGATGTCCGTTCTCTCCTGGGCCCATCCTTTAGTCGCCGAATGGTTCATCAAGAAATTCGGCACGCCTACCGAGCCCCAGGAGCAGGGCTGGCCGCATATTCTCGCCGGCTGCACGACTCTGATTTCAGCGCCCACCGGTTCCGGCAAAACGCTTGCCGCTTTTCTCGCTTGTATCGATCGTCTAGTTCGGAAAGCCTTAGCCGGAGACCTGCGCGACCGCACCGAAGTCCTTTATGTGTCGCCACTGAAGGCCCTCGGCAACGACATTCAGAAGAACCTTGAAGGTCCGCTCGGCGAAATTCTGCAAATGGCGGGTGAGCGCGGCCTGCTCATGCCCCAGATCCGCACCGCTGTCCGCACCGGCGACACGCTCATGCACGAGCGCCGCGCCATGCTCAAGTGTCCGCCGCACATTCTGGTCACGACTCCCGAGTCGCTTTACATTCTGCTCACCGCCGAAAGCAGCCGCAAGATTCTCCGCGACGTTCAAACCGTGATCGTCGATGAAATCCACGCCATCGCCGATGACAAGCGTGGCGCGCATCTCACGCTTTCGCTAGAGCGACTCGAGGCTCTCACCAGTCATCCTCCAGTTCGCATTGGTCTTTCCGCAACTCAAAAGCCGATTGAAGAAGTCGCGCATTTTCTCGCCGGCAATGGCCGCCCCGATCCAGTTGTCGTCAATGTCGGCCACAAGCGCAAGCTTGATCTCGCGGTCGAAGTTCCCGCAACTCTGCTTGGTCCGGTCGCGAGTAACGAAATGTGGGACGAGATTTACGACCGCATCGTCGAGCTTTCGAACCAGCACCGATCGACTCTGGTGTTCGTCAACACTCGCCGGCTGGTCGAGCGCGTTGCGCATCACCTCGCCGAGCGCCTCGGAGAAGAAAACGTCGCCGCGCACCACGGCAGCCTTTCGCGCAAGCTGCGCCTCGCCGCCGAGCGCAAGCTAAAAGAAGGCGAGATCAAAGTTCTGGTCGCAACCGCCTCGCTCGAACTCGGTATCGACATTGGCACGGTCGATCTTGTCATTCAAATCAGTTCTCCTCGTTCGATTGCCGTAGGTCTACAGCGCGTCGGCCGGTCGGGTCACTGGCGCGGGGCCATTCCCAAAGGCCGGTTTTTTGTTACGACTAGGGACGACCTCCTTGAATGTGCGGCTTTAGTTCGAGCCATTCGGCAAGGCGACCTCGACCGGCTCATCATTCCTGACTCGCCGCTGGATGTTCTCGCCCAACAGATCGTTGCCACCTGTGCGACAACTGTCGTGCAATCGCCATCGCAGACAGGTTCTGTTTTTGAGGCCGGTCAGGTGGTTCATGACTCCGAACCCGACTCCGGCTGGGACTCCGACGAACTCTTCTCGCTCATCAAGCGCGCCTATCCTTATCACAATCTTTCCCGCGAGCTCTTCGACTCGATTGTGGAGATGCTTTCTGAAGGCATCGCCGCCCGCCGCGGCCGATATGGCGCTTATCTCCACCACGACCGCGTGAATCGCAAACTCCGCGCCCGTCGTGGCGCTCGCCTTGCTGCAATCACCAGCGGCGGCGCAATTCCCGAGACTGCGCTATTCAGCGTCGTCGCCGAACCAGAAGGCATCGCGATCGGCACGCTGGACGAAGACTTTGCCGTCGAAAGCAACGCTGGCGACATTGTTCTGCTCGGTAATAGCTCATGGCGTATTCGCCGCGTGGAAGGCAAATCCGGCCGCGTGTTGGTAGAAGACGCGCATGGCGCTCCACCCACGGTTCCCTTCTGGCTCGGCGAAGCACCAGCGCGAACCCAAGAGCTCTCTTTTCACGTTGCCGAACTCCGCCGCGAGATCAATGAGAGAACTTCGGGGATATCGCCAGTCGCGCTGTCGCCGAAAAATCCTCAGGTTGCCGAGACCATATCATGGCTTTCTGAGGAATGTGGCCTCGATGAATCTGGCGCCAGCCAATCGATACAGTACGTCGTCGAAGGGCGCTCCGTTCTTGGCGCCGTTCCCACGCAGAGCACCATTATCGCCGAGCGCTTTTTCGATGAAGGCGGAGGCATGCAGCTCGTCATTCATGCTCCTTTCGGCGCGCGCGTCAACAAAGCCTGGGGACTGGCGCTGCGCAAGCGCTTCTGCCGCGGCTTCAATTTCGAGCTCCAGGCTGCCGCCACCGATAACGGCGTAAACATCGCGCTCGCCGAACAACATAGTTTCCCGCTGGCCGATGTTTTTCATTTCCTGAGCTCCGAAACCGTGCAGCCGCTTCTCGAACAAGCCGCGCTGGCTTCCCCGATTTTCGGCACTCGCTGGCGCTGGGACGCGAACCGTTCGCTTGCGCTTCTCCGTTTTCAGGGCGGAAAGAAAGTTCCGCCACAGATTCAGCGTATTCGCTCCGACGACTTGCTCGCTTCCGTCTTCCCCGACGTTGCCGCCTGCCAGGAAAACATCGAAGGCGATATTCAAATCCCAGATCATCCTTTGGTGAAGGAAGTCATGAAAGACGTACTCACCGAAGCCATGGATGTCGAGGGCGTAACAGAAATTCTGCGCCGCATGGAAGACGGCAGGATTCGTTGCATTGCGGTCGATACGCCTGTGCCATCGCAGTTCTCGCACGAGATTCTGAACGCGAACCCGTACGCTTACCTCGACGATGCGCCACTTGAAGAGCGCCGCGCCCGTGCGGTCGAGATGCGGCGAATTTTACCGGAATCAGTTCTCGAGGAAGTCGGAAAGCTGGATCCCGCTGCCATTGAACAAGTGCGCCAGGAAGCCTGGCCCGATGTGCGTGACGCCGACGAATTGCATGATGTGCTGCACACGCTGATTGTTTTTCCTGTGAGCACAGACCATGTCGCGGCGGATCTCCAACCCGGCCCGAGCAATGACCATGTGGAGACGGGCCCGGCGCGTCTGGTCGAACGAAGTTCGACAACGAGCTTTGCCGATCCCCACTGGCAATTCTTTTTCGAAACTCTTCAGCGCTCTGGCCGTGTTCTCGAAGCCCGTGCGAACGGTAAACATTATTGGATTGCAACCGAACGCAGCAAAGCTTTGTTCGCTGTCTTCCCCCACACAAACTTCGCAACCACTCCTCCCGACATTCCGCAGCCCACTCCCACTCGCGACGATGCTCTCCTCGCCATGGTCACCGGCTGGATGTCACACCTCGGCCCCACCACAGCGCAGCAACTCGGCGAGCTCTTAGGAGTTCCCGCCGCTGACATTGAAAAAGCTCTGCTGCGCATGGAAGCCAGCGGCGCAATTCTCCGCGGTAAATTCACTGGTTCCGAGGTTCAGGATATGGAATGGTGCGAGCGCCGCCTGCTCGCGAGAATTCATCGCCTGACCGTCGCCACACTTCGCAAACAGGTTGAGCCGGTCACGCCAGCGCAATTCATGCGTTGGCTTTTGCGCTGGCAACACCTCACGCCGGACTCGCAAGTGCAGGGCGAGCGCTCCACGCTCGAAGTTCTGCGGCAATTGCAGGGATTCGAAATTCCGGCCAATGCGTGGGAGCGCCAAGTACTTGCGCGCCGCGTGGCTGACTACGATCCCGCGTGGCTCGATCAACTTTGCCTCACCGGAGCAGTCGGCTGGGGCCGTCTCTCGCCGCATCCTGCGACTCTTGAAAGCAATAACGGATCTGGATCAGGCAAGCGCCGTGTGATCCCCACCAGCGTGGCACCGATCACGTTTTTCGTTCGCGAAGAGGCCGACTGGATGACGCCGCACTCGTCTTTGCCGGACGCGCAGGGGCTCAGCCCGGTCGCGAATCAGGTGCTCGACTACCTTCGCCAACGTGGCGCGTCATTCTTCGCTGACCTCGTTCGCGCCACCGGAAAATTGAAGGCCGAAATTGAAACTGGATTATGGGAACTGGTCGCAGCAGGTTTAGTTACGGCCGACGGATTCGATAATCTTCGTGCCTTGATCGACCCGAAGCGCCGTGCCGGACAAGGTAATCAGCGCAGCGCTCGCCCGCGCCACAGTTCCGGCCGCTGGGCAATTCTGCACAACGATTCCGCCATCGAACACGAACGCCGAATCGCGGCCGTCTGCTGGATGTTTCTGAAGCGCTACGGCGTCGTCTTCCGTGATTTGCTCGCGCGAGAGAGCAATCTTCCCAAGTGGCGCGAACTGCAGATCGCATTCCGCCAACTCGAAGCACGCGGCGAAATCCGAGGTGGCCGCTTCGTCGACGGATTCCTGGGCGAACAATTTGCATTGCCCATCGCAGTCGAGTCCCTGCGTGCCACTCGCAAAGTTCCGCCATCAGGCGAGACGATCATAATCTCCGCCGCCGATCCGCTGAATCTGATTGGCATCATCGTACCAGGCGAGCGCGTCCCTGCTATTTCAGGAAGAACTGTGAGCTATCGCGACGGCGTTGCCGTCGAAGCTGAGCCAGAACACCCACGAATCGCAGCCATTTGACGCAGCGCACCCTCGAGTTCAAACAGATTTCTCGCGTATCGTCCCATTTAATTCAACTCTCCTGAGTACTTGAGTTATGTACTTGTGACTCGTTTGTGAATTGTTTTTTTATTTAAGGTAAGTAGATGCATTCCTAGAATTCTGCTCAATCGAACACTCGACTGCGACAAAGACCGAACTTCCGATACGTGATCGCAGGTGAGCTAAATTTTTGAAGCTGGAGATTCGCATGAGAGTTGAGAAGTTTTACACCGCCCTCTGCCTGTTTGTCTTAATCTCGTTGCCGTCGTTCGCGGGAGTTTTTGTGTCGTCTCCTGCCACGGCCACTGTCACCAAGGCCGGCAGCGCCTCTGCTGGCTCTAGCGTGCATTTCGTTGCCACTGCAAATTCGCCCGCCTGCAAGGGTGGGGTCGACTCGATGGGAATCTACACGTCTTCCGGAGTGCTCGCCTACGTGGTTTCAGGAACAAAGCTGGATAAGAGTCTCAGCCTCGGCTCAGGAATTCACAATGTCGCTGTTCAGGAGTGGGACAAGTGCGGCCAATCGTCAAAGGCGATGGTGAAAATCACCGTAAGCAGCACCAGTAATCCGACCCCTCCTACCTCAAGTTCAGCCATGACCGTCACGAATTTGCAATCGCAAAAAGGCTGGTCGGGATATGCTTTGCTTCCACCCAGCTGGGGTATTTGTTCCAGCTGCACGTCAACCGGCTCTCAACTGAAGTGGTCATGGACTCCTAAGGTGAGCTCCCCATCAATGGATAGCATTTCGACCAAGTCATACTACGGCAGCGGCAGCATGCAGTGGGGCGACGTGCTCTGGAACAACCACCTGATCGGTAATTTCTCCTCGCAGGGATTGCCGGATACTAGCCACACTTTAGCCCCCAAGTTCCACACCTTTACCTACGACGTGTATTTCTGGGTTTCAGACGCCAGTGTTTCGCAGGCGATGGAATTCGATATCAATCAGTTCGTCAATGGCAAAAAGTTCATCTGGGGCCACGAATGCCGAATCGCTGGCGGGCACCAGTGGGACATCTACAACGACACTGGCAAAAAGTGGATGGCGACTGGCGTTCCCTGTAATCCTGTCAGCGGTGCATGGAACCATCTGACCATCGTTGTCCAACGGACCTCTGATGATCAATTGCTGTTTAAGACCATCACTCTCAACGGCAAGACAGCGACCATCAACCACAAAGAACCGCCGACCTCGACGTCGTGGCACGGCATCACCGTCAACTATCAACTTGATGGCGCAAGGCAAATGAAGCCCTACAACGTGTATCTCGATAAATTCACATTCAAAATGGAATAACTCTCCGAGAAACGCGAAGCAAAAAAGTGCGAATCGGGCTACCCAGAGTGTAGTGGTGGAAATCTGCATCTCACTCTGTATCAGCGGCAGAGTCTCGTCTTCACTGGCGGGGATCGCTACGATCAACCCCAAAAAAAGATCGGGAACCTGTCGAGGGGGGTCCTCCAGGTTCCCGATAGCCAATGCGTCCGGCAGAAATCGCGCGCTTCCCCACGCCAAACCTGACGATCAGCGCCAGCAGGTTCTCACGAATTCATTGAATTCCAGGTGGCAAAAATGTTTTGTTACGAATTCGGAACAAGATCAAAAATTCAGTTGGAAGGAATCGACAATCCGAGCAGCTTCGCGGGATCCAAATACGCGCCCTGCCAGCGAATCGCCAGGTGCAGATGGGCGCCTGTAGCCCTCCCGGTTCCGCCGCTCAGCGCGATCACCTGCCCTGCACTGACCTGGTCTCCCTCTTTCACTTTGAAGTCAGAGAGATGCAGGTACAAACTTAGTAACCCTTGTCCGTGGTCAATAACAATGAAATTCCCCTCGAAAAACATCGGACGAGCCAGAACTACGATGCCGCGGTTCACCGCGCGAACCGCGCTTCCTGCAGGAGCGGCATAGTCCAGGCCCTGATGCCGGCTCTTGACTTCTCCATTTATGACCCGTTCTGTGCCGAACAAGTCGGAAACGGGGGCCGACACCGGAGCCGTGAACGGCCCTGACCAAAGCCTGTTCTCGCTGACAGCCGAAAAGGCTTTTTCTTTCACGCCCTTGTCTATGGAAATCGCCGCCAGTTGTGTCTTGCTCGGCTCGGTGAACTGCCTGGCCACCCTGATCGGAATTTTTTTGTAAACCGCGGTAGAAGTCTTTATCTGTTTCTCGACCTTCACCGTGCGGCCATTCGCAAATTGCTCGCTGATCTGCAACGTGTACACCCCAGCGGGAGTTTGCAATGGGATTCCCGCAAGCGCGTACCAGGAGCCGTGATGCCGGCCACTGAAAAACAGGAAGCCGTGTCCCAGCCACTCACCTGAAACAGATTCGGCATCGCCCTTGACTGCGAGCCGAAACAGCACCGGCGAGCCGTTCGTGAGCTTGACCGGCTGCCAAATCAATGGCGTGTCGGCTGTCTGCTCATGGCTTGCCGTGCAAGCCGCGACCACTAAGAAAATTGTCCACACGAAGCGCTCTGGTTTCCACTTCCGCATATTCATTAAATAGTAATAACTGAAATTCCGTATTGGCTAAAGGAACTGAGGTTTTGTTCGATACTTGTGTCTGTCAAACTTGGGGGCGTTTCGTCTTTTCTTAATTCTCTGTGCTAGTATTACCGCGCAAAAAGCTCCACTTCCGTTCCGTGGGCGCAGATTGCTCATCATAGTAGACCGATGAAAGATACTTTGGGAGTCCTGCTGGCCGGCGGAGCTGGGGAGCGCCTTTACCCTCTCACGCGCGATCGCGCCAAACCCGCCGTCACCTTCGGTGGCATCTACCGCATCATTGATGTAACGCTTTCGAACTGCATCAACTCTGACCTGCGCCGGGTTTACATCCTCACCCAATACAAGGCGCTGTCGCTGAACCGCCACATCCGCGAAGGCTGGAACATCGTTGCCCGCGAGCTCGGCGAATTTATCGAGGTCCTCCCGCCGATGAAGCGCGTTAGCGATCAGTGGTACCAGGGCACCGCCGATGCCGTCTATCAGAATATTTATTCCATCGGATCCGAGCAGCCCCGCTACGTGATGATTCTTTCCGGCGATCACATCTACAAAATGAATTACGACCTGATGCTGCGGCAGCACATTGATTCCGCCGCCGATGTTACCCTCGCCACCATTCAAATCGATCCGGCGGAAACCTACCGCTTCGGTGTCGTCGAGGTCGATCCCGATAACCGCGTCACCGGATTCGAAGAGAAGCCGACGTTCACGAAAATTCGAGTCCCGGGAAATCCGGACAAAGTTCCTGGTTCCATGGGCGTTTATCTCTTTAATACAGATGTTCTGATTCCCGTCCTGCTCAAGGACGCCGAGGACGAGCACTCGAGCCACGACTTCGGCAAAGACATTCTGCCCAAGATGGTCGACGACTACCGCGTCTACGCCTTCGATTTTGTCGATGAAAATAAAAAAGAAGCCCTCTACTGGCGCGACGTGGGCACCCTCGAAGCTTATTACGAAGCCAACATGGACGTGGTCTCCGTTTCTCCGGTTTTCAACTTATATGACGAAGCCTGGCCTATCCGCACGCATCAGCGCCAGTATCCGCCGGCGAAGTTCGTATTCGAAGAGCCCGGGCGCACGGGCCAATCGCTCGACTCGCTCGTGTCTGCGGGCTGCATTGTTTCAGGGGGCACGGTTCGCTACAGCGTGCTGTCGCCCGATGTGCGCGTGAACTCCTATACCGAAGTCGATTCGAGCATTCTCTTTTCTCACGTGAATGTCGGCCGGCACTGCCGCATCCGCCGCGCCATCATCGACCGCGACGTTCACATCCCCGAAGGCACCACGATCGGTTTCGATCCCGAAGCGGACCGCCAGAAATATTTCGTCACGGAAAGCGGCATCACGGTGGTGACGCGCGACTATTCCCTCTTCGAGAATCCCATCACGGTCGACTATTTCACGAGCGAATAGGTTTAGTGAGGCGGACCCGCGCCCGCGGAGCTGGGGTGCGGACATTCTTGTCCGTGAAAGCTTCAGCCTTATCAGCAACCACCTCGACTACAAATATCCAGACGTTTTCTCCGCGAAACGCGCTCCCCCTAAGTTCATTCAGATAAAACGCGAACGCCGCCGCCCCTCCAACTACAAAAAGCCATCCGATCCCGTTAACTGGCACTGGACGTTTAGTCGTCGCCCCCTCTACATTTCTCCGCATTTTGAAATATCAGTTCCAAATTTCATAGACCCGGCACCGTCACTCGTCCAGCTACACTTCTGTAAATGTGTGTAAATGTGTGAGCTAAAAGCAGAAACTGTGGTAGTTTGCTTGGTTCTATTATTGCAGCAGTTAATCGTCGCGTTTGGGTTCTGCAGACCAGGTTCATTCTGCCTGCTGTAAGTGCTCAGGATTCTTGCGAAACGTAAGCCAAGTCGAATCCGCAGCTGTGCATAACTCCCCGCTCAAGCTGTATCAGATTCCTTTAGTTTTGAAGTCCTCAGAATCAAGCATTCAAATCACATTAGAAATTGAAGAGAGGTCCCCCTATGAAGCTGTCCGCATGGATGTCTCGATTTAGCGTTTGTCTAATAGCTGTATTTGCCCTGATCACATTTGCCGTGCCCGCCCAGGCCCAAAGCACAATTTCGACCGGCAGCATCCAGGGCACGGTAAGCGATCCTAGCGGGGCAGTGGTCAGTGGTGCAAAAGTGACCATCAGCAACAAAGCGACTGGGCAAGTCACCACGACCTCGACCAACTCCGCCGGCGGTTACACTTCTGGCGCATTGGTGCCGGGCAGCTATTTGGTACGGATTGCCGCCGGAGGTTTCAAGGCCACGGAGATTCCGATCACAGTACTGGTCGGCAATACAGCCAACGGCAATGCTCAAATGCAGGTCGGACAGACGAGTGAGACTGTCGAAGTTCAGGCGGATCAAGTTGAGGTCAATACAGAACAGCCGACAGTACAAGGTGTCCTAACAGCCGCGCAGATCGATAATCTCCCGGTCAATGGTCGCAACTTCCTCGACCTCGCTCAGCTCGAGCCGGGTGTTCAAATTCAGGATGGTCAAAATTTTGATCCCACAAAGGCGGGATTCTCTTCTATTTCATTTGGAGGGCGATTTGGCCGAACTGCGCGCATCGAGGTTGATGGCGTCGACGTCTCCGACGAAACTGTAGGTACCACAACGACAAACATTCCTGCCAGCGCGATTCAGGAATTCCAGATCAGTCAATCCAGCCTTGATATGTCGACGGAGCTGACTTCTTCAGGTTCTGTGAACGTCACAACCAAGTCAGGAACAAATGCACTTCACGGCCAGGCGTTCGGGTTGTTTCGCGATAGTCGGGTCGGCGCTGCTGCCCTGCCCTCACCTCCTGGGTTTACGTCGCCTTATCAACGAAGCCAATATGGCGCTGGAGTGGGTGGTCCTATTATCAAGGACAAAATGTTTTTCTTCGCGGACGGTGAACGCACGATGCAACACACTGCTGTCCCGGTTCCTGTCTCCGCTCCGTTCTCGCAGTTTTCAGGCACTTTTTCCGATCCTTTCCATGAAGGCGACCTACTCGGCCGTTTGGACTACAACCTGCCTAAAAATGTGAAAGCCTTCTATCGTTTCTCGTACTTCAAAAATTCGCTAGGCGCAACTTTCGGAGAGGGGTTTTCGGTCTATAACAACATTGACATCACTCGCACCCATGTTGTTGGCGTGGATTTCAACACCGGCAGCTTCACACACTCAATTCGTTTTTCCTATTTGAAATTCCAGAATCAGATCGTCGATGCAACTACTGGCAGTACCTCCTTGCCATTCGCCAATATCCACGCCGAGCTCGGCATGGGATCTTCCGGTTTAGTCGTTGGTCCCAACTTCCTGGCCCCTCAGAGCACACCGCAAAGCGATCACGAAATCAAGTATGACGGTACAAAGATAATTGGTTCGCACATCGTGCGCTTTGGCACCTCCTTCAATCACCTGCAAGGCGGCGGCTTCGCTTCTTTCTTTAAAAATGGTCCTTTTATCACCGTGGCAGTAAGCCAGGCGGAGATTGCTGCGGCGGTGGGTGGGCCGTTCCCCGGCGGAAGTTCCAATCCTTTCAACTATCCCGCCGACTCTATAACTGTCGCCAACGGGTTAGGCTACTCAACCACTAAGGCAGCGCTGGGGTTCCCAGCTGGCGGCCTCGGCCCGGATAACCGCATTCTTCTCTACTTGGGTGATACCTGGAAGGTCAAACCGAACTTTAGTCTTACGTATGGATTGCGCTATGACCGTGACACCGGCCGCACCGACAGCCAGTATCCAGCTATTCCTGCCTTAAATTCGTTCCTGCCTGGCATGGGGCTCGGAAATTCCGTGAGTCAGCCGAACCTTAACCTGGCACCGCAAGTGGGATTCGCGTGGGATCCCTGGAAGCACGGCAAGACCTCTATCCGAGGCGGAATCGGTCTCTTCTACGAGAATGCTATTTGGAACAATGTGCTATTCGACGGTCCGTTCCGTGAGGCCACAGGTGCATTCCTTCAATCCTTTAGCGCCTGCTCGGCCCCCGGCGCGCCCGCACCGATACCGATTGCAGGAGGAACTCTGACTGCCAGTTCAGGTGGCCCGAACACCGTTTGCGGTACTTCTTCCGGGGCGCCATTAATTGGGAACGCGTTGCCCGCAATTGTTGCTTTCCAGGGTCAATACCAAGCTGCTTCGCCGCTAAACCTGAACTCACCAAATCCCGCGTATTTAGGAGCGAACCTGACAGGTTGTGACGTGTTGGGCGGAACTTGTTTTTTCCCGCCCGAATTCCCGCAACCATCTTTATTCAACCCCAACTACAAGAGTCCTCGGTCGGTTCAGATGAACATCGGCATTCAGCATGAGATTCGTCGAGGAATGATACTGAGCGTGGATTACATCCGCAACGTGCAAACTCATTTCTTGTTGGGTGTAGACGAAAACCATGCGGGCGATACGCGCTACTTCAGCTTGCCCGGGGCTCAAGCGGCGATCGCGCAAACCCTTTCGGATTGTGGTGTTTCCTCGATCGACACGGGTATCAATGGGTGCCCCGGTGGTTCAGACCCGACTACAGCGATAACAACCCCCTTGACGATGGGCGACTTTGCTAACCGGGGGTTGGGTTCCGCAACTGACATGGGAGGTAGTAGTTGCATTGCTACCCTCGGCCGTCCCTGCGCTTTTAGCGGTATCAACCCAGCCGCGCCGCCGCTCGCATTTCTGTCTCCGGTGGGGCGCTCTGTATACAACGGTATGGACGTGAAGCTGTCTGAAAACGTTAACACTCCGTTTAAGTACGCAAAAACGATGAATTTTCAGGTGTCATACTCGTTGTCCCGTTTCGACAACAGCGGCGGTGGCTCGCCTGCGGACGGAACTGTTACTGCGGTCAGAGGCGATCAAGACTTCGTCGACCCCGCAATGGACAATGCCAACCCAAACCGCTTCTATGGTCCCTCCACGCTGGATCGAAGGCACCAACTGTCATTTGGTGGGTACTTCAATTTGCCAGCCAATTTCCAGTTGGGACTGATGTCCCACTTCTATAGCCCGCTTGCTACCACTTTAACCGTTCCTAACACGGCCGTCGGCGCCGGCGAGATTTTCCGAACTGACTTTACTGGGGATGGAACTACGCAGGACCCCATTCCTGGAACAACCGTGGGTAGCTTTGGACGGAGCATTAACGCATCGAACATCAACACTGTTTTAAATAACTACAACCAGAGTGTAGCCGGCCAACCTACACCAGCAGGAAATGTACTGATTCAACGGGGATTGATGACTGCCGCTCAATTGCAAGCTTTGGGTGGTGTGGCCCCTACGGTGCCGTTAGCGCCTGCGGATCAAGTAAATCTGAGCTGGTTGCGCGCGCTCGACACCACCGTAAGCTGGACTTTCTCCTTTAAAGAGCGAATTAAGATCCAGCCTTCCGTGGGCTTCTACAACGTTTTCAATTTTGTCAATTTCGATCTGCCAGAAAGTATGTTATCGGGGTTGCTGAATGGGTCGCCAGGTAGCATCAATGGAACGAATTATGCTGGCCACTTTGTAAACCGGGTTGGCGTGGGAACCGGAACGAACGGTCTAGGCCAGCCTCGCTCAACCGAATTTGGCCTGAAACTCGAGTTCTAAATTCTCTCGGTTTGAAAGTCGCCACTCCCTGGAGTGGCGGCTTTTTATTTGCGCCCGCGCCGAATACAATTTGCAAATGCCATTTTCTGATTCTCCCCACAAACCCAAGTCCCCGCCTCCCGAGTCCACCAACCAGGAAGCGGCGCATCTGAGAACTCTGGTCGACCAGAAGCGCGCCGTTTCAATTAAGCTCGTCGATGGCGAAATTGTGCGCGGATGGATCGAGTACTACGACCGCGATATGCTGCGGCTCACGCGCGATGGCATGCCTAATCTCTTCATCTACAAAAACCAGATCGCCTACGTCGCCGAAGCGTAACTGAGGAGGTCGGATGGTTTTGTCCGACAGAGTGAATTTTATTTCAGATTGCTGATTTCAGATTTTCGAGTTTTGATTTCAGATCTTGACCTCAGATTCCTGCTTTGAGGCTTCGTCTTCCCGCAAAATTTAGAAATGCTGAACTAGCTCGCCTGACTCTTGACCCCAGCAATAGACTAGTTTGTAAACTAGTTGTGATGAAAATTGTTGAAGCATTCGAAGCCAAAACTCACTTGAACGAGCTTTTGAGGCGAGTGGCGCGCGGCGAAACAATTCGAATCACGAGGCGCGGAATTCCCGTCGCCGAACTGGTGCCTGCTCGTGAGTCCAAATCAATAGACTTAAAGAAGACTGTTCAGGAGCTTCGCGAAATTCGCAAGGGGGCGAGCTTGAAAGGACTCACGATACGCCAGCTTATCAATGAAGGCCGCCGCTACTGATCGCCTCGTCATCGATGCCTTCGTGACCCTGGCGTGGTGTTTTCCAAAATCCGGATCTCGTTTCGCCGAGTCAGTGCTCGACCGCCTCGCAGCAGGCGCTGATGCACTCGTGCCGGCCATTTGGCCGCTGGAGGTATGCAATGCCTGACTGATCGGAAAAAGGCGAGGACGTGTTGCACCGGCACATGCCAGAGGTATGTTGAGACGAATCGCCGACCTGCCAATTATTGTGGAACCAACCGGAACCGCGTCGGCTTTCGATGAGATTTTTTTACTGGCGCGGGAGCAGCAGTTAACAGCTTACGATGCCTCATATCTGGAACTTGCGGTGCGGGAAGCCCTGCCGTTAGCTACGCTCGATGCTGATCCGCATCGAGCAGCGCGTCAAATGGGGGTCAACTTGATCACGGCCTGAAGGCTCTGACTTCGCTACTCCGCGAACTCGACCCGCGGCTCGATGGGAATGATCCCCTTCTGGTGTCCGGTTTCCAGCAGCAGCCGAATTCCCTCGCGACCGTCAGCCCCGTAGTCAAGCGTGCGCTCATTGACGTACATACCTACGAACCGGTCCGCCAACTGCGGATCTAAATCCCGCGAAAACTGCATCGCGTACTGCAAAGCCTCGCTGCGATGGTCAAGCGCATATTGAATGCTTCCGCGCAACGCCCCGGAAACGCTGGAGATCAGTTCGCGTCCCAGACTTCGACGGATGGCGTTCCCTCCGAGCGGCAATGGCAGCCGGGTCGTCTGGTACCACCATTTTCCGAGGTCGACAATGCGATATAAACCGGCGCGATCGTAGGTGAGTTGCCCCTCGTGAATAATCAACCCTGCGTCGTACTTCCCTTCCAGGACGCGGGGAATGATCTGATCAAACGGCACGACCTCGGTCTCAATTTCCGGGGCGAACAATTTCAGCGTCAGATATGCCGTCGTGAGCTTCCCCGGCACCGCAATCGTCTTTCGCTTGATTTCGCTCTCCGTGTACGCACGGTTGGCGACGATCATCGGTCCGTAGCCGTCGCCAACACTGCCACCGCACGTCATCAGGACGTAATTCTTCTGCAGATACGGATACGCGTGAAACGAAATCGCCGTCACATCGTAAACGCCATCGCCCATGGCTTTCTGGTTCAGCGTCTGAATATCGGAGAGCGTATGCGTGAACCGCAAACCCGGCACCTGAACTTTGTTGGTGGCGAGGCCGTAAAACATGAAAGCGTCATCCGAGTCAGGACTATGCGCAATCGTAATCTCGCGGATATCAATGGCGGGAAGTGTAGACACTAATTCGTCTCCAAAGTCGTCTGTTGGCAATCACAGGCTTGCGAAAATGCGCTGTCATTCCGAGCGAAGTTTCGCCCGGAATGCGGCACGGAATTGAGGGACCTGCTGTTCAAATTCTCTCATTATTGAGCGGGAAAAAACTTCGCCAACTTTTCATCGCGCCTGCGGCCATCATGATCTTGATCACCTCGGCGAAAACGAACCACGACAGCCCGAACGCGATCGCCTGGGCCAGCGAATGGGTTAGGAAATAAAGCCATGAGATTCCGAACGTGAAGAGCAGGATTTCTCCGGCTAAGGACGCGAAGGCCGCGCGCGCGAACGTCGCCTTGCCGCGCTCAAAAATGTAACCGGTCATTCCAGCCACAAAGGGATACGCAATCAAGTAACCGCCGGTAGGGCCAACAATCTGCGCGATTCCGCCCAGCCCATGTGGGCTGAACACTGGCATGCCGAGCATTCCCTCCACCAAATAGAGCGCCAGAGCGGCAAACCCGCGACGACTTCCAAGCGACAGCCCGACCAGCAATACCCCAAAATTCTGCAGAGTCAGGGGTACCGGCGTTCCGGGCAATGGAAGATAAATATGGGCGCAGAGCGCTACAAAAAAACTCGCGCCGAGAACCAGCGTGATCTGCGCGGGTGAGTCAAGGATCCTGCCGCGGGCGCCTGCTGCTTGCGTTACAGGTGAAGACATTGTCGCGTCTCTCCTCAATGTGGATGCTCGGCTTCAGCTTCGTGCGACACCTCGGGATGCCGATTCGCCGCGCGCCGCATGCGTTTGCGTACCTGAATATACGCAGACAATAACGCCCATGTGACAGCACCGGCAGCACCGGCTACGATCAGATACCACCAGAACATCCGCACGATAACTTAGGATATCAAAACTGTTCGGCTAAGTCGGGGATCTTGTCGGAATCCCCCAGAGTGGGTCGGACACTCTTGTCCGATGATCTTGACCAACGACCAATGACGAACGGTTCTCTCGATGCAAGTCTTTTTAAACTATTTCCCGCTCATCAGCTTCTCGATCTCGTCCGGTTCTTGCGGCAAATCCTGAGTCAGCCGGATCAGCTTTCCGTCGTTATCCACATAAAACATGTCTTCTATGCGGACACCGATCTTCTCCTCCGGTATGTAAATGCCCGGCTCAATCGTAAACACCATGCCCGGACTAAGCGGAACTGAATAATCTCCAGGATCGTGGACGCTCAATCCAACATAATGGCCAAGGCCGTGGAAAAAATATTTTCCCAGCGGCGCGCCATGCAAATCTTTTCCGTGCGTGTTGATGTAATTAAATGCGACATCATGAATCGAATTTGGCTGATTGGCTCGCAGCATTGATTTCCCAGACTGAAACGCCGCAATTGCCGCCTTCTGCGCACCGAGCACAATGTCATAAATTTCTCTTTGCCGCGCTGTGAACTTCCCATTTGCCGGCACCGTGCGCGTGATGTCGGATGCATACAGCGAATATTCGCCAGCCGCATCCATCAGCACCAGATCGCCATTCCGAATTGGGCCGGAATCCTCCGAATAATGCAGCACCGTCGAGTTCAGTCCCGAACCCACGATTGGTGCGTAAGCCGGACGTTCGCAGCCGCGCTTGCCCCATTCGTACTGCAAAAGCGCGGAAATTTCGCGCTCCGTCATCCCCGGCTTGATCGCGCGAATGGCCGCAAGCTGAGCCGCAATGGACGCATCCACCGCTTTGCGAATCAGCTCGATTTCACCGGAATCTTTCACCGTGCGCAACGAACTGAGCAGCGGTCGGATATCGCGATACGACGTTCCAACCGGAAAAGCATTCGCCGTTTCCAGCCAGCTCAGCGGTTTGTCTGAATTCGAAATCTCTCCCGACGCGGGTACATCCGTATAAATCGCGCTACGCTGCGGGACTAGCTTGACCAATTCGTCGCGCAAATTGTCGAGCGACTCGACTCGATCGAAGCCTGTTATCTGCGCTGCCTTGGGATCGTCCGGACCCAGCTTGGGCCCCGTCCATTCCTCTTGCGAAAAATTTCTCTTCGGAAGAAAAAGTATTTCCGTATATTCGCGTGCCGGGTCGTTGCTCGTTGCCTCTCGTCGGGCACCAACCAGCACTGCCGCGCCCGGCTCAGGCCAGCCGGTCAGGTAATAAAAATTGTCATCCGGTCGATACCCATACAGATCGTTCGGCCCTTCCGCTTCTGGCGGCGCAAACACCAGCGCGATTCCACCATTCAGTTTCCCAGCCAGCTTTTCGCGCCGCGCATGGTAGTCCGATGAAGCTTGACGGTCGAGCGCCGATGACGCCAAGCATGCGAGACACAAAAACGCCGCCAAGCCCTGAAGCTTTCGCATTCGCCACCGGCCTTTCATTTTCCCGAAACCGATTTGGTCGCAGCAATGAACGCATCCACGTTGCTCTTGTCCACCAGCGCCGATCCCGTGTCGACAAACGCGGGCACCGGCGCAAGCGTATCGTGTGCCCAGTCCTCATCGAGCGACTTCGGCGGCTGATGGTGCAAATTGTCCAGCATCATCAGTCCCACATACGCCATCGTGAACGGCTTTTGCGAAATGGTCGCTGCGATCACCCCTTTCTGTATCCACTGCAGCGTGTCCTGATCGGTGTCCATTGCGATGATCGTTCGCCCCTTCTCATGGTAGCTATCGAGCACGCTCGCAACTTCCTTTCCCGATAACGCTTCCAGGCAAACGAATGCATCAATGTGTTCCTTCTTGTCGTTCGCCAGAAACTGTCCAGTAGAATCGAACGCAACTCGAGGATCACCCTTAATGTCGACAATATGCGTGATCTTAATTTGCGGCGAGCCCTCAAGCGCCGCTTTGTATCCGCGCAGTCGCTCATCGAGATTTGGCTGCGATGGCATGGTGAAAACCACAACCGTGCCCCTGCCCTTTAATTCCTGCGCCAGCCGCTTGCCACCCGTGATCCCGGCCTGATAGTTGTTCGTCCCGATAAAAAAGAGCCTCTTACTCTCGGGAGCGTCGGAATCGATTGTGATCACCGGAATTCCTGCGCCGATCGCCTTGTCGATCGAATCTTTGATCGTAGCCGGGTTCGCAACCGAGACGAGAATCCCTGCCGGCTTTTTCTGAATGGCGTTTTCAAAGCTGTCGCGCTCACCGGCGGCGTCATAGGAATCCGGCCCTTGGACCGCATAGGCCACCCCTAACCGGTCACCGGCTTGCGCAAAACCTGCGCCCGCGCTCTGCCAATATGGAATTTTCGTGTTTGTAGTGATTAACAGATATGTCTCGCCGCTGTGGCCGTTGCCACAGCTCAACACCGGAGCGAGCATCGCCAGCGCAATGCCTAAGTTAAGAACGCGGTGATTCATAAAAACCTCCTGTCGAGGCGCAACAAAGCGAAACGAATTCTAACTCTGCTCTGGAGTGAAATGAAAGCAGGGATGTAGCGACTTTTACCCTGTCGTCCTGAGCGGAGCAGGATCATTCGCTCGCGAATGCACCCGCGCAGGCGAAAGACCTATGCAACCTCTGGGACCCAATTGGGCCGGGGTCAATGACAGAAAGACATCGAGCAAAATTCACACCCCGACCGGGTACGGCTTCGTCTGCCGCTCCCCGGCTCCACTTAACGATAATCCCGCGAATCGTCCCTGGAATAAGGACATCAGCCCCGTATACCAATAGCCCACGACAAACAGCAGAAGAAATGGGACGGTCAAATAATTCTCATTCTGCAGCGCATACACAACCGTGAGCGTGAAATAACCTCCAATCAGCAGTTCCACCCATGGCACCCATCCCAACCGCTTGCGATACTTTGTCGCCTGCACTTTGTCTTTTCTCGACTCAACACGATATTTCGGGGTACGCGCGAACGCCGTCTGCTTACCGATCAGCGCTTCGAGCACCGCTTTTGTGTTAGTCACGGTCAACCCAATCCCAAGCGCCATCAGGAATGGCAGATACAAAAGGGCGCGAGGCCATGTCTTCGGAAACAACTCGCGTTGCGAAACGAGATAAAAGCTTGAAATTGAAAACGTCGACGCCAGAAACAATGGCACGTCGATGTACAACATCTGAAACCAGCCCTGGTAAAAGCGGATGACCATGGCAGGTAACAGCAGCACCGAAAGCACAACCATCAGCGGATAACTCATGTTCGCCGTGAGGTGGTACCACGATTCCAGTTTTACGTGGAACGGCTGGTTGCTTTTCAACACACGCGGCAAAATCTTTTTACCGGTCTGGATTAATCCCTTCGCCCAGCGCGCCTGCTGCGTCTTGAAGGCGGTCATTTCGACCGGAAGTTCCGCCGGGCACTCGACGTCCTGCCGGTAAATAAATTTCCAGCCTTTTAGCTGCGCGCGATAAGAAAGGTCCGTATCTTCCGTCAACGTGTCATGCTCCCACCCGCCCGCATCATCGATCGCCTTTCGCCGCCACACTCCTGCAGTGCCGTTGAAGTTGAAGAACACGTCACTGCGCGCCCGTCCCGAATGCTCCAGCACAAAATGCCCGTCAAGCAAGATCGCCTCAACTTCGGTTAGAAAAGAATAATTCCGGTTGATGTGCGTCCATCGCGTCTGCACCATGCCGACTTTTTCATCGAGAAAGTGATGAATCGTCCTTTGCAAAAAATCAGCCGGCGGAACAAAATCAGCGTCAAAGATCGTGACAAACTCGCCCTTCGCGGATTTCAAGCCCTCATGCAGCGCCCCGGCCTTATATCCTGCGCGGTTCGTTCGGTGGTGGTAAGAGATCGGGTATCCCTGCGACGCATAGTGCTCAACCAAATCCCGCGCCACGTCGACAGTCTCGTCAGTGGAGTCATCCAGCACCTGAATGTCAAGCTTTTCACGCGGATAATCCAGCCGGCATACCGCCTGCAAGAGCCGGTCAATTACATATTGCTCATTGAATATGGGCAATTGCACGGTTACGAGCGGCAATTCAGCAAACTTAGTTTCTGGATCCGTCGTCTGCTTCTTCTTGTTCTTGTAGTAGAGATAAACCAGGGTGTAGCGATGGATCCCGTACGTCGCCAGCAGGATTAAAACGACAAAGTAAGGAATCAGTAACGCCATATCAAAGGCGTTCGCGTGGTAAAGGCCTTTAAATGTGGTGTCGAAAAAATGCTGCCGCACGTATTGCGACAGGCTATGCTGGATCAAAATAAGTGCAGGGGCTGGAAGTAGGGCACTCATGCTGGAGGTAAAGCCGACTACCACGAGAGGAGCAGCAGGCTTTCTTGAGCCTTACATTGTACGCCGAACCTCTGTAACGCAGCAGGCAATCACTTCTTCATCAATGCATCAATTCCCGCCTGCGCGATAGCTTCGTCAATCTCGGATTTTGCGCCGCTGGCCGCAATCCCACCCAGAACCTGCCCATCAACTATGATCGGCAATCCTCCCTGATTGGGGAAAAAATCCGGATATGCCAACGCCTCGATATTGCCCTTTTTTACCGCATCTTCAGCGGCTTTTGAAGGACTCTTGTAGAAGGCTGCATGCCGCGCCTTCTTCTGCGCCCACGTGATTGTGTTCAGGGGCGCGGCATCGCCCTTTTCCAGAAATAGCAGGTTTCCGCTTTCGTCCACAATGCAAATGGTCACATCGACGTGCTGGCGCTGCGCCTCCGCTTCTGCCCCCGCAACCATACTTTTTATCGCTGCGAGGTTCAGATACTTCTTGCTGGGTAGTTCTGCCGCACTAGTCATCACGAGCAGACTGAGCAACACAATAGTGAGTTTAAGCATGGGACGGCATGCTAACACCAGAATCTGCATTTGGCGAAGAGAATCCTGCACGCGGATCAGCAAATGGCTGTTCAGGGTGTTCGGCTTGAATGGAGATTGAGTTACGTGCCAAACCTGACCGCCGCACGGGCTCTCGCCTTCTCTGCTTCTTCGTCCCTGTTCTTCGGCGGTGCGGTCGTTTCGAGTGCAGCGAGCAATCGCGATGACGCGGCAGCCACTTCATCAATTGCCAACTGAAAAACAGCCTCATTTGCCTTCGATGGTTTGGTAAATCCGCTGATCTTTCTCACAAACTGCAGCGACGCAGCCCTGATCTCATCATCTGTGACGGGCGGCTCAAAGTTGAAAAGGGTTTTGATGTTTCTGCACATACAGACTCCGTGTCCATATTACATGGCAGGCGAGAGCCTTATGGCGACTCAAGGGAACTTCAGGAAATAGCTAGTTGGACAGCGAAGACCTTATGCGGAGGCCTGAACTGCGACTGGACACATAAAATCCAGCGCCCGCGAAATGTAGGTTTTCAGCTCTTTCCGATGTACGACGGCGTCGAGCATGCCATGCTCCAGAAGAAATTCGCTGCGCTGAAATCCCGACGGAAGTTTTTGCCGGATTGTCTGCTCAATCACGCGTGGTCCCGCAAAGCCAATGAGCGCCCCCGGCTCCCCGATATTGAGGTCCCCGAGCATGGCAAATGAGGCGGTCACTCCACCCGTTGTAGGATCGGTGAGAACAGAAATGTACGGGACTTTGGCTTCATCAAGCCTGGCCAATGCTGCGGAAATTTTTGCCAGCTGCATCAGGCTCAGTACGCCTTCCATCATCCGCGCGCCGCCCGAAGCGGAAATAATGATCAGCGGCTGCTTGTTCCCGAGCGCGTCTTCCACAGCTCGCGTGATTACCTCGCCTACAACTGACCCCATGCTCCCGCCGATGAAGTTGTACTCCATCGCGCTAATCACAACGGGGCGGCCGTTCAACTTTCCACGCGCATTGATCACTGCATCCTTCAGCCCGGTGTCTTGCTGCGCTTTTTTCAACCGTTCCGAATAGGGCTTGAGATCGACAAATTTCAGCGGATCTGTCGAAGTGAGATTGTCACTGAAGACCTGGTACTCGCCGCCGTCCAAAAGTTGCGTCAGGCGGGTCCGTGCGTCAATGCGAAAGTGCTTGTCGCACTTGGGACAAACGTTCAGGTTCTCTTCCAGATCCTTTTTCCAGATAATCTGCCGGCAATTCTCACACTTCACCCACAAGCCTTCGGTGCGAATTTTCTTCTCGCCCGAGGCGTCGAGCTCACCGGATTGTCGTTTGAACCAGGACATATTAGTCGTTGGTCATCGGTCATTAGTCGTTGGCCTTTGCGGACAACCAACGACGAACGACCAACGACGATTCAATATTCAATTCCCCTTTGCGCCATCACGCCCTTCTCATAGGCATGCTTGACCTGGCGCATTTCCGTCACTGTATCTGCAAGCTCGACAATTGTCGGATGAGCGTTGCGTCCCGTCAAGATTACATGAACCATTTCAGGTTTGTTCCTTAGCGTATCGACGACTTTCACCGGATCTAACATGCCGTAACTGATGGCATAGTTGATTTCGTCGAGGATGATAAGGTCCCAATCTCCGGATTCAATGGCCTGCGCGCTTTCTTCCCACGCCTGCTCAACCATGCGGACGTCCTCAGAATCGGGCTTTTCAGCGCCGACTTTCACGAAGCCCCGGCCCATTTGCTTCATCAGGAATTTATCGCCAAATGCCTTTACCGCATCGAGTTCACCGTAGTGCCACGATCCTTTCAGGAATTGCAGCATCAACACGCGCATGCCATTCCCTACAGCGCGCAGCGCTGTACCCATGGCGGCAGTAGTCTTACCTTTGCCTGGGCCAGTGTTGACCATGATCAAGCCTCGGCGAACGTCTGGCATGGAAGGATGATTGTAATTGAGGAATTGGCATGAACTGGAATTTCGGTATTGAGAATTTTGTTATTTGGTAAAGTGAACGCTTCCGATACAAGTTTTAAGGTACTCAAGTACAAATTGCCCAATTGGAAGATGAATTTAGATGACACCATCGTCGCCATTGCAACGCCTCCAGGGCGCGGTGGGATTGGTGTCGTGCGTCTCGCGGGTCCTGAAGCGAAGACCATCGCGATGCCGATTCTGCGGCTGAAGCATGAGCTTGAGTCCGGGAGCGCAGTGTTTGGAGAACTTGTAGAACCGAGTGGGTCCAACATGCAGACAGGAGTGTCCGCGCCACCTGAACAGAGGATTGACGAAGTTGTCGTTACTTACTTCGCGAAGCCGCATTCCTACACAACTGACGATGTCATAGAAATCTCCGCGCATGGATCGCCAGTAGTGTTGCGACACGTGGTAGAGCTTGCGCTCGCGCGCGGCGCACGACTCGCCGAGCCAGGCGAGTTCACTATGCGAGCTTTTCTCAACGGGCGTATCGACCTTACCCAAGCCGAAGCGGTTCGCGACCTGATCGAGTCACAAACGCTGCATCAGGCGAAAGTTGCCGCGCAGCAACTCGAAGGCGCGCTTTCGCGGCGCGTACAACCGATTAAACAGAAGCTCGTTGAACTCATCGCGGTACTCGAAGCAGGAATTGACTTCGCTGAAGATGACGTCTCGGTACTTCCCTCGGAACAAATACTTGCTCGCATCGCTGACGTTCGCGCCCCGCTCGAACAGTTGTCAGAATCCTTCGCATACGGGAAGCTCGTCCATGAAGGGTTAACTCTTGCTATCGTTGGCCGCCCCAATGTCGGAAAGTCCAGCCTGTTCAATCGTCTGGTGGAACGCGAGCGCGCAATCGTTACGTCCACTCCCGGGACGACGCGCGATCTCGTCACTGAGACGGTTGCGATCGGCGGAATTCCAGTGAAGCTTGTCGATACGGCCGGCATTCGCCAGGCATTGGACGAAGCCGAGAGCATCGGCATTCAGAAATCGATGGAGGCGCTGGCGGATGCGGACCTGGTGCTCGTGGTTATTGATGCATCCCAGCCGACTAATGAGGAGGACAAGCAACTGCTCTCGAATGCCGCGAAGCGAACCGCAATTTTGGTGTCAAACAAATCGGATATTCAACTGCTGACTGGGTCGGAGATTCCTGTCCGACCATATTTGGATAACTTTGTGCGCACTTCTGCCGTAACCGGAGAAGGCGTCGGCGAGTTGCGCGCCGCAATATTGAATCACGTCAGTGGACACTCAGGAACAGCAGCTGAATCTGGATTCCTGACCAACGCCAGACACGCCGCCCTGGTTAGAGATTCACTGACGTCGCTGGAGGGCGCTGAATCAGCGGTGCACAACCGCGTTCCGCACGAAATGATTTTGCTCGATCTTTACAGTACGCTTCGGTCGCTCGACGAGATCACCGGCGCAACGACGAATGATGACATTCTCAACCTGATCTTTAGCAGGTTTTGTATCGGGAAGTGAACTCCAATGCACCGGCCTTATTTTGCGAGTGCTCGAACAATGACCCGCCCCAGCATTCCTGCCAACCCGAGCGTGCTCATCAATAGCATCAATAACCCAAAGATGTAACAAGGAATCCTTGGTGGGTTATTTCGCTATTGTCGCCAGGGCTGCCCGGAACATTGCATCGAACGATACATCCTTCTCAACTCCACTTAGCGCTTTTTCTGCAACGGGACGTTGATACCCCAAGTTCACGAGAGCAGAAAGAACATCTTCTTGCACCGTATTGAGCGCCGGAACAACCTGCACCTGGCCAGCTCCGACGGGCGGCAGCTTGTCGCGGAGCTCGAGCACCATGCGCTCGGCACTTTTACGACCAATGCCGGGAATTTTCGTGAGGCGCACGACGTCGTTGCCGCGGATCGCGCCTGTCATTTCTTCCGCAGGCATTCCGCTAAGGATCGTAATCGCCAACTTCGGACCGATACCGCTGACCGTGATCAGCTTCTCAAATAGCTGTTTCTCTTCAGGTCGCAAAAATCCGTAAAGCGCGATCTGGTCCTCCCGCACGTGTGTATGAATGTGCAGCGCAACTTCACTGCCAAGTGATGGCAACTCGGAGAATGTCGGGACGGAGATGGTGACATCATAACCAACGCCCATGGTTTCAACGATTACCTGGTTCGGTCGACGCGCAATAAGTTTTCCGCGAAGGTGGGCGATCATGGAAGGATTGTACTAACTGGTCACGATTTTCGGCTTGAGCTGAAGGCTGGCGACTAAAACAGCGAACTCTGCCGTCGGCTGGGCCTGATCCCGAAGTGATCGTACGCAAGCTGAGTGGCTACGCGGCCGCGCGGAGTCCGATTCAGGAACCCGATCTGAATTAGGAAGGGCTCATAAATTTCTTCGATTGCATCCGGTTCTTCGGCAAGCGCGGCGGCAAGGGTATTCACCCCGACCGGACCGCCCTGATACTTTTCGATAATTGCCAGCAGCAAACGGCGGTCAACTTCGTCGAAGCCATACTTGTCAACTTCGAGCATGTGCAGGGCCGCCTGCGCGGTAGGCAGGTCGATCTTGCCCCCACCACGCACCTGAGCATAGTCCCGTACGCGCCGCAGCAGCCGATTCGCTATACGCGGTGTCCCTCGTGCGCGGCTCGCAATTTCGAGTGCGCCTTCACGATCGACCTTCACTCCCAGAATTTCTGCAGAGCGTTCCACAATGATTCGCAGATCCTCGTGATTGTAAAATTCCAGCCGCAGCACGATCCCAAATCGCGAACGCAGCGGAGCCGAGAGTAGCCCCGCGCGTGTCGTTGCCGCCACAAATGTGAATGGCTTCACATCCATCGTGTGCGTACGTGCCGCCGGCCCCTGCCCTATCAAAATATCGAGCTTGTAGTCTTCGAGCGCTGAATAAAGAATCTCCTCCAGCGCGGGCTGCAGCCGATGGACTTCATCAATAAACAGGACCTGCTTTTCTCGAAGATTTGTCAAAATCGCGGTCAGGTCACCCTTAATCTGCAACGTCGGGCCGGAGGTCTGCTGAAATGCGACTCCCAGCTCATTCGCAATGATGGTGGCGAGGGTGGTCTTACCTAACCCGGGTGGGCCGTAAAGCAGCACGTGATCTAAAGCATCACCCCGCGAGCGTGCCGCCTCGATGGCGACGGCAAGGTTGTCCTTTACCTTAGGTTGACCAATGAATTCTCTAAGCCGCTGTGGCCTGAGCTTCAGTTCAAAAGAGGAGTCATCCTCAACCGGAGCCGCTGATACCAGGCGCTCTCGGATATCCGGAATTTGCTTGAGAGAAGCCACTGGCCGGATAGTACCACGGCCAGCTTCTCGGCTGAATAACCAGAGCTGTTCGAATCTCTGCTTACTGTAGAAATCGTTCCAACGCCGCCTCGGATTTTCGCATCTTGATAAGCGCAACTGATTGCAAAAATTAGCTTGAGGCGGAGGTTTGGATGAAATTGCGTAAAGAGAACATTCTATGGAATGTGCTGGCCGGAACCGGCGTGTATCTGCTGGATTCGTTACGAAACAGGCTGAATGATGGCATTGATGATCTAACGGATCGCGCACGCGACACATATGACGAAGCCGCCAAACGCGCAAGCCGGGCGACAGATGTGATCCGTGGCGAAGACCACCGTGGCATGAGCACCGCGGCCGCCCTGCTGCTTGGCATTGGTGTTGGCGTAGGGGTTGGCATGCTGCTTGCTCCCGCCAGCGGTGAAGAAACCCGCAGCACGATCTCCAACAAGGTGCAGGAATTTAGTGGCCGCGTCCGCGACCGCTTCGACCAGGAAAAACGTGAACCCGGAAGCGTAAGCTACGGTACATAACCAGGAAACAGAAGATCGCTACCCTAGCGATCTTCTGTTGTTTTTGCCTTCCTGATTGCTGCATCGCTCGCCACTCTGATGCATCTGTAGGAGGTTGAACCTTCCTCATCTTAGCTTCCATACTGCTGTTCTGTTGTTTTTCGCTGGTCTGTTGGGCGGCACGCTGAACGCTGTCGCCGGCGGGGGCAGCTTTATTGGTTTTCCGGCGCTGCTGTTTACCGGTGTCCCTGCCGTTCCTGCAAATGCAACCAACACCGTGGCGCTTTGGTGCGGGCTGGCATTCAGCGGGGGGGCGTATAAAAGTCGCCTGAGGGTTCCGCGCAATGTGCTGCTGTCTCTTGCAAGCGTCAGTGTTGCCGGAGGAGCATGCGGAGCGCTGCTACTGCTTCGGACGCCCGGCGAGACTTTCTTAAAAATCATCCCCTGGCTGATGCTTCTTGCCGTTTTGCTGTTCCTCTTCGGGCCGCAGATCACTCGAGGAAAAAAAGCAATCGTTACTCGCCAGCCAAGCGCGAATTTGATTGCGGCGGCTTCTATTTTCCAGCTAATAGTCGCAATTTACGGTGGTTATTTCGGAGGCGGTATGGGCTTCGTAATTCTTGCGATGCTAACAGCCTTCGGCATGGCTGATATTCACGAGATGAACGCCTTTAAGGTTGTGCTGAGCAGTTCCACCAATGGCGTGGCAGTGATCATATTCATCGTGAAACACGCCGTATATTGGCCACAAGCCCTGGTTATGATTTGCGGAGCGGCAATCGGCGGATATTTCGGCGCGCGTTATTCGCTTCGTTTGCCGACGATTTGGGTGCGGATTTTCGTCATCCTTGTAGGCGCGAGCATGACCGTATATTTCTTTGCTCGCGCCTACTAAGGCTCTCTCCTGCCTCTCTACTTTACGACTGCTCACCGCCAGGGCATTCGTTATCGGTAATAACGCCGGCTGCGAAAAGCGTTCGCGTAGGCTTCGCGATAGGCTTGCGCGTACATTTCACGATAATCGCGTATGCGGCCAAATTCGCGCCGGTATCCATTATCCGCTCGACTGTATGGACCGCGCGGATTGGGATTGAACGGCTTTCCCCGCCACATATCTTCCCGCGCGACTGATGCGCCATCGTGTCGCCCGAATTCACGGGCGGCGTGCATTCCGCCGTGCATATCGTAGCGATCGTAGTACCCGTTGCCATAGCGGTAGTCGCCATAGCCCTGAGCAGCGGAGAGCCCGACTGTCCCCGCGAGCATTGCGACCAATAGAGCAGCAAATTGAATCTTCGATTTCATGAGTCCTCCTGCGGAGCGTCCGGGCCAGAACTTCCTCGCCGCTTCCAACTGCGTTCAGAAGTGGAAACCCGCCAATGAAAAGGAAGTTTCGCAAGGCATGACGCGATTGCCTGCGCTCGCAGTGATAGACTTTCAGGTTTCATTCTTCATGAAATCGAATGGCAATTAAGAATGTAGGCGTCATCGGCGCAGGCACGATGGGCAACGGCATCGCCCACGTGTTCGCACGCGCCGGGTTCGAAGTTGTTTTGTGCGATGTCAAACAAGAGTTCCTGGATCGCGGGCTCGCCACAATCGCAAAAAACCTCGACCGCGAACTCGCGAAAAGCAAGATCACTGAACACCAAAAATCAGAAACTCTAAAGAGGATCGTCCCAACCATTGATCGTTCACGTTTCTCCGCTTGTGACTTCGTCGCCGAAGCAGCTTCGGAAAAACTTGAGATCAAGAGCGAAGTTTTTCGTGACCTCGACAAGTTCTGCCGGCCAGAGGTAATTCTTGCTTCAAACACGTCATCGATTTCGATCACCAAGCTTGCCACGGTCACGCATCGGCCGCAGAACGTGATTGGAATGCATTTTTTCAATCCCGTCCCTGTGATGAAGCTGGTCGAAGTTGTCCGTGGCCTCGCCACCTCTGACGAGACCTTTGCCACAGTTCGCGATCTTGCGCTCAAACTGGAGAAAACGCCGGTCGAAGTCAACGACGCTCCTGGCTTCGTCTCGAATCGCGTTCTCATGCCGCTCTTGAACGAAGCGATGTTTGCGGTCATGGAAAGCGTAGCCACTCCCGAAGCTGTTGATGAAGTTTTCAAACTTGGAATGAATCATCCGATGGGCCCACTCACGCTTGCCGATTTCATCGGACTCGATGTCTGCCTCGACATCATGCGCGTTCTACACAGCGGGCTCGGCGACCCCAAATATCGGCCGTGCCCATTGTTGGTAAAGATGGTGGACGCGGGCTGGCTCGGCAGGAAATCAGGACGTGGGTTTTACAAGTATTAGCGATGCAGAAATCCGACATTCTCATTTACTTTGTTGCTGTCATTCTCGGGATTTGTGCCGGCCTGATTGAAGTCAGAATTGGCGATTTGTTGTTGACATCGCTCTTCGTGCTCACGTCAACCCTGGTTCTTGGTTTTCTACGGCCGCGGCACGCATGGAGATGGCCGCTGGTCGTTGCGCCCTTCCTGCCTCTGGTTGAATTAGCTGTTCACCTTTTGCTTGGCCAACGCCTGTACCGTGCTCAGGTCTGGGAATCAGGATTCGGCTTCGTGACTGGAACCGTGGGGTGTTATGCAGGCGTTTTGGCCCGCAAAGGCGTGGATGAGTTGGTCCGCACGAATAAGTGATCCTTGTCCACGTACCGCGAAATCCATGCCACCAACGGCCGCAACCCGCAGCCACTCACGAAATTCTGCAACCACATAAACGTTGCTGCGCATCCGTCTTATTAGAGAGATAAAAAATACGTCAACGCAGGCAAGCTGGCCTTGCTTCGACACAGGAGTAAAACAATGAAATACCTGTTTTCAGCTTTTCTTTCCATGCTGTTGCTGGTGCCGCTTGCGGCATTGGCACGCGATAACAATAGTCGCTCGGTAGAGATTCCGAGTCCCGTGGTTGTAGCTGGCCATCAACTCAATCCCGGACAATACAAACTTGAGTGGCAACAACCTGGCCCTCGCGTAACAGTCAACTTTGTTAAGAATGGCAAGACCGTCGCCTCAGTGCCGGCCACCCTGAAAACCAATGACTCCAAAGTTACGCAGGACGACGTCATGACACGAACAACTGCGACAAACAAAAACAGACTTATGGAAATTGATTTCGGCCACCAGAAAGAAGCGTTCGTCTTTTCGGGCCAGAGTCGCTCCTAGCCGCATCGGTAACTATTCCAGAAGAGGCAGGCGTCTGCCTCTTTTTTTGTAATCTCCTGTTCCTGGCCACTTGACCTACAACGCCGGAAGGCAATAAATATACAGACGGGTATTCATGAAGCGGGCACGATCGGAGGACGATATGCTGTACTGTCCAGAGTGCGAAAGCAGTTTGGATGTGGAAGAAGATGAGGTCGATGAGGGTGAGGTGCTTTCCTGCCCGGAATGCGGAATGGATTTTGAAGTCACTACCATCAACCCCGTGGAACTGAAGCCAGTAGATGAGGAAGAAGAGTACGAGGAAGATGAAGAGGAAGAAGAAACCGAAGACGGCGACTACTCCTAATCAGGCATCCTTCGCAGTCTGTGTCTCTATTCTCGCTTGCCTCACGATTTGCCTCATATCAACTACAACCTTACAGGCTCAACGGGCGAAATCCGCTGATTACGCGCTGATCTTTGGCACGGTCTGGGGGCCAGACGACCGCCCGGTCTATGGCGTGACAGTCAAAATACGCAAGGCGGGTGAAAAAAGAACGCGGTGGGAGATTCATTCGAACCACCTGGGCGAATTTGAACAGCGGGTGCCTGCAGGCAAGCAGGATTATGTTCTGTCGGCTGACCTGAGCGGCTACAAGTCTCCCGAATTCAAGCATTTGCAGCCCGGCCCTGAAATTACGGTGCATGTAGAAAACGACGAGCGCGTTGATACCGGGTTGCATTTAAAATAGCAGCAACTCACGCGAAAGCCGGAATCCTGGTAATGAGGTCTGAGGTGCTCAACAGGTTAGAAGTTATTGCAGTATTTTGCGCAGCTATATTCCTGTTCGCGCCGCCTACACAGGCCAAGAACAAAGACACCACGCCCGGCCGCCTTCTGACCGGAAAGGTCCTCGATAAGCAAGATAACCCTGTGGCGGACGCCGTCGTCTATCTCACGGACACGCGCACTCGTGCGGTAAAAACATTCATCGTCGGCCCCGACGGTGTGTACCGCTTCCCGGCTCTTGCAACCAATGTCGATTACGAGATCTACGCGCAGTCGAACGGCAGGAGCAGCGACACCAAGCGCATGAGCCAATTCGACGATCGGAAAATTGTGGAGATCGTGCTGCGAATAGCCAGGTGATTAGTTTGTCGTGGTGCGTGGCTCGCTTCTAAACGGCTTTCATGAAAACGAATCGGGAGCCACGAATCAACAAGCTACTGCCTCAATCCCATCCACTTCTCCGAAACCACAATTGAGTTTCCAGGATTCTGCGGATCGTAGCGGACCGATGTCGGTAAGCCTAGCCTGCAGGAGTGCAGATTGATGTGCTGGCGCAAGTGAGTAACGTCCTGCGATGCCTCATATGACACCCCGCCTACGTCGTACTGAAAAATCAGCATAGTGGCCGGCGGATGGCCGCTTGGCGCGATTTCCTGAACGTCGATCACGGTTCCATCGGTGATGCGGCCAACCTGATGCAGCCACTCGCGCCGCTGTCGTTCAATTTCAGCCGAGCTCTTTTTCTTCCGGCCAAATACAAGGTAAGCGGCAAAGACGGCACTAGCACCGCCCACCGCCAGGGTGTAAAGACGAAAGGGGAACATAACTGTTGATGAGAGCCCAGGAGCCAAGCTCTATTGCTGATTAGAATAAGCCGAGAATGCCACCCTGGGAAGACACTCATGAGTTACCAAAGATGGAGTCTCCGCTCCACGAACTCTTGTTCAAAGGCGGACAACGCGAATAGCTAGTGAATACGCAACTCGCCGGCATCGGGCCGGTTCATTTCGCCATTTATTCGCTCCGCCGCCGTGCCATTTTGCCCTACGGAGGTTCCATCTATCATCCGAGCTATGCAGACGCCACTGCGCTTGAAAGCAGTCTTCCAGAACGGAATGTGGGCTGGCTACCACGAATGCTCTGACTGCGGGAAAAAGTTCTATGCGGTTGACGAGGACCCTGATCGGCCCCGCCGTGAGTTTGAACGCCACATTCAAACAGAACACGCTGAAGACTTCTCCACGTTCAGATAGCCCTCTTATCAGCGATCAAAGCCCAGCCTAGCCGTCTCGAAACAGTCTAGTTCGGCCACACAATCCGTGACACGTGGGCCTGCTCTCACGAGAATGCATGTGCTGAGTACGTTGGTGGTGCACATGACAATCAATATTCCAAAGTACCGGCCATCGCGCCCGACACTGCCATGGACTATCACAGAAAAGTTACACGGGGGCCTTACGGCGGTTGAGTATATTCTTGGAACAGCCGTTCTCGACCAGGCTCTTACGCGATACCCAATCCACACATTTCAGGAGATCCAATGTCTGCTACCTCTTCGCTCGTAGAACGTGAAGGCCGCGCCACGATGCCAGCGCCTGATCCTTCGCAACTTCTGCTGCAAATGACAACCGGTTACGTTGTTTCCGCCGCCTTATGGGTTGCGGCCGAACTCAATGTGGCTGACTTGATTGGCGTCGGCCAGAAGCCGGTTGCCGAACTTGCGAAGAAAACGCAGACGAATGAAGATGCCTTGTTTCGCATTCTGCGCCTGCTGGCAATGGTAGGCATTTTCGCTGAAACCGAAGCCCGGCATTTCACTTTGACGCCATCAGCCGAGCTGTTGCGCTCGGGGCATCCGCGATCCATGCGCGACACCGTGGTTTGGCTTGCGGACCCTTTCCACTACAAAGTTGCAGCAGACCTGCTGCATTCAGCACGCACCGGACAGCCGACTGTCCAGCACGTTACCGGCAAACCGGCATTCGAATATTTTCTTTCGGACAAAGTAGAGTTCGACCGCTTTCACCGTGCAATGACCAACCTGAGCGCGATGGCGGTCAGCGCTGCGCTTGAGGCGTATGAATTTTCAGGCTGCGACACGATTGTGGACATCGGCGGCGGACATGGATTCGCGATTTGCGAAATTCTTAGAAAGTATCCGCAGATGAAGGGCGTGCTCTTCGATTTGAAAGATATTGTGCCGGGCGCGAATGAACGCATTCGCGAACATCACCTCGAGAACCGCTGTCATACCGAGCATGGAGATTTCTTCAAAGCTGTACCCGAGGGTGGGGATATCTATTTCATGAAGCACATCCTGCATGACTGGACCGACGAGCAGGCGACGACCATTCTGCAAAATTGCCAGCGCGCATTTGATAGACAAGGCAAGCGCTCCGGAAAGATTGTTCTGCTCGAATTCGTGGTGCCCGCCGGGAATGTGCCTCATCCGTCGAAGGTCATCGACATCGAAATGCTGTTCTTCCCAGGAGGCCGCGAGCGTATGGAGCAGGAATGGCGCGATCTGTTCTCGCGCGCAGGATTTCGCCTGACCAGAATCGTCCCCACAAAGTCTCCATTCAGTGTGATTGAGGCTGAGGTGGCTTAGATAATTGCCGCGTCTACGCGGTTTTCTCTGCTTCGACCTCGGATGGTTCTGGGGCGGTACTTGGGGCGGCTTCTGCTTGCTGTGCTTCTGCCGGCTTTTCGCCAGAAACTTCTGCGGGCATCAGGTCGCTCTGGAATGACTCGGCGACGAGTTTCTCGAACTCTTCCATGCTGGGGAGTTCGTGCACATCTTTCAGTCCGAAGCGCAGAAGGAATTCCTTGGTCGTCTTGTAAAGGATGGGGCGGCCGATAACGTCTTTACGTCCAGAGGTTGTGATGAGCTTGCGATCGAGCAGTGTCGCGATGACTCCGCTTGAATCGACCCCGCGGATCTCGCTGATCTCAGGCACGGTGATCGGCTGCTTGTAGGCGATCACAGCAAGTGTTTCAAGCGCCTGCAAGGAAAGGCGGATTGGCGGCTTCAAGCTCTTTGCGAATGAGCGGACCAGGTCGTGCTGCTCAGGTTTTGTCGACATGCGATATCCACCGGCAATTTGACGGAGCTCGATGCCATGACAGTCGGTGGAGTATTCGGTACGGAGCTCCTCGATTGCGATCATCACCGCCTGGCGCAGCTCGCTGGCGTCGCTGATGCCGGAAGACTCCTTCACGAGTGCAATGATCTGGTCGAGCGTAATCGGCGTTTCGGCAGCGTAGATGATGGCTTCGATATTGGCTTTTAGGCTCATATTTAAAGCGTGCACAATTGAATCATTGAGTCATCGCCCAAAAGCAATGATTCAATGACCCAATCATTTCATCTCCAATCGTCTCGTACGGCCGCCTGCTGGGACATAATTGCGTCGAAGCCCTCGTGCTTGCGTACAAGGATTTCACCAAACAAGCGATCTTGTCTGAGCTGGATCGCCTGCAGGCGTACGAGTTCCAACATTGCCAGGAACATGCAAACCAACGCCTGACGTGACTGCACGTTACGCAAAAATTCTTTCAGCCGCAGAGGTCGGTCTTCCAGCGAGAGCCGGCGCCGCAGGTATTCGATCATCTGGCTAACGGTGACCGTCTCTTCACTGACATTGATCATCGGCCGCGTACGGGCACGCTCAAGAACTTGCTGAAACGTTTTCACCAGGTCGATGACGTCGGCGGCCATTTCGGGCTCGGTGCCTTCGGCATCCATGAACTCGCGGATCGCGGGATTCGAGCGCACGGCGTCTTCGATCTGCTGCTTCTGCAAAAGCATTTGCGCGGCGGATTTGAATTTCTCGTGTTCGAGCAGGCGGTTCACCAGCTCGGCGCGCGGATCTTCCTGTTCCTCCGAAGCCGCCGCTGGATCACGCGGCAGGAGCATCTTCGATTTTATGTGAATCAGCACCGCTGCCATGTAAATGAAGTCGGCGGCGACATTTACGTCAAGTTCGCGAAGTTTTTCGACATAAGCCAGATATTGCGCGGTGATTTTGGCGATGGGGATGTCGTAGATGTCGATATCCTGCTTGCGGACGAGATCGAGCAGAAGATCGAGCGGCCCCTCATAGACGTTATGAACGGCGACATTAAACAGAGAGTCGCTGGCTTCTTTTTTCTTTTCGGAAACCGCTACAGGTACGTGCTCCTGAAGAGAGCCGGACGGCCTGTTCGCGGATGTTAGATCGATCGGAGCGTCGAAAGCTTTTGCCTGATTTCCCACGCGAACTACTTTGCTCCTTGGGCGCTCGATGGTGCTTCATAGTCGAGCGACATTTTCATGGCGCCGCGGACCTCATTCATCGTACTGGAAGCCACGTTCCGCGCGCGTTCTGAGCCCGCCTCAAGGATATCCCAGGCAAGGCGTGGATTCTCTTCGTATTTTTTGCGGCGTTGCTGCATTGGGTTCAAGATTTGCACAAGCGAGTCGGCGGCCCAGCGTTTGCACTCGATGCAGCCGATGCCGGCAGAGCGGCAACCGCTGTCAACCTTCGCCATGGTTTCTCGCGAGCTGAAAATTTTGTGCAGATCACCCACCGGGCAAACGTCTGGGTTTCCAGGGTCGGTGCGGCGGACACGCGCGGGATCGGTGACCATTGTCTTGAGCTTCTGACGGACGACCGGCTCAGGATCGGTGAGCATGATGGTGTTGCCGTATGATTTCGACATCTTACGGCCATCGGTTCCGGGAAGTTTGGCAGCGGGAGTCAAGAGGGCTTGCGGCTCGGGAAAAACAGCGTTGCCGTGCAAGCTATAGAACTGGTTGAACCTTCGTGCAATCTCCCGCGTCAGCTCCACATGGGGGACCTGGTCTTCGCCGACAGGGACGAAGTTGCCTTTGTACATCATGATGTCGGCGGATTGGAGAACGGGATAGCCGAGAAAACCGTAGTTGCCCAGGTCTTTCTCTTTGATGTTCTCGCGCTGTTCCTTGTAAGTAGGGACGCGTTCGAGCCAACCGAGTGGGGTGATCATCGAAAGCAATAAGTGCAGTTCGGCGTGTTGCGGCACGTGCGACTGGATGAAGATCGTGCTGCGCTCGGGATCGAGACCGGCAGTGAGCCAGTCGAGCACGACATCGATCGAGTTCTGCTTCACCTGCGAAGTGTCGGCGTAGTCAGTGGTGAGCGCGTGCCAGTCAGCGACACAGAAGAAACACTCGTACTTATCCTGCATGCTGACCCAATTTTGTAGCGCACCCACATAGTGGCCGAGGTGCAGCTTGCCGGTAGGCCGCATGCCGCTAAGGACGCGTTTACGTTGTGAAGGCGAGGTCATCACAGTCGCACCAGCACCGCGTTAAGCGCGTCAATAAATGGGAAGATCAAGCGGCCGAGAATATTCCCGCCTAGAAATACCAGCGCCAGCAGGCCGATCCATCCAATCATGTCATATGTGCGCTGCGCAGATTGTGGCAATAGATGACGAAAAACGTGACTGCCGTCGAGCGGCGGAACTGGAATGAGATTGAATATGGCAAGCACAATGTTGATGATTGCGAGTTCGTAAAGAAACAGTGTAATGGGCATCAGGACGGAACTGGTTTGGGCGGCAAGCAAATCGAGATGATTGGGATAAACGAGCGGCAAAACGTGGATGATCGCTCGTCCAAGATGCGAAATCAAAGCGATTGCACCCAAAGCAACAGAAGCGGCAGCAACCACAATGAAATTACTTACTGGCCCTACTACAGAGGTGAGGATGTCGTCGAGCACCGGATTGCGGAAGTTGCGCGTGTCGACCGGAGTTGGTTTAGCCCAGCCGATCACAGGGAAGTGCGCGAGCATGGCGACAAGGGGCAACAAAATCGTACCGAATGGATCGATATGTTTGATCGGGTTCAGCGTGATCCGTCCGAGCATGCGGGCGGTAGGGTCGCCGCGGAGGTTGGCCATCCAAGCATGGGCCGATTCGTGAACGCTGATGGCGAACACAAAAGCGATGACTTGAAACAGGATGTCAACGTGTTGGAGGGTCATTCGTCGAGCTAAAGCTCGCTTCCGTTATGGGGCATTGCGACGCGACCATAAATGGCCGCTCCCCGCAATTCGTGACGGCAGTTCTTGGGTTTGATAGTAACAAATTCCCGCTGAGACAGGAATTGCGGAAAGTGCTTTTCGGAGAGGAGTGTCCCTCCAACAAGTGAGCCACGCTTTACTTGCGACCTTCTGCGTCGCGGAGTTCGGGCGGAGCGATGGTTTTTACTTTAATCGTCTTCGCGGGAATTCCGGCAACGATGTGATAAGGCTGAACGTCTTTTGTGGCAACTCCCATTGAGCCGACCATTCCGTGCTCGGCGATGCGCAGACCGCTCAGCACAGTTGCGTGATATGTCACGCGGGCGCGCGGACCGATTTCAGTTTTGTGATTTCCGATGATCATGCCGTCGTTCAAGTCATGATCGTGGGTATAGACATTGGCATAATCGGAGATCGAACTGTTGGCGTGGATGATGAGTTCGCCGCGGTCATCGAGCAGAACGTATTTGTGAATAGTGCAGTTATCTTCGACTGTGAGGTTATATCCGAAGGTCACTTCGACGCCGTGAAAGATTTTTACGTTCTGGCCGCAATGTTTGAATAAGTGCTTCGCAAGCATGGCGCGCATGCGAAAGCCCAGCCAGTGGTTCAGGCTAAGCGGTGAGCGGTCGTACATCATCCAGAACCAGATCAGAGGTTTGCGCTCGGCGTACTTCGCGGGATCGACATCGCCGTAGTATTCAGGCTCAAGCGTAGCATTGCGAGGATCGAAGGAGTGGATGACGGCCGACTGCGCGGGAGTTCCAGCCGGAGACGCGTAAGGGCGGTTCAAATAGACTTCGTGCAGCGTGTCGCGCACGACCTTGCTGCGACGCTCAGGATCTTTATCTGCAAATTCCGAGTCCAGGTGGTCAATCCATTGCAGAAAGATTTTCTGAGCTTCAGGCGTGGGTTGAAGGTTGCGGTATTCGTAACGAGGCATGGGTAGTCCTGTCAGAACTGCTTTAACGACTAAGGACATTAAGGTACACGAAGCAAGGACCGGATGCCTTCTCCGTTCTTATTTTTGGATAATGGTAAGTTCGTGTTCCCCCACCTTGGCGGAATCAATACGATCGGGCAACGCGAATTGGGAATCGAGACCGATCTCTGGATATTTTGGCGTCAGGAACTTCTCAACAAACATTTGCAAAACGAAGCGCGGGACTTCGATGCCATCGAGAGAGACAGAATCGACGTGAACGTAGCCGCGCCCACCTTCCCCGTGCGCATGCGTGATGACGACCACGTCGTGAACGCCGCTGAACATAGAGAGCAGCGGGTTCGAGGAATGAATGCCCTCGCGAATACGGTCGAAATCGACGCGGGTATTACCAGTAACTACGGCAGATTCTCCTGCCAGTTTCACCGACTCAACGCCGTTGGGCAATTTCACATAATCGGATGCTATATAGGCATTGACCTGCTCTTCAGTGAAAACGGTGGGCTTTTGATTTGCGTGAGCCGAGCGGCCGTTTTTTTCAATGAAGTCGAGCTTTCGCTGCATGGCGGCGGCATCGGGAGAAGTGGCCGAGTTCGCCGTGCAGAGCAAAATACCAATAACGATAAAAATCGCCGGGAGCTTCAAGGTTTCAGTTCGGCCTGTGTAGATGGATTCTTGATCGGGGAGACGCGGGTTTGGTCCAACGTGCCGGCAATGGTGTAACCACTCAAATCATCGGCGGTCATTTTCAGATTCAACGCTCCTCCGAAACTTGCGGTGCCGCTGATGATGAAAACACCGTCCTCGTTTTTGAGTTCTGTTTTGGCGAATAAAAATGTGCGGTTGCGTAAAGTGATTTGTCCGGAGACAACACCAGCATGCAGCGGTTCACCGCCTTCCGCCAGCACAATGTGCGGAAAAATGCCATCTTTAAGCCGGAACGCGGCAGTCAGGGCAGCAGAGTCGAGCAATTCCGGAATTTTCCAGCCTGCGGTTTTGAATTGATAGCTTGCAGAACCAGAGCCTTCGGCCCATTCGGTATGCGTTAAAGCAGCAATCATTGCTAACGAGACACCGTCGAAAGTCCCCGCACCCGAGTATGAGGGCGGCCGCACAGAAAAATCCGCGGCCAGTGTTCCAGTGGTCTTGCCGGCGAAAGCATTGCCATGAATTTTGGCCAGCGAGAGTTTCGCCTTATCAAGCGCGAGTTCTGCCGAGAAATGATTACACACTGTGTTCCCGAGCGTAAGTTTGTCGATCGCCACTGTTCCGCTCGCGGTCGCCTTCGAGAAGAAAGAATTTGAACCGCTGAGACCAAGAAGCCGATACCACGGACGCTTTGCATCAGCCGGATTAAAGAGTTGATTCAGCGCGGCGGCGCTTACTTGCGGAGAGCGCAAATTGAATTGAAAATTGCACGAATCCGGCAAGGAACATGGACGCGGAAGCGACAGTGAACCTCGCCAATTCGTATCCCGAACCGAGCCATCAAGGTTCGTGACCTCCACGGTGTTGGCTGTGATTGCGAGCTCGGCTCGATGGATCTGCAGTGGGGCGTTCAATCCGCGCACCTCGGCGCGAACCGAATGAAGCTGAGCCGTTCCGGTAATCGCAGGTGTACTTTCGCCCCAGTTATGCGAGAGCGCTAGCTCGACTGTGGCGTTTCCATCCGCCGAGAAGGTTGCCATTGGCACGTGAAGTACCTCGGCCGTTTGTTGAAGGCGTTTCAAGGTGGTGTCGCCACGCACATAGCCGTAGTATCCCCCGTGCGCGACGGACAACTCAGCAAGGAGAGGAGCCGGCCTGCCGGACGGCACATTAAAAGGTCCAATTTGCAGCTGCGGAAAACTGGGGCTTGGCGATCGCTTCGATCGCGATGGCGTCGAGCTGACAAACCGCAGGGGAACGGTCCCAAGTTGCAATTCAGCGCCGGTGCGAGATGAATTCAGGCGCAGCCCGAGAGCTTCCCCCGTGCCACTAAAGCTTGCCGCCGCCGTTGGACTGGCCCGGTTAACCGATAGAGCCAGATTGATGCTGCCGACTGCACCCAAATCCCGTGGAACGCTCGCATCGATGTGACGCGCAAGATCGAACGCGAACTGCGCCGACGCATCCTTTGAAACCAGCGTTAGATCATAAGCGGACAATGGAATGCCCGTGGCACTGCCTTTCAACTCGATTGAGCCGTCGCCCGCAGGAACACCGCAATCGAGATTGATGATCGAGACGTGACTGGCGTTGTAGTCAGCCGAACAATGCGTGACCAGGCGAAGATCGCCGCCAACCAGAATGTCCTGGCGGCGAAGCTGATCGACAGTGGCATCAGCAACAATGGTTGAATTTGCCAGTGTGCCGGTGAGAGTGCCGGATAGCAGAACGTTGCCGCGCCATCCTTTGTCAACTCCAGAAAACAGCTTTGATACTTGCCCGAGCTGCGCCTGTTTCCATTCGAATGAAAAATGAACGGGAGTATTCGCAAGCACAGCTGACCTGCGCCAGATTCCGCTAACGCTAATCAGACCGGTGTCAGTCAGGTTAGCGTCGGTGCGAATAGGACTCGCCCGCAGGCGTAATCCCCATTGATCTTCAGACTCCTGCCACAGCGAAAATTGCGCGCCGGTAAGAGCGAAATGCGTTTTTTCCAATCCATTCTTGAAATTTACGCGGACCCGATCGGCCTCAATGTAAGGGAATTCGCGGCGAGCTTCTTTTCGGTTTGACCCTGTTGGAGCGGTTGAACTTTTCAATGCGCGCTCAAGCAGCTCCTCGATGTTCCATCTTCCTCCAAAATCGCGGTTAAGGTTCAGGCTGGCGTCCGTGAGGCTAAGGCCGGAGATTTCGAAGCGCCTCCGGAAAAGCGAGCTGACACGCAAAAACGCAATTACGTCGCTCGAACGAAGAAACGGTTCAGCACCAAAGTCAGCACCGTCGTGGATTGTAAGATTTTCGATTTCGAGCCCTGGCCGCGGCAGGAAGCGAATGTGAACGGCGCTCATTTCGACCGGGCGGCCCAGCTGCATGCTAAGCGAGTCCTGCACCTTTCTGTGCAGAAGACCGACTCGCGGACGAATGACAAATAGCGCAATCAGAACTAAAAGCGCAATGCCGACCACGCGTTTGGTAAAGAACTTTCTCAACGAACAACCTTGAGCGTGCGTTTCCAGCGGGTCTTATCAAAAAAGTGCAAAACGACATGACCGAAGAAACCGACACGGTCTGCCCAGCCCTTTTGCAGGATCTCATCCCCTGGCGCTTCGAACGACCAATAGATGAACATGGGCCGGCCGATGACGTTCTCGCGAGGAATAAATCCCCAGTATCGGCTGTCATAGCTGACGTCACGATGATCGCCCATCGCAAAATAACTGTCGGGAGGAACAACAAGATCGCCGTTCTCGACATGCTGCGGCAAAATCAGCTTCCATTCCGAGGTCACGTTGCTGAAGTCGGGTGGAGGCACGTCGGGAAAATTGTCGCGGTAGGGATTATAAGGATCAACTCCGGTGTTCAGGACGTAGGGTTCGTCGAGCTTCTGGCCATTCCGGTACACGACGCCGTCGCGAAGGTGGATGCGATCGCCGGGTACGCCCATGATCCTCTTCACTACATACAAATCCGATTCTGCCGGCGAAAGAAAAACGATAACGTCGCCATCGCGAATTGCGCCGTAAGGAACAATGGGCTTAATCCATTTTGTGGGTGGCGCATAGCGCATGCGGTTTACGAAAACGTGGTCGCCGATGAGGAGCGTATTCTCCATGGACGAGGATGGGATTTCGAATGCCTGTAAAATGAACGTGATGATAAAAAGGCCGGTAACGAGCACGCCTGCCAGCGAGGCGAGAAATTCGACTGTAGTTTCACGGGGCTTTTCTGGTTGATTCTCTTTCTTAGCCAAGTTGTTCCTCGTGTGAATTCGGTTTACCTTACCAAGCGCATGGCGCGGTCCCAGCGGGTGATCTGCACCAGGTGACTCATAGCATAGACGAAGCGAGTAAGTTTATCGCTGTTCGACGGATCAGCGGGCTCCTGATCGCGCATCGACCAGTAAATCACAAGCGGTCGGCCAACAATATTTTCGTGCGGCACGAAGCCCCAGTAGCGGCTGTCGAGAGAGTCGTCGCGGTTATCACCCATCACAAAGTAGTTTCCTTCGGGCACGATAAGCTCACCATTATCGACCAATTTCGCCATTTGAAGACGCCAGGGGGCAGTCACCCCGCCGACCTGAACTGCCGATTGCGGGAAATCGTCTCGGAACATGGCATCCGGCCCGCCGTCATTGGGGCGGGAGTACTGCGCATAAGGCTCGATTTGCAGGACGCCGTTCACGTATACCCGCCGATTTACCAGGCGAATACGATCCCCCGGTACACCGATAACGCGCTTAACAAAATGCTCGCTGGGATGCACCGGATAATAAAAAACGACAATGTCGCCGCGTTTGACTTTTCGATATGGAAGAAAGTGCCCCCAGAAGTGGTCGGCGCCGAAGTGCAGCTTGTCGACGAGCAGGTAGTCACCAGTCAGAAGCGTGTTCTCCATCGATTCGGAGGGGATCTGGAATGCCTGCACGATGAAAGTCACAACAAAGACAGCAACGATGACCGTCCCCAGCAGGGCCTGGAGCGATTCGGGCCATCCGGAGTGACGATCAGCATGGACACGGACCAGATTCACCGCACGGCTCCCTGAGTAGACGGTTGCGAGGCGAGATATTCGAGCACCTGGCGGGCAGCTTCCTGTTCGGCGGTTTTCTTGGTTGCGCCTTGCGCACGCCCCACAAACTCCACCGCCCCGTTTCCCCCGGCGAGCAGGCGGGCTTCGATGGTGAAAGTTTTCTGGTGCTCAGGGCCGGATTCTTTCACCAGCACATAGGCGGGCTGCGGGCGCGAAGCTGCTTGCAGGCTCTCCTGCAGCGCGGATTTGTAATCCGTAACGCGAGCGGCTCGCCCCGTAGAAATAAATTCTTCGAGCTCAGGCTGGATGATTCGCAGAACCAGAGACCGTGCGGGCTCGAGGCCGGCGTCGAGATAGACAGCGCCGATAACGGCTTCGAGAGCGTCCACCAACAGCGCAGACTTGTTCCGGCCTCCGCTCTTTTCTTCCCCTCGGCCAAGCCGTAGATATCTGCCGAGTTGAAGCTGCTCAGCGATATGAATCAAATGATTTTTGCTGACAAGATGCGCTCGTAATTTTGAGAGCTGCCCTTCGGTAAATTGCGGAAAACGGCGAAAGAGCTCCTCGGTGGTAATGAGCCCGAGTACGGCATCCCCAAGAAATTCCATTTGCTCGTTATCGAGAATGCGTTCCGAGGAAGCCGGCCTGAGCATTTCGGCTTCACGCGCCTGAGAGCTATGGGTGAGAGCGCGATCCAGCAATTCGGGCGAAGCGAAGACGTGCCCAATAGATTCCTCGAGTCCGCTCAACTTCTTCATGCTTGATGTCACCATGGCAATCGTGCTCAGTGGCTCGGCGCAGGGTTGCCCGGGGTACTGGGGGCGGCAGTAGCGGGCGTTTGCGGGGCAGGTGCATTCACCGGAGCGAAATTTGGCGTGGGCGTTCCGCCCGTCTGCTCAATCAAATGATCGCGTTCGTTACGGGCCACAGTACCGAGGTTCGTGCCCTCCTTGGTTAATTCTACGGCGCGATTGGCCTGCTGGAGTGCCTCGGGGAATTTCTTTTGCTGGTCCAGAGCCAGTGCAAGGCGAAGAACGACAACAGGATCGACGTTTGTCGGATTGGCATCGATGGCGTTTCGCAGCTTCACCTCGGCCTCAGGATAATTTTCCTGCTTGTAGTAAATGCTCCCGAGAAGGGCCAGCGCGGTCGAGCGCAGGTATTTCTTGTAAGACTCAAGCTTCTCTGGCGGAGTGCCTGCGGGAACCGCAAGATCGCTGTCAATCGTTCGCAAAGCATGCGTTGTGTAGTCAATCACTTGGGCCTCGCGCGGGGCGCGATCGAGGTCGGTAGGAGCGGTGCGCTCCTCGAGTACTTCTGCCACCCCGATCAGCGCTTCCGGATCGTCTTTATCTATGGCGAGGACCTTCTGGCCCATATCCATCATCTTTTGCGGATTGCCGGCAGTCTGATAGCTGCTCATGGCGGCGCGGTAAAGCAAAACCCGAACATCGCTGGTGGGAAATTGGGCGGCGAAGTCGTCCGCCGCCTTTTCCATGTTCTCAGGTATCAGTTCGTTCGAAATTGCGAGTTGGTATGCCTTGTACTCATCCTGCGTCTTGGTGCGGATGGGCGGACGTCCAGTGGTTGGCGTTTGCGTTTGTGCCTGCGGCTGCGCTTGGGTAGATGCCGGCGGCGACGCAGGTTGCGATTGTGCGAGCGCAAAGTAGCCGACAAAAATAAAGATGATGACGATGACCATTCGCGCGGTTTGTGATATCTCCGATCTCATAAACTGCAACAAAGGTGGTTTGTTCTTCTATCCAAGCAGGGACTATTTGTTCTCGTCGTCATTGTCATTCTTGGGCTGCTGACCATTTTGCTGAGCGTTGCTGGGCGGCTCATAGGGCTTTTGCAGACCTTCTTCAGCCGCGGCTTTTGCCTCGGGCAACGAATCTGCAGCTCCCACCGCAGCCTTATAGTGTTCAACAGCTTTGGCGCGCAGGGTGCCGTTCTCGTCTTCATCTTGGAGATCAAAGATGCGCCCTAAATAAATATGAGACCATGCCACGACCCTCGGCTCGCTCGTCTCTTGCAGAGCTTTTTCGAAATAATCTCGAGCGCCGTCGATATTCCCTCTGAGTGAAATTTGCGCCAGGATGAAAAGCGCGCGCCCGGGATCTTCGGTTTTTTCGGCAAGCGCCTCTTTTGCCAGCCGTTCGGCAGTAGCGGAATCACCAGCAGACAACCGTTCTTCTGCGGTGGTGAGAAGTTTTCCCTCTTTCGGGCGCGAGAGGTGCAGAATTTCTGGATCGGAGGCGCTGGCAAATTCGATCTGCGCCGTTTCCTTCACCAGCTTATGAACTTCTATGCCGGCAATCATCTGCGGCAAAGCGTTTTTAAAGCCGATGCTGTCCTTCTCAAAGCCGAAGAGCTTGTCATAGAAGTACTGCGTGAGAACGAAGCCCTGGGCCATCGAGTCGTTGACCGCCTGCTCCTGCTCGGGGCGAGTAGCTTTGCCGTCAGCCAGAGTACGGGCCTCAATCGCGCGGATCACGCACTCGGTCGTGAGCAGTGAGGGATCGTCTTTGAAGGCTTCGTCCATGGGCGCGAGGCGGACCGCGTCCATCAAGGGGCCGAGTTCGGCCAGATTACCCGCGTATCTGCCCACCATCGGATCGACCAGATAGTGGAGATAAGCGTGCCGGATTTGCTCGATCTTCAGCGGCGTGTTCGTCCCAGGAGTCATGACCACGTAATACTCGATGCCGTAAGTTCGCGCATTGGTCTCAGATGGCGCTCCCATCGGCTCTATATAGATGGTGAAGGTGCGGCCCATGTAGCTGTTCGAAGGCAGTCGCAGGTAGAGCTCAGTGCTCGAAATCATCCTCGTCAGCGATTCACGGTAGTGGTCGGTCAAGCCTTCATAGGCATCCTGGTGGCGCTGCCAGATGTCATGAATTCCGACTCCCGTGTAGAACTTTTCGAGCAGCGGGACAAAACCAAGCACGGCGCTGACGTCCGGCGGAACGTCGGACTCTTTCACTTTGAGCGTGAGTGCAGGAGGCGCGTTTAGATAAAGACCGAGCGAGATGTATTCCGACAGCGTGAGCGTGTCGTTCTTCGCCTGATGGTCGTGGTAGAAGGAGCAGATCGCGTCCGCGGCAGCTTTCGCCTGATCGGAGGCTTCGATATTACGGCCAACTTCTCCGCGAACAGCCATGCGGACCGGATCGGATGCGGCGAGTTCAGCGTCATATCCGCAGTTGTTGATCGCGGTGAGCACCGTAAAAAGGGCTTCGCTGGTTTCGAGCGTCACAGGACTGGGCGTGACATTGGCTTGCGCGAAAGAAGAAGCCAACGCAAGCACGAGCACGACCGAAAAGGATGTTTTAAGTGAGAAGGCGGAACTCAGGGAAACCTCCCGCGCAGCGGAGTGACAGTAGTCGCTATAAGGCTTGAGGAACAACGGCTCTGATGAAAGTTTAAGAGGTTCGCTGGCAGGGGTCAAACGGAGTTGGGGATAGGGGATATCGCAATCCAAAGTTGCACCCCCCTCCAACTGGCCCAGGGTAGCAAATTAACTTTTTTCTGACCCCTTCAAACGAATGGGCGTTCCAAAGTTGTGCCCCCTCTGGCCGATCCGGGGTAGCAAATCAACATTTTATTGACCCCTTGTTCAGCCCATTTGCGAAACAGCACTCGCTAAATTTGACCAATTCGCTTTAAAATCTCATGTTACCACTCACAAACGATGCTGAAGCCGAGGGCAATTTCCCTTTTTAGTGGTTGCGGCGGATCAGATTACGCACTCCACGACTTGGGTATGAACATCGTGTGGGCTAACGACATCTGGGATATTGCGTGTCAGACCTATCGCGACAACATTCCTCGTCCTTCGATTGAGTCCGGCGATATCTCAGAGTTCGGGAATTTTCCGCAAGCGGAATTGCTCGTTGGCTGCTATCCATGTCAGGGATACAGTCAGGGAGGTAAACGCGATTGGGACAGCACGATAAATTTTTTGTACCGACAGTTCGCATCGGCCATGTTGGCATCTCGGAAAGAACATCCCATTGAGTAACATGTTTCCGAAGACCTGGACCGTGAGTTGGCTCAGGGAATTCATACCTGAAATTTATATCTGAACGTATCCCTACTAAGAACAGTCTTCTTCGATGTTGCGCAACGCCATAGTCCTTGGCATTCAGTACCCGCCAAGCGGTCTTGTAGCCCGCCAGTCTGTACCGGCAGAGTTGGTTTTCCAACAATCTGCGGCTAGCACCATATGCCATTCCGTTGACGTTTTCGACAACAAATGCCATTGGCATGACCAACCGCAAGACGCGAATCGGCGAATTCAACACAGAACCCTTTCATTGGTATTATCTGTCAAGAAAAAGGCGGATGCCTTGGAGAAGTCAAAGTCCCTGCATAGTAGGGCATTGGCGACACGTTCCTTTGCATCCCATAAGTCCTCCACTCAGACGCATCGATACTGATCACTGGGAATTCCCACAATCGAGCTCCACAATCTATTCGAATTTCATATAAGTCGATGCTGTTCGAGCCCGGAAACGATTCTCAGTTGATTCTTCGGATGTGGCCTCCGGCGTCCTGTTCGCGCATCAATAAGTGTTCTTCGCGACAGTCGTGTTATTTTTTGCAATTCCGCAAGCGTGTGTTTTTGGAGTATTGGAACAATCTTTGTTTGCCACTCGTCTCGCGACTTGTCTGCGTATTCTGTGTAGACGTTTTCCGCAGAATGAATCACTCCAAACTCAACGTCCTCTAAGCTATTCGATTCCTTGCCAATATATTTCACAAAATCTACGCGAACATGACGACGGTGCAGTAGGCCTATAGTTTGTTTTCCGCAGGTGTTTCCGGTCGCATCTGCACATTTCGATTCAGGGTGAACTTCATATTCCTCCAGGAAATCACCGTATGTTTTCACACGCGCACTCTTACGAGTACCGTGGAATCCCTTCGTCGTAATCCGATACATCTTGCCGGAATACTGATCGATCCACATAGCCTTAAGCCATTGTCTCGAATCGGAATTGTAAGGAGAAATTAAATGGAATTGTTCTGGGTTTGCACCTACTGGATGGCCGAAGGCCCGAACATGACAACTTAAAAGGAAATTGAACGGTTTGATTTGATCAGAGTATTTCTTTCCGTGGTTGAACTGTTTTAACGACCGCATCACGGCAGGGCTACTCACGGAAATTTGGCCTACTGCTGGTAAGTGCTCAAACGGCAATTTTCTAGTTTGCAGCCCTAAACTCTTCCGAATCATTGCGAGCCAGACAGCTGCAATCCATTCCCGATCCTCACTTTCGGGTTCCAACGGGTTTAACAGGTGACCAAGACCGTGTTCCGACCACCGGTCTTCGTCGTTATTCATCTCATTCAATCTTTTACATTTTTTGCATCTATCCAAGTCACGGCTATTTTTCCATCCGCAACCTGGACAACTGTTCCGGAGCAAAACAGGTTTTCTCCGACTTTCTAATAAGAACAATGCGTAACGCTTCGCGGAAATGGCAAAACAGTAGACCTGTCGTGGTTTTCCAGACTTCGGATCACGATTGTCGCTCTCAATTTTCAGAATAGAACCGCGTCCTGCATCTCCGTCGTACGGATTTAAAAGTGCGAAGCGTTGAGAAATTTCCTGGACCTGCTGCCATGACAAAGCTTGAACAGCCTCTTTTCCTCTCGACGTACGCTGATATCCGCCTGGACATGGGAGTATTCCTCCCTGTTCGGTCGCAACAATTGCCATCGAGTCCGTGTCTTCCATCGCATACGTTCCGTTCAGTTTTTGAACCTCGTGTTCTAACAACCCCAGCATTAATCGCGCTGCCCCGGTAATGAGCGATGCAAGAGGTGGAAAGCAGTAAGCTCCCGGTTCGTCGGGATGAGCAACCCAAGGACGAAAGGGACGCTCACCAATACCGTGACATGTCACTTGAACCTTCTTGTCCGATTCCAAACGATGCATTTCCGCATAGATTCCGTAGCTGGTAGCGTTCGCGAGGACTTTCAGTGCTTTGTCGAGACGTTCCGTTTCGCGTTCTGACAAGTCGGTGCGAGACGCTAACCGCTTGCGTTCTTCAATGACTACTTTGAAAAAATCTTGTTGAGAAGGATCTATTTCAATAGCGCCACGCAACTTTACTGGCTGAAGTCCTTTTGCTTTGCCGTTAGCTTCCAGCCGAAATGCATCGACGATCTTGGGCACTTTGCCGGTTAACACAAATGACGCGACCACGTCGGGAATGGAATACCAAAGTGCATCGATTGGGTCATTCGAATTCCCATAAAGATGATTCACGGCAACTTGCCAATCGTTGCTCGCTACTGTGTAGCGCCCTCGCGTGGGTAATATGTCGCCGTCAGGCAAGATTTTGACGAAGCCAATTAATTTCTTCCAAGTATCTTTACGGAAGAGAATCTCGGAATTCAATTGGCTGATAAACGTCCGCACTTCGGAATGGCAATGTTCAACAACTTTGATTTCACGCGCAGTGACGAAATCCCAAAGGCCCATCAGGCTGTTGACCGTGGGATACATCGAAAGAAAATCCGTGTACACCACCGGCATTGCTGTTCTGCGAATGTGTGCGCTTGTCCGTCCTCCGTAAAACGCTGACTGTGCATAGCCAAGAATTGCTTTTGGGAAATCTGGTTGTCGCTCCAGAATTGGCTTGATGTTCATCGCACGCAGGTAAGCTTTTCCGATTGAAGCTGGGGAATATGCTTTTGTGGGTTGGAGTTTGATCGGGTGCTTTAGATATTCTTCGAGCAGTTTGCCCGCTAGTTCGGAAGTTGCTTGGACATCGCGACGGTTGTAGCGAATATATTGAGGAGTTACCGCGCCGTGAGTTGGAGATGACTCTTTTCCGTGTTCAACATCGAACGCTTCGCATGCCGATTCTAAGGAATAGCCACGGTCTGTCAAAGCAAACGCGAGCGTACGTAAATCCAACAGGTGTCCACGGAAAATGTAATCCTCTTCCGGCTTCCCACTCGTTGAACCTTCCGGAATTCGATCATCCTCATCTGGTTCGTTCCTGTCGGTGAAGCCTTTTAGAGCCCGTTTACTGTCGATGTGCTTTATTCCGATTCTCGGGCGGTACGGATCAAGATTTTGCTCGCCGTTCTCATCGATATAGGACCACAGCCCCAGAGAAAAGCCACCCGCAAACCGTTTTCGTGCGTTTGTTGCTCCGCATGCTATTCGCGACAAATCGAAAGGAAGATTAAACCCGACCAGCAAGCAACGTCCCTTGTATGCAAGGCGGAACAGTTCCTTTACCAGGTCGGAGCGGTTCAGCAACGACAAGCGTGAGAGACCTTCCTCAACAACATCTGCCTGATTACGCCGAACGTAGTTCTCAAGGATTCGTCGTTCGCTTCGTGAGAGATCGTCAGCGAAAAACAACGCTTCCTTTACGCATCGATCCTCGACAATGAATCGATAGCTACCGAATTTCAACCGCTGCGTGTGGTCGGTACTCGTTTCGGTATCGAACACGAACATCGCACCTGGAAGACGCCACTTTCTCCGTGGTCTGTCGAAGTCAGTTTCGGGGTCTTTTGGCTCTGGATAAACACGAACAGCAAGCGGTATGGATGTGACTAATGGGGAAAACATGAAGCGAGGTTAGTCCAAGAATGCCGCAATTAACGGCTCGCGTATTCACAAAATGAATGAGATGACTACCAGAGGTAACTACCTTTCGAGAGCAAATTTCTCAAGCTCGCTATTTTTCCACCATTGGGGACCAAGTTTTTTCGTAAGGAAAGCGTCCAACAGTTCGTCAAATTCGGGGTCTGACGCCAATAGTCTTCTAATTAAGTAATCGTTGGTATCCATGAACCCTCTTGTTTTCGCCGCACGTGCCAATAATGGACTTCCTTCAGGATTCTCTAAAGTCTTTCTTGGCCAGTCATATTGAGCAGTGCTCAATTCAGCGCGGTGGTCGTTTGCTGGTACAGGGATAGTAGTGTCGGGATCATTGGCGCTACCTGCAGGATGATGATCCTCAGAAGTTGAGATTTTCTGCTCCCGCTTTAGACATTCATAACATCGCAGCGGCTCACTTTTTGAATCAAGCGCCCAAGGGCGTTTTTCGCCGCATGAGCACATGCGATCTCCAATTCGACGCGCAGCAGTAGCATTGCGAACATACGCTGCTGCTGGGTCGCGTTGGACTCGCTTCTTCGACATTAGCCAACCTTGGCGTAGAGAGACTCAAACGAGAGAACACCAGCGGAACCGAGGCGCTCGATTTCGGCCAAATCTTTTATGAATTGAATTCGCTTTCCGCTTGCAGTTTTGACGGTCTTGCGGCGTATTCTCTTGAGTGCGGAGGAATCACCGGTCGCGAGATACTTATCAATGGCAGCCCAGTACCTACCAACAAGGCTCGCCTCACGCGAGCTGCGGACCCGCACTTCGCCCAGACCGTCAGAAAAAAGGAAAACAAGAACGCGGATTCCTGACTTTCCAGGACGAATGGGTCTAGTTCGAGAAAGCGTGCTGCGGTGTTTTTTGCTAGTTTGGGCTCGACGCGTCTTGCGTTTCGGAGCTCGTTTTTTCGAATTGGTCTTACGGCCTGTTCGTTTCTGCATAAATGTCCCCGCCTCCTAAAAATAACGCATAATATCTTAGGTTCATTATGCACACTGCTGGTTAGTTAATCCATTGGCTCTAAATAAGTTATGGTCTTGTTCTGATTTTATTTCCGCAAAATAAACGTATTTTAAGTGCCTTTTTACGTATAATAGGTCCAGGTTTACGGGGAGCTGCCGCAATAATGAAAAAAGTAAAGAGGCTTAAAAAAAAATTTCAAAATCCGCTTGATGGGGATTCCCCTAAACGTGGCCGTCCAGTGAAGGTGGTTGCGTCTGCCGTTCGTGGGCGTGCGGATAACTATCGAATATGGTTTGCGAGAATCTGGAACGAAATAGAAAAACAACTCTTGTCTGCCGAGACTGAGCAGGAAGTGGTGGGTGCCTTTCAATCGGTCGCTCCCGGCAACGAAGAAGCTGTTCGTATAGCGCCGTCAGTCTTGGAAGTCTTAAGGGACTCAGGGTTCCTGAAACGGAAACGGCAGAAAGCCCGGATCAATTTCTTGGCAGACTCAATCGCCGGACTAGGGTTAGTAACGTCGCGTAGGTCTCGCGACATCTGTGCGAGGGAACGAAGGGCTGACGCTGAAAGGCACCGGATCCTTCGCTACGAATACTGGATTGAATGTTCTTGCGGTTACGAAGGGCATTCGCTTGGTCATGCCTGCCCGCGTTGCAAAGCGGAAATCATGTTCCCTATCGACTAGGAAACTTTGATGTCTTGAACGAAAAACGGGCCTGCCGTCTGTTCGAGCAGATGACAAGCCCTGACCACCAAGAGAGGAATCAGCTCCAATGGCAGCTACGCCAAAATTATCTCAACTTCAACCTACCTACAATTCCGTCGCACCTCGACACGGAGTAATCACATTATTTGGATATGGAATTCAGGTTCGCGTTGAACGCGGACATCTCGTTTTGGAGGATGGAATCGGCCCTGAACGTATCCGATACAGGCTGGCAAAAGTCGGTCACGAACTCCGACGTTTAATCATTATCGGTTCGGACGGGAACGTTTCGCTTGCGGCCCTGCGCTGGCTCTCAGACCAGGATGTTGCGCTCTCCATGCTCGAACGCGATGGCAAGGTGCTAGCCGTGACGGGACCGGTTCGTTCATCAGATGCGAAGCTGCGACGCGCTCAAGCGCTCGCGTTGAATTCCGAGATCGGATTAACCATTGCGCGTGAGTTGATCTTCCGGAAAATCGCGGGACAGGAGAACGTTGCCCGCGAGGTACTTCGCAACTCAACTGTTGCCGATGAGATTGCACGAGTGGCATCGCTGGCCGAATCGCAGGGGCTGGATTCAGTTCGCTTAATCGAATCGCAAGCGGCAGCAGTTTACTGGGCTGCTTGGCGCGACGTGCCGATCATCTTTCCCGCAAAAGAACTGTGCAGCGTACCAAATCATTGGCTCACCTTTGGGACTCGCAAATCTTTGCTCACCGGCTCTCCGCGCCTTGCTGTGAACCCACCTAATGCGATGCTTAACTACCTTTATGCACTTCTCGAATCTGAATCACGCCTTGCCGCTGCGGCACTTGGGCTCGACCCTGGGCTCGGTGTTTTGCACATGGACACAGCCGCGCGTGACAGTCTCGCGTGCGATTTGATGGAAGCTATTCGACCTCAGGTTGATCGTTACGTGCTTACCTGGCTTCTCTCGCGCCCACTTCGCCGAGATTGGTTTTTTGAGCAACGCAACGGAAACTGTCGCCTCATGTCTTCGCTCGCGACTCAACTCGCGGAGACTTCACCCGCATGGGCGCGTGCGGTTGCACCGGTTGCAGAGTGGGTTGCTCGGGAACTGTGGTCAACTACACGCAAGCGGGTTAACACAGAATTGCCTCCGACGCGGTTAACACAGAATAGAAAACGACAAGCGAAGGGGCGTCCTTCTGAAACCGGTATGGTTTCTGCTCCGCTCAGAGAAAAGCTCTGCCATAACTGCGGAAAGCGATTAAGCAAAGGCGGTGAACGCCTCTGCATTAAGTGCGCACAACCTGGTTTGGTAGATCGCATGAGAGCTGTTGCCGCGAAAGGACGGCTAACAGCACAGAGCCCGACTGCCCAAGTTTTGCGTTCGGCCACTCAGAAAAGGAATTGGTCGAAAATTCGCGAGTGGAAGCAGTCCGGAAGTTCAGTATCGGTTAATGAACAAACCTACACACAGGAAATTTTGCCGCGACTCGCTAATTGCAAAAGTTCCGAGATTGCCCGCACTCTCGGCGTATCCCTCCAATATGCCGTCTGGATTCGACGGGGCCTGCGACAGCCGCATCCGAGACACTGGCAACCATTGGCGCGACTCGCGGGACTGTTTGTGGACCGGGACGCCCAATTCATTGCAAGCGGTCGTGAATAAAAGCGGAGTATGGCGTACCCCCCATGATGGACTCAATTCTGTCCTCGTCAATGCTTCCATCGCTCTTCGATGGCAGTGGCAAAGTAACTCTGTCCAGTTTTTCTTTGTAACACTTCCGGTAGTAAGAGAAGCGCCATTGTTCGCGCTTGAGCATGACTTTGATGAATAGCAAGGTGGTCATTCGCATGGAATATTTTGGAATACACACAGCAACGTCATCTTTGGCTGCAAATACGTAGGGATGATATTTGGCGGCTAGGGTAGCACCATTGAAAGCAATCGTCATCCTGTGACTGTGGACTTTCCTCACATCAAAGTAGCCACATACGCCATTTTCTTCATCACCACACGAGATCATGGGTGTGAGACCACGGGGGAGAGTGCCAAAACTGTGATATGTCCCGGGCTGTAAAGTAAAGATTTCTCCGAGTGCGAATCGTCTGAAAACTAGATTATCGCCGGTGCCATTCGGCGACTGTAAGTTCACTGGGGGCATCAGTTCACGAACGTTAAATGTCAGATCAGTATCAAGCGTCTCTGGCATTGAAAGCCGTCCAAGCCGCGATGCAGTTGATCGCCAGTACCAGGAAAACCGCCACCTTAATGCAAGATTGATATAGGCTGCCGCATAAGCGAGCTGCTCAACGCTCATTGGATACCGGGGCTCCAGGGCAGTGATTCCAGTACCAGCACATCCATAGCCGATAAAAGGTGGTATCTGCATTGTGGCTTCACAGAATGCCGAAACGGCAATCCCGCGAAACCTGAACACTCTGTCCTCTTTAAGCGGTGACACGAATCCCATGACTCCGTTGTCGGAGAAACCATTGGTAATGTAAGGCACGTCGCCCGATCTGTGCTTGCTAAATAATCCAGAACGGGAGCGATGCAGAATGAAATGATCGTCCATTCGTTTCATCGATGAAAGGCTCCAATCGTGGCCTCACGTCCAAATCTCACCAAGAATGCCGCCGTTTCTCTCGCCATCTCACCTACAACCTGCTTGAGTTCATCATGCGATGGCGTCTGCGTATCGAGATATGCCTCTGGGAGCAATTCAAGCAACGGGTCTGAAAAATCAATCGGCGCTGTCTTGTAAAACTTCGGGATGTTGACACTAACAGTAGCAGGATGGGCAATGAAGTTTTGTAATGGGCTGAGCACATCGATCAACTGGTTCTCCTCTAATCGTGGTGGTACAAACTCTGATGCCGGCAACCGCTTTGACTTGGAGATGATGAGCCCATCATGTTCAATCATCGCCCAGAACACAGATTGCTGCTTTGGATGCGGTATGCCTTTCCTAACTACTAGCGCAGCTACCTGTTTCATGGCGGCTGGATAAAACAACTTTTCCGGTAATGTGATTACGGACAATAGCGTGTGTTTTGCTAATAGTTCATCGCGCCGCCACACCTTTTCGTCGCGTGAACCAAACAGAGCGCCAAGCGGGAGCAACGCGAACAGAATCTTTCCGTCGGCCATGAATGATAGAGCCTGCGAGACAAACCGATATTCCTTATCAGTGCTCCCTTTTAGTGCAAACGGAGGATTCATCAGCACCCGCGTTATCGGCTCATCGCCTTGATCTGGCGGCTTGCCAATGTAGGCAGCACTAGCCCTTCCACTGATAGTCTTTTTTGTGAGATACGTGCTGAAACAATTTCCTTCGATGATGTTATTTTTGCCGTCGCCACGAAAAATCATGTTCACGATGGCGAGCGCAGCCACTGCAGATTCTTGTTCAATGCCAAAGATGTTGTACTTCTTGAAACTGTCTTTTTGTTGTTTGCTGCTATTGCGCCTTACGTGGTCGAAGGCAGCGACCAGGAAACCGCCAGTTCCACATGCCGGATCGAGCACAATGTCGTCACTGGACACTCCAACAGCCTCAACCGCGAACCTCGTAATGTGTCGAGGAGTCAGCACAATTCCGATTTCCTTTGCCCCATTGCCGTACTTGAGAAATACCTCGTAGAACTGACCGAGAACATCCGTACTGGAGTCCATCGCAGACCTGATGTTCAGGTTTTGCAATTCTTGAAGAGTCTTTACGAGCGCAGCTTTGAACTTAACGTGATTCGTCGTATTTGTTGGCGGGAGGATTTTTACGAACGGTGCGAAATCGGGCTTGCCATGCTGCTTGAGAATTGCTTCGCTACGCCCGTTGATGTCGCTGATTAAAACCGACAACTTCGTATCAACATTGGGTGGTTCCTCGATGACGGACAACAGCAACGCAGCCATTGTTTTAGCGCGATCATTCTTGTTAATACCACCAATGTGTAATATTTCATTGATTCGCTCCGCTGCTTGGAGGAATGCCAGTTGGGGCGGGGAGAACTCATGAATGTCGGAGGTATTCTGCTCAAGCAGCGTTCTGACATCATCAGGAGCAAGGAAACCCGTTGCCTCTTGGGAATTGATAGTGACGGGACGCCATCTTCCCTCAACCAATACTTTTGTCCTGATTAGGTAACCAAGTTCCTCGTTCCCAGCGACACCGGAGGCTAAGACAGCGCGGATTTTGCCGGAAGAACCGTTGATGCGTTCGGCATAATAATTGATTGCTTCATCCAGCGCCGAGCCTAATTGATTTCTGGACGCCTTTGCTTCGATGACCCAAATTGCTTGTTCCGATAGCTTAACGATGTTCTCTGGTCGCTTCTTGTCCAACGCAGCTTTTATATCGGGATTCGACAGACATTGATTCTGTGTCCACACCTGTCCATTCGAGGTGAGGCTTGGCCTCTTTACGATCCAACCCAAATCCCGAAGTCCGCGACGAATGAAGTCGTATGCCTCTACCTCGGTTTCCGCCAACTTCGCCAACAATGGCTGAACCTTACTTGGTTTTGCTCTTCGCGATTTCATTTCAGAACACCTGCCGCTCGCAGAGCCAACTGTCGTAGCCATGTTGACAGTTCAAGACCATTGCGGCTCGCCGCCTCTTCCAGTGCCTGCTTTTGTTCGGCCGAAGCGCGGAATCTAATTACTTCGCCTTTGACTGCCTTGGGAGTGCCTTTCTTCTTCGATCTCACAGTGCGCCACACTGTAGCCCGAGTGTAGCTACATGTCAATAACAAACCATGCGCTTGATGTTCCGCCACGTCGTAGCTACACCGTGGCAACAGCGCGAGCCCAAGAGAGCGGGGTTCTGCCATGATCCACAGAATTGTCTCCCGAAAATTTGCAATTTCACGAATGAGAAGTCTGAATTTTTCCATCTTGCTCGCGGTTTGAAGGAGTCAGAAAAAAGTTAATTTGCTACCCTGCATCGCCAGAGGGGGGTGCAACTTTGGAATGCGCTCGTTTGAAGGGGTCAAAAAAGGATCAATTTGCTACCGTGGGGGGGTGCAACTTTGGATCGCCATATCTCCTATCCCGTCAAACGGAGTTGGGGGTAGTGTATACGCCCGGCAAAATGCTCCCTCCCCTGCTTGGCTGGTCTAGACTGGCGAATAAATAGCGCACACTTGTGATAACGCCTGATTACGACAACGGTAAACTACAAATAGTCGCGGAGAGCCTTTCATTGAGCACATGGAACGATCATGAGCGGTGGGCAGCGTTGTGTTCTGGTGACGCGTGCCCGATTTGTCGTCGTCAAGCACCCCTAGACGTTGTTGCAGAACTGGAAGCCTCCTGGGTAACGATGCAGGAGCTTGCGCCTGTTCCTGGCTACGTGTGCCTGGTTTCTCGGAAGCATGCCGTTGAACTGCACGACCTACCAGAGGAAGTGGCTGCGGCATTCATGCGAGATGTACGACGCGTATCGAAAGCTGTTAGCTGCGCAACGGGTGCTGTGAAGTTGAACTATGAAATTCATGGGAACTCTTTACCCCACCTGCACATGCATTTCTTCCCTCGTTATCGCGGCGATCGGTTCCAGGGAAAGCCCATTGATCCGAAGAGTGTGATGGCTCCGGTGTACGGAGAAGGGGAGTTCCAAACAATTCGAGAAGCGTTCCTCCATTGGTTGGGCCATGAATGAGTGTAATCGCCTTTTTTCGACATTTTAGGGAAATCATGGGACAGGCTGTGGAGTTGAGTCAGTTGAAGTGCAGCGCAAAATTGCTGATCTCAACAACGCCGGTGCCCTCACAAACCTCGTTGCCGAATTCGATGCTGGTCAAATATTGACGCACTGATAAATTGCCGTGCTGCAGCAGGTAGTCTATGAACACGCTAATTGGCAGCACAGGACGGTCGGGAACAAAAGCGATGTACGTCCAGGTGTTTGCATTCACACCAGAAGCATCTTGGTGATTCTCTTCGATGTAAATGTCGTAATTCGTCCCCTGTACATTAACCTGGCCATGATGTTTTCCGGCCGGGCCCTGCCCTTGTTTCATCGTACAGATCATGATCTCGTGAGTGATGCCAGTCTTTGACGGCGGCACGCTTGAGACCGCCCACAATGTGAAGGCCGTATTGTAAGTACCGGTTGCCGGGTGCCCCACTTCTCCCCGGCTTTGGGAGAAGTGGGTAATTCCAACAGTTTCTTCACCACAACGACGAGTAGAGGCGAAGTTTTCCCCTATGCCTTGACCTTTTTAAGGTCAGCGATGCACGATTAACCGAAGAAGAGAGTACAATAGAAATTACACGTGAAAAATACCAAGTTCCTTGTGAAATTGACGCGAAGTGGCACCCATGGCCCCTCGTTCGTACAGAGGCTTGATCGCAACCCAATCCAGACCACAACTAACCGGAAGCGGGCGCTCCTGATGGGAAAATTGACAGCAGAAGACGCTATCAAATCTCTCCAAACCTCGCGATGCACGCCGGAGCTAGTTTCCGTGCTGGTAACCGCTAGCGTGCACTCCGGTTAGTCAGAACCGCGAACCGACGACTCCTTGCGAATTTTTTTGCGAGCACGCTTTCGCGCTAAAGCCTGCTTCACTCGCCGCTTCTCGCCTGGCTTGAGATAGAAGGAATGACGCTTTACATCTCTAATAATGTCTTCCGTCTGAACTTTACGCTTAAAGCGACGGAGAGCATTCTCCAACGACTCGCCCTCTTGCAGTCGGATTTCTGCCAAATTAATCACCCCACAATTAGTTTTATGTAGATTCGAGCATACGCCATTTGCGCTAGCCTCGTCGATTCTTGGCAACGCCCCAGTTGTGAACGCCTTTAACATGATTCAAGGTTACAGTTCCGTATTGACTACGATTCAAAGACGCTCTGGTTTTGACTATGCCTTACCCAACCACGAGGTTCAGATTACACTGCATTGGCACTTGCCCGGGGAATGGCTCGTGGGTTACGAGTGTACGTGTATTTGCGAGTATGAAGAATGAGTAAAGGGCGGTTGGAGGCCTTCAGCGATGGTGTTCTCGCAGTCATCATCACCATTATGGTGCTGGAGATGAAGTCGCCGCAGGGAGCTAGTCTCGCCGCTTTAAGGCCATTGATCCCCATCGCGCTCAGCTACGTCCTGAGTTTCGTTTATGTCGGCATCTACTGGAACAACCATCATCACCTGCTGCACGCAACCGAGCGGGTCAACGGCGCAACTCTGTGGGCCAATCTGCACTTGCTATTCTGGCTGTCGCTCATTCCATTTACGACCACATGGGTGGGACAAAACCATTTCGAGTCGTGGCCGGTTGCTGTTTATGGCATGGTGTTGCTGTTGGCCGGTGTCGCCTATTTCATCCTCACAAAAGCTCTGATCAAGCTTCACGGGCGCGGGTCATCCTTGGCGACTTCGATTGGACGCGACAGGAAAGGCCAGATTTCCATCGCAATTTACGCTGTGGCAATTCCGCTAGCGTTTGTTCAGCCCTGGATTTCTGGGACGTTTTATGCCATCGTCGCGATCATGTGGCTCATACCTGACCCGCGTATTGAAAAAGGCTGGCCCGATAGGCGGGGCTGACATCAACCTTGCAAGCCGGAGAGTTTCTATCACGAACTGACGCCGCGCTGCCGGGTGGCCTACTCTCCAACGAACGGACTTAGCTCGGATCGGAGAGTGCCCGACTTTTCGCCGCTGTTGCGAGAAGCAGGCAATCTCATAGCCTGTTCAGTCATCACATCCCTACGAACGCCGCGCAAAAGTGCCGACTGTTTAGTGACCAGGGACGGCTTGAACAAAGGGTCTCGAATGTCAGCCAGGACTGCTCTTTGTCGCCGACGGACTCATCCCGCATCGAGCGCGGCCGCGTCGCAGGACTTTGGTTGAGGCGGCGGGAGTCGAACCCGCGTTCGAAAAACCTTACTCTTGCAGGCACCGCATGTGTACTCACGCCCGCCCGGCGAACTCGCGGCTCTCGGTTGACACTTTCACTTTTTCTCCCTCTTTCAGAAACAGCGGAACGCGAATCTCAAGGCCGGTCTCGAGACGCGCCGATTTGGTCGCGCCGCTCGAAGAATCGCCCTTGATTCCCGGTTCGGTGTGGGAAATTTTCAATTCAACAAAGATCGGTAAATCCAGGCCAATGGGGTTTCCGTTGTACTTGCGCAATTCGACGATGGCTCCTTCGACTAGAAAATCCAGAGCATCGCCCACCATCTGTGCCGAAAGCGTCAGCGTTTCGAAACTTTCCTGGTCCAGAAAATGAGAGCCTTCGCTGTCGCTATAAAGATATGACGCCGGAACCGACTCGAGATCCGGCTCTTTGAACTTGTCGTTGGCCTTGAACGATTTGTCGAACACCGCATTCGTAAGCAGGTTGCGCATCTTCAGCCGCACCAGTGTTTGCCCGCCCCGCGCGGTCGGCGTATTGACGACCGCTTCCAGACACACGTACGGAGTATTTTCAAACTCAAAGAAAGTCTTGCGCTTGATGTCGATCGCATCGGTAAGTGCGGCCATGGGTCCTCGGAAGATATCTGATTATGATAATGAAGACTGATCCGATTTGGTGGGTGGCCTAGTTCTCCTACGAGCAGAGGTTAACTTGCGGGCCCCAGATGGAATTAAGGCATTCATCAGAACACGATCCTTCCGACTGCCGGTATATCTCTCAACATGGCGCACAACGCCCTGCGGCGGGTTTGCGAATAGCCGGCGGAAACAGGCGGGCTGGGCGCCATCCGCGCCCGAAAAAAAACGAGTCGACCGAGCCGCGCAACTCGCAGCGCGAGGCAACTCCCACATGGCTCGGACCATTGTTCGTGGTAATTACCAGAATGCGAGTTCCAGGTCGCGACCGTCTAGGTACATATTGACCTCTACTTCACGGTAATCGTTACGGGCGTTTTACCTACCCCGCCGCAGTTATCCCATGCCTGGACAACCGTGTTATAAGTTCCCGGCGAAAGAGAAATGTTTGTATTTATCTGGTTCGAGTTGGCCGTGAATGCCGAGACATGCGGTGCCGTGTAAATCCTCATCGATGAGATGCCTTTCGCACAGCTCGGACTGGCGGCGGACGCCACGTAGTGAACCGGCGAGCTGACTTGCGATCCGTTGACTGGAGAAGTAACGGTCACAACTGGCGTGGCCGCAAGTGCGAACGCATAAACCTTATCGTTGCCGGTCCCACTCGCCACTTTGGAATAGCCCGATCCCCAATAGACGACCCCGTCTACAATCGAAGGCCCATCGAGGACAGAACCTCCGCTCGAAAAGCTCCACAAAATTTTCCCGGTTGACGCATTCAATGCGTACATGTGTCCTGCTGCATCGAACGAGCCCGCGAATAGCACTCCGTTGGCAACGCTCAAAGAGGATTCGTCAATGGTTCCCTGTGTCGGATCAGGGGTTTGCCAAAGGATCTTGCCCGTCGCAACGTCAAGAGCGCTCCACGCGCCCCAGGTGATTGTTTGTCCCGAAATCAGTTTGTAGGATTTGTGGTTGGCATTCGCGATTGCGGCATAAATGGTTTTGCCGTCACTGGCGGTGCCCCACTGAATGCCGCCAAGTGAACCGCCGGGGCCGACGACCACGCTCCACACAAGCACCCCGTTGCTCGCATTCAGCGCCCAGTACATTCCAGACTTCTGGCCGAATCCAACTATGTTACCGAGCACGTTAGGTCCTGAACCGCCCATGTCGAAGTCGGGCCCGGCCGGGTCAGGACACTCAACTCCTTGTTTCGGAGCGATGCATGCTTGCGTCCATACGTCGTAGCCGTAAAGATGTTTGTGCCACTTCACCGCGCCAGTGTTCACGTCGAGTGCGAGGGCTGAGTCGAAATAATCGCTGGAAGGTGTACAGCTGGGATCACCGGGGTTATCTTGTTCGCAGCGTTCCACGCCCGCAGGCACGGAGTAATTGTTGCCGGTTCCCACATAGACAAGTCCGCGAGTGGTATCGACCGCGGGCTGCTGCCAGATAGCGCCTCCGCTGTAGCCGCTCGGAACCACATATGTTTTCCAAAGGATCTTGCCCGTTGTTATGTTCAAGGCAACCACGCTGCCTCTGAAAGTGCAGCATGCGTAACCGGGTTGATCGGCGAAAGATTCCTCGCCCGACGAAACACCGACGTAGGCGGTATTGCCGGCCACAACCACAGAGCCGGTAATGATCGCGGCTGGATGGGTCTCGACTTTGGTGATCCACAGCAATGCGCCATTCGTCGCATTCACGGCCATGACACTTGCTCCGCTGTGAGATCCCTTGATCTGGTCGCCGATGAGGAGTTCATTGTTAACGACAGCCGGACTGGTTCTCGAAACCGATCCAGAGACGCCGTCATATTCCGCAATCTGGTGCGACCAAATTAAATTTCCGTTTTGCGCATCGATGGCATAGAGATGTCCGGACCAATCGGGAACATAAACTACGCTTCCCATAACCGTAGGAGTGGCAGAAACATCTCCTCCCGTGGTGAAGACCCATTTCTGTGCCAACGCACTGACCGAGTTTGGGCTGATTTGAGTTTCGTTAGGCTGGCTTCGCAGATCAGTTGCGCCTTGTCCGGAAACCGGCCAGTTCTGGGCCATGCAGGAGAAAACGCATGGCACAGTAAGAGCGCAAATAAATATGACGTATCTCGCACAATGTAAAGAATCCATCGCTGCACCTTACGGAAAGCATGACGAAAGCTCATCTGAATCCACATCCGGTACTTACCGTAGCCGCTGGGGGTACATAGCTATAGTGCAACTAGTACGGCACCTTTTCAGGGATGGCTACATTGGGCGGCCCATCCTTTCGCGTTCTGCGAAAGCGTGGGTAAGACGGAGCTGCTTTTCCAAGCGCACAGATATGCATAGATTCGAGATTCCACTTTTACATAGAACGCAAGAATGGCGCATCCTCAGTTGTGCTGCGTCCCGACAAGAAAAGATGGGCAACGACCAAGGCAACGCGGAAATACCGGCTATTTTTTTATGAGACTGGTGTGGCTAGCTACGCATTGCCACTTTTCGCCATTCAGCACCCAAGTATCGGTGAAGCGCCCGACATGGTCATAAGCTTTGCTTTGGTAGGTACCTTGCGTGTGATAGGTGCCGGTAATGACGGAAGTATTCCCGAAGAAATTCATCTTCACATCTTGAATGGTCACCAGGGACGGCTTGAACAAAGGATCTCTAATGTCAGCCAGGAAGTGCTGCTTGTCGCTGACCTCTCCATCCCATTCAGTGTTGACGAATCGGGCGTCCACTAAGGCGTCGAGCGCGGCGACATCATGGTTGACTTGCGCTTCATTCCACATGTGCTCGAGCACGAGTAGTTTGCTTTCGCGCGGATCGGTTTGCTGGGCAAGTGCGACCGAAAAGGAGAGCGCCAGCAACGAACAGAAGCCTAGAGTGCGAAGCATGGACGTGCAGATTCGCCGTCATCCCCACGTGAGGGCGAACTACAGAAACATAACGACAAGATGGAAGTTTCTGCGATGAGAATCAACGCATTGGGATTACGAAGGTCATGGAAGCGTGGGCCCTCGTACCTCAAACCATATGCTCGAGGACAAAAAGAGATGAGCGCGTGTCGGAAAAGGTATGTATACCCCTCGCCGCCGGCAATCCTACTCTTGAATGTTTCCTCAATTCCTCTACGAGGCTAGGTGGTAGTTGAACAACCAGTTCATGTACTTCTCTTTACACCGCTCGGAACAGAAGTGGACCGCCAGCGGATGAACGGCTTGTTCATCTCTCCATGCGGAGAGGATGTCGATTTCGCGGCGGGCAGTTTGCACGCCAACGCTTTCGGCGGCTATTCCCAGAATCCAGTGTTGGCCAGCTTTCTTACGCTTATGGCAGGTGTCGCAAACGAATTCGATCATGGGCGCATCCTCACGAAGTTAGATGGCACCGAAAAGCGAAACGGGTACCCGAGTGACAGCTGACGAGATCTTCACAGTCTGGGTTTGATCTCACAATCGGTCGTGATCGGAACCGACCTCACGGTATGCACCTGCGCCACAAATCCAGGTGAATTTTCGTCACCAGATTCGCTGTGCTAACCTGAAGTTGCCTTCTGTGCCGGGATGGCGGAACTGGCAGACGCAGCGGACTCAAAATCCGCCGGTGCTTAGCACCTTGGGGGTTCAACTCCCCCTCCCGGCACCAAGATTGCCCTTGTGTTATGAAAGAGCTACACGTAGCCGAGGGTCAAATGCGTTTTGCGAACTTCCGTTTGGGACCACTGACTGTAGTAAAACTGTAGTAGTTCGCGAAAATTTCGTGCGTTACGAGCCCTAAACTCGTAATTCTCCTGCGCTCCTCCGAACGTTTTCAAGGATCACAAGCAATTGCGTGACCTCGGCCGGATTAAAGAGGCCATCAACTCCTCGTGGACTGTAATCGGTGAAAGGCGTTTCGTAAAGTTGTGCTGCACTCATCCAGCCCGCTTGAGTCAGATAGTCGATTACTAAATTGACGAATTGAATTTGGTTTGCAGTTAGCTTCTTTCCGTCCAAGAATCCTGCAAAGGCGCCTTTCGCTGCCTCGCGATTCAGGCCGACCAGCGAGCGCACAAATAGGCCCAAGTTGCCGTTAGAACGGATCTTCTTCATCTGAGCTGCGCCTTCCCCGCCCAGTTCAACCATCGTTTTTTCGAGCGTAATAAGGTCGTCTTTTGTTAAAGGTTCGTTCCAGCGGAGTTTGTGAATGACAGGATCATCCTCGTGCGCCTTGAGGAACTGCTGCGTCTTATCACGGAAGCGTTCGACATCGTGCCCTGAGTCGAAGCCAGGCAAATCGACTTCCCGCTCCTCACCCATCAAATCCAAAAAATCCGTGTAGATACGCTTGCGAGCGGTTTTCTCGACGAACTTCACCAGACTGCGCAGCCGTTTGCGGACATCCTCCAAGATCGGCGTAGTGATATCCTGCCAGAATTCGTCTGTCTGCAGTTCGATGATGAGTTCGAGTTGCTCGCGGACCATCGGGATGCTGGCTTTCTCTTCCAAAGCCCCAGCAATCTCCCGGACATCTTCGCTCCAGCGCGTGAATGACTTCTCATGCCCCAGGACAGCTAGTTGCAGGCGCAGAAGCAACAAATCGAATTGCTTCGCCTCCTGATCGTCATCGATTAGTTCGGAAGGCAGCCCGGCAACTTCATCAATCAGTTCAGACTTTTGTTCTTCATCCAGACTCTGCCACGCCTTCGCGTCGCCATATTTCTCCACCAGCTTGCGTTTGGGTCGAACGATGAAGTTGTTGACGTTCATCTTCTCGACTTCCAGGCGCAAACGTTCGGCAACGTCCGAACGCAGCTCAGGCCTTCCTTCGGCATTTGTTAGTTTGTCCAACTCCCCGATCAACTCCACGCGGCTGGCGAAGAGTTTTTTACTGAGCGACTCGTTGGCCGAGCCCGAAGTCGTCTCAGGATTCTGGCTGAAGAATTCGAGATTTTGGCAGTAGTCGAATATGTAAAAGTACTTTTTGTTTCGACCTGGCCCGAACAGATCAGGACGCAAGCGTGTGCCACGTCCGACCATCTGCCAGAACTTGGTTTTTGAGCGCACCATCTTAAAAAAGACGAGATTCACAACTTCAGGAATGTCGACTCCCGTATCCAGCATGTCCACGGAGATCGCGATGTGCGGTGTCCGCGCAGGATGCGAGAAGTTGTCGATTAACGACTGCACGTACTCAACCTTGAAATCGATCAGTCTAGAGAATTCGCCTTTATAGTGCGGATAGTTCGCATTGAAGCGGCTGTAGATGAACTCCGCATGATCGTGGTTCTTAGCGAAAATGATCGTTTTGCCAAGGCGGTCACTGTCCGCAACCTTCTCGCCTTTCCGCATCAGATGTTCGAGAACCTTGTCCACAGTGTCTTCATTAAATAGCCATCGGTTCAGCGCCTCCGGCTCGATGTTGCCGGGAACTGCGCCCTCTTCATCCCACTCGATCGCGTCCCAGCGTTCTTTCTCTTCTTCGCTCAAATCTTTGTAATTGATGCCTTCGCGCTGAAACTTCATTGGTACTGAAACTGATCGGGGTGGAACAAGAAAGCCGTCTCTCACCGCTTCTTCCAAACCATAAGCATCGGTCGGAACCCCGTCTTCCAGGTCAAACAGGCTGTAAGTGTTGTGGTCCACTTCGTCTTTTGGCGTGGCCGTCAGGCCGATCAGGAACGAATCGAAGTATTCGAAGATAGCCCGGTATTTCTGATACACCGAGCGGTGTGCTTCATCGATAATCACCAGATCGAAGTGTCCCGGCCCGAAGATGCGCTTGTCGTCTTTTGTTTCATCAATTAGCCGCAGCATCGTCGGATAAGTGGAAACCAGCACTCGCGCATCACCAATTTCTTCCGGCCGCTCCAGAACATTCACCGCTGAGGCCGACGGCAAGAACTTCTTAAAAACGTTGGTAGTCTGTTTGACCAAAGCAATGCGATCTGCCAGAAACAAAACCCGCTTCACCCAGTTGCAGCGCATCATCAGGTCGCAAAGCGCGACCACCGTGCGTGTCTTGCCCGCGCCGGTCGCCATCACTACCAATGCTTTCCGTTCGTGGTCTTTCTCAAACGCTTCGCCAATGCGCCGGATGGCCCGCTCCTGGTAGTAGCGCTCGACAATCTTGTGGTCAATTTCTGCCGACCCCAGCGGCAGGCGCGTGTTGCGGCGCTGGATCAGCCGCTCCAGTTCGTCTTTTTTATAAAAACCCTGAACCTCCCTGGGAGGATAGTTTCGCTCGTCCCAAATCCAGTGCTCGTATCCGTTGCTATAAAAAATGACCGGACGCTGCCCAAACTTCTGCTCCAGGCAGTCCGCATAAAGACGCGCCTGCTGCTGGCCCACACGGGCATCGCGCTTGGTGCGCTTGGCCTCCACCAGTCCCAGCGGCTTGCCGTCGTCGCCCCACAGCACATAATCAACAAACCCCTCTCCTTTTTCATTGGGCATGCCCGTCACCGGATACTCGCGGTCTTCTTTCTTATCGAGCGGCCACCCGGCTTCTTTCAGCAGCAGGTCGATGAAGTAGTCACGAGTTTCGGCCTCGGAGTAGTTATGCGTGTCGGGCGTGGTCTCGTTCTGCTTCTTGATCGCGGCGATCTCGGCCCGCAGGCGTTCGAGTTCCGCGTCGAGAGCTTCCTTTCCGGAAAGAAGCTCGGTGAGCTTGGTGTCTTTTTCCGCGAGTTGGGATTCGAGTTGTTGCAGCTGCGCCAGAGTCTGCGGAGGGATGGGAGAACTTTTCGGCAACAGCGTCGGATCAAAGACTAATCCATCGGGAGGTTTGCGAGTTTTAGAGTACGTCCGCGCCAGCCAGAAGCAGATGTGAAACAACTCGCGGACGGCGACCATGGAATCTTTTTCGTTCAGCGGCTTGGGGCTGTGCGCCGCGAGATTGCCGAGGTCTTTAATCAGCTTGGCCTTGATGAAGACTTTTTGACCGACTGTATCTTTGAAAGTTGGCTCGTGGATGAGGGCGCTGAGATTGTCCTGATAGGGAAGCTTGAGCGAAGGATCGCTTTTGTAGAGCCACTCGACAATTTGTTCCAATGTTCGGCGGGCATAAAAGCAGGCGGTGCGCGGATCGGGGATCACCGAGGATTCGGTCTTTTGCGCGTCGGCGAAGAGTGAAGGCCACTCGGATTGGAGGAAGGAGAAATTGGTGGTCACAACTCTCCTTGGAAGGCGCGCTGCTGGAGAACTGCAAAACAAGAATCCATTTCCAACAACGATCTACGATGGAGCACTTTTAGCTCTTCTATTGCTGCAACTCTTTTTGCAAACTCACGCTGGATTGGCAGCGGTGTTTGCATCACCTTCATGGCTTGTATTTCTTTCGCGTTAATGTTGGCCATACCAATAATGCTCTTGCACATTCCACGAAGCACCTTTTTGGCATAACTCGTGTTAAGAAATGCGGACAGATATTCAGGATCGTTCTCAGTGTTTGTCCTAAGACGAATTAAATAGCCTGCGTAGGCCATTGGATGTTTGCCTCGATAGATAGCAGTCTTACCTACAAGATCGGCGCTGTTGGTTCTGTTGAAAAGTACGTCTCCAGCCTTCACTAAATAACGACCCTTTGCGGTATCCGGGATGTCGATGTACTTGAGGTCGGTCAAGTCAATCTCGCCTGTACGAGTGAGGTTGTTCATTCGCAAGATCGGATAATCTCCAGCGCCATTGGCCTTAGAACTTGTCCCATACGAAGCAGAATCGAGCAAATCTCCTATATTTTTGATGGGCCAATTCTTGGAATTCACAGCCGGGTCGCCGAAGAGATCGAGGAAGATGGATTGGGTGAGGGTGTCGAGTTGGGTGAGGGCGGCGCGGCGCTTGGCCCGCAACGCCTCCGCCCGATCCAGCACCTCCGCAATCCGCTGCTGTTCCGCAAGCGATGGCAAAGGGATTTTGATTTGAGCCACGTAGGAAGGGCGCGCCCTAAGCAAAGAGCCGCCGACCCCCGAGACGGTCCGCATGAATTCAAGGTGAAACGGATCGCCGACAAGCACATGCCGCAGAAATGGCGGATGTACATGTTTTCCACGAAAGACGATCCATTCGCCAGAAGCAATCGTTCGTCGAGCACTGCCATTCGACACAACCCACGAGCGGCGTATATGTGGCACGATCCGAGACAATAGAACATCGCCCGGCTGCACAACTTGTTTTGCGGATCCGATTGCTCGGCCCGCGATTATCTCCGGATGTCCGACATCAAAAGCCGGAATGCTGTATAAGTCGAACACTTCATCAGGATGCTTGGCCGGATCGACCGAGCCCGACCGGGTGGGCATAATCTCACCAAGCGCGATCATGGAGGAGTTACTCACTTCAGCATCTCCTCCAACTCCTTCATCCCCTGCTGAATCTCCTCTTCCAGCTTGGCCAGCTCCGCTAGAATTTCCTTCGGCGGACGGTGCGCTACCTCCTCATGCACCACCTCTTTATAACGGTTGAGGCTCAGGTCATAGCCCTGCGCGGCGATGTCGGCCTTGGGCACGCAGAAGCTCTGCGCCGTACGCGGACGCTTCCTCTCCTTGCCATCCCGGTCCTTCCAGCGGGCCAGCACATCCGGCAGATTGTTTTTGGCGTGGTCGCTTTCATCCAACTCGCACTTCGGCAAACATCCAAGTTTGTCTTCCGGCAATAAAGGAGTTCGCTTGTCGTCGAGCGACCATCCATCCGCCTCCACGTCGTAGAACCAAACGTAGTCGGTGCCGCCGGAGTTGGTTTTGGTGAACAGCAGGATGGCGGTGGAAACTCCGGCATAGGGCTTGAAGACGCCGCCGGGCAGCGAGACCACGGCATCGAGCTTCTGGTCTTCTATTAACATGGCCCTTAAAGCTTTATGGGCCTTGCTCGATCCGAACAGAACACCATCGGGCACGATGACGGCGGCGCGTCCGCCCGGCTTGAGCAGCCGCAAAAACAGCGCCAGAAAAAGCAGCTCGGTCTTTTTGGTCTTGACCACCTGCTGCAAGTCCTTGGCGCAGCTCTCATAGTCGAGCGACCCGGCAAAAGGTGGATTGGCCATGACCAGCGTGTATTTCTCCTCCTCGCCGGCGTGGTCCTGGGAGAGCGAATCGCGATAAACGATGTCAGGATTTTCGACGCCGTGCAGCAGCATGTTCATGCTGCCGATGCGCAGCATGGTGTTGTCGAAGTCGAATCCGTGGAAAAGCCTTTGATGGAAGTGCTCGCGCAATTTGGCATTGGTGAGTACTTCGGGATGGCGATCGCGCAGCGATTCACCCACGTTCACCAGGAAACCGCAAGTGCCGCACGCAGGGTCGCAGACGACGTCCTTAGGCGTCGGCTCAACCATCTCCACCATGAGCCGGATGATGTGGCGCGGCGTGCGAAATTGTCCGTTCTGTCCGGCAGTGGCTATCTTGCCTAGCATGTACTCGTAAAGGTCGCCCTTGGTGTCGCGATCCTCCATGGGTACCTTGTCGATCATGTCGACGACTTTCGCGAGCAGCGCCGGCGTGGGGATTGTGAAGCGGGCACCCTCCATGTGGTGCGAGTAGGTGGTGCCGTTGCCGCCCAGCGTGCGCAGCCAAGGGAAGACGTGCTGGTCGATGACGGTAAACATCTCCCGAGGCTCGAGATTCTTGAAGCGGGTCCATCGGTAGTCCGAGTAGGGGCGCTTTTTGGTGTCTTTACCTTGGGGGAAGAAGCGCTTCGGCGTAGCCTTCTTGTCACGGCTGACCGCCAGGTCGGCAGCCGTCTCCAGCTCATCGAGGCGCTTAAGGAAGAGCAGATAGGTTATTTGCTCAATCACTTCTAATGGATTGGAGATACCGCCGGACCAAAACGCGTCCCAGATGCGGTCAATTTGGCTGCGAATCTCACCTGTGAGCATAAGAGAAGTTTTACGTCTTTTAATCGAAGTTGAACGTTGAAAAGGGGGAAGAACGCGCATTATCGCACACTCTGCATGCGATCTAATACTCAATGGAATTGGTTTCTGAAATCGGAACAGCAGGCTAGGAACCTAATTTACCAACGGAGTCGAGGCAAGTGTAGGAAGCACCGAGTCGTTCTGTGTATACCGCAATTGTTCCAGTTTCTTGACCGCTTCTCGGCGGTATTCATCAATGGCTTTTGAGTATATCTGGAGAATCCCTGGGCTGGAATGCCCGATCATCTGAGCCACAAACAGGTCAGATACTCCGACCGCGCTTAAACGACTGCAGAACGTGTGTCGCAGGTTGTAAATCCAGAAGTATCCCAAGCCTGCTTCTTTTAGTGCCTTTGTCCAGCTGTGCCGAACATCTCGCAGTGGCCGTTCGGGGCTGTGGAAATTTGGGAATACAAAAGGAGAGAAATCTTGACCTAACGACTTCTTCCATGCCAATAATTCGGTCTTGCACCTCGTCGAGAGTGGCACATTTCTGACACCCGCTCGTGTTTTTGATTCCCGCACTTGAATCAGGTCGCGGATGAAATCAATTGCGTCCCATCTGAGTGGCAAAGCCTCACGATGAGAGCGCATCCCAGTCTCAAGAATCAAAATGACGAGCATACGAAGGTATGGGACGGCAACACCTAATAGCTTTTCTTCCTCGGCAAACGTCAGGATATGAGGCAGCCGTGGTGTCTTTTGCCTCAAAAATTCAATGCGTGTGAACGGGTTTTGCACAATAAGGTCTTTGCGTTCGGCGAGCCGCAACATCCTTCTGAGGACTCGCAGATCGTGGTTCACTGTCGCTGCTTCAACTTCGGCGATTCGTCTCTCCTGATACTGTTCGATTTTTTCCGGTGAAATGTCTGTGAGTCGGAGACCCGCAAAGGCTGCTTTCAATTTGTCCACTGATGACGAATATCTTCTGTGCGTGTTTGGATGCGCAATCTTGAGCAGAAAGTGATCCGCCCAGTCTTCGAAAGACGGCGGAGTCGTCCTTGGCAGCCGAAATCGTCCTTCAAAAACCTCGGTTTCCCAACGCGCCAAGAGATTTCTGGCTATGCTCCTTTTTGTAGTATGCGTGCTTTTACATATCTGGCGACCAGCGACACATACCCCCATTTGCCATTGTTGACTCCCCTTTTTCTTAAATAATGTTCCCATCATTCGTCCTGAGCGATGGCTAAATGCGCCGAACACTTGGTGTTAGAAAACCCTCTCGGAATTCTGCTCGGACAACCCTCGTAAACATTGATGTTTGCGAACTCAGCGCGAAGTGTTAGAAAAGAGTAGTTTGCTAACCGAAACTTCATTGATGGCCTCCACACAGCCGGTGTGCTGTCCATAAAGAAACTCCGTAGTTCTTCGCCAGGTCTCTAAAGGGGATTCGATTCTGTTTTCGATCTTTCCTGAGACGTGAGATGTCAGCGGGAGTCAATATCCGCGTTGCGGGACGCCCCAGGCGTTTTCCTTTTTGCCGGGCGAGCTCTAATCCCGCTCTCACTCGTTCAGCAATGAGAGAGCGTTCCCACTGAGCGATTGCTCCAATTATTTGGAACAGCATTTCGCCATGAGGCAGTGATGTATCGATAGCTTCGGTGCAGGAAATAAAATCGATTCCAAGATGCCGGAACAAATCGAGTGCATTCAAGAGCTGCTTCAGTGATCGTGCAAAACGATCAAATTTCCACACAATCACAACATCAATCCGCCTCCGGCGGCAGTCGTCTAACAAGGCATTGAGTTGTGGACGTTTTTCAGTTGCTCCAGAGATGCCTTTATCACAATAGAGCTTGTAGTCGGTCCAGCCTCGCCGTGCTATAAATTCGAGGAGTTCTCTCTTCTGAATTTCTGGGTGCTGCTCCATTGTGCTAACGCGGGTATAAATTCCTATTTTTTTCTTTGTCACGTCCTAGCCTCCTTTCGTGGAATGGAATTAAAAGGTCGACAAAGAAAATTCGCAACTTTAGAGAGAATTCATGACGTTTTCAGATCTGCTCTTCGAGTAGATTTCGGCAGAAAATAGCACGTCGTCGAAACTCGAATCTGTGGTAGATGTGGCCTCGAGATTGACAACTTACCTAATTTGATACCGCACTGATTTCCTATCGTGGTCTGCTTTTAACCTGTCCAGGACTGCCGTAACATCGCTCTCCCTGAAGCGCACGCAACGTCTGCTAAATCGAAGTGCAGGTAAACGATTCTCAGCAAGCCATCGGTATACGCACGTTGGTGTAACGCGAAGCCGCTCTGCCAGATCACGAACAGTGAGTAATCGCTCCATGTGAGATTCCCGTGTTCAAAACTTCCAAAACTACAAAACTAAAAAATGCTATTTAGGTTCACGCCGGTATTCGATTTCTTTACCGGTGATTGGGTGCACAAAGCGCACCCGCCCTTTAATGATCTTTAGTTCTTGAAACAGCTTTTCTGGATCGGGAGCGAAACGCGGTGCAGAGGCTGCGACATACAGCTTGCGATTTCCCTTTTCTGGTCGGTTGGTGCGGGAGATTGTGCCAGCTGCTGCCGCTGTGCGCAGTTTTCGCGACGCTTGATCTCTCGAAATCTTCAGCGCTCGGACTAGATCTTTTACTCCCACAGGTCGTTTTTTCTCATTCGAAAGTCGCTCGACTTCTTCTCGCGTGAGCTCATGTGCAGTTTTATGCGGATTCAGGCTTTCGACAAATACGTGGTCAAAAATGATGGCGGTGATCGCGAAATCTGCAAAATCAACTTTGAGACGTTTCATCGCCGACGATCCTTTTGAAAAGATCGGATCAGACAGACCGCTCGGCATGCATCCACGAAAGCTGGGTAATAGCGGCGCAGACGTAAATCTTTGATGGTAGCGACATGATCAGCTACCTTGTCGAACCATTCAGGAAATGTGATCTCCGCGCCAATTCTTTTTTCTAGCAGTCGGTGTACCATGCGCCACGTGCGGCGTTCTGCATTAGTGAGGCCTTCGGAAGAGCGAGCATAGGCCTTTATGATTCGCCCGGTCTGGTCATGGGACTCGTTCAGCCGAATGGAGATGTGTCTGTTCTCGTCGTCTATCGTTAGGCGCTGTCGCGTAGTCGTCGAAATGGATGAGACCGGTCCACGCGCAACATATTTCTTCGTCACGCGTTCCTTACCTTCCCACGTAGCGACAAGTCGGACCACCCTGCCCTCACTGATCAAGAGCCGGAGTGGCTGAATATTCCCGGCCGCCTCATTTTCTTCTTGGAGATAAACAACAGTGTGGCGGAAATCTCTATTCAGGTAGTTCCAAGCTTTGTCGGAAACGCTGGTGACCTCAGTGATGACGTGCTTGGGCAGTAATCGGAGTAACAGTCTGACTAAGAAATTTTTGCCTGCCGAGCTCCGTCCCTTGATAAAAACGTGAAGTGGATGCGGAAGTAGACGGGATACCACTACAATCAAGAGCACCAGAGCGTTCGGTTCTTCACAGACGAGCCCTTCTTTTCTCATTGCGGCTAGGAACTCATTAAAGAAGTGTCGAGAGCAAAGCAGTTTCAATGCTGCACGCTGTTCTTGTTTAATTCTCTTATTCCGTTTTCTTTTTTCCATACTTTGCCTGCTCAAAGTCGCGGGCCCACCTTCCGAGTGCCTGCGTGATCTCACGATTTAGCGCTAAAGGTACCAGAAAACGATGGACATTCACGATTCCATTTCTTCGAAGGTATCGGCGCAAACGTGAAAGTGAACGTGCCCTTTTGTCGGCGCCGTTTAGTACGTTCTTGCCGCCGGGGCCAAGTTTGCTCATAATGTGCTGCCGCAGTCGTTTCCAATCAACATTTACAAACTGAAAGTGAGCGGGATAAACAACTTCGGGGAGGTCGTCGAAGTCGTCGAGCGTCAGAATCTGCTCGCGTCGCAACAACCTGGAATGAAGTTCGAGCTCGACACGATAAGCAGCGACTTCTTTCTTTTTGTAGGCACGAACTAACTTGTCCGACTTTCGGTAACCCCACGTGAGACGCTGATCTTTCTCATTTGTTCGCACGGCGACGACTTTTCCCGAAAATTGCATAACGACGAACGAATTGTTTGCCGATTCCTGTAGCCGGGCTGAAATCGATAGCCATCTCCACCGTCAGGAACCGATAGTGCCGGCAGTGAATTAGAATGAGCTCGATATCGTTGTACGAAAGCCCTCTCCTGTCGTCCGCAATGACAGTCACTTTCCAAGGCTTCAGCCAACCCTTGCGCCGCTCGTACTGCCAATAAATTTGCGTGTCATCAATAAGACTCCTGTACTGACGACAACGTGCGTACGTCGGTGTCGTTGTCTGGCAACACACAAAGCAGTCGCGCATAATTTTGAAACCTGCAAGAGACGGTGGTTTTTGGCCCTGCGGCGCCCATGAAACGATCTGCACCCGGTCAATCTGAACGTGCACGCCAGCTTTTGCTGAGTTGTTCTCGCTGTTCATGCGGCACCTGACCACCCTCCAGCGGTAGTTCTTGTTTACACCAGACTCTTAAATGCGCCTATAACACTTGATCGGAACAGTTTGGATAATTTGGGGAAATCCGTTAGATCTTTCCAGGAAGATTTGCGTTAGATTCAATTCATTGAGGAGGTTCTGAATGCGGCCTCAGTCTGCAGGTAAGGGGACGGTGGAATACATAGAGGCAGCAGCCAGCCCGCTCGTCTTTGAACAGTTTCAGGTATGCCTCTCGGAGTTCCTTAAGCGGAATCTGTTGAACCACAGGTTCGACAGTTCTCAAATACAAGTGTTGTTTGAGATCAGCGGCGAGTATCGCCGTCGACAGGCAGCGATCCTGCAGATGAGAGAGGACAAGCTCGTTCGTGATTGGAAGAATCGAGAAGCGTTGATGAACTCGATCGAGAAGCAGCTGACGCTTTTTCGCAAATCGCTGGAGAAAACGTCTTCGAAAACGCCGTACGCCAACACTGCCCTGCTTGCCAAATCCACTGCACGCAAATTGTCCCAGTTCGAAACGAAGCTGAAGCGCAGCTTTTCCTTGATCAAAGACCATCAATACGCTGATGAAACAATGTACAAGATGCTTTCGTTGAAGACCTTGCGTGACGAGTACGTCGGGCACTTGGATTATTACGTACAGCAGTCCACCTCTGGCGAATTGACCCAAGCCGAACGCGATATCATTCTTGCAGGCTCAATGCTTGCAGCGGGGTTTTTTACTTCCGAACAGGATAAAAAAGGGGACTTAGTTAGCCGCATTGCAATGGCTCGTTCTCGTGCGCAAGTCGCTATCGAAGATGCGTTTCCAGGCGAAGACGACGGCCCAGTGTTTCAGATGAAGCCGAGGAAAAACAGCAATAACGATTCCAGCGAGTCACTAATTACAACAGGGTCAGGGTGTACACAAAAAAACACTCGCAGAGGCGCAGGTACCTGTTAAACATAGACGAAAGTGTCACCCTATAGTAAGGAAGCAAACCCTAGATTTCTTTACTTCCTGATTTGGTTAGCCGCAACTCTCTTCTGATTTCTAAACCCGCTTCTCTACTATTACTACGCCGCAATGCGAGTGTTTTTTTGTGTTGATAGTATTTAGCCCTCGATCTTGAAGACAAAAGCGTGTCTAAACTCGTTCGAAGTGTGATGCAAGACGAAATCTCGGTTGAGACGCCATACCTGATCTTTTAACACTGGCACAACTTCGGAGTTTCTCAATTTAATTCGAGACGAGACAGGACACTTCAGGAGAAGACAACTTCAGGGATACGGTTTGCCGTGGCGGCACGATCACGTCTTCTTTGGTCCAAATCGCTTCATTAATGCCGGCTTGGCCGCTGCTGACAATTTCATATATTCCCACAGGCAGTTTGATAGCAAACATTCCCTGCTCGTCAGTGTCCGTGCTCTGTAGTTGTTGATGCTTTTTGTTCTGGTCAACCCATTTTGAAGTCTCGTCGAGAGCGGTAATGTATTGCAATCGCCGTTTTAGGCACACCTGCCGCGCTTCGGCATCCGTTGTATCGGTCGGCGGAGAATACATCCTCAATATTGCCGCTGCCGACGGGTTCCAAGTGTCATCTTTTGCTTGGATCGAGAGCTGTTGTTCTTCGGAGACGAGAACCGACAGAAACTTCCACTCCGCAGTGTTTACCGACTCGCCCTGCCTCAGATTCCCCCCGAATACGAAATAAACATGGGCCAACCGTGCGACTTTCAAATCTCCGCTTTCTGTAACGAGAAACACGCGACCGGTAATAGTGCTCATTGCTGAAGCGCTTGCGCGTTTGGCGCTCTGCCCAAACAAGTGCGTGGTCGCGAGTAAGAGCAGCACAGCGAAAGTTGTCGTTTTCATTCTCGACCCCGCTTTGCTTTCAGATGTAGGCAATCCGGGCACGCCCGAACGACATAGACTATATTCTATGTACTCGTAGTAGCAAACGGAAAAACATGGGTGGGTGGCCACCGCCGGCGATCCGCTGAGAATTTTGGGTAAAGCCGTCCGCGCGCGACGCGAGAAACTCGGATTAACGCAGGAGCAACTGGCGGAAGCGGCTGATCTTCATTGGACGTATATTTCTGGAATTGAGCGCGGTATTCGGAATGTTTCAATACTCAATCTGTCTCACATCGCCCAAGCTTTGAGAGTTCGAATCCGCGATCTCGTTGATGATATGTAATTTCTCGCTAGCCTTTAATCGCTAACATGCGCTTAATGTGCAAGACAGATCTGCCTGTACGGGCAATCCCAGCACTGCAGTGTATGAGGATTGGTTTTGGAAGCCGTTGATAAGCCCGCCATACTCGGTCCAGGTCTTTGTTCGACATCGAGGGCCGCTGGCGATCCCGAACGGGGACGTGTTCAACGTGGAGCCCTTTCTGCCGATAGTAGGAAATTAGGTCGACGCGCAGCTTTCGGTAGTACTGGAGATGGAAATCATCAAGAAGACAGATTATTGATCTGATCCGTCGGTTTCGAACCTTCCTTAGCCATTTCTTTACTTTTGATCTCTTCACTTGCGAAAACCGAATTTTAGTTGGATATCCTGGCCGAGATCCGCGAGCCAGCTCTCCTTCGATCACCCAACGGAACAATTGCACCTCCCCTGTCTCTGGATTTTTGTTTGGAGATTGAGTTTAGAAGCAAAGAAGAAATTCGCAAGACCGGGCATTTAAGGGGAGAGCTGTAATTAGATCTATTTGAGTGACTTGGAGCCCCTAGCGAATGGCCCGTAGCGCAATTGAGGCGCATTTTGGCGCATCCGTGGAGGACGGATGGGGGTTTGGAAGGGGGATAGATGAAGCTATTTTGAGGGAAATGCTTGTAAACACTTGAATACGAATAGGATAGACGATTCTTGGGTTTGACCTGCCCCCAGGTTTCGTTCACGTAAGAATACGACAACTTACATCGACTCCCCCTTCGGTTTGAGCCGGGATGGGGGAGCGCGAGGGGCAAGGGACGGCATTTGAGTTCCTTGCCTCTCGCTTAGCTGTGTAGA
>DASRFP010000006.1:0-181120 GCA_035651475.1 Terriglobales bacterium | reverse complement strand
CCCGCCGTGGGGCCGGGTGCTCTGGGTGCGATACGCTTCCATCACCCACTTCATGGCATGGGGCTCAAGCCAGGCTTCGCCTTTGGCCACGCTGCGCAGGCATTCGACAAACACTTCAGAATCGATCTCGCGCGATACGATGGCGTGCGCGCCGCGCCGGAAAAGCTCGAGCGTCAATTCCTGGTCTGGAGATTCAGTCACTACCACCATGCGCAGACCGGGCGCGCTCTTCATGATTTCCTGCACCGCGTCGATGGGGTTTTCAGCCAGCGCGGATTCGAAGATCAGAATCTCGGCAGAAAATTTCTTCGCCGCCGAAACCGTCTGGGCCAGAGTTTCCGCCTGTCCCACGACGCGGATGTCGTCTTCTACCGCAAAAATTTTACGCAGCCCGGCGCGGAAGATCGCCTGCGAGTCGGCCACAATGACACGAATGAATTGTTCCCTGCTCTCCATTTCAGGAGGGGTCACTCTTGCTTCTCCCGTGCTTAGCGCAGCGCTTGCCATGCATTGCCCATGTAGGCCGGACATTTCCGTCCGACTCGTTTAACACTTCGGAACCTCAGCGCCGTTCAAACCGGTACTCGTCGATCACCAAGCCAACGCCGCGCCGCGCGCCATCTTCACTTGTACGCGCCACGCGCCCCCGGCACTGGACCCTCACGTCCGCTTCGCTGCCAACAACGTCGGCAGGAAACGAAATGGTGAAGTCGACCGTCGAGCCGATCGGCATATCAATGTCGTGGTGAAACAGAACACCGTTTGCGGAGACATTGTCGGTCTCCGTGTCTGACTCCCCAGCCTGCGATTTGATGTGCATCGGAAGCTTCACGGGGAAACGCGGCGCGCCTTGCACTTCTGTATAGCGCTTCCGCACGGCCTTCGCACCACCTGACGGGTTGCCGGATTCGTTTGACATCATGCGCAGATTACATGGCAAAGTAAGGCGGCGAAAGTTACCGAAGTCATTGACCTTTGAGGTCTAAGTACTTGCAGTACATGGGCTTGCGGGTAAAAAGATTGCTAAAACAAGCCTGGAATATTTAGTACATAAGCGTGCGTTTTTTCTCCTGTTTTCGCAGTGTCTGATCGTGTTTGACCGAGAGCCACACGTGCTTCAACTCTGATGAGGAGAGCAGCAATTCAGTGGATTTACTTAGGTGGTTCAGCTGGATAGATGTTCACAGTCCAAATAATTCGCGCAGCCGTTTTGTTTGCGCGCGGCTGACCGGAATTTCGGTTTGTTTCTTGTCATCCATGCGAAGCTGGTAGGAACTCTTGAACCAGGGCACGACTTCTTTGATTCGATTGATGTTCACGAGATAAGACCGATGCGCTCGCCAGAACAAGTTCGGGTCGAGGCTGTCAAGCAGTTCTTCGAGCGTGCGGCAGTTCGACTGGCCTTCCATGCCATTTGGGCCGCCGGTGATGACAGTGATGATTCCGTCTTCGATTGAGGCGAAACAGATGTCTTTCTGGCTGACGAGGAAAAGACGGCCCGCGGCTTTGATCAAAATTTTTGAGGTCTGAGGCTTCTGCGACTCGAGCATTCGGACGAGCGTATCGAGTTTGTCGGAGGGGCTGGTAGTTTCATTCTTTGTCTTTGCACGCTCAACGGATTGTTGGACGCGGTTGCGATCGAACGGCTTCAAAAGGTAATCGACTGCATTGACTTCAAAGGCACGGACTGCGTACTGATCGAATGCAGTTGAAAAAACAATCTTAGGAAGAGGGATTTTTTTGTCGAGCAGTTTCTTGATTACTCCGAAGCCATCGAGGCCGGGCATCTGCACGTCGAGAAATACGAGATCAGGATTGTGCTCTCGAATTAACGTGACCGCTTCCAGGCCATTCTTTCCCTGAGCGACGACATCTACATCGCCGATATTCTTGAGCAGATAGGCCAACTCGTCGCGTGCGAGCTGCTCGTCATCCACGATTACAGTCGAAAGAGACACGAATTCTCCTGTCGAGAGTATATCCAATTGGGCGCTTCTGAACGCGCGCTTACTCCGACTTCCGATTATGCTGCGGCATCGTCCAGGTAGCATTTGCCGCAAGCATTTAGACTAGGGCTTCCATGAACGTGATCTTTGGAATTAACGCTGTCTCCGAAGCATTGAAGGCGCGCGGGCGAGCATTCGAGTGGGTGGGAGTAGCGAAGGAACGTGACGATCTCCGCTTGCAAAAGCTGATTCAGCAATGCCGAGCAAACAGCGTGGCAGTCAGGTTCCTACCTCGAACAGAACTCGACCGGATGGCGCGTACCGGTTCGCATCAGGGCGTTGTGGCGGTCACGTCGTCGAAGGCGTACGTGGATCTCGACGACGTGATTGCGGCAAAGCGGGGTGAGCATGCGCTCATTGTGGTGCTCGACGGCGTTGAAGACCCACATAATTTAGGAGCAATTTTGCGCACGGCAGAGGCAGCTGGGGCAAATGGCTTGGTGATTCCGGAGCGGCGGGCGGCGGGCGTTACCGGAACAGTGGCGAAAGCATCGGCCGGGGCAAGCGAACATCTGCCTGTCGCGAAGGTGACGAATATTGCGCGCACGCTCGAGGAGCTGAAAAGCAAGAGCGTTTGGATTGTTGGGCTCGATGAACGCGGGAAGCAGAACTACGACGAAGTGGACTACAAAATGGACTGTGCTGTCGTACTCGGCGCCGAGGGGAAAGGATTGCACGATCTGGTAAGCCGGAAGTGCGACTTTCTAGTGTCAATTCCTATGCTCGGAGAGGTTCCGTCGCTGAATGTCTCGGTTGCGGCGGGAGTGGTGCTTTATGAGATTGTGCGGCAGCGTCGCTGGAGTATTACGAAGTCGAAATGAAGAAACTGGTTTGTCTGCTCTTTGTTCTATCTGTTTCGTGTTGCGCCAGCGCGCTCGATCGCCAGGCCTTCACTTTCACGAAATACGACTTGAACGTGCGCGTTGAGCCGGAGCAGGAGCGGCTCGGTGTCCGGGGGAAGATCACGCTGCGGAATGATTCGAATTCTCCGCAGCGAGAAATCACTCTGCAGATTTCCTCGTCTCTTCATTGGAGTGCTATCCAATTTCAGGGCAAGCCGGTTGAGTACGTCACGCAGCCATATATTTCAGATATTGATCACACCGGCGCGTTGTCGGAGGCGATTGTCGTGCTGCCGCAGGCGGTTGCGCCGAAACAAAGCATAGAACTCGAAATCGGATATGAAGGAGTGATTCCGCTGGACCCGAGTCGCCTCACAAGAATCGGCGTGCCGGAGGAGAGTGCGAAGCACACGGATTGGGACCAGATTAGCAAGACATTTACTGCCGTGCGCGGGATCGGATATGTCACGTGGTACCCGATCGCAACCGACGCCGCAAGCTTGGCGGACAACAGTACCAGTCAAGCCGTCGACGATTGGGATCGGCGCGAGGGCAAAGCCGAAATGAATGCGAACATGTGCGTCCTCAATGCGTCTACCTCACCAACACTTCTCATGAATGACATACCAGCCGAAATACCTGCAATGAGCGCCGGCGGCACCAACGATAGCTCGTTGAGCTGTACTTCCCACTATTTTCCTCAACTCGGACTTGTTCCGCCGCTCTTTGTTATCGGTAACTATTCGATACTCACTAATTCGATCGCTGATATTCGGTTTCTGTCAGATCACAAACCCGGAGCGGACGACTATAGCTCTGCGATAGATGAAGTTTCGCCGCTGCTTACAAAATGGATTGGCGATCATCGCAAGAATTCGCAGCAGAAGGCGAACGTCGTGGATCTGTTGGATTCGCAGTCTGCGCCGTATGACGCGGGAAACATGCTATTGATTCCGCTGACCGGCCCCGATACAAAATTCCTGCTTGCTGCCGCCCAGCAGTTAACGCATCTTTTCTTTCCATCTTCGCACGCGTGGATTCACGACGGCCTCGCAAATTACATCCAGGCACGTTTCATCGAAGAAAAAGAGGGCCGGCAGGCGGCAATGCGATACATGCAGGCACACCGCAGCGCAGTAGTTCATTCTGAAAAGCTAGTCGGAGCGAAGCACAACGGCACTCCACTAATCAACGCCAGCCATGAAACTCTGGCCCAAACTAAAGCCATGTTTGTGTGGTGGATGCTGCGGGACATAGTCGGCGATCGTGCGCTGCAGAACGCGTTATTCAACTACAAAGAAAGAGACGACAGCAATCCCGATTACATGCAAAAGCTGATTCAGACGCAATCACATAGCGATCTGCAGTGGTTCTTCGATGATTGGGTTTATCACGATCGCGGCTTGCCGGATTTTCGTATTGACTCCGTATTCTCAAGTGCGCTGCCGAGTGGCGGCTACATGGTGACAGTGAGTGTCGAGAATCTCGGAGATGCGGGGGCTGGAATTCCAGTCATACTCAATATGCAAGATGGTGAAAAATCTGACAGGCTGATCGTGCATGGGAAGTCGAAAGCGTCAATTCGTATCGAGGCTCCCTCGTGGCCGCAGAGTGTAACCGTCAGCGATGGCAGCGTGCCTGAGACTGACATGAGCAACAATGAGTACAAAGTGAATCATTGAATCATTCCTCTCCTCGGTGTTCCTTAAAAATGATTCAATCGCTCAATGATTGAATGACTCAATACTGGAGGTTACTTGGCTTACATTCAATTTCTTGGCGCCGCCGGAACCGTGACCGGATCGAAACACCTGATCAATACCTGTAATGACTTGTCTGGCAAGAATGGAACGCAGGTGTTGATCGACTGCGGCTTGTTCCAAGGTCAGAAGGAATGGCGTGAGCGGAATTGGCAGGACCTGCCCCTCGCGGCCAATGATGTTGAGTACCTCATTCTTACGCATGCGCACCTGGACCACTGCGGGTGGATTCCGCGCCTGGTGAAGCAGGGGTTTCGCGGGACGATCTACGCAACACCAGCAACGATTGATCTCTGCGGCGTCATCCTCCCCGACTCCGGGCACCTTCAGGAAGAAGACGCCGAGTTCCACAACCAGCACAAAACTTCGCGGCACGATCCGGCGCTGCCGCTCTATACGGAAGAAGAAGCGCAGGCCTGCCTGCGGTATTTCAAGCCAGTAAATTTTGGCGAAACGAAGCAGCTCTCGCCTGAGGTCTCGTTCCGCTTTGTGCATGCGGCACACATTCTGGGTTCGTCGATGGCAGAGATCACATTAACCAACGGCGGCCATCCGAGGCGCCTGCTTTTCACCGGCGATATTGGTCGTGTGCACGATCAGAAGCTCGCGCCGGGAAAGGTGGTTTACTCGGGCCCACAATCAGGAGAGAACGTTGATGTCGTGGTCATGGAATCGACATATGGTAATCGCCAACATCCGACGGACGATCCACGTCCGGCGCTTGCTGATTTAATTCGCAGAACGGTTGAACGAGGCGGCAGCGTAGTTGTGCCGGCATTTGCCGTTGAGCGCACACAGAAATTTGTCTTCATGCTCAAAGAATTGATGGAATCCGGACAGACGCCGCGCGTGGCGGTTTATTGCGATAGTCCGATGGCGATCAAAGCAGTTGAAATTTTCTTGAAATATGCAGAAGAGTTTAGCGATGAGACCAAACAGCTGATAAGCCGCTACGGTTCACCCCTGCAATGGCAGGGCTTTCACTTCGCGCAGACTTTGGACGAGTCAAAGAAGATCAATGATGTCGAGCAGCCCTGCATCATTATTTCTTCAAGCGGAATGGTGACCGGCGGGCGCATTCAACATCATTTGCTTCACCGGCTTCCTGACCCTAAGAACACCGTGATTTTTATCGGATTTCAAGCTCCGGGAACGCGCGGCTTCACGATCAAAAGCGGCGCGCCTGAGGTAAAGATGCTGGGGCAAACAGTCCCGATTCGCGCGCAAATTGCGGCGTTCGAGCAATTCAGCGATCACGCGGACACGCAGGAGTTGCTCGAATGGCTGCGAACGTTTCCAAGCGAGCCTTCCGTGACTTATCTCGTGCATGGGGAACCATCAGCCTCGTCGCGGTTGCGCGATGCAATGAGGAAAGAACTGGGCTGGAATGTGCAGGTGGCGCAGTGGATGCAGAAGGTCGAAATCAAGAGCTAACTACAAAGCCGAGAGAACGAATCGCTTACTGGCCAGTAGTGAATTTAATCAAGGCTTGTAACTTTCTGGCGGCAGCGGCACTATCGATGGATTTGGCCGCAAGCGCGACGCCCTCCCGCAAGTTCGCTGCCTTGCCGGCCGCGACCAGTGCGGCTGACGAATTCATTAGGACCACATCGCGTTTGGGGGATTTTTCGCCTTCTAAAACGCGGCGGATGATTGACGCGTTCTCTGCCGCGTCCGAGCCGCCGGCTATCTCGTGGAGACTGGCACGTTTCATACCGAATTCCTCAGGATCTATCTCGTAGGTGTGGACCTGCCCTTCCCGCACTTCGCCGATCCGTGTCGCGCCAGTGATCGTGATTTCATCGAGCCCATCCAGTCCGTGAACGACGAATGCACGATGTATTCCTAACATGGTCAGAGCTTCGGCAATTTTTTCGACGAGATCGAGCGCGTAAACCCCAACCACCTGCGCTGAAGCTCCCGCCGGATTCGTAAGGGGACCGAGAACATTGAACACGGTGCGTAGACGGGTTTCACGGCGGGCATTCTGAACATGCTTGGCGGCGGCATGGATCGCAGGCGCGAACAAAAACGCGATACCAACCTTTTCCAGACACTCACCGATCCGGGCAGCAGGAAGCTGAATATTCACGCCTAGAGCTTCCATCACATCCGCAGCACCGCATTTTTGCGCCATGCCCTGCGCGTCCATCTTCGGGGTGGAGCTGCGATTCCCGTGTTTTGCGACGCGAACGCCGGCCCCTGCGACTACGAACGCCGTTGCGGTCGAGATATTGAAGGTGCCGGCCGCATCTCCCCCAGTGCCGCAGGTATCAACGAGAGCTTCGCGTCCGGTGCCGCTGGCATCTAGAAGCGAATTGCCACGAACCGCAATCGGGGAGGCCGCGGCGCGAATTGCTTCCGCAAAGCCGACAATCTCTTCAATGGTTTCGCCCTTCATGTGAAGAGCAACGAGCAGCGCGGCAATTTGCGCGTCAGTGCATTTGCCGGAGAGGACCTCGCCCATCAGGCGGGCGGCCTCCTCCCGCGAAAGCGATTCGCGATGGTTCACGATTCGATGAAGAACTTCGATGATCACCTGTTAAAGCAGTAGCAGAACCGGAGTAGCCGTGCAAGCGGGGGCTGATTTATAAGCTAAGCGGTTGAGGCTCTTCGACCGGTGCTTCAGGTTGCGGCTGGCGATGTTCGCGACGGTGAGTTGAAAAGCGCGGCTCCATAGCGGCTAGCGTACAGAGTGAATAAAAGAGCGCAGCGTTTGCGGGAATTTGAAGATTGAAGTCGACGAAGCTGTGGACGAGTATTCCGGTAATTCCAAGGAGAGCAGCAAGTGATACGGCGCCATTCAAATTCGAGGTCCACTTTTGGGCTTTACGAAGAGCAGGTCGAATGGCTGCTATCAAAAACCAGACCACGATGGCGAAGCCGAGGAGCCCAGTTTCGGCGAGTACCTGAAGGTAGTCATTGTGAGCCGCATTAACCAGCGAATCGGTGTAGAAGGTTCGAAAATGGGGATAGACGTCTGCGAATGTGCCGTCTCCCCAACCAAGCAACGGGCGCTGACGAACCATGTTAAAAGTGTCGCGGTCGATCTGCAGGCGAATGTCGCTTGAGAGATCAGGCTGTTTGGTGACTGCGAGCGTAGTAATTCGTTGCTTAACTTCGTGCCCACCACTCCACGCGATCACGCCGAGAAGAATGATTAGGAAAGTGCTCAAAAGAACCGCCATGTTCTTCTGTTGCCGTTCACGAAAAACGAAGAACACAAAAACTGCAATTTCGGCGACAAACGCGACCATTCCACCGCGCGAGCCGGAAAGAAATATGGTCGCCGCCATAAAAGCCGCGGCTGAGGCGGCTATCCAGCGTTCGCGTTGGTGAGCGAAGCGGGAAAATGCAAAAACCAGCGGAATAGGAACCAGCATTTCCATCAGACCAGCGTAATGATTGTGGTTGATATATGGTCCATACACTCTGCCGCCGAATCGCGATGCTTGCAGCCAAAAGAGCTTGTCAGGAGAGCTGAGGTTTTGGAGCACGGCAAAAAAGGCGACGGCGACTCCAAATATCGTGAGGCCGGTACCGAGTTTACGAATGTGACGGTTCCTGGTGAGCGTTTGTATAAGCAGAAAGCAGACGAGCCCGTAAGAGATGAACTGAAGCAGTTGAGCGTAGGTCGTGTGCCAATATGCGGAGACTCCGGGAATCAGTTGTATGAGTAGCACGGTTGCGAACGCCAACATTGGCGCGAAAAGTGGGTTCCAGCGGACGTCGATCCGCGGCGAGCGCACTTGATCCAGGCTCCAGATTGCGAACAGAACGCCCGTGCCGGCCTGCAAAATGAAAAGCGGCCAGCGCTCGCGACCGCCGAATGCCAAAACAGAGAACATGAATAACGATGCAAGGCCGTACAGAATTTGAATGTCGCGCTGTGACTGGACCGGCTTCGCCTCGATAGTTTCCAGCATCGGTTCGGACAAAACAGGAGCAGCACTCATTGTCGTCCCTTCTCTAAAGACGCAAGATGGCTAGCGGCGACTAACTTTAAATCGTCAATCCACAGCTTGCCACGGATCGGGTTATCGGCGGGCACTCGCGCGATACGCAAAACCAGCAGGTGCGTGTCAGCGCGAGTCGTGAATTTACCAGTGACCTGCACCCAGGAATCGATTTCGCCCAGGGTGTCGCTCGTAAAGAGCGGCTCTTGGGTGTACAAATCGTGAATTGCGATCCGGGGGCCGCCAACTCCGTCCATTTCTTCGGCCTTGTAGTAGCCCGAAAAAACGTATTCAGTATTTGGTTCAACCGCTACGATCTGGCTAATGCCAGCATCTTGTATTCCGGCGCCTTCGAAGAAAATACGCAGTGAACGCGGACCGGAATGTGTTTCGACGGGATCGAGCGCAAGCATGACTGCCGAGCTTTTCTGGTATGTCCAGTCGAAGCCACCGTCCAGGATTGGCAGACTAAAATTTCCATTCACAAGTAAGTTCTCGTCCGTCGGTTGGTACGCCGCTAATCCTGACAGGTCAGCGGCTTGCTGCCAGACGCGAATTGCTTGCAAGGCCTGATGATTAACCAGCAGATAGCGCAGATATTCAAATAAGAACGGCTGCTCGACGGCCTGCCGCGATGCAGCGATTGTTGCCCATACTTTTGCTGCTGCATCTGATTCGTGATTAGAAAGGAGAAAACTGAGGAATGCCTTGTCACCCTCAGGCGGAACTACGTTTTGCAGCAGGAAATTCACATCCGGACGTAGTGCCCAGCAAATTTGAATTGCCCGCGGGACAAGCTGCGGACTGTTCTCGAGCACCTTGTGGTAATCGCGAAAGGCTGCTTCTGTAGCTCCTTGCGAGAGATAAAGATTTCCTATCTGCCAGGCGAGACCAGCCGAGTGGGAATTCGCTTGGCTTGCGCGAGCCAGAGAAATCCGCTCCGCCGCGAAATCTCCGGTGAGTTGTTCGGCAACCGCCTGATCGAGCCAGTAATTTTCGCGATGCGGGTTCAGAGCTGTTGCGCCACGGGACCAGGAAACGGCGTCTGCGGGTGATTGCTTTTCGATCAGCTCAATGCGGGCAATTTTGTCGCGATACTCGGCGTTCAATGGATCAAGCTTCACCGACCACCGGACATCAGATTCTCTCTCACTTTGGCCAAGTTGTGAGGCGATAACCTGGGCGGCGGCCAGTCCGATGTAAATTGCAGGTCCGGAGAGTAGGAGTGCGGTAGCAACCCAGCGCCTGCCGTGATGGCGAGCTTCGAAAATCATGGTTGTAATCTATGCGCCGGACGAAATCGCACGGGCCGAATCTTGGCCGGATTCCACGTCGTCATCGTAATAACGATGCCCGTATTTCCCCTGATACTCGTAATAGTAGTAATAGTCGGGAGAATCCAGGTCCACTGCGTTCAACAGCACACCCGAAACTCTGGCATTTACTTGCCCGAGAATTTCACGCGAGCGGCGAAGAGCGGGCTTAGTGGTTTGGCCGCTACGGATGACCAGCACGATTGCATCCGCGCACGGCGAAAGCACGACTGCATCCGTTACCGACAAAGTTGGCGGAGTGTCGATGACGATGTGGTCGTAATGCCCACGAAGATTCGAAAGTAGTTCTGCCATCTGTGGCGAGGCAAGCAATTCGGCCGGATTAGGCGGCGGAGTTCCAGCCGGCATAACGTACAAATTCGGGAGCAACGGAGAACGGAAGGTAGCGTCCTGCAGCGTCGCGCCGCCAGTCAGCACATTGCTGAGACCGACTCGCGGTCCGAGTGCAAGTGTTTTGTGAATGCTTGGGCGGCGCAAATCCGCGTCGATCAACAACACGCGCGTGCCTTTCTGGGCGAGGACGGTGGCTGCATTAATACTGGTGGTCGTCTTGCCCTCCTGGGGCAAGGCGCTGGTAATCAGGATTACTTTCGGAGGAGCACCGACTGAGGTGAGCAGCAGGGAAGTGCGCAGGGCACGGTAGGCCTCTGACATCTGCGATTGGGGCCGCGATTGTGTGATCAGTTCAACAACTTCTTTCGGGGAAGCAACTGCAAGCCCGCGCGGCGCTGTTTCCGAACTCGTTCGCGACCCGAGCGGAATCATTCCCAGAGAAGGCAAGCCCGAAATCACCTGGGCCTGCTCGGGGGTGCGTACCGTGTTATCGACGCCCTCAAGCAGAAAGGCTAGACCGATTCCACTGGTCACGCCTAACAGCAGGCCAAAGCCGAGATTGCGAGGAATGTTCGGTTCAGTGGGAACGTTGGGAGTGCGGGCGATATCAACCTGGCGAATATTGTTCGAGCGCAAGCCGGCTGTCACTCCCGCCTCTTTCAGTTTTTGCAGCAAGCCTTCGTACAGTGTGCGGTTGGTTTCGAAATCACGCTTCAGGAAGCTGTATTCGATTGCGCTTTCGTTTAGTTTGTTCTCTTGCTGCTTTTGTTCATCCAGCGCGGAACGCAGCATGTTTTCGCGTTGCAGCGCCGCGAGATAGTCTCCGCGGAGGCGCGCCGCGATTTTTTTCATTTCGCCCTGTATCTGCGAATCGATCTCCTGAATTTGGTTGTTGAGCTGTGCCAGCTTCGGGTACGCGGGGCCGAACTGAGTGCTCAATTGCGCGATTTGAATCTTGGTATCGGCCTTCTGTTCCTGTAGCTTATCGAGCAGCCCCGAAGTCGCTCCCGATGTCTTATCTTGTGCTGCGCCCGCAACCACGGCAGCAGCAGATTGTGGATCCCCGGCTTCAGCCAGCCGATAAACCGATTCTTTCTGCATACGTTCGGATTCGGCTGCGGTGAGTTCTTTATTGAGTTCATCAAGTTTGGCAGTGGTGATGTTTTGCTTATCGTCAATGCCCAGGATCTGGTGATCTTTCTGGTATTTGACCAGTTTCTCCTGCGAAGTTTCGACTTTCATCTGCAGATCGACAAGCTGGTGCGACAACCAGTCGGACGCCTGCATTGTCGACTCGAATCGAGTCTTGAAGTTTTGCTCGATATAAGTACTTGCAATCGTGTTGACGATTTTAGCCGCGAGCTCACGATTCGGGCTTCGGTAGTGGATGTCGATGATTCGCGTATTCGGCTCGAGCATTACCCGAAGATTTGCTTTGAAAGACCCTATCAGAGCATTGGCGCGCGTTGAATCTGGCTGCAATGCGTCGGTAGTAAGTTCCAGCGAAGTGGATGAAGGCGCCCCGTGTCCCCCGAATTCAGGAAGACGGTCGAGGTTAAGTTGTTTTACCACCTGGAGGGCCAGTAAGTCGCTACTCAGGATCCGCACTTCGGTGTCGAGATCAGTGGGATCGTAGTACTCGTAACCATAATTTCCCGCATCCCGCAGGTTTTGCAGCATCGGATCAGGTTTGTTGATTGCGATGCTGCCAACGGCGTCATAAATGCGCGTGGTGCGCAAAGTAGCAATCAGTGCGGCGCTGAAAACGAGAGCGACGGTCCCGAGAACAAGCCACTTGCGTTTAATCAGTACGCGCAGGTAGTCGCGAAGAATGGAGTCGTGCATTGCGAATGCTGGGTGGTTCATCGCAACACTTCGGCTCAATTGCAGGGGAACAGGCACCAACTCGCGCACGGATTGAAGATTGGCTGGCGTTACTGAGACTGGTTCCATCTGCCTCCCCTGTCCCTGATTGAAAGGATCTGGCTCCGACACGACACAATTCCACTTGCTTGGAGTATGGCAGAGAAAATCGCAAGCTGGACTTGATTCAGTTGGTTCCGCAGCTCGGAAACATTAGCGATCCACAGCGATGTGTAATTAAGAATGCTAGGTACGATTGCCTGAAATACAGTGGTGAGCGTGGATCGAGGGGACAGCGAATGAATTGGGCAGACCAGACGGTGCTCGTCACCGGCGGCACGGGTTCATTCGGCCGCAGGTTCGTGGAAATAATGCTCCGCGAGTACCAGCCGCAGAAGTTGATTGTTTTAAGCCGCGATGAAATGAAGCAGCACGAGATGCGTGCTGCAGGGCTGGACCACGAGAGCGTGCGCTATTTCCTCGGCGACGTCCGCGATCAGCAAAGGCTTGAGCGGGCATTTTGTGGCGTTACAGTCGTCGTTCACGCGGCCGCACTAAAGCAAGTCCCGGCATGTGAGTACAATCCATTCGAAGCCATTCAGACCAACATCATCGGCGGGAAAAACGTAATCGATGCCGCGATCGATTGCGGCGTCCGCAAGATAGTTGCATTGAGCACAGATAAGGCGGTAAATCCCGTAAATCTTTATGGAGCCACCAAGCTTTGCGCTGAGAAGATGTTCGTCCAGGCCAACGCTTATTCCGGCGCGAAAAATACCCGCTTCAGTTGCGTGCGCTATGGAAACGTTGTCGGCAGCCGTGGCAGTGTGATTCCAGTTTTTATGAAACAACGCTCACGCGGGCGCGTCACGATCACGGACCCGCGCATGACTCGTTTCTGGATCACTCTCGACCAAGGGGTCAGGTTCGTGATTCGCTGCGTTGAGCAGATGCACGGCGGCGAGATATTCATCCCGAAAATTCCCAGCATGAAAGTGCTAGATATGGCGCAAGCAATCGCGCCTGAATGTCAGATCGATTGCGTTGGAATTCGCCCGGGCGAGAAGTTGCATGAGGTATTGCTTTCGGAAGACGAAGCTCGCAGCACATCGGAGACCGAGGACATGTTCGTCATACATCCCGCACACTCGTGGTGGCGGAAGGAGAATTGGAAAATTGCGACAGCAGTTGCCGAAGGTTTCCGATATGCGAGCGATTCTAATTCGCAATGGCTGACGGCTTACGACATTTACTCGTTGGTGGAAGGGAGCGCGCCTACACCTTCGCTAGCAACGAAAGATGCTGAAGTGCGCACCAACGCTTAAATGGGGACGACTATCGCAACCAAGGAAATGCTTGCCCTGCATGGTGGAACACCTGTGCGGGATAGCTTGCTTCCCTATGGGCGACACTCCATCGATGAAGACGATATTCGCGCAGTTGTCGAGACGTTACGCTCTGACTGGCTTACGACCGGTCCGAAGGTCAAAGAATTCGAGGAAGCATTTGCGGCATGGGTCGGTGCACGATATGCGGTTAGCTTTAGTAGCGGTACCGGAGCTCTGCACGGCGCTGCTTTTGCAGCCCGAATCGAGGCCGGCGATGAGGCGATCACATCTCCGCTGACGTTTGCGGCCACTGCGAATTGCATTCTGTATCAAGGTGGGACGCCAATTTTCTCAGACGTGCGGCCAGACACGTTGAACATGGATCCGGAGTTCACGGCTAAGTCCATTTCACCTCGCACGAAGGCGTTATTGCCAGTTGACTATGCGGGACATCCTGCCGATCTTCGTGAATTTCTGAAGATTGCAGATCATCACGGTCTAACAGTGATTGAAGATGCCTGCCATTCGGTTGGAGCGGAGTATCGCGAACGTCGCGTGGGAAGTATTTCTCATATGACCGCCTTCAGCTTTCATGCTGTCAAGCATCTTGTGACCGGGGAAGGCGGGATGGTTACCACGAACAACGTGAGCTTCGCCGACAGGCTCCGTAAATTCCGAAGTCATGGAATTGACAGTGACGCCCGGGCCCGACAGGCCCAAGGTAAGTGGTACTACGAGATGGTGGAACTCGGGTATAACTATCGGCTTTCGGACATTGCGTGTGCGCTTGGCCTACGGCAATTATCAAAGCTGGAAAGTAACCTTCTGCGGCGCAGAGAGATCGCTTTTAAGTACATGCAAGCATTTCGTGATCTCCCGGAGTTGATCTTGTCAGTCGTCTCTGATCACGTTGTTCCTGCCTGGCATTTCTATGCAGTACGCCTAGATCTGAACAGATTGTCGGCGGGACGCGACGAGATATTCCGCGCATTGCGGGCAGAAAACATTGGCGTCAACGTACATTATGTGCCGATTCACTTACATCCTTACTATAAGCAGCGCTTCGGATATGGTGGGGGAGAGTTTCCGGTGGCGGAAGCTGCATATGAAGCTCTGATTACTCTGCCCTTGTTTCAGGGGATGAGCGATCAGGATGTAAACGATGTAATTCGAGCCGTAGTGCTGGTTGTCAGTTATTACCGGAGATAAGCATTTGAATTCAGCGAAAGCGTCCAGCTCACAAAGATTTCAACCCGGTGAAACTGCTCAGACCAAAGTCTGGAAGGGTAAATTCGGCCGTGAGTATACCGATCGAAATGTTCTCGGAAGCGCGGAACTGGATTCTCTGTGGCTAAAAAATTATGGAGTGTCGCGCAGTGAGATCAGTGGCTTGTTCCTGTGCAATATCGATAAAAGAGCAAGTATTCTCGAAGTAGGCTGCAATATTGGGAATCAGCTTTTGATGTTGCAAAGTTTGGGTTATACGAACCTGACCGGCATTGAGATCCAGTCGTATGCGTTGAACATTGCAAAACCCCGGGTAAGCAATGTTGCCCTGTATCAGGGCTCAGCTTTGGCGCTGCCTTTTGAGAGTAACTCATTTGATCTCGTATTTACCGCAGGAGTGCTAATCCACATTGCTGCTCCGGATCTTCCACAAGCTCTGAACGAAATTCATCGCTGCGCGAAGCAATACATTTGGGGGACGGAGTATTTTTCTTCCGAGCCGGCGAGCGTCTTTTATCACGGGCGCGGCGAGTTGTTATGGAAAATGGATTACGCAAAGTTGTACCTGTCGCGGTTCCCGGATCTCAATCTCGTTCGCGAGGAACGCCTGAAATACCTGCAAACGGAAAACATAGACAGTATTTTTCTATTGAGAAAACGCGAGACTTACGGAGCTTAATGTGAGGGTTGTTGCGATCGTTCAAGCGCGCATGGGATCGACCCGCCTGCCGGGTAAGGTTCTCATGGATATCGGCGGCAACACCGCGCTCTACAGGGTAATCACCCGGCTTTCCCGCGCAACACGAATTAATGAAATCGTGGTTGCAACGACCACAGCGCCCCAGGACGATGCAATCGTGGCCGAATCAAAGCGAATAGGAGTGAAATGGTTTCGGGGAGCAGAGAATGACGTTCTTGGGCGCTACTGCCAGGCAGCCAACGCTTCCCGGGCGAACTTGGTTGTGCGCATCACCTCCGATTGCCCATTGATTGATCCTGAAATCGTCGATCAGGTTGTCGAAAAGTGTGTGACTGAAAAAGCTGATTTCGCATGCAACGTCATTCGGCGTTCCTTTCCTCGCGGACTGGACACCGAGGTGTTCAGCACGACCGCACTTATGAAAACGGAAAAACTAGCCCGCGAACCATACCAGCGCGAGCATGTAACGCCGTTATTTTACGAGGGTCAGGACCTGTTTCAGATTGTTTCTGTTTCCGCGGGCCGAGACTACAGTCGTTATCGCTGGACACTAGACACTCCTGAAGATTTAGAACTGATTCGCGCCATCTATTCACATTTCAACAACAATGACAACTTCACGTGGCGAGAAGTCATTAGCCTGATGGAGCGATTGCCGCATCTTGAGGCCACTAATGCCCATATAGTACAGAAAGCGATTCAGAGTAATGCGATGGTGCACTGAGCAATATGCGCATATTGCTACTTACCCATAACGACCATCCTGAGAAGATCGCGGACCTTCGACAAAGCTTTGACTTCATCTTCGACCTTAGCGGTTCTTACAGTAGCTCGTGCCAGCGCTGGAGCGAATTGATCGGCTTGCCAGTAGAGCCAGTCCCCAAGTCACAATTTGCTGATTTTAGGTTGGTTGGAAAAATTCTTAATCACGGTACAGATCATGTCATCGATGATCTAGGCTTCGACTGGTGGGACTTAATCTCAATCGAATATTACGAGCAGATGCTCGAAACACTCAGACTGGAACGCTTCGTTAGTAGCTGCGACGCGAATGCAGAGTTCTTTGTAATAGATAGTGGATTCTGCGCCAGAGTGTTGAAATACATGGCCCCAGGCCGCGTCCATGAATTTACTCGTGCCTCACCCCTAGGACGGCAAAGAACGACACGGGTACCTCGGCATCTGCGACTACGTCCATCGCAGATACTCGAAATTCTGGGTGACAAATACGATAGCAATTACCGTCTCCGCAGGTTGTTAACAAAAAGAGCTGGTTCATCAGACGCCGTCGTGTTGTTGCCCAGCGCGTATGGGAATGCTTCATCGACTGCTCTCAACTATGCGCGCATTTTGCCGGATAAAAAGTTCTTGCTGGTCTCAACGCGTCGCAGCGGTCGTGTGAAGCTCATTCCAGAAAATGTTGCTTGTTCCGCGCTGGCTTCATATTCGCCCGCGAACGTCTCCAGCCGCGAGCTTCAGCAGCTATTGTTTTCATGGCATCGTTTGCTGCAGGAGTTTCGTCGGGACAGGGCGCTCTCGATTCTGGCTGAAGTCGGTTGCTTCGACTTGGTGCGGCATATTCTGCAGCAAGGACTATTTATTCGCGATGCATGGCTGCAGGTATTTGCGTCGCAACCAGTTTCGGCTGTGCTGGCCACCGACGAGATGAACTGGCATACGCGATTGCCGCTCCTGATCGCGCATGCGAAAGGCCTGCCGACAGTCGCCTGCCACCATGGGGCGCTCGATCGCCGGTACTCGCTGCGAGGGACCAGCGCGGATTGCCTCCTGGTTAAAGGCAGTATGGAGCGCAACTATGTGATCGAGGTATGTCGCCGTCCCGCGAAACAGGTTGAGGTGGGTGCTCCTTCGCGGAAGCAACCCGCTCGCATCAATCACCAGCATAAAAAAGCAATCATTTTCTTTTCCGAGCCGTATGAGCATTTTGGTCAACGTTGCCGGGAGAGGTATCAACAGGTCTTGCCAGCATTGGCCCAACTGGCGGACAGTAATGGTGGCGCCTTAATACTTAAGCTTCATCCCTTTGAAAACCGGCGTGCACGGAAGCATTTGGTTGAAGACTTACTTGGTCGCAAGCTGAGATCGCGCTTAACAATTATGGATGGACCGCTAGAAGGCGAGTTACTCGCACAAACCTGGTTTGGAGTAACCATTACCTCGACCGCCGCTATGGATTGCGCGCTCCACCGCGTTCCGGTTTTCTTATGCAAGTGGCTGGATTCATCTAGCTCGCTGTACGCTGAGCAGTTTATCAGCTTCGAGGTAGCCAAGGAGCTTTCGAGCGGTGACGCAATTTCAGAAATACCGCGCATGCTAGAAAACTTCCCGATTGTAGAGCGGGAAAGAATCTGGCAAACCATTCGGCCTGAACGGTTGCGCGAACTGCTTTCTGGAAATCGAGCGCTTGACGTCCAAATGGCGGAAGCGGAGCGCGCATGGGTTTAGGCCGGCTGCTGATTCGACCGGATGCGAGTCCGGAGACTGGCGCTAGGCACGTGATGCGCTGCCTGGCTATCGCCAAAGCGTGGCACGATGACGGAGGTGAGGCCGTCTTTGCAGTGTCACAAGTAATTCCAGGGATAGAGGCCAAGCTCCTGGCCGAGAATTACGAAGTTATCCGACTTGACTACGTGCTTTGTTCGGCATGTAAGTTCCAGTCGGGAATGATGTCACGGTAAATCGCCTGAAAGGCCGAGGCATCGGTGACGGGCAGATTGAATCCTGCATCTTTAGCGCGCGGCGATAACGGACCTGTGAAATGACTGACCTTGTCATAGCGAATCGCTACATCGGCCCTGGGCATCCGGTTTACATCATCGCGGAATTGTCTTCGAACCATCATCAGAAGTTCGAAGAAGCGGTGCGGCTGGTGCATGCTGCGCAGGGAGCCGGTGCCGATGCTGTCAAGCTGCAAACCTACACGCCGGACACCATTACGATTTCGAGTCGGCGAAAAGAATTCAAAATCGCCGGCGGAACAATTTGGGACGGCCGCTCGTTGCACGAACTTTATGCTGACGCTTTTACTCCATGGGAGTGGCAACCGAGGCTAAAAGAGATTGCCAACGCTCTGGGGCTGGCGCTCTTTTCCTCGCCATTCGACGAAACTGCTGTGGATTTCCTCGAAGAAATGAATGTTCCTGCGTACAAAGTGGCGTCGTTTGAATTGATCGATCTGCCGCTCATCAAGAAGATTGCAGGAACGGGGAAGCCGGTGATCATGTCAACGGGCATGGCTTCCGCCGACGAGATTGATGAGGCTTTGAGTGCCGCACAAGAATGCGGAACGCCAGGAATCGCATTGCTGAAGTGCACCAGCGCTTATCCCTCACCGCCTCGGGAGATGAACCTTCGTACAATTCCCGAACTTGAGCGCAGGTTCAAAGTTCCTTCTGGATTGTCAGACCATACACTCGGGATTGCAGTTCCAGTTGCGTCCGTCGCTTTAGGGGCCCGGATCATTGAAAAACATTTAACACTGGCCAGGTCAGATGGAGGCCCGGACAGCGCGTTTTCGCTTGAACCGGATGAATTCAAAGCGATGGTGGACGCGGTTCGATTGGCGGAGAAGGCGCTTGGGGAAGTGCATTTCGGTCCGACTGAGAGGGAACAGGCGAGCCTCGCCTTTCGGCGCTCGTTATTTGTAGTTCAAGACATGAAGCAAGGCGAGACGTTTACAAGTAAGAATTTACGATCGGTGCGACCAGGGCACGGCTTGCATACACGTCATTTGCCTCAGATCATCGGCCAGCACGCGGCCTGTGACATTGAAAAAGGCACTCCACTCGACTGGAAGCTGGTAGCGAGCTGAGGTAGCTTCGAAGCACCAACAGAGTCGATCTACGCGATTTTTCTCCCAGATGACAACCAGATCCAACCGCCTGAATGGCCGCGCTACGAGCTCGGGCTGACGAATATCGTGAACCCATTTTGGCATTACCGCTTGGCTGAGCCTGCACTATTCTCGACAATTAAGGACTGGTCTGCCGACCCTCTATGCGAATTAGATGAGCGCAGCTACCAACATTTCGCAGCCAGAACTGGGCGCACTATTTCCAGGAAGAATTACTGAAGCTCCCGGGTTCCGCACCCGGATGGGCAGCATTACGCGGCAATCTTTCGTGTACTTCGCAGGAACCATACTTACGGCTGCTGCCGGATACTTTTTCAAAATTTATCTGGCGCGAGCGCTGGGAGCAGAAGCATTGGGTCTGTATGCGCTCGGCATGACGATTGTCGGATTTGTCGGACTATTCGATACTCTCGGTCTTCCTACTGCTGCTGCCAGGTTTGTGGCGGCATATTCGGCGAAGAGCGAGTCCTCAAGATTGATCGAGTTCCTGCGTAGCGGCGTTGTGCTGCTTGTGGCGCTAAATGTTTTGCTGGGAACTGTGATCCTGATTGTCGGGCCGTGGCTGGCCACGCACTTTTATCATTCTCCTGAACTCGGCCATTATTTCTGGGCTTTCGCAGCCATCATGGGATTGGGTGTGTTGAACGTGTTCCTAGGGCAGGTCATGGGCGGTTACAAGGACGTTGCGCGCCGGACCTTAGTCACGCATTTTATCGGTACGCCCACGAACATAGCGGTTGCGGTTTTGCTGATTAGCATGGGATTTGGTTTGAGCGGATATCTCTTTGCACAAGTAATTGCTGCAACACTGGTACTGGGGCTGCTTGGTTTTTTTGTTTCGAGGATGACCCCTGGATTGGCATCCAGAAAAACCGGCTGGCGTGGGTTATGGCCGGTTCGCTTCGAACGACATGTTGTGTCATTCTCCGCTGCAGCGGCGGGAATGACTGCCCTGCAATTTGCATTCGGCCAAGCTGACGTAATCGTGCTCGGTCATTATGTGAGCGCGCGGCAGGTAGGAATTTATGCGGTCGCAATGGCGCTGGTCGGTTTCGTACCGGTTGCGCTTGATTCAGTGAATCAGATTTTCTCGCCGATGATTTCCGAACTGCACACAGCGGGGAATCGCAGTTTGTTACAACAACTCTATTCCACTCTGACGAAGTGGATTGTTGTTTTGACCTTTCCGCTGGTATTGACCTTAATTTTTTTTCCTCGCGAGTTGATGTCTATTTTTGGGCCGGCTTTCGAATTAGGCGCTGGGGTCCTTGTGCTCGGGACGATTGGGCAATTGTTTAATTGCAGCGTTGGATCAGTTGGCTACTTGCTGCTGATGTCGGGCAATCAGAAGGAACTCATCCGAATTCAGGCGACCACTGCAGCTCTGCTGATCGGACTCAATTTACTGCTTATACCTCGCATGGGAATTATGGGCGCGGCGGTCGCAGTGATGACGAGCACAATTACGACCAATGTTTGGGGGCTGATATCGGTACGACGCCTGCTCAATATTTTTCCTTACCATACCGGCCATCTCAGGCTGCTATTGCCGGCTGTTACCACCGCAGGTTGTGTGTTTGTGCTGTCACGGGCTGCGCTGGCGTTTGCTCGGCCATGGGAGGTTGCGGGAATCGGTCTAATACTTAGCTATGCCATGTTTCTAGGCGCGATTTCGCTGGTTGCTTTCGAAGATGCCGATCGAGAGTTGGCGAGGTTGGCATGGGGGAGAATAGGCCGTAGTTTTCGCAAACTGGCTATTGCCTAACTTATGGATGAGACACGCACAATCAAGTTAACTGCACACTTGTGTGATGCGGCAGAAAAGCAGTTCGGTACGAATTTCGCGTCCATCGAAGAGTTATTGGAGGCGCTGTTAAGAGAGTTGCTTCGCGATGATGCATTGAAAATGGATCAGCAGGAACACAAGGTCATTGAAGAGCGTTTGAAGGCGCTAGGATACGTTTAGAGCGCTGACGTACAAGACCACTGACGCTCACCCGCGTGATTGCGGAGGAGGGCCCATGCGAGAGCTTGCGCGAAGATTGTTGGGCAGTAGAACCGAATCCGCCGGGTTTGTGTTCTCGCGACCACTGGTCGCCATTCAGAGTGACGACTGGGGTCGAGTAGGTGTCCGTGATCGCGAAGGTTACGAGGCGCTTCGTGCGAAAGGAATAAGTCTCGGTCAAGATTGCTATGACTCGTATTCCCATGAAACTGCGGACGACGTGACAGCCTTGGCTTCGCTGCTTATGCAGCATCGAGATTCGGTAGGCCGTCCGCCGTCCATGACGATGAATTTTTGCGTGGCGAACCTCGATTTCCCTAACATGAAATCCCGAGGTTATCGGCATATCGAGTTAATGCCGTTGGCAAAAGGATTTCCTGGGTACTGGTCGCGCCCTGGGTTGTTTGAAGCGTATCGCGTTGGCATTCGCGAAGGAGTTTTTTGCCCAGCTTTGCACGGCCTTACTCACTTCTGCCCGTTAGCGATCGAAAATGTCCTGGCTGCGGGCGGAGAAAGAGCGGCACTGTTGCGCGCGTTCTGGGAGGCTGAAACACCATACATTTACTGGCGCATGCCGTGGATCGGCTACGAGTACTGGAACCCGGAGCGACCTCGGGCTGGATTTTTATCCTCAGAACTTCAGCATGCGCAAATACGAAAGGCATGCGAGTGTTTCTTTGCACTGTTCAAAATGACGCCATTATCTGCATGCGCGCCGGGTTACAGAGCGAATGGAGATACATACCGCGCCTGGTCCGCAGCCGGAATTCGTGTGGCGCAAAACGGCACGGGAAGCGGCTTAACTGCTCCCCATATCGATCACATGGGCATCTTGCATCTGTATCGGACCATCGATCTGGAGCCGAGCCAACGGGAACTCGAGATTGAAAAATACATCGAGATCGCTGGAAACTGCTTTTCTCGCGGGCTTCCGGTGATTATTTCGACACACTCAATTAACTACCATTCCAGCATCAAGGGCTTCCGTACGTCGACCATCGCGGCATTGGGCTCATTATTGACCGCTCTAGAAGGTAAATATCCAGAGCTGCTGTATGTAACTGATCGGGATCTCTATGGGATTGTGACTGAAGGCGTTTTCGACAGCCGAAATGAGCGAATCGCTGTTTCGGTTAGGCGGCAATGTAAACCGCAACTCGCGCAGCAGGCAGCGCTGTGAGACATACTCCACGTTCACTTATATTGGTCACGATTGACTGCCTTCGCGCAGACCATGTAGGTTTCCTGGGCTATCCTAAGCAAACCACCCCTTTTCTCGATTCATTAGCAAAACAAAGTTTTGTTTTTACGAATGCCGTAGTCTCAGGTGTTCCGACTTACTATTCGTTACCTTCGTTGCTCACGTCACGATATCCATTTGCTCTAGGGCGAGACGTGATTGGCATTGCCCCCGGCGAAAACACGATCGCGACCGTATTAAAGGAACGCGGTTTCGCAACAGCTGCTTTCGCTGCCGCAAACCCATACGTTTCCGCTGCATATGGTTATGACAGTGGCTTCGACACGTGCAGGGATTTTTTGAACGCAAATGGCTCAGACTTCGCGCTTGAGGGTAGCCGCGGATCGGCGCGGCCGGGTACCCGCACGCGCGCAAATCAATTCCTGTCGCAGATGTGTCATCGCCTGCCACTGCTTGGCGCAGCTTATGACGAAGTTTACTTCCAGTATTGCCAAAGGATGAGTTGTTCGAGCAGCGATTCCCTAGATGCTCTGCGCCGCTTCCCCTCGGCAGATGTCCTAATCGACTGTGCAACCGCATGGCTCCATCAGTATTCTTCCGGACCTTTTTTCCTCTGGATTCACCTCATGGATCCACATGCTCCCTATTTTCCGAAGTTACAAGCGACGGCTGAAATTGCTGCCGATCGGCTAGACGGCGAACGCGCGAAGTACATCAACGCATATTGGGGCAGAGGGGACCTAAATGTTGTGCGGCTTCAGAAAAGGAAACAAGATATTGTGGATCTCTACGACTCAGGGATTCGCTGGGCAGATCTGCAAATAAAGAGGTTAGTTCGAAGAGTAGCCGAGTTAGGGGTATTGGACGATTGCGCTGTCGCAGTTACTGCGGATCATGGAGAACAGTTCCTGGAGCATGGCGGAAGATTTCATTCGCCGCTCGCGGTACATGAAGAACTCGTGCATGTGCCGCTGCTCCTGAGAGTTCCTGGTTTTTCGGGAAGTCGCGACTTGAGTGATCCCATCGGATTAATTGACCTTGCGCCTACACTCCTTGATGCCCTCGAAATATCGACGCCGTCGAGCTTCCGCGGACGAAGTTGCTGGTCACATCTTTTGAACAACAAACGTTGGGAGTGGCCGGTGATTACGGAATGCGCTTTCGGGTGTAATAACCCTACCCAGGTAAACAAGAGATCAGCTCCCAGGCTACTTGCAGTTCGAAAGCAGAGCTACAAGTTAGTGGTGAATTTTGCGTTGGGCATAGAAGAGCTATTCGATGTGCACTCTGATCCGAACGAGGTCAATCCCCTAGCGTTAGAAGCGGCGAAGGAGCAGAGGAAATGTTTGTTGCAATTTGCGGAGAAACACATCTGTCAAAGTTACAAGTCCAGAGATCTTGATACGAGGTTAGCGGCGCAGCTGAGAGATCTGCGCCTGAACTGGACACAAGCAACTGCGGCCAGGGTCAATTAAGTGGTGGTGAATTCGACAAACCCCATCCGGATATTAGTAGATAGTTTTGCGGACGCGGGCTTACTGAATGCACAGATGGGCAATGCCCGCGAAATCGTAAGCAGGCTTGATGCAAAGCGTTTTCACGTCAGTATGTTTTTTGTAAGACAGCCGGATCCTCGAATCGCGGCACGTGAGAACATGCGCTTAATCCAGCTTCCGGTACGCCGGCAAACACCGCACATTTTCCGCGAATTTCTGTGGGGCGCGCATCAAATCTTGTTTTACATGAAAGCCTCCCCCGCGAGCAGATGGTACCTGAGCTTGCGACGTAAGTGGAAAGACGGACGCATAACCATTGGCACGATCGAAGCACCATCAGACCTTCGACGAGAATGGACGATCTCAGAAGATGCTGTTCGGCTGCGGGAGCGCACCATACTTCGCTGCGATTATTTATTCAGCAATTCTCGATGGGTGCAGGAAAGCTTACAACACGAGTACCGGCTGGCGAGTGAAATAATCCCAACTGGGGTCGATACCCGCTTCTTTGTTCCTAAAAAGTATTGGATTTCAAATCTACGGCCTCGGGTGTTTTTTGCCGGATCACTCCGCCACTATAAGCAGCCACAACTTGTAGTGGATGCTGCAGCACGTTTCACAAACGCCGACTTTCGTCTTGCAGGCGAGGGTCCACTCGGGCCACAGCTGAAAGCTCGCATCGCAAAACTTGGACTGCGTAATGTCTCGCTTTTAGGCCCACTCCCCGCAGAAAAACTCCTCGACGAATACCAGAATGCAGACATTTTTCTCTTTCCTTCGAAATGGGAAGGGTCGCCAAAAGTTATTTTGGAGGCCGCAGCTTGTGGCTTGCCTGTAATTGCCAGAGAGACTTACTCGCCTGAAACCGTGCTGGATGGAACGAGCGGCTACATCGTGAGCTCAGACGAGCAGGTGTTTGATCGGTTGGACATTTTGTTGCGGAACGCTGAGTTGCGGCGGCAAATGGGCAGAAATGCCAGGCAACATAGTGAAAAGTACGATTGGAGCGTCATCACGAATCAGTGGGCCGAAGAGTTTGTTAAATTTGCGGCGCTTGCAAATGCAAGGAGAGCGTCGTGACTTCGTGCCAGCCATTCGGCGATTTAGACCTCGAGCGGTTGCGCCTGACCTCGGGCGGTCAAAAATCTCGCGTTCGAGTGCTTACTATTACTCCGTTCTACCCTTCAGTGGAAGACCCTAGTCAGGGCAGGTTTGTTTCTGAACCACTCGCATATCTGGGGAGTCACAGCATCTCGAATAAGACCGTTGCGGTACACCCCTTTTACCGGGGGCATGCTCATTCGTTGCGGAGCGCACCATCCGATAGCATTACCTACTTTTGTGCGCCGAGTAATGTGGGGCTACCTACATCCGGAGAATTCGTGTCGAAGCAGCTGCTGCGAAGGCTTCTCGAAGAGCACCTCCGGAATCCTTTTGACTTAATTCATGCGCATGCAGCTCTCCCATGCGGACATGCGTCAATGCTGCTGAGCAAGCATTTGAGAATACCGTTCGTGATCTCTGTGCATGGTCTCGACGCGTTTTTTGTGCGACAGGCGGGAATCCTCGTAAGAACTTGGTGCAAACGCATCGCACGAGAGGTGTATCGCTCTGCGGCGGCAGTAATCTGCATCAGCGAGAAGGTGCGGGAACAGGTACTGCGCGAAGTTAGTGCAAATACGGCTGTCGTTTACAACGGCGTAGACGCTGAAACGTTTTCTACCCGGGAAAAAACCGATTCGCTCCTGACGGTGTTGAGTGTTGGCAATCTGATCCCAACTAAGGGGCATGCCGACCTGCTTCGCGCTTTCGCGCCAGTCTCGAAGAACATCAATTGCACTCTGGAGATAGTGGGAGATGGCCGCGAGGGTCGAAATCTTAATAAGCTCGCAAGCGAGCTTGGCGTCCGTGACAAAGTCAATTTCCGAGGGCGGGAGAGTAAGGACGCTGTTGCTGAGGCGATGCGCCGTTGTACGGTGTTTGCGCTCCCCAGCGTTTACGAGGGATTGGGATGTGTTTACCTCGAAGCGATGGCCTGTGGTAAGCCAGTAATCGCCTGTAAAGGGCAGGGCATTGAGGAAGTAATTCAACACGGCAGAACGGGTTTTCTCGTTTCACCGGGAAGCAACGCGGAACTGACAGAGGCAATTGCGATGCTTCTCGGCGATCCGGTACTTTGCCGGAAAGTCGGAGCAGCGGCGCGTGAACTCATAGTCGAACGCTTCACCGTTCAGCATCAAGCGAAGCAGTTAGCGATGATTTACGAGCAATGCTATCGATGAAAACCCGCTTGATAATCTTGACCGAGATCATAGCTCCCTATCGCATTCCTGTATTCAATGCGCTGTCACAGAATCTAGATATCGACCTTCAAGTTGTGTTCCTGGCTGAAACTGATCCGGCAACTCGAGAATGGCATATCTACACTGACGAGATTCGGTTTTCCTATTCCGTGCTTCCTTCATGGCGAACGAGACTCGGCGAACATACGATTCTGCTGAATCAAAAGGTTCCGGCTGTTTTGCAGGAACTGGCTCCGGATGTCATTTTGTGCGGTGGTTATAACTACTTAGCTTCTTGGCAAGCCCAGCGCTGGGCACAGCAAAACCATGTTAGGTTTCTTTTGTGGTCTGAAAGTACCGGAGCAGATCAGCGCAGCGAGTCCAAGATAATTGAATCCCTGAAGCGAAAATTCTTCGCAAAATGCGATGGTTTCGTCGTGCCCGGGACGTCTGCCCAAGCGTACGTGAGACAAATCGAGGCCTCAACAAAGCCGGTCTTCATTGCTCCCAATGCAGTTGACAGCCAGCGTTTTGCAGCAAATGCAGAGCTTGCACGAGCCGATGCTTCACGAACAAGAGCGAAGCTTGGGTTGCCGCGGCGATATTTCCTTTTCGTAGGCAGGCTTGTTAAATCGAAGGGCATTTTGGAACTGATTGAGGCGTACGGTTCATTGAGCGACAAACTTCGATCTGAAGTTGGCCTGGTGTTTGCCGGTGATGGACCGCTGAGGTCTGAACTGGAATTCCAAAGCCGGTTGATTTCCCCGGGTGTAGTCCGTTTTCCAGGCTTTGTGCACCGTGACGAGTTAGCTAGCTACTATGCCCTAGCGGATTGTTTAGTATTTCCCACCCGCAGCGACCCGTGGGGTCTTGTGGTTAATGAGGCGATGGCTTGTGGCGTGCCCATCATATGCAGCGAAATAGCAGGATGTGCGGCGGACCTGATTAAGGCGAACGGCCTGACTACCGCACCCAGGGATGTACAACAACTTGCACGCGCGATGGAAGAGCTAGCGAAAGATGCAAGCCTTCGTGAAGAAATGTCACTTCGTAGCAGGCAGCTTATTTCGAACTATTCTCCCGATCAATGCGCATCCGGGATTGCTAAAGCCGCAATATCGGGATATCGCGCCCGCTGAAGTGCCGACATCCATGACGATGTAGTTCACACAAAGTCTTCATTGGGATTTTCGGCTTTGAAGTCGCTGGCCAGAAAAGATTTCTAAGAATCCCAATGGAACCTGATTCAGCAACCGCTCTGGGCGAAGTGCGCCAGTATGATCCAAGAATAGCGGCTGTTGGCCGCTTCTCCCATGCGCGAATCAGGCTTACAGGCCCTTATTCTCTTCGGTGGCTTTATTTTGCTCGCTTTCCTATTGCTGATGAAGCCGGGATACCTCGCGAACCCGGCTTTCCTTGCGACAATTATTATCGGGCAGATTCTTATCGCATCCCTTTGTAGATACAAGCAGTCATTTTTTATGGTCCTGATGGCAGCATTCTTTTGGGCTGGCATGCGACTGCCACTCAGTGAAGCTTGGCTTGAGGGTCGGTGGGTGGTACTCGCGGCAGGAAGCCTCGCGGGGCTTGCAATATACATAAAAAGCCGCAACTATCGGTTTGGCCTGATTCACTTATTTGCGTTTCTTTGTGTGCTCTCTGCCATCGTATCGGCATCAGTCTCTGCTTACCCACAGGAAGCACTGCTCAAATCACTCAGCTTGTTGTTTCTTTTCCTTTATGGCACGACCGGTGCTCGCCTTGCGGGTGGCGGATTCGAGCAAAAGAATCTCTTCAGCAGATTGCTAGTGGCTGCGGAAGGTGCAGTCTACGTTTCTGCAATCGCCTACTTTGTCCTGCGACAGTCAATCTTCGGGAATCCGAATTCGCTTGGCGCGGTGATGGGCATCACCGTAGTGCCAGTTCTCATGTGGGGGTACTTAGGAGCGGAGTCAGCCGTCAGGAGGTGTCGTCTCGGGCTGGCATTGTGCCTGGCAATCGCCCTACTGATGAGCAGCTTTTCGCGTGCCGGCGTCGCAGCCGCGTTAGTCTCATCTTTCCTGCTTTGCATAACGGTACGACGCTACAGATTGCTCATAGGTGGCACCCTGGCGCTAGCTACAATCTCGGTTCTAGTCGGAGCGTTTGTTCCGCCACCGGTGCAGAACGTTGACGATCCGGACTCGGAGTCGATTGCAACTCTTTTTCTCTACAAGGGCAGACGTGAGGAAGGCCTCCTAGGGTCTCGCAAAGGGCCATGGGACGCAACCCTGGCGGTAATAAAGGGGCATCCTTGGTTCGGAAGCGGTTTTGGAACCAGTACGACGGACTTAAGCGCAAGCTACTTCGAGTTGACGCGTGCTCGTTTCGTCGATTCCAGGATGGTTCGGGAGCATGGAAATAGTTATCTCGCCATTATGGAATGGTCTGGTCTTTTGGGAGTGTGCCCTTTTTACCTGTTAGTCTTGGCCACTGCCTGGCAAGCGAGACGAGCACTGGTCCAGGGATGGCGCACACGAAGCATCTATTCTCCAGCTATTCCAGCGGCGGCAGTTATCGTGGCAGGTCTTATAGGAGCCACCTTCGAGGATTGGCTATTCGCAGTCGGCTACTACGTATCTGTCTTTTTCTGGGCAATGACATTTATGCTTGACGAGTTGATGCACCCGTCGGCGGAGGTCTGCCCGGATGAAGCCACAGTCGTAACTCCTGATCCTCGATTTGCGACCTTGGTGGCCAGCTGATGCGGATTTTTATAAATGCGCTCGGAGCAAGCGCAGGCGCTGGGCTGACTTATCTTCGGAACGTTATTCCTCACCTCGCCAGAGTGCCTGGATTATCGATCACTTTGGCGGTACAGCCAGACGTGAAACTCGAATTCGAAGCTCTTCCCAATCTTGACGTGTTATACCCGGTGGACAGAGTTAATGCTGCTCGGAGATTCTGGTTCGAACAACGAGAGTTAGCGGCACTTATAACGACATCCGGCGCCGACGCTCTGCTCTCGGCCGGGAATTTCGCCGTTCGCGGATCGCCGGTTCCCCAAATTTTGCTCAGCGGCAATTCCCTTTACACCTCCTCCGAGTTTTATCGAGACCTTAGATTTAGACGGAATTACTCGATTCTTTTTAACACCTTTATAAGAGGCGTTTTAGCTAAGAAGTCCATCGCGTGGGCCGATTGCACGGTTGCTCCGAGCGAAGCATTTGCAGACGATTTGTGCCGGTGGACTGGGCGGGAAATCACCGCTGTGCCCCACGGCTTCGACCGCTACACGTTTTTGTCACCCGGTAAGCGGCTTCCCGACGAAGTCGAGGAAAAGCTGCGCAAGGCTGAGGGCTATGTGCGATTGCTCTTTGTCAGTCACTACAACTATTACCGTAATTTTGAAACCGTGCTGCGCGCCCTGCCTCTGATCCAGGAACAACTTCCAAAGTTAAAGGTTAAGTTGTTCCTGACGTGCAAGCTGGAGGCCGGCAAGAACCCTGGTGCATATGACCCGAGCTTCGCCGCCCGGTTGATTCGAGAGTTAGGTATCAGGGAAATGATCGAGGAACTGGATGCAATTCCGTATGAGTGCTTACAGCATCTTTATCGCGCCTGCGATCTCTACGTCACCGCTGCGTATACCGAAACTTTTGCGCATCCGCTAGTAGAAGCAATGGCTTGTGGATTGCCGGTGGTGGCCTCTGATTTACGTGTTCACCGCGAGGTCTGCGAAGATGCGGCCCTCTATTTTCCGCCCTTTGAGTGTGGCGCGTTGGCGGAACGTATTATCACAGTTGCTGCAAATCCGGACGTTAGGTCACGTTTGGTGCAGGCCGGCGCACGGCGCGCATCGGCTTTTAGTTGGTCGAAGCATGTCTCAGATGTGTTGAAAATTGCAGAAGAGCTGTGCCGAGCCGGCTTAGAGCGAAAGCGGGAACTCGCGCGGAACCCCATTGGTAATCAGTCTTTGAGGCCAACCGCATAACAACGTTGGTAGCATTGGGCCAGTGAAAAGAATTCCTTCGCTGGATGGCCTTCGCGCGGTCTCAATCGCTGCGGTCGTGCTCAGTCATTTGGCAAAGAGTGGGCATGCTCCGCACGTATTCTGGGACCATTTCGGCGCGACCGGCGTGAACATGTTCCTCGCAACTACTGGATATTTGATCATCATCGTTCTCTTGCCCTGCGGGCACAAAGGGGCCGGATGTTTTTGAATACTTTCGAACAGCGCCATTTCCTTCGGCAAAAATGGTCCCGAAATGACAAGTTCAGGATGGGAATGTACGTAATATTCGCTTTTGGGTTGGCCTTTATTTGTTATCTACGACCTGAAGCGAACGACTTTGACCGATACGCATATGAAGCATTGGCCCGCTTGAAAACGCAACCAATTCAGCAGGTGTACTCCATTGTTAAACATGAAAGCCCCCGGGCGGAGGCCAGCAGCATTATGGATAGTCCCGAGCACTTAGCCCAGTTGCTGCCACTATATGCTATTAGACCTGTGTACGTTGAATTGGTGGCTTTAATGTCCGAAATGACAGGCTCTCCGCCAGAAGCCATCCGTTTGATTTCTTCCGCCTCATATTTCTTTTGTGGAGTACTACTTGGTGCGATTACCCGCCGATACTTGTACTCAGCTCTCGTGGTCGTGACACCGGGGATTGTGAACGCTGCACGAGTGGGAACCCCGGACATTCTGTCAGGCGCTGTGCTCCTCGGTGCCTTTGTTGCGATCATTAACGAAAAATACGCTCCGGCTATTCTTCTGTTAATGGCTTCAGTGTGGGTGCGAACTGACAACGCAATTTTTGTGATGACCATGCTGGCGTGGTTAGTGGTGCGGAAAAAGCTCAGAATTAGTCATGGCATAGTGCTCGCAGGGGTGGTTTGTGGGAGTGTTGAGACAATTGATCTATTTTCTGGGAACTACGGCTGGGGTGTCTTGTTTCAATATAGTTTCGTCGCAGGAAAGTACCCAGCGGAAATAGTCCCACATATCACGCCGTTAACCTACATGCGAGTTTTCGCTGTCGGGGCAGAATCGCTCGCTTCTCAAATCGCACCCTGGTTGCTTCTGGGCAGTGTCGGATGGAAGCTACGGAGTTTCGAAACAGCATACTTAGTGCCGGTTGTTGTTGCATCCGTCCTGCATTTTTTTCTTTACCCGTCTCCGGAAGGGCGTTACTTTGTCTGGGCCTACCTTATAGTAGGCTTCGTTTTTATTGAGGCGATGAAAGGGATGAGACGTAAGCAGATGCTAGTACCGAGTACTTGTCCAAGTCAGTTGTCGCGGGTGAATGTCGCGTAAAACACCTGGATGGATCCGCTATGAAAGACCTCGGATATCGGATTGTGCTTCGCCAGCCCGTAAATCACCTGCGCCTCTGCCCCGGAGGTCAAAATAAAATGAATATCATTTTGCTTTAAAAGCTTCAGCTTGGAGCCTTCATTCGAGTTTGCAGAAAAGAAAGAACTCAGCGCTTTAGATTTGTCTGCGAAGTTTACGGCATTGTAATAGCCACAGAAGACTCGATTATGGGCGTATTGAGGTAGTAAATTTGAGTTCTGGTAATCGGCGAGGATAATTTCGCTAGCATCTGAATGGGTATTCAGCCATGCGTACGCTTGCAGGAGATCAGCATTAACCGTGAAGTCCCCCTTGCTCACAAGCAGCCAGGAATTCCCTGTTAATGCAAAAGCGGTAAGGCTGTTGAGAAGCAAAACGAATGCTACTAGCCATCGAGGGAATCTCTGTAATTGGCAAATACTGTCTTGCCAATGAAGCAGCACCAGCATGACCAGCGGTATTAGTATGTTAGTGGCAAATTGAAATGCAAAGTGTAGGAAGAGATGCAGGTAGCTTAAGGCGATTGCGGTAAAAGCCGCAGAATAGAGAAAAAGCGCGCGATCATCCAGCCTTCTTCTTAGGAACTTTGGGATCGAAGTTAAGAGAAGAACCGAAGTCATTCCAAAGCCGACAATTAGAAGCCAAGGAGGTGGTGCTGGGCTGCCGGGGAGACTCCACCATCGGAACACTGGGTGTATTTTGAAAATCCAGTAATAGTACGCTAGGACGGGCAGGCAAATAAAATTCGGCAGCAAGCGCACGGATATAAACTTAAACGAATGTTTTCTTAAACCGTCGCAAATGAGAAATAAAGTCGTGGCCAGCATCAAATAGAGCATGTCATAGGGGCGGCAGGTTCCTGCCAGCACAAAGAATAGCCCAGCCGCCCAATAATCACGATAGCTCCTGTGTTGCTCCGCCTGAAAAAAGAAACATAATCCAAGCACACCGAACGTTGCTGATACTAAAAAGTGTGGAAGCTCAAGTATCCAGTAAAAAGGAAAAAGATTAGCATTGGTTAGGTCGATAAAGTATGACGATTGTAGGGGGATATGAAGGAGATGCACAGCTGTAATCCAGCCAAAGCCGCCGCCGAGCATGACCATTACCAGTGCTATACGGCGAAATAATACGCGATATAAAAAGTATGATGAATACCAATATACGGCGAAAGTCATTAATCCGATAAACAACACCCGTACAAGATTCGTTGCCGCTGGCAATGAGATGTGAAGCCAGCGCGCTAACTTTCCGATCATCAGCCACTCAAAATTGAAGAATACAGCCCGGTGTGGCTCAGCTGTCATTGGGTTGTGAAAGAGCCATTTACCTGATTGGGCCTGCGCGGCATAGGCTAAGTAATTGTTCACATCAAAGCTGTGCTCCAGGATGCCGCTGAATACTTCATCTGGGAATGAAAGATGCCATCCAAGCAGGTATGGGGCGGTAGTTACTAGTGAAAGTAGAAGAAACAAAAGGATTGCAAAGCGAAGCTCGGAGCGCGAGATGCTACCTGCCGGTAAAGACTTTGTTGTTAGCGCATCGACCTTGCTGAGATCGAGCCATTGAACCCCAGTGCTCGGGGCATTCATTGAGTTCTCCACATCACGCAGCAGGCTTTGTGGCCGAAATCAGAAGAAATAAGCCCCACTTGATTCCAATCTTACGCACAAAACTACGAGGGAAAGTCTTCCAGAGTAGGCGGTAGGCACGAGAGCGGAAGCGCGGCGATGGTTGATGCAAGAGCAGATCCCCGGGGCTGTAGACCTGGTCCATTCGGAGGTTTTCGAAATTTTGCATTAACTCGTTAACTTCAACCTTTGTGAAGGACTTTGTGCCAGGACTTTCGAGGTACTCGAGCACAGAGTGGCGAACAGAACCTCCGCTCCAAATACCATGCCTGAGCCACAGCATAAATCCAGTCATCGAAGGGTGGTGATACAACATGATGCGAGCTTCGCCACCGGGTCTTAGGACGCGCCAGGCCTCTCGCACGCATTTCGCCGGATCGGGACTATGGTGCATGACGCCATATGAATACACGACGTCGAAAACATCTGATGGAAACGGTAGGTTTTCACCGTCGGCCTTAAGTAGATCAGGTTGTAATCCTGCCAGCTCGCAGCGCTTGCGAGTGAGTTCCAGCGAGGCATTGGATAAATCGACTCCGGTGGCGTTGGCGCCGGCTCTTAGCCATTGTTCGTAGTCAGCTCCGATTCCCACCCCAATTTCCAGTACTCGCAAGCCACGTGCGGAAGCAAACTTCGCGAAAGCCGGGATGTGCGGCTCAAGACGATACCGTGTTTCAGCGTGAGATAAAAGACCGGCTTGTTTATCCAGGTAACGACTGCCGCAGGGCTGAAGATCCCAAAAATCGGCGACTTTATCTTTCAGGTTCAGCTGATTGGTCGCAGAGGCCACGTGCAAACAATAAAGGTTGGCCATACCACTGTAGAGTACAAACTTGTGCACTCCCCAGCCGGTTTTCCGACATTAGTGTTCCAGTAAGATTGCGGCAGCAATCAGTCGAAATGGCGCAATCGATTCTCATGCCGTACATGGCGAAAAAAAATAGTTCTGCCACACAATGCGGCGACGCTGCCAGGGCGCCAGATGATTGTGTCCTACCCGTTAGCGTTATCGTTCCAGTGCGGAATGAGGCGCAAAACATAAGGCGTTGCCTGGAATCCGTGCGAGGCGTTGGAGAAGTTTACGTTGTAGATTCGCAAAGTACTGACGGAACCGTGGAGATTGCGCAATCGTTCGGCGCGCAAGTGGTCCAATTTCAATATAGCGGAGGCTGGCCGAAGAAGCGGCAGTGGGCGCTCGAGGAACTTCCTCTAAGTTTTAACTGGGTATTGCTGCTGGATGCCGACGAGTCTCTTACCCCCGACCTGATATTCGAAATCAGGCAGGCAATCCGAAATCCTGAGTTCAACGGCTATTACATCGGCCTGGAAATTTTCTTCTTAGGCAAGCTGTTGCGCCATAGCGGCGCCACGTTTTACAAGCTGTGCCTGTTTCGACGGGGTGAAGGACGGTTTGAGTGCCGCACGCGAAAGCAGGATGCCTCAATGTGCGACATGGAAGTTCACGAGCACGTCATCGTAGATGGCGCTACTCGCAAGTTGAAGGCACGCCTTGAGCATCGGAACGAGGAGAGCCTTGCCCGGTATATTCAGAAGCACAACGAATATTCGAATTGGGAGGCGCAGGTTTGGTCGGCCCCGCAGGATAGCTGCAACCAGATTCGGCCAAAGCTTTCCGGATCGCAAGCGCAACGCCGACGTTGGCTTCGCAAGCACTTCTTCTGGGTGCCCGGGTCGCCTTTGTTTTTCTTCCTTTATAAGTATCTGCTGAAATTGGGATTTCTCGATGGCGTCCCCGGCCTGATCTATTGCGCGTTCCAGGGTATTCAATTTTTCCACATAAAGGCCAAATTGTACGAAGCCACGCTTGGTTCATGCGAGGTTTCGGAAATAACAGATCGCGGCGCTAAACACGTCGAGGAATGCCATGTGCGGAATTAGCGGGCTTGTAAATTGCGGCAACCGAGAAGCCCTGGCCCGCATGAACGCCGTGCAGTACCATCGTGGCCCAAACGATTGTGGAATTTGGGAGCATCGCTCGCCGGATGGTTCTTACATCGGCTTGGGCAGCCGCCGGCTCTCCATTCGTGACTTATCCGGGCATGGCCACATGCCGATGTCGAACGAAGATGGAACCATTTGGATCACTTACAACGGGGAGATCTATAACTACCGCACATTGCGGCACGAACTTGCATCGAAGGGCCACCGTTTTAAATCTTCCTCTGACACCGAGGTGATCGTTCACCTTTACGAAGAAGAGGGAAGCGAGTGCGTACGACGCCTGAATGGAATGTTCGCATTCGCAATTTGTGACCTGCGTGGAGCACGGCCGCTAATTTTCATGGCGCGCGACCACTTCGGGATAAAGCCGTTCTACTATTCCTCGATCAATGGCCGATTGGCGTTCGCATCCGAAGCCAAAGCCCTGCTCGAAGTTCCCGGAATTCGTGCGGAGATCGATGTGCAGGCGCTTGATCAATATTTGACTTTCTTGTGGGTCCCCGATCCTAAAACTTTGTTTAAGGGAATTCTGAAGTTGCCGGCCGGGCATACCGCGTCGTTCTGCGCTGGCGAGCTGCAAATTTCTCAATATTGGGATTTAACTTTCCCCGCAGATCATCATTTCTTTCCGCTCTCGGAAGAAGCGCTGGCTGATGAAATTCGCGAGCGCTTCCAACATTCTGTCGAGCAACAGATGGTCAGCGATGTGCCGGTTGGCGCGTTTTTGAGCGCGGGACTCGATTCATCCAGCATTGTCGCAAGTATGGCGAGCGCATCAACCGGTCCGCTCCGCACATATACGATTACATTCCCGGACAAATATAGAAAAGGCGAGAACACACTCGACGATCCTGCCGTTGCAGCACGCTTTGCAGGAGATCTGGGTTGTGAGAATCGGCAGATTGTCGTCGAGCCGAATGTAGCTTCTCTATTGCCACAACTTTGCTGGTATATGGACGAACCTACAGCGGACCCGGCGATCCTCGCTGCATACCTCCTTTGTCGTGAGGCGAGCCGTGATGTTACGGTGTTGCTCTCCGGTGTCGGTGGCGATGAGTTGTTCGCGGGATATCGGAAATACGCGGCACATTACTGGGCTCAAGCCTACGCAAAACTTCCGAGAGCGCTTCGTGGTTCGTGCGAATCAGCCGCTGAGCGCGTCCCCACAGGTCGAGATAGTGAATTCAAGGGCAGCGTACGGCTGCTGAAGAAAATGCTTCGTTCGGCTGCATTGCCGGCTCGCGAACGATTTGTGCGGAATTGCACGTACCTTGATGCCACGCAGAAATCAACCCTTTACTCGAGTGCTCTGCGGGCCGACCTAGGAGCATTTGATTCAGACTATGTGCATATGGCGGCTTTTAAAAAGGTTGAGCATGCCAGCTTCCTCAATCAAATGCTTTATCTCGACACGAAAATCTTCATGACCAGTTTGAATCTCACCTATAACGACAAGATGAGCATGGCGTCGTCGGTCGAGGTACGGGTGCCGTTTCTGGATCGTGAGCTGGCCGAGTTTGTTGCGTGGAACGTGCCTCCCCGCATGAAACTCAAAGGATGTTTGAAGCCGATGACGAAGCATATCTTTCGCGAAGCGATGGCGAATGTGTTGCCTGGGGAGGTGCTTCGTCAGCCAAAAGCTGGCTTTGCCGCGCCAATCGATTATTGGCTAGCGAATGAGTTGAAGGAGATGATTGGCGATCTCTTCACGGAGTCGCGCATAAAAGATCGAGGACTATTTTGTCCCTATCAGGTACAGCGCCTGATTCAGGAACACCATAGCGGCAAGCAAGACTGGTCGATGCAGATCTGGCAGCTGCTGACGCTGGAGTTGTGGATGCAGAACTTCATTGACCAGCGCTCAGCTTTCAACGTCCCTGAAGCCGCCCAGGTGGCTATCGCATGAAGCAAGTCTTGCAGAGTGCGCGAACGGGAGTGTTAAAGATAGCGGAGGTCCCCGCCCCTTTTGCGGCCGCTGGATGCGTTCTGGTCAAGGTGGCTGCGTCATTGGTATCAGCTGGGACGGAGCGAGCTTCTGCGGAATTCGCTTCAAAAAGCCTGCTTCGAAAGGCGCAATCGCGTCCCGATCTTTTTCGACAGGTAGTAAATAAAGCGCGGCGTGACGGACCACTTGCAGCCGCGGCGGCGGTGCGCAGCAGGCTTGACCAACCCTCTGCTCTTGGGTACAGCTGTGCCGGAACGGTGATCGAGGTTGGAAGCAAAGTTGATGATTTGTTTCCCGGAGACCGCGTCGCCTGTGCAGGAGCAAGTTTTGCCGTGCACGCCGAATTCGCGTCAGTTCCGCGCATGCTCGTCGCCCGAATTCCGTCTGCAAATATCGGCTTCGATGACGCTGCATTTACAACGCTGGGATCGGTGGCGATGCATGCGGTTCGTACGGCGGAAGCTAAACTTGGCGAGATTGTCGCAGTTATCGGACTCGGCTTAATGGGACAGCTTGCTGTCGAAATTCTGTGTGCAGCTGGTTGTAAGGTGATCGGGATTGATCCGGTCCTTGAACGCGCCACGCTTGCAGCGAGGATGGGAGCAGTAGCCGCAACCACGTCCGAGGAAGAATTTCGCGACTTGGTTACTACCCACTCGAAAAATTATGGCGCCGACTCAGTATTGATAACTGCGGAAACTTCGAGCAGCGCTCCGGTAAATCTCGCGTCAGAAGTGGCACGTGATCGTGCGATTGTGGTCGCCGTGGGCAGTGTCGGTATGGAACTGGACCGAAAACGCTACTACGAAAAGGAGCTCGACTTCAGAGTGTCGCGTTCGTATGGTCCCGGACGTTACGACGTCGCTTTTGAGCAGAAAGGGCGCGATTACCCAATTGGTTATGTACGCTGGAGCGAAACGCGCAACATGGAAGCCTTTCTGCAATTGCTCGCAGATGGCAAGATGAACTTGCAGCCACTTATTTCGCATCGGTTTGCCATCGAAAATGCACTTGCTGCCTACGATTTAATCTCAGGAAAAACAAAGCAGCCGCATCTCGCGGTGCTTCTGAACTACTCCGGGAATGAACGGAGCGAAAACCGGAGGCTTGAATTAGTGGCTCGAAGTTCAAGGTCCTGCGACAACGACGTCGTCCGCGTCGGACTCCTCGGGGCCGGTAACTTCGCAACCGGAGTGCTGATTCCTGCCATGAAGCAAATTCCCGGCGTTCAGCTTGCAGGAGTTTGTGCTGGCAATGGTGTTCGCGCGCACTCCGCAGCGCGGAAATTCGGCTTTGAGTTTTGCACGACTGACGAGGAACAAATCTTTTCCGACAACTCGATTAATACGGTGGTGATAGCTAGCCGGCACCACTTGCATGCGGCGCAGGTGGTCCGTGCGCTCGAATCGAAGAAAAACGTGTTTTGCGAGAAACCTCTTTGCCTGAACGAAGGCGAACTGGACGTTATTCAGGAGGCTTACTCGAGGACCACGAACCAGGCTTTCGCCGTGGGGTTCAATCGTCGGTTCGCGCCGCTTGCGAAACGAATGGGAATATTTTTATCCCGCGCTGCCGGGCCGCTCAACATGATCTATCGCGTGAATGCTGGCTCGTTGCCGCCAGATCATTGGATCAGTGACACCGAATTGGGCGGAGGGCGAATTTTAGGTGAAATGTGTCACTTCGTTGATTTTCTGTCATTCCTGTGTGGCGCACCGCCAATTTGGGTGTCCGCACACGGCATACAAGGGGCTGGCGTGCAGGATATTACAACTACCCTCGGGTTCGAGAATGGGTCGGTTGGCACAATCGTTTACGCCTGCAATGGCGATCGTGTTTTTTCGAAGGAGAGGGTCGAGGTAATTGGCGGCAGTTGTGTTGCTGTACTTGAAGACTTTCGCAAGCTTGAATTAATACGACACGGAAAGAAGCAGACTGTTCATTCCTGGTTTGCGCGAGATAAGGGCCATCGGGCCGAGTGGAGGGCGTTCGCGGAATGCGTTCGTGCATGTTCTCCGTTCCCCATATCTTTCGAAGAGATTGTTGCTTCGACCCGAACGACGATTCGTATTGCCGATTCGCTGCGTTTCGGGCATCAGGTGAATACCGCGAAGCCCGTCGTGTCCTCAACTGCAGCAGGACTGATCTCCTAATGGCGAAAGTTTCTCAAAAGGTGCTCTTTATTCGGCAGGTTCCACCCTGGGAACGGTCCGGCACTCCGATGCTATAGTCGGGCCAGTCTTTACCAATTACAAATTGAGATCCTTCAGCTATTACCGCCGCATTTGCAGCGCCTATCTGACGCCCCAAAAGAGCCACCTGAGCTTCTGGCACGATTCTGCCGAACTGAATGATAGAGCGCCAACGCACACCTTGGGCGAGTATTACCAGACTTTCGCAGAGAAGGCGCTTTACGCAGGCCCGTTGGACCCGCGTGGAATTCCTTTACTCGATTATCGCGGCAGAATTGGAACTCAGTACAACCCGATCGCAATTGCTCAATGGGGCCTGGGAAACTACAACCGCTTTTTACGGACCAGCGAAGCCGATGCGCGCGAGCGGTTCGTGCGCGCCAGCGATTGGCTTTGCGAACGGCTTCAGCGCAACGGTTTCGGTCTTCACGTTTGGAATCACGATTTCGACTGGGAGTATCGCCGGACTCTCAAGGCGCCGTGGTACTCGGGGCTGGCGCAAGGTCAGGGGATCTCACTGCTTCTGCGCGCGAATGCTGAGACCGGGGATAAACGATATCTGGATTGCGCCGCGATGGCATTTGCCAGTTTTTCTGTGGATTCAACTTCAGGCGGGGTTACTTTCCGTGATGCAGACAGGAATATCTGGTTTGAAGAATACATCGTTTCGCCGCCGACACATATTCTGAATGGGTTTATATGGGCAGCGTGGGGCGTTTATGACTACTTTCTAGCCACGGGATCACGCGAAGCGATGACCCTGTTCGGCTCGGCGATAAAAACTTTACAAGCGAATCTGGCCCGCTACGATCTTGGATTTTGGTCTCGCTATGAATTATCGGGAACGTTCCTGCCCATGATCGCGAGTCCGTTTTACCACCGCCTACACATCGCACAATTGAAAGTGATGCACAAGATCACAGCGGAAAAGATTTTCGAGCACTATGCGCAAAAGTGGGAGGCGTACGCGCACAGCAGATCAAAGCGCACCCGGGCGCTCTGCTACAAAAGCGCTTTTAAACTCTGCTATTACTGAGGCCGCTCTGAAGGTTCTTTACATCTCGCAATACTATCCGCCGGAAATAAACGCCCCGGCGGCGCGAGTCTCCGAACTATCGCAGCACTGGGTGAAGTGCGGGCACAGCGTAACGGTGCTTACGGGCTTTCCGAATCATCCCGACGGCGTGATTAAGCGAGATTATAGGCGACGTTTTAGGCGGCTAGTTTTCCGAGAGCAAATTCACGGCGTCAACGTGGTGCGCTCGTGGCTCCTGCCGATGCCCATGCGGAAGTCATGGCAAAGGATATTGAGCTACATGTCATTCTTTCTTTCTGCGAGTATCGCGGGTGCATTTCTGGCGAGGCCTGATGTCATTATCGCCAGTTCGCCACAGTTGCTCGTGGGTCTTGTTGGTTGGTGGCTTTCGAGACTTCATCACGTTCCATTTGTTTTCGAAGTGCGTGACCTTTGGCCGGAGTCGCTGGTTGCCGTGGGTGCGGGAAATGAGAAGTCTCGCACTTATCGCCTACTCGAAAACATTGCAGCATTTCTGTATCGGAGGGCGGACCGGGTTGTGGTGGTTACCCCGGCATTTCGTGAGTACTTGGTTGCAAATTGGGACGTGCCGAGCGAAAAAATTGCGGTTGTACCAAACGGAGTTGAAACGAAGATGTTCAGCCCCCGTCCGGAGAATAGAGCTTTATTGCAAGCACTGGGGGCGGAAAAGAAGTTTGTCGTGTCTTTTATCGGAACGATAGGCCTCGCGCACGGACTCGAAACCCTGGTCTCATCAGCTGAAGTCTTTCAACAATCCGAGCCTGATATTTTGTTCCTCGTTGTCGGTGAGGGCGCGGATCGCGAGAGGCTCACGCGTTCGGCCCAGTCGAAAGGGATTACTAACATTCGATTTGTGGCGCAGCAACCCCGGGAGAAAATTCCCGACTATATTGCTGCTTCCGATGCTTGCCTTGTCTTACTAAAGCAATCGGAAGTTTTTGAAACTGTGATTCCAACCAAAATGCTGGAATTCATGTCTTGTGCGCGACCAGTCATTCTTGGCGTCAAAGGACAAGCCCGCGAAATTCTCGATCGCGCGCAAGCAGGTATTTGCATCGAGCCGGAAAATCCGGCAGCGCTTTGCGACGCAGTGCTGAGACTTCGGGCTGACGCTCAGCTACGCTTCACTTTGGGAGGCAATGGACGCGAATACATCATGCGGGATTTATCTCGCGAGCAAACCTCGAAGGCCTATCTGGAGATACTGAAAGAAATGGTTGGCCGTATTGAGATACTGGCGGCAGCCGCCTAGGGATGGACCGCGACTACTCCCACGGCGGTTGCTAGCTGTGCAGCGGCTTCAGCGCTGCGGGCTTCCATTTGTTTCCGCGAACTGGTCGGAACGAAAAGAATGTCATCGGCTTCCATCGGCATGTCGTCGGCCTTGGCATGCAGTAGCTTTTTCAGCGGGACAGGGACAGAGGTGAGGCCAGCGGGTCCCTTACGGATAATTCGCGCCCCGCTCAGCTTCGCCGTCGAGTTTGTGCCACCGGCAAGAGCGATAGCCTGGAGCACGCTGATATGACCGCTGTCCATTAAGAAGCCACTCGGTCTGCCTACGTCGCCTACAACGTAGACGACATCCGCCCGGCGCACAATAACAGTATCGCCAGCGAGCACGCTGATGTTGCTATCAGGGTGGTCTTCAAGATTATGTGAAATGGGAACGACAACAGGGGGCTGACCGCGATGCATCACGCTAATGTTTTTGCCCGCGCGGTCGGTGAAGCCGCCGGCAGCAGAGATGAGACTGAACAGCTTCTCCTCGCCAAGCACAGGGTAAATCCCCGGCTTGAACACCTCGCCTAAAACGCTGGCTCCCTGCGAGGTGTACTCCTGAACAAAAATTTGAACGTGCGGGTTCTTAACAAACCCACCGTGGGCGAGTCGTTGCTCGATGGCAGCCTCTGCATCTTCAACTGTCAGCCCTTCGACATGGACCTGATTGATCAGCGGAAGATCAATATTGCCATCGCTGCTTACGCGAATTTTTGTCTCGAGTTCGGGAACGTTATAAACGCTGACATCGACGAGATCGCCAATTCCTAACCGCAGTGCTGGATCACCGGCCAGCGCAGAAATCTTCGTGTCAGGAGAGCCGGGGCGCGGAGGCTGGCTGAGCGATGCCGTCTGGCCAGAGCCCGGAACTCCGAGCGCGATCATCACTGCAATTACGTAAGCCCCGAGGCCAATAATTTTCCAAACTACTCGCATTTTGCTGGAGTCTAGCACGAGCTTTCGCACGCAGACGCGTTGATTTCGTTGCGGTACACAGTTCGGAAACATGCCGGGTACCCACAGAGAGAATAGTTGTTAGGAAGTAACCGCTCTATATTGCTGAGTAGGTTTGTATGTAGAGCCAACTCGTTTCGCGTCCGCGAGTAATGCCACGCAGCTCTGAGGGGGGACTGAGCGTGATCGTTCTCGTCCTAGCTTTTTGCGGCTCGCTGCTGCTTTCATTCATCTTCACGAAATTGGTTCGCGACATTGCGACGCGAAGAGGGTGGGTGTCGCCGCCGCTCAGCAGCCGCCACTTACATTGCGTTTCAGTACCGAGGCTAGGCGGTGTCGCAATTGTGAGTTCTTTTCTTGCCGCAGGCGCGATCGCCTTATTAGCAGCCCGCCTTTCGAATGACAAAGCGATTGTTCCCTCGCTAACTCCGCTGCCGACGATTCTACCGGCTGCAATCCTGATCTTTCTGCTGGGTGTTTACGATGATCTTCGTTCTGCAAGTCCCTACCTGAAATTTTTCATTCAGGGTGTCGCCGGCGCAATGCTGTTCGCCGGAGGGCTGCGCATTTTGGATTTACCCGTGTTATTCGGCCCGCACCAGTTCGCCTGGTACACGAGTTTGCCGCTCACGATTCTGTGGGTAATCGCGATCACGAACGCATTCAACCTTATCGATGGATTGGATGGACTGGCTGCGGGATCTGCGCTGTTCTCCACTCTGGTGGTGTTTGTAGTCGCGCTCGTCGGCAATATGCCGATGATTGCGCTCATTACTCTGGCGCTTGCAGGCTCAATACTCGGGTTTCTACGATTCAACTTCAATCCGGCGACGATTTTTCTTGGCGACTGCGGCAGCCTGTTCATCGGGTTTCTACTGAGCGCGCTCGCTTTATATGACGCGCAAAAAGCCCCGACCATCATTGCAGTTGCAATCCCCGTGGTCTCGTTCGGGTTGCCAATACTTGAAACTTCTCTTTCGGTAATTCGCAGATGGATCAGTGGCAGGCCGCTATTCGGCGCGGACCGCGAGCATATACATCATAAGCTGCTGCAGCGCGGAATGTCGCATCGTCAGGTAGTGATCCTGCTCTACGGAGTCTCGGCGATATTCGCGTTGCTGAGTCTCTTCCTGCTTTGGCCTACCGGCAGCAGTTTAGGTTTGGTCTTGGCTGTTGTGGGTACGGGCATTTGGATCGGAGTTCAGCGCCTTGGTTACCTCGAGTTCGGAGAGCTGCGGCGCGTGGCGCAACGCACGATGGAGCAGCGGCAGGTTTTCGCAAACAACATGGCGATCCGCCGGGCTGCTGAAGAGCTTAAGATCACTGGTAACTTTCAGGAACTCTGCCAAATACTAAGTGCCGCATTCGAAGCGAATGAATTCGACGCCTTCGAATTAAGAGCCGAGCTTCCTTCTTACCTCGATGGATTCTCAATCGTGCAACCTACTGTTTGTCCGCACGTCAGATGGAGAAAGCAGGGAAGTCTTGCAGATCCTGGTTTTGGAAATATGTGGAGCCTGAACTTGGACCTGGTCACGACCGACCAGCACTATTGCGGCACACTCCTCATGTTTCGTGGGTATGCCAACCGCGACTTGCAGCTAGACATCAATTTAATGACAACCACCCTTGCCAAGGCACTGGCCGACGCGCTTTACCGCACGGCGGCAGCAGACATTGATTTTCTGACCTCGCAGATCAGTCCCGCATTGTTGCAGGCCGGCTGATTTCCACAGCCGAACCAACTCCGCTACTTTCGAACAAGATAACCAGGAACTTACCTTGGTTCTTTTCCTGTCGGAAGGAAGCTTGCCCGATGTCCGCACGATTACCGGGTTCTCATATTCATTTTCTCTCTTTGTCCACCGCTATTTTTTGCGTGCAGTGCGAGATGATCAGTACGAACGCGACACCTGCATGTTTGGCCTGCGGAAGCAAAGCCGTCCTAAGTCTTTCCCGATTGCTGGGCGGGTCGCTGCGTTCGCAGCCGTTGGCGCGTGTGATTCGCGATGACGAATTAAATCGTATTGTTCGCGACCTGCTGTTTACGATTCCCGGCACTGAGATCATGCCATCGCAGGTTGCAATGGAAGCTGACGGCGAGACTGAATGTGAGCTATCGATGCCGGTTCGCCGGCAATCGTACGAAAATTTTCCAGCTCCGAAGTTTGAGTTCGAACCAGCCATCGGCGTGATCACCGAACGTGCGCAAGCCCTCACCGGAGCGACTGGCGCTGCCATAGCGCTACGAAGCGGAGATGAGATCGTGTGCCGCGCGCGGGCGGGCGGACCGCGCCTGATGTCGGGATTCGCTTGCAAACAGATTCCGGAATTTCAGCAGAGTGCTTGCGAAGCGGGGAAGTGGTGCTCTGCAACGATGCTGAAGACGATCCGCAGGTGGATTTGGCAAGTTGCAGGCGATTGGGCGTGCGCTCAATCCTCGCCGCCCCGCTGCGGAGATATCAAAGGACCGTTGGCATTTTCGAGGTGCTTTCCGCCTCGCCGAACGCATTTCACGATCAACACGTGACCACCATGCAACTGCTTGCCAGCATGATGGTTGCGGCCATTTCGCGGGTCTCGTCTATGGTCGCAAACCCGCACCAGTGTTGAACTTAGAACCCAACCTGCCCCAGGTTTGCAGCTTGTTTTGCGCCAGTGCTGGAGTAAGATGAAGAGAATCTGTGGATCGCCGCAGGAGCCAGCTCGGTGGAAAGCGTCCCGAAAAATGCAATTATTGCCCGGGAAAGGCGGCGCGCTGTACGGCGCGCGGTCCATACTCCTGCGTACGCCAGCCTGAACGCGAGCTCTGAGCATGTTGCACACGAACTCTGCGAAATCTTGAACATCAGCGAGTCCGGTACATGCATTCAAGCGCCCGCGCCCATGAACGTAAATCGTCTGTTGCCGCTGGTGCTCGATCTTTCTGAAACCGGAGCACGAATTCAAGCGGCGGGTCACGTCGTATGGGCCGAGAGTTCCGGAAGAACCGGCATCCGGTTTCCTGAATTAACTGACGCTTCTCTGCAGCAGCTTCAACGATGGATGGCGGTGAACGAAGGAGTTGGAACGTCGCAGCAGTTTGAGAATAGCAAGCAAGCCGTTCCGCCAATTCAGGCAAACACCTCCCGCACGATCCCAAATTCCGCCGCGAGTTATAGCTCCCTCATCGCTCAGTGGGTGGATTTACAGAAGGATGTAGACCTGTTTGCGCCGAACCTTGACGCAGCGCTGCAACTGGTTGCCGAACGTGCTCTGGCGCTCACGTGGGCGAGTGGAGCGCTCATCGCTCTAAAGGACGAAAACCATCCATCCGATCTTGTTTGCGTGGCTCGTGCGGGAACCGATTCGCCAGAGCTGGGGATTCGGCTCGATGCAAGGCTCGGGTTCTGCGGAGATTGCGTCCGCACGGCAGCGGTGTGCAAATGCGACGATACAGAGCACGATGTGAGCGCAGAAAGCCGAGCTTTGCGTGCTCGTGGAATTCAATCTGTAATTGCGTGCCCGATCAAGACGATTAAGGGCGGAATCCTCGGCGTTTTCGAGATTTTTTCCTCGGAAGCGGCGGCGTTCTGGGACAACGATGCCCGAACGCTCGAGCGGCTGGCGGGAATTGTGGCGAAGGCGGTTGGTCATGCAAAGCAGGCCGCGGGTAAGCCGGTTCCCCTTATCGAACGACAAATGGCCGAACCCCTTGCTGAGGAGAAGTCAGAGACTTCCTCCATTGGCGATGCCGATGCTTTGCCCGAACCTCCGGAGACTGGACGGACGGTGACTCTTTTTGCGACGGGAATCCTGGCTGTGGTTTTTGCGGTGTGGTTAACGGCACCGTGGATTGCCGAGACGATGAATAGTTTCGTCTCTCCCCCGAAATCGCAAGCCGCGGAAACGGCGCCTGCGAGTCTTGATTACGCCGGTATGATCATCGACGATTTGAGGAAAACGGCACTGACCGGCAGCCCTACAGCCCAGTACGCAATCGCGATGCGGTACGCGACCGGAGATGGTGTCGACCAGGATTACCACGAAGCATTAGCTTGGTTTATAAAAGCGGCGGAGAATGGCGATCTTCGGGCACCGGCGAAAATTGCGAGTTGTTTCTGGGCTGGACAGGGCGCCCAGCGAGATTACAGCAGAGCGTATTTTTGGGGCTTGCTGGCCCAAGCTACCGGGGACGAGACCGGGCGGGTGATCGTGATCAATACAGCTCCCCACCTGAACGATCGTCAAAGGGCCGCCGAGCAACAGGAAGCTGATACCTGGCTGCGGACGCATCGACTGCGCCGGTTACGCGCCTCGGGGTAGAAATTCATTTACCATGAAGGCCACCCTTCGACTTCGCTCAGGGCAGGCTCCGGTACACGGTCCTTCCAACGTAGCCTTCGTGTGACTTGGCGTACGTAGTTGCTTGTGTTCTCGCCAGCCGCTATTCCAGGCACGGATTAGAATATCCACAGAGGTTCCCGTTGTCGTCCCTCCGCGAAGTACTTAACCAAAACGTACGTGAAGGCGAACTGTACGAACCGATTGAGCGCAACCGGATTCGCTGCTATGCGTGTGGTCATTGCTGCCCGATTCCGGAAGGACAGGCGGGTGTTTGCAAAGTGCGCTTCAATCAGGGTGGAAAGCTTTATGTCCCGTGGGGCTATGTGGGCGGAGTGCAATGCGATCCCATTGAGAAGAAGCCATTCTTCCATGCTTATCCTGGCGCGCTTGCGTACAGCTTTGGGATGCTCGGATGCGACCTGCACTGTTCTTATTGCCAGAATTGGGTGACTTCGCAGGCCTTGCGCGACCCGCACGCTGTATCTTCTCCACTTGGAGCTTCGCCAGAACTGCTGGTGCGTGATGCGCTGCGATTGGGCGCGAAGGTCGTGGTTAGCACCTACAATGAGCCGCTGATTACGGCTGAATGGGCCGTTGCGATATTTAAAGAAGCCAAAGCTGCCGGGCTGAAGACCGCTTTCGTCTCCAACGGAAATGGAACACCGAAAGTGCTTGAATACATACGTCCATGGATCGATTTCTACAAAGTTGATCTGAAGAGTTTCGACGAGAGGCATTACCGCGAACTCGGCGGACGTATCGGTCCAATTCTCGACACCATTCGGTGGCTGCATGGGGCCGGTGTCTGGTTGGAGATTGTGACCTTGCTGATCCGGGGCTTCAATGATTCAGACGACGAGCTGCGACGATTGACGGAATTTGTGGCCAGCGTATCACCCGAGATTCCGTGGCATGTCACCGCGTTTCATAGCGACTACAAGATGACCGAGACCGAAGACACGCGGCCGGAAGACTTATTACGCGCCGTCGAGATTGGGAAAACTGCCGGACTGAAATTTATTTACGCGGGCAATCTTCCGGGGCGAGTGAAGGACCTTGAAGACACGCATTGCGCTCACTGCGGAGCGAAGCTGATTCAGCGATACGGATATTTCATCGAGGATTACCGCATCACGCCGAACGGTTGCTGCCCTGATTGCGGCGTGGCGGTTCCGGGAAGGTGGGCGGAGCGGTTCGAAGGACAGATTGCAGATCGGCTGTTCGTGCCGAGGTTCAGATCGAACTTAATTAGTCTGAGTTAGCGGAGGGTTTCGTACGACTGGCAAACTTCGTGCGCCGCGTTTCGGCGCGATATCTCGCTATGCCACGATACAGCGCTTCCGCGATCTGCTCGCGGGAAGCGGAGTTCTCCAGATTGTCCTCATCAAGAGGACTGCTCACGAAAGAGACTTCTGCCAGCACGGCAGGCATTTGAGTTCCAGTCAGAACGACATACTGCGCTTCTTTTACTCCGCGGTTTCGAATCGCGGGATGCCGTATGGCAAGGGCGCCGAATAGGGAGTCCTGGACATCCGCCGCAAGTCGATGGGAATTGGTGACCTTCTCCCGAATATCAACTCCTGTCCAGTCAACATTTTTTAAAGTGGAGTCGTCTTCCTGAGTGCGGGCTTTAAGCGATGAATATGTCGTCGTGTAATAAGTTTCGACGCCACGCGCAGTCACGAGATCGCTGTAATTAGCGTGTACTGAAAGAAATAAATCGCCGTTCGCAATGTTCGCGATCTCCGCGCGCTTTTCGAGCGGCAAGTAAGAATCGTCGGTGCGGGTGTAGACCACATCAGCCCCAAGCTTCTCCTGAATCAGTTTGCCCAGGCGCTCCACGATATCGAGCACCAGGTCTTTTTCGAGCAGACCCTTGCGACCGACAGCACCGAGGTCCCAGCCGCCATGTCCGGCATCAAGCACCACGCGGAATTCGGAAGCGCCCGCAGCAGCGCGGAAAGTTTTTTTCGGCGAACTCGCAATCGAGGGCGAAGGTTTGGTCAAAGCTGGAGCAGAACTCACCGGCGGTTTATGAACGTCGATCGTCAGCCGATAGGGATTGGGGTCAAGTTTAACTGAGACTTCTGTCATCCCTTTCGTATCCAGCACGACCCTTGTTGTGCTTTCGCTCGGCTGGGCCATGCGCACCCGCTTTATAAATGTGTCATCTACGACAATGCTCTGATTCAGCAACCCGGGCGCGAGCTTGGTATCAAATAGATCGAAGTAAATCCGCGGTGGATTATCCAGCGTGTGCGTCTCATATTGCACCTGATCACCCAAGTCGACCACGATCGTGCTCGACTCTGGCGAAGACCAGTGGCGAACGCCGGTGACTTCCGGAGTGACTCCGGGCTTCGCCGCCGGTTCAATGGGGGTGTCAGGTTCCTTAGTATCCGCCGTAGCACTGTTTTCAGCTGGGCTGCTGAACGGCGTTGCATGCGTTGTATTCGCGCTTGTCAATTGTTCGGCACGATGGAGCCAGCCCCAACCAAGGCCGACAGCGACAACGATCAAAGCTGCAATTGCGATGATGCCGGTTAACGGACGCTTTTCCTGGGGAAAAGAGAGGACAGGCGTCGGCATGGGAAGAGGCTCAGCCTCGGCGGCGGCTGCCGGCTGCTCTTGCGCGTGAAGCTCCGGTTCACCGACCTCTTCCGCTACGGCAGGCGGTTCCGATGTCTGTTCCTTCGCCTTCGCTAAAAGATTCTCAACGAGAGCCACAGCCGCCGAAACTTCTTCGTTCGAAGGTACCCTGGGCGTAATTTCGGTCGCGGGCCCTGGTAGGGATGGCGATAGGCTCGCCTCTGTGACAGCGGCGGGTAGAGTACCCTCGGTGGCTGCAACGGATTCAGTTTCTGGTTCACGCGACTCGGACAACGCCGTTGTGTCCGGCCAAGGCGCAAGTGCAACTGTTTCCATCTCCGGAGTTTCGGCTAATTCTGCCTCGAGAGGCTCTGGCAGCGCCGTGGTGGGCATTGCCGGCGGCTGGGGCAGAATTTGCTCTGCCAGTTGTGCCAGTCTGTCCTCTTCTGCCGGGTGAATTGCAGCTAGGATCAGTTCGCCCAGCAGGTCCAAACTCTTGACATCGCTGTCGTTAAAGCCGAACGCCTCTGCCGAAAACGCCTCGATCAACCCGATCACTCGACCTTTGGCGGTGAGCGGGACTGCGACCATGGAACGGGTCCCAAGTGTGCGGCAAACCTGCGCGTTTACTCGCGAGTCAGTTTCGGAATCATCGCAGCGGACGGTTTCGCGCTTGCGCAGGCATGCGCCTGAAAAGCCCGAATTAGGATCAAGGCGAACGCCCGGATCAGGGGCAATCTTCCCCAGGCTGGCACGGCAAATGATCGCGTCATCCTTCGCCAGCGCGATCGCCACTCCATCCGCGCCTGTGACGGCCCGGGCGCGCGCCGCCACCAGGCGCAATACGTCATCCAGGCCAAAGTACTCGTCGTATGTGGCGGATGCCGAACTGGAATCCTTCTGCCTTCGCCGTTGGACGGCCTGATCGTGGATGCAGGCAAAGGCCAGCAGCATTTGCAACGCGTCTTGACCATCTTGCGGCGGAGAATTTGGTTCACTTATGGACGGTAGCCAGTGAGGAGCATCCAGTCCGGCACCGACATTTTTTGGAGTCGCACTCATCGTCAAATCAGAAGCACGAATCGGAGAATCAAAAGCACGAATCGAAACTCACTTCGCAATGCCACCGATCGTTGTTCCGCTGCCATCCGTGTCGCGTCAGCTGGATCGGTCCCAGTTGGCTTCTATGCGGGCTGGAATATCTCTCAATTAAGTTACAGTGGTTCGGGGGCAATCGCAATATATCCGTGAGGGCAAATCCGCCCTTGGTGCTGACTTTGGTAAGCCTTCCACAGCTTCCGCTTGATACAATACAAACCTCAGGTTCGTTGGATGGCGCAGGACAAGAAGTCGCGTTGGAAAGTCCCTCTTGGGCTCATGGCTACCGGCGTTGCAGGCGCTGCGGTGCTGGTTCTGCGCGGCTGCTGGCATCGCAAGATGAGTTGGCCAGTGCGCTACCAGGAACATACTTACCAGGTTTGCCTCGGCTGCGGAATCAAGCGGTTATTTGACGAGAAATCCTTTTGCGCCTATGGCCCCTACAGCTACGATTTAAACCACCTGATCTCGTGGGATTCGGACCGTCGTAGCAAAATTGCCGCAGAAGAAGTGCAGCAGCGCCCCGCCTAATCGATCCGCTCCTGCTGACGCGTTAGTGCTCCTCGTAAATCCCACAGTGAGTACATCAATGCGGCAATTGCAATTCCCCAAAGGCTGAAAACTATATCCAGCACCCATTTCGGTGTGGCTCCCATCCTACGCAACACAAACGGCAAAAAGTTCCAGGTCGTGAGGTGTTGATAGTCCCAATGGTCGTAGGTCATGGAATCAGTGTTCAATCGCCATGCGTCCATCTTGCCGAGTGCGAAGGCCACGATGTTTTTGAAACGCAACCCAATGACAAATTGCGGATGGCCAAAATCATCTGCTTGATAGATTTCAAGCGGCAGCCAGAAGGCGAGCGACGCAATTTGAATTACAAGACTTAGGGAAATCAACGCCAAGCCGATTTTCCAAAGTACGGTGCCTAACTCCGCTCGGTACTTCAGCAAAATCGGTACTGAAATAAATGCGGCCAGCTCAACTGCGGTTGACACATAGCGGTCACCCCAGGCGAAGTCTCCGCTCCAAACCGTGTAGCGCGCGTATAGGCAGATGTATCCAAAGACCAACATGAACGCGGCCGCCACGTAGGCCTTTACTGCGGGGCTGAACCGCCTCCAGGTAAACACGCATACCAGAATGGTGAGCACGATCAGCGGGTCGAAGAAAAAAATTGACTTGTCGACCGAAATTAGTGGGCCTAGAAAGCCAACATGAAACGGTGTTTCCCAGGGATATTTCGCCGGCAAACTGGGGTCTTGCAACCGATGCTCTATTGCGAAGTAGTGAACGTAAGTCGTTGTCCAATTTCCGAAGCGGAGGAACTGGTAAAGGCGATCGAGGAAGAAGAAAAGTGCGTAGAGGGGAAATGAAGTCTTCGCGTAGCCTAGGAATTTATGCCAAAGGTCTATGGGTGTTGCCTTCTCGATGGCGAGAATCAAGAGCAGAAAAATTCCGCCACAGAGTAAATCCAGCGCCGTTGTCAGTCTTGTGAGCAGATTCAATCCAAATGCTCCGGATCCGATCACTAGAGCTCGCCTGCTTCCTGTTCGCAGCCACTCGTATTGGAAACAGAACCCGGTGAGCGTCAACAGGCAGATGTAGTTGTTCTCCATCATGTTCTGCGTGTAATGCAGGTGGGTCGTGCAGAACAGGAGTGCGAGCACGCCGGCTACTGACTCCAGAACATCGAACTCCAGCAGTTGCAGGAAACGAAATACCACGAGGGCAGTAAGAACATTCAGCAAAATATTGGTTGTGAAGGTGACGAAGATGTTGCGAACGGTGGGATCATTCCCCCGATAATCGTCAAAAACTGGAAGCTTCTCGATATAGGTTCCGATAATGTCTGCCGGCAACATGAGCAGCGGCTGGCCGATGCCGTACCAGTCGTAGAGCTTGCCTCCACGCCCGTGCACGCCGAACTCGGGGTATTCGTTGGGGAAAACCGGAGGCTCGGAAGTCCAGAATGAGTGCGCGGTTTGCAGGCGGTGCATGGTATCCGCTGATCCGAGCTCGCCGGACTGTACAACAATGGAGAGCAACGCCGCGACGATACAAAGAAGGAGCTTGGGATTGAAATGCCGGAGCGGGTCACGCATCGAGGCAATGATAAATGCGTTCAGGAGTGCCGATCCTAAGTTCTGCTTCCTGAAGCTGTCATCGCAAGTCTTTCGACGGCTTTGAGACGGGTAACCGTCCGTTCTTGTCCCAGAGCTTTCATAATGGCAAACAGGCTGGGCGCAACACCTTGGCCGGTGAGTGCGACGCGTGAACCATTGATCAGTGCGCCAGCCTTCACGCCCGTTTCGGCAGCGAAATCACGCAGGATTCGTTCCGTCTCTTGCTCGTTGAAATCAGTTGAATCGCGATACCGGTCCGCCAACTGAACCAGAAGCCGCCGGATATTTTCATCTTTTAAGAACTTTTCCACGGCGCCTGAATCCGGCTCAAACTCATCGCTGAAAAATGCGCGGAACGATCCTGCAAAGTCTTTCAGATTTCGGGCGCGTGGTTTTAGCAGATCAATGGTTGAAAGCAGCCAGTCGCGATCATGGAGAACGGATACTACGCCAGCTTTCTTCCACTCTTCTTCAATCAAGGGCCGTAAGCGTTCTGCAGGATAGGCTCGAATATATTCGGTGTTGAACCAGTCGAGCTTGGCGCGATCGAAAACGGCATTCGAGCGCGAAATCCCTTCAAGAGAGAACAGTCGAATGAGTTCTGAATCGCCGAGAACTTCCGGCGTCCCTTCCGGTGGAGTCCAGCCCAATAAAGCCAAAAAATTCCGGAAAGCTTCGGGAACAATCCCCTGATCGCGATAAGCCATGACGCTGGTTGCGCCGTGGCGCTTGCTGAGGCGAGTCTTATCGGGTCCGAGGATGAGCGGAACGTGTGCGAACGCCGGCAACTGAGCGCCTAACGATTGATAAAGCATCACTTGCTTCGGCGTATTTGAAATGTGGTCAGCACCACGAATGATATGGGTGATGCGCAGATCGATATCGTCGGCAACCACACTCAGGTGGTAGGTGGGACTGCCATCAGAACGTAGTAGTACAAAGTCCTCGAGTTCGGTATTCGCAAATTCTACGTGGCCGAACACTGCGTCATCGAACGCGGTAACCCCAACTTCCGGAATAGCAAACCGGACTGCAGCCGGTTCTCCTGCCGATTTCCGATGCAGAGCTTCGCCAGGATCTATCCTGCGGCAAGTTCCTTCGTACTTCGGCGGCCGTCCTTCTTGGGCGCTTTTGGCCCGGCGTTGCTCTAGTACTTCACGAGAACAGAAGCAATAGTACGCGGTTCCCGACGCAATAAGTTTTGACGCCGCCTGTTGATACAGCTCGGTTCGCTTGGTCTGAAAGTACGGGCCTTCATCCCAATTTATTCCGAGCCATTGCAGGCCTTGCAGGATTCCATCGACCATTTCGTCGGTTGACCGCTCAATATCAGTGTCTTCAATTCGCAGAATCAGAGTTCCGCCAAAGTGCCGTGCGAAGAGCCAGTTGAAAAGTGCTGTCCTGGCGCCTCCGACGTGTAGATAGCCGGTGGGCGAAGGAGCGAACCGCACGCGGAGTTTGTTGGCAGGAGGCACAACGGAAGACGGATGTGAGGACATTCCCTTAGTAACCAAAATGAATGTTACGAGGTGGCGCAAAGTAGCGTCAAGTTACACAAAAGACTAGGCTGAGTTGCACCTAAAGGCACCATCCGGGTGTGCAAACTTGTTGTCTTGTTAGGAAACATATGAAAGCATAGTAGTTGGCGTATCCCCGCGCAGACTGACCATCAGCTCACGTCGGTCAAATCATGAATAGTATTCTGGTTAGCACCGCAATTTTACCGGGCTTAGTCGCCTTCCTGCTGTTTCTGCTTTTCAGTTACTTACACGAGCAGAGTCGGCAGCCCTACTTCCGCGCGTGGCAGCTCGCATGGGCAGCCTATACGTTGCATTTTCTGCTGAATGCGCTGGCAACGGTTTCCGGGGCGCACAAAATTATTTTATTTTTCTCGTCGCTGCTGCTCATCGGGATGGCGCTGGCGATCCTGATCTCGACCCGGCTTACGCGACGCCTGACGACTTCGGAACGTGCCGAGGCTTTTCGCCTGCGCTGGTATGAGGCGATCATTGGCTGTTCCGGATTGCTGCTCTCAATCGCCAGAGCGATACGTCCAGATATTCAGTGGGTACTCTCGTCTGAGGTTTCGCTCGATCCGTTTCAGGTGACAGTTGCGCTTATTTTGGGCTACAGCTCGTTTGATTTTTACCGCACTGCGCAGCGCAAGAATTCCATCGCATTCAGACTGCTTTCTTTCGCGGTAGCTTTTTGGGCGGTCTTGACGACATTCGGGCAATTCAAACCCATTCACGTTTTGGGCAGTGAGTTGCTTGGACCGCTGCCGCAGATGCTGCTCGGCCTTGCCATGGTCATGGTGCTCTTTGAAAACGAGCGCAACGCGGTACAGGAAAACGCACTGGCATTTTCGAAACTCGATGCCGATCCCATGCGCCTTCTCTCCGCGACGGACCTGGTGCCCAGCATGCAACGAATTTTGGACCGGCTTGTCGCGCCGCTGCCGACCACGCGAGCGGTGATTTGCATTTCCGAGAGATGGCGGGCAGTGCTGCCGTCCGTCCAACTGGGGTTCTCTCCAGAATTCGCCAACAAACTGGATTCGACCGGTGCCGGCGAATACGTTTGCGAGTTGGCGTACCGGCGGGGGGGATTTGTTTCTTTCCGTAATCTGCTGGAGATGACTGAGCCTCTGCCTGCTTTTCCGGGCGGACGATTCGAGCAATTTCGTGAAGCAATGGTAGCCGAAGAGATTCGCAATGCGACGGCGGTGAGTCTGCAAACGCGAGAGCACAACTTCGGTGTCATTCTTTTTCCTCACGCTGAACGGAGGCTATTCGGGGATTCAAATCTGCGCCTGCTGATTGGCCTTGCGTTGCAAATCGGTTTGACACTCGAAAACTACGTGATCATGCATGATGCGCAACGCCGCACGAAGGAATACCAGCTCCTGACGCAGATTGGGCAGGCAATCAGCTCGCGCTTGAATCAGGCCGAGGTTTTGCGCACAGTTCAAAAAGAACTTGGACAAATTTTCGACACCTCCAACTTCTATGTTGCGTTCCAGGAAGGCGACACGATTGTGTTCGAGTTGGAAGTGGAAGATGGCCAGACAATTCCGAAGAAGCGACGCCGTGTTGCTAATGGACTCACGGAATACATCCTGCGTACCGGACAGCCGCTACTGATCCGTTCAGACCTTGAGCGAGCGCGTGAGCGGCTGGGCGTCACTCTTATACCGTCGCGACCCGCCAAGTCGCTCTGCGGAGCGCCGGTCCTGGTCAATGGCAAAGCGACCGGGGTGATGGTCGCGTTGAGTATAGACCGCGAGTACGTCTTTGAGCAGCGTGATCTGGAAGTCCTTAAGACCGCGGCGGGGCAAGTTTCCGTGGCCATAGAGAACGCGCGTTTGTTCGCGGAAGAACAGCGGCGTACACGCCAATTCGCATTCTTGAACAGTGTTTCAAAGACCGCGATTTCGAGCGAAGACGCCGAACAGATGCTCGCGGAAATCGTCAGCCATATCCAAAAGAACTTCCGCTTTGACCATATCGGAATCGGTATTCTCGATTACGCCACCAAGGAAATTGAAATCAGAGCCGAAGCAGGCTCGACGGCGCAGGAAAAGGGCAAAAAAATCGCGCTTGGGGCAGGAATTATTGGGCGCGTAGCTCGCACGGGAGAAACCGCGCTGCTTCACGCGAGCGAAGGAGGAAAGCTGCAATCGCTGTTACCGAGCTCACGGGCAGTCCTTTGTATGCCGATCACTTACGGGGACACGCTGCTCGGCATTTTGAATGTCGAAAGCGAAGCCGAGCGCGCGATTTCCGATGACGATGTACTGGTGATGAACACGCTTGCCGATTTGTTGGCGACGGCACTGCATAATTCATTTGTCTTCCAGAAACTTCAGCAGCAATCGATCACTGATGGCCTTACGGGAATCAAAACGCGGCGGTATTTCTGGGAGGCGCTCTCGGCGGAATGGAAACGCGCCTCGCGATCGGGGCGGCCGTTCTCGGTTGTGCTGGTCGATCTGGATAAATTCAAAGAGGTGAATGACAGTTCCGGTCACCTTGAAGGCGATCTCGTGCTGGCTCGAGTTGGCCGTCTACTCGAAAACAAGTGCCGGCAGTCGAACGTCGTCGCGCGTTATGGCGGCGACGAGTTCATCATTCTGATGCCTGAGACTTCTGTTGAGCAGGCACAAATTTTGGCTGAGCGCCTGCGACTCTGGCTGGCGACAGACCCGATGCTCAACGAGCACCAGATTACCGGCAGTTTCGGCGTGGCAAGTTTCCCGATCCACGGCTTCTCGGCCGAGAGCATTATTCGCGTGGCCGACATGGGCATGTACATCTCGAAAAAAGCCGGCGGCGATCGTGTCTCGACCGCAGAGGAGTTCGAACGTGAAGAGGGCGGCGTTATGCAGCGGCAGCTGGTCACCAGCTACATCGAAGCATTTCTGCAACGCGAGCACACCGGGCCCGAGCATTTGGAGGAGTTGGTTGCTACTCTGCGCAAGCTTGCGGCCGCGGATGATGATGAGGAATCGCGCGTCTTGAAGGATTCGATCGAAACGCTCTCGCGCGCAGCCGAGTCGCGAGAGCTACACGCCTCCGGACACGGCGAAGCAGTCGCGCAGTATTGCGAAATTATCGGGCGGGCGCTCAACCTTGCGCCATCCGAGGTGCACGACCTGAGCTTTGCCGGTCGTGTTCACGATCTGGGAAAAATGTTTATTCCGGAGCGGGTGCTGAACAAACAAGCGTCGCTTAGTGAAGAAGAATTCGAACTGCTGAAATCTCATCCACGATTTGCCGGAGAGGTGCTATCTACACTGCCGGAAAGCGAAAGAATAAAGAACGCCGTGGTGGCGCATCACGAATACCTCAACGGTAGCGGCTTTCCGGCTGGACTTCGCGGCGATGATATCCCTCTATGGGCGCGCATTATTACTGTCGCGAACACGTATGTAAATCTCACCAGCGACCGCGGACTTACTCCCGCAAAGACCAGCGATCAAGCCATCGCGGAACTGGAACGCGGTAGTGGAACCAAATACGATGGCATGCTGGTCCGCGTTCTCGCACGCGAGTTGAAATCTGAACGTAGCATGCCGAATCTAGGCAGCTAGCTCTTCCCGCCTACTACGCCTTTCTTCAGACAATTGGGCTACAAACCTTTACGCGTATTTACTTCCCCAGCAACTTACGCGAGGTACAATCCTCTCCATTCGTGTTTCGCTTTACTGCGAGGTAGTTATGACGGAACGTGCTTTTTCCTCTGGCGCTCACTCTTCCTCTCTATTATTTGCCTTATTAGTCTTCGCCCTGGCGGGTTTCATAACTTTTACAACGGGCTGCAGCACCAGCAAACCTCCAGCGCAAACTGGATTTGGAGGAAACACGACAGTGACGGTGCTGCTATCGAGCACGGCAAACGATCAGTTTTCAGCCTTCGGGCTCACGATAAACAGCCTGAGCTTGACCAATAGACTCGGGAACACAGTTTCGTTGCTTACTAATCCTCAAGGGGCCGAGTTTATGCACCTGAATGGGCTTTCTGAGCCTCTGGTTTCAGCTAGTATCCCCCAAGGCATTTACACTTCAGCTACCGCAACCATTGGCTACGCCTACTTCACATGCGTCACAGATATTCCGCCTGCCGGAAGTGATCCCGGCAATTTAGTACTTGCTACCTACGCATACGGGGCTACGCCGGATTCACAGGTATCTGTCACTTTGCCTTCAGCCATTACTGTTACAGGAAGCAATATGGGACTCGTGCTCGATCTCGCGGTTTCGCAATCCGCGAACATCGGGAGCTGCTACGTCCCGAATGGTGGATTGAACCCGTACGCGATCAATCCCACGTTCTCTATGGAACCGCTCTCAGCGGGTAAAGGTGGTCAAGGTTATCCAGAATCTAATCTGATCGCGGAAGTCTCGTCCCTCGACAATGCCAGTGGAAGCATCGATGTCACACTCGCAGACGGCCAACAACTTTCCGTTGCGACTAATAACAGCACTGCCTTTCAAGGGATCAGCGGCTTGTCTGCTCTGGCAACTGGAATGATCATCAATTTTGACATCGTCATTCAATCGGACGGCACGCAGTTGGCGACACGCATTGCAGTGCCGGATACGAATACAATTGACCTAAGCGTTTTGGCGGGAACCGTAATCCAGACGGGACCCTCGGATCCATTCGGGAATGGACCGACAGCTTTATTTTTCGGTTCGCAGCAACAGGGATTTTTCTCTGAAAATGAAGAAGCTGCGGAGGCAATGCCCTTCATTCTCTCCGCAACCAACTTTCAAATATCCGATACTGTGTCGCATCTCAGCACCCTTCCATTTGTGCCCAGCTTCAACAACACAACTCTGGTAAACGGCGAAAGTGCTTACGTCACGACCCATGCACCTCAACCATTCGACCCCGACTACCCTGCAGCAAGCACGGTAACTTTGGAGCCACAAACAATTGACGGCACCATTACGGGCTCTTCGAATGCCGGCGGATTTACTGCTTATGCTATCGCGCTCGCAGCATACGACCTGTTTCCAACGTTGGCTGTTGAGCCAGTTCAGACGGCGGTTCTTACGAATGCGAACGAGATGTTCGTGTATGTGGACACAAATACGAAGCAGCTGAATTCCAATCCTCTGGTGACGGGGAGCGCCGGACGCTTCCGTGGCCTGGTTTTCAACGACAACGGCATACTGCGGATGGATTGCGTGCAAGTGAACGATGGTGTTTCCGTGACTGCTGCGGCAGCCCCGACCGGGGAGGCCGCCAACGTTCGCATCGAACGAAACTTTCGAAAATCGGGCCAAATCATGCACGCGCTTACCGTGAAATGGCCTGCCGATTAAGTAGCGGATCGCGAACTGACTGAGCTATCGGCAAAATTCCCGCCGTCCTGGATTTGCCAAACTCGCACCGCAGGCTGGAAACTATCCAGCTATGCCGGTCACCCTTTCACTCGAAGGAAGAGTCGCGCTCATCACTGGCGGCTCGCGAGGAATTGGCGCCGCGACAGTTCGAATGTTTGTTGAAGCTGGCGCGAGGGTTCTATTTAATTACGAAAAGTCCCGCGATGCGGCAGAAAAGCTGGTGGCAGACTGCAATAAAGAGTTTGGTGACGGGAAGTGCGCCACCATCGCGTGCAACCTCGATGGGACAAAGACGGCGGAGGGCTTGATTATCGCGGCGGTCGAGCGCTTTGGCAAGCTCGACATCTTAGTTGCGAACCACGGAATCTGGCCTGCTGAAGATTTCTCAATCGACAGGATGAGCGACGAGCATTGGCGACGCACCCTCGCCATTAACCTCGACGCAGTTTTCGCGCTCGTTAAGCACTCTGTCGCCCAAATGAAAAAGACAGCGACTGCGAAGTCTCCCGCCCATATCGTCCTCATCAGTTCAACCTCAGGCCAGCGTGGGGAAGCCTTCCACTGCGATTATTCGGCTACAAAAGGCGCCATCATCAGCATGACGAAGAGTTTGGGCTCGGAACTCGCTCGAGACCACATCTACGTGAACTCCGTCGCACCGGGTTGGGTGGACACGCACATGTCGCGGCCGGCGCTCGAGGATCCGGCGATTGCAAAGGAAGTCCTTCGTCCGATTCCATTGGGCCGCGTGGGCACGCCGGAAGAGATCGCAGCGCCGATACTGTTTCTGTGCACGCCGCATTCCGGCTTCATTACCGGAGAAATCTTCAATGTGAATGGCGGGGCGGTATTGGTGGGTTGAACCGCCATGCAGCACAGGTCGGACCGGTTGCTTCTAATATAGAAGAGAATGAAATACGCTATTATCGTCTTATTGGTGGGGACAGCTTGTTTCGCGCAGCAGACCCCGAGCGCAGGTCAAGCTGCGCCAAATGCCTCTTCGCAGATTCCGGTCGACCAGGGTAACGCACAAAAAGCGAAATCCGTTCTTGATCAGTCAATCAAGGCGCTTGGGGGCGATGCTTATTTAAATTGGAAGGACATGACGCTCGAAGGCCGCGCCTATAGTTTTCATCATGGCGAAGCAAACAGCATGGGCACCATCTTCTGGCGCTTCAGGAAATTCCCTGATAAAGACCGAATCGAGCTCACAAAGAAGCGAGACATCATCGACATTTTCAACGGCGACAACGGATACGAGATTACCTACAAGGGCGTGCGAAATCTGGAGCACAAAGATGAATTGGATCCTTATTTGCGACGCCGGCACTATTCGCTCGATATTGTTCTTCGCGAATGGCTGAATCAACCTGGCGTGGCCCTTTTCTACGAAGGGCAGAACATTGCTGCGCAGAAAGAGACGGATCAGGTGACAATCATGAACGCGAAGAACGAAGGGGTCACCTTAAACATCGACATCAATTCGCACCTGCCGGTGAAGAAGAGCTACTCGTGGCGAGATCCTCTCGACAAAGAGCGCAATGTTGAAGATGAGATTTTCGACGACTACCGTCCGATTCAGGGCATCATGACGCCATTCAATACCACCCGAATCTTCAATGGCGAAATGGCTGCACAAACCTTTCTTACGGATGCAAAATACAACCAGGATTTGAGCGATTCATTGTTCGACCCCAAGGCGGCCAGCTCCTCGAAGAAGCACAAGCGGTGAGCGCCGGGAGAGAAGCTGACAGGCTGCTTATGGAGTTCAGACGTCACCAGAGTTTGTAAATCTATGTAAATACACCAGTTGCATGCTGCCGTGTGCGTCATTATTGCCGCGCACTGTGGTCAAATTACCACATACGCTTCAAGTCATCTGCTAGTAATCTGTAAAGCAGGTGAGCTTCTGATCACTGAACAAACACTCCGCGCCGCCGCCAATTGCAACGGCATTGGCCTCCACTCCGGCGCCCCAGTGAATCTGCACATTCTGCCGGCGCCTGCCGGTACGGGGATCATCTTTCGCAGGGTTGATCTCGATAACTTCGAAGTTGAAGCCACAGGCAGAAATGTTGCTCGCGTGAGCTACGCCACCAGCTTGATGAAAAAAGGTGTGCTGATCTCAACGACCGAGCATCTGTTGTCGGCGTTTGTCGGCATGGGAATTGATAACGCCATTGTGGAGCTCGATAATCTGGAGTTGCCAATTCTCGACGGCAGCGCGCAACCGTTCATTGACCTCATTAAGAAAGCCGGCATTCGCAAGCAGCGTCGCCCGCGCACTTACCTTCGCATTCTGCGTCCCCTGGAACTGCGAGAAGGCAATAAGTTCATTGGAGTTTATCCGTCAGATACGTATTCGGTTTCTTACACCATCAACTTTCCTCATCCGTTGATCGGACGCGAATCCTTTTTGCTGGAACTTACGAATGGGCAGTACGTTTCCGAGATCGCTTCCGCGCGAACGTTTGGGTTTCTGCACGAGGCGGAAGCCATGCGCCAGCAAGGCTTAATTCGCGGAGCTTCTCACCAAAACGCCTTGGTGCTAACGCAAGAAGGCCTGGAAAATCCTCCGCTGCGGTTCGACGATGAATTTGTGCGCCATAAGATTCTAGATCTCATCGGCGACCTGGCGCTGATCGGGCGCCGCGTGGTGGGAAAAGTTGTTGCGGACCGCGCCGGCCATGCCATGCACACGGCACTCGTTTCGCGCCTGCTCCGCGACCGTAGTTTGTGGGAGGAAACTACCCTTGCAGAAGAGACGCCTGAGACTTACGTCCGCGAAGCGGTACATTCCGCCGCTCAAGCCTGAACTAGTCGGAGCCTTGCGGGGTGGGCTCGCATATTTCTGCGAGAGATTTCTCTTCACTCAACCGCTGCAATTCCGCGCGGGTGAGAGCCGCCAGGTAATTCGCGTGTGACTGTGCCGATTCCTGACATTCCCTGGAGAGTTGCGCAGTTCGTATTGCTAAGAGCGGCGCGTCCTGCTCGATCATTCGCAGAAGCCGCTGCGCGCGGCCGATTTTCAAGTCGATTGGAAGGCTGGCCATTTACCAAAGCATTTCGTGGAATCGACAAAGGCGCAAGTTCCCATTCAGGTTCCCTGAGAGCCGCCATTTTTTTCTGGCAATAGACTTACGAAACCAGCAAACTTAGTGCTGGCGCAAAAGCAGATCTGCGCAGGAACCATGCACAAGACTGTTTATCTGTCGCTGGGATCAAACGTAGGTGATCGCTCAGCGAATTTGAAAATGGCAATTGAGAAATTAGGGGAGTTGGGCAATGTGGCCGCTGTGTCCGCATTCTATGAAACCGAGCCGGTCGGTACCGCCCCGCAGCCGTGGTTTTTGAACTGCGCAGTGAAGCTGGACACAGAGAAGATGCCACGGCAATTGATCGCCGCCATCCTAAACCTGGAGCAGAGCATGGGTCGCCAGCGACGCCAGGAAAAAGCTCCGCGCACAATGGATATCGACATTTTGTTGTTCGGGAGTTCGATCGTGGAACTACCGTCGCTAACGATTCCTCATCCACGATTACACGAGCGACGTTTTGTTTTAGAGCCGCTGGCGGAAATTGCACCGGATGTGCGGCACCCGGTGTTCAAGCGAAGCATACGCGAATTGCGGGACGCACTGCCCGCCGGCCAGCATGCGAAGAAGCTGGAAAGAGCGTGAATGCCGTCGTTCCGGGCGCTTTAAAAACCTCGTGTGTCCGCTCGTCTCCTTTGTGGTTTGGGTTTCGCTATCCCGTGCATTCTTTGCGGAACGGTGGGGATTTGTTTATCCCGCGGACCAAGATCAAAGTTTCCGATGAAAGGCAGTACGTTACGGGACGATGATCCGACTGCCTTCATCAGCGGAGGCAATCGCCGACTGCCGATCGGGAAATTGCGCGAATAGAAAATCCACAAACGCGCGAGATCTCGGACGTCCGGAAGTCCGGCTTAATGCCATTCGCAGCAAGAAGACGAGGGCTTTCAGCACGTGCGAATCGCGGAGTCGCGTGTAGCCCATGTGCTTTTGTTCAGCCTCACGGTATTCCTTCACCATCTTCTGAATTTCTGCCGCGATTGCCTGGTGTGAGAGATTTGTGACTGGTGCTTCGAAGTGCAGGCCCGAATTGGCGAGGGTCTCATAGCTTTTTGCGACCGCCGTTAATGCGGAAATCAAATCGGAATCGCGAATGTCGCGATCAGCGTGTGCGCTCTTGGCGAGGGCAAAAGACAATCCCAGGATCAGGTGCTCCTGCTCGTAGAGAAATTGCTGGCCAACCTCGACCTTCGGAAAAAGAGCGTTCTGGTCGAGTTCTTCGATAGGGCGAGGCCGCTCGTGCTCGCGCGCCTGCTGCAAGTACGGGCATTCGCTCGGACAGTCCAGTGTGACTTCGCGCTGTTCACCGCAGCACTGCGGACAGATGCGCCCGTGCACGGCCGGACAGAAGCGCTTTTCTTTTCGTTTTTCGCAGATGGCGCAGGCCAATCAGATCTCCTGTTCTGATTATTTCATGCAGGACTCATCAGTACCGCCGAGCTTCCCATGAACGACGGAATTTAGCCGGGCGTTCAGCCCTGGGTAGGCGACATAAACAACCAACGCGGGCCGTAGGCGCGCTGCAAACGGATAGAATCGCATTTCGAGCATGGTCGCACTCCGAACCAGCATTCTGCCGCAGTCGTTCTACGACCGTGACCCTCGCCTTGTCGGACCCGATCTTCTAGGCAAGATTCTCGTTCGGCGACAAGGACGCAAACGCCTCACCGGTAGAATCGTTGAAGTGGAAGCTTATCTCGGTGCCGATGATCCCGCCGCCCATGCCTCAATCGGGAAAACAAAACGCAACGCAGTTCTATTCGGCCCTCCTGGTTTTGCGTACGTGTACTTCATTTATGGGAACCACTACTGCCTGAATGTTTCCTGCTTGCCTGCTGGGACTCCCGGAGGAATTCTGTTTCGCGCTCTGGAGCCGCTCGATGGAATGGAACAGATGCTCAATTCCCGCGCACTCGACAAAGATTCTGACCTGCGTTTACTAACAAGCGGACCTGGAAGGCTCGCTGAAGCATTCGAGATCACACGCGAGCGGGACAACGGCAAAGACCTGACCAGCGCAAAATCAGATTTGTATATCACAGACGACGGCACTCCACCCCCGCAGGTGCTAATCACGAAGAGAATTGGAATTACGAAAGCGGCGGCCATGCCGCTGCGGTACATCGTGGAAGGTAACAGGTTTGTGTCAGGGAAAGCAGTGGTCAGTGGCTAGCGGTCAGTGTTCATGTTTAGTGTCTCGTGACGCGTCGATGGGCACCGACAAGCACGACATTGCGGACCACCCACCACCAACCACTAGCGGCGAACAGTTACTCCGCTGCTTCTTTCTCGATGACGACCTTCAAATGCGCGGTGACGTCTTTGTGCAGCTTCACAGGAACGGCGAACTCACCAATAGTTTTAAGCGGCTCGTGCAGCTGAATCTTGCGGCGATCGACGTTGAACCCTTTCCGTTCAAGAGCGTCGGCAAGATCGCCAGAAGTAACGGAGCCGAAGAGTTGATCGTGCTCGCCTGAACGGCGCTGGAATGAAACCGAGAGCCCGTCGAACTGTTTCGAGAGCTCTTCGGCCTGAGCTTTCTCTTTCGCAGAGCGTCGCACTGCGGCGGCGCGCATCTGTTCGATGACTTTCTTGTTGCCGGCGCTAGCTTCAATCGCCAGGCGGCGAGGCAGCAAAAAATTGCGTCCGTATCCCTCGGCAACTTTCACAACATCGCCTCGCGAACCGAGCTTTGCGACATCTTCCTTAAGAATGACTTCCATAATGGCTCCAGTAAATTCAATTTGACACGGATTCACGCTGATGAACACGGATCAACTCGGTCCAGAAATCCGCGGGAATCCGCGTTGATCTGCGAGAGAGAAGTTAGCCTGCGCGTCCCGCAAACGGCAGAAGCGCGATATTACGCGCCAGCTTAATGGCCGAACTCAGCCGGCGTTGATGCGGTGTGCATACGCCGGACAAACGTCGCGGAACAATCTTGCCGCTTTCAGCCACGAATTGCGCCAGCAGACGCACGTCCTTGTAGTTGATGGCGTCGATTTTTTCGACGCAGAACTTGCAGACCTTCTTGCGGCGGAAATATTTGCGGCCACCGGGTCCACCCTCGCGTCCTCCGGGGCCGGAACGCGGCGGACGGCGCTCGCCACCGCCTTGTCCATCGGGCGCTGAACTTGATGTTGTTCTAGTTTCTTCTGCCATGATGCTCCTTAGAAAATCTCGTTGTTGGTCATTAGTCGTTCGTCGTTGGCAAAACTCTGGCGGGATTGAGCCGCCATTTCCGAGTCCTATGGTTCTTTGGCCAACGACCGAAGACCAACGACTAACGACGTTTTTATGCCGTCACTGCCGGTGCCTCGCCTGAAGTTTCAGGCGCTGCTGCCACCGGTGCTGCTGCCACTGGCGGTACCTTCCGCTTTGAGTCGCGGATCGCTTTGATCTTATCCAGGCGCTTTTGTTCCTCGTCAATTCGCACACTTAGGAACTTGATCACCGGCTCACTCACGCGCAGACGCCGCTCCAGTTCATGCACCAGGCCGCCACCGCCTTCGAAGGTCAGCAGCATATAGAGGCCATCATTGAACTTGCGCACCGTGTACGCAAGGCGACGCTTGCCCATCTTCTCCGCATTCTTAACTTGCCCGCCCGAAGAAGTGACCGCTGATTCGAGGTTCGAAATCAGCTTGTCCTGATCTTCCTCTGTCATGTCAGGACGGACAATAAACATCAATTCATACGTACGATTCATTGCACTCTCCAAAACTCAGTGGTCAGTGGCCAGTGATTTCAGTGGCCAGTGATTAGTGATCCGTGATCTCCGGCTTTCTGTTGAATCTCTGCATCGCCGCTGCCGGGCCTTCAATCACGATCATTCTTGCTGCATCCGCTGCGTCGATGAGCACCGGCTCAAGCACCTTCAATTGAGCCTTCCGCATCGGTGAAAGCAGGTATTCTTTGCCATCACGCGGCCTATATTCCGGCGCTACGCCGACCCGGATCCGCAGGAAGTCGTTCGTTCCAAGCGATTCGATGATCGACTCAATCCCGTTGTGCCCCGCCGAACTGCGCGCCCGCTGGATTCGAAACCCACCAAGCGGAAAATCCAGCTCGTCTTGAATTACGATCAAGTCCGCTTCCGGACTGATCTCCAGCTTTTCCACCAGCTCGCCAACCGCGAGTCCGCTTAGATTCATGTACGTCTCGGGCTTGGCAAGCACCACCGGCTCTTGCCCGATTTGTGCTCTCGCAGTAAGCGCCCTGCACTGGCGATTGCGAACTTCCACGTTCAGCTGGTCGGCCAGTATCTCAATCGCGAGAAAGCCTACATTGTGCGGCGTGAACTCATATTCCGGTCCCGGATTGCCAAGTCCAACGATCAGCTTCACGCGCGTTCATCGTCGCAGGTCGTACGTCTTGCGTCGCGCGCAACTGCCTAAGCGGACGACGCAAGACCGGCGACGCACGACAGGTTCTATTTCTTGTCTTTCTTCTCGCCCTTTTCCGGAGCGGCCTCAGCGCCTTCCTCACCCGTTTCTTGCTTACCCTTCTTAATGACCTCGGGTTCTGCGGGCGCAGCAGCTGCTTCGCCGACCGCGGCTTCAGCCGGAGCTTCTTCTTCCTTGATAGTGATGATGTGCGCGACCGGCTGGTCGGGATCGCTGATGTACTTCACCTTCTCGTTCTTCGGGAGGTCAGCAATACGCAACACCATACCAAAAACCAGCTCCGCCACGTTCAAGTCCACCTGGTTCGGAATGTCACCAGGCAAGCACTCGACTTCGACCTCACGCGCAATCTGCTCGAGAATGCCACCCTGTTGCTTCACGCCCACGGGCTCGCCAACCAGCTCAATCGGCACATTCACGCGCAGCTTCCGGTCCATGGCGATGCGCTTAAGATCGATGTGCAAGAGCGAGCCTTTGATCGGCTCGTACTGCCAATCAACGATCATCGCTTTTGTGCGCTCACCATCAAGCGCCAGATCGAACACCGTGTTGTGGCCGGTTTGCGAATGCAGAATGCGCGAAACCTGGCGTGGATCGACACTGACAACCGTGGCCTGCTTGCCTGCCCCGTAAACCACGGCAGGAATCTTGCCGCTGCGCCGCACACGTCGGGCATCGTTCTTTGTTCCCGCCTCACGCGGTTGAGCTTCTAATAGATTCGTTTCCGGTGTTGCTGTAGGCATATTTTCGATTCCTAAACAAACAGTTTGCTCACGGACGCCTCTTCGTGAATCGCCTGGATTGCGCGTCCAATCAATCCAGCAATAGTAAGAACTCTGATTTTGCCTCCGCAGTCGGTGTGGGCTCTCCGCGCTTCTTCCGAGAGCGGGACTGTGTTCGTAACCACTACTTCCTTGATGCACGAATTCGCAATGTTCTCCACCGCCGGCGGCGAAAGCACCGGATGTGAAGCGCAGGCATAAACCGAACTGGCGCCGCTGTCTATAAGCGCGCCCGCGGTTTTCACCAGCGTTCCCGCGGTATCTATTAAATCATCGATGACCAAGCAAGTTCGGCCGCGAACATCGCCGATCACGTTCATTACTTCCGCCACATTCGCTTCAACGCGGCGCTTGTCGACGATGGCCAAAGCTGCGTCGACCTTCTTGGCGAAGAATCTTGCGCGCTCCACGCCGCCCGCATCGGGCGATACCACGGTCAAATTAGGCAACTGCAGCTTCTTGAAATGATCCACTAGCACCGGCGATGCAAACAGATGATCCACCGGGATATTGAAAAAACCTTGAATCTGCGGCGCATGCGGATCGATCAGCAGCGCTCTGTCAGCTCCTGCCGTGGTTAGCAGGTCTGCTACCAGCTTGGCTGAGATTGGCGCGCGAGGCTTGTCCTTCCGGTCCTGCCGGCCATATCCGTAATACGGCATAACCGCCGTAATTCGCCGGGCTGATGCCCGCTTCAGCGCGTCAATCATCAGCAGCAATTCCATCAGGTGCAAATCAACGGGCCGGCACGTCGGCTGCATTACGAAGACGTCAGCGCCACGCACGTTCTCCTGAATCTGCACATAGGCTTCGCCGTCGGCGAACCTTCGGACCAGCGCCTGACCACGCGTCATGCCGAGAAATGCGCAAACCTCGTCTGCCAGCGGCTGGTTCGCCGTGCCACAAAAGATCTTAAATTTCTCATCCACGCGGGCGCGGTGCGGTCTGCGCTCCGGCTTCTCGTCTGCGCTCATCTTCTCGGCCGCGGTTGCTAGAGTTGCCATAAAGAAAAGCTATCAGTCGTCAGCAGTCAAATCGTGCCGTCGTCGTCACCACGCTTCAGCTGACGACTGAGAGCTGAAGGCTGTGTTGGCTGGGCCGCTAGGATTCGAACCTAGACAAAGTGCTCCAAAGGCACTTGACCTACCATTAGTCGACGGCCCAATACTTAACATCTACCGCGACCTAGCCCGGAGATCCTTCGGCTACGCTCAGGATTTCGGCAGCGGGCTCAGACGCCCGCTAAGCGCCTCAACCTACCATTCGTCGACGGCCCGATACTTAATCTACCGCGACCTAGCCCGGAGATCCTTCGGCTACGCCAGGACTTCGGCAGCGGGCTCAGACGCCCGCTAAGCGCCTCAACCTACCATTAGTCGACGGCCCGATACTTAATCTACCGCGACCTAGCCCGGAGATCCTTCGGCTACGCTCAGGATTTCGGCAGCGGGCTCAGACGCCCGCTAAGCGCCTCAACCTACCATTAGTCGACGGCCCAATACTTAATATCTACCGCGACCTAGCCCGGAGATCCTGGCTACGCTCAGGATTTCGGCAGCGGGCTCAGACGCGCGCTAAGCGCCTCAACCTACCATTAGTCGACGGCCCAATAGCTCGATTGCGGATTGAACGATTCAGATTGTAGATTGAAACTCGATGAAGTCCAACAACTAGATATCTAAAACCTTCAATTCAAAAGCTGCAATCGATTCCAATACTGCCGCCGTTTCAGCGTGCTTGTAATTACTGCCCGCGTGCCGTGCTTTTCCAGCTTCTTTGCCGCAGCCGCTGCCCTTTCACGCGAACCGAACAGCCCATAAACTGCCGAGCCCGATCCGGAGAGCGATGTGTAGAGCGCCCCTGCACCTTCGAGCACTCGCTTGACCCCGCGCAATTCGGGATGCTTAGGAAAGACGACCTTTTCGAAGTCGTTTTCAATCCCGGTACGGACAAGGTCGAGCAGTAGGTTCTCGGCCCGGCCTCCACCCTTGGCGGAGACACCGGATCTGCGAACACCCTCACCGGATGCCGCAGTCAGCCAAGCAGAAATCTCACGGCTGAACTCCAACATTCTATCGGACGGAGTAGAGTTGGTCAATTTGGCAGTATTCCGGATGGTGAAGCCAGCACTGGTCACGTGGCCATGGGGGCCCTCGCCCGTCCATGCCGAGCCACGCTCGGCAACATTAGTGTCCCAATCGGAGAAAGCTTTCGGCGTTGAAACGGCAATTTCCGGCAAGGCAATTACGCACGGCATTGCCGGCAAATCAGGCAGCGGATAAACTTCTTCGCCGTGCCCGCCTCCCAGCACAGTTCCGCCAATCAGAAACAGCGGGAGATCTGACCCGACTTCCGCCGCAATGCGTAACCTCATGGGCCCTGGGAGTTGCCTGCGAAGCGCGTTTTCGAGTGCGAATACCGCCGCGGCAGCATTTCCAGACGCTCCGCCCAATCCTCCCTGAACTGGAAGTTTTTTTTCGATCTCAATCACGATTCGGCCGCGCGCTTTCAGGGCTCCCATCGCGCGCTCAACTGTGCGATAGCAAGTGTTGGTGGAGTCCAGAGGCACGCGCGGGTCCTCGCAGCGGATTTCGATTCCAGAACCACGTCCGACCGAGACGCGAACTACGTCATGCAACGCGATCGTTTGATAAACCGTGCGCAGTTCATGGAATCCATCTGGTCGCAGAGGGCCAATCTGCAGGCCGAGATTGATCTTCGCGAACGAACGCACAGAAATTTTCATGGAGCAAAGATTAGAGCACAACTTTAAAGCACAACTAAGGAATTCCACATAGTCAGGCTTTGTTCCATGTGGAGGTTGAAGCCGGTCTGCCTGTACGCTCCATGTAGAATTTAAGCAGTCAATTCAGGTATTTACTTTTTGTCGTTCCTCTCCCAACTCAATCCGCAGCAGCGTGAAGCTGTCGAGACCACCGACGGGCCGGTGCTCATTCTGGCTGGTGCCGGCAGCGGCAAAACGCGTGTCATCACTTATCGGATTGCGCACTTGATCGAGAGCCTCGGTGCAATGCCTGAGTCGGTTCTCGCCGTGACCTTCACCAATAAGGCTGCGGCAGAGATGGGGGAGCGCGTGGAGAAACTGGTCGGCGGATCCTCAATCGCAAAGCCGGTAATTTCCACTTTCCATTCTTTTTGCGTGCGCTTATTGCGCCGCGATATCGAAGCTTTGCGCATCCCTTCTGCTGTCCCAGGCAAGCCGCCAATTGGGCACAGCAAAAGTTTTGTGATCTATGACGAAGCTGATCAGCAGCAGGTGACGAAATCGATAATGAAGCGGCTTGGGGTAGACGACAAACAGCTCACTCCGCGCGCTGTTCTGTCTCACATTTCGTGGGCGAAGAACCACATGCTTGATCCGCAAGAAGTGTATCTCAACTCGGCCGATCCCAAGACCGAGCGGGTCGCACATATTTACGAGGAGTATCGGAAAGAGTTGCTACGAGCGAACGCTCTCGACTTTGACGATCTGCTGCTTGAGGCGGTAAGGGTGCTGAAATCTGCCGCCAGCGTTCGCGAATATTACAACCAACGCTTTCAATACATTTTGATTGACGAGTATCAGGATACCAATCGTCCCCAGTATGAGCTGATGCGGATGCTTGCAGGCACGCGTCACAATGTGTGCGCTGTTGGCGACGAAGATCAGTCGATCTATTCCTGGCGCGGCGCTGACATTCGGAACATTCTGGAATTCGAAAAGGATTTTCCCGAGGCGAAGATCATCCGTCTCGAGCAGAACTACCGTTCGACGCAAAACATTCTGCAGGCGGCCTCGGCAGTGGTCGCTAACAATCTTCGCCGTAAGGGCAAGAACCTATGGACCTCTCGACAGGGCGGAACGAAGATCGGCTACTACGAAGCGCCGGATGGCGAGAATGAGGCGCTCTTCGTGGCCGACTCCATCGCTCGATATGTTCGCGAAGCCACGGACCGCGGTGAAGATGCGCGCGCGGCGGTGCTTTATCGGATCAATTCGCAATCACGCTTATTTGAAGAAGCAATGCGACGCTATCAACTGAAGTATCACGTGGTTGGCGGATTTTCGTTTTACGAACGGGCCGAAATTAAAGACCTGATTTCCTATTTGAAGGTCATTCACAATCCCGACGATTCGGTTTCGCTGTTGCGCGTGATCAACACACCTACGCGAGGAATTGGAAAGACGACGATGGAGGTTGTCGAGCGCATTGCCCTTGAGACTGGCCTATCCTTGTGGGGGGCGATCGGCGAGTGCATTCAGCGGGCCTTGATTCCCGCGCGAGCTCTGCAGGCGCTGAAATCATTCCGGGAACTGATCGAAGACGCGCGGGCGATGGCTGCGGGAACCTACGCTGTCCGGCTGCAGGAAAGCGCGATTGGGGAAGCAGCACAGAACGTGGAAGAACTGGTGTCCTCGCCTGTGCGCCAGAGAGAAGCTCCGCGATTTGACTTGCTGGCAGAGAGCGACGATACCCAATTTGATCCCGCTGCATTCAATTTCGGTGGGGCGGAGGAAATTCGCGCGGGGAGTTCGGCCCAAGCCGGCGGTGACCTCGAATTGCCTCAAGAAGAATCGGAAAAGAAAGCTGAGACCGCTGAACCCATTGAAGGTTTTCGCTCGCCCGGCGGTCCGGCCAACATTGCTGAAATTCTAAAGTTCATCATCGATCGCACGGGGTACATCAAGCTTCTCGAAGAAGAAGACACTCCCGAAGCCTATTCGCGAGTCGAAAATATTCGCGAACTTGTAAATGCGGCGATGGATTCGAAAGACCGTGGCGAAACCCTCGATCAGTTTCTTGATCACGCTGCTCTCGTCAGCGACGCCGATGCTTATGACGAGCGCGCCGAAATTACGCTAATGACCCTGCACGCGGCGAAGGGACTGGAGTTTCCCCTTGTTTTTCTTTGTGGACTGGAAGAGGGTCTGTTTCCGCATTCGCGCACATTTTTAAATCCTGATGACATCGAAGAAGAGCGCCGGCTTTGCTACGTGGGCATGACGCGCGCCATGGACCAACTCGTGCTCACGCGCGCCGTTTACCGCCGCCGTTATGGTACCGACTTGCCCGAGGCGAGCGTTCCATCGCGGTTTTTGGAGGAGATTCCAGCGGAGTTAATGGAGGAGTTAGGGAGCAGCAAAAGCCGCGTGGGTCGGACATTCGTGTCTGACAGGGGCCGGAACTACTCATATGCATCAGGAGGAGCCTCGCGTGACCGTGCTCGCACAGGCATGTCTGAGCCGCATGGTCGGCACTATGCCTACGAGGACGAGGACCAATCGGCCGCCTGGAACGAAAAATCTCCCGCGAACAAGCAACCACTTCCGAAATACAATTCGATTGACAACATTGCTGAGTTCTTCGCCTCGCGCGGTAAAAAATTTTCCACTCCCAAGGTTCAGGTTGAAGAGCCGAAAGGGCGCCGAGGATTTCGGCCGGGCCAGAAGGTGAAACATCCGAAATACGGCGAGGGCACGGTGTATCAGCGTGAAGGTGACGGCGAGGAGGCGAAGATTACGGTACAATTTCCTCGCTTCGGACTAAAAAAGCTGGTCGAGAAGTACGCGCAACTAGAGAAAGCGTGAAAAGATTTGGTAAGTTTGTAAGCGCGAGAAAAAATTTCTCGTAATTTGGTAGTTGTGTAATTTTGTAATTTGAAACCTGATGATGTCTTGTTTCAAATTACCAAATTACCCGATTACAAAATTACGCAATCGGGGTTAAAAAATGGCCAATACAACCGCACTAAACAGAGACGAACGCAAAAAAGCCAAACGCACGGCGCGCAAGAAACGCAAACTGGAACATCCACTGAAAGCGCGTGAGTACGCTCGCGGCTCGCAAAAGCGCAAAGTGAAGAAGCTGGCGCGAGGTCAGGCGAAACGGTAAGAGTTCTGGGTTCCCACCCTTCGAAGATCGCGAAGGGTGGGGCATCCTCAGATCGAATGGTTGAAGGATCCAGGAGACATCAACCGCTTGTCGCAACCAGCGTCGACGCCGGAACCTCCCGTACATACATCGCAGAGCCAGCTTTTCTGCTGCAAATCGATTGACAAGCTCATCTCCGACTCGGAAGAGCCCGAGCGACGGCTGAAGAAGACGCTCGGTCCAGTTTCGCTCACTGCGCTTGGAATTGGCGCGGTGATCGGGTCGGGAATTTTCACCGTCATCGGCACCGCAATTGCGGGTCAGAAGTTCGATAGTTCTTCCATTCTCAATGCCCCGCTGCTCGACTATCTGATTAGGCACACTGCAACCCTTGGCCGTCCGGGAGCCGGGCCAGCGCTCGCGTTATCTTTAGTTCTTGTCGCGATCGTGTGCGCCTTCACTGGCCTGTGTTATGCCGAACTCGCTTCGATGATTCCAATCGCCGGTAGCGCGTACACGTACACCTACGCCACCATGGGCGAGCTGATCGCGTGGATCATCGGGTGGGACCTGATTCTCGAATATGCCGTCAGCAATATGGCGGTGAGCGTGGGCTTCGCGCAGCACCTGGTAAACATGTTCGACTGGTTCGGCTGGCATCCTGGCCTGCGCTGGATTTCGCCTGCGTACTTACCTGCCGGAATGACGGGACTACAAGGTGAAATGCTTTACGCGCCGGGATTTCACTTCGGCTTCAACATTCCCGCTTTCTTGATCGTAATGCTCCTCACCATAGTGCTGGTACGCGGCATTCGCGAGTCCGCCGAAGCCAACAACACCATGGTGATTTTGAAAATCGCTGCAATCCTGGCTTTCATCGTGGTGGGAGCGGACTACATCAATCCGAAGCTGTGGCATCCATTTGCACCGATGGGTTGGTCGGGGATCCTGACCGGCGGCTCAATCATTTTTTTCACTTACATCGGTTTCGATTCTGTCTCGACCGCGGCTGAAGAAGCGCGCAATCCGCAGCGTGATTTGCCAATTGGAATCATCGCGACGCTCATCGTGTGCACCATTCTATATATCGGCGTGGCCGTCGTGCTCACTGGGATTGTGCCCTGGAACTCGATCGGTGACGATGCCGCTCCCGTGGTCAACAGCATGAAGCATCTGACCGAGATCACCGGCTCGGCGACTCTGCGCTGGGTGCGGCTGGGCGTGCTGTTCGGCGCCATGCTGGGAATGATTTCGTCGCTGCTCGTGTTTCAACTGGGTCAGGCGCGGGTGTGGTTTTCGATGTCGCGCGACGGACTGCTGCCAAAGATGTTCTGCTATGTGCATCCGCGTTTTCGCACCCCATCGACCGCGACGTGGATTGCCGGATTCGTGGTGGGAATTCCTGCCGGGATTCTCGACATTGGAACGCTCGCCGATTTGTCGAACATTGGGACGTTGTTTGCCTTCGTGCTGGTTTCGCTCGGCGTGATTATTTTGCGATATCGGGATCCCGGACGCCACCGTGGCTTTCGCGCTCCGGGCGGAATCGTTGCTCCAGTGCTGAGCGTTCTTTTCTGTGCGCTGCTGATGGCGGGCCTGCCGATTCTTACCTGGCTGCGCTTTTTCGGCTGGCTGATAATTGGGTTGGGAATATATCGGTTCTACAGCAGGAAACATAGCGAGTTTGCAAGTACGAACTGAGACATTGTTGGTTTATAGCCGCTGAGCTGGCGTTTGCACCCGCAGGTTCTTCAATTCGGCGTAAGATAGTTGTCGCTTCGGGAGGTTCCACCTATGCCACGAGTGTTGCTTGTAGCCGGCGACGCAACCGAATCGCTGGATACCTGGTATCCATACCATCGTTTGCGAGAGGAAGGAATCGAGGTGCACATCGGCGCGCCTGCCAAAAAAATCCTCAGGTCAGTGGTGCATGATTTCGAGCCGGGTTGGGATACTTACGTTGAGAAGCCCGGATACCACATTCCCGCCGACATCGGTTTCGCTGACGTTGACCCCGAAAACTACGATGCCATTATCCTCAGCGGAGGGCGTGCACCGGAATACCTGCGCAATGATCCACGACTGCAGAAGATCGTCCGACACTTCGTTGAACGCAAGAAGCCGATCGCCTCGCTCTGCCACGGATCGCTGATACTCGCCGCAATCGACGCTGTTCGCGGGCGCACCATTGCCACTTACGAAGCGCTGGCGCCGGACATTGAGCGCGCAGGGGGCAAGTTCAGAGATGCTGAGGTGATGGTGGACGGAAATCTGGTCACCTCGCGGACCTGGATGGACCTGCCATTCTTCATGCGTGAGTTTCTGAAGGTGCTGAAGGGCGCAAGCCAGCGCGCCGTCGCGTAGCTGCCACGGCGATTTTTATATGAAGCTTACAATTGGATTGTGAGCTCGTGTTTCATCCACTCGCTTCCAAAAGCCGAACTGCACCTTCACCTTGAGGGCTCCGTCACTCCGCAAACTCTAGTCGAACTTCGCCAGCGCCATGGAAAACAAAGCACACTCGCCGAAGCAGAATCGCTCTACCATTACAAGGATTTTCTTGGCTTCCTCATGGCGTTCAAAGCACTGACCGAAGATCTGAAAACGCCTGGGGACTACGAGCTGATTACCTATCGCCTGATGGAGCAGCTCAAAACTGAAAATGTGCTCCATGCCGAAGTCTACGTTTCAGTCGGTGTCTGTCTCTGGCGCAAGCTGGACTTTGAGGCCATCTTCGAAGGCCTGGAGCGTGGCCGCGAGCGCGGTGAAAGAGATTTCGGCATATCTCTGCTCTGGATTTTCGACGCAGTCCGCCAATTCGGAGCCGACAAAGCCCAAGAAGTTTTCGAACTCGCGGCAAAATACCGCGAACGCAATGTTGTTGGAATCGGCATTGGAGGAGATGAGGTCAAAGCGCCGCCCGATTTATTCCGCGAGCAGTACGCGTACGCACGTGATCGCGGCCTCAGACTTACTTGCCACGCCGGAGAGAGCGCCGGCCCCGAGTCCATTTGGGGCGCTTTGAATTTAGGCGCAGAGCGCATCGGACACGGTCTTACAGCCTGCCAGGATCCCGAACTGATTGAGGAACTCGCGCAGCGCCAGGTTCCGGTTGAAATCTGCCTTACGAGCAATCTCCGCACCGGATGCTGCCTGAGCGTGCATGATCATCCCGTGCGCAAGTACTTCGATCAGGGCCTGATGCTCACCCTGAACACCGACGATCCCGCGATGTTTTCAACTTCCATTTTCCGCGAGTATGAGCTGGCACAAAACGAATTCGGCTTCACCGACGAGCACCTGCGCGAGCTGGCGCGCAATTCCTTCGAAGCTTCATTCCTTCCTGCGGAAAAAAAACTGAGTTTTCTGAATTTACTTGATTCCGCTGCGCTGTCGGCCTGACTTCTCCCGATCTGGGAAGAAAGGTTTGCGGTTTGTTCCTCACCCGAACTATAGCTGTCGTCTATGCTAGATTGCGATCAATGGACCAACCGCAAACACCTCAGCCAGAAGGAAGGGCTGAGTTCTATTGCCCCAGGTGCGCGATGGAAGTGATCGATCCTCTTACTTGCGGTGATTGTGGCGCGGTCATCTGCAGGCGCTGCGGCACTCCGGTCGAGGCCGCAGACGAGCTCGGTTTCGGATAGGGGCGGTTAAAATTCACAGGGTCTTAGAGCGTTCACCTGGTTTGCTGAGTTGCCCGTACCCAGCTCTCGACCGACGCCGAGTGTGAACGCCGGGCCGCAAGCCTCGCCCGTTCTGCGAGGAGCCAGCCTTGGATGCGGGGAAGGTTCACCTTGAATTGCCATAGCAGACGCTTGTAGTGCGAAAGTGCGCGGGCGATTTCGGCCGAAACATCAGAATGGGTGTTCGAAAGAATGTTTCCCATTTGCACGATTCGAGCAAAAGCTGCGGCTAAATCATGAAGGCTAACGGCTGGAACGTCGCATTTTGTTGGGCTCGAACTGTTGTGGGCCATGCTCACTTGCGGCACTACTTGCCGCAAGGCAGCAATAGCTTGTGAGATCTGTCTGAAAAGTTCGTCTGCGACCTGGGCGGGCTCCGCCGCGGGTTTTGCTGCCATTTTCACCCTGATTGCCTCGCGACGGTGGTGTCGGCTTCGACCTTGATCCATGCCTCGCGAACCTCCATGAGCTGGTGCTGCAACTCGGCCAGAATTTCGCGCGACGATCGTACCTGCGCTTCCATGAGTTTTTCGCGCAGCATGGTATAAAAGCGGCCCAGATTTCGCGCAACGTCGCGCCCCGTGTCGTTGCGCAAAGTCGCCTGCAAGTATCCGATTACTGAGATGGCATGGCCAATGTGCTGCGCGCAGTCCTCAAGCCGCGAAGATCCGAGCGCTTGCGCCGCGCGCGAAACATCCTGAACCAATTGATCGTAAAGCAGAATCGTTAGCCGCACCGGGTTGGCGCCCCGAACAGCTGCTTCCTGATATGCGCGTTTAGGGTTCATCGAAACTTATCCGGTGCTGCTTGCTCCCTGGGTAGGAGCCGTGTTGTTCGAGGCGCTGGGCTGAATACCGAGCTGCATGTCTATCGCCTCAAGCATGTAGGGATATTCTTCGATCAAGGCGTTCACCTGGCTGAATTCCGTCACCAGTTGTTGCTGCTGCGCCGTCATTTGGTCCGCGAAGCCGTCGATCGTGTTCGTCAGATTGGTTTGCTGCTGCTGGTTCTCGGTAAGGTCAAGGTTGAGCAGCCCAATGGTGGGGTCGGTCCAGTTCTGCAGGTCAGTCTGAAAGTTATTGGCGAAGCCGGTTTGCGATGCGTTCTGAAAAAAGTTCAAAACTTCCGACGGATTTCGCGAGAGAGCATTATTCAACTGGCTGGAGTCAACGCTGAGTGTGCCATCATCATTCATCGTGATTCCAATCGAGGACAAACTGGCGATTGAGCCGCGTCCGAGCGAATATGTCGCGTCTGCGAGCAGGCTCGATTGCAAGACGCGAAGAGAGCTATCGGAGCCGAGTGGCCCTTCCGAGTTCGTGCTCGGATCGACCGTGAACTGCGTGTTGATGTCGCCAATCACCGTGTTGTAGGCCGAGACAAAACTGTCGATCGCCTCCGCAGCCTGTGTCGTACCCGGCCCAACCGTCAACTGCGCCTGAATTCCGGGATAGGCGCCCAGAACATTGAGCGTCACTCCGGGAATTGCGCCAGTCACAGTATTGGTGTCACTGCTGAACGGAATCCCATCGACCGTAAAGGTGGCGTTTGTACCGCCAAGAGGCATATTGAAATTCAACGCCGTGGTATTGTTCGCAATCGAGAGCGCCCCGCCGCTCCCGGTCGATTGGCTATAGACCGCAAGCCGGGCTCCGCTGGCGTCGTTGAGAACGGTTGCCGTAATGCCCCAGTCTTGCGAATTGATGTAGCTGGCAAGCGTGTTCAGAGTGTCGTTGCTGCCGGCGGTAATCGTGATGTCGTGAGAGGCGCCATCGGCGCCACCAACCTCAATCTGGAGATCGGCATTCTGTGCGCCGTTCGGCAAAATGGAAGTGTTGGCACCCGCGACCGCGTCGGTATAGACCGTGCCCTGTGTCGCCAGTGAGCTCACCACAATTGTGTGTGTCCCCGGAGTTGCCGTGCTTTGCGCCGAGCCGGTTACGATGCTGGGTTGCGAAGAAGCTACCGTTTGCGCCGCCAGAGGCCCCAGAACGTCGGTTAGCGAATTTACCGCCGAGGACAGGCTGCCCAGGTCATTGTTCATGCCGGTGAGCAGGCTCTCCTGCGTCTGCAAAGCCGATTGCTGCTGCTGATAAAGCTGCAACTGGTTTTGCTCGGGCGCAAGCACCTGCGTTGCCAGCGAGTTTACGTCAATGCCATTGCCCGAAAGCAGCGTGGCAGAGTTCAGACTGATCGACATTACTCGTTCCTAACCTTCGTGCGTCATCGCGCTTCTACCAACAGCAACTGTGTCGCGCTTTGGCTGATTACGAGTCACTTTTAATTACTCGCGGGTCCTTTCGTGCATTGTTCCAAAAAGCAAGCCGGGAGCACGCTGGTTCACGTTCTCCCGGTCGGGCTGCTTAGTGGAGCAGAGAAAGTACAAGCTGCTGGGTTTGGTTGGCCTGGGCGAGAGCGGCAATGCCGGTCTGTTCCAGGATCGAGTACTTGGTCAGGTTCGCTACGGTCGAGGGAATATCGGCAGCGCGAATTCCGTCTTCGGCGGTGGTGAGGTTTTGCACTTGGTTATTGATGACGTTGCTTGCGCTCTGCAGCCGGTTAATGCCGGCCCCGAGCGTACCGCGCATGCTGGCCACGTTTTGAATTGCCTGGTTGATCGAACTCAGAGCTGTTTGCGCCGCCGCCTGAGTAGACAGGTCGGTTGTCGAAAGATTCACGGGATTGCCGCCGCCTCCGTCCGTAATGCTGGTGGTGCTGATTGCGCCGATGCCGACATTGATGGGGCTTGAACCGGCCGTCGTCGAATCGCTCAGGTAGATGCTGGTCTGGGCTGCTCCGGTTGACGTGCTGAACGCGCCTAACACCCCTCCCGACGTTGCCGTGCCGCTCACCGTAGGCGATTGTGTGCTCTCGGCATCGGTAATGACCAGCGCTCCATTCACCAACTGGGTCGCGAAGCCTTGATTCGAGTTGCCGATATCGGTGATCAGTTGCTGCACAGTCAAGCCGCCGTTGTCGGTGACCGTGACTGAGCGGGTGGCATCAGCCGAGGTTACCGTCACCGCCTTAGCAGTTCCGGCAGTGCCAGCAAAAGCGCCAACGGCAGTGTTCGCATTGGTGGTCAAAGTGCCGGCAACCGTCGGCGCAGTCGTATTTCCAATTGCGGTCACCACTAAATGCCCTCCGCTAATTGCCGCCGTGTACTGGTTGGTGGCATTTACCGCCGTAATCAGGTTCTGGACTGTGTCACTGGCTCCCGCCGTGTACACCAGATTCCCATTGATAGTGAGCGTCAATCCTGCGGGGGAACCACTGGTAAGCAACGCCGAGCCGGTGGTCAAGCCGGTACCGGCGCCGGTGGCGAAGCCGCCTTGTCCGCCCAGGGTGGTTGTGGCGGTCAGACTCGTAGTGGCGCTCGTCGCATCACCCTGGTTGGCGAAGATCGTCGTTCCGTTATAGGTAGTAGTGCTTCCAATACGGTTTATTTCGGCCAGAATTGAAGAATACTCAGCCTGAATTGCCGTCCGCTGAGAATCAGAAACGGTTCCGTTTGCTGACTCGGTAGCTAGCGTGACCGCGCGGTTCAGCAGGGTGGTGACCTGCGATAGCGCGCCGTCTGCCACTTGCAGTTTTCCCACGCCATCATTTGCGTTGCGGGCAGATTGCGTGAGCGCCGTGATGTTGGCCTGTAAGCCGTCGGCAATCGCCAGGCCAGCAGCGTCATCGGCGCCGCTGTTGATGCGCGACCCCGAAGAGAGCTGGAATAGCGTGCTTTGCAGGTTGGAGCTGGTGACATTTAACTGATTCTCCGCGACCAGCGAAGCCGGATTGTTCAAAATGCTAAGCGACATTTTTTGCTCCTGTGGCTGAGTTGGTCCCGTCGTTCGGAATCGCCTCGCCCGAAACCGTCAACCGAGGGCGTAAGTTTCGCGGAACCTTCTTGCTTTCTCTCACACCATCGACCTATCGGGGCCTCCCTTTAGAAAAGCCTCAATCTTCTCCATGAACTTCGGTAACGCACGTACATGCCCGCTCGTGAACTGGCCGCGGCGTTTACGCCGATCACGTAGCTAGCGCCATGATCCGCCTGACCCGGTTGAACAACTCGACAGTCACCATAAATTCGGACTTAATCAAATTTGTGGAAGAGAGCCCGGACACGGTTGTCACGCTACTGAACGGAGAGAAGATTCTGGTGCGCGAGTGTGCTGACCAGATTGTTGATCTCGTTGTCGAGTTTCGCCGGGAGCTGTTTTCGGCCACCGTGACCTGGAGCGGCGTGCGCGCGAAAGCGCTTCCGGTGACGTGCATTTCTCCCCATGCTCACAAAGAAAGCGAAAGGTAAGCGCGCCGTGGACAAAGCCAGCGTGAGCGGAATATTGCTGGGACTCGCCGGAATTGTCGGCGGGCTGCTGCTCGAAGGCGGCAACGTTTCGCAAGTCCTACAGCCGACTGCTGCGATGATCGTTTTCGGGGGAACGGCGGGCGCAGTACTGATCCAGTTCCCAATGCCTGTGGTGCTGTGTGCAGTCCGCCGGCTGGCGGGCATCTTCTTTGAGCCTGCTGTCACCGTTCAATCCGCAATCGAGCTGTTGGTCAACTTTGCTGACATCGCGCGCCGCCGCGGTATTGTCGCCCTCGATGCCGAACTGAAAAATGTACACGATCCATTCATGCGCAAAGTGTTGATGCTCGCCGTGGATGGCACCGAGCCGCAAGAGCTCCGTAAGATCGCAGAGCTCGAACTAGATAATCAGTACGATCGCGAGGAGCGGTTTCCTCAGGTATTCGAGTCGGCTGGTGGTTTTTCTCCAACGGTAGGGATCATCGGCGCCGTGCTCGGTCTCATCCAGGTCATGCAACATCTCGATAAGATCGACGAAGTAGGCAGCGGAATCGCGGTCGCATTCGTGGCCACCATCTATGGCGTTGGCGCAGCCAATCTGCTTTTTCTACCGGCTGCCGGCAAACTGCGTATCCGCCTGAGAGAAGAACAGGCCCGGCGCGAGATGGTGCTCGAGGGCGTGATCTCGATTCTCGAAGGCATGAGTCCGCGCATGCTGCGGACGGCGCTGGATAGTTTTCTTGGAGAATCGAAAATTGAAGTTCCCGCTGCGCAAAAAGCAAAGGCGGCAGGAGCATGAGGCAAAAAAGGTGGCGTGCTCGCGCGCCACATCGCGACCGCTGGCTGATCTCCTACGCGGATTTCATCACCCTGCTGTTTGCGTTCTTTGTGGTTATGTACTCCGCGGCGCAACTCGACAAGCGCCGCGCCGGCCAGCTTGCCACCGCAATTCAAACTGCGTTCATGCAGCGCGGATCTCTGCCGCCCGCTGGGACAGACGTAGGTGGCACCACGGTTCACACGCCCAGTGCCTCGGCCGAAGAAGATCAATTTGCCCTGAAGTCGCAAATCGAGCACACGCTCGCGAGCGAGATCGCAAACGGCGATGTTGCTGTTCGCGGTTCGGTGGAAGGACTGGTCATCAGCTTGCGCGAGGTCGGTTTTTTCGACACAGGCTCCGACAAGATTAAAGCCAGTTCCATGCCGGCATTTGATCAGTTGGCGCGAGTTCTCCAGCAGGACGGCAGCTTCATTCGCATCGAGGGACATACTGATAATGTTCCCATTCACAACGCCCGCTTCTCTTCCAACTGGGACCTTTCAACTGCGAGGGCCACTGCCACGATACGTTTGCTCATCCGCGATGGCTTAAACCCGGAGCGCCTGGCAGTCTCAGGATATGGTGAGTACCATCCAATCGCCACAAACACCACGGCGGAGGGGCGCGCCATGAATCGCCGTGTCGATATTGTCGTTCCACGCAAGCAGCCGCAATCGTGAACTTTGCTCGATTACAATAGCGGCCGTGCCCGAATCGCATACGGACAAAGACAGGAAACGCATTGCCGGCGCACCCGCGCCGCACCAGCGGCTTGAAACCCTTGGCTTGATCGTGATCGTCATTCTTATTCTTGCGATCACAATCACGCGTTACTGGCACAACATCCACTGGAGCGCACGCTAATTGTGGCGCGGGATCCTATTCTGGCCGTAATTCTTGGCCCTACAGGCAGCGGCAAGACTGCACTTTCACTTGAGCTCGCAGCCCGGTCCAAAGGCGAAGTCGTGAACTGCGATTCGGTCGCGATGTACCGTGAATTCAACATCGGCACAGCTAAGCCCACCAAGGAAGAACGGGTGCGGGTTCCGCATCACTTATTCGACGTTGTCGATCCGACCGCGTATACCACTGCGGGGGAATATTCGCGCATAGCGCGGACGGTCTTGCGCGAAATTTCCGGGCGGCGCGCTTTGCCGATTGTCGTCGGCGGTACGGGACTGTATTTACGCGCTTTGATCGACGGTCTTTTCTCTGGCCCGGAGCGCTCAGAGGAGTTGCGCGAGAGACTACGAGAACGCGCAAAAGAGAAAGGCCCTCACTATTTGCACCGAATACTGCAACGGGTGGACCCGCAAGCCGCGACGCGAATCCATACGAATGACGTACCCAAGATCATTCGCGCCATAGAAGTTTGTCTTACGGCGAAGCAGCCGATGAGCGAGCAATGGAAAGCTGGCCGCGAACCGCTCACGGGCTTCGACATCCTGCGAATTGGCCTCGATCCGCACCGCGCCGACCTTTATCGGCGGATTCACGAACGTGTGCTGGCAATGTTCGATGCTGGGTTGATTGAGGAAACGCAGGGACTCCTCGCAAAATATGGTGATGCTGCCCGCCCGCTAAATTCCCTCGGTTACAAACAGGTCCTGCAATTCCTCAATGAAGAGTTCGACCGCGAGTCGGCAGTGAGCGCGGTCCAGCAGGCCCATCGCAATTACGCCAAGCGCCAGATGACCTGGTTCCGGCGCGAGCCCGACGTCCACTGGATCCAGGGATTCGGAGACCAACTGAGCGCAATACAACAAGCAGTTGCCATCGTTGAAAACCGAGTTCAGATCGCATCGTGATATCTTCCTTTCGATGACCCCACTTTCGATGACCCGACTTTTCATAGCCCGACTCGCACTGTTCCTGCTCTTAGTTTCATTTGTCACAAATTTCGCTGTCGCCAAGACCAAATATCAGCCTCTGGGATTGCATCTCGACCGAAGCGGTGAAAAGTGGGCGGAGAAGACTCTGCACAAAATGTCGACGGAAGAAAAAGTGGGCCAGTTGTTCATGATTTGGGTCCGCGCCGAATACCTTAGTGCGAAGAGTCCGGTTTATCTACAAATGCGCGACGAGATGAACAAGTACCACGTTGGCGCATACGTGATGAGTGTCCGCTATGAGCCGCCCTTTCTCTACAAGAACCAGCCTTACGAAGCCGCCGAGCTCCTGAACCGCTTGCAAAGTGACTCGAAGCTCCCGCTGCTCGTGGCCGCGGATTTTGAACTGGGTGTAAGCAACCGCCTGAATGGAACCACAGCCTTTCCGAATGCCATGGCAATTGGTGCCGCTGGAAATACGAAATATGCCGAAGACTTCGGACGAATCACCGGCGAAGAGGCGCGAGCTATCGGCGTTGAGTGGAATTTTTTTCCGATAGCGGATGTGAATTCTAATCCCGACAATCCCATCATCAACACGCGCTCTTTTGGCGGCGAGCCCCAGGAGGTTAGCGACTTTGTTGCCGCTTACATCAAAGGCGCGCATTCAGCGGGAATGCTGGTCACTGCCAAGCACTTCCCGGGACACGGAGATACGGCAACCGACTCGCATCTCGGACTTGCGCAGGTCACCGGCAATCGCGCGAGGCTTGATTCTGTGGAACTGCCTCCATTTCGCACGGCGATTGAAGCCGGGGTAGACGCGATCATGGTGGCTCATGTCACTGTCCCGGCGCTTGATCCCACGCCAAACTCGGTCGCAACCATCTCGCCAGTGATCGTTAATGGACTTCTGAAGGAGCAACTCCATTTTCATGGGCTTGTGATTACTGATGCGCTTGAAATGGCGGGGCTGACGCGTCTCTATGCATCAGACATCGGCCGCGAGTCAGTCGATGCGTTCAAAGCCGGTAATGACATGCTTCTCATCCCGCCAGATCTCGATGCCGGGTATCGCGCCGTCCTGGCAGCCGTGCGTAGTGGCGAGATTTCCAAATCGCGGCTCGATGAATCCGTATTGAAGATACTGAAGGCGAAAGCATCTCTCGGATTAAACAAAGCCCGGCTGGTCGACATTTCAAAACTGGACGAAGCCGTGGGTACCCCCGACCACATCGCAGATGGTGAGAAGATGGCTGATGACGCAGTCACGCTGGTCCGCCAAAATGGGGCAGTGCTGCCGTTAACAAAAGTTGGAACCCGAGCGAACCGTCTGCCGTATCAACCTGGTGTAGAGGTGCGAAATCACCTGGTGGTGGTGGTTTTTTCGGATGACGTTCGGCTTCAGTCCGGGCACAGCTTCGAACGGCAGATCAGAATGCGGGTGCCGGATGCAAATGTCATTTACACCGACGGGGATCTCGCCACGGTCATGACACCCGAAATCCTAAGGGCCGTGCAGCAAGCCGGCAAAGTGGTTGCCGCAGTGTACGCGTCGCCCAGCGCGGGGCGGGTCGTGAAGACTGCTACAGGGGTTCATGGCTCAGCTTCACTGCCGGACGGGAGCGCCGACCTGCTCCGGCAGATACTTAAATCTGCCGCGTCGAAGACGATGGTTGTCGCCATGGGCAATCCTTATCTGGCGCGCGATTTCCCCGACGTGCAGAATTACCTGTGTACGTTTTCGAATGCGCAGGTTTCGGAACTCAGCGCGGTAAAGGCTTTATTCGGAGAAATTCAAATTCATGGCCACCTGCCGGTCACGATTCCGGGAATCGCCGAAAAAGGCGCCGGAATCGAGGTCTCAGCGTCAGAGGAGAAGTAACGTGAAAAATGACCGTCACATTTCTATGTTCATCGTGCTGATAGCTGTGTTCCTGATCTCGACAGGATGCAGCATCAATGTGAAAAAGAACGACAACGGCGATGATAAAAAAGTTGATATTGACACGCCCTTTGGTGGAATTCACGTGAGCAAAGGCGCGGACGTGCGCGATACCGGAATAAACGTTTATCCGGGCGCACAACTGAAGCACAAGGATGACTCCGGTGAAGAGAAGGACGCGAATGTGAATATTTCAACGTCTGCCTTTGGCCTGAAAGTGGTAGCGCTTGAGTATCAGACGAACGATGGGCCCGACAAAGTAATCGCCTATTATCGCAATGAACTGAAAAAATACGGCAACGTTCTTGAATGCCATACTCGCGGGCACGGCTACAGTTACAACACTACGAATCCCGATAAAGGGGATTCTGAAGAACTGAAATGCGAGGGCGACAACAATGGCAAAACCATTGAGCTGAAAGTAGGAACAAAGAGCAATCAGCACATTGTCGCCATTGATCCTCAAGATAAGGGCTCGGATTTCGCGCTCGTTTATGTGCGAATGCGAGGTAAAGAGGGCACGATCTAGGGATCTACATACGATTGGAGCGGTTACTTGCGCTCTCTGCGGTTAGAAGCCTTTTGGCTGCGGAAGTGTTCAGCTCCAACCTCTGAACCGGAGTCTCACGACCCGATTGCCCAACGACTGGCGACGCCCGACGCGCGACGGGTTTTATAATCCCCTGCCATGGACCTTGAGCAGAAGCTGCAAGAGCTGAAGCGGCGTGACCAGCTTGCGCACGAAGGCGGTGGCCGTGAACGCCGCGAGCGTCAACACAAAGAAGGCAAGCTCTCGGCGAGAGAACGCATTGAATTCCTTCTCGATGAAGGCACATTCGAAGAAACCGATCGCCTTGTCACCCATCGCACAACCGACTTTGGCATGGCCGAGCAGAAATATTATGGTGATGGTTTCATCACCGGATACGGCCGCATCGATGGCCGTCTTGTTTTTGTGTTCGCGCAAGACTTCACCGTCTTCGGCGGATCACTATCTGAGGCGAACGCCGCCAAGATCGTCAAGATCATGGACACGGCCGCTCGCGTCGGCGCGCCCGTGATAGGGCTGAACGACTCCGGCGGAGCTCGCATTCAGGAAGGCGTGGTTTCACTCGCCGGCTACGCAGACATTTTTCTTCGCAACACACTTTACAGCGGTGTCGTTCCGCAACTTTCGGCCATTATGGGGCCTTGCGCGGGCGGTGCAGTTTACTCACCCGCGATTACCGACTTCATCGCGATGGTGAATCACACCTCTTACATGTTCATCACTGGACCAGACGTGATTAAGACTGTGATGCACGAAGACGTGAGCAAAGATCAGCTCGGCGGCGCACAAACTCACAATGAGACTTCCGGGGTCGCGCATTTTCTCGCGCATGATGATGCCGAGTGCCTTTCAACTTTGCGGGAGCTGCTCAGCTTTGTTCCATCGAACAATCTCGATGATCCTCCGCGAAAACCCTGCACCGATCCGGTCGACCGGACAGATTCCGCGCTCGATTCACTAGTGCCCGCACAGTCCAACCTTCCATACGACATCAAAGGCGTCATTCGCGCGGTGGTCGACGAGGGATATTTCTTCGAAGTACAGGAGCATTACGCGAAAAACATTGTCGTAGGATTTGCGCGTATGAACGGTCGCTCCGTGGGAATCGTTGCGAACCAGCCGGCAGTACTTGCGGGCACGCTCGACATCAATGCTTCGGTAAAAGGAGCGCGCTTCGTGCGGTTCTGCGATTGCTTCAATATTCCGCTGATCACGTTCGAAGATGTCCCGGGTTTCCTGCCAGGTACGAATCAGGAGTACGGAGGAATCATCCGGCACGGGGCGAAATTGCTATTTGCGTTTGCCGAGGCTACGGTGCCAAAGCTCACGGTAATCACTCGAAAGGCTTACGGCGGCGCATACTGCGTTATGGCCTCCAAACACATCCGCACTGACGTGAATTATGCCTGGCCAACTGCGGAAATTGCAGTGATGGGGCCGGAAGGCGCGGTCGACATCGTCTACAAGCGGGAACTCGAGCGCACCGGTAATGCGCACGGATCAGAAGCTGAGCGCACGGTTAGGCGCGAGCAACTCCGCCAACAAAAGATCGAAGAATTCCGCGACCGCTTCGCCAATCCATATGTTGCAGCCGAACGTGGATATGTGGACGCTGTGATCCAACCCCGCGATACGCGCAAAAAGCTGATTCAGGCGCTCGAAATGCTCGAAACCAAGCGCGACAAGAACCCGCCAAAGAAGCATGGGAACATACCGCTGTGAGTAAGAAGGCTTGCTATTCCAATCCTCAGGCGAGATAATGTTGGGCGAATAAAAGACGAATATGTCAGACATTGACGATCCAATTCTCATTGAGGATGGCCTTCAGTGCCCCGAGGTCGGATCGTGGACCGAGATCAAGCAGGACCATGTTGCCTATTACGCAAAACTCTTTTCGTCCGGGATGAAAAATAAATGGGGCAAGCGGGTCTATGTCGATTTGTATGCGGGCGCCGGCTATGCCAGAGTCCGCGGCACGGCGAGGCTCATCATGGGGTCGCCACTGCGAGCGCTGCTGCTGGCGGATCCTTTCGACAAGTACGTCTTTTGTGAGGAAGATGCCGAAAAGCTCGAAGCGTTAAAGATGCGTGTCAAGAGGGTCGCGCCGGCTCGCGATGTTGCTTATGTTTCAGGTAATTGCAATCAAAAAGTTGACGAAATATTGACGGCAATCCCTTTCGGCGCAAAGGGCCATACCGTACTTTCACTTTGCTTTGCTGATCCATACGATATCAGTTTGAAGTTTACGACTCTGCGGACGTTTGCCCAGCGATACATCGACTTCATCGTGTTGCTCGCAGTTTGGTCTGATGCGAATCGTGCTTACAAGCGGTATGTGATGGAGGATGCGTTCAAAGTCGACGAATTTCTGGGCTCAAGCACATGGCGAGAACGATGGACTCTTGCGCAATTGAATGCTGTGGCCTTTCCGAAGTTTTTGGCGGAGGAGTTTGCCAAAAGCATGGAGAGGCTGGGTTACCTGCCGACCCCGCTCCACAAGATGAAACGCGTAAGTTCGGACGAAAAGAACCTGCCGCTATATTACATCGCCATGTTCTCGAAGCATTCGCTGGCGCATGATTTATGGGACGATGTACTGAAGTACGGTACTGACCAGACTGCGTTTGAGTGGGACAGATAATGTCGCTTAACTCCCAAATCGAATGGACTGACGCCACCTGGAACCCGGTGCGTGGTTGCACCAAGATATCTCCCGGCTGCAAGCACTGCTACGCCCAAACATTCGCGGAGCGATTTCGCGGGGTTAAAGGACATCCTTACGAGCAAGGATTCGATTTACGTCTGGTTCCAGAGAAATTGACTGAGCCGTTCAGTTGGCGTTCTCCTAAGCTCGTGTTTGTTAATTCAATGAGCGATCTTTTTCAGCCTGGCGTCTCCGACGCTTACGCTGAAGCTGTTTCGCAGGTCATGGTGAGCGCGAACTGGCACACCTATCAGGTGCTCACGAAAAGAGCGGAAAGATTGAATGCACTTTTAAATGGTGGGCTGCGCTTCGCAGCCAAACATCGCCACATCTGGTGGGGAGTGAGTGTTGAAGATCGAAAGTACGGACTACCACGAATCGAATATTTAAGAAATACCCCGGCGGCGACTCGTTTTCTTTCAATCGAGCCGCTCTTAGAAGATCTTGGAGAGGTTGACCTTCGCGGAATTGATTGGGTGATCGTTGGTGGTGAAAGCGGTCCCGGTGCACGCACGATCAGAAAGCAGTGGGTCGTCTCGATACGCGAGCAGTGCCAGGCAGCCGGTGTTCCATTCTTTTTTAAGCAATGGGGCGGTGTCAGGAAATCTCGAAATGGCCGAGAGCTCGAAGGTCGTACTTACGACGAATATCCGACGCGGCTGAAGGTCGTGGTTCCCGAAAAAGACACCTGTCTGGAACTTGCAAGAAATTTCCTGACGACTGTGCGGAGTAAGCTTAGTCCCTTGAACCTCGAATGGGCGAAGGCTTAAACCAAGTGCTTGCCGTTACTGCAGATGAAATCTCTCCCGCATTAACCTTTGCAACCTCGGTTTATACAGGATGTCGTAGGCGAGTTCTTTATCGGGGAACATGGCGAGGGCGGCGCGCTTGGTACCCGCGCAAAGTTCCGAAGCTTCTTCGATGGTAAGGTTCGGGTCCTGGCTTATCACCGACATCACCATATTGACCATAACTTGTAAGCGGCGGATCTTCTGCGCTTCACTCAAATGCGCGTCCAAAAGGGCCTTCTCTCCGATCTTCTTCTTGCAAATCTGCTTCTTACAATCTGCGCGGGACGCGTTACCCGCGGCTTTCAGAATTAGATGTGCCGCCTTAAATCGACGTTGCGCTATTGTCCCCGTGAGTGCTGCTCGAAGCAATACACTTCGGTCACTACTAAGGTTCGTCTTCCCAATCCTTTTGTGCGTTGACCCGCGCGGCATGGCTTTGTTGAGCAGACACATTCCGCTGGCGTGCATCTATACTGTGCAAGTACATAACGCTAGGAGGATGCGTATGGCTGCGAATGCCAACTCTTCGCCTGACCCGAATGAGAAGTTGGTGCGCGTGTTCGATACGGAACAAGAATCCGAAGGCATGATCGTACGCGGATTGCTCGAAGCCGAAGGAATCGATTGCGACATTGCCCCGGTTGATCTCGCACAGGATGTATTTCCTATGGGGGGCGTAATGATTCGCGTCCGCGAAGAAGACGCCGAACGCGCTCGCCAGGTTATTGAAGCCTACCGCCGCACTCCAAATGAACAGTTAGAAGAAGCCGATACGGCTGACGACACCCACTGACCCGGGTGGTGAGTGCCTGCTTGTCGCTGATTTGCGAGGAGTGAGATTGAACTTTGGGACGTGAAACCGTGCCCGGAGGTACAGACTTAACCAACGAGTTACTCCCGCTTCCACAGAAGTTAAAGGTATGCTGCAACGCATGGGCGTGTCGGTCTCTGTGCTCGCGAGCGGCAGCCGGGGCAATACTGCGATTGTCGAAAGCTCTGGCGCGCGCATTCTTGTCGACGCTGGAATTTCGTGCCGGGAGACATTCAAACGCCTGAAATCCATCGGTCGCGAGCCGCGCGAACTTTCCGCAATCCTCATTACGCATGAGCACTCCGATCACGTTTACGGATTAGCCACGCTGGCGAAGAAACTGAATGTGCCGGTGTTCATGACGGGCGCAACGCACCAGGCGTGGGCGCGTGCTCTCCGCGACGATGCGGGGGAATCGCCCAAGCTCGCAAAACTTGAAATGTTCTCTGCAGGCCGTGCGTTTCAGGTCGGCGATATCACGGTGATGCCTTTCACCATTCCCCACGATGCTGCCGATCCGGTGGGCTTCACCTTCCGCGCCGAAGGCGCCAAGGTCGCTATCGTAACCGATCTCGGTTACATGCCAGCCAGTGTGCGCGATCATCTGCGTGGTTGCGATGTGCTGATGATCGAGTCAAATCATGATCTTGAGATGCTGCGCGTCGGGCCATACCCGTGGTCAGTGAAGCAGCGGGTCATGAGCCGTGTCGGCCACCTATCCAATGAATCTCTGGCACAGTTTTTTGTGCAAGATTATGATAGAGCTGCATCTTACATAGTGTTGGCGCACATTTCCCAGGAGAACAACCACCCGGAAGTTGCGTTGCGGGCAGCAGAAGGCGCGCTTGGCGCGCAGATGACGCTGATTCGCAACCGGGTGATGTTGGCAGCGCAAGATGCGCCAATGGAAACGATCCGACTGTAGAAATTGAATGAGTCAATCATTGAGTGATTGAATCATTGAACCCGCATGCGATCGCGGTTTTCAATGATTTCAATGACTGAATGATTCAATGATTCAATATGTCTTGCGTTGATCCGGTGGTCGGAAAGATTTTGGCAGGGTGGCGGTACGACATTTCTGGCATCGCGCCGGAAATGCGCGGCGACTATGAAGCCCACTTTGCTGAATGCGAGTACTGCCGTTCGCGCCAGCGACTCCATCGCGCGATTGATCTGGGCTTGATCGTGCTTGCTTCGGTCTCGGCCGGAGTTTTCCTGCTCGCTTTTGGGGTCATTCACCACTTCGAGCCCAAGCATTCGCTGATTCTGGAACTCGTCGCACTAACAGGTTTCGCGCTCTCGGCGCTTATTTGGCTGATTGTCGCAGTGGCTACCCCGGCACCCGCAACCATGGTCGATGTTGCCCGCGTGGGCGCGCGGCGGGTGCATGATCGCCTGCCCGAAGAAATTCGGCAGCGATTACCAGAAGATTTGCGAGTCAAGTTGACGGGCTCGTAACCTTCATCTGCCCCGATTCAGCCGTTGCTGACATGGCAACTCGTCAGCCCGCGTTTTTCAAGATACTGCTGGTGGTAATCTTCCGCTTCATAGAACGGAGTCGCCGGGACGATCTGCGTTACGATTGGACGGCTGAAGCGTTTTGATTGTTGCAGCTCCTCTTTTGATTTGCGCGCGGCTAGTTCCTGTTCGGGCGAGTGATAGAAAATGGCTGAGCGATATTGCGTGCCGAGATCCGGTCCTTGACGGTTCAACTGCGTGGGGTCGTGGTTCTCCCAGAAAACTTTTAGCAGATCGCCGTAGGAAACCTTCGCCGGATCGTATTCCACTTCCACCGCTTCGGCGTGACCGGTTCGATCAGTGCAGACGTCTTTGTAAGTGGGATTCTTGAAGTCGCCTCCAATGTAGCCAACCCGCGTTGAAATCACGCCAGGAATCTGGCGGAAAGTTGCTTCGACTCCCCAAAAGCATCCAGCGGCAAATGTAGCTTTGGTCATGGTGAATTCCTCGTGAATGGTGATGCTCAGCTAATTCGATGCTTTGTGCGCAAAAACGAACCTAAACCGCTATTGCTCCCGTGAGCTCGGCGATTTTGTTGATCTCGTGCTTTTCGCACCAACTTGCCAACTCCTCAACGATTTTCTCCGTCGCGCGAGGGTCCCAATAGCTCGCAGTCCCGACCTGAACGGCAGTAGCACCCGCCAGCATGAACTCGACTACATCCTCCGCAGTCGAGATTCCTCCCATGCCGATCACCGGAATTTGCACCGCCTTCGAAACTTCATACACCATGCGCACGGCAACGGGCTTGATTGCTGGCCCGGAAAGGCCGGCGGTCACATTGGCGATGCGCGGCTTGCGCGTCTCAACATCAATCGACATCGCCACAAAAGTATTGATTAGCGAAACGGCATCCGCGCCGGCCTCCTGCGCCACATGTGCCATCTGCGCAATGCTGGTCACGTTTGGTGAAAGCTTCACAATTAGCGGCCGTTGCGAGTTGCGTTTGGCGGTCGTGACCACCTCATCCAAACTCCTGGGATCGGTTCCAAACTGGATACCGCCCTGCTCGGTATTGGGGCAAGAGACATTCAGCTCGTATGCAGCAATTCCTTCACCTTCGTTCAAAATTTGAATCGTATGCTCGTAATCCTCGCGCGTGTAACCGAAAACATTTGCAATGACAATTGCATCTTTGATCTCCCGCAGCTTCGGCAATTTTTCTTCAATAAATGCGCGTGCCCCGATGTTCTGCAGCCCGATCGCATTCAGCATTCCCGCGGCTGTTTCATAGAGCCTTGGCGGAGGATTGCCAATCATAGGCTCGCGCGAGAGCCCTTTGACTGCGAAGCCACCAAGCCGGTCGAGATGAACGACGTCTTCGAACTCAACCCCGTAAGCAAACGTTCCGCTCGCCGCGATGATCGGATTCTTGAGTTCGATCCCGGCAAAGCTGACTTTCAAATCTGAAGTCATGCAGCCGCTCGGTTCCGCTGTCGTTCACGATATAGCATTGCGACTTAGTTTACACGCCGCGAAAAGGCGTCAGGCTACAATCGCGAATTCGAGATGTCACACATAAAACCGCTTCCGTTGGTTGTCGCGTGGTTCATCTATGCTGCGTTGCTGGTTGCGCTATGGTTTGGGTTTCGCCACTCCACGCTCGGAGTATCGCTAGGCCCGGAATTTACTCACGCCTTTGCGAGCTTCGCGTTGCTGTTTGCGCCATTGTGGTTCTTCGGCTTTGGTGCTCGAGAGCCTCTGAGGCGCTGCGGTTCAGTCACCAAGATCGCAGCGGCGGGCCTGCTTTCACTTAGCTATTTTGCCTTTGCGGCTGGGTCGCCTCTATTCAGTTGGCGAGCGGCCGTCATCGTTATTGCGTTTCCGGTGCTCCTCTCAGCGTTTCTCGAGCTTCCAAAGCTCCCAATAATGCTTACCTGGCGAGATGCAACCGTTCTGATCATCATCGCTGCAACCTATTACCTGAAATTACTGCAGAGTGCATGGCCGCCGGAACTGGGTCTGCTTCCCAAACTTTTTCTTGCCGATGTCGCGCTGTACTGTTTTCTGGTGATTCGTGATCTTGAAGGAGCCGGATACTCGCTCGTTCCCAATCGTTCCTCGTTCGTGATCGGAATGCGCGAATGGTTTTTCTTTTTTCCAATTGCGCTGCTGCTGGGAGAGTTGACTGGGTTCATTCACTTTCACGCTGCCGTGCCGCACATTGGTCAGGTTATCGCCGCCCTTCTGCTGACTTTTTTGCTGGTCGCAATACCGGAAGAATTATTTTTCCGGGCGATCATTCAGAATCTGCTTGAGACTCGAATCGGGAGAACTACAGCATTGTTCGTAGCCGCGATGCTATTCGGTCTATCCCATTTCAATCACGGCGCAGCTTTTAACTGGCGTTATGTTTTGCTGGCGAGCATCGCTGGAATCTTTTACGGGCGCGCCTGGCGAGCAAATCGCCAGATCTTTGCCTCGATTGTGACGCATACGGCAGTCGATGTGGTTTGGTCGTTGTGGTTCCGGTGACTCAATGCCAAGGGTTCAGGAGGTCCTTCGTCACTGCTTCAAAATCAGAAGTGTTTCGCGTAACGATTATTCGGCGGTTAATTCGAGCGGTAGCGGCTATGAGAGCATCGATCATTTCCATTTTCCTGCCCAGCCTTTCGCTCGCAGCAATCAGTCGTCCGCATGCATCGGCAACTGCCTGGTCGATACTGAGAATTCTGCCCTCAAATCTGATTGTTAAGTCGTGCTCCAGCCAATCAGCTAATATCTTTTTCCGAGAGCCTGCAGGCATTCTCTCGATGCCGTAACGCAGCTCCGCAATCGTAATGGCGCTGAGCGAAACCTGGTCTTCGTCGACGTTTTCGAGCCACGAAATCACTCCGGCGTTAGGCAGGGGCTTCACCCACTCCGAGACCACATTTGTATCGAGGAGAAAGCTCACATCTGTACTCGGCGAAGATTTCCGCGAAAGCGTTTAACCCTCAATCCGGATTCACGCAGCGGCGAAGAAGCAAAAAATTCTGCCAGATTCCCCTTGCGCTTAGTCTTTCTGGCCCACTCATCAGCCGCGACGATAACGGCCGCACTCCGGCCATTACGGGTCACCATTTGTGGCCCATCGGATTGGGCTCTGTCAATCACTTCGCTGAATTTTGCTTTAGCCTCAGCCACCGTCCATTGGTTTACAGTCCTTATGGTCATGGTGGTCATTATAGTCATAACGGGTTATTTGTCGAGATATAGCAATGGTCATGGAGCAGCGTTTGACTTCGTCGACGCGTGCGGGTACATTCTTGTTGCTTTCTGAAATAGGTTCGCGCGTTCTTCTCGCACGAGAAGAACAGGGAAGCGGGTGCAAACCCCGCGCTGCCGCGCAACTGTAAGCGAGGACATCGCACCGGGCCACTGGAGAGATCCGGGAAGGCCTGAGGCCAAACAACGGACTTGGAGTCACGGGCGCCCTCGCCCGTGTCACACTTCCTTACTCGCGAGCCAGGAGACCGGCGTGAACTGACAACACCAACCCCTTTCGCGACCAAAGGAGGAGTGATGCGGTTCTGCTTTTGGCTTCTTGCGGTTATTTGCCTATCCATTTCAGCGCTGGCGTCGGAGTTTACGATCAGGGTTGTCGATCCTCAGGGCGCGTCCGTTCCTGACGCGCGAGTCGAGCTGTTTACAAGGAGTTCCACCCGCCCGCAAGCGATTCAAACAACATCGGCGACAGGAATGGCTGAATTCCGCAATGTCACTGATTTCCCTCTTCGCATTCGCGTGCTCGCTCCGGGTTTCGCCGAACAATGGGAATCGGCAGAGATCCGTCACGCGGACGAAATCACGATCGCACTGCACCTTGCAGGCGCGAACGAGACTGTTGTTGTCACGGCAACACGAACGCCGGTGCCGAGCGAGGAAGCCGGCGCCGACATCGACACATTAAGCGGCGCGCAGCTCGACACCATGCGCCCAATCTCTTCGAGCGATGCGTTGCGCTTTCTGCCCGGTGCAATTGTGAGCACGGCAGGCCAGCGCGGGGGGATATCATCGTTATTCGTTAACGGTGGAGAGTCACGTTATAACAAAGTGATCGTGGATGGCGTTCCGATAAACAGTCCAGGCGGGACATTCGACTTCGGAACATTGCCGTTCTTCCAGGCTGATCGAGTGGAGTTTCTCCGCGGTGCCCAGAGCACGTTGTACGGTTCCGATGCGATGAGCAGCGTAGTGCAGGTTTGGAGCAAAACCGGCAATACGCCAACTCCTGAACTCTTATTCGGCGCAGATGCAGGCAACTACGGGACGGAGAACGGCTACGCGTCAGTTGCAGGCGCGCGAAGGCATTTTGATTACAACCTGTTCGGAAGCCAGTTCAACAGTATGGGTTCAGGGCCGAACGACGATTATTCCAATTCGCTCGAGGGTGCAAATGTCGGCGCAAATCTAAGCGATTGGTCGTCGCTGCGGCTTCGCATGCGGCACGATAACAGCGTTACTGGCGTGCAGAACGAATGGAACTTCAACGGTAATGCTCTGCTCCCTCCCGATCTCGATCAGCGTGCGCGGCAAAATAACTTTCTGGGCAGTTTGGAACTGAGCATCTCAGGCCCGCGCGGCTTCGAGCAGCAAATCGAAGCTTTTGACTACACACTGCACCTCACCAACGTTGATGGAATCGATCAGGGGAACCGAATTTCCCCTTTCGGGGACGAAGATTTTCAGTTCGATAACGTTAATAACTACGACCGGGCTGGACTCAACTATCAGGCGAGCTACGCCGAACGCGCCTGGAGCCTGACCACTGCGGGGTACTACTTCGAGGACGAAAATGGCACCACCGGCGATCTTCCGTTCACCACTCACGGCCTGCGGCGAAATCACGAAGTTTTCGCTGAACAATTGTTTAACTTCGAGCGGTTCTCATTCATCGCCGGCGGACGCTTTGTACGTAACGAGAGCTTCGGAAACAAATTTGTCCCGCGGCTTTCGTTGAACCTGCTCGCACTCGAAGGCAACAACTTTTTTACAGGTACCAGGTTGCTTTTCTCCTATGCAACTGGGATCGAAGAGCCGACTTTCGCCGAATCGTTCGGAAATGGCGGCGGATTCCCAACGCTGGCAAATCCGTTCCTCAGGCCCGAAGAGACGCGTTCGTTTCAAGCCGGTGTTGAACAGGGCATTCGCAACAATTACTCACTGTCTGCTACGTACTTCAACAACCTGTTCCGCAACCAAATCGATTTCAATTTTTTGCCATGCTTTTGTGAAGGCCAATATGTGAACATCAACGAGGCAATGGCGCATGGCGCAGAAGTGATCTTTCGTGCACGTCCACTGGCGCAACTCTCGGTACAAGCTTCGTATACCTACGACTCCAATCAGATATTGAAAGAGCCGCTGGCAACCGAGGTACTTCTTGAGGCTGGCAAGCCGCTGCTTCGGCGGCCCAAACATTCGGCCACAATGCAGACCAACTACCTCGGTAAGCGGTGGGGCGCGGAGCTTTCGGGCAGTTTTGTAGGCCCGCGGCCTGACTCTGATTTCTTCGGCTACAACTTCGATCACACCCCCGGGTACGTGCTGGTTGGAATAGGAGCGTGGTTTTCTGCAACATCTCGAATTACCCCGTATGTGAACGCAGACAATGTGCTCAACAGGTTCTACGAGGAAGTCATTGGCTACCCGGCGTTAGAAGCCAGTTTTCGGGCGGGCGTGCGTTTCAGGATCGGAGGAGAGTAGAAAGCACATCGGATGATTCTGAGTGCCGTGAGCCTTTGGTCCGCGCTGCAGGGGTGCTGGTCGAATATTGCACAGGCATCGGTGCCGCCGAGTTTACGCCCATATACTTCTGACGCGCCGCAACTAACTTGTCGACCTCTTCATCTTCGAGATATTGCTGCCGTCCGAGTATGTGTGTGGTCAATGCAATCCGGGCAAAGTGTTCCACGGTTTCCATTTTCATGTAAGCGGATTGCAAATCACCGCCGTATGTCACCACGCCATGGTTGGCCATCAGAACCGCATCATATTGAGGAACCAGGGGCTCCAGAGTTTCGGCCAATTCCGGAGTCCCAGGAGTTCCATATGGGGCCAGTGGAATTTGGCCGAGACCAATAATCACTTCGCACACCAGCGGCTGATCGAGGGCCATTCCGGCCGCTGCGAATCCTGTCGCCGTAGGCGGATGGGCGTGAACTACGGCGTTCACGTCAGGACGCATACGATAAATCAGCAAGTGCATCCCGATTTCGCTCGTCACTTCTCGGCGACCCTTCAATTTGCGTCCAGTCATGTCCACAATTACAAGGTCCGAAGGCTTCATCATGCCTTTGGACATCGCCGTCGGAGTGACCAGTACCGAGTTCCTGCTCAGTCGCACGGACACGTTGCCGTCACATGCAGCAATAAAGCCGCGCTCGTGCAACCTTCCGCCAATCTCCACGATAGCTTTTCGGGATTTATGTTCGCTGGACACGATCAAGAGATAGCCCGCGTATGTTAGCGCAGGTTCAAAGTAGAAACAATCGGTATTTGTGTCGAAAAGTGTAAATGGCGCGCTGTAGTAGCAGCCAGAAGCGGATACCTTTCTATAATTCGAGCGTGCTGGTTTCAGAGTTTGATTACCATCTTCCCGAAGATCTGATTGCGCAAGAGCCGCTTCCTGATCGCGCAGCATCCCGCCTGCTGCATCTCAACCGGCTTTCCGGCGATGTGCGTGGGATGCGCTTTCGCGACCTCCCCGAACTGCTCAATCGCGGCGATTTGGTCGTGTTCAACAACTCTCGGGTTTTCCCCGCCCGGCTCTATGCACGCCGCAGTGGACTGAGATCGCAACCGATCAGCACACGAAATCCTGCGGGTCGCGATTTCCTTCGCGGAAAAGTGGAGGTGCTACTTACAAAACAAGTTTCAGGAGAACCGAACGAATGGGAGTGCCTGGTACGCCCGGGACGCAAGATCGGAGTTGGTGAAAAACTCTATTTCGGCGAGGATGCTGATCTCACGGCTGAAATCATCGGCAGAGGAGCCTTCGGCGAGCGCCGAATCCGCTTCGCGAGAATCCCGAATTTCTTGGAAATCGTGGAGCGGTTGGGGCATGTGCCCTTGCCACCGTACATTTCCCGCGACGACTCGCCGGCCGACCGCGATCGATATCAAACCGTGTATGCGCGCGAACGCGGATCGGTGGCGGCGCCTACGGCAGGCCTGCACTTCACTCCGGAGATTCTCTCCGAAATGCGAGAGCGCGGGATCGACATGGCGGAAATTACGCTGCATGTTGGTTTGGGCACCTTCCAGCCCGTTCGCGAGCAGAAGGTGGAGGAACACAAGCTGCACACCGAAAATTACAGCATCGCTGCCGAATCCGCCGAAAAGATAAACCGCGCTTTAGATGAGAAGCGTCGAGTGATAGCGATAGGCACAACAAGCGTCCGAACTTTGGAGTACTCGGCGCGTGATTCCGGACGCGTTCATGCGGGCACAGGTGAAGCCGACTTGTTCATTTATCCCGGATTTCAGTTTCGTGTAGTCAGCGCGATGCTGACAAATTTTCATCTGCCGCGATCGAGTCTACTAATGCTGGTATCCGCGTTTGGCGGCAAAGAACGTGTGCTCACGGCTTATCAATGGGCGGTGCAACAGAGATACCGATTCTATTCCTACGGAGATTGCATGTTTATTGAATAGCACCAAATACTCTGCATTAGGGTAATTCTTTCCAAAGCTAGCGCCTGAAATGAGCTGTACTCCTTGTTAGACTTAATGCTTGCCTGCGAAGAGACAGATAAGGGCAATTGCTGAATCCGCGCCCGTTTCGGAGCCGAAGCCGAAGGTGGTTCCACGTCCAGTTGACGACCACGAGCGCATCTTTTTGATCGATGCAATGTCATTCATCTTTCGCGCTTACCACGCCATGGCGCGGCAGCGCGGAATGTCCACGCGAAAAGGGCTTCCGACGGCAGCGATCTATGTTTTCGTGAATATGCTGCGCAAACTCCGCGACGATTTCTCTCCCCAATATCTGGCTGCGGTTTTCGATGTCGCGGCGCCCACGTTTCGAGATCAACAGTTCAAAGATTACAAGGCCAATCGTACAGAGATGCCCGGCGACCTAGCACAACAAATCCCGTATATCCGGCGCGCGCTCGAGGCCTACCGTATCCCCATTCTCGAAGTTCCAGGATTTGAAGCCGACGACGTGATTGGCACTCTCGCGACAAAGGCAGTTGCGCACGGCCGAAACGTCTATGTTGTATCGAGCGACAAGGACATGCTTCAGTTGGTGAATGATCGCGTGCTGGTTTTGAACCCTCCAAAGGACAACCTTATATGCGATGCCGCCAAGGTTGAAGAAATTCTGGGCGTACCGCCAGAGCGAGTAATCGATGTTATGGCGCTGCGTGGAGATTCGATCGATAACATTCCCGGGGCGCCAGGCATCGGCGATAAAGGATCTGTTGAAATTATCCGCCGATTTGGCAGCCTGGAAGCTGCGCTCGACCGCGCTGCTGAAGTAGAGAGGAAAACCTACCGCGAATCACTGCAGAACAATCGCGATCAAATTCTCCTCAGCAAAAAGCTCGTCACAATCGATTGCAATGTGAGCATCGAGCTCAACATTGAGCAGATGCATGCCGGTGAACCCGACATTGAAACTCTCCGCACCTTGTTCACCGAACTCGAATTTACTTCACTGTTGAAAGAATTGTTGCCGGTTGTTGAAGCGCAACCAGGGAACTACCGGGAGACTGATTCTGTTGCCGATGTGCAATCGCTTCTCGGTTCGCGAAGGCCTGATGTTCCGATCGCAATTGCCATCGACTCCGCCCTTCAGTTGGCGGACAACGAAGAAGAAGCAGAGCAATCCGAAGAAGGCCGTTTGCCGCTTGCCTTAACTGAAGTTGTTTCCGCAGGTACTCGCACCACTCAAATCGCGGTTTCTATTGACCAGGGTTCAGCGCTGAGCGTTTCCGCCGGTTCGCCTGCGGAGATCGAACTAAGAGCGACACTCGGCGATTCAGCTGTCCCGAAAGCGATCCACGACTGGAAGACGGCCGCGCATGTGCTGGGAGAAAGCGTGCTCGCCGGAGTGGAACACGATACTCGGCTGTACTCATATCTCGTCGATCCCACTTACTCGTCGCACGCATTGGCGGAGGTTGCGCTGCGCCGTTTCAATCTGAATTTAGAAGGTTCCCTCGCCGAGGCTGCTGACATGACTGGCCGGTTGGCGGCCACTCTTCGCAAAGAAGTTGAAGATGGGAATCTTCTGAAGCTTTATGAGGAAATTGATCTGCCGCTCGTGCCTGTTCTTACCCGCATGGAGCAGGCCGGAGTCGCCATTGACCGCGTCGCGCTCGACCAAATGTCGGAGCGGCTCGAGGTCGAAATTGACGCCAAAGCTCGCGAAATTTACGACTGTTGCGGCTCCGAGTTCAACATCAATTCGCCGAAGCAGCTCGGGGAGGTGCTGTTCAACAAACTGAATCTGCCAAAGCCGGTGAAATACGGCAAGGGCAAGACGATCTCAACCGCGGTCGATGTTCTGGAAGAACTCGCTTCGAACCACAAGGCGCCGAAATTGGTCCTCGAGTATCGTCAACTTGCCAAGTTGAAGTCCACATATGTAGACGCGCTTCCTGCTCTGCTGAATTCCGGCACTGGCCGCCTGCATACGACTTTTGATCAGACTGGAACTGCGACGGGCCGCCTTTCTTCCGCGAATCCGAACTTGCAAAATATTCCTATTCGCACGGAGCTAGGTCGCGAAATTCGCGCGGCATTTACAGCCGCGCCCGGATGCTTGCTCCTTGCCGCAGATTATTCGCAGATCGAACTGCGCCTTCTAGCGCACTATTCCAAGGACACGTTGCTGGTCGAGGCCTTCCGCCGCGGCGATGATATTCATACTCTGACTGCATCCCAGGTGTTCGGAGTGCCTCCGCTGATGGTTACGGCCGATCATCGACGGCAAGCCAAGGTCGTGAACTTCGGAATTGTTTATGGCCTTTCGCCGTTCGGCCTGTCCCAGAATCTTGGAATCGAAACTTCAGAAGCCAAGAAATATATTGACGCATACTTCGACCAGTATCACGGCGTGAGCGCATTCATCGACCGCACTTTGGATGAGACTCGACGAGATGGGCGGGTTAAAACGTTGTTTGGACGTGTTCGGCCGATTCCCGACATCAACAGCAAGAACTACAACCTTCGAGGATTCGCCGAACGTACCGCAGTGAACACGCCGTTGCAGGGCACCGCAGCCGATCTAATCAAGTTGGCTATGATTCGAATCGACAGCGTTATCCGCGAACAGAGCATGAAATCGAAGATGACGCTTCAAGTCCATGACGAGTTGGTGTTCGAAGTGCCGGAAGACGAAATCGACCTGATGCGTAGCTTAGTTCGTGAGCAGATGGAGAATGTTCATCCGGAGCTTTCTGTTCCATTGCTGGTTGAAATTGGGGTGGGAAAAAATTGGCGGGATTTGAACTGAGCTTTGCGAGGCTTGGGCAGTAAGAGAACTACGACCCAAGGGCCGCCTTAATTTTTCCGGCAATACCATCCGTCAAAGCATTCATCTTTTCTTCTGATTCCGCTTCCACCATTACTCGAGCCAGCAGTTCTGTTCCCGAATAGCGCACAACGACCCGCCCATTGCCGTTAAGCTCGCGCTCTGCGGATTTAATTGCTCCGCGAATTTCGGGAACTTGGTCGAACGGAATCTTCTCGCGCACTCGGATATTTTGAATTCGTTGAGGGAACACCTTCAGGTCCTCGGTCAGCTCCGCGAGGGAGCGGCCCGTACGAGCGATAACATCCATTACGCGTAACGCCGTAAGCAGGCCATCGCCGGTGGTCGCTTCACCATCGCGGAAGATTATGTGGCCTGATTGTTCACCGCCAAGAGTTGCTCCGGTCTTTATCATTTCTTCGAGCACATATTTATCGCCCACATTCGCCCGCGACATACGGATACCGGAATCGCGCAGTGCGATTTCAAGTCCCATATTGGACATCGTCGTCGCCACCACAGTGTCTGCCCGAAGCAGGTCGCGTGACTTCATATCGCGGGCGGCCAGCAACAGAATCCCGTCGCCGTTCACCACACGCCCGAAGCCATCGCTGAACAGCGCCCGGTCGGCGTCGCCATCAAACGTCACTCCGAGATCGAACCTACCTTTGGACCCCGCGATTTTTCTCGCTGTCGTTTCGGGATGTAGCGCCCCACAGCCTTCGTTGATGTTTTTGCCGTTGGGAGCCGAGTAAATGATGTCCGCTTGAATTCTGAGCGCCCGAAACAACTCGGGAGCTTCAGCAGCGGCAGCCCCGTTCGCGCAGTCGATAAGAACGCGAAGGCCACTCAGATCTGTCGAAATATTTTTTGCAAGCCAGTCAATATATGCGCGCCGAAGCGAATGCTCGCCTGGCAACGTAGGCGAAGGTTTAAGCGAAGGCTCAGGATGCGAATCAGGCGACCTCAAGCACGCAAATATTTCCTCCTCGATCGCGAGCTCGCGCGCGTCCGGTAGTTTGAATCCGTCACCCGAAAATACTTTGATCCCGTTATCAGTCCACGGATTGTGCGATGCGGAGATTACCACGCCCGCATGGAACTTCTGCGAGCGGGCAAGATACGCGATTCCCGGGGTTGTTATCACGCCTGCGCTGCGCACCTCCACATTGGCCGACATAAGCCCGAGCGCCACGCGATCTGCAATCCAGCCGCTCGACTCGCGTGTATCTTGACCGATTACGACCCGCGGTGTCGGGTTTGTTTTCGCCAGACTGTGTCCTAGCGCGCGTCCAATGAGGAACGTGCTTTCAGTTGTAAGCGGAAATTCACCCGCAATGCCCCGAATTCCGTCGGTTCCGAAAAGCTGCCTGGTTGTGATCATGATCAATGATTATGCCCGGGTTCCGCTGACGCTCTCTCCATCGTAATCGTGATCCGCACCGGAGTTTGCTCCGTGACTTGAATAAGCGGGTCCGAAACATAGGCATGCCGCGACACCGTCGTACGGTCCATGAGTCCAGAGACGTCGATGGGATCGGTGATTGCTGAATCGACGGCGTTAATAGATTTCATAGGTCCCACAATTTCAACGTTATCAGGATTCGACTGCACGCTGGCTATGGAGTATCCAGCAGGAAACGTTCCAATAACGCGCGGTCGAACCGGGACCGATTTGGTGATTCTTCGGTCAAAGACCAAATGGATCTGACTTGGCACAATCTCTACCGGCTGCAGTTTATCGGGCAAGGTGATTTGATTGGCAGTCAAGTCAAACGTCCGCTCACCCGGCTTCATGCCGGTCAAATCAATTTCCAGATGCACATCGCCAGGCTGCAAGCGACGGATCACCTGTTCTGGCCCACGAACGCGAATTTGTGCTGAGGGAATGCTTTCTGAACTGATTTCAAGATCGTCGGGCATATTACGGAAGACAATCCCGACGTTTACGGCAATTTCGGAGGGAGGCTCGCTTGAAACTGCCAGCCACAATCCGGTCGCAAGCAGCAAGGACGTAATCTTCAGCCCTATATTGTGAAATACATAGCGGCGGAAGAAGTCTCCTGTATTCATCGTTCGCCTCCGCTTTTTTGTATGTCTCGCAGCGGAACTGCGTTTTCGGGCTCCTCCAGTATTCCAGCCGCGTCCGTAATCGCAGTTGGCAGCGGAGTTGGCGGAACATAGCGCCGGAGCAAGCTGCTCATCCGTTCACGCAATTGCTCAACCGTCAAATCGCGCTCGATCTTGCCGGCCACGGCAAGGCTGATGCTACCGGTCTCTTCCGAAACAACAATTGAAATGGCATCGGTTTCTTCGGTGATTCCAATCGCGGCGCGATGCCGCGTACCCAGCTGAGTCGAGAGCACGGGGTTCATTGAAAGCGGCAGGAAGCAGGCAGCAGCAGCGACGCGATCCCCCTGCACAATTACTGCGCCGTCATGAAGCGGAGCGCTGGGACGAAATAGCGTGGCCAGCAGGTCGTACGAGATTTGCGCGTCCAGAGCAACTCCGCTTTCGATATAAGTCCGCAATCCGATCTCGCGCTGAATCACAATGAGGGCGCCGGTTTGGTTCTGCGAAAACAGATTTGCTGCTAAGACGATGTCGTCATAGGTATCCACTTCTGTCGCCGATCGAGTGAGAGTCATTCGCCGGCCAAGCCGTGCCAGTGCCTGGCGAATTTCTGGAACGAAGATCACGATCAAGGCGAACACACCGTATGGCAGAGCGCGCGAGATGAGCCAATTCAGCGTGACCAGCTCGCCGATTCGTGACACATAGAACGCAAGAACCACGATCGAAAGGCCGATCAGGATCAGGGCAGCGCGTGTACCACGAATGAGTGCCAGAAACTCATAGATAATCGTGGACACCAGCAGAATATCGATGACCGCGATTGTGACATGGGGCCAGGATCCGGCTACGTGAATCAATGCGTGTTCCTCGCAACGCGCGCTCCAGGCAACGGCGCACAAGTAATTGTAATGCAAGGGGTAAGCAGTAGAGAGTGGGTTTCTAGCGGCCAGTCGTCCGTCATCCCACGAGCCACTGCCCACGAATCACGAAGCGCGAATCGCTACCCACTTTTCTTCTCAACTCGTGCGGTCAATGATCCGTGCGCCAGCCGGGCGGAAATTTCGCTGCCGGTTCCCACCTGCGAAGAATCTTTCACCAGCGCACCACTCGAATCAAAAACAAGTGCGTATCCTCGTTCGAGCACAGCGAGAGGGGATAAGGCTCGCAGCTGCCGCTCGAATTGATCGACGCGCGAGACATGGCGTAATAAAGCAGCCTTTGTTGCGGCAACGATTGCCGCCGATTGAGCTGCGAGGTCCCGGCGAATTCCGCCAAGCATTCGCCGAGCGTCGTAATGGCGTATGGCCGCAGAGACTTGCTGCCAACGTCGATGTTGTCTTTCGATGAGCCTGCGCTCGGCGTTTTCAAGCCGAAAGTACAAGTCATCGAGCCGTTGCTGCCGCTGATTGATGCCGTCCGTCATGCGCGCAAATGCCCCGTGCTGCGCAACTTCGGTGAGCGTTTGCTTCGACATCAGCAGGCGATATCGCATTGCCCGAGTCAGTCTTAGGCGGAGAGCCTCGGCTTGCTCCTCGATTTCCTGCCGCGTACGGATGACCAGTTCAGCCGCGGCCGACGGAGTCGGCGCTCGCAGGTCCGCAACGAAATCGATGATTGTAAAGTCTGTTTCGTGACCGACCGCCGAAATCAACGGAATTTGAGATGCTGCCGTTGCACGCGCAAGAAATTCGGTACTGAAAGCAGCCAAGTCCTCGGCGGACCCTCCGCCTCGCGCCACGATAATTACGTCAACGCTCTTGGCCCGATTGAAATATTTAATTCCAGCACTGACTTCGCTGGCCGCGGTCTCACCTTGTACTTGGGCGGGATAGATCAGCACATTTGCCGTATGGTGTCGACGTCGCAAGATGTTCAGAATGTCGCGAAGCGCGGCCGCCTGGGGCGACGTCACAATACCAATGCGTCGCGGCAGAGCGGGGATTGGTTTTTTGCGCGCGGCATCGAAGAGCCCTTCAGATTCCAGCTTCGCTTTGAGCTGCTCGAAAGCAATTTGGAGTGCCCCTGCGCCTTTGGGCTCCAGGTATTCGGCTGAGAGTTGTAACTCGCCGCGGCCTTCAAAAATCGTTACGCGTCCGCGAAGCACAACGTGCATTCCGTTTTCAGGACGGAAACGGAGCAGACGCGCCTGCGAGCGGAACATGACGGCCCGCAATTGCGAATTTTCATCCTTCAGAGTGAAGTAAAGGTGCCCGGAATCGTGCGCTTTAAAGTTTGAGATTTCGCCTTCGACCCAGATGTCGCTGTACTCGCGCTCTATGCGAGTGCGTACCGCCGCAACTAAGTCGCGTACGGCCCAGATTTTCCGCTCAGGCGCCGCGAAGGTCAGTCCTAATTGATCGGCGAATGCCACTGACTGGAGTTTAGGAGATCAGGCGTAAAAAAGAAAACATCGCCATGGATTCAGAGATATTCGCGGCCAAGGTTGCTGGTGGTATAGACCTATGCCAGTCTTTACCGCTGATTTAGGTCATACAGCACCGCGGACGAACGGTAGATTTGATGTGAATCACGCCAGGTTTACTTCGGGCATCTGCAGCACCTTCCCGCGTGGCTGCTCGCGATCAACGTGCCTCTTTTCGTTCAGCAGTTTGCCAACCAGGCGCAACGCCTCGACTTCCTCTTTGAGACGTTGCAATTCGGCCTCTTTGCGGCGAAGCACCTCGAGAGGATCTTTCATGGGTCTCCTTGAGAGGGAAGGGCTGCTGAAGAGCACTTTACGATCGGCTGCGCTGTGCGGAAACGTCACCGAAGTGCAAGGCGACGTTCGCGGCATCAGTGCCCTAGATGGTACGGATGTCCCTTCAGGATAGTGAACGCCCGATATAGTTGCTCAAGCAAAATTATCCGGGCCAGTTCATGTGCGATCGTCATTTTTCCAAGAGACAAGGTGAAATCGGCCTGATTTCGGGCGTTTTCAGAAAATCCATCTGCGGGGCCTATTGCGAACAAGATTGGCTGTGGGTTGCGCTCTTGATGCGTCCGCAGGAACTCCGCCAATTCCTCGGAGGATAGGTGTTTCCCGCGCGGGTCGAGCAGGACGAGATGACGCCGCGTGCTCCGCCCATCGCGGCCGGAAGATCTCGAAAGCGAAGCCTCATCTTTGAGTGGCATGCCTTCCGCTTCGCAGTATTGCTTGAGGCGTCTTAAGTATTCATCGGTGAGAGACTGAATTGCCGGATTCTTTGTCTTGCCGATCCATGCGATTGTGAGCTTCACGAGTTAAAGATTTTAACCGCTTGTTCCTCCGCGAACTCTGCGGTGAAAAGCTTTTACGCTCGCCTCTTAGCTCCAGTACTCGCCGACGCGCGGCGGCGGCGAGGTTTTGCGACGAACTCGGCTGGCTCCAGCTTCTTCGCTGATTTCCAAAGCCGCTCCAGATCGTAGTATCTGCGCGCCGACTCAGAAAAAATGTGGACCACGAAATCCACGTAGTCGATCAGCACCCACTCCGCCTGTTTATATCCTTCAATATTGTTCGGATAAACTCCGCTGCGCTTCAGTCGCAGTTCGACTTCATCTGAAATCGCCTGAATTTGCCGAGGATTTGTTCCGCTGCAAATCAGAAAATAGTCGGTGAAAGCGCCTGAGGAAGGATCCATTTGCAGCAGGGTGATTTCCTCAGCTTTCTTGTCCTGGCATGCAGCCAATGCTTCGGAGAGCTGCTTCTTTGATTCGTTCTTTGTTCGGGGGGCAGATCGCTGCTGGGCTGTCAACGAGTGTATAGGCCCTCCTTCTTTATGTATTCTTCCACACTTTCAGGGACAAACTTCTTGATCGGTTTTTTCGTTGCGACCGCCTGCCGAATCGCAGTCGCCGAGACATTTTGATTCACATCGTCAAGCAGATGCAATGTAACTCCGGGCAGGACCAGGTCACCCGTAGCCGGTTGCTTCGAGAATGGCTTGGTGACTTCTGATCGCGGCCGCAGTTTTTCAGGAATAGACCCAGCAACATCGGCGAGCGAGAATCCCGGGCGGCTGGCCACGATGAACTCACATTCCGCAAAGAGCGCATCGGCTTCACGCCACTTCGCAATGTCTTTGAATGCGTCAATCCCGATCAGGAAGAACAGACGGTCGCTCTTCTTCAGTTCTCGTTTCAGTTTGCGAATTGTGTCGATGCTGTAATTCGGCGCAGATGCCACACTCCCCTTCGCGGCTTTCTTTTCATGCAAAACAAACTCGCCAGGAGCTTCGAGCAGCGACGGCACAAACGCCCTCTCATCATGGGTTGCGAGTACAGTCATGGCGAAACGATGAAAGTATGAAGCCGCAGGTGGGCTGGTCTTATGCGGCGGCATGTTCGTCGGCACGAAATAAATCTTTCCCAGTTTGCAGCGTTCAAGCGCGGCGTGAGCAAGCGCAAGATGGCCCTTGTGAATCGGATCGAAGGTGCCGCCGAAAAGGCCAATGTTCATAAGCCGTCGCGCGTCGTGCGCCGTCCGTCGTTCGCCAAAACCAAAGATATCCTGCTACGCGCCCACTTCGGCAAGCTGCGTACGCCTCATTTCCCCAACTTTCTCCGCCATCGCGTATTTCAGTTTATCGATTCCTTCGCCGGTTACGGCCGAAATCGGAAACAGTTCCAAAGCATGCGATTTTGCATAGCGTTTCAGTGTTGCCAATTTAGTTTTATTCGCCACGTCGTACTTTGAAGCAGCAACAATCATCGGCTTCTTTTCGAGCCCCGCGTTGAAGCTGCTCAACTCTCCCATGATCACTTCGAAGTCTTTCACCGGATCAGGTCGGCCGCTTGAGTCCGAGACATCGACCAAATGCACGAGTAATCGCGTGCGCTCGATGTGACGTAAAAATTGAGTGCCGAGTCCTGCGCCTTCATGTGCGCCTTCAATGAGTCCGGGAATATCCGCGACCACGAAGCTGGTTTCATGCGGCGGATCGCCGACCAGGACGACGCCGAGATTAGGTTGCAGAGTCGTAAATGGATAGTCAGCGATTTTTGGCCGCGCTGCCGAAATTCGCGAGATCAGCGTCGATTTTCCGACATTCGGATACCCGACCAGTCCAACATCCCCGAGCAGTTTCAACTCCAACCTTAGCGTGCGTTCTTCGCCTGGACGGCCATCTTCGTGCTCGCGTGGCGCCTGGTGGGTTGACGTTTTGAATTGCGAATTGCCGCGACCGCCTCGACCTCCGCGGGCAATCACAATGCGATCATCGGGAGCAGAAAAGTCGTGTACCTTCTCGCCCGAGTCGGCGTCGTAAAGAATCGTTCCGACAGGAACTTTGAGGGTGATATCTTCACCTTCGCGTCCGGTCTTGTTCGAGCCTTCGCCATGACGACCGCGTTCGGCCTTGTATTCGGGATTGAACCGAAAATGCACGAGCGTGTTGTGGCGCTCGCTCGATTCCATAATCACGTCGCCGCCTTTGCCGCCGTCGCCCCCCGAAGGCCCCCCGCGCGGGACAAACTTTTCCCGCCGGAAGGCAACGCAACCATTGCCTCCGTCGCCCGCTTTGACGCGAATTGTGGCTTCATCAATAAACATAGTCGCTGGTCGTTAGTCGTTCGTCGTTGGTATTGGCCAAACCCAATTCAAACATAAAAATGCCCCGGTGATGGGCCGGAGCATGTGGTTTCGCTGAAGCTGAGTGCTTTCTTGCTATTTCGCTTCCACCGGTTCGATCGCCACGAACTTACCCATCGAGCCGCGATCTTTGAACACGATCTTGCCACTGATCTTGGCAAACAAGGTATCGTCTTTGCCACGGCCGACATTCAGCCCAGGTTTCACCCGAGTCCCGCGTTGGCGAACGATGATCGTTCCGCCAGGCACAACCTGGCCACCGAATGCTTTGAATCCCAGTCGCTGCGCGTTTGAATCGCGGCCGTTTCGTGAACTGCCTAGTCCCTTTTTGTGGGCCATAAAAAAGCTCCTACCTTTTTGGCCGTCAGCTTTCAGCCGTCAGCCGTTGGTAAATCAAAAACAAACTGCAGATTCCTCACCGCTGAAGCGGTTCGGAATGACATTAAATTGGTAGATGTGGCGAAAACTTACTTCTTCTTCGACGAACCCTTCTTGGCTGCACTCCTTTTCGGAGCAGCGGATTTCTTCTTCGCAGCCGGTTTGGCCGCTTTGGTTTCGGCAGCAGCTTCGGCCTTCGGCGCAGCAGCCTTCTTAGGCTTCGCTTCTTTCTTCGGCAGTTCGGGAGCAGTGAACTTCTGGCCATCGAAAGCGATGTCGGTAATTCGTACCGAGGTGAACGGTTGCCGATGTCCGGCGATCTTTTTGTATTGCTTTTTCTTCTTGTAATGGAAGACGAGAACTTTCTTCGCGCGGCCCTCGCCGAGCACTTCGCCGGTTACGAGCGCCTTCGAGTCAGGACGCGCGATCTGTCCTTCGCTGGACGAAACCGCAAGCACGTCGTTAAATTCAACTTTGCCGTTGCCACTGCCGGTCTGCGTCTCCAGCCGCAGAACATCTCCCGGCGCAACCCTGTATTGCTTACCGCCAGCGCGAATCACCGCGTACATATCTGATCCTTCCGTTGCCCTGTATGCGGTCGGGAGACAAACTCATCCTGCGACTATGAGAGCAACTCTAATTTTATGTGCTTGCTGTTCCGCTCCGGCCCTGCGAACTTTAGCGGACGGCCCTAAACCGAGGTCCCTAACACGCAATCTTGCAATGAGGCGGGAAGAGCAGGGCCACAAATACAGGCAAACTGAATTAGTTTAGCGTGATGAGCGGAATATGGTCAAACGAGCGCTGGACGGGAGGGGCTGAGCCGACAGCTACAAATAATAGCCCAGCCCCGAAAAAATTCTCTTGAAAGACCCACCATTTATTGCGTCAACCTCGATCCAGTGATCTTCGTATGCGTCCCCCTGCAGGACCAATTCGAGATGCCCGTCTCCATTCACATCCGCCAAATCCAGTGCAGACCACGTTGTAAGATTATTTTTCTCCGCATCGACTTCTTGGAACGGGACTTTTTTCAGGATGTCTAAGTGGAGCTTTTCGTCGAAGGTGCCAAGTATTTGGCATAGCTCTTCACTCTCGTTACTGTCGATATAGTCGTAATATGCTTCCACCAAAGACCAATCGACACCTATCGGCTGCCAGACCGTAAAATAGATTTGCCCTCTGACTTTGGGCGGCAGGCCGATCGCTTCCAATTTATTCGTCAGCGTGTTCGATAGTTCGGGAGATGGCTGTCCGGATTGACCGCACTTCTCTGCGCCATCAATCCAGTTGCAGGCGAACTGCGCAACAATTCTCAAATTAGGGTGGCTTTTGGGAATGACAATGTCGCAGCTATCATCTGGACCGTTCCCTTCGGGAGCCCCGCAGTAGTGCTGCTGTACGTACGACTTTGCCTTATGACATTCGGACGTAGTGCACGCCGGTCGGTGGGGATCAACTTTTGAGCTCTGCGCTTCAACAGGTGAGTATTTTGCACAAAGGAGTAGGCTCACAAATATGATTGCTGGTCTCCGCCGCATAATATTCCTAAAGCGATAAATCGTACCTGACCTTTATTGCGGCAGCAGGGTCTCTTCTATCGCCACCTTCTCGCCTTCTGCCACGTTGACCACTTTATGTACGCTCCGATAGCCGGACATGGTGATATCGATGACATACGCTCCGGGATTGAGGTAGAAATCAAACGGCGAGGTCTTGTCGAGGACGCGGTTGTTGACCATGATCTGCGCGCCCTTGGGCTGAGTCTTGATGCTGACGACGCCCATGCTGGCTGATTCGCCGCGATTCAGAAGCTTTTTGAATTTCCCGCCAGCGCTGCGAATATCGTCTGTTTCGCCGAGCTGCGTGAGCGTGAGATTGACTGTCGTCGTTTGTCCAACTTGAGCATTAAAAGCGCTGCTCGCTTCGAGATATCCATTCCGCCGCACAACCACCGTATGGCTGCCAGGCTTGTTCACGATGAACTGGCTGGGTGTGAGTTTTCCCGTATCGTGCCCATCAATCACGATTACCCCACCCGCAGGCGAGCTGCTGACCGAAAGCATGGCCGACAGCGAGCTCAGTGCGATGGTGATTGAGGAACTAGAGCCGGGCCTCAAAACAACAGTGCGCGATTCGGAACCATATCCCGATTTGCTGGCAAGGAGAACGTGCTGTCCGGCGGCGATGTCCGTCAGCGTACACGGGCTCTGGCATAACGGGCTACCGTCAAAGCTGATCTGCGCACCTGCCGGGCTAGAAGCTACCGTCAATTTGGCCAGAAGAGGCGGTCCTTCGAGTCGCGTCCGGCTGTGTCTTGACCCGCGCGTCGGCTTTGCCGGTTCTTCAGTGACTGTAAGAGTCGGGCTTTGTTCGGGTGGCGAGGGCGGTTGAATGGCAGCCTGCTCCGTTAAAGGTGTAGGAGCAGCAGCCGCGGCGGGCGGCGGAACAGGTTTCGGCGCGTGCTTCTTCGGCGTTTGAACTGGAGGAGCTGAAACGCCAGCACCACTATCGTGGTCCTGGAAAAAATTGTAGATCGTCATCGCTGCGATAATCACCACAATCAGCAGCACCGCTCCGCCAATGGCATAACCGTAAAGCTGTTTTGGCGTGTTGCGAATTTCTGTGGCGGCCTTCTTCGCGGCCGCACGGACTTGAACCTTGGGCTTCTCTTCCGCCGCTTTGGTCTTCTTGGCGAGAGGCGGCGGTTCAACCGGTGCCGGTTCTTCTGCCGCAGGCTCCGAAGGTGATATAGAAGGAACAAAAATTTCTTTGAGCGGAGGCAGCTCTTCCAGCTCGGAAAAGCTCTTTCGCGCAGCTGCGGCCGGCGTGCCCTCGTCATTGTCGGCCATCATGGGATCGACCGCGAAGCTTGGTTTGGGCGCTTCCGTTGGCGTAGCGGTTGCGGCTGATGCGACGGGCGCAGGCACGCTTGGCGCATCTGAGCCAGAAGGAGTCTGAGTGAACGGATTCGTTTTAGCCGCTTGGGCAGATTTCGGAGCTCCTACTCCGGCTGCGGCGGCCTGAGTTTTAGGCTTTTGTGGCGGAACTGTTGTAGCTGTAGCTTTCTTAGGCGCTGCATTGCACTGCTCAAGATCGTGTATTAGCTCTTGTCCGGATTGATACCGCTGATCTGGAGATTTCGCTAGCGCCTTCATGATCAGGTCGTTCAGCTCTGCTCCGACTTTTGCCTTCAAAGTCTTCGGTGGGGCGGGTTTGGATTCCAAAATCGCAGCCCGTACCTGATCCGCCGTTTCTCCGGCAAACGCCTTCTGGTCGGTTGCCATTTCATAGAGAATGGCCCCCAAGCTGAAGATCGCCGAACGGTGATCGCAGGCTTCACCCCGCATTTGCTCCGGGGAAACGTAATGGAATACTTCGGGCACAGCCGCGGAACTTCCTGCCTGCCCATTCATGGAAGAAATTCCGAAGCCGAGGACTTTTACCACTCCGTCCCACTGCACCATGATCTTTGCCGGCTCGAGCGACTGATGGAGCACCTTGTGTGCCTGCGCGTGGTCGAGAGCATGGCAGACCTGGCGGGCAATATCCTGAATGTCCCAAATGGAGAAGCCGTCGCCGCGCGCCAGAGTGGTAGCAATAGGATTTCCCTGAATGTATTCAGCGCCGGCAAGCAGTTGGCCCTCCTCGTCGCCCACCCCGTATAGCTGCGCGATGTTCGGGCTGTTCAGCGGCTTCGAGCGGTCTGCCTCTTCAAAAACAGCTTTTACCAGCGAGTCGCGGTCGAGCACGTTGCTTAACGTGACGACTTTCAGCGCCACAGTCTGCTGGCTTTCAGGGTCGGTTGCTTTGTAAACCGTGGCAAATGGCGATTGCGCCACTTGGCTGATGATCTCGAAACGCCCGATCTTGTTCGGCATCGCCTAGCTCAACTCCAATGAGAGAAATGCGCGTGGGGAGTACAGAAATCATAATTTTTATTGCCGATTGATTGGAGTTACCGAAGTACTTAACGCCACGTTGCTTAGCGGGATATTTGACCGTTGCTGTCGCGGAAGATTGACAAAGGCCAGATGTAGACGCAGTCCAGGAAACTATGTTCCTTTTGGTCACGTACTGAAGTGTGGGGGACGACTACTGCATGGGTGGAGCTTCCCGAAGCCGAAATCATTTCACAGGTTGTTCTTGATTTGGTCAACGACGAACGACGCGCGACGCACGACGTGTCTAATGACAAATGTCAGACGATGTTTCTGACGATCTGCACTGGCGATTTCAAGCTTGGTAAGTGATTTTAGACATGGTTGTTGATTGGTGCCTTGATCGGCTATGCTGGAATAACTGCTTCCAGGCTCTCATTTCAGCCCAGCGTGATTCTCCCGGAGTTAAAGAATGACCTTATCGCGCTATGTGCGCAAGAATGCGTTTCGCAATAGGCGGCGCAGCATCCTGACGGTGCTAAGCATTGCGTTTCCTCTTTTGCTGCTTTCCTTCCTGATGTCGATCTGGCGGGCCTTCTATGGCGACGACCTGCGCAGCGCTCAGTCCAATCAGCGCCTGATCACGCGTCATAAGGTTTCACTCGCGAACGTGATCCCGGGTTACTATCGCGAGAAAATTGAGCATATTCCTGGTGTGCTCAAAGTCATCCCCATGAACTGGTTCGGCGGCATTTACAAGGACCAGAAACCGGAAAATTTTTTTGCGCGCTTCGGCACGGACCCAGACCAGTTCTTCGATGTCTATCCAGAGCTGTCCATCCCTCCCGACCAGTTGGAGGCATGGAAGAAGGACCGTGCCGGCTGTGTGGCGGATAAGGAATTGGCGAAAAAGTACGGCTGGAAGGTGGGCGACCGCATTGTCTTGAAAGGCGATATTTATCCGATCACGCTCGAGCTGACTCTGCGAGGAATTTTCACTGCCCAGCTGCCAAACAACTCACTTTATTTCAATGAGAAATATGTTGAGGAAGGCGTCTCGTGGGCAAAGGGAACAGCAGGCTTTTTCACGATCATGGTTGATTCGCCGAACGATGTCGATCGAGTCGCGCATGCCGTGGACGCAACTTTTGCAAATGCGACGGAACCTACGAGAACTGAGACCGAGAAGGCTTTTGGCCTGAGTTTCCTTGCGACTCTGGGGAACATAAAGGCTTTTATCCTCATAATTTCGTCGGCGGCTGTATTCACGATTCTGCTCGTCACCGGAAACACCATGGCGATGTCGATTCGTGAGCGTACTCGCGAGGTCGCGGTTCTGAAGACACTCGGATTCCGGCAGAAAACAATTCTTAGCCTGTTTATCGGGGAGGCCTTGGCAATCGCCTTTATTGGCGGCGTGATAGGGACGCTGATTGCACTGCTATTTCTTTCGTTCGGCACCCATTCGCCGCAGGGTGCCCAGTTATTTGTGATTGCGTTACACGAGTGGAAATTCACCGCTCCGCTCTCATGGGGAGTTGCCCTCGTGGCTGGATTTCTTAGTGCGGCAATTCCGGCCTACGGCGCATCACGGACGGGGATTGTAGAAGGCTTGAGGCATATCGGGTAGAGGAATTATGGCGATACCGATCAGCTACAACATCCGCAACATGATTCTCCGCAAGCGCCTGACGCTGATGACGGCGCTCGGAATCGCGCTCACGGTCACAACCACCGTCTTCCTGATGATGCTCTTGGCAGGAATGAGGAAGGCTTTTGTCTCAAGCGGCGATCCGTTGAATGTGCTGGTCATGCGAAAAGGATCGACATCGGAACTCACTGGGGGCTTCACCAAAGACAAGCTGCCGATTCTGAAACAACTTCCGGGAATCGCGACGGACAGTCACGGGCAACCGATGGTTTCGGGCGAGTGGGTGGTAATCGTTGCGCTGCCGAGGAATGGAGCGGACATTAACGTCATTCTGCGCGGAATGGAGCAGGATGGCCTTGAACTCCGCCGCAATCACGTCAAGCTGCTCGAGGGTAGATGGTTTGCTCCAGGGCAGCGCGAGGTTGTAGTCAGCAAAACCATACACGGACGCTATGCCAATACCAACGTCGGCGACAACATTGACTTCGGTAAAGGACCCTGGAAAGTTGTTGGCATTTTCGATGGCGGCGGTTCGGCTTACGACTCTGAAATATGGTCGGATTTGAATCAGGTGGCGAACCAATTTAATCGGCAGGATGCGCTTGGGAGCGCGTATCTGCGCGCCACCGATGCTGTAGCAGCGGACGCGCTAAAGCATCGGGTTTCGGACGATCAGCAGTTGCAACTGGATGGGATGCTCGAAACCGAATACTACGACAAGCAGACGAGCAACGGTGGAGCTATCCGTCTGATGGGCTACATTGTCGCTTTCACCATGGCAATCGGTTCCATTTTTGCCGCGGCCAACACAATGTATGCCGCTGTCGCCTATCGCTCGCGCGAAATTGCAACGCTACGCGTGATGGGTTTCAGGCGAGGTAGCATTGTGACTTCGTTCCTGTTCGAATCCGTGTTGCTGGCGCTGGTCGGGGCTGCGATTGGCATCATTCTGATGTTGCCATTCAATGGCATGAGCACGTCGACATCGAATCAAGTCACGTTCAGCGAAGTGGTATTCACGATGCAGATTACTTTTTCAGTTGTAATTACGGCCGTGGTATTTGCGCTCGTCATGGGGTTCATCGGCGGTGTCGCTCCGGCGTGGGGTGCGGCGAGGCGTGAGATTCTTTCCGCATTGAGAGATTAAGAACGAAATGGCACTTGATACCAAACACAAAGATCTTGAAGGCTTGCGAATCGACCGCTCGGCGCCCATTGAGGATGGAGCCGGTTCGCTTTGGGCCAAAACCTACATTCTCGCTGGCATAGGTTTGATTGTGTTGCTGGGAATTGGCGCACTAGCATATCGGCTATTCGTCGGGTCGACAGCGGAAGTGGAAGTTGTGCGCGCCGCGGCGGAGGGCGGCAACAATGTCGCGGGTAACGTGATTCTCACCGCGACCGGCTACATTGTTGCTCACCACAAAATCAATGTGAATTCGAAAGTCACGGGCCGCGTGAAGTGGATTGGGGTGGAAAAAGGCGACAAGGTTAAAGAGGGCCAAGTTCTCGTAAGGCTAGAGGACGATGAGTTTCGCGCGCAGTACCTGCAGGCGAAAGGTGCGGCTGATAGCGCTCGCGCCTATCTGCAAGAACTGCAGCACGGCTCCCGCCCTGAGGAGGTTGCGCAAGCCCGGCACAATCTTGATGAAGCCCGTGCGGCTCTTTCAGATGATAAGGTGACGCTTGATCGCACGCGTCAGCTATTCAGCCAAGGAGTCGTCTCCAGGCAGGCTCTGGACGATGCCATAGCGAAGTATGACTCCGACCAGCAGCGCGCGAATTCGCTCAACCAATCATTCCAGCTCTCAAAGCTCGGCCCGCGGACTGAAGAGATTGAGCGCGCGAAAGGCGCTCTGGAGCAAGCTGAAGGGCAGGAAGACTACGCAAAATCGCTGCTGGATGCGACGGTCATTCGGGCCCCAGTAAGCGGCACCATCCTTGATCGCACGGCTGAAAAGGGCGAATTGATTACCGCCCAATTCGCAAGCTCGGCAGAAGGTGGGCCGCAGGGCTCGGTTGTTTCGTTGGCGGACCTAAACGATATTCAAGCGGACCTCGACATCGCCCAGGATGATTTTGCCAAGCTCACGCCGCACCAAAAGGCGATTGTTAGTGTGGATGCATTTCCTGATTTGCATTGGAATGGCGTGATCGCTGAAGTGTCACCCGAAGCAAATCGGCAAAAAGCGACCATCGAAGTGAAGGTACAAATTCTGAATCCGGACTCGCATCTGCGGCCCGACATGAACACGACGGTCCGGTTTATGGCCGACGAGAACAGGAACACGCCAACGCAGGCTCAGGGCGCTTATGTGCCGAGTGCTGGCCTGCGCGACGACAATGGCCAGAAATATGTACTGATCGCGTTCAACGACAAAGCTATGCGTCGTGACGTGAAAGTCATTTCGCAGCGCAACGCCGGGGCATTGGTAAGTGGATTGAATGGCGGGGAAGCCATCATCACTACTGCGCCAGAGAATTTGAGAGACGGGGACAAAATCAAGATTAAGGGACAATCATGAGCACCGCTACGATTGCTAATGTCGCTACTAAGACGCAGGTTGTACAGGCCCGGAATGTCAGCAAGATCTTCAAGCGCGATGCGTTTCAGGTGAAGGCGCTCGATAACGTTTCGATTGAAATTGGGCAAGGCGATTTCCTCGCTTTGATGGGGCCGTCAGGTTCCGGCAAAACTACGCTGTTGAACATGATTGCTGCCATCGACCGGCCTACCGGGGGCGAATTGCTCGTGCTGGGGCAGAATATTTTTACGTTTAACGATTCGCAATCGGCGAAGTGGCGAAATGAGCACATTGGCTACGTATTCCAAACATTCAATTTGATCCCTGTGCTCACTGCCTTCGAAAACGTCGAATTGCCGTTATTGCTGACTAAGCTCAATGCCAAGCAGCGCCGCGACCACGTCATGACCGCGCTCAAGCTGGTCGGCCTTGAAGAGCGCGTTCATCATTTGCCAAAGCAACTCTCCGGCGGACAGGAGCAGCGCGTGGCCATCGCTCGTGCCATCGTCAGTGACCCAACCTTAATCCTCGCCGACGAGCCTACGGGCGATCTCGACAGCCAATCAGCCACAGAAGTACTCGAAATTCTTAAGCGCCTCAACGAGAGCTTCAATAAAACTGTGGTGATGGTTACGCACGATCCCCATGCCGCTTCCTACGCCCACATAACGCGGCATCTCGAAAAAGGAATGCTGCTGCCCGCGTAATACTCAGTTTCATGTAGGTCGGACTTCTTGTCCGACCGTTTTCTTAGTCCACTCGGGCTAGGAATTTCCGCTAGCAGGTATAAAGTCCTTCCCGCGTGTGGCCGATCACTCTAAACAGGCCATGCCAGCCGCTACCGCCAACCTTATTTTGGAAAAACTGGAGTCCACTCGAGACCTGCCGACAGTCCCTGCCGCGCTCATTCCCTTGCTGAAGTGCATGGAAAAGCCGGTGGAGCAGGTGGACATCCATCAAGTCGTGAGCCTTATTGGCCAAGACAAATCCCTTGCCGGCCGCTGCCTGCAGATGGCCAATTCACCTTTGTTCGGAATGCGTCGTGAAGTCGAAACTGTTCAATCGGCAGTGGTCGCGCTAGGGCTTGATCGCGTTCAGCAGATCGCAGTTTCTTGTTCCTTACTCAAGCTTATGCCGGCAATTTCTCTCGGCGTAAATCCATCCGTATTCTGGGCGCATTCGCTGGCCTGCGCCATGGTCGCCCGCGAGGTCGCAATCAGAATCGGATTTCCTGAACCGGCGAAGGCCTATGCGGCCGGACTTCTCCACGACATTGGAATCATCGCGGTCCTCTGGGTGGCTCCGCACGAATTTCGTCGCAGCTACGAAGAAGCCAGAAATAATCGCATACCGTTGCACGAAGCCGAAGACCACGTGCTCGGAATCACTCACTGTGATAGCGGGAAAATCATTGCTCGCACATGGAACCTGCCACCTGAGTTGACGCAGGTCATCGCCGGCCACCATGCACCGTCGAATGTTCATGGCGATTACAGCCTTCCCAGCATCGTGTGCATCAGTGATCTGCTGTGCCGCTTTGGCGGCCTTGGTTATGGATACCTCGAAGAACGATCGAACCTGGCCGAAGAGCCGGCATTCGCCCAACTGGCATCGCGATATGCGGCGCTCCGCCCATTTGATCTTGTTCGGCTTACAGCCGAAATGCAGTCATTGCTTGATGAAGTGCGTTTTCTGGTATCACGAATTTATAGAAATCACTGATGAATCTTTCCTCCCTTAATGCATCGCCGATCCGTGTCCTTATCGCCGACGATAGCTTCTTTATCCGCGAAATTTTGCGTGAGATTCTGCAGTCCGCTCCTTCCCTCCAGGTGTGCGGGATGGCGCAAAACGGGGTCGAGGTGATCGAGAAAGTGCGCGAATTGCAGCCGGACGTGGTTACTCTCGACATTGAAATGCCATTGCTGAGTGGGATTGAAGTGCTGAAAAAGATCATGGAAGATTCGCCACGTCCGGTGATCATACTCAGCTCACACGCGCGTCATGGTGCAGATATTACGCTCGAAGCGTTGAGCCTGGGGGCTTTTGATTGCTTGTCAAAATTTGAAGCGGGGTGTCTGCTCCATACAGGTCCCTTCCGGGATGAATTGATCTCAAAGATCGAAGCCGCGGGGCACGCAGCGACTTATAGAGCAAACCGGCCCAGGCAGAGGCATCCCCCCCTCGCGCCGCAAGCTGACAATCAGCCGGCGGCTGTTCCTGAAATTCTGGCGATCGGTACTTCGACCGGTGGACCGCGAGCACTTCAGGAGATCATTCCGGAGCTCCCGCCCGATCTGCCGGTGCCAATCATCATTGTTCAGCACATGCCGGTTGGATTTACCGGTCCGTTGGCCAAGCGGCTCGACCTTATTTCGGAAATTGAAGTGCGTGAAGCTGAGCACAGCGATACTCTCGATCCCTGTACCGTTTACATTGCGCCTGCAGGACGGCAAATTACACTGCAGCAGTCCATGCATTCAAGCACAACTATTGCTCTCTCGGATGGTTTCCAGGGCATTCTTCACAAGCCATCTGTCGATTTGATGATGCTCTCGGTTGCTGCCGTGTACGGACGCCGTTCGTGCGGAATTATTCTGACAGGCATGGGCTGCGACGGGCTGCAAGGCATGACTGCAATTCATAGAGCAGGCGGAATTACCATCGGTCAAGATGAAGCGAGCTGCACCGTCTACGGCATGCCGCGTGCCTGTGCCGAGCGTGGGGTGTTGCAGAGAGTAGTTTCGTTGGCGGAAATGCCAAAGGAAATCTTACGCGCAGTGAACTACGAAGGTGGAAAGCGTTTAGCGCGGGAAATGCAAAGTCACAGGGCCGCTGAATTGCGCGGGACCGTCAGGTAATTGCCGTCAAGGCCGCTCCGAAAAGTTTCACTTGGCGCGGCTGAGCAGCGTCTTTTCCGGATCAACGACAAGCCTGCGTGTTCCAGCCGGTGCTGAGATGTGGAACTGGCTTTCTTTACCATCTGCGAATATTCGTTTCAGAAATATATTTCTCCCGGCGATGGACGCATAAAGAGGAACCGATGTGACCAGCGTGTCTGGAGCATCGTCCTGCACAATCGTGCCGCTCACCAGAGTAGCTTTTCCTTTATCGACGAATTTCAAATCGCGCAATGCGTAGCGCGGAATTGCCTTTCCATTCACCCATCCTTCGTAGAACCAGTCGAGCGATTTGTGCCCTTCGTACCAGTCGGACTCCGGCAGCTCGGACTCGAAAATCTGCATCAGGGTTGCAGTATTGATGGATTTATCGGCGTAATCTCGCCTGAGCTTTCGTAAAGCGCGGACAAAAGGCTCATCTTCGAGCCTGTCGGGGGCGCCAGTTCGTCCCTGCCCATCGCGCATCATCGTGCGCAGCATGTGAATCAGCCAAGTCCCGCGTCCATAGCAAATTGGCTCGTAAGCGCCAGGAAATTCGGAAGACGAAAGCCTGTAGCCCAACGCCACCGGCCCAGCATCCATGAGCGGCTCGCCCTTGTCGTTCTTCGCTAAAAGATCATCGCGGTAGGCTTGCATGATCTGGTGAAACTTCAGTGGGTCATGCGATTCGAGGAGCATGAGCGCGCTGTAATTTGCCAGAGCTTCCATGATCCACTGATCACGATAACCGGCCCAATTCACCAGATCGCCCCACCACTGATGCGCCGTTTCATGGGCTACGGTTTGTTCCCACATCAACTGCCGAACAGGGTCGGACTGCAATTTATTTCTTTCCTCTGGCGTAAGGAATGCATAACTCGAAAGGAAGATCAGCCCGGGCCAGCCCTGGCTTACTGTTCCAGGCATTTGCGTGATCGACAGTTCGCTATAGGGATATGGGCCAAAATACTTGTCGTAAAACTTGATGGCACGGGCTGAAGTGGCTCCTACGATCTGCGCATTGTTCGAAGGTTTGGGCGCCGGAGCGTCGGGCCTGACTGCTAAGGACGGCAATCTTCCAGGAACTCCGAGTCGCCGCGGATCTGGCAGGAGCGGTAACTGAGCGTCGGCTGTTGTGCCAGGGAATCCGCGTTCGACATTTCCGGTTGCGTATGTAGTCACCGGAACCTTGCTGGCGCTGTTGGTGACCTGCGAATACCTGCCGAGATTGAATCCGGCGATAGGTACCGGCCGTTCTGTCACCCAAGTGGATGTCTGGCCCGCATCTGTTGTCTTGAGATCGGTTCGATGTCCAGTCGCAACCAGAGTCCATCCCGCGGGATAGCGGAATTCCAGATCGAAAGACGACATTGCGAAGCCGACATTCGGATACCATGTGCCTCGGTCCCCAACGTATAGCAGCCCGTTGGCAGCTTCCGACAAAACCGACCCAGAATAATCAAAGGTCAGCTCCGTTTTCTGTCCCTTTTCAAGAGGCGCGGGCAAAATAACTGCGATTACGTCGTTGCCGCGCTTTGATAAATGGGAACCTTCGATCGCCTGGTTATGAATGAACTCAACCGGACGGCCGTCCGCAAGCACCTGGCTGACCCTTAGCATCCGCGACAGTTCGAACAAGAGGGTGCGATGCGTTCGCTGGCGCGCAGTAATGCTGAGTACTGCTTCCGCATTCAGTTCCTTTACTGGCCCGATGTGCGTTCGGATTTTGAAATGAGTTATTTCGAGCTCGGAATTCGGAGTTTCATCGGGGTCCCGCGTTGCCGGAATCGTATTCTGGCTCCGAACTACTGGAACGGCGAACGATGTCCACACGTTGTAATAATCCTCGCCATTCGCGCGCTTATGTTGTCCGACCTCGATCTGCTCCTGCAGTAGAGAGTCGTAGCGAAGATCGAAGCCGCCGAGTTTCAGGCCTTCCACATAAGCGTGGAGCATGTGATCGCTAGAACTGGCGTAGGCACCTGTTGTTCCGGGGAGCGTGTCACTGAAACTGAATAGCAACCGAAGGGCATCGTCGGCCGCGAGATTGCGCGCGGTGGTATCCCATTGCGAAGCGAATCCTGCGGGGTCGTCGGCCTGCCGCAGGTACGGTTGCAATTCGGAGAAGACATCATCGTTGAAGCGAAGGTAGGCATTCGAAAATGTTTCTTCAAGAATTGCAGCGCCGCTAAATAAAGACATTGACGCGCGCTCCATCTCGTTCGGAGGAATTACCAGCACTTCGCCGTCACCGACAAAAAAAGCACCAGTGATATGTCCGTTAACGGCTTCGGTAAAGGCGATCGTTCCATCATCGAGTGAAATGTGAAGCTTGCCTCTGTCGAGCGAAGCTTCGCGAATCTTATAAACGTGGGTTTTATCGAGTCCAACCGACCGAAGTTTCAGGTACATTGCCTCGGCTGGACCGTGTGGCGAAGAGGAAGCGGGCGTTTGGGTCGGCGTTGGTTCCTGCGACTGGCTGAAGACCGAAATGCCGCAGAACAAGACCGCAAGTGAAGCGACTTTGACCGCCCTACGCATGGGTCATGGTCTTAGACGAAGTAAAACGCCCACGGTTCAACCTGGACTACTAACGCCCGAACCCAGGTTTGAAACCGGGGGCCATCTCTAGCCCCGTGCCTTTTGTCACCTTCGGAAAGACCCCGTGTACCCATAGAATGCGCCTAAATGATGAGAATTGTCACGCCGTCTGGCTTTGTACTCTTGCTGGTGGCCGGCCTGTGCGCGCCCGCTTTGGGGGACGTCATCCATTTGAAAAGTGGAGACGTTATCTACGCGGACGAGGCGAAAGACACGGGCACGGCGATTCAATATCAGAAAGGGGATGACACTTACTCAATTCCTAGGTCGCGGGTCGAGAGCATTGAGAAGAGCGATGCTCCGATTGCAACGCCTTCGGCTTCCGCAGCCGATATTCAGATTCCTGCACCGAGTCAACCAAATTCGGTTGGTGAACAGGAATTGCTCGATCAGATCGTCCAGAATGGGAAAGTGAATCGCGAGGCGCTGCGGGAAGTCGAACGCCGTGGCAATGCTACCCAGACCGCCGCTGCATACTACGTTGCCGGCAAGCAGGAGTTTCAGTCTGGTGACTACAACTCTTCGCGCCGTGATTTCGAGATGGCGCTGCAGAATGATCCGCGTAATCCCGCGATCCTGAATTTCTACGCGGCGCTGTTGCTCAAAACCGGAAACCCGCGAGACGCGCTGCTGTACGCCGAACATGCGGTGCAGGAAGCGCCAGATTCACCGGATGCCTACGCCGTGTTGGGCTACGCTCAATTCGCAACTGACCATAGTAAGGATGCGATTGAAAGTTGGAAAAAGTCGATTAGCCTTCGTCCCGATGCATCGCTGCAGCAAATGATCGCCCGCGCGCAGCGCGAGACCTCTACTGAAGGGAATTTTTCGGAGCGCGAGAGTGGACATTTCTCGCTTCACTACGAAGGCACGCAGAGTTCTGAATCCCTGCGCGAACAGATTTTTTCTACGCTTGAGTCCGCATACCAGGATTTGTCTCGCGAGTTCGGCAGCGAGCCGCGCCAAAGCATTGAAGTGATCCTCTATACGGGGCAGGATTACTTCGACGTAACCCGCGCGCCGAGTTGGACCGGAGCATTGAATGACGGAAAGATTCGCATTCCGCTCCGCGGAGTCAACTACGTTAGCTCGGATTTCGCCCGGGTGCTTAAGCATGAACTCACGCATTCATTCGTGAATCAGGCGACGCAAGGCCGCTGCCCGACGTGGCTGAACGAAGGCATCGCGCAGATGCTCGAGCCGAAAGCGCTCGGCTCACTGGGCACGCCGCTCGCGAGATTGTTCAAGAATGACCAGGCGGTCCCGCTGAACGTGCTCGAAGGCGGATTCATGGGCCTTTCAACCGCGCAAGCGCAACTTGCCTACGCCGAATCACTGGCCACCACCGAATACATCCGCGACCGCTATGGCATGAGCGACATCATGCGAATTCTGCAGCGGCTCGGGCAGGGAGAATCGACAGAGTCTGCCCTACGTTCGACCATTCACTGCGACTACCGCGAACTGCAAGAAGAGACCGGAGCAGCGCTGGTGCAACAGTTCGGGGGATAACGATCTTTCTCCATAAAGAATTTCCAAAGCACGAATGCTTATAGGAAATCGGGAAGGGCACGAGTTCTACTCGTGCCAATTGGTTTTCAGCTCTCGTTTGTGGCTTTAGGCGCTGGGGGGCCAATCTGCAGCCCTTCCATGTAGAGAAATCACGAAGTATGTTCCCGGGGAGATGAGCAGCCCTGGTTTCAAAATGCACACCTCAGTGGCTAAAGCCGACGAGATTTCACATTTTAGGTTGGCACGAGTAAGACTCGTGCCCTTCCCGGCGAATTTTTTCACTCAGATTACTGTTTTGGGTAAAGTCAAAGAAATCGCGGCTAACGCAAGCCAATCGAGCGGTGCAGGCCCCGCCCCCGTTTGTCTTTTGATTCCTACCCGCGTATATTAGGAACTGGAACTGCTGTGTAGTACCAGGATTGGCGAAACACACCAGTGGGCGCAAGCCCACTTTTTACTTGTGGGTGGTTTTCGGCGGTTTGGAACGGTGAAAGCCAATCTCTAAGCCGCTGTTTTTATGGCAGTTGACCTCGATCATGTACGAGCCATCGCCGAGCGGGTTGCAGCGTCGCTCGGGTTGGAAGTGGTCGAAATTGAGCTGCGTGGCGGCGGCAAAAGCCGCATGCTTCGGATCTTTATAGACAAGCCGTTAGGCGTGGCGCAGGAAAGAGACAAGCCCGAAGGCGTGACGCACGAAGATTGCGCAAACCTGAGCAGGGAAGTCGGCACGATTCTCGACATCGAAGATGCGATGGGAGCCGGTCCGTACGTGCTGGAAGTTTCGTCACCGGGGCTGGATCGAAAGCTGTTTCGTCCGGCCGACTTTGAGCGCTTTCAAGGCAGCCGAGTGAAGTTGACGACGAAAGATCCGGTGAACGGTAATCGGCACTTCGAAGGACGTCTTGAACACTTCGAAAGTGGCCGTCTGACGCTGGATTTAGCCGAAGCGCGCCGTAAGTTTCGCCCGAAGCAGAAGGTGGGCGAAGCGACTGCCCCACACGAGCAGGCGCCACACAAGCTGGAAATTGAATTGGCCAACGTGGAAAAGGCCAATCTGGTGCCGGAGATTTGAAAGAAGTAATTAGCCTTTAGCCTTTAGCTTGAAGCAATAAGCTTTCGCTAAGAGCCAAGAGCTAACAACTAAAAGCTGGGTTTCCTATGGCAAGCGAGCTTTACAACACAATTGACGCCCTCAGCCGGGAAAAGGGGATCGACCCGCAGATTGTAGTTAGCGCGGTAGAAGACGCGATTGTTGTCGCTACCCGCAAGTACTACAAGTCGCAGGAAAACCTGCGCGCTCAGCTCGACAAAGATAGCGGCAAGATTCGCGCTTTCGCGGTGAAGAGCATTGTCGAGACTCCGGAGCAGATCGAAGATCCAAACCTTCAGATCACGATCGATGATGCGCGCAAGTCGGATCCCAATGCCGAAGTCGGCGGCGAGTTCATCATTCCTAAAGAGACAGAAGGGATCCTTGGACGCATTGCTGCGCAACTCGCGAAGCAGGTCATCTTTCAAAAAGTCCGCGAAGCTGAGCGCGACACCGTTTACAACGAGTACATCGGCCGCGTCGGCGAAATCGTAAATGCAACAGTCAAGCGGATCGAAGGCCCGGACGTGATCTTCGACATCGGTAAAGCCGAATCGCGCATGCCTCGCAAGGAGCAATCACGTCTTGAATCTTTCGCCATAGGCGAACGTGTACGTGTGGTAATCGCGCGTGTAGAGAAAGCTTCAAAGGGGCCCGGCGTTGTCGTTTCACGCGCCGCGCCGGAACTCGTACAGCACCTGTTCCAGACCGAGGTTCCTGAAATTTACGACAACACGGTCGTGATCCGCGCCATTGCCCGTGAAGCCGGCGAGCGCACCAAGATCGCGGTCATGTCCAAAGACAAAGAAGTGGATGCGGTCGGCGCCTGCGTTGGTATGAAGGGCATGCGTGTGCAGTCGATCATTCGAGAACTGCGCGGCGAGAAGATCGACATCATCGAGTATCACGAGGACCCGGTCACGTTTGCCGAGAAGGCGCTGCAGCCGGCCAAAGTCAGCCGCGTCACAGTGATCGATGCGACCGATAAGCACCTTGAAGTTGTCGTCGATGACAGCCAGCTTTCTCTTGCCATCGGGAAGAAAGGTCAGAACGTTCGCCTTGCGGCCAAGTTGCTCGCCTGGAAGATCGATATCAAGAGCGAAGAAGAAAAGCGCCAGGAAGTGGAAGCCCAGATGGCCGAACTCACCAGCGCAACTGCTACTCCGCTTGAGAGCGTCGAAGGGCTTGGCGAAGGCCTGGTTGAGAAGTTGAAAGAAGCTGGCATTTCGACGGTGGAAGCACTAGCCGATATGACGCCAGAGCAACTTGAGGCGATCGAGGGGATTGGCCCTAAAACGGTGGAAAAAATCAGCGTTGCAGTCAATAATTATTTCGCTGCTCTCGAAGGTGGAGAGGCCATCGCCCTGCCGGAGAACGAAGGCGAAGCCGTTGCCGAAGAATCCCAGGAAGCTCCAACGGAGCGCGAAGGCGGAGCAGCCGAGTTCAGCGCCGCGGAAGGCACTCAGGAAGAATCCGAAGCTGGCGCGCAGGAATCAGAACAGACTGAGGGCGAAGGATCGCCCGAACCGGCAGAGAAGCAAGAATAGTGGTCACGCGCCACAATAAAACCGTGAGGTTGATATGAAGACTTAGCGGGGACAGTCCGGAGGGACAAAGAGGCGGATGAGTAAGATTCGAATTAACGATTTAGCAAGAGAGCTGGAAGTCAAAAGCAAAGCGATTCTCGATGCGCTGGTCGAAGTCGGCGTCACCGAAAAGAAGACCCATTCCAGCTCGCTTGAGGAGCACGAGGCCGAAAAGGTCCGTGCGCATTTCCAAGGCTCAGGCGATGGCCACGGCTCAAAGTCTGCCAAGACAAAGTCCGAGCCGGACGGTATGAAGCCCAAGATCGACCTTTCTCACATCTCGAAACCCGGAGATGTGCTAAAAGCTATTCTCGCGAAACAACAAGCCTCATCTGCTCCTCCGGCGCCTCCCGCACGACCTGCTACTCCGCCTCCGACTCAGGAAGCAAAGCCCACAGCGCCGGCGATCAAACCTCCTGCTCCGAGCGCGCCAGCCGCGACGGTCCCTCCGCGAGTGATTACACCTCCTGTGGCACCCAGGCCGGTTGCTCCATCTACTCCGGTTACGGCTACGCCAGCCGCAGCAACGCCGGTAGCTCCGCCTCCTCCGAGGCCCGCCGCTCCAGCGACACCGCCCAGTTCAGTACCAGCAGCGTCGAGCCCGCAAGCTCCGCCTCAACCCCCGACGCAACAACCACCGCGTCCGGGAGTTCCGATTGCACAACGTCCGCAAGCCCCTGGGCCGCGCATGATCGTGCCTCAAACAGGCCCACGTCCGGTTTATCAAGCTCCAGTTCGGCCGCCACAAGCGCCGCCACCTCGGCCCCAGCCCGGCCAACCGATTCGACCAACGTGGAGCCGCCCGGCTCCGGGTAGACCAATTCCCGGGCAGCCGATTTTCCAGCGTCCGCGCCCAGCCGGCGGAGCACCAGGAACGCGTCCTCCGCTACGTCCCGGCGAACGGCGACCGATGCACCCGACGCGCCAAGGTGGACTCGGTCCCCGCCCGATCGGCGTAGGTCCAGGGCTTCCACCGCCAGGATCAACGCGTCCCGGCAGTCGTCCCGGTGGTCCAGCCCGTCGTCCAGGCCAGCGCTATGTTCCTCGCGGGGTAAAAGAAGGCCCAATGAAGGGCTTCGTTCCGCCGCCCCGGGTGTCGCTTTCGAATGAGCCACTGCCGATCACGCGGAACATCACAATCACCGAAGGCATCAGCGTTAAAGATCTCGCCGAGAAGCTTGAGATACGAGCGAAGGATCTCATTGCGCGTCTCCTGGCGAAGGGCGTATTTGCGACCATCAATCAAACGCTCGACACAGAACTCGCCACTGAGATGGCGCGTTTCTTCGGAGCTGAGACGAACGTGATCAGTTTTGAAGAGCAAGCCGCCAAAGATGCCGCCGAAACGGCATCTACTGACGAAGGTACTCCGACCGAAGCTGGGCCGCGTCCGCCTGTGGTCACGATCATGGGCCACGTCGATCACGGTAAAACCACGCTGCTCGACTCGATCCGTTCAACCAACGTTGCCGGAGGCGAAGCCGGGGGAATCACGCAGCACATCGGCGCCTACAAGGTTTCTATTCAGGACACCGACTCGCCCGCTTACGGGCGCGAAATCGTGTTCCTCGACACGCCGGGTCATGAAGCGTTTACCCGCATGCGTTCGCGCGGAGCCAAGGCCACAGACATTGTTGTTCTTGTTGTAGCCGCTGATGACGGCGTGATGCCGCAGACGCTCGAAGCGATCGACCACGCGCACGCCGCCGAAGTGCCGATCATCGTCGCGGTAAATAAGATCGATAAGCCCGGTGCGATGCCGGACCGTGTAAAGAAGCAACTCGCCGATCGGGGCCTGATGCCGGAAGATTGGGGCGGCAAGACGGTATTCGTCGATGTCTCGGCAAAGCAAAAGACAAACCTCAACCTGCTGCTCGAAATGATTTGCCTGGTTGCCGACTTGCAGGAGTTGAAAGCCAATCCAGATCGTCCTGCGCAAGGTGTTGTCCTCGAAGCCAAACTCGATCGCGGACGCGGCCCGGTCGCAACCGTGCTGGTTCAGAACGGTACGCTGCGTACCAGCGACAATTTCGTTGTGGGCAACGTTTACGGCAAAGTTCGCGCGATGTTTGACGATCGCGGACGTCAGCTTACTGAAGCTCCGCCTTCAACTCCGGTGGAAATCCTCGGCATGGAAGGCTTGCCACAGGCAGGCGATCAGTTTGTGGTCGTGGCAGATCGCGACAAGGCCCGGGGCATTTCCGACTACCGCGAGCAGAAGGCGCGAGAAGCCGCACTAGCGAAGACATCGCGGGTCTCGCTCGAAGGTCTCTCCGAGCAAATGAAGACTGCCGGCGTCAAGGAACTCAACATCATCCTCAAGGGTGATGTGCACGGTTCGGTGGAAGTGCTGACGGACCTTTTGGGAAAGATGTCCAACGACAAAGTTCGGCTGAAGGTCCTGCGTTCGGGCGTGGGCGCTATTACCGAGAGCGACGTGCTGCTCGCATCGGCCTCGAATGCGATCATCATCGGCTTCAACGTGCGGCCCGAGCGAAAAGCGCAAGAGCTTGCGGAACAGGAAGAGGTCGATATCCGCCTGCACTCGATCATTTACGAGCTGCAGGACGAGATCAAGCGCGCCATGAGTGGGCTGCTTGAACCCACGATCAAAGAAACGTACCAAGGCCGCGCCGAGGTGCTCGAGACCTTCCGCATCCCAAAGGTCGGCACCGTTGCCGGTTGCCGCGTGAGCGATGGGTTGCTCAAGCGCGATTCCGAAGTACGTCTATTGCGTGACAACGTTGTCGTGTTCAAAGGCAAGGTCGGCTCCTTGCGGCGCTTCAAAGACGACGCCAGCCAAGTCACAAACGGTATGGAGTGCGGCATCTCGATCGCCAACTACGGCGATATCAAGGTAGGCGACGTGATCGAAGCTTTTGTGACCGAACGCGTCGCAGCGGAAGTGATTGCATAACAGCGTCGTTAGTCGTTGGTCGTCAGTCGTTGGCGAAACCGAGTTGGTGTTAGGCCAGCGACCAGTGACGAACGACCAACGCCTATGCCTGTCTCCCTTCTCACCCTCGAACTCCGCATTGAGCACGCGCAATCCCTCAAAGACAAACGGCAGGTCGTGCGCAGCCTGAAGGACCGCCTACGCGCACACTTCAACGTCGCGACTGCTGAGCTGAATCCTTCGAATCTTTGGAATAGCGCCACCATTGGCGTGGTTGGCGTGTCCGACTCCCCCGACTACCTTGATGGTCTGATGAAGAACGTGGAGCGCCAGGCTCTGCGGATTGCGAACAATGCGGGGGCAGAGGTGGTGGACTCTTTCGTAGAGTTCTACTGAACCTTCTTCGCCGGGTTCGAAGGTAGCCGCGGTAGACCCGAGGTGTGCGTAGCCAAGTTTTCTAACGTGATCTGCCGTCCGTTGCGCTCGGGCATCTTCACATTGGCAGGCAGATACTTCGAAACCGGATCGGTGAGCGCAACCTCCTTCCGCTCGACCATGTCGGCGAGCAAGAGTGATGTGAAAACTTTTGTGATCGATCCAATCTCAAAAATTGTGTGCCCATCCAGTGTTCGCTTATCTCCGGTGGCAAGGCTTTCGTAAGAAACAATTCGCCGGCAGGACGAATCAATCACCCCGACCACGATGCCGACACTTTGGTGTTCTTTGTCGATCGGTCTATCAGAATGGTGCGAATTCCCGAGTCGCTGGGCATTGCGCTGTTAGCAGCTGTCTGAGTTAGCGTGGGCCAGGTCGCGAAAGTCATAAAAAGGCTGAGAACAAGCGCGATCTTGAAATGTTGGAGTACTACGACGGAAATCGGACGGTTAGGTTCTCGCATCCAAGTTCTCCGGAGACCGAGAAGTATACTCAACAGGCGCCATCCCCGACGTATAAGCCGGATGCGGGCGCAAAAAGCTCAAGGAGTTCATCAATGGAATCATGGAAGAAGGCTGTAATTGCAGGTTCAACGGGCTTAGCCGCAATTTCCTTGATCAAAGGGAAGGCAACTGGAGTATTTATCTTTGGCGGAGTTGCGCTGGCGACTCTGGCTTCGGAATATCCTGACAAATTCGCCGACATTCGCAGAAATCTTCCACATTATGTCGATCGTGGATCAACGCTGCTGGAGGTGGCCTCCCGAATCGGCGAGCGCCTGGCAGAGGCGGCGGAGCGCAAGGGAAGCGCCTGGTATGAGTCACTGCTGACCAGCTAACGTCTTCTATCGTTTTACTGTCTCTGCACTCATTACATCTACGTTGGTGTGAGCCGCGCTGCTGCCTCTATCCCTGCCCAGTCACATCACTTTAAGAGCGGCTGCTACACTCGTTTCATGGACCATGTTGCTCGTTTGCAGCGGCTGCAGCAACGCATTTCCGAGCAGCGGCTTGACGTTCTTCTGGTTAGTCACCTTCCGAATATTCGGTACCTGTGCGGTTTTACCGGTAGCGCTGGTCTACTACTCGTAACGGATAGCGACCGAATCCTTTTCACCGACGGCCGCTACACCCAACAGGCGCGAGACGAAGCAAAAGCTGTCAAGGTCAAAATTGTAAAGAAGTCGGCTCTGCTGGCCGCTAGTGAGTGGCTTGCAAAGTGGAAGAACCTTCGCCGGGTCGGAATCGAAGCTGCACATATGACCGTGGCCGAGAAGGCTATGTTGTCCAAAGCTCTCGGACGCAGTTTCACTCTTATCTCTTCTCCCCCAATAGTAGAAGCCCTGCGGATGATCAAAGATGGCGACGAAATTGCCAGGATTCGCGCCGCATGTCAGCTGGGGGTGAAGCTATTTGACACCATCACCGCAAATCTCAAAGTCGGAGTTCCGGAGTCGCAGGTGGCCGGGGAACTCGAATTCGCCGCGCGAAAATCCGGAGTTGACCAGATGGCGTTTCCCACGATTATCGCCGGAGGTGAGCGTTCGGCGCTACCCCACGGGCGTGCATCGGGGGCCCCAATTCCGGCACGAGGGTTCGTGGTGTGCGACTTCGGTGTTATACTCGCGGGCTATTGTTCGGATATGACACGAACCGTGCACATGGGAAGCCCCGCTGCTGATGCGCAGGATTCTTATAGAGCCGTTCGAGAAGCCCAGCAGGCGGCGCTCGAAACTGTAAAGCCGGGTGTTTCGGTGGGTGAAGTCGATCACGCAGCACGCAAGTTCCTGTATAATCGAAGGTTAGGCAAGTTCTTCACGCACTCCACTGGCCACGGAGTCGGGCTTGAAATTCACGAAGCTCCGCGAATTGCTGCGGCCCAGAACGAGGTTCTGCGACCGGGAATGGTCGTCACGATAGAGCCCGGAGTTTACCTCCCCGGCAAGTGGGGAGTGCGTATTGAAGATAGCGTCGTGGTTACCGAGACGGGTTGCGACATTTTAACGGCCTGTCCAAAAGATTTACTGACGTTCTGATTATTCCTGAGTGCGCGGATGGCGAACCGCGCATTTTGCGTGTTCTCACCAACTACGTGGGTACCACCTTTCGCCCTGTTCGGAAGGTGGATCGAACAAGCATGAACCAAAAAGAGCTGAAAGAACTTGTAGAGTTCCTGATCGAGAAGGATATAACCGAGTTTGAACTCGAGCGCGGGGACGTCAAAGTACGTATCAAGCGTGGGACACCCGCAGCTGCGCAGACCGAAAGAATTATTGCCGTCCCGGCATCGCACGCGCCAGTCCAGCTTCCGGTCGCTTCGGCTCCGCCGGCCGCGACTCCACCCAGCCCCGTCGAAGATAAGCCTGCTTCTACTGAAGAATTGCACATGGTGCGTTCGCCAATCGTGGGTACTTACTACGAATCGCCTTCGCCGGGTTCGCCGCCCTTTGTCAAGCCTGGCGACAGCGTAGAAGTCGGACAGGTGCTCTGCATCGTAGAGGCCATGAAATTAATGAATGAAATCGAAGCAGACGTGGGCGGCGAAGTTGTGAAGGTCCTGGTCAAAAATGGCCAGCCGATTGAATACAACCAGGAGCTGTTCGCCATACGGGCGAAGAAGTGATCCGCCGGGCCGTTCCAGCGTTGCGCATTTGCTGAAGGTTGAAAGCTGACGGCTGATAGCTATCAATGTTCAATAAGATCCTAATCGCCAATCGCGGTGAAATCGCCCTTCGGGTGATCTGCGCTTGCAAAGAGCTTGGCATCCGCACCGTCGCCATATACAGCGAAGCCGATCGCAATTCTTTACACGTTCGCTTTGCCGATGAAGCTATCTGCATCGGTCCTCCGCAACTCGCGCAGAGCTATCTCAATATCCCTGCTGTCATCAGCGCTGCTGAAATCGCCAATGTCGATGCTATTCATCCCGGCTATGGCTTGCTATCCGAAAACGCCAACTTTGCCGAAGTTTGCGAGACCTGCAACATCAAGTTCATCGGGCCGCCGCCCGAGGTCACGCGACTGATGGGCGAAAAAGAGAAGGCCCGCGCTGCAATGAAAAAAGCAGGAGTTCCGATCCTTCCCGGTTCTGAAGGCGTTCTCGGCAGTGAAGGGGAAGCACTTGAATACGCGCGAACCGTCGGCTTCCCAATCATCATTAAGGCTTCCGCTGGTGGAGGCGGACGTGGTATGCGCATCGTTCGCTCGGAACAAGAACTTCCTGCTTTATTCCACGCTGCACAGTCGGAAGCCGCTGCCGCATTCGGCAATGGCGATCTCTACATGGAAAAGTATGTTGAGCATCCCCGCCATATTGAATTTCAAATTCTCGCCGATCAATACGGCACAGTAGCCAGCCTTGGTGAGCGCGAGTGCAGCATTCAGCGTCGCCATCAGAAGCTGCTCGAAGAGTCTCCCTCAACGCAGGTGACTCCACAACTTCGCGAAGAAATCGGGCAGATGTTATGTCGCACGCTCTCCGATATAGGTTACGTCAATGCCGGCACCATCGAATTTTTGATGGACCAGGATCGCAAGCTCTATTTCATCGAGATGAACACGCGCATTCAGGTCGAGCATCCGGTCACAGAAATGGTCACTGACGTGGATCTCGTGAAGAGCCAAATTCTGATCGCTGCCGGAGCAAAGCTCGAAGAGGTTCTCCACGGGCCGATATCCCAACGCGGGCATGCGATCGAGTGCCGCATCAACGCCGAGCATCCGGAAAAGTTCACCCCATCCGCAGGGAAGATCACTGCTTTCAATCCTCCGGGAGGAACTGGAGTTCGCCTCGATACCGCCGCTTACGCCGAGGGCGTCATTCCGCCGTATTACGATTCCTTGATTGCGAAGCTCGTCGTGCGTGGCAAGGATCGCGATGAGGCGATTTCCCGTATGTCACGCGCACTCGGAATGTTCATCATCGAAGGCATTTACACAACCATTCCCCTGCATCGTAAAATCCTCGTCGATCCGGAATTCCGTGCCGGTCAAACGGACACGAATTTCATCGAGCGCTTCTTTGCGCGCAATGCGGCACAAAACCAGGAACACAAGGTTGCCAGCTAGATCCTGGTCAGCCGTTATCGCCTTTAATTTATGATCGACAGCACATGCTTCCGTTTAAGCTCGTTTACAGCGACGGATACTACCTACCCATCGGGCAGCATGTGTTTCCGGCGGAAAAGTACCGCCGCATCTATCGCCATCTGATTGAAACCGGAGTAGCGGGCCCGCAAGATTTCATAACGCCGCAACCCGCAAGCGACGAGGATATCCTGCTCGTTCATACGCCCGAATACGTAAACAAGCTGAAAACGGGAATGCTATCGGCCGGAGAGGAGTTGCAGCTGGAAGTGCCGTTTTCAAAGGAACTCGTCAGCGCATTCTGGCTGGCTGCGGGAGGATCGATTCTTGCCGCGCAACATGCATTAACCGATGGTGCTGCTGTAAACATCGGCGGCGGCTTTCATCACGCCTTCCCCGATCATGGCGAGGGCTTCTGCATGATTCATGACGTTGCTGTTGCAATTCGCCGCATGCAGCGCGACAAGAAAATTCGCACCGCCATGACGGTCGACTGTGATGTTCACCACGGCAATGGAACGGCAGCAATATTTGCCGGCAGCAACACGGTCAGCGAGCCACTGCCTTCGAGTGGGCCGTCTGTTCTCGGCAGAAAGCCACTCATGCGCGGGGCCCACGCCGGAGACGTTTTCACGATTTCGCTTCACCAGGAAAACAACTATCCGGCGTGGAAGCCGCCATCTTCAATCGACATAGACCTGCCGGATGGAATTAGCGACGACGATTACCTTGCATGGCTCGACAATGCGCTCAGCTCAGGCCTGCGACAGTTCACGCCAGATTTGATCTGCTACATCGCCGGTGCCGATCCGTACCGGGAAGACCAGCTCGGCGGCCTGGCGTTGACAATCGAGGGATTGAAAAAGCGCGACGATCTTGTGTTCCGCGTGGCCAGAGCGCAGGGAATTCCGGTCATGGTGACTTATGCAGGCGGTTACGCGCAACGCTTGGAAGATACGGTTATGATTCACTGCAACACAGTCATCGCTGCTGCCGAATGTCTTCGGGCGGAGTCGCGACGGACCGCAAGCTGAGCACTTCTGTGGCCTTTCTCGGTTCAGGTCTCCGTTCTCTGCGCTGGACGTTTTTCAGCCAGGAAGGGTGTTCTCCCCCGTAATTGTGAAACTTGCCTCCGCTCCAGCCGATTTCTGAATTCCAGGCACCTCAACGGGCTGCCCTCCTCCGATCCATGTGTCGACTTTCCCAAAGTCCGAGGCCCAACTTCACTGTTATTCGAAAAGAGTAGGAATGCGCTGCGGTCCAAACAATCATTTGCCTGGCAGCAGGCTGCTGATCATGTCCTTCACCCGTTCTCCCCAGTTAGCCGTCAGCGACCACGGGCTCGGCTGTCGGATCACGTGAAGATTGCCTTCGAGCTCAGTGACTCGATAGCTGGTCTTGCCGTTTTTCTCGCGCCAGAAACGCAGTGTGATCTGCGCATTTCCAACGCGCATATCTTCGATCGTGATTTCCGGCAGCCACTCAGGCAGCGACGGATCAAGGAACAAAACATTCAGCGGCGCATAGGGATAAATTCCGACCAGCGCCTGAATGATCGCGAATGGCACCGAGGCTGACCACGCTTGTGGTGAATCAGCTTTTTCGTAGAGTCCGGGGAAGGGGTGGTTTTCGTCGCGAGTATGCCCGCCGAATACCTCGGGCAAGCGATCGTAGTCGAACAATGCCGCGGCTTCGAATAGCGCCCGTGACAACTGCCACATCTCGGGGTGCAGACCATAACGCGCCAGCGCAAGCACGAATGCGCCATTTTCGACCGGCCACACCGTGCCGCGATGGTAGGCGAACGGATTGTAGGCCGGATGGGCATTCGACAAAGTGCGGACGCCCCAGCCGGAAAACAGGTCCGGCTGCATCATGCGATTCACTAACCTTGGCACGAGGTCTTCGTGCACAATGCCTGAAAGCAAGCAATGCCCCGGATCGGACGCGATCGTCTTCACTGGACGATCGCGACTGTCGATTGCCATTGCAACATAGCCTTCATCTTTCATCCAGAAACGTTCGTTGAATCGCTTCTTCAGTTCGTTCGCTTCGTCATACATCCTTCGTGCTTGTTCCACTTCGTCCATCCACCACAGAAGTTCAGAAAAGTGGAGCTTGGCGGCGTATGCAAACGCCTGCATCTCGCAGGTCCCCAGCGGATCTTCCACCTGTGAGCCATCCGGATAAACGATTGCGTCCGAGGAGTCCTTCCACCCCTGGTTTTTCATTCCCTGGTTCGAGCGTGTCTGATATTTGTAGAAGCCATTCTTGCGCAGGCTGTACTTGTCCGCCCAAGCCAGCGCGTCGAGCGCAGGCTTGATCAGCGGACGAATCCTATCCTTATCGCCGGTCCAATGCCAGACCGTGCTTGCGAGAATCGGATACAAAAACACTGCGTTCGCAGTACCGAAATAAAGAGCCCGCGGATTGAAGTTGAGCACCGCCAACGGATCGGTGTGCGACTCATGCGCAATTCTCCCCGGCTGTTCGTCGCGCCAGTCATTCGTTTGTTTGGCCTGCAACTTCGCAAGCAGCGTGAGTGCGCCCCATCCCATGTCTGTGCTCAACATCGAGGCTTGCCACGCTGCGGCGAGCATGTCGCGGCTGAAAATTCCCATGTAGGTCGGAACGCCGGCAGCGAGCTTCCAGTTGTGATCGCCCTCGTCAAGATCGAAGAGCCGCAGCCCCGCCAAATCGAGCCGCGACCGGTCGAGCACCCGTTGAACCGCTGCGGAAAGGTCCGCCGCTGCCGGCGTGCGGACGAGAGTCGCCTGCCTGAGAAACGATAACGTCTGCCGCGAGTACTCGCCCTCGGACGATGTGAGTGCGTTGCAATTGTGCTCGACCGGAAGCAGCTTCCCATCGACCTGCGCCTGCCAGATCAGGCAAGCTTTCCACGCCTGGTGCGGCTTCAATTGAATGCGGAATGAAATCTTCTTTCCGGAATGAATGGCTTCAGAGTCCGCGCAAAGCTGTAGCGTAATGCCACGTTGCAGTCGCGCGACTCCGCGATTGCCCTGGTGGTTATAGCGGTGTTCGCAGGAGTATTGGAAATCCCAACGCCACTCCCGGTTGTCCGTTTTCTCCCAGTGTCGCTTCAGCTTGCCCTTCTGCTTGCGTCCATTCTCGATTTCGTCCCTGGCGACAAAGTCGCTCTCCACTTCGAGCGACAGAGTGATCGTGGTGGCGATCTGAGTGTGGTTGATTACCTCGACATCTTCATGCATTCCTTCACCGACGACGCGAGCGATTCTCAGCTCAATCGTTTGCTGCAAGGGATTGCAATCTTTTGTTGGTGTCTGCTTGCAATTGGGCGGAGCCTGGAAGTAATAGGCAAGCCAGCTATGTTGCTCCACTGCCGACTGTGTGCTCAGGCTTGGCTCTTTCCCATTCATCAGCCATCGATAGCGTGAGAGCACCCGGGTCTGGTGAACAAAAAGACCTTCGCGCGAACTCTTCGGATGAATCGCCCCCTGAAGATCCATGCCAAGAGCCGTACGTCCGCGGCTGATGTGTACCGCTTCGCTGCGCGGGCGAATCCTGATGCGGGATGCCTCGGAACTCCGCTTTACCCCTTTGTTCACCGATGACTTAGATGGCTTGCCGCCGAACTGAGTAGGTTCGACAAAGGCCTCTCCCGACCTGTATCCCGCCATTACACTGTTAAAATAGCCATTCAGACATGTTTGAGAACCTTCAGGAACGCCTTCAACGAACCTTCAAATCCCTGCGCGGGCAAGCTGTTCTCGACGAAGAGAACATGCAGGAGACGCTGCGCGAGCTGCGGCTGGCCCTTCTCGAAGCCGACGTCAATTTCAAAGTGGTAAAGCAGTTCATCGACCAGGTGCAGGCGAAATCCGTCGGCCAGCAGGTGATGGCATCCCTTTCGCCCGGCGAGCAGGTCATCAAGATCGTTCGCGACGAGCTCGTCGAGGTTCTCGGCAAAGATACCGCGCGAGTAAAGTTTGCTTCGCAGCCACCGACTGTCGTGCTCATGGCCGGACTGCAAGGTTCCGGTAAAACAACCACTTCCGGAAAGCTTGCGCACTGGTTCAAAAATGGCGGACATCGTCCGCTGCTGGTTTCAGTCGACGTTTATCGCCCCGCGGCTCGCGAGCAGCTGAAAGTTGTGGCGCAGGCGATCAAGGCGCAAATTTATCAGGGCGAAGTCGGCGAAGCAAACACACCGACCGTCGAACGCCTCGCCAAAGAAGCGCGGCGGGAATCCGTGAACTCCGGCTGCGACGTGCTCATCGTCGACACCGCTGGCCGCCTTCACATTGATGATCAGCTCATGGAGGAAATGCAGTCGCTCAAACGGCTGCTGAACCCATCGGAAATTTTGTTCGTCGCGGACGCAATGACGGGTCAGGACGCCGTCAAATCCGCAGATGAATTTCACAAGAAGCTTTCGCTCACCGGCGTCGTTCTCACAAAGATGGACGGCGATGCGCGCGGCGGAGCAGCGCTTTCGATCCGTCAGGTTACCGGCGCGCCTATCAAGTTCATCGGCGTGGGCGAGAAATATGATGCCCTCGAGCCGTTTCACCCTGACCGCATCGTTTCACGCATCCTCGGCATGGGCGACATTCTTTCGCTGATCGAGCGAGCGGAGCAGACGGTCGACAAAAAGAAGGCTCAGGACATCGCCGCCCGAGCGCTTTCCGGCGATGGTTTCTCTCTCGAAGATTTCCGCGATCAATTGCGTCAAGTCAAGAAAATGGGATCAATTCAGAACCTGATCGGGATGTTGCCAAGCATCGGCCCATTCGCAGGGTTGCAGAAGCACGCCGACAAAATCGACGAAAAACAATTTGCTCACGTTGAAGCCATCATCAATTCGATGACAGCGCACGAGCGCACACATCACGATGTAATCAACGGCAGCCGACGAAAGCGCATCGCCCGCGGATCAGGAACTTCCGTGCAAGAAGTCAATAATCTTCTGCGCCAGTATGCTCAAATGCGAAAGATGTTCAAGCAGATGGGCAAAGGAAACATGATGCGCAAGTTGGCGGGCATGCGGATGCCCAGTTAATGCAACAACGGCAGTCCCAGGCTTGGCATTTGTCTTTCTCGACGCCGGATTTGTGCGTCTCTTACGTCAGGCGTCCCAATATAATCAAAACTGATGAAGAAGGTGGTCCATGCTGCTTGCCCGCACGACTGCCCCGATGCCTGCGGGGTCCTGATCACTGTCGAGGACGGGAGAGCGACCAAGATTCAGGGCGATCCTGCGCATCCTTTCACGCGCGGGTTTCTATGTGCGAAAGTCTCCAAATATTTAGATAGGGTCTACTCGCCAGACCGGGTGTTATACCCCATGCGGCGAGTTACTGCCAAAGGTCCAGCGGAGGACAAGAGGGGCCGCGCCACGCAAACTAGCTTTCAGCGCATCACCTGGGATGAAGCCCTCGACGAAATCACCACGCGGTTTAAGGGCATCATCGCTGAGTTCGGCAGTGAAGCCATCCTTCCATATTCTTATGGCGGAACTCTGGGGAAGTTGAATAGTGGCTCGATGGACCGCCGCTTCTTCCATCGATTGGGCGCCTCACAGTTGGACAGAAAAATTTGCTCCGATGCGGGTGAAGCCGGATTCAAGTCAGTTTACGGTGTGCTCATGAGTGGCGAGCCCGAACAGTTTCGTGAGTCCAAATACATCATTGCCTGGGCGGCAAACATTCATGGCAACAATGTACATTTGTGGCCATTCATCGAAGAGGCGCGCCGTAATGGCGCCAAGCTGGTTGTAATTGATCCCTATCGAACGCGAACGGCTGCTTGCGCCGACTGGTACATACAAATCAATCCTGGTACCGATGGCGCTCTCGCGCTCGCGATGATGAACGTCATCATCAATGAAAATCTGCATGATGCAGATTACGTTACCCGCTATACGGTCGGGTTCGATCAGCTTCGGGCAAAGGTACAGGAGTATCCGCCGGAAAGGGTCACGCAATGGACCGGAATATCGGCTGCTGACATTCGAAAGCTTGCGCGCGAATATGCCACCACGCGTCCTTCGATAATTCGTATGAACTACGGCGTGCAACGTTCCCAGAATGGTGGTATGTCTTCGCGCACGATTTCTATGTTGCCGATCGTGATCGGATCCTGGAAGGAGCTAGGCGGCGGCTTTCAACTATCGACCAGTGGCGCATTCGGGCTGAACACTGCCGCACTCAGGCGGACCGATTTCATGCAGAAGTCTATTGGCCGCCCGGCGCGCACACTGAACATGGTCGAATTGGGCAAGGTTCTAAATGAAGTGAAGGACCCACCGGTACAGGCGCTTTTAGTTTATGGCTCAAACCCGGCGGCGGTTTGCCCGAATCACAACGAAGTGGTTCGGGGATTGCTCCGGCATGACCTCTTCACGGTCGTGCACGAGCAGTTTTTCACCGATACGACCGACTATGCCGATATCGTTCTTCCAGCGACGACGTTTTTCGAGCACAAAGACCTGCAGGACTCCTACGGCCACTACTACCTGCAAATGTCCAACCAGGCGATCGAGCCGCTCGGCGAGTGCAAACCTAATGTCGAATTTTTCCGGGGACTGGCCCTTCGCATGGGATTTGAAGACGATTGCTTCCGCGAGTCAGTTGACGACATGATCGACCTGGCTCTGCAGGCACCGAATCCCTGGCTGAAAGACATGAGTCGTGGGCGTCTGGAAAGGGAAGGGCACATTCGTTTGAACTTCGAGGGAAATGGAAGTGGCTTTTCAAAGCCATTTCTTCCTTATGCGGAAGGAAATTTTCGCACGGCAAGCGGCAAAGCAGAACTTTACAGCGAAGCGCTCAAAGCAGAGGGCCTCGACCCGGTCGCGACATTCATTCCGCCTGATGAATCCCGGCATGCCGCAGCCGCAACCGAATTTCCGTTGGAACTGCTCGCCCGCAAAGCCGACAACTTTCTGAATTCGACTTTCACAAACTTGAAGAGTGTCCGAGCCATGGAAGAAACGGATCTGCTTGAAATCAGCCGGCCCGATGCGGAGCCTCGGGGCATTCGCGATGGTGACACGGTTCGCGTATTCAATCGCCGCGGAGAAATTCAACTGAAAGCACGGGTTGACGGCAAAGTGCCGCCCGGAGTGGTCGCCGCCAAGCTGAACTGGGCAAAACTTACACCCGGCAGCAAGAATATCAATGTCCTCACTTCGGAAAAACTGAGCGACATGGGCAACTCTGCTACGTTTTATTCCGTCTTGGTTGAGGTGGAGCTTTTTCAGGATTCAGCCCGAGCCTAAATTGCAGTTGGATTCAGGAGAATCCAAAGGGTTGATTTTGGACGCTCTCCACGGCTCTACCGTATAATTGCGGTTTTCCATTAACTCCACTGATTTGAGGTAAGTGCTGATTCTTCGCATTCATCAGGAGAGCCCTGCGACTTTGGGGAGAAGTGGCTGCCGGCTTCCGCGAGAACACTCGTTTGTCCGCGTATGTCTTTCAATTCGTAAGACTTCCTTGAAACTTCTCGCTCTCAATACGGCGTGTCTCTTGCTGGTCGTGGCGTTCGCGCCATGTCTGTTTGCGCAGCAGCAACCTGACGTGATCGTCGACATTCGCGTTCACGGTAATCGCTCTATACCTGCCGATACCATTAAGGCCCACATTTTCACTCGAATTGGCGATGTTTACGATCAGGCCGCGATCGAGCGCGACTTCAACTCGCTTTGGAATACGAACTACTTCGAGGACATCCGGTTCGAGCGCGAGGCGACCCCTAAGGGCTGGATCCTGCACATTTATGTGAAAGAAAAGCCTCGGGTACGCGAGATCAACTATCTGGGCATCAGCGCGATTACCAAAAGCGACATCCTCGATCGCTTTAAAGAAGCCAAAGTTACGTTGTCACCTGAATCGCAATACGATCCCACCAAAGTCAAAAAGGCCGAGGTTGTCATTAAGCAGTTGGAGGCCGAACACGGGCACCAATTCGCAACCGTGCGGACTGAAGTCCGTCCGATTCCGCCAGCTGCCGTCGGAGTCACGTTCGTTGTGCGTGAAGGGCCAAAAGTTAAGGTGGGCCGAATCACATTTGTTGGCAATAAGAATGTTAAGAGCCGAGACCTGCGCTCGGCAATGCACTTCCTGAAGCCAATTGGTATTCCCCACTCCATCTTCCTCGAGAGCCTGTTCGCAAAAACTTACGACGCTACCAAACTTGATGACGATATGGAACTCGTCCGCGAGGCGCTGCAGAATCGCGGCTTCTTCAAGGGCAATGTGGGTGATGTCCAAACAAAAATTCGTGACACTGGTCACAAGGACTTTCATTTCCCGCTGATTCGTCCCGGCCCGGGCAAATCGATGGACATCACCGTTCCCATCGAGGAAGGGGACCGATATAAGCTCGGCGGAATTACATTCAAAGGAAACAAGGCGATTACGAACACCGCAGCCCTGCGTGCGCAGTTCGCGATTAAGGACGGCGACATTTACGACCGCGAGAAGATCGCCAAAGGGCTCGAAAACCTGAAGAACGCTTATGGAACTCAGGGATATATCAACTTCACTTCGATTCCCACACCCCGAATCGACGAAGACAAGAAAATGGTGTATTTCGATATCGATGTTGATGAGGGTAAGCAGTTCTCCGTCCGCCGCATTGAATTCCAGGGAAATACCACGACTCGTGACAAAGTAATCCGTCGCGAATTGATGCTCGAAGAGGGGCAGGTCTACAACGAACAGCTCTGGAAGTTAAGTTTGCAGCGTTTAAACCAACTCGGATTTTTTGAGCAATTGAAGCCGGATGACCCGAACGTCACCGATCGTCACCTTGACGAAAAGGATGGCTTGGTCGATCTCACGCTGAAAGTCAAAGAAAGAGGCAAGAACCAGATCGGCCTGTCAGGGGGTGTCAGCGGGCTGGCAGGGTCGTTTATAGGTCTTAGCTATACGACCAACAACTTTCTCGGACTTGGGGAAACGCTTACGGTTCAGGCCAACGTCGGTACCCTGCAACGCAATGTCATGTTCGGCTTTACCGAGCCGTACTTCATGGATCGCGACGTTACCGTCGGGTTCAGTGTGTATGGCCAAAAGCTGATTTACGATGAGGCGCGCGAAAGCGCTTTGCTGACTGGCCAAAGTCTGGCCCTTTCTCAAGCCGAATTGCAAAGCTTGCAAAACTATACGCAATCGAGCCAGGGATTCACGTTGACTGCGTCGCATCCGTTGCATCGCTCGTTTAAGAGGATCGGCGCAACGTATTCGTTTGACGTGTCGTCACTGGTTGCAACCACCAACGCTTCCAAACAACTCTTCAGCTATCTGGATTTCAGCGGGCTCAGCGGGCCCAGCGCACTGAACGGCATCATTACCAGCAAGCTTCTGCTGAATTTCATGGAAAACAAGACGGATGCGGCGCTCTATCCGCACTCCGGCACGTATTACTTCTTAGGAACCGAGTTTTCGGGCCTCGGTGGCACGGTCCGCACCATTCGTCCAATCGCGGAATGGAAGCACTACATTCCTATGCAGAAGCGGCGCAACTCGATTGACCTGCACGCCCTTGCCTCATTCATGACCGGGTACGGAGGCTTGGTTGCGCCGCCATTCCAGCGTTTCTACGACGGCGGAGAAAACGATTTGCGTGGGTTCGATATTCGTTCGGTATCGCCGGTTGCGTACATTCCAACTGCTACCACGATCGACCTGCGCAATCCTGACGGATCAATCGTGCCCAAAGACCCGAACAATCCTGCTCGTGGGCCGTACACGATACAGATTCCATTCCAGCAGATCACCTTTCCTGGCGGCGACCTGAGCTTGATCGCCAACGCCGAATACCGTTTTGTTATTGCCGGCCCGGTGGCGATCGCGCCCTTCTTCGACTTAGGTTTCGATCCGATTCTCCGTCGATCACAGTTAAGGATTAACGACCAGCAGTTCGCGAGTTTGAATCAGACGCAATTCGGTTGTCCAGCCGAAGATCCGATCACCTTGAATTGCGTCAACACCACGAGTATTGGATTTAGCCAGAATCTCCCCATTTTGAGCAGTTCAAACTGGCAGCCGCGTGCCTCGACTGGACTCGAATTGCAGGTGTTCCTGCCTGTGGTGAATGCGCCTTTCAGAATTTATTGGGCTTACAACCCTGTACGTTTGAATGAGGTTGCCAATTCACCATCCCAGGTCACGCGCGACATGTTCCCACCCACGCCGGCGGGCGATTATACGTTTTTGCAGGCGCGGAACACCTTTGCTACCCGCTACCAGCTTCGCGAACCGAGAAAAACTTTCCGCTTCACCGTGGGAACCACCTTCTAGTTTGACGCTAAGGAGCAGCTATTTCTATAATGGGCGCATCCACACCAGAGTGGCCGGTCATGGGCAGCGGTTATTGCCCGCAATCTGGATGCGAGCCGGATATTCGAGCTGTAATCCGAATTGAAGATCACCCGAATTCAAGCTTTAAGACTGGTCTGCCCTACCGAAGTTTGCATTGGACTTGCGCGAGTGTGGCGCAAAACACGTCATAGCAATCCATTGTGAGATTCAAATTGAAGAAATCAAGTTCAAAAATATCCGCAGTAGTCCAAGGAGTCAGAGCAAATCCCATGAAACCCAAGTTTGTATTTTCCATAGCGCCCGCGGTCATTTTGGCTTCCGCGATGGCTTTCGCCCAGGCCGGCGGTGCGTCCTCTTCAACCTTACCCGCGGCTCCCGGAACCGCAGCCGATCCTCCGGCGATGGCCAGCAATGCCGGCGCATCAAAGATTGCCGCCATCAATATTGAAGGCGCAATCTTCGCCAGCAACGAAGGACAGCGCGACCTTAGTGCTTTGCAGAAAAAGTTCGAGCCCAAGAGCACCGAGCTTAAGGGCAAGAACGACGAACTCGACGCGCTCAAAAAGAAGCTCAATACGCAAAGCGCCAGCCTGAACGATGAATCGAAGGCCGATTTACAGCGCCAGGTCGATCAGAAACAGAAGGAACTGGATCGCGAGGCGCAGGACGCGCGCGAGGATTTCCAGAGCCAGCAGAATGAGATTGGTCAGCGCATTTTGCAGAAGATGGCGCCGATTATTCTGAAATATGCCCAAGAGAACGGCGTGGGCATCATTGTCGATACATCCAATCCGTGGCCGCAGGGTCAGGTTGTTTGGAACTCGCCATCGGTGGATATAACCAAAGCCATCGTCGAAGCCTACAACGTCCAATCAGGCGTTGCGGCTCCTGCGAAGCCTAGCGGCTCGACCGGTTCTTCCAGGCCTTCAGGCGGTCTGAATACCGCACCGAGGTCAACCACACCGTCTAAACCTGCCGGCTCACCCCCGAAGTAAGCCGACACCGCGAAATCGCATTTTGTTCCGAAGACCGCGAGAGATCGCGGTCTTTTTGTCTTTGGGATTGATGCCGCAGGCCTGTGTTCTCCGGTGTCTTTACTCTCAGCAGCGGTATGCCAGAAAGGTGTGCCGCCGGGAGAAGACATCATGTTTTCCGATCTAGCTGTAGCTCACGGAATTCCTGTTCGCCGCTGGGTTCCGCTGGTCTCCTTTAGCTTGCAAGCGGCGATGGTCGCGACCGCATTTGTTTATCCTTTGCTCCGCATGGAGCCGTTGCCAGCCGTACCTCATCCGGTGTTACTGCCCATCATTAGTGAGGCAGCCCCTTTCCATCCCACCGGCGAAATCGCGCACGGAGGAGGAGCTCCAGTAACCCAGCCGATCATCGTTCACAATTACAGTTCTTCGATCAGAGGACCAATTACGGATTCAAACGACACCGCAGAAAGTTCACCACCCAACATCGGCGTCGTCGGAATTGGCGATCGCGGCGGACTTCCAAGCTCGATTCTCAACGGCTATCCGCCCACGGTGCCGGTGGTCGCAACGCAACCACGAAACGTTCGCACCTCGGTGATGATGGAAGGAAACCTGATTCACAAAGTCGAGCCGCAATATCCAGCAGTTGCCCAGCAACTTCATATTGAAGGCTCGGTGATCATACAGGCTTGGATAAGCCGTGAGGGTTTCATCGAACGAGCGCAGGTGGTGAGCGGACATCCGTTGCTCGTGCACGCCGCCCTCGAGGCTGTGCGGCAATGGCGCTACCGTCCGTATTACCTGAACCACGAACCGGTCGAAGTGGAGACGGAGATCACAGTTAATTTCGTAATCCATAGATGAAGGGAGCAGTCAGCAGCACTCAGCAGTCAGCATTCAGCACCCGCGAAACAAATACGATCTGCTGTCATTCCGAGGATCTTAAGATCCGAGGAATCTGGTTTTGCGTTATGAACAACCGATTCCTCATTGCCGAAGCGGTTCGGACTGGTACTAACTATTTCGGTTGACGGCTGATTGCTCCCGTAGCACCCCGGTAACCTGTCTCCTCCAAGTCCGGCAACTATAATCGCGAAAGTGGCCACGATTGAAATCGCGAAGCGCGCCGCAACTCGCCCAACCTGGGCGGAAGTTTCGCTCTCTACGCTCAAACAAAACTACCGGGCTCTTACGCAATATCTAGGGCGCGGCGTGAACGTGTGCGCAGTCGTGAAGGCGGACGCCTATGGTCATGGCGCCGTCGAATGTGCCGCAGCGCTCGAGCAGGAAGGTGCGACCTGGCTGGGAGTGACATCTCTCGACGAAGCAATTCCTCTTCGTGAAGAGGGCATCATAACGCGAATTCTTCTAATGACTGGTTTTTGGCGCGGCGAAGAAGAAGAAATCATTCGTTTACGCCTTACTCCCACGGTTTGGGAGGTAGGGCAGATCGAATTGCTCGATCGGGCCTCGGCGCGGCTTGGCGTTTCTCAGCATGCCATTCACCTCAAAGTCGATACTGGCATGGGGCGCCTCGGCGCGGCTCCTCAAGACCTGCCGCGAATCTGCGCTGTCCTCAAATCCTCGTCCCACTTGAAGCTCGAAGGATTTTCTACTCATATCGCATCTTCGGAAGTGCTCGACGCGCCCTCTGTTGCCGACCAGTTGAAGTTATTCGAGCGCGCGCGTCTCACGCTTCGCGAGCACGGATTCGATCCGCCGGTTGTCCATAGCGCAAATACCTCAGCCGTGATTTCGCACCACGAGAGTTGGCATTCAATGGTGCGCCCAGGATTGGCGCTGTACGGATACCATCTTCCTTTTGAGCGCGCGGGAAGAACGGTGAGCGGCCGCGCTCTCAGGCTTGCAGTCACACCGGTACTAACATGGAAGACGCAAATCCTGTCTCTGCGCGATATGCCTGCCGGTCAGGCGGTCGGATACGGCGGCACATTCGTGACCAAAGCTCCGACCCGAATCGCAATTCTGCCCGTAGGGTACGCCGATGGACTGAACCGCGAGCTTTCTTCAAAGGGCCGCGTCATTGTGCGTGAGCACTATGCACCCATTGTGGGAAGAATCTCGATGGATCTTACGACCGCCGATGTCACCGGGATTCCCGGGGTCGAAGTCGCAGACGAAGTAATTTTGCTCGGCTCGCAAGATGGTCTCACCGTGGATGCGCGTGAGCATGCAGAACTCGCCCATACGATTCCTTACGAAATTCTGTGTGCAATTTCGAAGAGAGTGCCGAGGAAATACCACCCTTAAGAGACTTGCAGGCGCGAAGGCATCTAGCCTTTGAGCGGACGGCCAAAACACAGCACGTATCCATTGTTGTCTCTGATCTCGAAAGCCCTCAGTCCGTCATTCGTATTGGCCAGTTCTCGATGTATTGGAACGTCCTTGGCGCGAAACTCGCTGTACAAAGAATCCGGATCGGTCGTGAAGATGTAAGCATCCCAGCGTGCCCATTCATGGCGTGAGTGATTCGGTTGCGGATGGATATCAGGGGTGATGCTCTTGAACATGAGCATGACCCGGTCGCGCCCGACCATTGCCCAAAAGTCTCCGCTCTCGTCTCCTCCTTTAGAAAGCACATTGAACAACAGTCGGGATTGGTAGAACTCTAGCGTCTTTGCGAGATCATCAACAATGAAAAATGGGGTGACGCTGCCCAACATGAGTGAACGCTCCGGGCCGCGAGTATAGCATCTGGGTGCTCATACCTTACCGATTGGCGTTCATCACTGCAGAGATGGCGCTCGGGTTGCTATTCTAACGGTAATGCCTTCACTCTACGCCCGCTGGATGTACAACTGGGAAACCCGGCTCACATCCGTGGATAACAATCGCGTCGTGCGACCGCTTGAGTGGGGAATCGAATGGTCGCAACAATGGCCGTGCCGCAACGGATTCTTGCCGGCACAGGCCGACACAGAGCGCGAGCAATACCTTCGCGAGTACAACCGGCGAGCAGTAACTTCGAGCGATGAATTCTTTAGCTACAGGACGCCGACAGACTTCCGTCTGGAAAGGCGTGAAATTCAGGTCTTCAGCACCCGTGAAATTCCTGATCCGGTTCTTGAGAATAAGCTTCGCGGCAAGTACGCCGAATTCTTGCGCTTTACGTCGCCAGTGGGGACGCCATATCCTGAAAACAATTTAGCGAACGCTCGGTGGTTCCCTGCGCAGGGGTGCAGCGCGGTCGTGTTGCTTCCGCACTGGAACTCCGACGCGCTTGGGTACTCGTCGTTGTGCCGCATCCTGAATCGGCTCGGTATTTCGGTTCTGCGGCTGAGCATGCCCTATCACGACATACGTCGTCCTGCCGAAACTCGCCGCGCCGATTACGCGGTTTCCGCGAACATCGGACGGACACTTGACGCTTGCCGCCAGGGTGTTATCGATGTTCGATGTTGCTTCGACTGGCTGGAGCAGCAGGGCTATTCGCGCTTGGGGATCCTCGGCACCAGCCTTGGATCGTGTTATGCGTTCCTTGCCGCTGCGCATGATCCACGAATTAAAGTTGCGGCATTCAATCATGCGTCCACGTATTTTGCTGATGTCGTTTGGCATGGCCAATCGACGCGGCACATTCGGGAGGGCCTTGAGGCCGGTATTGACCTTGAGAGACTGCGTGGGCTTTGGGCCGCGATCAGTCCTATGTCATACTTCAAGCAGTTTGCTCGCTGGCCGAAAAAATCGCTAGTTATTTACGCAAAATATGATCTGACTTTTCTGCCCGAATTTTCCCGGGAAGTGGTTGCGCAATTCGAGAAGCATAAACTCGATCATAAGGTGCTGGTGCTCCCTTGTGGGCATTATTCGACGGGAGAAACGCCGTACAAATATCTGGACGGTTATTATTTGGCCTCTTTCCTCGGAAAGACGTTCAAGCAATTAGCAACTAGTAATCGTGATTAGTGCAGGCAGGCATGGTTGGTCCAAGCCATTGAGATCTACCATGGGGGCAGTCGTTATACTGTTTCCAGAGCTGTCATTTTCACCGATCCGGGCCGCTCGCTCGTCACTTGCCCTGCGTTCGGGCTGCGACACAATGGAGTGCACATGAATCGACTCGTGGATTCAGCGCGAAGCAGCAAGTCATTTTTCCATCCTGAGCTAAGAGCAATTGGCTTCGGCCTGCTTGTTCTGATTTTCCTGGTAGTTGCCGACCAACTCTCCATTTACTACGGTCTACGGGAATCTCAACGCGTGCTGGATGATTTATCGGGTGCGGTGATCGCAGGCTTGCTTATCTATCGGCACGAGTATGCCCGTTCGAAATATCTCAGCGAGAAACTGAAGACGATTGAGATGATGAACCACCATGTGCGAAATGCCTTACAGGTAATCGTCGATTCGGCTTATGTTCACGGCCACGCCGAACAATTGAAGGAAATACAAGATTCGGTGAGCCGGATCGATTGGGCCTTGCGCGAGATTCTTCCCGGCCGGGTATTAGATCAGTATGACGCGCCCGCGAAGACGCAGACGCGCGCGGGACGTTCCGCTGCCTGATCCAACAGCTCTGGCGATCCACAAGTTCGCAGTTTAGGATAGTGCAGATGAAAACTCCTTCCATGAACCGGCCCCTCAGCGATGTTGCCCCCGAAGTTGCAGCAGCAATTGACAATGAAACTCGCCGTCAGCACGAAGGCCTGGAACTGATCGCCTCGGAAAACTTCGTCAGCGAGGCCGTGCTTGAAGCGGCGGGCTCGGTGTTCACCAATAAGTACGCCGAAGGCTATCCCGGGAAGCGCTATTACGGTGGCTGCGAGTACGCCGACGTTGTCGAGAACCTCGCGCGGGATCGTGCGAAACAACTCTTCGGCGCCGAACATGCCAACGTGCAGCCGCACTCGGGTTCATCGGCCAACATGGAAGCATACGCGGCGGTGCTGCAGCCAGGCGACACTATTCTTGGACTGAACCTTGCGCATGGCGGGCACCTCACGCATGGCCATCATCTGAACTTTTCCGGTAAGACCTACAAGACCATTCCTTACGGGGTCACGAAAGAAACTGAGACGATCGATTACGACGATCTCGAAAAAATCGCTGAACGGGAACGGCCGAAGTTGATCATCGGCGGCGGCAGCGCCTATCCGCGAATTATCAATTTCGCGCGCATGCGGCAAATTGCCGATACGGTTGGCGCGCTCTACCTCGTCGATATGGCGCATTTTGCCGGATTGGTCGCCGGGGGCGTGCATCCTTCGCCGGTTCCGCACGCGCACATCGTTACTTCAACTACCCACAAGACTTTGCGCGGCCCTCGTGCGGGCATGATCCTTTCGAAACAGGAATTCGGCGCCGCGATCGATAAAGTTGTTTTCCCTGGAATGCAGGGCGGGCCGCTCGTGCACATCATTGCAGCGAAAGCGGTCTGTTTCGGCGAGGCGCTACAGCCTGAGTTCCGCGACTACGCGCGACAGATTGTCGCGAACGCAAAGGTACTCGCAGAAACCTTGGCCGCGGAAGGATTCCGCATCATTTCCGGCGGAACAGACACGCACCTGATGCTGATCGATGTGTTCTCGAAAGGAATGTTTGGCAGCGAAGCCGAGAAAGCTTTGGGCGAAGCGGGAATTACTGTGAATAAAAACGCGATTCCTTTTGATACGAATCCTCCGCTCAAGCCCAGCGGCATTCGCATCGGCACGCCTGCGCTGACAACCCGGGGAATGAAAGAGCGCGAAATGCGTCAGGTCGGCCAGTGGATCGCCGAAGCGCTGAATAATCGCAGCGACTCTTCCGTTCTCAGTCGCGTCCGGCGCCAAGTGCTGGGGTTGGCGAATGCCTTCCCGCTATATGCGGAGCGGAGGGAACGAGTAAGCGCGGAGGTTCGGGCATAGAGGGGGAGCGATGAGAGTCGCGCTATGTGGTCTGTTTGGACTGTTTTGTCTGTCCGCCTTTGCGATGCCCCAGGCAGAGCACCCTGGGGAAGTTCACGTCCCACCCTCGACCTCCAGGGAAGGCGTACGAATCTCCCTGAATCCATCTGGTCCAGTACCCAAGTCTCCCGAGGCGGCGAAAATTCTAGGCGATCTAGTCGCCGCAAATGGCATGGACATGCAGCCTCAAGTTCCATGGCACGTTGAAGTTTCCTATGACGAATTCGATGAAGACGGCGATAATGTTCACAGCGGAACAATTGAAGAGTTCTATGTCAGCCCCAAGAAGTATCGGAAGATTATAAAGACGGATGAGTTCTCTCAGGTCGAAGTTGCGAATGGAACCGATTTGTATCGTGCGGGTGACCAGAACTGGCCTTCCCAGACCACGCTGCAGGCGATGAGGGAAATCTTGTCACCGTTATATGATGTGTCCGAGTTATCGGACTTTAGCCCCGACAAACTTGATTGGACCATTGGCAAGACGACACTGCCTTGTATAGCACTGCGTAACGGACGAATTCTTTCACCGAATGGGCTACCCAAGTTTTGTTTCGAGCCCGGAACCACTCTTCTCCGTTACACCCGAGGACAGGGATGGAACGAAACCGTCTACAACAGCATTATTCAATTCAAAGGTCGCTATATCGGACGCGATGTAGAAGTTATGCACGCCTCGAAGCCATTCTTGAAAATCCACTTGGCAAAGGTTGAGAGTCTTCAGCAGCCAGATGGATCGCTTTTTTTGCCGCCTGCAGGAAGTCCTGGGCCTTTGACTGGGATTGTAACTGTGCCATCCGGGATGTTGAGACGGGACCCAGGTCAGCAATGGCAATTTCCTAGGAACATTCCTAGAGGCCTACACGGCAAAGTAAGTGTCAGGTTTGCGGTCGACAAGGAAGGGCGTGTAACTGGCGCTCATGCGATTGATGGACCAGAAGAGCTTCGCAAGCCCGTCGAAGATGAAGTGAAAAGAATCCGGTTTCATCCCTTTTTGATCCTTGATCGTCCTGTCGAAGTAGAGAGCACTACTGTTTACATGTTTCAATAACTCCAACTTCTGCAGTGTGCCCTAGTTTTCATCCATTAAAATCTTTTCGTGCGCGTCGCGATCAATATTTGCCGGCTCAACGAATTGGGCATGGGCACATACGCGCGCAACTCTCTTGGTTCGACGGTAGATGTTTGTTCGGAGCCTGTTGCCCTTTCCATTAATTCCTAATCCTCTCGCGATACGATATTGTGCAGCTTTAGAGCGCTTCAATGCGATGCGAGGCGTAGCCAATAATGGCCCCGATTCTTCTCTGGCTCATCCTGGCGCTTTGCCTTTTGATCTCTGTGGTGAAGTATGTCATGGGAATAATCCTGAAGTTTGCTTTCCCGAGCGCCAGGGCGAAGAAGGATTACACTTACGAGCCAACCGTCAGCGTGCTGATGCCCTGCTTTAACGAGGGCAAAACCGTCTACCAGACAATCGAGAGCATTACTCGAAGCAACTATCCAAGCCGCAAATTCGAAGTAATCGCGCAGGATGACTGTTCGGTTGACGACAGCTACGAATGGCTCCTCAAAGCGCAGCGCGACTTCACCAATATCCGTATTCGAGTTGGAAGAAATGAAGTTAACAGCGGTAAGGCACGCTCGGTTTGCAACGCCTTGCAGCTTTCGGAGGCGGAAGTAATCATCTCCATCGACTCCGATTGCATTTTTCATCCGGACGCAATTCGCGAACTGACCGCCTGCTTCGCGGAGCCCGGAATTGGCTCTGTAGGTGGAAGAGTCGGCGTTCGCAATCCGAATGAAAATGTCATCACCGCTATTCAGACGGTGATCTACTATGCCGCGTTCCAAATGTATAAGATTCCCGAAAACTGGACGCGCTCCGTGTGCTGCATCAGCGGATGCCTGTTTGCCATTCGCCGCGAACTGCTGCTTGAAATCGAGCCAGCGATACGCGCGCGCAACTGGTTCGGCATTCCGGTAAACCAGGGCGAAGACCGCTTCCTCACACATCAAACGCTGTTGCGCGGCTATGGGACTTACATCAATAACGACGCGCTGTGTTGGACGACCGTCCCGAACAACTTGTCCGTCTTATTCAAACAGCAATTGCGTTGGCGGCGCAGCATCGTGCGTGATTTCTTTTTCACTTTGAAAACTCTGCCGCAGCATGTTTGGAAGCTGCACCCGAACACCGTCTTCACGCTCGTTCTGACTCCGCTGGGCGCATTAGTAGGGCTGCTCGTAGCAATCACCATGCTTACTTCCAACCCGCTCGCGTGGACAGGACCAATCCCTCTGGTAAGCGCACTCGGCGTAGGGGCAATTCTTACGTGGGTCATCAAGAGATACAGCACGCAGGAAACGGTTGCCCATCCACTCGCGTTTGGAGCTTATGTAGGATGGTCACTTGTGAGCAGCTTGTTTTTGACTCCTCTGGCGTTGTGCACCATGGACTCCGCCGACTGGGGCACGCGGACAAAGCAACAACAAGAGGTGGCCATTGGCAACACCAACGGTTAGCGCGCCGGCTTCAGAAACGAGCGCGTCTCCACCGGCACGGAAAGAGCCTCCGCCGAAGCGATCGCTGCATTACAACCTAGTATTGATCTTATACCGCGTCTTTGCGCTTACCGTCCTTTATCTTGTACTCGCGGGCATCCTGATTTACGCATTCGTGATGGGTTTTTATGCGGTAAATAGCTCGTGGGCTGCGCCGATTATTATTTCCGCCACGGACGAAAAGAGCCTTGATTTCCGCGAAAAGCTGGTGACCAGCCAGCAGACAATCGAAGACCTAAAGGTTGACACCGGCAAACTAGAGAGCGGCATTGCGGAGATGACCAAGCATCGCGCCGCTCTGCTCGAGCTCGAACCTCAACTGAAGGAGGCTATCGCGCGGGAACACAGTCATAACGTCGCCACCGGGCCTGAACTGTCTAATCTGGAAAAGCAAAAAAACGCAGACAACGCAAAGACGAAAAAAGTACTGGATCAGCTCAAGAGCGTTGAGGCCAGCATCAACAAAGATTTGGCTGCAGGTCTGATCACGAAAGGCGATGCGGCCACGCAACTCTCGGCGCTAAACCAGGCCCAGAGTGCCTATACGGATAGCAGAATTGCCGAGATAATGCTCTCCGACAGCGTCCTGGACAAGACCACAACTGGAACCAATACGCTAGACGTTCTCGAAAAGCAGGCTGAACTCCGCTCGGAAGTAGCGCAACTGGATATCGCGATCGGAGTCGCAGAAAAACAGGACCACGAAGAGCGGCAGCAGATCGAGCGTTTAAGACAGGCCATCCGGACCGCAAAACAAAGCCCGTATTACTTGAATACCGTCGGAGGTCAGACGCTGTATTTCGCCTTCGTGCCCTATGACAATCAAGCCAGTGTTTCGCCCGGAAAACCTATCTACGACTGTTACCTCAACATGCTGCTCTGCCGTCGGGTGGGTACCGTAAAGCAGATATTTCCGGTCGAAGAGCAAGCTACTCATCCTATCTTCAAGACCCAGATTCGCGGCGATCTAATCCAAATGAATCTGGAGTACGCGGAAGCGGCAAAGTCGAAGACCATCTTTATTGGCCGTAAGCCGCTGCTTTTCTGAAGGAGAAAAAATGTTCGAGAATCTCTGGAAGTTGGCAATGGTCTTCCCTGTATCCGCTTCGATACTGGCCTTCGCCGGGGAGACTGCCGATTCTCAGAAATACTGCTCCTATTTGATGGAGCAAGCCTTCGCCCAGCGGGATTTGCTGCGAACTCCGGTTGGGTTCATCGGCACCACCCAGCCCGAAACCGGGTTGCCCATGCAGGTGATAGGCGGAGCCTCGCTGGGCCTTTCAAATGTAAAGAAAGCAAGCCTTACGATGGAGGTCGCCCGAAAGAATTGCGAGCTTTATAAGTCGACGCTGGGAGCGCAGAAAAATGTACAGTACGCCCCGGTTTTGCTGGAGAAAAATGCACTGCAACATCGGCTTGCGCTGATTGACGAGGCTTCCGCCGCCCTCGATTCGTTAACGAATAAAACGCGACAAATGGTCCAGGCGCAAACTGCCACTCGTGTGATGCTGTTTAATCTACAAACTACAAAGATAAAACTGGACGCTGATCGAGCCGATACTCAGTCCAAAATCAGTGTGCTTTACACGCCTTCTCTGAGTGAAACTCCTCTCAAGAACCTGATTTCTGAAAAGCAAAACCGTGAAGAAGATGAACAGAAGGTCTTGGACAGGTTCAACCGGCAAAATAACTGGGACGTGGCTCTTTCAGTTGGCATACATCAGCAGGTAAATCCCGTCGCTCAAGGAGCCCAGCCATACGGAGCTGTTTCCATCAACTACAATTTTGCGAGCCGTGCCATTGACCGGCACCTCGACAACGCGGCTGAGGACTACGCCGGGTGGAAGAAAGTGCAAGACGGCGACGTCGTGCGCAGCGTGGAGATACTTCAGCAGCAACTGCAAAGCAGTATTTCGGTGCAGCAGGCCAAGCTTAAATCGCTCCAGCAGGAGAACGATGAAATCTCCCGGAACTTGCAGCTCATAGGGAACCCCGACACGTCGGCCACCCTCGACTTTCAAAACCAGCTAATCGTTGCGCAATTGTTGATTCATATCGAAATCGGCGATGCCAGCTTCCGTATTCAATCGTGGCAAGAATATCTCGCCAGCAACTACTGAAGCCTACATGTTGTAGACGAATCAATCGGTGCGCTCCATACCCTCGGTGTATACAATCACCCTGTGCGCATTGCGATAGACATTCGCCGGATCAACGAATTCGGCGTCGGCACGTACACGCGGAACATCGTCCGTGCGCTCGCACAGTTAGATCAGCAAAACGAGTACTTCCTTCTCGGCCCCCCAGATAAGGTCAACGAAATCGGTAAGCTCCCGGGAAATTTCAAAGCAGTTTCAGTATTTCCGGGCGAAACTCTTCGCGGAGAACTGCAATGTCGAGCGGTGGTGAAGCGGTTCAAATGCGACATCACCCACATTCCGCATCTTTTTTGGCTTCCGAATCGCTTGCCCTGCCCCTATGTGGTCACGGCGCATGACCTTCTCGAGCACATGTACCGCGCCCGCAGTGGATCAGGTTTCAAGCGCTTCATTCATTTCAACATGACACGTCGGGTTCTAAAACATGCTGCTCGTATTTTTGCGGTTTCGAAGTTCACTAAAAGCGAAATCGAGAAGCTCTTTGGAATCAATTCTGGCAAGATCGAAGTCATTTATAACGCCATCGATCAACGCTTCCTTACCGGCCACTCCACCGACGCCGACCGCCAATTCCTCGCTGAGCGCTATCAGGTCACATATCCATTCATTCTTTATGCCGGGCGTATCAGCCCTCACAAAAATCTTGTTCGCATCATCGAAGCCTTTTCTGCGCTGAAGGCCGACTTAGTGAAGCAGGAGTTCTATCCCGATTTGAAGCTCATCATCATCGGCGATGAGCTCTCGAAGCATCCGGATCTTCGGCGCACAGTAGTACGTGGGGGCGTGCAGAATGATGTCCGCTTCATGGGATTCGTCCCCATCGAAGTGCTTCGCATCTTTTACGACCTGGCGAAGGTCTTCGTGTTTCCATCTTTGTATGAAGGCTTCGGTCTACCGCCGCTCGAGGCAATGGCACACGGCACGCCGGTTTTAACCTCAAACACGTCTTCAATTCCGGAAGTCGTCGGCAACGCAGCCGTGATCGTCAATCCTGAAAACATCTTTGAGATCAAGCGCGCGCTCGAACGCGTGCTGCTCGATCATTCGCTGCGAGAAAAGATGCGGCAGCGCGGATACGAGCAGGTAAAAAAGTTTTCCTGGCAGGCCTCAGCCGGCGCATTGCTTTCTGCTTACGAGCAGATCGCCGGAGTTGCCCGAACCGTCGCACCCGCACAAAAAATCACTAATTTCTGATTTGCTCGCATACGTAGGTAGAAAAAGAAGGGGCTTGACGCCTCTCTATGTTATAGAGTACTCTACTGTTGACCCTTAACGAAGAGTTTATAGATGAGAGTCCGAAGCTTATTTCCGGTAGTCACCATTGTCACACCCGTGTGGATCATTACCTTCATCAGCATTCTCGGCTTGCCGGTGGCCGCGCAACCGCCTAACCAAAGCAGCGTCGAGACTCAGCGCGACGCCATGAGCAAGCTTTCATTTCTCGTTGGCCAGTGGTCCGGGCCCGTCACTATCGCCCACGGCCAAGGCGAGCCGCTTCATTTGAGGCAGACAGAAGACGTTGAATACAAACTAGACGGCTTGGTGCTGCTGATTGAGGGCAAAAGCACGAGCGCAGATGGCAAAGTGGTATTCAGCGCGCTCGCCACACTCGCCTACGATGATGCCTCACATGCATATCATTTCCGCGCTTACAACGACGGCCATTATCTCGACACGGATCTTTCAGTTCGTGATCGCGGTTTTTCGTGGAGCTTTACTGCCGGACCGGCTCATATCTCGAACACAATGCACTTAACTGACAAAGGCGAATGGAACGAAGTCACCGAAGTGATTTACGGCAATAATGCGCCGCATCGTAGTGTCGAGATGCTGCTCCAAAAGCAGCCATGAACCGTGCCACGAAGAGCGCAGCGTAATCGATTTCAAGGAGAACCAACATGCTCGACCACAACGCAGAGCAGGAATTAAGGGATCGCTTGAGCGTCATAGAAAACATGCTTGCGGAGGGACGTCGCACGACCGAAAGCTGGGGATGGACTTTTGTACTGTGGGGCATTGTTTATTGCGTCGCGATCGTATGGGCCAACCTTTCGCACAATTTGCGGGCTTGGCCGATTACGGTCTGCATCGGAGTGGTCCTTACAATTCTCATTGCCTCAAAGCGGCGAGGAGGTACGCCCAAGACTACGCTGGGAAAGACGATTGGGTGTGTGTGGATCGCCGCGGGCATCTCGATGTGCGTTTTGTTTCCAGCGCTTGGCTTCAGCGGCCGGCTCGGATACCCGCATATTTTCTTTGCGTGTGTCTCGGCGATTCTCGGCCTTGCAAATGGCGCCTCAGCCCTGATCATTCGCTGGAATCTTCAGCTTGCCTGCGCGGTGGTGTGGTGGGTAGCGGCGGCCGCCACTTGTTTTGGTTCCGACGGGCAGAGTACCGTCGCGTTTCTGGTGGCGATTTTCCTGTGCCTCATCGTATTCGGAACGTACGGAATGATCGCGGGGACACAGCACAACAAGCGGCGTGGTCTCGCCCATGCCTGAGGTGCCCGAGCTCAACCCGGTAGTTCATGGCAGGCTGCGCTTGGCGCTACTCTCTCTACTCAGCAGTGTGGAAGAGGCCGAGTTTACGTGGCTTCGCGATAAAACCGAAGCAACGGACGGGAATCTTGGGGCGCAGCTGCTGAAACTGGAAGAAGCAGGATACGTGCGGGTAAAAAAGACATTTGTGGTGCGCAAGCCGCAAAGCAGCTATCGTATTACCGTTGCCGGCCGCCAGGCCCTTACCGAATACGTGCGAGCCCTCAAGAAGCTCCTCGGGCCCGCCGCCGACAAATAGATCAGAATTGGAGGCTTATTTCGCCAGCGGCTGACCCGGCGAAATGCGGCCCAATCGCGTTAACTTTCCATTCAGTTGTGAACGTTCGGAATCCGATGACGCGGCAGCGATGCGTTTGCGCAGCTTCAGAATTTTTTCCTTGCGGGTGCGACGACGGCGAATTTCCGGGCGGCGGCTGGGTGCAGACATGAAGAATCCTCCTGGGACGATTGAGTAGTTGAACCTGCAGATGCGGAAGGCAAGTAACCATTGGAAGCTGAGTTAATGTTTTAGTCAACCCGAGGCACAAAAAAAGGCTGGCAAATGCCAGCCCAAAGCTTTTCGGACAGATTAGCGACGGTGTGGCTCGTGCCTGTCCTCTTGTGGATGAGCATTCTCGTGCTGCTGAGGGTGGTTTTCACCATGATATGACGTTGGCCGCGGAGCCGGACCGCCGTGGTTTTCAGGCCGCGGATTGTTGTTCGGGCGGTTCATGCTGTGCGGCGCATTCTGCGGACGCGGCACAGGACGATTCATCGCGCGGCTTTCCATTGGGCGATTCTCTGGACGAGGTGCCTCGGCCCGTGCTGGCATCGCATGCGACCCACGAAATTCTCCAGGCCGCTCCGTCGCGGCAACACCGGGGCGGCCGTGATTCACTGATGCCAAGAATTCCCGGTTATTCCGTGCGCCGGTCTCGTGCTCCATCTGCACTCTGGTGGCCTCATAATGCCGTTCGCGCCCCCAGCGCTCCTCCTCGACAGAGGGCCGCGCGTTGATTCCACCCGGTCCGCCGTTGAAGGCCACTCGTGTTACCCGTACGTTGTTCACGACCACCCTGTTGTAAATGTGAACGTTGGTGATAGTGACATTATTCACAGACCGGTTATAGAAGAAATGTCCGCCGTTCCAATATCCGCCAACAAAGCCAACTCCCACATAACCGAAACCGTAGTTCACCCCGCCGTAAAAGCCGACGTGCGGTCCCCAGTAACCACCGTGCCAAATGTAAGCGCCGCTACTCCAGCCCCAGTACCCCGGCGTCCAAAGCAGGCCGGGCTGAGGAGCCATAGCCCACGTGCCAGGCACCCAGTAATAACCGGCTGGGCCGTATGCCCAGTATCCCGGCGTCCAAATGTATCCGTCACCCGGACAGGGAGGTTGTGTGTATACCGGCAGCGGGGGTGGTGCGATGCGCACGGAAATCAAAACGCCCGCGAAGGATGAAGCCGGAATCGCCAGCGCGACCAGTGCCAAAATCAAAACGCGAATAGAGCGCGTGATCTGCATGATGTACCCTTTCCTACTTCACACGCGAAGACCGCGCGTGTTCGGGGATCGTACGACTGATGCGCGAACAAAATTCTCGACGAACTAACGCCCGCGGTATATCCGCTCGTGTATATAAACGCGAGTTCCGGAAATTTGTTGCTGACGAAGGGTGTGTTGATTTTACAGAGCTTTTGCGTGCCTTTTTCCCACAGATTACGAAAGAGAATTACACCAGTAACCAGCCGTAGGAAGCCGCAAATCATAGGTACAGTGCCGCTTAGACGGCTCTTTCGTTAGCAATCTGGTGCTGTGTTTACCAATCAGCAAACTGTTCTGTTATTCTCTTCGCTTCACGGCGCAATCGTGAATTTATGTCTTCATCTGCGCGGCCAAGCCAGGAGCAACTCCTCTCCGCATTGCAACAGGCGAAGAACCGCCTGCCTTATCTTTCGCCAAACGATTGGACTTTGATCATCGGGCGCTCGAAGCCGGTCAGTTTCAAGAAGAGCGGCGTGCTCGTCCAGCATGGGCGGGAGACGAAAGTTCTCTTTCTGATTGCAGCGGGCAAGGTCAAGGTTAGCGTCGCGGGCGGAGTGGTAGCACTGATTGGCCCCGGAGAGATTTGCGGAGAAATGGCGTTTTTGGAAGGGAGTCTTCCGAGCGCGTCAGCAATTGCCGAAGATGAAGTCCATGCGTACGCGATCGACTGGCAAGTTCTGAACGATTTGTTTGAGCTGTTTCCTCATCTTGCTTCGCGCTTCTACCGTTCGCTTGCGGTGAATTTGTCGCGTCGCCTGCGCGAGCAAATCGTGCCCAAAAAGCGCTGAGCACGAGGCCAGATTCAGGATCTACCAATACACCGGAGGCACAGACTTCAACAGGTTTTATTATTGCGCCGTGCATATCGGGGTTGGATCCGACGGCACTCTCTACCGCATCCGGAGCAGCGGAGCGGTGTCGCATCTGGTAAATGGTGCATGGGTCAGCGATCCGAGCGCTGCAGGCAACGGGACACCTGTGAAGATCGCCGTCGGAGATGCCTCGAACGTGTGGCTCGTTACATCGACCGGCGTAATAAAACTCTCGATTACGCGAACACCGGAAACTTCGTCGTGGTGCCAGGATGGGCAAGCGACATTAGCACCAGTGGTGATCCAACTGCTGGCAATGAGACAGTGTACGTGGTCGGCAGTACACAGAACGGTGCCAACGTTTATAGATACAGCTCTTCAAATGGAGAGCTAAATGGAAGCTGGACGGAGTTGAACGGTGTTCTGAACAAGATCGCGACCGCAGGATATTGGCAGACTTTAGGCGTTCAGACGGGAGCATCCTCCGTCTATCACCTGAACTCGATAAAGCTGTCACTGACTGCTAAGACGACTGGCTACTACGATTGCAATGTATTTCCCAATGGATGTCCGCAGGGCTCGACTCACACCGCCACGGTGAACGCGACCTGGAAATCGAAGGGCGTAGGGTCTAATGGATCTCCCTCGACGGGACCTCCAGCTTCGACTTTGAATTCGATCGCATATCCATACAGCGACGATTGCGATCCGATCTTCGGCGATCCTTCTAGCCCTGAGTGTCAGATCGAGGTCGCTGGTGCCGTACAATGCAGCGTCATGGGAACTCTGTTCTCGTTCTCCTTCCCGACATTGAAAATCCACTTTGGCTATGATTTCAATTGGTACGATGCACCACAGGCCGCTAGTCCCATCCTGAACCTTTGTTCATGGGCGCTTGCAGACGCCTCACAATGCGATTCCGTGAGTCGCACGGACATCGATCCGATCCAGTACCAGTGCTTCCCGCAAAAAGGTGCGAAGTTGACCTACCAGTCGGTTGAAGATATTGTTCCCTGGGTAGAGTGGCAAATCGGCACTTCGGTTAACGGCGCAGGCCTCAATAATTCGGTTTTAGAGAAAAAGGTGGGTTTCTACACTCCAGCACAAGCGTGCCGTGCGGTTCCAGCGCATTGGGGTCAGTGGTGAATTGATGGGAGTTGCTTATGAGCATAAAGGCTCTAATTTGGATCTTGATTGCGGTGCTTGTTCTCGCTGTGGCGTGGAATTTCCGGCACATCACGTTTTACAGCGCCCACATTAAGAGGACGGATACCAATGAACAGCCCAAACAACGTGAAGAGAGACTGGTGAACAGGAAAGTCTTAGCTCAGCGTCGGACTGCCCAATGCACGCAATTGAACGCGGAATTGGTGGAGGCGTTGCGAAGCGTCCGGTCACATCTCGGAAAGAATGAACTGGCAATTCTGGAACGAGCCGAGAAGATGATCGAAATACAGTCGTCAAATCCGTAATCAGGGAATATGGACCCAGAACGAGAACTAGAGGAACTCAGGGAACGACTCAACAACGCCGACGAGTTAGCCCGTGTCCGAACTGACCAGCTTTTATCCGCTTTTCAATTGAATCACGAGCTAATTGAAGCGTTACGCAGTGTCCGGTCGTATCTTGGTTTGAAAGAGCTTCGGCTGTTAGAAAGAGCTGAGAAGACGGTGTTTGGACGTAATACTGGTTGAACATGCCGGCCTGATACGACGGGCTCTCCCGGCAGTGTGAGGTCTCGCAAGAGACAAGCGAACTTCTCCTACATCAGACAGCCTGCTTGCAGGCACTCGCAATTCGGGAGAAATGTGAAAAGGCGCGCCACCCCAACGCGCCTTTTTGATCCCTATGCTGCTGCACTGCGGACCGCGTCGGCAGATGCTTCCTTATAAATCGACGCGCCGATAATCGTCGCAATCACCATCTCAATCAATCCAACAATGGTCGTGATCACCAGCAATCGCGTCGGGAACAATCCCGAAGGATAGTTCGCAAGTGCGGCAAGCAGACCCGCCAGTATCCAGGCTGCAAATCCGGCTCTTGCAGCCGTGCCCGGCCCGGCGCCGTAGCGAGGACGAATCGCCGCATAGATCCATAGCGCAGCAATGCCAGCCAGAAATCCCCAGAGGTTATATATAGCGATTGCGCTTCCGGTAAGTTGCGGTGACTTACCCAGCGCTTGCATTGCTTGCCCCCAGTCCGCTTTCAGTACGATCCCGTTCTCGATGTATTCGGTAATGTTGATTACCACTCCAGCCAATAAACCTCCCAACACAACTCGGACCCGATTTGTGTGTGCCATAGTTTCTCCTTTTGTACGCCGCACGTGATGTGGCGGTGACCACGACACCGAAAAAGCAGCGCAATTATGTGCTTTTTCAGGGGAGTTGCCAATCAAGAAGTTGAGATTGTCGATGAGGAGAAGGGTCGCTGGGGCATTTGGCAAAGCTCCGCGCTATGAGCCTAAGAAATGCCGGTGTGGTTGGAGTAGCTGATCATTTTGTCTTTAGGCGTGCTGGCGCGCTATGACGCCACGACATTTCGATAAGCTCACGGACTTGATCAACGGAGATTGCGGCCAAATCCACGCGAAGGCCCATGAATATCTTTCGGTTGCGCCAAATCTCTTCGTATGGCTTTGGATTCTTTGCCAGGAGAGCCTTCGCCTCTTTCTCGGGAAGGCTGGTCGTCATGGTCTTACCGCCCAACTCCAAGCCGAGGAAGCTCTTCCCGGCAACTTTGAATGCGGCAATCCGGCGGGCTGCTCGAACAGGCGGTCCCTCTTCCACCTGCGGTAAAGCCATCGCAATAGCTCGAATTTCAGTGAGTCCGATCACAGGGGGCATACTTTGTGGAATCCAATCGAACGTTGATAACACAACGCACTCGGTCGGAGTTGACGCTTCGGACAGAGAGAAAATTGAAAGGCAGCTGGATCTGTAAGCCGAATTCTGTCTGCCGGATTACTCCAGCAGGACGGCCATTCCTCTGGGCCGAGCATTGCTGCGCGGCTCTAGCGACCTACCCGGAAGTTGTTGCGCACCGAGCAGGCACGCGAATCCTTCCCTATTTGGTCTTGCTCCGTGTGGGGTTTGCCCTGCCCGCTGCATTGCTGAAGCGGCGGTGCGCTCTTACCGCACCTTTTCACCCTTACCTCGCCATTGTGAGTCGTTCGCGATTCGTCGTGTCGTTCGAGACAATCTGTCGCCTGTTTTATCCAGATTTGCTCAATGACCAACGACGAACGGCCAACGACCCACAACTGCGAGGCGGTATATTTTCTGTGGCACTTTCCGTCGACTGGCCTTTACGCCAGCCTCCCGGACGTTATCCGGCACACTGCTCTTCGGAGTTCGGACTTTCCTCTCCCGTCGCTCGCGCGACAAAAGCGGCCGTCCGATCCAGCTGCCTACTCCTCCATTATATTTGATCAGACAAAATGGTCTGGAAATCGATCAATACTCGCCGTAACGTCCTCTTACCGACTCCAGCAGCTTTTGTGAGTCGTATCCCACGCCATCCTTAAAAACAATCTCAACTTTTTCGACATCCTCGATGTGCTCGGCGGGATTGCCTTTGATCACGACAATATCTGCATTCTTACCCACTGCAATCGATCCAATGTGATCCTGTCTGCCCAAATATGTAGCACCATTCAGCGTTGCTACCTTGATTGCTTCAACAGGAGAAAACCCTGCTTCGACCAGGAGTTCGATCTCCCGCTGATCTCCGAAGCCTGGCAGCACACCCCCATCACCAGTTGGGTCAGGCCCGCCCAGAAGCAGACCTCCAGCCAGCGCAAACTCCCGCTCGAGTTCCATGTCGCGCTTGAACAGCATCGCCCAATCCACTTTTGAATTGGCCCTATGACTATTGCGAGCGTACAAGTACGCATTCCGGGCCTGCGGTGACATGGCATCCATAACAGCCTGTCGCAGCGGTGGCCGTCCGGGAACACTATCTTCAAATACCGGCAGCGTGGACGTAACCGCCACATGGTGCTGGATGAGCAAATTGATCAAGTCTTCCGCTTCCTGCCCGCTCGGGTCCATGTGGGAGAGCGTATAGACTCCGGTACTCTGACTGCATTGATCCGGCTTCTTGTCCGGATCGAGTTGAGTGTTCACAAAGAAACCGTGCTCCAGATCGTCGATTCCTAAAGCCACTGCCTCCGGGTATGTGACCGAACACAAATGTCCTGTCACCTTGATCCGACGCTTATGTGCCGCGTCAATCGCTGCACCGAGTTCAGCGCGAGTGATATTCATGTATGCCTTAAATGAGGTCACGCCGCGATCGGCCCAATAGTTCACCATTTCGCGCGCTTCGTCCGGCCCCGAGAGCTCGTGCATCTGGATGAAGTAGCTGTTTGCTCCTTCGAGATATGGTCCAGTGACATCCAAGTGAGGACCTGGTAACTTGCCGGCATCAATATCGCGCTTCAAGTTCAAATCGGTATAAGGTTCTACGCTACCGGTTGTTCTCATGGTCGTAACGCCCGCGGCAAGATAGAGGCGAGGCGCAGAGAAACTCATTTGCGGAACCATTACCGGAGGCTCAAAGCCCCGATCGACGTCCAGGTCTGGCCTTCCCACATAAAACAGATGATTGTGCATGCCCACAATTCCGGGCATTACCGAGTATCCGTGAAGGTCAAGCACAGTAGTTCCGCTGCTCGCGGTGACATCAGAACCCGGCTTGATGGAAGCAATTTTGCCGCCTTCGATCAGGACATTCTGATCTTCCACCGGTGCTTTTCCTGTGCCATCGATCACGCGAACGTGTTCTAGGATGATTTCCCCGGCATTTACGCGAACGTATTTCTGGACTGCAGGTGCAAGCGATATCTGCTGCGCCTGCGATGCTACAGACAGCAGGGAAATAGTTACGAAAACAAAAAGAAAACATATCCGCCGCATGTCCCCTCCAAAAGAGGGAACATTGTGACATAGATAATTGTGCGCCTGTGCTATAACTTGGAGCCCGTTTAGCAAGGGAGGAATTTCGTGGCGACTGAGGCAGATGTAGTGACCGCCGTTCAAGCCGGGGATGTTGCTGCTGTTCGAACGATGGTGCAAGCAGACCGCAGCCTGGCTGCGGCAAGGGATGGCAGCGGCGTTTCTGCGCTGATGTACGCTTTTTACAATCGAAAGCCGGAGCTTGCAGAGTTGCTGATTGCTGCGAAACCGGAGCTCGATATTTTTGAAGCTACGGCGGCTGGCAAGGCGGACGTGGTCGCGGAAATTTTGAAACGTAATCCTGACGCCGCAAAACGTTGGTCGGCTGACGGTTTTACCGCACTTCACTTCGCCGCATTCTTTAATCAGTTGGAAATTGCGCGTGATATTATTCGCCATTCAGCCGACGTCTCTGCAGTCGCGAACAATTCCATGAAGGTTACTCCTCTGCACAGCGCTGCCGCGGCCCACAGTCGCGAAATTGTGCGGCTCCTGCTGGAGCAAGGAGCTCAACCCAATGCGCGTCAGCACGGTGGATGGACCGCATTGCACTCTGCTGCCGAAAATGGCGATACGGAGATGGTGCGCGATCTTCTCCAACACCAAGCCGATCCTCTCGCCAGAAGCGACGGCGGCAAAACTCCCGCGGACGTCGCGGAAGCGAAAGGGAAGAAAGAAGTTTTGCAATTATTATCGAGGTAGCCAGTCAGCATTCGGAAGTTGGCAATGGTCAGCGAATCTAGCTGACGACTGAAAGCTGATGGCTGATGGCTGCTTTTGCTATCATCTCCCTTAATCCACAAACGGAGAGTTCCATGGATGAGGTACCCAGCATCACCGCCGGACAACGCCGCAATGAAGACATCGCTCTCGATCTGATGAGGTTTATTGCCATGACCACCGGCTACGGCCGCACCACTTCAGCCGGTGCGGGATTCCAGGGCACCGGGTCAGCCGCAAAACCAGAGGAATACGCCGGCCATCTGCTAGAGCTGTACGGAAAATGCCTTCAGGCAATCGGAAAGAAATAGCGAAGGTTGCAGTTGTCATTCCGAAGTGCTCAAGCGGTCAGGAATCTGCGTTTGTGGGCAGCAGGGGAAAATTATGCTGCCTGCAATCCCTCATCCGTCGCAGGTTGGGACTTCTCCACAGGCGTAAGCAGTGGCCATCCTTTTCGTAACACGTAATCCAGCCAAGCTCCCGCGAACTGCGATGTAATCACTGCGGCTATCACAAGCGTCGTGTAAAAGGTCGCGCTGATAATCCCGGCATCGAACGCCACGCTTGCCAGCACGATTCCCGGCCCGCCTCGCGCATTCGTGGTGATCGCCAGGTTGAACAGATCGAGTCCGCGGAACCCGGCAAAGCGACCGGCCAAAGAGACCGACACAATTTTTATTGCGCAACTGCCGACTATAAACGCGATCATCATCCACAACGCGACGCCGCGAATTAGGTCAAGCTTCAGTCCGACGATCGCGAAGTAAACAGGGATAAAAAATGCAAAGGCTACTTTGCTGATTGCATCGAGCGCATCGGCAAATAATTTCCGCTTCTTGTGCACCACTGCGAAACCTGCCAAAAATGCAGCGAAGACAAGACTAACCTGCAGTGCGCCCGCAACCGCACAGTAAGCGAGCAGCACGGCGATTGCATAGCCGACGGGAGATTGCTTTGCGAACACGTTGAATCGCGCTTTGTTGATTTTTTTGACTGCCCGTGGAATGAGCGTGAGCCCCAGGACGAAAAATATAAGGGTAGCTCCGAGGTGGTACGACATAGCTCGCGGATGAAGCACGGTTTTTCCGGCCAGCGCGGTCGCGATTGCCAGCGCCAACCACAAAACGATGTCCTCCAGGACCGCCACGCCCAATACCAGCCGCGCGAAACGTGTGTGCAATATTTTCAGATCGGCAAAAATTTTCGAGACGACTGGAACCGATGTGACGGCGACGCCAACGGCGAGAATGATGACGAGCGAAACGCGATTGCCGTTGGGACCGGCGAGAGACGGCCGAATCAGCCAAGGACCAAAAATTAAGCCGAGCACGAAAGGTATGCCGGTGCCGACAATGGCCAGCCACCCGACTTCGCGTCGTTCCTCGCGCGTAAACAGTTGCTGAGTTTCGGCGCCGGAAAGGAACATCAATAAGAGCAGACCGAGCCAGTAAACGAAGTCAAGAATGTTTCCCTGATGTTTGGCAGAATCGATCAGATGCGAAAGCGCGGGAATTCGCCCCAGGAGGGCCGGACCAAGCACAATGCCGGCGAGTATTTCGCCAATGACCTTCGGCTGCCGCAGCCGAACAAATAGATATCCCAGCAGCTGGGCAAAGCCGACGAGCAAAAGAAGAACGAGAAGGACAGATGCTAAGGCCGAATCCGACATGCTGCTGGGCTAAGATGCTGGGCCAGTGAACTGGTTGCCTAGGTTCCAGAGATCCGCATTTCAGCAGATCGACTACTCAGAAACTGATTTTGGATCTCCCACTGTGGAACTCAAGGTAAGAGCGTCTCGCCACACCGGTTCAGGATTGCGGCGAATTCCGGCAGCTTGCGGGCCAAGCACCCTTTCGAGTTCCGTTCGGACGCGATTTATAGCCGCCGACTCTTTTTCATTCGCATTGCCCGCCAACAAAGCCTGTGATCTCAGGATACTTGCGTAAGAGAATCGGACCGGAACGCCGGCGCCTCGAAGGAATACCGCATACGCATACCAGTCCGCTGCATTGCTGCGGCTATCATTTATAGCTGCGTCAATCTGCAGCGCCCTCTGGTATAAGGGCAAAGCTTGCTGAGATTTTCCGAGCTTCGCATCGAGCGATGCTTCGCCGATATCGGCGAAACTTTCTAGTTTTGGTTCGTCAGTCTTTTCGGCCAACGTGGCTGCCATCCTGTAGAACCGTACTGCTACATCGGGATGGTTCGCCCGCGCATTGCATTCGCCCGCTTTCAGCGCCACGCCGATCAGGTCAGCCGCAGGCGGAAGTTCTGAGCGGGATTTTAGGGCCACCTTAGCTAGATAATTTTCGTAATGGCTGATTGCCGCGTCGAGCTTGCTCCGCTGCTCCAATTCCGAAGCCAATAAGAGATCGACATCCGTCCGAGCCGGCTCAAGCACAAGTGCTTTTTCCCAGCTCTTTTCTGCGTCTTCAAAATGCCCGAGGTGCTGGGCTAGAATGCCGTGATTGACCAGCAGCAGCGTGTCCTTCGGCGCAATCTTAAGCCAATCTCCCGTGAGTTGGTACGCTTCTTCAAACTGGTTTTGCCGCAATAAAAACTTCAAATAGGCATCGCGCGGGCCGGAGTCGGCATGGTCGGCTTTGATCGCATACTGCCAGGCAATAGTCGAATCCTGCGGTAGCCCTTGTTCGATTGCGCGATCTGCCAGGCGCATTTCGACCAGAGTGTCATAAGGCGCAAGTGAAGCCGCAAGTTTCAAGTCCTGTAAATTTTGCTGTTGCAGCCAGTAGTAGTGCGCCTGATCGATGCCCGCCCACGCCAGCAACATCAAGGCGGTTGCAAGGCGCAGCGCCCGCGCGCCAAAGTCTGGCCCGGCAAGCCAGCGAAACACCGTGACCGCTCCTTTGTGCGCACTGATCGCGCCTTGTGAAACCTGGGCCCGCGAATTCAGCAGCAAAGTGCTGATCCGCCCGTCTCGCAATTTCCAGATCGCGCCGTCAAGAATGAAATGATGAATGTTCACGAGCGCCGTGAATAGCAAGAAGCTGCGCGTGAAATCGAAGTGAAACACTACGCTTGAAAGCCATGGCCCAGGAATGAATAAAGCAATTCCCCCGACCAAGAGGACTGCGAAATAGGCTTGAGGCCGCCACCTTCGCGCGTTGCTGGCGAGCGATTCCCGCTTCGCATAGTAGCTGGTAATCCAGAGATATTGTGCCGAGTGCATTACGGCTAGAATGCCGGTGCTGTAGCGACTCTGCGGAACAGCAAACCGTTTTGTTAATGAAAGCAGCGCTGGCAAAAGAAACCATATGCACTGGGTTGAAAAAAGCGTAAGCGACGGAATAACTCGCCGCAATCCTGTGCGTGAAACGAGCCGCGACAGGCCAAATGCAGAACACGCCACGAATGCGGCGGCCAGCACGATCTGTGACCACTTGCCGATTGCGGTCGGAATGTTGAGGGAAATAAATAACGGGTCGATGGATGGTCCACTGTGAAAATCGAAAAACAATATCGCATACGAAAGCAGAAAAGCCGCGTACAGAGCGCGCCGTTCAGCGCGACCCGGCTGGAACCCGGCGCGACGCGCAAACATCATGAACAAGCCATAGTTTTGCCCGCTGTAATGCCACGGACTCGCCGTAAGATACAGCGTAAAAAACCATGGCAACGTGCGAATCCAGAAGTGCGACAGCACCAGAGTGAGCGCCACCAGTACAGTGATATGGACCGTGAAAATGCGGTATTTTCGAAAGTCTGCTTCCGTGTGGTAGGCGCGATAAATCGTCGCCATGTAATGCGGATAGTTGAAGATCAGAGCCAGTCCATAAAAAGCAATCGACCAGGTGAGCGTGGTTGCCGCGGAAGACAGATAGGCAAGGACCAATAGCGGCGCCGACCAAGCTCCGCAACCCACTGTCAGGTCAAGCCATGGCCGGTAAATCCAGACTGGTTGATTCTTTTGCGCAATCGCTGTGGCTGTGGCTGGCGACATGCAGTTCGGGGCCGCATAAACACTCGGCCTGCACTGCACTGGATTGTAGGTGGAGAGAGCTAACGGTCCGATATCCAGAAGGGTTCGGCCAGAAGTAACTGCCAGCTGTACCTCGACTGAGATTTCCTTAAGCCTCGTGCTACTTGAGCTCTCTCACCCATATATTCCTGTAACTGATCGGTGGACTGGGATCTCCATGTGCTTGCAGCTTGATGGGAGCCGTGTCGTACTTTTTGTAAAACGGCTGGCCGATGTACAGCGTTTGACCTTTCAATTCGAAATGGTTTTGAACCAGCACTCCGTTGAAAAACACTGTGACGTACGCCGGAGTCTTCAGCGATCCATCATCATCGAAACGCGGCGCGTTCCAGACGACGTCGTACGTCTGCCATTCGCCGGGTTTGCGAGTTGGATTCGCCAAAGGAATCGCCTGCTTATAAATGCTGCCCGCCATGCCGTTCACATAGGTTTGGTTCTGATACGAGTCGAGTACCTGCAACTCATATCCATCGTCGCCTGGACCGGTTGATGCCAGGAACACGCCACTGTTGCCCCGCGCCTGACCACTGCCGGTCACGTTCTCCGGGACTTTCCACTCAATGTGAAGCTGATAGTCGCGGAAGCTGCGTTTGGTTTCAATATTTCCCGCTGACTTGCTCACCGTGATTACGCCATCGGCGACGGTCCACTGTGCAGGAGACTTGTCTTTCACATCGACCCATTCATTAAGGTTCCTCCCGTCGAACAAGATGATCGCGTCCGAAGGTGGCGCACCGCAATCCGCTCCCGGCGTCACCACTTTCGGGAGCGGCTGCCATACCTCGGTCTCTTCCGGTTTCGGCTTGGCAGAAGTTTGGCCTTCTTTGGCCATCTGGCCGAAGGCAATGCTGAAAGTAACGGTTGCAAAGATCAGCGCTTGAATAAACATGGTTCACAAATATAACTCCATAGCCCAACTCAGGAAAGCGTCAAGCTAGAAGCTGAGAGGCAAACGCTGAAAGCTGAGGGCGAACAGCTAAAAAGCTGATAGCATCATTCCGCAAATTGACACGGAGGATTTAGACAAATGCTTACCCGCCGCAACTTTATGGTCGCCAGCGGATTAACCGCTCTCGCATCAACTCGTGTATTCGGCGCAAATGACACGATTCGCCTTGGAGTGATCGGTGCAGGGCGACGCATGAAAGGACTGCTCGAGGCTGCCGACAATGCCGGTCGTTATCAGATCGTCGCCGTGAGCGATGCCTATGGCCCTCATCGCGATGCGATCAAAGAGCGCTCGAACGGTGTCGCAACTACACACCTGGATTACCATGAAGTGCTTGAAAAAGACATCGATGCAGTCATCATCGCCTCACCGGATCATTGGCACGTGCAGATGGCCGTCGACGCATTAAAAGCAAACAAGGATGTGTATCTCGAGAAGCCTGTCACGCACAGCATCGAGCAAGGCGCTACGCTGACTCGTGCCGTCCGTTCAGGCAGACAGATTTTGCAATGTGGCATGCAGCAGCGTAGTTGGACCCACTTCCGCGACGCTGTCGACCTAATCCAGTCCGGCAGCCTCGGTCGGGTGATTCAGGTCCGGACTTACTGGTGGCAAAACTATCAAAGAGATTGGGACAAAAAACCGGTCGATCAGCAGGCGCTCGATTGGAAGCTTTGGCTCGGCTCCGCGCCCGATCAGCCATTCACAGAAGAGAAGTTTTTCAACTGGCGCTGGTTCTGGAATTTTGGCGGCGGCGCGATGACAGATCTGTTCACGCATTGGATTGATGTTGCTCAATGGGCGATGAAGAGCGATCAGCCGCGCCGGGCGCAGATGCTCGGGGACAAGTACATTTTCGAACAGTGGGATTGCCCCGATACGATCCAGGCAGCATTTCGCTATCCTGCCTTTGACGTTGTTTACGAAGGAATGATGGCTTCCTCGATTGACGATGGTGGGCTTGAGTTCCGGGGGACCGAAGCAACTCTAAAGATCACTCGCAGCGGATTCAGCGTGTATCGCGAAGGCGTGCACAGAGATGAGAATCCTGTGCTGACCGCGCATAGCTACCGCGATGGCACTGTCGACCACATGCAGAATTTTTTCGAGTGCGTTAAAAGCCGCAAGGAACCAAACGCGCCTGTCGAAACTGGTGTGTCGGCTGCGGCAGCCGGGCACATCGGAAATTCGGCGTACAACCATGGAGGCCAGATTTCCTGGCCGTCAAAGTCATAGCCTTTTTGGTGGGAGGCGACTCTCTACTCGTAACGCAGCGCCTCAATCGGGTCCAGGCGCGACGCGCGAAGCGCGGGCACCATTCCGCTGACCAGGCCAACGAAACCAAGGATGAGCGTAGCCACGATCAGCGTCCCCGGAGCAATGATCAGCCGAATGTCGCCTGCCTGCCCGTTCTTCGCAAATGCGCTGTACAAAGTGAGCCTGCCAACCGACAAAGACACAGTGTAGGCCAGAATCACACCCAGCACGCCGCCGATAAATGTGATCGTCAGGGCTTCGGCGAGAAACTGCATAAGAATGTATCGCCGCTTTGCCCCGAGAGCCTTTTGCACGCCGATTTCGCGCGTGCGCTGCGTCACTGAGACCAGCATGATGTTCATCAGGCCAACGCCGCCTATGCCCAAGGTGAGTGTGCCAATGAATCCCATCAGAATCTTCAGGCCCATCGTGATAATTTCGAATTGGTGGACCTGCATCATCAAATTAAACACTCGCACGGCCTGATGGTCAGCCGAATTGAACTTGTGCGGCACCGATAAAATCGTGCGAACAGCTTGTTCCAGCCGCTCGTAATCTGGAGTTTGATAGTTGAACCAGATCGAGTCAAGATAATGGGTGTCCTTCAGTTCGGACATCGTGGTGAACGGAATGTAGACGACGCGGTTTATGTCGTCATTTCCTTCCTGCATTTTTGCGCTGAGAACACCGATGACTTCGAAGCTCAGGCCGTCGAGCCGAATGTGCTCTCCTATCGCATTGCGCCCGGAGAACAATTTTTCTTTTGCCTCGGAGCCAATCACCGCAACGCGCGAGTGCTGAATTTGGTCTTCCATGTTGTAGAAGCGGCCCTGGTCGACTTTCAGTGAGCGGACATCGAGCACATTCGGATCATTCCCGGTGACAGTCCAGGTAAACGCTCTGGTGTCATATGAAACATTTGCTTGTTTGTCGACTGATGGGGTGATGTGCGCGATCTGGGGAAGATTGGTAGTAAGCACGTCTACATCGTCGAGCGTAAAGCGGACGGGAGCTCCTGCCTTCTGGCCGCCTGCCTGCATGCCGGTCGTACCAGGAACCACAATCACCAACTTGGTCCCGAAGTTGGCGAAGATATTCTGGCAGGCCTGTCCGAATCCATTACCATACGCGAGTAGCATGACAACGGTGGCGATTCCCCATGCCATGCCCAGCATGGTGAGTGCCGTGCGGCGGCGATTGTGCCGCATGGCGGCGTACGCTTCCTGCAGCAGGTCCCGCATTCCTTTACTCCTGGCGCAACGCCTCAACCGGTTCCAGTGTTGCCGCCTGTCGCGCGGGATACAGGCCTGCTACAACTCCGGCCAGCGTCAGACTGCCGACCGCAAGTAGCGCCGACATCGGGACCAGCTTGGGAGGGTCAAACCCCCCAGGGCCATGCACAGTGCCCATAGCCATCATCAATGCTCCCGCGAACAAAATGCCGATCAAGCCGCTGCCTAAGGTGAGCAGCAATCCTTCCAGGAAGAAATGAGTCAGAATACTGCGGTTCGTCGCGCCCAGGGCTTTGCGCAGCCCGATTTCCCGCGTCCGCTCGCTCACCGAGACCAGCATGATGTTGATTACGCCGATCGCCCCCAAGGCGAGCGTCACCATTCCCACCGCTCCCAGAAACATGTTCATGACGTCGAAGATCGTGTTCACCATCTTCGATTCCTGAATCGAATCCCATTCATCGAAGGCGTTTTGATCGCTTGCATCGAATCCGTGATTACGAGCAATGATCTTGTGAACTTCCTGCCGGGCAATTTCATGTTCCGCGGTGAATCGTGGCTGATATTCGATAAACGAGATCGAGTTCTCGTGGTTTTCCCCTTTCAAAGGAAAATTCGACTGCATCACCGGGAAAGGAATATAGCCGCGCATATTCAGCCACATGTTGTCGCCGTGGCCGAGATGTTCAACACTGCCCACAACTTCGAATCTAAGCCCGTTAATCAGCACAGCGGCACCCACCGAGGGCCTGCCTGGGAATAGAGTTTTCAAGAGCTCGTTGCCGAGGACAATGACGTTTCGCCTCTGCACCAAGTCCATCGCATTCAGCCATCTACCCTCTTTAAGTGGAAGATAGCTGATGTCGTTAAGCTGCGGCTCCGTGCCCAGAATCTCTCCGCTGCCGGTCGCAAATTCGCTCACTTCGTGCAGGTCGTTTCGAGAGATAAGTGGGGAAGCATTCCGGATAAGGCCTGATTTGCGAATGTCCTCGTAATCGTCGTGGGTGAGTAAATAAGTGCGGGCCGAATTCATGCTTCCGTAAACCGCCGGGGCGCGCCCGGGAAAGATGAACATAATATCTCTGCCGAACTCGGCCATCTCCCGCTTGTTGCCTGAGCGGAAGCCTTCGCCGACTCCGACCAGCAGGAGCAACGATCCCACTCCCCATGCGATGCCGAACATCGTCAGGAAAGAACGCAGCTTGTGCGCCCAAAGGGTACGGAAGATTTCGGCGAAAATATCGAACATTTTGCGCATTGTACTCTCCGCTCGGCGGGACGCAGCAAAATAAGGGGACTAGCCTGAAAGGGTCTCTAGTTAGTTCGATGCGTGCTGAAGGTAGATACGTTCGACACCCGGTAGAAGTTCGCTCGAAATTGACGCCCGGCCAGTTGCTTTCCATTGCAGAGCCGGATGGTGGTATCTTTTCAAGTTCCCAAATCCGGTGGAGGAGAGCGAATCCTGATGCGACGAAGAGAGTTCTTGCGAACTGCAGCTTGGGGAAGCCTGGTGGCCAGCCAAGCACCAAAATTCCTGTTTGCCAGCCCCTACGGAAAGCCTGTCGGCCTTCAGCTCTACACCTTGCGCGATCAACTCGAGAAAGACGTCGCCGGCACAATCGCGCAGGTTGGCAAGATCGGCTACAAGGATGTCGAGATTTATTCGCTATATGGGAAGTCGCCGTCGGAATTCCTGAAAATTCTAGGGGATAACGGAATTACTGCCTCAAGCGGCCACTACATGTTGAAGGACGTGAAAGGGAATTGGGAGCAGAAGGTCGATGACGCGAAGACCCTGGGCCTGAAATACATGGTGAATGCCATCCTTATGCCGGACGAGCACAAGACGTTCGACGACTTCAAACAGCTGGTGGACGTCTTCAACAAGGCCGGTGAGACCACGCAGAAAGCCGGCATCCAGTTCTGCTATCACAACCACAACTTTGAATTCACCAAATACGGCACGACGACTGCCTATGACTATTTGCTCAAATCAGTCGACCCGAGGCTGGTGAAGTTCGAGATGGACTGTTTCTGGGTGACCCACGCGGGCCACGATCCGGTCGCCTACTTCAAGCGATATCCCGGGCACTTCCCGCTCCTCCACATAAAAGACATGAAAGACCATCCGGCAGCCAGCCACACGCTTGATGCCAAGATGGGTTTATTTGCCCCGGTCGGCAAAGGCACGATTGACTGGAAGCGCATATTTGCAGCCGCTCCACAGGGCGGGATGAAGCACTATTACGTGGAGCAAGACTATTGCGAGATACCGCCGCTCGAAGCGATTAAAATCAGCTACGAGTATTTGAGCAAGCTGACTGTATGAAATGTGCGCACTTCTTCTTCGCCGAATGAACTCAGACACACGGCATTAGTTAGAAGTTTCGGAAGCTAGGTCGGGTTAATTTTGTAGCTTCGGTGCATCCCCACGTGTAGCCGTACTCTCTGCCCGGGTTCCGCGTTCAGCCGAAACACAGCCGAAGACCCATCCATGCTCGATGGTTGCGGGTCCGAGTCTATTGTCCAATTCTCTGGGACATCTTGCCGGATGATGAAGACCGCAGGCTGGTCGGTCGGATTTTGCACGACGTATTCCTGTTCGGCAACCCGGACAAAGAAACGTGAGCGTTCACCCCCGGTAATTTTCTCTTCCACATGGTGCGACGAGAGCACGCTCTCGAGGTGACAAGTAGCGTCATCGCGGAAGGCGTCAATTCGGTCTCCCAGAATCAAGGAATCGGACTCAGGCTGAATCAGACACGATTTGTCGACGACGATCGACAAAGGAACTGGCTGGTCTTGGCTCTGTCCTACGCTCTGTTTTACTGACACGACGAGCAGCATACCAGCGAGTGCTAGTAATAAAGTCGACAGCAGTTTTAAACGCGTCACGACAGCCATCGTATACCTGAATACCTATCCTTACCGCCAATTTTTTCTGAAACTCTGACTTCATCTTGGAGCGTGTTGTAGCCCGGCGCTATTACTTACGAATGGGGGTTCGCCCTCGCAAGAAAAAGGCCGCGGCTCCCGCCGCGGCCTTTGGAATCGACCTGAAACCCTTAGTGGCGTTTGCGCCCACCCTTCTTCTTCGCGCTTTTCTTTCCGGCCTTTTTCTTGGCTGACTTTTTCTTGGCGGCTTTCTTCGGCGCTTTCTTAGCCGATTTCTTTTTTGCGGCTTTCTTCGGCGCTTTTTTCTTTACTGATTTTTTCCGCGCAGCCTTGCGTGCCGGCCTCGAGCCTCCGCCACCTGAGCGTGATCCCCCGCCACCACCTCCGCTGCTTACAGGAGCGGGCTCAGGTTCTTCCTCTGGTTCTGATTCTCCCATCCCGCCCGATGGCGCTTCAGATTCTTCCTCTTCTTCTTCCTCTTCATAATCTTCGTCGAGCGAGTCGTTGAAAGCGCCGGAGTCACCAAACTCGTCGGCCTCATCGTCACGCAGGTAGAGGGTCTCCTCGAAATTCATTCTTTCCTCCTCAGATTTTCCGGTCGCCGCGGCGCCGGTTTGCGCATTTACCTCGCGCGGGAAAATTAAAAAGACAAAACTAGCGACGGCGGATTATAACCAAGTGCGAACACCATCGCAACCGATTTCAGATGCATTCTTGATTTGATGCGGCGAGATTTATTGCGCAGGAATTACCAGCACCATGCCGGGACGCAAAGTCGCAACATTGGCATTGGTCTGTTTGATAGCTTTCACGCTGGTCTTGTAATTATTGGCGATGGAATACAGAGTCTCTCCGCGCTTGACGGTATGGCGCACCGGAGATCCCGGCTTGCTGTCCGCTAACTTGCTAGAGCGATGCGACTTAGTCTTGGCCGGCTGCTCCGCTGCAGCAACCACCGGGCTGATCGGAAGATGAATGTAAAGCACCCGGCGACCCGCCAGGCTGTCACCTTTCAATCGATTCCAGCGGCGAATCGTGGCGGGTGAAATCCCCAGATTATTCGAAACGCTTTCGAGCGTATCGTTTCTTCGCACGTGATAAACCGTAAGCCGTCGCGCGTAAGTCTGCGTATCACCGCCATTGTGACGTCCGGGCGCAATCGGGATGACCAGCTTTGCGCCAGCTTCGAGAGTGTCCGAGAGATCCAGTTGATTGGCAGAGGCAATCGTCTTCAGTGGCGTGCGATAGGTGCGGGCGAGCGACATCAAAGTTTCGCCGTTCGCAACCGTGTGGTAACGCCACCACAGCCGCATGTTGGCCGGGATACCGGCAATGGCCGCCTGGTATTTGTCGGTAGTGCCAACCGGCAGGTGCAGATCAAAGCCGCCCTTGGGCGTGGTCATCCGCAACAGGCTGGGATTGAGCTCCTGCAACTCTGACGAGGGCACGTCAACGCACTCGGCTACGAGGCGCAGATCAACCTGGTAGTTGATGCGGATGGTGTCGTACTTCATGGGTGCATCAGGAACAATGGTTTGCAATCCGTATTGCGACGGATTCTTGGCCATGATCGCCACTGCGACGATGATGGGAACGTAATTGCGTGTTTCCTTGGGCAACACGTTGCGGCGATAAAGCTCCCAGAAATCCGCATAGCCGGTGCGCTTGACGGCGCTCTGCACCGTGCCCGGACCAGAGTTGTAGGCCGCCATTGCCAGATACCAGTCGCCAAATTGGTTGTACAAATCCTTGAGGTGGTGCGCCGCGGCACGGGTCGACTTCTCAGGATCCTGCCGGTCATCTACCCACAAGTCGTGATGCAGGCCGTATCCTTTGGCGCGACTTCCCATGAACTGCCAGATACCACGTGCGCCAACCCGAGAAACCGCGTATGGGTGAAACCCAGATTCTGCCTGCGCGAGATAGATCAGGTCCTGAGGGACGCCTTCTTCCTTAAGAACGCTTTCGATCAATTCCCGGTATCGGCCGCTGAGGGTG
>DASRFP010000005.1:0-9737 GCA_035651475.1 Terriglobales bacterium | reverse complement strand
CTCGCACGATCCGGTCCGACGCTGGCCGAGCATTTGAAGATTCACGCGCTCGCGCGTTTCGTGCTAGCTGGCTCTATCAACAATATTCAAGTTTCGTGGGTAAAGTTGAATCGCGGACTTTCGCAATTGTGCCTGCAAGCTGGGGCGAACGATTACGGCGGCACGTTGATGGAAGAAAATATTTCGCGCGAAGCCGGAGCTACCGCCGGACAATATACGAGTCCGGAAGAATTCCAGGGGCTGATCCGGGAGATCGGTCGCATTCCTGCCGAGCGGAATACGACGTATTCGAGAATTCGGATTCAGCAAAGCTTTGAGAGCTTTCCTGCCGAGCCGCTGCTCGAGCCGGAGTTCGCGTGACCATCGCCATTGTAGGCGGTACCGGACCGGAAGGTTCCGGGCTGGCTCTACGCTGGGCACAAGCCGGCGAGAACGTCATCATTGGTTCGCGCGACGCGAAGCGCGCTTCCGAGAAAGCCGCTGAACTGAATCGCCTTCCCGCTCTCGGCGCGGGTGTTCCCGCCCCTGCGCAAATTTCGGACGCAGAAAATTCGGAGGCGTGCCGCAAAGCCGAAATCATCGTCCTCACCGTTCCATTCCAATCTCATGCAGAGACGCTGAAGCATTTGAAGCCCATATTCCGCGCAGGGCAACTCTTGGTCGATGCGACTGTTCCTCTGGCGGCCAGTGTTGGCGGGCGTCCGACGCGGACACTTGGAGTTTGGCAAGGTTCCGCTGCCGAACAAGCCGCCGAGCTCGTGCCGGAGGGAGTCACTGTCGTGGCTGCCTTTCACAACGTTGCAGCCGACCTCCTCCACCGGAACGGTACGGTCGACTGCGATGTGATCGTGTGCAGTGACGACAAAGATGCCGCCAAACGCGTGCGGGCACTGGCCCGCAAAATTCCTGGCGTGCGCTCCGTCGACGGAGGAAAACTCGAGAATGCGCGGATTATCGAGTCGATCACGGCTCTGATCATCGGCATTAACATCCGGCACAAAACCGTCGCAGGCATTCGCATCACGGGCCTGCCCCCGGCGGCGTACGATATCTGATCAATCTCTCACACTGATCGAAATATGCCAGACTCGGCAATCGAGTTCCGCGACGTTTCCTATCGTTTGGCGAACGGCCGCGAGATCCTGAGCAAACTACACCTCGATGTTAGACGCGGAGAGATTCTTGTTCTGCTTGGGCGTAGCGGCTCCGGGAAAACTACAGCATTAAAACTGGTGAATCGGCTTCTGGAAATTTCCGGAGGCGAGCTGCTCGTTGAGGGCCGACCGGTACGCGACTGGGATGTGATCGAGCTTCGGCGGCACATCGGATATGCGATTCAAGAAGTCGGACTGTTCCCACACTACACGGTGGAGCGAAACATCGGGCTCGTCCCTTCGGTTCAAAATTGGCCGAAAGAAAAAATTGCCGGGCGCTCCGATGAGCTCTTGCGTTTAGTTGGATTGAATCCCGAGATTGCGGAACGTTATCCGCACGAGCTTTCCGGAGGCCAACGGCAGCGAGTTGGTGTGGCCCGTGCACTCGCGGCCGATCCGCCGATTCTGCTGATGGATGAGCCCTTCGGCGCGCTCGATCCGCTCACCCGCGCGGACCTGCAGCGTGAATTCTTGTCTTTGCAGCAGCAGTTAGGGAAAACTGTTTTGTTCGTCACTCATGATCTGCATGAAGCACTGCTATTGGGAACACGGATCGCGCTGCTTGAAGCAGGAAAGCTGGTTTCAATCAGTGCGGCGGAAGAATTTCTCGATTCCCCCGAGCCGTTGGTCAGGAAATATGTGGAGGCATTCGGCTCGTTCGAACGATTACGAGGTCGGAAATGAACCTTTGGAATTTTCTTTTGCAGAACCGTTTGGAGGTCGCGGACCTGACATTGGAACATTTGTGGATGGTTGGCATTTCCACGTTGCTCGCGATCGCTGTCGGGCTGCCGCTTGGGATTCTCATCAGTCGGCGGCCAAGGCTTCGTAAGCCGGTGATCGCGACAGCAAACATTATCCAGACGATTCCGAGCCTGGCGCTGTTCGGTTTTTTACTTCCCGCTCCGTGGATCGGCGAGCGAGCTGAAAGGCTGGCAATTTTGGCGTTGATGCTGTATGCGCTGCTTCCGCTCATCCGAAACACATACGCCGGAATTTCTGGTGTAGACCGCGCGGTCATTGAGGCGGCACGTGGCATGGGGTTGACCGACTCGCAGTTGTTGTTCAAAGTCGAGTTGCCCCTCGCCTCGAGTGTGATTCTCGCCGGAATTCGAGTCGCGATCGTGATCTCGATTGGCCTTGCGACGATTGCCGCTGCGATTGGGGCCGGCGGATTGGGCGAGTTGATTTTTCGCGGGCTCGCCATGGTAAACAATGCGGTAATCCTCGCGGGTGCAATTCCAGCCGCCCTGATGGCGCTGGCTGCCGATACCTTGCTTGGATGGTTGGAGAAGAGATTCTCTCCACAACATGCGAGTTGACGAAATGCGCCTTCAATTCCGGGAACCGGGTGCCCCGTCCGTGTGCCGCATTCTGCGACACGGCCGAGGTTTTCAAGTTCTCGCAATCCTGATTGCGCTGATGTTATCGGCGTGCAGCAATCGTCAGTCTCGCATCGTTATCGGCTGTAAGAATTTCACCGAGCAGATCATTCTCGGCGAAGTCATTGCCCAGCAGATCGAAAACAAAACTCATCTTCCGGTGGAGCGCCGTTTTTATTTGGGCGGCACGTACATTGCGCAGCAAAGCGTGCTTGCGGGCAGGATCGATATTTATCCTGAGTACACGGGGACCGCGCTCACCGCAATTCTTAAAGAGCAGCCGAGTTCAGATTGGAAAGCGGTTTACGATCGCGTGAAGTCGGAATATGAGCGAAGGTTTCAGCTCACACTCGGGCCGCCGTTCGGCTTCAATGACACATTCGCGATCGAGATTCGCGGTGAAGATGCTCGGCGCTTGCATTTGCAAAGAATTTCGCAGGCGGCGCAATACACTCCGCAGTGGCGAGCCGGGTTCGGTTACGAATTCATGGAGCGCGCCGATGGTTATAAAGGTCTGGTTGCGACTTATGGATTGCGGTTCGCTGGGCCGCCGCGCATCATGGACCTGGGCCTGCTTACCCGCGCGCTCAAGGATCGTCAAGTCGATCTGATCGCCGGCAATATGACGGACGGTCTCATTCCCGTGCTCGACTTGGCCGTTCTTGAAGACGACAAGCATTATTTTCCACCGTATGAGGCAGTGCCGGTGGTTCGCGAACAAACTTTGTCGGCGTATCCGGAAATTCGCGCTGCGCTCGATGCACTTGGTGGAAAAATATCCGACGCCGAGATGCGCCAGCTCAATTACGAAGTGGATGGCCAGAAGAAAGATATGAAGGAAGTAGTCGCGAATTTTCTGCGCAGCAAAGGACTATAGCTCGCGATACCACCTGACGCGAGGACGGGCCAGAATTCTTGAGCGAGGAGTTCGGGACTGGTCATTGCGTGCGATCTGAAGAGCGGCAGCTATCAACAGTCCCACAACAAGCGCGCCCAGCGTGATGTACCAGAGCGCCGGAATCGCGAGCAGGAACATCAGCGCGCTTCCCGCTGCGAAAATAAATCCAGGGAAATTGCCGCCGACCGGCAACTGATGCATCGTTATCCCCCGGTGCAAATATTCTTCTTTCATCACAATGTCATTATTATTTCACTTTTTGTTGCCGGGTGATCGCGATATAAGTGACCGTGTCCCACGCGTTGTGAATGCCGACAAACAGAAGCAGCAATGCCATGGCGGCGCTGAGGAACAACCCCGCTACTGGATGCGACGGCAGAAGCAGCGCGCCCACCAACAGGGCGAGGTATGCCGCGAAAGGATGCGCCACGAACCACATCCAATCGCCAACGTCTGGAGAATACCCGGTTTGAGTTCGCGCATGCCGGATTACGCGCAAGGTGTAAATCACTCCGCCCCCACCGCAGATTCCCAAACAGATTGCAACGCCAGAAAGCCCGTGCCACGGCGCGCAGACAATCGCGGAGATCAGCAACGCGACACAAAAATGCACGACAGTCGGAGTGCCGAAAGCGCGAATCTCGAGTCCGCTACTCGCCGCCTGTGTTTCGTTGATGAGCGCAATCACTACGAACTGCAGCCCAGTAAGGGCTCCCGCCGAAGAACCAACGATCACGTAAAAATCGGTCCACTGATGCAGGAGTTCTGCTGATGCCATTTGTGCCGAATGCTCCAACGAAAGCAGCACAGTATCACACAGGTGCAGGAATCAAAGCAGTAAAAAGTGGAGACCGCCCAACGAAATCAGCCGCCAATACCCTCGCTCAGGGCGTTATCTTCGCTGTTGAAGATAGGCCTTGTGGGAATGTCTGGTGGTCGGGAACCTGATCAGTTACTAATTCGACCCTTGCCTTCGAGCCAGGCCATCCGCGCCTTCACCATCCTCTTCAGCAGAGTAGCTGGCAACGGCTTGTCAATCGGAAACTGAATCGTTCCCTTTGAGATTTTGTACCCCTTCAGTTCGCCTTTGAACTGCGCGATCACGGCTGCGGTCGGGAACAAACTGCAATGGTCCGCAAACGCTGCATACCAGACGAGCACCCTTTTATATTTGAAAGCTGGGATACCGTAGCTGATCACTTCCTCCGCTTCTTTGGGGACAATGGCGCGGATCGTCTCGCGAACTTTGTTCAACGTCGTGCGCGCAGGCTCGGGAACAGCGGCGAGGTATGAGTCCACCGTTCCGGTGCGCTTTGCCCTGGCGCTTTTTGCGCCACTCGACTTCTTTATCATCACTGGAACGTCTCAGGCCCGGAAAGGGCAGGTCACCCTGCCCTTGAGCGAACCGAACACAGTCTACTGCTTGTCATAGACTGCTACACTTTTAACCGTTTTGCCGTGTGAATCGGTCGCGGTGCTATAAACCGTGCGGGTTTTACCGTCGGCTGAGAACACAATCCGTCCGCTGATACCGGACTTCCCACCGCTCTTGTCAGCGAACGCCAACGTGTGCTTGTTAATCTCTTTGTATGACCGCTCGGCTGAAGTCGGTTCGCCGGTCACCGGGTAATCCTTTCCGTCGAACTTGCCCGTCCACTCGGTGTGTATCGGCTGCCCGTCGCTGGTCGTGCCATCGATGGTGCATTTCACATTGTCACCCGCAGCCTCATAAACGACAGTGCTGTTCCTAATTGCCCCGGCGCCCATTTTCGACTTCGACTCGTTCAGCTTCCATGTACCCATGGCCATGTCGTTTGCAGCGAAACAGAAAACGGCCATTAAACACAGCGCAAGCACTAGCAGATTGGTTCTGGCTTTCATATTCCCTCCGATGCGAACAAATTGTCTGGACTTTGTAACGCGCGGATTCTAGTGCTCGCCGGAGGATTGTGCAACCGGGAAGGACTCGGTTTTATCCGTAAGGATTAACAAGGACGGGAAGGACACGAATTACTCGTGCCATTCCCCGATCTTGAGGGTGCCCGTCCTTCTCTCGCGTTTTGTGCGAGACAGGGCGAGGATTTGACTTTCGTTGGTTCACCCACTCTACGCACTCGCAGTTTTTCGTGACGACGCTTTGCGGCTTACCGTAACCGCCGCATCCAATTCAGCCGCGATCGCTTCAAACTCCGCCTTCGGACCGTTCCATCGCGACTCTTCCACGTCCTCAAAAAGAGGAATATCCGTCCGCAACGTCGCCAGCTTGCGAAACAGCAACGCATTCTCCCACTCGCGGCGCAGTGTATCGGCGAGTGCGCCGGCACTCGCTGCATTCACCTTCCACTCGCGGCAATCTTTCGGGATCGCCTCCAAATGTCCAAACTTCCCGAGCACCGCCGCCGCCGATTTCGCGCCCCAGCCCTTCAGTCCCGGATATCCATCCGCCGAATCGCCCACCAGCGCGAGGTAATCCGGAATCGACTGGGGCGGCACGCCGAATTTCTGAATGATGCCGGCTTCGTCGAGCGTCACGCGCGTGCGCCGATTCAGTTGCACCACCCGCGTCCCCCGCACACACTGCGCCAGGTCTTTGTCGGGAGTGCAAATCACAACGCGCTCAACACGCGCGGCGTTTTCGGCTAACCCCTTCTCGACCGCGGCTGCACCCGCGGCAAGAGCGTCATCGGCCTCGAACTCGACCATCGGCCAAACCACAATGCCCGCCGCCGTGAGGACGTCTTCGAGCGGCTGAAACTGCGCCAGCAGTTCCGGCTCGACGCCTTCGCTGGTCTTGTATTCCGGCCACAACTGGTTGCGAAACGACTCAATCACGTGGTCAGTCGCCACCGCGATGTGCGTCGCCCCGCCCTTAATCATCCCCAGCACCGACGAGAGGACGCCACGCACCGCGCCCACCTCCCGCCCTTGCTTGTCCCGCGCCGACGGCACCGCATAGTAATGCCGAAACAGCTCGTACGTGCCGTCAACGAGAAAGAGTTCCATGGGTGATGAGAGGATCTAGTTTTTAGCGTCGAGAATTGGTGCTATGACCCTTATGACCCTAATGATGCGCTTGCGATCTTCATCCACGACCTAAAGTTACTAGTTTCGCTATTTCTTCACCGATTAAGATGTGCCATACTCCCGTTGAGCTTTCTTCCACAGCGGAGCACCTGTTTTGCAAACGATTCACAGTTGCGACTCCGGAACACAACGTGTAGAAGAAAATCCGATGGCAACAGCACTAAGATCATTTACACATCCCATCCAAAGCGCACTGCCCTTCGGCTTAGCGCCTAAGCCTCTGGAAAAGGAATTCGCAGTGGTTTCCATGTTCTCTGGCTGTGGTGGCATGGATTTGGGTTTCCACGGTGGATTCAGGGTGTTCGGACGCTTGTACGAGTCTTTGCCATTCCGAGTCGTGTGGGCGAATGAACTCAATCCCGCCGCTTGCAGAACGTATCGGCGGAATCTAGGGATAGAAATTGTCTGCGATGATATCTGGAAGGTCATCGACACGATGCCTAACAGAGCCGATGTCCTAATCGGGGGATTCCCCTGTCAGGACGTGTCTGTCAACGGAAAGCGAGTCGGCATCAACGGTAAGCGTACCGGCCTGTACAGGGCGATGCTAGAGGGGATTAGGAGAACGCAACCCAAGGTCTTCGTGGCTGAGAATGTCAAGGGCCTGCTGATGAAGCATCACCATCGGTTGATTCATCAGGTCGTGGAAGATTTTGAGGCTCTAGGCTACACCGTGACATATCAGCTCTATCTCGCTAGCCATTACGGCGTGCCACAAACTAGGGAACGTGTTTTCATTGTCGGAACATCGCCTGACTGCGAGCGGTTTATCCACCCGCCCCGCTCTAAACGAAAAGTTTTGACGGCGAAACAGGCAATCAGCGATTTGGAAAAGCTGGAAGAAAGCGAAGCCATCAACCACGTTTGGAGTCGAGCGAACAGAAGTCCCGAACAGGGAGACCGCCGACTCATCGCCGACCGCCCAGCCTACACCATTCGGGCAGAATGCCACGGAAACATTCAGTACCACTACCGCCTCCCTCGCCGTATTTCGATGCGAGAAGCGGCGAGATTCCAGTCTTTCCCCGACACGTTCATCTTCGATTCAAAACTGCGGGAGACGGAGAGACAGGTCGGAAATGCGGTTCCACCAGTTCTCGCATGGCATGTGGCGAGAGCCGTGCTTGCTTGCCTTCAACCGCAGTCTCAAGTTGAGTGATTATTTCCGCTCGTCCAAGAACAATAACTTGGACGGAACCCAAGCACCTTTTAGCGGCTTGCCACGCTTGCTTCGTTGTTGCCCATATTGGTCGGCACGCTTGAGCCATTCTGTGATGCGACTCCTAGGGGGCACCGACTCGCCCCAATACTCCACAAAGAGGGCGTCCTCCAGCTGCTTTGCCGCCATTCTTATCTCTGGTTCGATATCTTTCAACGCACGTGGCAAGTAGGCTCCGCCCCGCTCCGGATTGCTTCGCAAAGCGACGCTCCCAGCGGAGAACAAATCACGAGCCTGCGGACAGAGGATTCCTCGGTAGGTCAGCGCATACATGGCTGCGTCTTCATACTTCTTCTTGGCACGCGAAGGCTTGACGATCTGGGGACACAACAGTGCAGCCTCCGCACGGAGTCTGCGCTTCTCGTCTTGCTCTAGATGCATAAACAACCGGACTTGAAGGTCTAGGGAATGCTGTTGCTCCTTTTCGGGCTTCTCCTCCAGCCACCAGAGATGCTCACCTTCCTTGAGCCGAGCACGAGCGTACTCACGTATAAGGCGCATCTTGCCCTCGTCGGGCAGTTCGCAGAATTGGTCGTAGGTCAACCCAAACCTCACGAAAAGAGGTCGGTCAGTTCCAATCTCGACTTCAAATCGTGGAACGTGCGAGGTCCTGACGTGCATCACACTGTCTTCGTACCTTCCCCATCTGACTTCTGGAGTTCCGCCCATCTTCCCGAATAGGACATAGACGTATCTGACATTCTCATGGCGAGTTCCTTCAAAAACACTATTCGCCACACTTCGCCACAAATCGCTGGAATTGACTTTGACCTCGACACCGAATTCACCGACCGGGATGTCAGGAAATACTTGTGCATGTGCTTCTGGGTCAACCTCGATGCCGTGCGGAGCTGCGAGTTCACGGATGAGTGCTCTGGCTCGCGCTTCAAACGTGCTTGGCTTTCTTAGTTCGGGATTGTCTCTGACTTCTTGGGTGAGAACAGCGGCGACTGTATTTAGCAGTTCCTCAAATTCACATTGCGTCATCGTCCTGCGTTCGCCTTCGAGGCTTGATGCCTTGGATTTTAGGCATCGTCGAACGACTGCAATATAGACAACTTGATTCCCCTCAGTTGAGGAAGGCGCGTATCCGTTTTGTGACTGTCTCCAAATTGTGGAGTTGACATTCCCAAAGAACTAGCGCACGCCATCGCATACCTCGCAGCCGACGAAGCGTCGTCATGTCCCGCTCTCTGTTCCCGGCGATCTTTGGCATCCAGTACTCGAGCCGAGACTTTGGCATCCGCCCAAGCCTGCATTTGTGCCCGTGCCAGAAGCAACCATGGATAAAGACAACCTTACGCCGCGAACGGAAGACGAGGTCAGGTTTCCCCGGAAGATCAGCTTGGTGAAGTCGGTATCTGAATCCCATTGCATGTACTACGCGCCTGACTAACATTTCGGGCCGCGTATTTTTAGAGCGCACCAGACTCATTTGCTCGCTACGCTCAATACGGCTCACGTTGTCCACGTTGAGATTATAGGAGGAGCAGGCGGCGGCTGGCCCAAACAACACAGTTATCGTTGTGATGGAAATCGGGAGGTGTGCCGGTTAGTTCGTCCGGTTCTAGGCTATTGCGTACTCGATTTTGGAGAATGCAAAACCGGGAACAGTCACCGTTTCGCCGGATTCGAGCCTCACTTTGAATTGCGTCAGATCAACCGAACGCTGAAGGTCTTCAGCGATGGCGGGTGCGACAATCCCCTCGATGACGCCGGCGGGTGGCCCATCCTTTCGACGTCTGCATTACTACAAATGGGGTTGGCGGGCTGGCCCATCCTTTCGACGTCTGCATTACCACAAATGGGGTTGGGGGCGGGTGGCCCATCCTTTTCGGCGTCTGCATTACCACAAATGAGGGGTGCCTGTGATCTATCAAGACGTTGTACCCGGCGGAGGAGCAGCCCGGCTGATGGGCGGAGCGTAACCGAGACTACCATGGGGGCGATGGAAGTTGTAATGCTCGAGCCAGGGCGCGAGGTGCTGATCGCGTTCCTCG
>DASRFP010000004.1:0-27510 GCA_035651475.1 Terriglobales bacterium | reverse complement strand
CGCGAGTCGGCGAGCTACGAACTTAACTCTCTCATCCATCACCGAACACTCCTTCCACGGCATCCACTTTCCTCCCCGAAAGGGGAGAAAGTGTAACCTATGTGTCCGGTACGATCTGTTACCTATGTCTCGGGTCGCTCAGAAAGCGCTTTCTGTCTACTGCAGGGTGATGCTACGCGATTCTATCCAGTTCTGATGCAAGGCGCTTCTACAGATTCTCCAGGTCCGAATAATCAGTAGCACCGCTCATAACCTCAATCCGTATGCTTTCAAAGTGGGAAAGACGTTGGATTGCGAGATATACTGGCTAGCTCGCTTTTTTATGCAATCGTCAGAGAAACTGGCAAAAGCTTCGCGGGAGCGTATCACCCTGAAGGTCCTCGCTCGGCATCTTGGTTTGTCTTCAACCACAGTCTCAGTCGTCCTATCCGGCTCTCCACTGGCAAGCACTATTGCGGACTCAACCAAGGCTCGCATTTGGGAAGCAGTCGAAAAGTTCGAGTATCGGCCAAATCTGTTCGCGCGATATCTGCAAGCGAAGCGCACATACAGCATTGCCGTTCTGGTTCCAGAGATTGGCGACGAGTTTTCCTCCATGCTGATCAGTGGCATTGAATCGAAGCTGGCGAAAGAAAATTTTAACTACCTCGTGGAAAGTCATCATTTTGCGCCCGAGCAAATTGAAGATTCCCCGGAAACTTTGATGGACCATCAAGTAGAAGGCATGATCTTTATTAATACGCCTTTGAGAAAGCGCATGCCGGTTCCGGTGGTTGCGATATCGGACATCACGAGAGCGCCGGGCGTAAGGCGAATTGTTATCGATAACTACGAAGCGGTTCGCCTAGGGCTGGAACACCTCAAGGCTCTAGGACATAAGAAGATAGCCTTTTTTAAGGGTCCGGAGCACAACGGTGATAGCGAAGCCCGTGCCGCGGCGGTGTTTAGCGTTGCGGCTGAATCGGGTATCGAAGTGCAATTACAACTTACCGCTACGCTAGGCACGTACTATTCGGCAAAACAAATTTCAATGATGCAACGTGGCTACGATGCGGCGACGGCGTTCATTCAGAGAAGCACAGATTTCACTGCCATAATGGCTTTTAACGACAAATCTGCGGTGGGTGCGATTCGTGCAATTCACGATCACGGGTTAAGGGTTCCAGAGGACCTTTCAGTCATTGGCATGGACGATCTCCCGTTAGCCGCTTTCATGTCGCCCCGGCTAAGCACCATTCGCCAGCCGCTCAAAGCGATGGGGGCGGCGGGTGCCACCACCCTTCTAAAGCTTATTCAGGGCCACGAAGTGCCGGAGGAGACGGTTATTGGCCCCGAGCTGGTGATTCGGGAGTCTACAGGCCCTGTGCGAACTCGTCGGATAGCGTAAGGCTTTTGCCTTCCATAAATAACTAGGTAGGTCCAAATATGCGCCAGCCGCACGTACCTCGGCGATTGGAACTCTTCATTTCAATCATCAGCAGCGGGGTTTTGTAAAAAAGCGGCGGAGTATGCGAAAAATTTCTTGACAAAGTTCGTTTCGCAATGGCAAAGTCTGAAGCGCTTTAGAAAAGCGTTATTCTGCGTTGAATTGCATAATGTTTGCGAACCGCGTGTCGGCGCTCCCCCGCAAAAGGTTGAACATCTCAGGAATATCTTCGGAGGCTTAAATGAGAAGGTCTACGGCTTTCGCTCTGGCCTTAAGTGTAACGCTGCTTTTTTTTCTGCAGACGTTAATGATGGGACAAACGGTTACTGGCTCCTTGAACGGTCAAGTAACGGATTCAAGTGGTGCAGTTCTTCCTGGTGCACAAATTACGCTGAAGGATCAAGCTACAGGAAGTGCGCACACGGCTGTTTCAAACGGCTCGGGCTACTTCACCTTTACAGCCGTATTTCCCGGCACCTACGACGTAAGAGTTACGGCGAGTGGTTTTGAAGCTTGGCAAGAAAATGGCGTCGTTCTGCACCAGAACGAAAGCCGTAGTATCGCGAATATTGCTTTGAAGCCCGGGGCAGCAAGCGAGCAGGTCACCGTAGAGGCGGCCACTGAAACCGTTCCAATGGACACTGGGGCGAGCAGTACTACGTTGAACAACATCGTAGTTGACCAAACTGCGATTCAAGGTCGAGATGCTGCGGAGCTCATGCGCTTGATGCCCGGCATGGCTATCAACAGCGGCCTTAATAACACTGAGTGGAACAGCGCGCTTACGCAAATTAATAGTGGTCCTATAGGACAGTTCTCTGCGAGCGGGACCCAACCTAATGGTTCTACCCAATTGATGAGCAACGGGTCGGTGATTACTGATGCGGGAAACCAGGGAACGCAGATCGCCAACATCAACCAGGACATGACGCAGGAAGTGACCATTCAGGACTCGGCATTCGATGCGGAGTATGCGCACGGTCCAGTCACGTTCAGCGCCGTCGGCAAACGCGGTTCGAACGCCTTTCACGGCGAGGCATATGCCTACACGCGCAACGGCAGTCTGAATTCGAATAATGCGTTTTTCGATGCCAACAATGTCGCCAAACCGATTGACCACTACTGGTATGAGGGCGGCAATATTGGAGGTCCTGTACTCCCACATACCCGGTTCCGTGATAAAGCGTTCTTTTTCGCGGGTTTCGAACACCTGAATCAGCAACCGGCAGGTACATTGCACCAGTACTTCGTTCCGACTCAGGCGATGATGAATGGTGACTTTACAGCCGCATCGATGGCTCCGTACACCCACTTTGGAGGCGGTTCAGGTTCAATCCCCTGCGCTGATAACTCGGGTTTCTGGAACTACGGAAACTTTTGCCAAAACGCGGTCAATACCGGACAAGTTACTCTGTATGACGCAAATGGAGCTGCGTACAACGGGCCCGCATACATCGCGGCAGATAATTGCGTTTCTTCTAATCATGCTAGTGGATGTACTTCTCCAGCTGTTTCGGGCGCAACAATCAGTGCAGCTGCGATGGACCCTAACGGCCAGGCGCTTTTGAAACTACTGAACGGCGCGCCCGGACTGCAGATGATAGCTCCCACCAAAGGTTACAACGCTCAGTTTCTCGATCGCCCGCCGGTTAACGGAAACGAGCTGAACCTGCGTGGAGACGTTAACATCACCGAGAAACAAAAGGCGTTTGTTTCTTTCACTCGCCAAACCGAAGCGGACATTAACAGCATTGGAGTGTGGTGGTGGCAGCCGGCTTCATTGCCGTATCCATCTCAGATGCCGGCAAACCAAGTCAGCAAGTCCTATAGCTTCGGTTTGACAAGCACTCTGAGTCCTACGATGGTCAACGAGGCAACATTTGGATACGCCTACTTTATTAATCCAGTCAGTCTGGCGAATCCAACAGCAGCGAACCCAGCGAGTGCTGGATACAACGTGACAACGCCGTACGCCTCGCCTGTCCCGCAAGTGCCAAACATCGTCAGTTGGTGCTGCGCTCCCGGCGGTGGCGGCAATGCCCAGAGTGCAACCCCTTCCGCTGGTTTCCAGGCTCCTTCCTTCGGAAGCAACCCAACATGGTATGGAAAGGACTTTGGGAAAGACAGTTACACTCCAGATTTTAGCGATAACTTCACCATCGTAAAAGGCCCGCACACGCTAAAGGCAGGCTTCTTTTGGGCCCGCTACGCAAACGTCCAGACGGAAGGTTGCTGCGGTGGAGGAACAGTGGGACAGTGGGATTTCGATCCTTATGCAAACGCGTCCACCGGCAACATCTATGCTGACATGTTGACCGGGCAAGCTAACAGCTTCAGCCAAGGTAGTCAGAACTTCACCGATAACGTCGTATACAACGAGTACAGCTTCTTCGTCCAAGACCGTTGGCAGGCCATGCGTCGGCTTACATTGAGTTTCGGTGTGCGGTTCAACCACGAGGGCCAGTGGTACCCGACCAACGAAAATCAGGGAATAATGGTTTGGGACCCAACCAACTCGGCGAATCCTTTGACTGGCACGGGAACGCTGCCTGGGTTTGTCTGGCACGGAAACGATAGCAAGATTCCGGTTTCAGGCTGGACTACTCATAGCTTCTATCCCGATCCGCACGTCGGAGTTGCCTTTGACGTCTTCGGTAACGGCAAGACTGTTCTCCGAGGCGGATTCGGCGTCTATCGGTTCAATGTCGCCTACAATGACGTGACCGAGCAGAACATGCTGGATGGGCCGCTTGGTTTGAAGAGCTTCGCGAGTAACTGTGTGTTTAACAACCTTAGCGATCTCTCTACCTGCGGGGCGGCAGCTGCAGCCTCCATCAGCAGTCAAAGCTACGGCGGCATGTTGCCCGGTGATAATAAAGTGCCTTACACCGATAACTGGAACGTGATGATCAGCCAGCGGGCGCCATGGAAGTCGACCTTTGAGTTGGCTTACAAAGGCAACCGTACCCGGGACATGCTGCTTTCCGCTAACGGTGGTGGCGGCGTGGATATCAACAACATCAACTACATTACGCCTGGGGGACTATTCAAACCTGATCCGGCGAACGGAATTACTTACTTCTGCCAAGGTGCTGCGAGTACAACCTGCGTATCGGGCGGTCCGCCGTCGCTTACACCCTACCGCACGTTACCTTATACTGCCGTGTACTTATTTAGCCATGGCAGCTACAGCAATTACAATGGGATGGTAGCGCAGTGGATTAAGCAGACAGGACGGGCGGTCTTCACGTTGAACTACACGTGGAGCCATGCGCTTGGTATCCGCGATGGCAATAACGATAACAACCAAGGCTCAGGCGCTGCTCTTGATGCCTTCCATCTGGCTAACAACTACGGAACCTTGGCATTTAACCGCTTCCACATCTTCAATGCTTCGTATGTGATCAACCTGCCCGGCTCGTTCCACAACTCGGTGCTGAGCCAGGTCGCCAACGGCTGGAAGCTCTCCGGAGTCACCCAATACCAGACTGGACCTCCTCTCCAGCCCCTTACTGGTACCGGTCTGAACCCGAACTGGGGACCAATGAGCAATCAATCGATGCTCGGCACTGACGGCATTGCTCTTGAACCCGTTCTGGTTTGCGATCCTTCGAAACACTTGGCCCATGGACAGTACTTCAACCCCAACTGTTTCCAGGCTCCCAGTAAGCAGGGAGTCAATGGTCAGCTGATTTGGCCCGATATCCACGCACCGGCGTTCTTTGATAGCGATCTTGGTGTATACAAGGACTTCAAGGTCACGGAACGCCAGAAGCTTGAATTCCGTTTCACGGCATTCAACTTCCTGAACCATCCCCTCAAGCAGTTCGGTCTAGGGAACGACGTGAACCTGACTTTCGCAGCGCCGGGTGGTGTTAACACGAATACTAAGGGCACAACAGCATGTCCAACGTGCTATACCTCCGGATATCCTGCGTACGAAGTCGGCAACCGCAGCCTGGAGTTCGCACTGAAGTATTACTTCTGATTCTGCGGGACAGAAGACATAAATGGGGGTGGCTCAGAGCCACCCCCAATTTTTTTAGTATTCTGTTGGAAATACCCATCCCAAAGGTAGTGCATGAGTCCGCGAAAATCTGGTGCGTACAAGGGATCTAGGCTTCTGACCCGACGTAGAGCCCTGGCAATGCTGGGCGGTTCAATTGTGCCTGTGAGCTTTCCATTTGCTTTCGCCGGCCCAACGCAAAAGGGCACCGCGAGAATCAAGTTTGAATTTCAGTCGCTCCCGTTCACGCTTGAAACTGATGAAGACCTCGAGACACCACACGTGCCTGCGACCATGGCGGGCGGTGTTGCTGTTTTCGACTACAACAGGGATGGACGGCCGGACATCTTCTTCACCAATGGCGCGAAGATGGCTACGCTGAAAAAGGAGGCTCCTAAATTCTCGAACCGATTATTTAGAAATGAGGGCAATGGGAAGTTCACCGATGTGACAGAGCGGGCTGGTCTGGCGGGCAAAGGTTATGACAATGGAGTAGCGGTTGGTGACTACGACAACGACGGTCATCCCGACCTTTTTGTTGCAGGTGTGCACGGAAGAACGCTCTATCACAATAACGGAGATGGCACGTTTACTGATGTCACAAAGGAAGTCGGCCTGGACAACTGGAATGACCCGGAATACGGTCCACTATGGTCGGTCGCGGCAGCATGGGTAGACGTAAACAATGACGGCCTGCTTGATCTTTTCGTCGCCAACTATCTCAGCTGGGACTACGCGACCGAACACTTGTGTGGGTTTGCACACCAGTATGACTATTGCATTCCGAACTTCTACAAAGGTTCTTGCAATCAGTTGTACCTGAATAAGGGGAATGGAACTTTCGAGGATGTTTCTGAAGCATGGGGACTTAGGAAGCACGCTGGCAAGAGCATGGGAGTCGCCATCGCCGACTACGATCTTGACGGGCGACAAGATCTATTTGTTACTAATGACATGTACTACAACTTCCTTTTTCATAACACGGGGAGCAAGTTCGATGAGGTCGCTCTCGAGCAGGGAGTAGGACTGGTTGAGGACGGAAGCTTCATCTCAGGGATGGGAACCGACTTTCGCGACATTGATAATGACGGATATCCAGATATCGTCACGGTGGCTCTTAACAATCAGACTTTTCCGATCTGGCACAACCAGAAGGGTCACAGCTTCGAAGAGATTACTGAGGCAAGTGGCATGCGAAGCGAGAGTGTAGGTATGGGGGGATACGGGCCGGGACTGTTCGATTTCGATAACGACGGCTGGAAAGACCTATTTGTTACGCGCGGCCACGTCGAGGGACGTCCTAAACCAGGCACGGAAATAGAGCAATATAACAGCGTATTCCGCAATCTGGAGGGTAGAAGGTGGCAGGCGCTGACGAAGGAAGCTGGATTCACCGCGGCTCCAAAGGCACGGCATCGCGGGTGCGCCTTCGGGGATCTAGATGGCGACGGGCGCATTGATGTGGTGGCCACGGCCCTTCTCGCTCCAGCTGAAATTTGGTTCAACAGAAGCGAGAATTCCGGCCATTGGCTTCAAATCGCGTTAGAAGGAAGAAAAAGCAACCGCGACGGGATTGGGGCGACCGTGAAGGTCGTTACAAAAGCTGGAACTCAGTACAATCACATGACCAGCAGCGTCGGTTATGCATCGTCAAGCCACGGCCCAGTTCACTTTGGTTTGGGCGACGCAAAGTCTGTTGATGTGATCGAAATTCGCTGGCCGTCCGGTATCACTCAGACTCTGAGAAACATTACGGCTGATCGGGTGCTTGCCGTGAAGGAACCTGCTGCCTAGTACCGGGACTCGCGGCAGGCTCATCTGCCTCGGGTGCGAGTTGCGGACTTACTATCTGAGTAGCTGCGCGTCGTTTTTCCTCGTCCGCTCTTTTGGCATCCACGATTGCTTTTTCGCGGTCGCCATCTTGAGGCCGCTTCAAACGGTAATAAAGGGCGACCAGTTCAATGTGCGGAGCCAGCCATTGTGGGTCTTGGTGCTCGGCGCTCTCAAAATCTTTTAGCGCGGCTTCCAGGTTTTTTTGGGATTTTTCTACCTCGCCTAGTTGATACCAAGCACTTGATAATGTGGGATCGAGATCCAAGGCTTTATTGAGTTGTTCCCTGGCGGGTTCGAGTTCCCGGAGCCGCACGAGCACGGCACCCAGCTGAACGCGCGCCTGGGTATTTTTGGGATCGAGCTCCACTGCCTTACCGTATTCAGATGCAGCTTTTTGTGCGTCTCCAGAATAGTCATCGACCATTCCGAGCACCATGTAAGCGCTTGGCGAATCTGGCTTCAAACCAAGGACAGCTTGTGCATCACGCTTTGCGTCATCGAAGAAAGTAAGGCGCAGGTTGAGATTAGCCGCGAGTTGGTATGCTTCCGGGCTGCGCTTTTGGTCCGCAACTTTTTGAATGCGTTTAAGGGCTTCGGTTCCTTCCCCGGATCGCAAGAAGGCATTCCCGATCGCCCATTCGAGGTCGGTATTGTCGGAATTTTCGTTTTCCAGGGGTTGCAAAATGGCTAGCGCTTGACCGGCAAGACCGAGCTGAACTTCACAATTTCCGAGCAGCGTCGCAACACGAACATCGTCTGGCTGGTCTTTGTGGAGTGCAGCAAACTGCGCGGCAGCGCCTGCAAAGTCACCTTTCTTGTAATAGGCGAGCCCCAAATCCAGGCGTAGAGGGGGGCTGTCGGGTGCTTCGGCAAGAGCGATCTCGTATTCCCGTATTGCCTCGTCAAAACGTCCAAGGTTGGCAAGCACGACCCCCAGATTCGCATGGGCCGCGACAAGCTCTGGGTGTTGCTCCAGGAGAACCTGATACTTTTTTACTGCCAACTCCTTGTTGCCGCTTTGCTGTGCGTCCTGCGCTTCGCGGAAGAGTTTCTCCGGGGACGTTTCCTGGGCGTGTCCAAAAGGGATAACGCACAGAGCTAACGCTATTGTGAAGGCTAATCGCACAGCATCAGTATAAATAGAGAGGCCTGTGCAGAAGGCTATGTGGGATGCGGCCAAGCGCAACCGATTTCTTAAATTTTCTCTAGGCGAATAAAAGACGAATAGTGTATGCTTTATACGCCGTAGGGTGAATGCGAGGAATTCGAGATTTACCAAGTTGGCGGTGAGATATGGCTGGAAGAGTTTTGCAGTTCCCGATGCGCCATCCTGAGCTGTTTTCTCCTGAGATCAATTCGCAGGTCCTCAGCAGCACCAGGCTGAACCAGATTCTATTCGCCGCGATTCAGGCTTTGCCGCACATCCATGACCCGCGCAGCAGGGAAGATTTGAAGAGAGCGCTCTGTGAGCTGCTATTGCCCGAAGATGGAGTGGCGTGATTGAGGGCCGCTTTGCGTTGAGATGTCGGCAGGGGTGGACTCGCGCGCTGCTACACAACCTTTATCAGGGGGCAGCTAGAACTCAACCCCAACCAGCTAGATCAGCTACGACCAGCTAGAACTCTGGACGAAATGCTTTCGCCTCTTCCAGCGTAACCCGCCGTTTCTGAAGATAAGCCAGGTTCGCTATGTGGCAGGCGATTGCGGACCGATACCCGAGCTCGACCGGCGCATTCGGAGTATTGCGGCTGCGAATGCAGTCGATCCAATTGGCCATGTGATTTTGTGTCGGGCTTTCGCCGGTCAGTGCAATGCCGTTGGGACGATTCACATGTTCGGGGTAGTAGTGAATGCTCTCTTCGGACTCGCCGCTGACCATATCCGTCGCGCCCGCGATATATTCGATCGTGCCGTCGCTGCCTAAAAATTTTTGCCCCAGGCCGTACCGACGATTGCTGAAGGTGGATTGCCAGGTCACGACCATTTCGTTTGGAAAATCTAACGTGACGACGATCGTGTCCGGAACTTCGCGCCCATCTTTCTCCGAAAAGACTCCACCGGACATATAGGCCGAGGTTGGCAGCGGCAGATCGAGCGCGCTCATGATCCAGGCGATCTGGTGAATCATGTTTTCGGTGACATTCCCGCCGGAGAACATCCAGTACAGGCGCCAATTCATAAAGCGAAACGCATCGAAACCCTTGTCAGGGCGGCCGTTCAAGAAGGCTGGCCAATTGACGTTCTGGGCCGTGCAATCGGCTGTGGGCTTTCGTACCCATTGCCCTTCACCGTGAGGAGTGTTGCGGCTCATCCAGGAATCAACGAGGGTGATCTTGCCGACAATTCCATCGGACAGCCATTTCCTGGCGTCGGCAAAAGGGCCTCCGCTCTGATGCTGCAATCCGATCTGAACCACACGATTCGATGCTCGGGCCGCGCTGAGGCATTTCTCGGCTTCAGGGATCGACCACGTCATGGTCTTTTCGGCATAGAGGTCTTTTCCGGCGGCAATCGCGTCGACGAAATGCCTTGCGTGGATGTGTAGCGGTGTAGCGACAATTACACCGTCGATGTCTTTCAAATCTAAAAGCCGGCGATGATCGCCAAAGGTCTGAATGCCGGGAGCGATTTTTTTCGCTTCATCAAAACGCCGCGTGTAGACATCCGCGGCCGCAACCACCTGAACTTGCGGGATCGCGACTACTTGCTTAAGCAGTTCCTGTCCACGGGAACCCGCGCCGATGATGCCGATCCGGACACGGTCGTTTGCGCCGATCGCGCCTGACGCAAATCCGGGAGCGAGAAATGCGGCACTCGCGGCAGCAGTTTTCTTGAGGAAGTCACGACGGGTATTCTCAGCCATGCTCCATTTTTATATTTCAGGCGCGCACCCGTCCAGCGGTAGTTTTACCGTTTACTTGATCCAATTGAAGAAATTCGTCTTTGGTCAGGTGAATGGCAGCCGCGGCAATGTCTTCTTCCAAATGCTCAACTGACGACGTCCCCGGGATCGGCAGCACGATCGGCGAGCGCTGCAATAACCACGCTAGCGCAACCTGAATTGGCTTCGCCTTGTGGGCTTGAGCGATACGGGATAGAACGTCGTGTCCTACGCCGCCTGCGCCAAGTGGAAACCATGGAATAAATGCGATCTTGCATTGCTCACAGAAGTCGAGAACGTGCTCCCACTCTCGGTCAAAAACACTGTAGCGGTTTTGCACCGAGACGATTTCCACGATTGTTTGAGCGCGTTCAACGTGTTCGCGAGTTACGTTCGAAAGGCCGATATGACGGATCTTTCCTTCCCGCTGCATGTCGGCAAGCGCCTGCATCGAGGCGTCGAAAGAAATTGCCGGATCGGGAGTATGTAATTGATACAGATCAATTCGCTCGAGCCGCATTCGCTTCAAGCTTCCCTCCAGCGCTTCACGCAAGTGCTTGGGGCTGGAATCATGTGACCAATGCCCGGGTGCGGGCCGGTTCCAACCGCCTTTGGTGGCGATCACGAGATCTTTAGGATATGGAAACAGGGCCTCGGCGATGAGCTCTTCACTCACTCCAGGTCCGTATGAATCGGCGGTGTCGATAAGATTAACGCCGAGATCGAGAGCGCGCCGTAATACTGCCAGTGCGCCTTCGCGATCCTTTGGCGGTCCCCAGATTCCCGGGCCAGTAATACGCATTGCGCCATAGCCCAGTCGGTTGACGGTCATGTCGCCGAGCGTGACTGTTCCCGCTGCAGCAGCAGTAATGTTTTCTATTTGAGAGCTCAAGGTGGCCTCCACAATTTTGTCGATTCCTACTCGTCAGATGAATTTCAGTCCGATGCGTTGCAGGAATAATACAGGGTCTCAGGGCTAAGGCAGCTGGTCGCGAAAACTGCTCTCGGCCCTTTCTAGCTTGTGTTGGACAGAGCAACGACGTTTGCGGAAGCGGTCATCTACAATCCGATGCCGCATTGGCTGCCTGATCCCATTGCTGTGATCGGATCGCTGATCGCGATTGCCGCAGCAGTGCTGCTGCACTTTCTCGCCAAAGCCTACGTTCACGAGCGCACCCGCGACCATCGCGAGCGCTATCGCGAACGCAAGTTCTTCAGCACGGTTATTGTTTTCGCGGCGGGGTTGGCAGTTGTAGTCCTGTGGGCGCACACGCTCAAGCAAAAAGGGACATTTCTGGGGCTGCTTGGAGCCGGAGTTGCGATCGCTCCGCGAGAGTCGTTGCTTAGCATCGCAGGCCGGCTGGCGATCTTTGCCGGTCACATGTATACAGCCGGCGATCGGATTGAGCTTCAGAAGATGGCCGGAGATGTTATCGACATTGGATTCTTTTATACGCGAATGCTCGAGGTGGGTGCCTGGATCGGCGGAGATACAGCGGGCGCATCCTGCTGGTCCCGAATTCGATGATCTTTGGAAGTCCGATTATCAACTACACTCTGCACCTTTCTTACATTTGGGACGAAGTCACGTTGCCCATTTACATACCAAAGCAATATGGAAGCTGCGGGCAAAATTCTCACCGATGTCGGCAGCGAATACACGAAGCAGTTCCTCGAAGGCGCGCAACAGCAGCTGGACACCATGTGCCACGATTTTCTTGTGCCAAAGCTGGAACTTGAGCCCTCTGTTTACGTAAAGGTTACAAGTAATTGGTTACAGCTTACGATGCGCTACGTGGTCGATCCGCGACAACGTCGAAGCGCGAGTACGTTCATTTCGAAAGAAATATTCAAAAAAGTCTTTGAGCGGAAAGACATTCAAATCGCCTCGGAAACAATGGATTTGACAATTCATCCTCCGAAGGCCGCCTGACTTCCAAATCGCTGTTTAATGACAAAAATAGACGAATCCTGAGGCACTAAACTGTCAGAATTGTGCATACGCTACGGCGTTTTCTGCCATCATGACAGCTGCACAATCGAGCTGCGGTGGAGAATCTCCGCGATCTGCTTGTTGCCGGCTTGGCCATCTTATCGTGGCGTTATTTTGTTTGTTGTCCGCAAGCGCGCTTCTGAACGCTCAAACGCCTGTATCAAAATCCGGCACCATTCGAGGAATCGTGAAATCCGGCAATATGCCGATTCCCGGAGTTGCCGTTACTGCTTCAAACGAATCGACAAAAGAACAAGTTACCGGATGGACAAATGTCGACGGCAGTTTTGAATTACAGGTGCACACTAACGGCCAGTTCGTAATCAGCACACAAATGGTTGCATTTACTCCGGCCAAGCAAAACGTCACGATTGATGAGACGAACCGTATCGCTGCGGTAAACCTGGAGCTGACACTGCTATCGCGCGTCCGCCAAGCTTCGCCGACGCGACTTCCAACTCAGGCTGGCGGAACTGGCCAAAGACGCGGCTTTCAAAGCCTTTCCGTATCGCCGGGTTTGGCGGGTACAGACACTACCGGACAATCTGGTGCAACTGCATTGATTCCCGAAGGAATGCCAGTGCCGGGCATGAGCGAGAACTCCGCCACAGAATCGATCTCAGTTGCGGGAAGCAATTCTAGTTCGAGCACTGCACTTACCGAGGCAGACTTTCAAAGATTTGGCGATCAAAGATTCGGCGATTCAGCGGGACCGGGCAGCGTGGTAGTCGCGGGGGTGCCTGGAGGCGGTTTGCGCGGCGGCGGCGGCTTTGGCGGGCGTAGTGGCTTTGGCGGCGGCTTCGGCGGAGGAGGCGGGCGAGGATCTGGGCGGCGCGGATTCGACATCAACCGCCCACATGGATCTATTTATTACGGGCTCGGTGACTCCGACCTAAACGCCGCGCCCTACGCACTCCTGGGCGCACCAGCACGCAATCCATCCTATGTTCAGAACAGTTTCGGGGGCTCGGTCGGTGGATCCTTGAACATTCCCAAGCTTTACCACGGCGGCAACAAGACCTTTTATTTCGTGAATTACAACGGCCGGCGTGGCGAATCTCCATTCGACCAATTTTCAACTGTGCCGACCTTGCTGGAACGGCAGGGGAATTTTTCTCAGACTACATACACGTCGGGCTTAGAAGCAGGACAACCGGTGCAAATTTATAATCCTGCGACGAACACGCCCTTTGCTGGAAGTATCATTCCTTCGATTAATCCCGCTGCGCAAGTGCTTTTGAAGTACATTCCTCTACCGAATCTTCCCGGAACGTTTCAGAATTTTCATTTTGTCACTTCGTCAACCAACGACGGCGACGATCTGAATGTCCGCATAAACCATAGCTTTGGTGGTGCTCAGTTGGGTCGTCGTCGCGGGGGAGGACGTAACGCGCGGCGCAACACACTCACTTTCGGTCTTCACTACCACAACTCAAACTCGAACCTTACGAATCCTTTTCCGAGCGTCGGCGGACAGACCAGTGTTCGAAGTTTTGACATTCCTGTTTCATACACCCGCAGCATCGGTCACATGACCAACATTGCTCGTTTCGATTTCAATCGCAATCGTGCCCGTACGCAAAATCTTTACGCGTTCAGCCAGAATGTTGCAGGCGACGCCGGAATCGCCGGAATTTCTCAGAATCCCTTCGATTGGGGCTTGCCCAGTATTTCCTTTACCAACTTTGCTGGGCTTCAGGACATCAATCCGCAGCTGCAGCGCAACCAAACGTTCACATTTTCCGATAACCTGATCTGGAACCACGGCAAACACACCTGGCGCTGGGGCGGCGATTTCCGCCGCATTCAGGTGAACACTGAAAGCTCTGGTAACGCTCGCGGTTCCTTCATCTTTACCGGGCAAAATTCTTCTGAAATCGTGAACGGCGATGCCGTACCCGGCACAGGCTATGATTTTGCCGATTTTCTTCTTGGCCTGCCGCAGCAAACCTCCGTGCAGTATGGAGCCGACAACTATCACTTCCGCGGTAATTCCTGGGACCTCTATGCGCAGGATGAATGGAAACTCCGAAGCAACGTGACTTTGAATCTTGGTGTGCGTTACGAATATGTGTCGCCTTTCACGGAAATCAATAACCTCATAGCGAATCTCGATCTCTCGCCCGGCGTTCTGTATCCGGCGTTAAGCGCGCCGGTTGTCACGGAAGTGTTGCCCGGACAGGTAGGGACGTACAGTGGCAAGTTGCCCGATACTCTGGTGCGCCCCGATCGCAACAATTTCGCTCCACGCGTGGGATTCGCCTGGAAGCCTTTTTCGAAGACCGTTGTTCGCGGCGGGTATGGGATCAATTACAACATCGGCGCTTATCAGGGAATTGTGCAGCAGCTTGCGTTTCAGCCGCCGTTCTCGATCGCTGAGACTAACGTTCAGACTTCACCCGGCGAGCTCACCCTGCAAAATGGCTTCCCGCAACCTGTGCCGGGAGCCATTACCAACAGTTACGCCGTGAATCCGAATTACCGGCTCGGCTACGTGCAAATCCGCAATCTCGACATCCAGCAGCAGCTTGGCACGACGCTTTTGTTGAACGTCGACTATACCGGCACGAAGGGCACCGACCTCGACACCTTGGAAGCTCCGAATCGTACTGCGACCGGACTTCGAATCCCGAATGTGCAGGCGTTTACTTACGAAAACTCTTTGGCGGACCTTGAGGCGAATGCGGCGACCTTGCGGCTGCGAAAGCGGCTATCTTCGGGAGTCTCGATCGGTGGTCTTTATACTTTTTCGAAATCGATCGATGACGCGTCTTCAATCGGCAGCGGCGCAAGTGCAAGTTCGATGCGCCGGGGCTTAGGCGCGGGCGGGACGGGGAGTATTGGCGGCGGTGGCGGATCTTCATCCACAAGCGTCGGGACTTCTAATCTTGCTCAAAATCCCTTTGATCTAGCCGCCGAGCGCGGTCTTTCAAGCTTTAACCAGACTCATCGATTGACCGCCGATTATCTTTACGAATTGCCCTTCGGTCACGACCGGCGCTGGTTCTACAACAATCGCCCGCTGAGTGCCATCTTCGGTGATTGGCAATGGAGCGGCGATTTTACGATTGCATCTGGGCTGCCTTTCACGCCGCGCATTCTCGGAAACGCCGCAGACGTGAATCGCGGCACCAATGGCACGATTCGCGCCAATCTGGTTCCGGGCCAATCGATCCCACTTGCGAACCCCTCAATTGGCGAATGGTTTAACACCGCTGCCTTTGCTCTGCCGCCGAATGGCACTTACGGGAACGCGCGCCGAAACATCATCATCGGTCCGGGTACGCGCAGTTTCGACATGGCTATCACGAAGATGTTTCCTATGAAAGAGTCGCGGGTGCTGGAATTCCGCGCACAGGCAACAAATGTTTTTAATATGCCGCAGTACACAACCATTGACAGCGTCGTGGACTCACCAACCTTTGGCCGTGTTACAGCCGTGGGTGCGATGCGGCAAGTCACGCTGACATCGCGTTTTCGTTTTTAAGCATGCATATGCACAGCGGTACGAAATTCTTCGCGAGTTTGCTGGTTGCGGCACTCGGCTGCCTTCTCATAAGACCGTATGTGAAGGCTCAGCAACCGGATGCCACATTCCGTGCACAGACTGAGATTGTTCTCGTCAACGTCACTGTTAAGGATAAACATGGCAATTTTGTGCGTGATCTCAAGCCGGAAGACTTCACGGTGCTCGAAGACAAGAAACCACAAAAGGTGCTTTCATTCGATACGGAAAACATCGATGCCGTTCGTCTGCCTGATGTCGCGCAAGCCAAGCCCCTCGAAAATCTCGCCGCACCGGCGAACCCGAATCTTTCCAGCACTCAATCAAAGACCGCCCTCGAGTACAAAGACCGTCGCTTAATAATTTTTTTCTTCGATCTTTCCGCTATGGAGCCGGATGAGATTGATCACGCCCTGGCCGCAGCGCAAAGCTATCTCGATCATCAAATGCAGGCCGCCGACCTGGTTGCAATTGTGACGCTCGGGAATTCTTTGCAGGTGAACCAGGATTTCACCTCTGACCGCACACTCCTCAAGAACGCGCTCGATTCTCTCAGCACCGGTGCGGGGCAAGGATTTGAAGAAGGGAGCACTGGCTCGACCGAAGGAACGCCGGATACCGGCGGGTCATTTACAGCAGACGACACCGAGTTCAACATCTTTAACACCGACCGCAGGCTCGAAGCTCTGCGTTCCGTTGCCGAAAAGCTCTCGCATATCCAGCAGAAAAAATCTTTGATCTATTTCTCAAACGGAATGGATCGCACCGGAATTGAAAATCAGTCGGAGCTGCGCGCCGCCATTAATGCCGCCGTGCGGGCCAACCTCGCTCTTTACACCCTCGACATTCGCGGCCTGCAGGCCATGGTAGCCGGAGGCGAAGCGCAAAACGCGAGCATGCGCGGTACATCGCCCTACTCCGGTCAAGCGATGCTCAGCGCGTACGAATCGAACTTTACGACCCAAGAAAGTCTGGTCACTCTTGCGAGCGACACTGGTGGCCGTGCGTTTCTCGACTCCAACGACTTCAACGCGATCTTCAAAGGCGTCCAGGACGACACATCTTTTTATTATGTGCTCGGTTATCACAGCACCAATCCCGCCCGAGACGGTCGTTATCGGCGGATCACAGTCAAGCTGAAACGAAGCGACTTGAAAGTGGAATACCGTCGCGGCTATTACGCTCCTGCCGATTATAAGCATGCAAATAACGACGATCGCGAGCTGCAACTGGAAGAACAGCTCGCATCTGAAATGCCAGCCACCGATCTGCCTTTGTACTTGGGCGCAGCTTATTTCCGCTTGCAACCGAATAAGTATGCAATTCCTGTATCGCTTGTGGTGCCCGGATCAGAAATTCCGTTCACCCGCAGCAGCGATCGCGATAAGGCTACGCTCGACGTCATTGGAGTTGTTCTGGATGCAAACCAGCGGCCAGTTACGAACATTCGCGACACAGTCAAGCTTGCGGTCAACACCTCGGCGGAAGTGCGACGCAAGAACGTCCAGTACAACACGACAATCGTCCTACCGCCTGGAAAGTTCCACGTGAAATTCGTGGTGCGTGAAAATCAAACCGGGCGAATGGGTTCATTTGAAACCGACCTCAACGTTCCTGACCTGAAATCAGTTCCATTGAAGATGAGCTCAGTCGTCCTCGCCAGCCAAACTCAGCCTGCGAATTCAAAATCCAAAACCCCGAACCCTCTCGCCCATGACGGTTCTGAAATCGTCCAGAGCGTGACTCACGTTTTCTCGAACTCGCAGCATCTGCTTCTTTATTACGAGATCTACGATCCCGCTCGCATAAACGAGAGGTCGCGTTCCAGGGAGGGGGGGGCGGGAGGCATCCGTCTCTTGAGTAACGTCGCTTTTTTTCAGGGTGCGGTCAAGACCTACGAAAGCTCGCTCGTAGAACTTTTTTCATTGAATGTTCCCAACCGGCAGGCTGCAGTGTTTCAACTTGATGTCCCGTTAACCTTATTAAAGCCCGGTTTCTATATCAGCCAAGTGAACGTTATCGACGACGCAGGCGGTCATTTCGTGTTCCCGAGGCTCCCGCTTCTGATTCGCCCATCCACTCAGGAACGTGCTGCCAATTAGACCCTGCTCAGACGGGCCATCCAGCGGTGCATTCATGAGAACATTAACGTAGGCAATGATTCAGCTCAATTCAGCAGGAAAGCGATACGGCCATAAACTGCTCTTCGAAGGCGCAGACCTGTTAATTACGCAGCGAGATCGCGTAGGACTGGTTGGTGCGAACGGCGCTGGTAAGTCGACGTTCCTCAAAATTCTCGCTGGCGCGGAAACGCTCGACTACGGCTCAACCAGCGTCGCGAAAGGCATCAGCGCCGGTTATCTTCCGCAAGATGGACTGACTTTGTCGGGCAAGACAGTTTTTGCGGAATGCATGTCGGTGTTTTTTCGCCTGCGCAAGATGGAGCAGGAACTCGAACAGCTCACCTCGCGCATGTCGGAAATCGACCATACCTCCGCTGAGTACGAGGAAGTTGCGGATCGGTATCACCAGATTCAGCACGAATTTCGGATTAACGACGGATATGCGCTCGAGGCGCAGGTCGGAACCGTTTTAGGCGGCCTCGGCTTCCGCCCTGAAGACTGGCATCGGCAAACCGACGAATTCTCCGGCGGCTGGCAAATGCGGATCGCGCTCGCCAAACTTCTTCTGCAAAAGCCAAATCTGCTGCTGCTCGACGAACCTACCAATCACCTCGATCTTGAATCGCGTAACTGGCTGGAAGAATATCTCTTCAATTATCCGTATGCATTTGTTCTCATTTCTCACGACCGCTATTTTCTTGACGTGAGCGTCAACCGCATCGTCGAAATCTGGAACAAAAGGGTTTGGACTTATACCGGAAATTACGATAAGTTTCTTGTCCAAAAAACGCAGCGTCAGGAAGAACTCGAAGCCGCGTACCGTAATCAGCGCGAGCGGGTTGAACAACTGGAAGTCTTCATCAATCGCTTTCGTTACCAGGCGACCAAGGCCAAGCAGGTGCAAAGCCGAATCAAAGAGCTTGACAAAATGGAGCGGATCGAGATTCCGGAAGAAGAGAAGACAATTCACTTTTCGTTTCCGCAACCGAAGCCGAGCGGCAGGATCGTCGCGGAGTTTGCAGAGGTTGCCAAGTCATACGGCCAAAAGGAAGTTTTCCGAAACGTGAATTTCATGATCGAGCGCGGCGACCGTATTGCGCTAGTCGGCGTCAACGGGGCGGGGAAGTCTACTCTGATCAAGCTGCTCGCTGGAATCGAGCCGCTTAGCGCGGGCGAATACAAGCTCGGTCACAACGTGCAGTTCGATTATTTCGCCCAGGACCAATACAAGGAGCTTGAGCAGGAGGCCCGCATTCTCGACGACCTTGGTCGAGTTGCTCCCTCCTCTCGCGAGACCGATCTTCGCAACCTGCTCGGCTGTTTTCTTTTCTCAGGGGACGACGTTTTCAAGCGCATTGGCGTGCTGTCCGGCGGCGAGCGCAATCGATATGCTTTGCTGCGCATGCTGCTGCACCCGGCAAACTTTCTCCTGCTCGATGAGCCAACCAACCATCTTGATATTCGCGCGAAAGACATTCTGCTCGACGCTCTAAGCAAGTATTCGGGAACCGTTGTGTTCGTGTCGCACGACCGCTATTTCATCGACAAGCTGGCCACGCGTGTTTTTGAAATCGGCGGCGGTCACGTGGAAGTGTATCCCGGGAATTACGAAGATTTTATGTGGCGCAAGCAAGGCGGCGCGGCAAAATTGCAAGAACAGGTTTCCGCTTCGGCGCATCCACGAGAATCGGGTAACGGCCATCTATCGGCGGACGTTCATGCCCGCTCATTGGAGGATTGCGACAAATCCGCCAAACGTTTAAATCCCATTAAGCGCAAACAGATGGAAGAACGTGTGCAAAAGTTAGAAGAAGAGATTTCGAGAATCGAAGCGTCGATTGCAAGTTGCGAGAGCTCCTTGCAAGTTTTCGTGAGTGCGGATGAGACGGCACGCTTGAGCCGGGAACTCGAGCATAATCGAGTAAAGCTTAAGGAAAGAGTGAGCGAGTGGGAAGAGATCGGTCAGGAACTTGAGGCTTAATGAACAGTGCGAGCGGAAGACACACTAACTCACATGCTCACGCTCGGTGACTTGCATGCTGTGGAGGATCGCGGAAATAACGTTCTCATCCCCCATCGCTGTGTTAAGCATCATGTGATAAAGCGAACGCGTCGGCCAATCGGCACCGAAATAGTGCTTCACAAAATGAATTCGTTCGCGATCGACGGTATCAACTAAGTCTTCGGCATCATGTAGTTTGGCCCCTTGTTCCTGAATACGCCTCAGTTTTGCTGCCCGGGGAGCGTAGAGGAATACGTGAAAAACATCGGGATGCTCGCGCAGGAAATAAGGAGCCCCGCGTCCAACAATAACGCACTTTCCCCGCTGGGCAATCTCGTGCATTACCTGCTCACCGACTTCGACCATGCGATCGGGGCCGAACGGCGGCTGGTCTAAGCTGGCCCTCCGCTCGTAACTGCCACGCCAGAATACTTTGACTAATCTTTGGAATGTGCTGTCAACGCGCTCTTCGCAGACCGACACCGCCGAAGGGTCGACGTTCGCGACACGCGCAATCTCGGCAGTGAGGTCCCGGTCCCACAGCTTCCAGCCCAGCTGCGAAGCTAACTTGCGGGCGATTTCCGCCGCTCCGCACCCATATTCCCGCTCGATGGTGATTACCCGGTACACGTTTTCGAGTCGCGCTCGACCGATCTACCTGTCAACCGAGCACTTGCTCCGCAGCAGACTTTACCGCAACCACACTTTCGGTTCAACTGACATTCCCGGGCGGAGCACGTGTTCTCTGGTTTCACCCGCATCAAACGTGATCTTCACAGGAATTCGCTGCACGACTTTTACAAAGTTTCCGGTCGCGTTCTCCGGAGGCAACAAGCTCGTGATTGCCCCGCTAGCTCCGGCAATGCTTTGCACGTGACCTTTGTAGTCTTTGCCGGTTGTATCAACGTGGATCGTGACGGCCTGGCCTACTCGCATGTTGCGCAGCTGAGTCTCTTTGAAGTTTGCAGTCACCCAGATGTCATCAAGATTAATAATGCGCATCAACTCCTGCCCCGGTTGCACGTTCTGACCCACTTCTACGGTTCGGCTAGTCACAAAACCATTCACCGGAGAGGTAACTCGCGTATATGTCAAATTCAGATTGGCGGCATCGAGAGCAGCCTTCTTCTGCTCGACCATGGCCTCGGCCGACTGAGCGCGCGAGCGAATCACCTGAACTTGTTGCGGCCCAGTCTGAGCGGAACGTAAATTCGCCTCTGCCTGTGTCACCTTGCTCTGTGCGGCCCTCACCTGCTGCTGGGCAGCTGAGACTCCGGCGCGAGCAGCATCCACAGTTGCACCGCCCGCCTGCGCAGCGGCATAAGCCTGATCATATTGTTGCTGCGAAATCTCCTGCTTCGAAACTAACTGTTTGTAGCGCGCAAGATCATTTTGAGCTTTCACGTTGTTGGCATCAGCTTGAACCAATTGCGCATTGGCAACGTCCTCCTGCTGTTTGGCGCCGAGCAAATTTGCTTCCGCGCTTGCCACTTCGGCTTCTGCCGCCTGCACCTGACTGCTTGTGCTGGTGGAGGTAATGGGCACGTTGACCCCGGCGCTCCTGGCGGTTGCGAGTGCGTCGTTGTAAGCCGCCTCGGCTTGCTCAACCAGAACTTTGTAATCCGCTGGATCGATTTGCACCAGGAGGTCATTCGCCTTCACGTATTGGTTGTCGTTGACCAGCAGTTGCAAGACGTGCCCGCTGACTCGCGCACTGACAGGATTAAGATGTCCATCAATCTGGGCGTCGTCGGTTGATTCGTAGCTGCTGAAATAACGCCACAGGAAGAACCCGGCCACGAGCAGCACAACGATTCCGATAATCATGAACATGCGGAATTTTGGATTGCGCGAGCGGAATTCTTTCCATTTCATATCGCGCTCTGAAAGCGCCGGCGTTCGGCTCTGGGGAGACTCAGTTTCCGGCGCGCGTTCTGTCTCTGTTTGCTGTGCCATGTTCACTTGCCCTTGTTTTCCAGGTATTGTCGTACGCCTTGCTCCGCGAATCCGATTGCACGAGCGAGCGATACCTTCGCCACGTTATGCGCGTACAGGCTTGAAATGTAATTTTCGTTCGCCGAAGCGAGCGTGTCTTGCGCCTCAATGACTTCAAGGTTGTCGGTCACGCCGGCGGTGAAGCGGTCGCGGGCTTGCACCAGCGTCTGGTTCGCTAAATCAAGCGAGGACTTTGCAACCTGCACCTGATCAGAGGCTGCCGTTAAATCGAGGAGCGCAGTGCGGACGTCGTAGTCGATCTGTGCGCGGAGGTTTTCCAGTTGCTGGCGGCTTTGCCGCAGCGTGGCCTCAGCCTGTAATGCGTCCGCACGTGACCGCCCACCCGCGAAAATCGGAATTTCCAGGGTGCCTCCTGCAAGAAAAACGCCATGAGAGTTTCCGATGTTCACGCCTGCAGCACCGTAATTACCAGAGAACTCCAAAATGGGGAGATGCTCTGCGGTAGCGGCGCGTCGGAATTGTTCTGCGGAAAGCACTTGCTGCACCGCAGCCTGATAATCAGCACGGGACGCGTAAGCGCGCCGCAATGCATCCTCAAGGTTGAGCGGCGTCAACGGCTGATATGGTTCCTGATCCGTCAGGTTAAATTCCTGGCCAGGGGGCAAACCGATCGTGCGCGCAAGCGCCAGCTTCTGTCTAGCGTAACCATTTCGCGCGACGATAAGCTGCTGCTGTCGCGTTTGCAGCTCCACCTGCGCGCGTAGCACATCGATTGATGGTGAAACCCCGGCCACCTGCTGATCATGCGCTTTGTTGTAAAGCGCCTGCGCAGTTTCAACCTGAGCTTGCGCGGCATCGACCCGAGCGCCCGCTGAAATGGTCAAAAGATATTCATTTCCGGTCGCGAGTACAACCAGCTCGCGCGCATTCTTGTAGCTGTATCGCGAGGCCGCCTCATTGGCTCTTGCACCGCGCTCCCGCTCGGTCTCATGCCAATCGAACAACGGTGCGGTCACGTACACGCGCGCGTCAAATGTGCCGATTGGACCAACAACGGGCGAAATTCCAGGGAAGTTAAACCTGAAACCTAATGCCGCCAGATCAATTTGCTGTGCCGCCTGCGTTGCCGACGCGCTCACGTTTGGAAGCAGTTTGCTCAACTCTTGCCACTTCTCACCGCGCACCGCAAGGGAGTTGTCGCTGGAAAGCAATAGCCCCAGACTGTTTCGCAGGGCACGGTCCAGCGCATCTTTGAAAGATAATGGCAACACCGCGCCTGTCGCCTTTCCCTCCGGTACGCTGTTCAGGAAAGGACTTGTGGTGCTGGAGCTCGTTGTGGGCGAGGTTCCGGCGTTTTCCGAGGACGAGGTCTCCGACTGTTGTGTCTGCGCGGGGGCTTGGCTGAATCCACTGGCGTTTTGCGCCTGACCAACTACGACGGGCGCAGATGCAAAGATCAGTAAGCCGCAAAACAAGGCCAGTCTTCCTATCGGGAGTGCTCTCTTGCAAACTGAATTCATCGTTCTCAGGGTTTTCGAAATGGGCAGGTCTTTCGGCAGTGACCCTTTTGGATTCATTTGCCCAAGTTATAGATGCAAATGATTGTACCTGCGCATGCCCGGTGCGACGCTTAGGTTGCTGGAGTACTTGGAATGAAGATGCTGAAGCAACTGCCATGCATGCGGCCTGTACGGCTCTTGATGCGAATCGAACCGCCATGTTTCGCAATGATTCCGTGGCTTACCCACAGTCCAAGGCCCGTGCCTTTTTGCCCTTTGGTCGTAAAAAATGGATGAAACAAATTCGACTGCGTATCGGCGCTCATGCCTGGCCCGTCGTCGACGATCAAAACGCGGGTGCCTCTGCGCTTCGGGTTGCGCCAATCGACGCCTTCATACAAATGAAAGCGCAAGGTTGTACCGCTCACGGTTAGCGCATCAATGGCATTGGCGATGATGTTCGCGAACACCTGGCGCAATTCTCCGGAAACTCCGACTACTTTGCCCATCGAATCGAATCGTTCTTCGATCTTCACACCCAAAGACTGGATCTGCCTTTGATAAAAATTCAAGATGGTCTCAATCATTTCTCTCAGGCTGACAGGGCCGGGGGTAGTGTCACGTTCTCTGTACAATCCAAGTGTGCTGCGCGTGATCTGGCCTATGCGCCGCAACTCATCATCAGCGATTTTCAAATGTCGCTGAGCAGTTTCATCTAAACTTTTGTTCCGCGAGAGGAGGTAAAGCACGTTCGTCACGGTTTCCAACGGATTATTGATCTCGTGAGCGATCGTGGCTGCCATCCGGCCGGCGACGGCAAGCCTTTCAGAATTTCTCAATGCTTCTTCAGCCATTCTGGTTTGCGTGATGTCGCGTACGATCGCTGAGGCCGCAATGATTTGGCCTTCAACATCGTGCACCGGAGAGACCGTCAGCGACACATCGAGAATGCGACCAAGTTTGGTCCGACGCTTTGTCTCGAAATGCTCAATCTTTTCCCCGCGTCGTAACTTTTCTAATATTTCTTCAATTTCATTCGGACGATCCGGCGGCAGTAGAAGCGACACCTTTTTCCCGATTACCTCGCCCGCCCGGTAACCGTAGATTCGTTCGGCTGCTTTGTTCCAAGTCAGAATTGTGCCGTCGAGTGTCTTGCTGAGAATCGCATCATCGCTGTCCTCAACAATCGCGGCCAGTAACATTTGCAGCGGCACGGCCTCCGCGCGTCGAGCCAATTGGCTGTTAAGGGAGGAAAAGCGTGACTGCAGCATCCGCTGAACAAGATCCAGCAGCTGCTCTGGCCCCTCAGTCTTGCTGAGAAAGGCATCTGCGTGGAGTAGCGGTTCTGGAACGGTGCTAGTTCCAGAAAGCAGAATAATGGGTACCGAAGGCTTAGCCTCCTTCATGGTTTTTGCCATGTCGGTGCCTGTCTGCCGGCCCAGCAGATGGTCGGTGACGACCAAATCCACAGGATTGTCGCGGAAAAGGCCGAGCGCTTCTTCTACTCCGGTTGTGCTGAGTACAGTATGGCCCGCATGCTCGAGGATGAGCTTGCGGAAGTAAAGTCCTGAGCTTTCGTCATCTACAGCCAGAATCAGAGCCACTGGAGCGCCTGTAGCGAGATTGGTTCTAGAAGTTCTTGACCGCTCTGTTCGAAGCCGAAAATGTAACGGCCCACAAGGTTATTGTCGCAATTTTTTGGGTTCATGCGAGAAAAAAATTTCAACAACTCCCGGTGCGAGAAGAATCCCCATACATTTCTTTGTAAGAAGGAGCATAATGCTGTGCTTTCAAGATTCGCCTCCGGAGATTATGCATGTGCAAGTTGGGAATGATTCTAGTGATTGCGTTTTTAATGACCTCGGTCGCTGATGCACAACCCAAGTCGCTGTTCTACATGACGGAAGGTACATCATCGATTCAATCATTTGTTGCTCATGCGGATAAGGTCGATGTTCTGGTGCCAACCTGGTATTCAGTTGACGCAGACGGTTTGTTATTTGGCGGTCCGGATGAACTGGTCATGCAAACGGCAAAACAGCACCATGTACCAGTGATGCCGATTGTTGTAAACCACACTATTCCTCCCGCCAAATCGGGTTTCAGTCAGGACGGATTTCACCAATTGGCCGCGAATGCCAGCGCACGGCAGCGGTTCATCACGGCAATGGTGAATGAATGCACCAAGCACGGTTATAGCGGATTCCAATTCGACTTCGAAAATGTGCTTTGGACCGACCGCGATGCTCTCAGCGACTTCGTGAAAGAAGCGGCCACGGCATTGCACAAGGCGCGATTGCAACTTTCCATCGCAAGCGTCCCCAACTCGCCAGGGTTTCCCGGGCATGGTGGATTTGGTCGCTGGATTTATTCCAACTGGCGAGGAGCATACGATCTCGCCGCGCTGGCGCAGTCGGTCGATCTAATCTGCCTTATGACCTACGATGAGCACACCGCATATACGCCGCCGGGCCCTGTGGCCGGATATTCGTGGACGTTGGACAACCTGGAATATGCGTTGAAGTACGTGCCAAAAGAAAAACTCTCACTGGGGATACCGCTGTATGGATATCACTGGTATGCGGGCGACCCGGGCATCGAAAATCGCAGTGCCGAAACGGCCGCGAGCGTCGGCGCGAATGATATCCAGCTAATGCTCCAGACGTATCATCCGCAAGTCGAATGGGACGCGGCGGACCGCTCTTCGTGGTTCTATTTTTACCGCGACCAAACTCGAGAATGGGTTTTCTACACCGATGCACGCACATTTCGGGAGCGTTATGACTTAGTAAAAGATCGCGGACTCGAAGGTTTTTGTTCGTGGGTGCTGGGACAGGAAGATCCGGCTATATGGGACGCGCTGCCGGAGCATCGTTAATGAACTTGTAACCGTTGTGAGTGTTATTCGGGGCGAGGTGCCACGCGTGCATAAATCGCGCTGCGAAAAAATGTTTATTGCAGCTGTCGCGCTCGGACTGACTTTCTTCGGCGTTCCCGTTGCGTGTCAACGGCAGGGTGCGGCGGTTCGCGCAAACGACACCGAACTGCTGATGCTCGGTACTGCGGGCGGTCCGCCTTTGCGCAAGAATCGCTCCGAGCCGGCTACGCTGCTCATCGTCGACGGGCGATCGTATCTAATCGATTGTGGCACTGGCACCATCCGGCGCCTGGTCGAGGCTGGAATTCCATCGGAGACGATCGGTACCATCTTCTTCACACACTTGCACGCGGACCATGATATCGGCCTGGTCGATGTGATGGCCAACGATTACTTCCACCTTGATCTCGCCTCCGACGCGCGGAAAATCAATATCTACGGGCCGCCGCAAACGAGCGAATTAGTCGAAGCCGCCTTTCACTACATCAGCATTCCCTTTGAAGTGTTTGCCGCGGAAAAGCCCGGCTTCCAGCTTGGCCGGCCGAACCATGGCTTGACCAGTCCCTTTGTCGCCCACGAGGTCGATGGCGACGGAGTTGTTTACCGCGATGACAAAATTGAGATCACCGCCACCGAGAATTCGCATTATGCGCTTATGCCGGCGCAGTTCCGCGCGCACTTCAAGTCATATTCGTATCGTATTCAGACGCCCCATGGCGTGGTGGTATTTACCGGGGACACCGGGCCCAGCGATGCGGTCATGAAACTTGCAATGGGCGCCGACGTTCTCGTTTCCGAAGTGGAGGAGAGTTCGGACGAGCTACGCGGGTTCATTGACCAAATGGCTGCACGGAACCACTGGTCGCCTACCCGCAAACAGGAGTTTGCCGCCCACATGGAGAAGGAACATCTCACCGTCGATAGCCTTGGAGAACTTGCCTCGAAAGCGCAAGTACAATCGGTTGTTTTTTATCATTATGATCCGCAAAACAAAGCGGAGCAGCAGGCTCGCGTCGCCGGCGTGAAGAAGTATTTTCAGGGAGCGGTTCTGGCGCCGATGGACCTGGACCGGTTCTGCTTGTCGAGGAACGAAGCGCAATCGGAGAAGGCCAAGCTCGAACCGTGCGGGCAGAATACAGCGGACCAGGAATAGGCCCGGTGCCCAGTCGCGCGAGAAGGTGTATTTCTTGAGATCTTGCAGGGTGCGATTGTCGTTCGAAAGCTGGTGCCGGGTCGGCGAGTGCTGCGAATCGAGATTGTATTTTGTTGATGAGCGACCCGAGACATAGGTAACAGATCGTACCGGACACATAGGTTACACTTTCTCCCCTTTCGGGGAGGAAAGTGGATGCCGTGGAAGGAGTGTTCGGTGATGGATGAGAGAGTTAAGTTCGTAGCTCGCCGACTC
>DASRFP010000003.1:0-4277 GCA_035651475.1 Terriglobales bacterium | reverse complement strand
CGATTCCCCGGAGTGGTATTCGATGGCATCTTACGCTGTAAAACTCGGCCACCCAGCCGTTTACTGGGATCGTTCCGGAAATATAGTGCGGGATTGGAGAACCGACCAGGCGCTCCCTGAGTACGAAGGCCGGTGCCTGGTCTATCTCGACATCCAGGGCCCGGTATTCATGAACACCTACTTGTGCAACGGGAAGCGCTGTTGGGAAATCGCAGAATAATTTGAAGCGGCGCTTCCAAACATCTGCCGGAAACATGGCTCCCGGTTGATGGAGCGCATCAGACCTGATATTCACCACCCTGCGGTGGTTCCTCGCGGTCAAGCGATCTAGCCCCAATACGCATTTCCATTAAAGTGAGAAGTCGTATTCGCGAGCCACGCGTGTAGATTCTCTCCATGGAACTACCGTGTGGATCTCCATGGAACTACAAAGACCGACCTTCCAAAGGCGGCCTTCAATTGCCGACGGTGGGAGTTTTCGCTACAGTTAAGAACGGCAGCCCGCACCTGGCAGACGGGCCCGTAGCTCAGCGGTTAGAGCAGTGGACTCATAATTCTGGACAGATGCCCAGCTAACCCGCGTTTTTATCGAGTTTCCAGCAAGTTAGACCTGATCCATCACCGCTCGCTTTGCCCAGTTTTACCCGCTTTTTGCCCGTTGTTATGCCAAGAACAAGCCAATTTTTTGATGAAGTGCGCCGTTCGTGTTTTGGTTCAGTGACATCATCACCCGAGCCCCGGCATGCGCCCCAGAAGCGATGTAAAGCGGGGCTGGCGCACGGATTAGGCTGACATCCGAGACGATTCCGAGCGCACGATCCGTACCCTGAAAGGGGGCCGAAGGAAAACAGTACGACGCGGTGGGAACCAAGTCGCGGTTCAGCTACGTGTTTGCGACTCGGATACCAGAGCAGATTGTTTTGAGCACCTATGGTATATTTGCAAGCGCCGGGAGTGCGTCATGCTTCCTGCACGCTAAGACTACGGTCTTACCCGGCGTCTGCACTCATCTCCAAGTTCCTTTGGGGAACTTGATAATCCCATAACCGTCGACAGTGCCATCAGGAGCCTTCCTCACGGAAGGCTCTAATATTTGGTACCACTTATCATCACCCTTTTCGTATTTCCGCCACACGGCACCAGCAACCATATCCGCCAGTTGAACGCCAATGCTCAGATTGGAAGGCTGGAAAAATAGACTCTCCACCATATTCTCGTATTGCGATGTCCATATTCCCCTCACGTTGATGAGGCGTTCATGAGCGCCGCGAAACCGAGCGTCTTCTTTAGCTCCACGATGGTCTGCGACTACGATTCCGCACTCTAATCGGCCAACAGTCCGCGACAAATCCTGCAAATAGTACTGGAATCGCTCTGAAAGAGGTTTATACGTGAAGTGGTACAGGTCGTTCCGATCGCCGCACGATGGCATAGCGTAGGCCGCTGCGATGCGTGCCACACACGCAATGCTTTTGATGGACTTTACGGAACAGATAATTTCGTAGAGTTCTTGTCGAACCTCGTCTTTTTCGGCTTGCTGCTTACCCCGTAGCGGATTCTCCGGATCGGTGTTGCTTGGAGCAAAGTATCGCCACTTCAGCTCTCCTCGCAGCCCTCTTCTAATCTTCATCCCCATTACAGCATCCCGAATTCGATGCCATACGGATTCCGGGATAACCACTCCACCAATGACGAAATATTTATCGGCATGTCTGGCGTGTGGGCCGGGTGCGGTTCCCGATTCGTCAATGAAAAAGATATGCACGCCGCGAAATGATACGCGCCCCAAGCTGAACTCGGTAGATATTCGATAAGACGCCCTGGGCGCAGCCTATGACAGCGAAAAACTCATGCTTGGGGTGCAACACCGGAAGTGACCCCGCTGCTATTTGAGCGCAAACACCGCATGCCCGACCATGATTCCGTTGATGCTGATGTCCACTCGATATGTCCCAACTCCTAACGAAGATGCACCAAGGTTGTAGACGTATTGACAATTTGTATCAATTCTAAAATCCGAGCCGTTATCCGCATTCGTCACATAGGTGCTCTCATCAATTGACCCGACCGTCCCGCCCGCAGTTCTTGTAATCGCGATGGTAGCTGGTAGCAAGCTGCAGGTCGCTACGTTGTACTGGGTGAGGTTAAACTTTACAGGAACTACTCCTTTTTTGACCGAGAAGACGCTGCTGCCATCAGCGTTAATGGGCTGTCGCACGAATGCTTTGTAGATGGGAGTGAGCAGAAAAGCATGCATTTCATTACCATGCGCGCCGTAGCCGACGCCGACAATCTGTCCAGCGTCGTTGATACCATATGCTCTCTCCGGCTGGAACCCAGAGCCCGCCTGGATCAGACTGTTGAGATCATGCATCACGCCACCGGTATAAAGGAAGGCGTTGTCCGGATTCCTGTAACCAACAACGTCACCAAATGCGTTAATTCTGTACGCAATACTCCAGTCACCAGTGAGGGGACTGAGGTCATCAGTGGCCGGATTAATCGGTCTGTTCGGAGCCGTTCGAAAGGCGTGTATGTCTCCGTACTTGGTGTAACTTTCTCCAACCACTTGACCCACGTCGTTAATAGCCGTCGCCATGCTAAAAGCACCGCCGGGCCAAGCACCGCCGAGTGTGCCCAGATCATCCGTGAGCGGATTAATGGGACTATTTGGAGCCGTGCGGAACGCATGTGCATAGCCACCGCCCCCCACCGAAATCCAGTAAGATCCTACGACCTGACCGGACGCATTAATCCCGCCAGCCGATGTTTGTTCCGGGTTTGTTCCATAGAACCCGCTTAGATCGTCTGTGAGCGGATTAATGGGACTGTTCGGAGCCGTCCGAAACGCGTGCCACACTTGATCACCTGTGATGGAGGACAGGCCAGCGACCGAACCCGAGTCGTTAATGGCGGCTGCCGATCCCCAAGTGCCTCCCAGCGTACCGATATCGTCAGTGGCGGGATTGATTGGGCTGTTCGGAGCTGTTCGAAAGGCATGAATCTCGTTGCTACCGATAAGCGATTGTCCGACAACCTGTCCAGACGCGTTGATATCGTTAGCGTGGCTCGAAGCACCTCCGAGTGTGCCCAGGTCGTCGGTGAGAGGATTAATGGGAGTATTGGGAGCTGTGCGAAAGGCATGGTAGGCCGTATCGCCAGTCGTGTAAGAAAGGCCGACCACTTGGCCGGACTCGTTGATGGCATGAGCCTCGCTCCTCGAACCACCAAGCGTCCCTAGGTCAGTGACCGTGTACATCTGTGCGAAGCAGGTGCTTGCGGCAAACAGCAGGACCAAGCACAAAGCGAGCTTATTGAATTTCATTTTTGTGGACTCTCCTTCAGTGGAATCCTCTATCGAACTAATTTCCTAGTTGTGGGCCGTGTGGAACCTGCCTCAAGACGAGCGACTGACTCTGACGATCAGCCTGATGAGGGAGAACTGCGCGGGGGAACGCAACTAAATGCTAGGCTGCGATGCTCGTCGCTACTGGTGACTTGCAGTACCAATCAACGTGACAAGTTCCCGTTTTGAAACCTAGAACGATCAACGCTGGCGGGAGGCCGAAACGGAGACCGAAAGTGGCATTCCCCGTGTTTTAGCGGCGTCAAGCGGCCGTGGAAACGGCGGAAGTACAAAGGCTGCATCTTTCACGATTTGTGCCGTTCCGCGGCCCGAGATCAGATCGATGCTGGCAACTTGCCAGCCGTCGTGATGGAAATCTGCGGCTGGAAAACTCAGAGCATGCTCGATCGCTACAACATCATCGTCGACGAGCAGTACGCAGAAGGCAGCGCTGCGGCTCGAGGCGAAGCGCGAGAGAGACTGGGAGCGAATGGCGCTCGAAGCCGCTGCGCTTATGCCAAAGTCACGCCAAAACGGGGGTGAAAGCGCGGAAATGGGCGTCGAGAGCGTCCAAAACCCCGAGCAGCAGAAGTTGTTAGACTGATCTTTCTCAACAGGGTTAGCTTGGTATCATGTTTCTCGACGGGCCCGTAGCTCAGCGGTTAGAGCAGTGGACTCATAATCCATTGGTCCCAGGTTCAAATCCTGGCGGGCCCACCAGATTACGTTTGGAGTCCAACCCGTTTTCCAACCCATTTCCAGTCATCATATTTCCAGCGACTTGAGATTCCAGCAGCACGATCGAATTCGTTGCGGAATTTTCGACGTGTAGGGAAATTGCATTTGCCCGGACCTGTATCTGCGAAGGCCAATAGCGGCAGTGATCCAATGGCGCTAACTCTGCTCTTTAATTCAGGGTCCGTCCGTCTCG
>DASRFP010000002.1:0-161676 GCA_035651475.1 Terriglobales bacterium | reverse complement strand
GCGGCACACGCCATTCTTCAAGGGATATCGTCCGCAGTTTTATCTGCGGACGACGGACGTGACCGGGGTGGCGGAACTGCCATCGGGCACGGAGATGGTGATGCCTGGGGACAACGTAGCTTTGGTGATCGAACTGATCACGCCGGTGGCGATGGAGAAAGGCTTGCGTTTCGCCATCCGCGAAGGCGGACACACGGTCGGCGCGGGCACGATCTCGGAGATTATTCAGTAGGGATGTAACCATTTTGGAGGGCTAGAGATCCCTCGCTTTTGCTCGGGATTTCGAGAGCGGGCTCAGGTGCCTGCTAAGCGCCTCAAGCTCTTTCCTTCCGGGTGAGCCGGAAGGGTTAGGAAGAAACGTGATAGGAAACGAAAAAATTCGCATCCGGCTGAAGGCATACGATTACCGCGTGCTCGACCAATCGACCACCGAAATCGTTGCCACAGCGAAGCGCACCGGCGCCCAGGTCGCAGGCCCGATTCCGCTGCCAACGATGAAGAACAAGTTCACCGTCCTGCGGTCGCCGCACGTGGACAAGAAGTCGCGCGAGCAGTTCGAGATCCGCACGCACAAGCGGTTGCTCGACATTCTCGATCCGACTCCGCAGACCGTGGATGCGTTGATGAAGCTTGATCTTCCGGCTGGAGTGGATGTGGAGATCAAGGCGTTTGGGAAGGAACACAAATAAGTCGCGCGTCTTTGGTCGTGCGTTGTTCGCTGAAAAGCGGAATGAAGGTTAAGGGTTGAGCTAAAGGCTGATAGCTAAGAGCTGATTTATGGCAAAGGTAGCAGGAATTCTAGGAAAAAAAGTCGGAATGACGCAGCTCTTCGACACGAAGGGCGAAGTGCGTCCGGCGACGGTGCTGCAAGCCGGACCGTGCGTAATCACGCAGGCGAAATCACAGGCGAAAGACGGATACGACTCGGCGCAGATCGGACTGGTCGAATTCGTGAAAGAGTCTCGCCTGACGCAGCCAATGCGCGGGCACCTGGCGAAGAACAATTTGCCTCCGGTGAAATTTGTTCGCGAAGTCCCGATCGAAGCGGATGGCGATGTCGCGGTAAAAGCTGGCGACCGGGTGCTGGTTGAATTGTTCGACGGCGAGAAGTTCGTTGACATTGTCGGCGTGAGTAAAGGCAAGGGGTTTCAGGGCGTGGTGAAGCGCCACCATTTCGGCGGCGGCCCGAAGTCGCATGGTTCGATGTTTCAGATCACCGGTTCGATCGGTAGTTCAGCATTTCCATCGCGCGTATTCAAAGGGATGCGCATGTCGGGGCATATGGGCAACGCGCGGGTGACGGTCCGCAATCTGCGCGTGCTCGGCGTTGATAAGGACGACAACCTCCTTGTGGTGGAAGGCGCAGTGCCGGGGCCGAACGGTGGATATCTGGTGATCATGAAGGCGAAGCATCCGCCGAGAGAGCGGCGTGGATTTGCCGGCGCAGCGACGGTCGATCCGTTGAAGGCGGCGAAGAGGGCAGCTAAGAAGGGATAGGAACAAGGTGTGGCGCGGACGTTCCTGTGCGCGCTGGCCGGACAAAAATGTCCGACCTACACGAGAATAAAGATGGCAACGATTGATATTCAGGATCTGAACGGCAAGAAAGTTGGCACGCTGGAGTTGGCCGAAGAGGTCTTCGGCGCGATCAACGAAGACCTGCTTTGGGAGGCGGTAAAGCACTACCGCGCCGCACAGCGCGCGGGAACGCACGCGACGAAGAACAAGAAGCTGGTTTCTGGCGCAGGCAAGAAGCTGTGGAAGCAGAAGGGCACGGGACGCGCGCGCGTGGGTTCGATCCGTTCACCGTTATGGAGGCATGGCGGCACGGTGCATGGCCCGCAACCCCGTTCATACGATTACACGTTTCCGCGGAAGAAGCTGCTGGGCGCATTGCGTTCGGCGCTGGCGGCGAAGATGAACGACGGCAAGCTGATGGTGGTGAATGCGTTCGACGTGAAAGAGCCGAAGACGCAGCAGTTCCGCGAGGCGCTCGACAATTTAAAGGTTGATAAGACTGCGGTGCTGGTTGAAATTGCGAACCACGGCAATCGCAATCTGGTGCTCAGCTCGCGGAATCTGGAAGGGGTTGAGCTGGTCACGAGCAGCGAAGTGCATCCGTTTCACCTGCTGCGTTATGACTGCGCGATCTTCTCGCAGCCAGCGATGGAGAAGCTGCAGCTTTCGCTCAAAAATTCGGCTTCGAAGCGGGAGCGCAAAGCCGGCGAAGGCGAAGCCGGGAAGAAGACGCAAAAGGCGGCTCGCAGCCCGCGCACTCGCACCCGGAAAGCGGCGGAGGTGGCGTAACAATGAAGACCGCATACCAGATTATCCGCAAGCCGGTGATTACCGAGAAGGGCTTGGGCATCAAGGAAAACCAGAATACGCTGGTGTTTCAGGTCGCGCCCAAGGCGACGAAGACGGAAGTGAAAGAAGCCGTGCAGACGATTTTCAAAGTGAAAGTGGCGTCGGTTCGCACGGCGAATTATCCAGGAAAAGAGCGGCGGCGCGGGAAGTTTGCCGGGTATCGCGCGGACTGGAAGAAGGCGTACGTGAGACTGAAGGCGGGCGAGAAGATGCCCGAGTACGCACAGAATCTTTAATTTTGAAACCGCTTGAGGCCCGAGGTTCTGGTTAGAGCTGGAAGGCCTTGCGGCAGCGCGATTCGGCGGCAATGGCCGAATCGCTTTACGAAAGCTGATTTATGGCAATTAAGACTTACAGACCGACTACGCAGACGTTGCGCTATCGCACGACGCTTTCAAGCGCGGATCTTACGACCGACCGGCCGCACAAGCCGCTGACCGAGCCGAAGTACCGGCAGGGCGGGCGCCGCAACTCAGGCGATGTAACCATGCGCTTTCGTGGGGGCGGCCATAAGCGCAAGCTGCGCATTGTGGATTTCAAGCGCGAAAAGATTGGCATTCCGGCCACGGTGATTTCGATTGAGTACGATCCGAACCGTTCGTCGCGGATTGCGTTGCTCGCCTATGCCGATGGCGAAAAGCGTTACATCCTGCAACCCGATGGGTTGAAGGTGGGAGCGAAGATCGTCAGCGGGCCAGATGCGGACATTCTGGTTGGAAATGCGTTGCCGCTGAAAAACATTCCGCCGGGTACCACAATCCATAACCTGGAGCTTCGTCCGGGCAAAGGGGCGCAAATGGTGCGCTCGGCAGGCGGTCAGGCGCAGCTGGTTGCAAAAGAAGGCGAATATGCTCTGGTGAAATTGCCTTCCGGCGAGACCCGGAAAGTTTCGCAGGACTGCATGGCGACCATCGGGCAGGTCGGAAATATTGACCACGAGAACATCACCATCGGCAAGGCTGGACGTTCGCGCTGGATGGGTAAGCGTCCGCACAATCGCGGCGTTTCAATGAACCCGGTCGATCATCCGCACGGCGGTGGTGAAGGCAAGACTTCAGGTGGACGCCATCCGGTCACGCCTTGGGGGCAGCCGACGCGCGGATACAAGACGCGGAATAACAAACGCACCGATAAGTTCATTGTCAGCAGGGCGAAATAATTATGGCGAGATCGACAAAAAAAGGCCCGTTTATTGACGAGTATCTCTCGCTGCGAATCGAGCAAATGAACTCGCGCAACGAAAAGAAAGTTCTTCGCACGTGGTCGCGACGCTCGACCATTATCCCGGAGATGGTGGGGCACACCATCGCTGTGCACAACGGAAAGAAATTCATTCCGGTGTACATCACGGAGAACATGGTCGGCCACAAGCTTGGCGAGTTCAGTTTCACGCGCCAGTTCAAAGGGCACTCGATGAAAGCGGCAACGGAAACGACGGCCCGTCCAGCAGGTGTCCCTGGCGGACCGGGGGCTCCCGCACCCGCGGCAGCGCCGGCGGCACCGAAGGCATAAGACATGGAATTTAGAGCACAAACGAATTTCGTCCGCATATCGCCGCAGAAGGCGCGGCTGGTGCTGAACCAGATCAAGGGGCTGCGGGTCGAGAATGCGCTGAACACGCTGACGTTCAGCAAGAAGCGCATCGCAGGCAAGATCGAAAAGCTGCTGCGGTCGGCGGTCGAAAACGCGAACTACCTGAGCACGGAAAAGAACATCGATGTCGATCTCGACAATCTGTACGTGAAGCATGCAGTCGCGAACGACGGTCCGCGGATGAAGCGGATTCGTCCCGCTCCGATGGGGCGCGCTTACCGTTACGTTCGCCGCATCGCGCACATCGAGATCTCGCTTGCCGAGCGCGGGAAGAACGGCTCTGGAGATCTGGCGACGGTAGTTGGTGAAGAGAAAGCTGCCGCGCCCGCTCCTGCGAAGAAGAAACGCGCCGTCGCGAAGAAGAAGTCGGTCGGCAAGAAGGCGGTTGCGAAGAAGTGATTGACGTCGTGCGTCGTCCGTCGAGGTAGTGCGCAAAAGCGCGAACGTGACGGGGAACGTGTGACGTGGAGCTGAAAGCTCAGGAGCTTTATGGGTCAAAAGGTACATCCCTACGGATTCCGGCTCGGGTACACGAAACCGTGGAAGTCGCGGTGGTTCGCCGAGCGCGGTTATGACACGCAGCTGCTCGAAGACGTCCAGCTGAAAAAGGAGCTGAAAGAGAAGCTCAAATCTGCGGGCGTGAGCTCGATTGAAATCGAACGGCCGGGGAACAAGCTGCGCGTAATCATCAAGACCGCGCGACCGGGAATCATCATCGGCCGCAAGGGTGCTGAGATTGACAAGCTGAAGCAGGAAGTGCAGAAGCGCATGAATGGCCGCGATGTTTACATCGATATTCAGGAAGTGCACAAGCCGGAGCTTGATGCGCAACTGGTTTCGGAATCGATCGCACTGCAGCTTGAAAAACGCGTCGGCTTCCGCCGGGCAATGCGCAAGGCCGTAGATTCGGCGCTGCGCTTCGGCTGCAAGGGAATCAAGGTTCGCGTGAGCGGACGACTGAACGGAAATGAAATCGCGCGGTCTGAATGGTATTTGCAGGGCCGTTTGCCGCTGCACACGCTACGTGCCGATATCGAGTACGGATTCAGCGAGGCGCGTACCACGTACGGCGTGATTGGCGTGAAGTGCTGGATTTATCGCGGCGAAATCCTGCCGACTAAGAAGCGCGAGTCGCAGGCCGTAGGAGCGTTTTAGGTAGCCGTCAGACAGCTGAGAGCTGAAGGCCGAGAGCTTACTTATGTTGATGCCGAAAAAAGTTAAGTACCGCAAGCAGCAGCGCGGACGCATGACCGGGAAAGCCTGGCGCGGGAGCGAGTTGTCGTTTGGGGATTACGGATTAAAAGTCCTCGAGCCGGGATGGATCACAGACCGTCAGATTGAGGCCAGCCGTGTTGCGATGACCCGGTTCATCAAGCGAGGCGGGAAGATTTGGATCCGTTTGTTTCCGGATAAGCCGGTCACGAAGAAGCCGGCCGAAACGCGTATGGGAAAAGGCAAGGGGGCGCCCGATCATTGGGTTGCAGTTGTGAAGCCGGGCAAGATTCTATTTGAGATGGAAGGCGTGAGTCCGCAGGATGCGGCAGAGGCGATGCGGCTCGCGTCACACAAGCTGCCGCTGCGGACGACGCTGGTTCAGAGAGAGAGCGCGCACTAGCGTGCGTGCGAAAGAGGTTCCTTACCGCGGAAGCGGTTCGGAATGACAGTGGATTGAATTTATGGAAGCAGAAAAGATCAGAAACTCGACCGACGAAGAGCTTCGGCACCAGGAACGTGAGATGAGCGATCAGCTTTTTAAGCTGAAGTTTCAGCTCAACATGGGCCAGACCGAGAGCCTGAAGAAGATCCGCGGCTTGCGTAAGGACATTGCGCGGGTGAAGACGATTGCCCGCGAGCGCGCGACCGCAGGGGAGAAGAAGTAATGCCGGAAACGCAAGCTGCCGGAAGGCGCAAAGAGGTGATTGGCCATGTGGTCTCGAACCGCATGCAGAAGACCATTGTGGTGCAGGTGGTGCGAAAGAAATCGCATCCGCTTTACACGCGAGTGATCTCGAAGGCGAAGAAGTTTTACGCACACGATGAGAAGAACGAAGCGCACGTGGGCGATGTGGTTCGGCTGGAAGAGACACGTCCACTGTCAAAACTGAAACGCTGGAAGTTAAAGGAAATTGTGCGCAAGACCGCGCTGGTACCGGAAGTGGCGGAGGAGCAGAAGTAAGGAGCACTCAGCAGGCAGCACTCATCGGTTGAACGCCGACGAAAATTAACAGAGCTGAATGCTCATTGCTGAATGCTCGGAGATTTCTATGACTGTCATGATGCGAAGCATGCTCGAAGTCGCCGACAACAGCGGCGCGCGCAAGCTGCAGATGATCCTGCCGCTGGGCGGTTCGACTGGTCTGCGCGCCGGACTAGGCGACGTCGTCACTGCGAGCGTGAAGGAAGCTGCGCCGGATGGCCAAGTACAAAAAGGCAAAGTGGTGAAAGCGGTGATCGTCCGCACCCGCAAAGAGCATCGGCGCCGCGACGGGACTTACATTCGCTTCGATCAGAATGCAGCGGTGCTGATCAACGAAGCCGGCGAACCGGTGGGAACGCGCGTGTTTGGACCGGTGGCTCGTGAATTGCGCGAAAAGAAGTTTTTAAAAATTGTGAGCTTGGCTCCGGAAGTTTTGTGAGGATTTGGTAATTGGGAAACTTGGGAATCATTATGGCGACTGCAACGGCACACAAACATATTGATATTCGCCGCAATGACACGGTGAAGGTGTTAAGCGGAAAAGATAAGGGCAAGCAGGGCAGGGTGCTGCGCGTGTTTCCTGATACCGGCCGTGTTCTGGTTGAACACGTGATGATGGTGAAGAAGCATATGCGCCAAAGCGACCGTACAAAGGGCGGCATCGCCGAACAGGAAAGTGCAATCTCGGTTTCCAAGGTGCAGCTTGTCTGTTCTACCTGTGGCCCGGTGCGCATCGGTCACGAGGTTCGCGGTGACCGCAAGGTGCGGGTTTGCAAGAAGTGCGGAACGACGCTCGACAAATGATTTTGTAATTGGGCATTTGGTATTGAGTAATTTTGACGGGTTTCAATTGCCCGATCACGGAATTAACAATTGGTATAGACGATGGCTAAAGAAAAAAAGGACAAAAAAGGCGCGGCGCAAGCCGAAGAGCGGCGCGCGCCCGAAGCAGCCCGGCACAGCGCGAAAGAGCCGCCACGGTTGAAGGACCGGTTCCGCAAGGAAGTTGCTCCGGCGCTGATGAAGGAGTTCGAGTTCAAGAACCCAATGGCGGTTCCGCATCTACATAAAATCGTCGTCAACATGGGTGTTGGCGAGGCAACGCAGAATGCCAAGGTGCTTGACCCGGCAGTGAACGAGCTCGGCCAGATCACCGGACAGAAGCCGGTAGTGACGCGCGCGAAAAAATCGATTGCAGCGTTCAAGGTCCGCGAGAATATGCCTATTGGGGCGATGGTCACGCTGCGCGGTGACCGCATGTACGAATTTTTCGATCGGCTGGTGAACATTGTCCTGCCGCGCGTGCGCGATTTCCGCGGAGTGTCGACGAAATCATTCGATGGGCGCGGAAATTACACGATTGGCTTGCATGATCAGTTGATTTTTCCCGAAATTGATTACGCGCGCGTCGACAAGCTGAAAGGGATGAACGTCACCATCGTGACCACAGCGCGTGACGACAATCAGGCAAGGGCGCTGCTGAAACATTTGGGGATGCCGTTTCGGGCGTGAGAATCGGGTGATCTGGCGATCGGGTCATCGGATGATCTGAAGCTTTTGGGTTGAAGATTTTAGATTGAGCTAAGAGCTAGGAGCTGATTTTTGGCAACTACAGCAAAACGAGTGAAAGACGCGGCTGAGAGCAAAGTAAAGCCGCAGAACGTAAAGAAGCCGAAGTTTTCGACGCGCAAACACAATCGCTGCAAGATCTGCGGGCGTCCGCGGGCATTTTTGCGGAAGTTCGGCATTTGCCGCCTGTGTTTCCGCGGGCTGGCGTTGCGCGGGGAAATTCCAGGAGTGTCGAAGGCGTCCTGGTAGCAAGGGCGTCGTGCGTAGCCGGTCGTGCTCTTAATCGAGAATGCAACGACGAATGACGGGCCTCACGACCTGAAAGTCAAAATCCCCATCCTGTCGCAAAAAAGGCGACAAAGATGGGGCACCCATGAAAATGGGGATGGAGAAGCAAAACGATGAAGTTGACCGATCCGGTCGCAGACATGCTGGCGCGAATTCGCAATGCGATCAACGCGCGGCACCAAAAGGTTGATGTTCCGGCTTCCAAGCTGAAGCTCGAGATTGCCCGCATTCTGAAAGAAGAGGGATACATCGCGAACTACAAGCCGACGGAAGAGGAAGGGCACAAGGTCGTCCGTATATACCTTAAGTACGACGGCAACAATGAAGCTGCCATTTCGAACGTGGAGCGCGTATCGCGTCCTGGGTGCCGTGTGTACGTCCGGCGTACGGAAATTCCGCGCGTGCTTGGCGGATTGGGTATCAACATTTTGACTACGCCTCGCGGTGTAATGACCGGGCAGCAAGCGCGCAAGCAGGGAGTGGGCGGCGAGGTACTCTGCGAGATTTGGTAAAGCCGCTTTCAGCTATCACTTTCAGCCGTCAGCAAAATCGGGCGGCAGGAACTGAGAGCTGAGAGCTGACAGCTGAGAGCTTCTTTATGTCGCGAATTGGAAAAAAGCCGATCGCAGTGCCGAAAGGCGTGACGATCAAAATTGACGGGAACTTAGTGTCGGTGCAGGGCCCCAAGGGCAAGCTCGATACGCGTATTCCAGGGGGAATTAAGGTCCAGCAACAGGACGGCCACCTGGTTGCATTGCGCGAGAACGACTCACAGGCGGCGTTGCATGGTCTCACGCGCGCATTGGTGAATAACGCGGTCGAAGGCGTTACCAGAGGCTGGACGCGCGAGTTGGAGATCGTTGGCATTGGTTATCGCGCCGAGATGAAGGGCAAGGGCACGGTCGTGTTTACACTAGGCCATTCGCACCCGATCGAGTATCCTCTGCCGACCGGCATCGATGTCGCAGTCGATCCGAAGCAGACGCGCGTCACGATCGCGGGAATTGACCGGCAGAAGGTCGGACAAGTCGCTGCGGAAATGCGCGCGTTGCGTCCGCCTGATCCGTACAAGAACAAAGGCGTGCGCTACGTAGGCGAGCGTTTGAAGAAGAAGGTTGGGAAGACAGGAGCGAAATAAGCCGTCGTCGGTCGTTGGCTATTGGTCGTTGGCTATTGGTCGTTGGCCAAAAGACCTCATTGCGGAAGTCGGATACGCTGCTGATTTTGCTTAGCCGGACGACGAAAGACCAACGACCAGGGACGATTTTCATGCTGACACAAATATCCAAGAACACAACGCGCCGGCGGGTGCATGAGCGCATTCGCAAAAAGGTGTTGGGCACTTCCGAGCGGCCGCGGCTGAACGTGTATCGTTCCCTGAACCATGTTTATGTTCAGGTGATCGATGACCTGAAGGGCCAGACCCTCGTTTCCGCAAGCAGTGCGGAAGGCAAAAAAGAATCGCGCACGGCGGGCGGAAACTTGGCGGCTGCGAAAAGCGTCGGAAGGACGATTGCGGAGCGAGCCAAAGCAAAGGGAATCAACAAAGTTGTGTTCGACCGTGGCGGATACATTTATCACGGGCGCGTGAAGGCAATTGCCGACGCGGCGCGAGAAGCAGGACTAGAATTCTAAACTTGGTGATTGGGTAATTTTGTAATTGAGTAATTTGAAAACTGCGGTGCCCCAATTGGTTTTCAATTACCAAATTGCAAAATTACCCAATTACAAATGGATACAGAATGCCAACTGTCGTCAAGAAGCTCGATGCCGGCGCTTACCAACTGAAAGATCAGGTGGTTGCCATTAATCGCGTCACGAAGGTCGTTAAGGGCGGGAAGAACCTTTCGTTTGCCGCGCTCGTCGTGATTGGAGATCCGAGTGCCGCAGTCGTTGGCTATGGCTCCGGCAAAGCGAAGGAAGTTCCTCAGGCGATTCGTAAAGGAATTGAATCGGCGAAGAAGAACCTGGTCAAGGTCAACCTTACACAAACCAGCATTCCGCATGCGGTGCTCGGGCGCTTCGGTTCCGGCATGGTCCTGTTGAAGCCCGCTCCGGAAGGCACGGGCGTGATTGCGGGTGGCGCGGTGCGCGCCATCATGACATCGGTTGGAATTCAGAATGTGCTGACGAAATCGATCGGCACCACGAACCCGCACAACGTGATCAAAGCAACTTTTGACGCGCTGCGGAAACTGAAGAACAGGGAAGCGGTCGCGGGCTTGCGGGGCAAGGCGGCGGGAGAACTCTAATCGTTAGTAACTGGGAAATTTGGCAATTGGCGACTCTTAAAAGCTGGACTCCAATTGCCCGATTACTCAATTTCCCAATTGTGGGATTTGGATTATGGCAAAGAAGGCGGAATCAGGCGGCGGGAAACTGCAACTCAAGTGGGTGCGGTCGGCGATTTGCGCGCCGGTGAAGCAGAAAAAAGTTGTGCGCGGGCTCGGATTCACTCGCTTGAATCAGGTAATCGAGCGGCCCGATACGCCGGCTATTCGCGGCATGGTCGCGAAGGTGCCGCATTTGGTGGAAATCGTTCAGTAGCCGTCAGCCCTCAGCCATTAGCCGTCAGGAAAATCTGCTCGAGCTGACGACTGAAGGCTGACGACTGAAGGCTGATTTATGAATCTTTCAACTATTCGCAAACCTCGGAAAGCCTCCGAAAACCGCAAGCGGGTCGGGCGCGGCATGGGTTCGGGCATGGGGAAGACCTCGACGCGCGGTCACAAGGGCCAGCGCTCACGCAGTGGCTCGCGCATGATGCGCGGCTTCGAAGGCGGCCAGATGCCGTTGCATCGCCGGCTGCCAAAACGGGGGTTCACCAACATTTTCCGCGAGGAGTACAACATCGTGAACCTCGACAAGATCGCGGCGCTCGGCGAGAGCATTGTCAATCCCGATGTCCTTCGCAAAGCTGGGGTGATCAGCACCAAGCGAAAGGTGAAAATCCTGGGCGATGGCGAGCTCAAATCCGCCGTTACGGTACAGGCACACAAGTTTTCGAAGTCCGCTCAAGAGAAGATTACGAAAGCGGGCGGTAAGTTTGAGGTTGTGACGGCATAGCCCTCAGCTTTCAGCCATCAGTCTCTCAGCAACACCGCTGAACTGAAAGCCGACGGCCGATAGCTGAAAGCTGGTTTTTATATGTTTGAGAAGTTCGCAAATATTTTCCGCATTCCTGATTTGCGCAAGCGGATCATCTTCACGCTGGCGCTGCTTGCCGTGTACCGCATCGGCGGGCATATTCCGATCCCCGGCATCAACTCGCAGATGTTTGCGCAATTCATCGAGCAGAACAAGGGAACACTGCTTGGCTTCGTCGATTTATTCTCCGGCGGTCAGTTCCGGCGCATGACAGTGTTTGCTTTGGGAATCATGCCGTACATCACGGCATCGATCATCCTGCAGTTGTTGACGGTTGTTTATGAGCCGTTGGCGAAGCTGCAAAAAGAAGGCGAGCTTGGGCGCAAAAAGATCACGCAGTGGACACGTTATCTGACCTTGGGCCTAAGTGCGGTGCAGTCACTAGGTATCGCAGTGAGTCTGGAAAAGGGCGGCGGGTTTGTTACCGATCCTGGGCTGGCTTTCGTTTTGATGACCGTGCTCACGCTGACCACCGGCAGCGTTTTCATCATGTGGCTGGGCGAGCAGATTACGGATCGCGGAATCGGCAATGGCATGTCGCTGTTGATTTTTGCCGGGATCGTTGTGGGATTGCCGCGCGGCGTGACTGAGTTGATTGACAAGGCAAAGAATGGCAGCTTAGGCCCGATGACCCCGATATTGATGATCGGCCTGCTGATTTTTATGATCGCGGTGGTCGCATTCATCGTCTATGTTGAGCGCGCCGAGCGGCGTATTCCGGTGCAGTATGCCAAGCGAATCGTCGGGCGCAAGATGATGGGCGGCCAATCAACGCACCTGCCGCTTCGTGTGAACTCCGGCGGTGTAATGCCGGTGATTTTCGCCTCATCGATCGTGACCATACCTCAGACGCTTTTATTCGGACTGCGCGACAACCCGCACTTCGGCCCGGTGCTGCGCGCTCTCTACTGGGGCGAACCGCTGTACACCGTCCTGTATGCGGTCGGGATCATCTTCTTCGCGTACTTCTACGTTTCCATCATCTTCAACCCCAACGAGGTTGCGGATAATATGCGCAAGTACGGCGGGTTCATTCCAGGCATTCGTCCTGGCCGGCGCACGGCAGACCACATTAACGAGATTCTGACGCGGGTAACGTTCGTTGGCGCGATTTACCTGATCATCATTTCGCTGATTCCCGAGTGGATGATCACCGGTATTCACTTAAACCACCTCTATGGGCCGCTTGGGCGGTTCTTTGAAGGAATGCCGAACTGGATGCTGAATGGTTTGGGAGTCAACTTTTACTTCGGCGGTACTTCATTGCTGATCGTGGTGGGGGTGGCAATGGATACGGTGAACCAGGTTGAATCGCAGCTCATAATGCGGCACTATGACGGCTTTACACCTCGAAGCGGGCGGGTTCGCGGCCGCCGCAACTGGGCGTAGGAAGCAGTCCAAGAAGGCGGACGTTTGCTTGGCAGTGACTTTGGCGGATTCTGGGGCACCCACGGAGCACGGGTTTGGCGAAGTGGGTCGCAAGGAGCGGCTTGGGGCCAGTTCGATGGCGGAGCAGGTTTTGCGAACTATCGGCCCCGTTGTCCTTCTGGGGCCGCCGGGCGCAGGTAAAGGCACCCAGTCGAAGAGGATCACCGAGCATTACCATATTCCGCAGGTTTCAACCGGCGATCTGCTTCGAGAGCATGTAAAGCAGCAGACCCCGCTCGGTGTAGACGTGCAAGCTACGCTCGCGAAGGGCGAGCTGGTTCCCGATCACCTGGTCTGTGACATTGTTGCCTGGCGTTTACGGCAACCGGACGCGGAGCGCGGATTCATCCTTGACGGCTTTCCGCGGACGCAAAAACAGGCTGCGTGGCTGGATGCTTTCTTGAAATTTGAGTTCTTTGAAAGTGGCAAATGGGCGGCCTGGCTGCCAATTGTGGTACGTATCCAGGTGGATTATAATAAGTTGTTGCTCCGGATCACTGGACGGCGGACTTGTCCCGTCGACGGGACGATCTATAACATCTACTCTAATCCGCCGAGGGTCGACGAAATCTGCGATAACGATGGCGCGAAACTGGTTATTCGCGATGATGACCGCGATGAGGTCATTCGCGAACGACTCGACACTTACGAGCGCCAGACCAAGCCGGTTGCGGAATATTATGAGAAGCTTGGCCGCGTGGTGATGGTCGATGGCGACCAGCCGGTGGATGAAGTGACCGAGCAAATTCTTAAGCAAATCGATGGCCGTGCTTGCGGCGTGGCCAGCGGGAATGAAGGTAAAGGATCTTAAACGTGGCGATCGTTTGCAAGTCGCAATCGGAAATAGAAAAGATGCGGCGCAGCGGCCACGTCGTGCGGCAGGTTCTCGACGAGTTAAAAAAAATGGTCGCGCAGGGCGTGACCACGATGGATCTCGAAAAAGCCGCCGAAAAAAAGATTCGAGACCTGGGCGCAAAGCCTGCTTTCAAAGGCTATTACGATTATCCCTGTGTGTTGTGCACCTCGGTGAACGACGAGATCGTGCATGGAATTCCATCGGCGAGGCGGGTGTTGAAAGCTGGCGATATTGTTTCGATCGATTGTGGCGCGGTGCTGGATGGATATTACGGCGATGCGGCAATCACGGTCGCAGTAGGAGATTCAGTTTCGCCCGAGCGGAAGAAGTTGATGGAAGTAACCGAGACTTCGCTTTACAGAGGCATTGAGCAGGCGACGGTCGGCAATAGCATCAGCGATATCGGTGGGGCCGTGCAGGAATATGTTGAGGCGAACGGCTTCAGCGTGGTTCGCGAGTTTGTCGGCCACGGGATCGGGACCAAGCTGCACGAGGAACCGCAGATTCCGAACTTTCGTTCGAACGGATCGAACACGCGTTTGCGCGAAGGCATGGTGCTCGCGATCGAGCCCATGGTGAACTCGGGCCGTCCGGAAGCCAGAGTTTTGGACGACAAATGGACGGCCGTGACCGCTGACGGTAGTTCGAGCGCCCACTTCGAGCACTGTGTAGCAGTCACGCGGAATGGGCCACTGATTTTGACGCAATGAAAAAGCGTCACTGGTCTTGCGCCGTTGGTCGTTCGCCAAAAAACTTTTGACGTTGACGAACGACGACCGACCAATGACCAATGACGTGCTTAGGAGCGAATGAGCAAAGAAGACGCGATTGAAGTTATGGCAACGGTGCTGGAGCCGCTGCCTAATGCTATGTTCAAGGTGGAACTGGAAAACAAACACCAGGTTCTGGCACACGTTTCCGGAAAGATGCGCAAGAACTTTATCCGCATTCTGCCGGGGGACAAAGTCGCAGTCGAGCTCTCGCCCTACGATCTGAATCGCGGGCGGATAGTGTACCGATACAAATAGCTTTTTAGCCGGGCTTTGCCCCGGCCGGACGGGCGTGGCGCCCGTCCCCGCACGAGCAAAGAAGGGATTATGAAAGTACGGGCATCGGTAAAGAAAATCTGTGACAAGTGCAAGATCATCCATCGCCGTGGAGTGGTGCGCGTGATCTGCGTGAACTCGAAACACAAGCAAAGACAGGGCTGAGGTAATCTATGGCACGCATTGCAGGCGTCGATCTTCCGCGCAACAAGCGGTCGTTTATCGCGCTGACTTACATTTACGGAATCGGAGTGCCGCGCTCGACGCGCATTCTGGCTGAAGCGAAGGTCGACCCGATGAAGAAGGTTCAGGACCTCGGTGAGGATGAGGTCAACCGCATTCGCCAGGTGATCGAGGGCGAAGGGCTGGTCGAAGGCGATCTGCGGAAGGAAATCTCAATGAGCATCAAGCGGCTCATTGAAATCGGCTCCTATCGCGGTTTTCGCCATCGACGCAACCTTCCGGTCCGCGGGCAGCGTACGCACACGAACGCTCGCACCCGCAAGGGCCCGCGTAAAGGAACGGTCGCGAACAAGAAGAAGGCGGCGGCAAAAACCTAAAAATCCGTCGTCGGTCGTTGGTTGTCGGTCGTTGGCCAACACCGCTACTGCAAGCGCCAGTGCTCTTGCGAACGACGAACCACCGACGACGAAGGACGAAAATGGCAAAACCAGCAGCAGCAGCGGGCGGCGCAGCGGCGCCGGAGAAGGGCAAAAAGAAAACCTTCAAGAAGAAGGAGCGCAAGCACGTCTCGTTTGGCGTGGTGCACATTCAAGCGTCCTTCAATAACACGATCGTTACCATCAGCGACCAGGCCGGCAATGTGCTCTCATGGAAGAGCTCGGGCTCGCTCGGATTTCGTGGATCGCGCAAGGGTACGCCGTTCGCGGCCCAACAGGCTGCCATGAACGCCGCCAATATGGCGCGCGATCACGGCGTGCGCAGCGTGGAAGTTCGGGTCAGCGGTCCGGGATCAGGCCGCGAGTCGGCGATTCGGGCGCTCTCAGCCGCAGGAATTGAAGTCCGCGCGATCAAAGACGTCACGCCGATTCCGCACAACGGATGCAGGCCGCCAAAGAGGCGTAGAGTCTAAGTTTTAAAGTTGCGAGGGTTTCAAGGTCAAACCGAAATTTTGAAACATGAAGCTTTGAAACCTGCGATTTTCAACCGGGAAGAAGGGACGCCAATCCTGTAAACCGGTTTCACTAAGGAGAAGCAGACTTGGCACGTTATAAAGATGCAGTATGCCGTTTGTGCCGCCGCGAGGGCATGAAGTTGTTCCTCAAGGGGCCGAAATGTTTCAGCGATAAATGTCCGATCGAGAAGCGTAACTTCGCGCCCGGCCAGCACGGTAAAGACCGCAAGGCCAAAGTCGTCGGCTACGGCCTGCAATTGCGCGAAAAGCAGAAGGCCAAGCGGATTTATTTCACGCAGGAAGGCCAGTTCCGAAATTATTTCGAGAAGGCTGCGCGCACTAAGGGTGTGACCGGTGAAATGCTTTTGCAGCAGCTTGAGCGGCGCCTTGACAGCGTCGTGCTGCGCATGGGGTTCGGGATCTCCCGCCGCCAGTCGCGACAGCTCGTGCGTCACGGGCATGTGTCAGTCAATGGCCGGAAGGTGAATATTCCTTCTTATCAGGTCGCGGTCGGCGAAGAGATCGCGATCCGCGAAAGCAGCCGCAAGTTGCCGATTCTCGAGCAGGCGAAAGAATTCGCTGCGCACGGGAATCCGCCGAATTGGCTGGAGATTGATCGTGACAATTTCAAGGGTCGCGTAACTTCGCTACCCAAACGTGAAGATATTCAGCTGCCGGTGAATGAGCAGTTGATTGTGGAACTTTATAGTAAGTAGTAAGGCGTCGTTGGTCGTTCGTCGTTAGCAAAATCTTGAAGCATGAGCCAAAGGTTTTGGCCAACGACTAAAGACTGACGACCAACGACGGCGTCCGGTTTCCTGGTCCACTTTTCGTGCCAGACCAGCCTTTGTTCACACTGACCTGAGTTGGGCCACTCAGCGAGTGAACATTGAGCCACATGGCCGAAGGAGAAACAAATGCTTTGGAAGGGCTTTCAAAAACCAAAACGTCTCGCAGTCGATAATTCAACCTTAACTGACAAGTACGGTATCTTCTGGGCGCAGCCGTTTGAACGCGGCTTCGGCACTACCATCGGCAATGCGCTTCGCCGCGTGCTGCTGAGCTCGATCGAAGGCGCGGCTGTTACCGCCGTCAAGATTGACGGCGTGCTTCACGAGTTCCAGTCGATCCCCGGCGTGGTTGAAGATGCGACCGACATCATCCTGAACCTGAAGCAGGTCCCATTCAAGTTGAGTGGCGACGCGCCGAAGGCGATCTATTTGCGTTCGGATCAGCCGGGTGTTGTTACCTCCGGCATGATTGAAGCCGACGGCGATGTCGAAGTGCTCGACAAAGACGTTTACATCGCGACCGTCAGCGAAGGCGGCAAGCTCGATATGGAAATGCGCCTGAAGCGCGGCCGCGGCTACGTCTCCGCCGATAAGAACTTCGACGAAGACCTCGGCATCGGATTCATTCCGATCGACTCTGTCCACTCGCCGGTGCGCAAGTGCAATTACACGGTTGAGGCCGCGCGTCTCGGACAGATCACCGATTACGACAAGCTCACGCTCGAAGTCTGGACCAACGGCTCGATTACTCCCGCGGACGCGATCGGCCTTTCGGCGAAGCTGCTGAAAGACCACATGAATATCTTCATCAACTTCGAAGAAGATATCGAGACCGGCACCACCACGGAAGACCGCAAGCCCGAGATCAAGAACGAAAATCTGAACCGTTCGGTCGAAGAGCTGGAGCTTTCGGTGCGCAGCTACAACTGCCTGAAGAATGCAAACATTCAGACGATTGGCGAGCTGGTCCAGAAGACCGAAGCCGAAATGCTGAAGACGAAAAACTTCGGACGGAAGTCGCTGAACGAAATCAAAGAAATTCTCGGTACCATGGGGCTGAGCCTGGGAATGAAGATCGACGAGCACGGGAACGCTGTCCCCGGTCCGACCTCGAACGTTCCGCTGCCGGCTTCCGCCTACGGTCCGGACGACAACTACTAAGAAGCAGTTTCGGGTTTCGAGTTTCTATCAGTACCACTCGAAACCTGAAACTTTGGAACTCGAAACTGAGGCTCTATGCGTCACAAAGTATCTGGCTACAAACTCGGACGTACTACCTCGCACCGGCGCTCGCTGCTGCGGAACATGGCGACTTCGCTCATCGTCGAAGAGCGGATTGAAACCACGGTTCCCAAAGCCAAAGCGCTCCGCCCAACCGTCGAAAAGATGATTACGCTGGGGAAGCGCGGAGATCTCGCCGCGCGCCGTCAAGCCGCTGCGTACCTCATGACCGACGAAGCTGTGAAGAAGCTGTTCGACACCATTGGCCCGCGCTTTGGCGACCGGAACGGCGGCTACACGCGCATCGTTCGCACCGCGTGGCAGAAGGGCGATGGGGCGGACAAGGCATTCATCGAACTGCTCGGCAGCGAGCAGCTGCTCGACGAAAAGCGCCAGAAGCGTGCCGAACTTCGCGCCAAAAAGGCCGAAGAAACTCGCAAGGCGATGGAAGAGGCCGAGCAGCAGCGCGCCGAAGCTGGCGAGTCAGGCGCGGCAGGGGACGTCCCGGGCGAGACGAAGGAAGAAAAAGAGTAGTCGTGGAGTGCGGGCGCCCTGGCCCGCGAATTAGTAAGTGTGTAGGTCGGACTTTCCTGTCCGACCTTTTTGTTTGAGGTGGTGTGACCCTGCCAAATTGCAGCCTCTTAAGGGGCGGCTTAAGATTTGGCCGAGACAGTTCCTATGGCCGGACTCAATTTGACTCTCGAAAACAGGCAAACTGCTATCAAGATAGTTGGCAACATAGTTTGGGGATGGCAGAAAGGTGCATTTCGGGGACGGGCAGGAGTTGAATATCTCAACGATACCGTTCTTAAGGTCCATCTTGACGTTCTGCCTCCGAACAGATTGGCCAACCTAATCCCTTTCCTTCCCCAAGAATGTCGCAACCCAGAAGCATGGGGATGACTCGCTTTATTACGTCCTAACCTCACCTCGACTCGAGGTTCTGGCAGATCTGACGAAACATCAAACAACATTGGGCCGAGGCAAACCAGGCGTGTTCTGGGAGCCAGTGCAGCCGATCTCAATTGGCGTCACTGATTTGTGGCTGAGGCTTACTATCTACATCCAGTCTCGTCGTGAGCCGAAATCCAACTTGGTATGGGAACACGACCTACTCCCGTTTCTCCCAGGCGGCCAATTTGAATCCAAAAGGTCTCGCCCACTGAAAATGTTCTTTTCATCTCGACTGTCCTACCAGCGCCGACAACGCCATCCTTCCGAAATGCTGTGTCGACTGTACCGGATGGTCTTGGTTCCACTTCGCCATGCCCGGAACATAACCTGTCGCGAGCACGTGATTGTGAACAACGTCCAGCGAGAAGCCGCTGTCGATGGTGACCTGGCTGCCTTCGTGCTGATAGCCGGCAATTTCGGGCGGCAGGTGCGGAACAACGTCCCAGACGTTCACTATGCGATAACAAATGTTCACGTGCGTGTTGTAGAAGTTAACAAAATCATCGTGGCCGACGCGCGGCTCGGCCCAGGTGTAGACCACGGGGGCGAGAGTCTGGTTCACGTTAACGATGTCAACGGCGGCAAGGGCACATAGCGCTCCGCCGAGGCTGTGGCCAGTGATCAGGATTTCGTTGAATCCTGATGAATGCTGATTCAGCAAAGCGATCAGATTGTCCCGAATCGCGAGGTACACAAGTTGAAATCCCTGATGCACCGTCCCTCTCCCCGGAACCGGAGCGTACGGCGCTGGAATAAAGTCGAAGTCGTCCATCCAATCGTGAATGAACTCGGTGCCGCGAAAAGCCACGACCAGCCGATTGTTTGGCTGATCGAGGCAGAACCAACCGAAGTGCAGGTTCGGCGCTGCAGCTGCCGCGAGACCTCGCACGGCAGCATCCGTCGCGGTGCCTTGCGGTTGCCTCGGCTGATTGAGCATGCTCTGCAGGATTTTCTGACGCTTGGATTTTTGGACGGGATCGAGGCTCGCCAGCTGTTTCTGTACCGAAGGATGCGCGGGATTCGCGAGAATCTCGAACGCAGTCTGATTGAACGTATAACCTTGCGGCACCTGAGTCGCGTTATAGGCGGCTTCGGCGAGCGGCAACATTGTTTGTTCGGCAAACTGGCCGTCAAAGGGAATCATGAGGACTCCTTGGAGCGAAGAGTTTTCGTGAGGAAGGTAGCAAGGATAGCGTTGAGGAGACGCGTGAGCAAGTGAATTCTGGCGTTAGAACAGGTTCCCATTCGACTCCTTCCCTTTCGGTCAGTCGCTCAGGGCAGGCTCTCACCGCTAAAGCGGTTCGGAACGAAAACGCATAAATAAATAGGTAATGAGCAGGAATTCTCAGCGAAATCGCCTGATAAACAGCGAGTGACGTTCGGACCGGTAGAATCCGACTACATAGATAACCGGTCTTCCATTAGAGGAGTAAATCACTTGCCGAATGCGCAAGACCGGCGACCCGCGCGGGACTTCGAGTAATTGTGCGATCCGGCCATCGGCGGCAGTCGCATCAACTTCTTCGTCGGCATAGGTGAGTTGCAGGTCGTACTCACGCTCGAGCAACGAAAAAAGCGAGCTCTTGCCGAGCGGCTCGCGTGTGAGTCCGGAAAATCTTTCTGCGGGCAGGTAGCAAGTTTCTACGGCAAAGGGTTCATCTGAAGTGTGCCGGACGCGTTCAATTTTTACGAGCTTGCTGCCGGATGGCAGACTCAAACGCCCGGTAATTTCTTCCTCGTCTTCAACAATCTTGGAAGCAATTACTTTCGAAATCGGAACGAGGCCCCGGGCAAGCATTTGCTCGGTGTAACTCATCAATTTATTGAAGTGGATTCGGGGAGGCGCGACAAAAGTGCCGGAGCCGCGCCGGCGTTCGACGATGCCTTCACGCTCGAGACCTGCGAGCGCGTGGCGCGCGGTCATCAAACTCACTTTGTGAATGCGCGCGAGTTCCCGCTCGGAGGCAACCATGTCGCCGGACTTCAAGTGCCCGCTCTCGATCCGCTGCCGGATGGCGTTTTGAATACGCTGATACGCGGGAGTCGCTTTACGTCCGTTCAGTGACATTCCAGTCAATATAAGGCTTTTGGACGGGAAGTAAAACTACTCGCTGTTGTACGCCTTAGTGGTATGCGGCGGTGTACCTCCTGTCTGTATAAGGACTTTACAAACCACCGAGAGCATGGGGTTACACAGCGCAATTCCAAAGGGTAGATCACTCGGATGCTCGTGAAACCGCGAGGACCGCGTACGCAGCTCCTAAAACCGGCGCGTCATGATTCAGGACAACGTAAATGGGAATTCGCGCAAGCTCCTCGGCGAGCTTCGTTTTATCGCAGAACGCGCGCACAAAGGCGCCATCTTTCAGCTTAGGCAAAATCTTTAGCGCAATGCCGCCGCCAACGTACACTCCTCCGAAAGGCAGGGTGCGAAGCGCCATGTTACCTGCCTCAGAGCCGTAGATCCCGGTCCAGAGGTCCAGCGTTCGCTCGCAGGCCGAGCACGCTTTCGCAAAGGCCTGTTGGGTGATGTTTGCCGCTGAATCGGCAGCCGGGTCATTGAAGAACGAATGGTGCACCTCAGGAAACAAAGCTTCGTGGATTGCACGAAAGCCACGCCCGGATACAAGTTCCTCAGTGCAGACGAGCCGCATATGTTGCTGCAGAAACTTCAGAATAGCGATTTCGGACTCATTGCGGGGCGCGAAATCGGTTAGGCCGGCTTCACAAGGAGAAACCTGGTAGCGAACTCCATTCCAGAACAAAATTGATTCCCCCAGTCCGGTGCCTGCCGCGACGTACAACTTCGGAGCGTGTGCCTGCGGCTTCGCATCGTTCAGCGGCAACATATCTTTCTGCTCGAGATAGGCAAGGCTTGAGGCAGCAGCTTCCACATCATTCAGCAGCACAGTGTTTTGAGGAGCAATCCCCAAAGCTTCGGAGATCCGCTGGCGCGTAATAGTCCAGGGAAGATTGTTGCAGACCACTCCATCGCCGACGATTGCGCCTGCTACGCCGACTCCGGCCGAGGTGATGTCGCCAGGTTTGAATGACCGGACCTCACGCTTCACGTCGCTGATGAAGTCCTGGAGGAACGCCTCTATGTTTGCGAACTGAGCTGTCGCAACCTGGCGGCGATGGATGGCAGACAAACGGCCGCCGTCTTTCTCGAAAAGCATTATGTTGCATTTGGTGCCGCCCAGGTCCGCCGCTACGATCATCTTCATTGAGCGTAAACGGAGTAGGTTGTCTCATCAAGTGCACCGGCCGTAAAAAGGGAGGCCCTCGGGGCCCATTCGTTAGTAGAAATGAGCTTCACCGCTCGATATGACGGCTAGTCTCCGGCCATCTCCTGCAGTTCGCGAGCGCCTTCGTTCTCGAAGACTGGCACCACTGAGTCGGGGTTGGAGATTAGCCCGCGCTCTCGCCGTAGCTGCGCTTCGAGCTCGGCGAGCTGACGGTTGATATCTTCTGTGGCCGTGCGCTTGCGGATTACGTCCTCGCGATAGCGACGCAGGAAATAGTCGATGGTTTCGACGCGAATCCTGATCGAGCCGGTAGGCTTGTTTTCGTCAAGGTCTTTAAAGCAGAAGTAGGGTGTGCCGGATTGCTCGATGATGCCTTCGATCACGCCGTAAATTGGGGCGTCGTGCCCGCACTTGAAGCTGGAAATTTCCAGCGCAACGAGATTCGGATGCCGAGCCGTAAACTTCGCTGCCCAAACCTTGTGATTGGTGCTGCACGAGTAGGAATTTTTCCATGCATCATCAATATCGAGCGGGCTTTTGATCAGGCCAGCGCGAACTTCATCGCCGAACAGACGTTCGAGCATGTCTTCATCGAGCGGCAGCGTGTTCTGCGAAAAAATCGGATAACCGAGCTTCTGGAACTCATCGAGAATCTCGTGATTCAGGCCCGGATCGTGGTGATATGGGCGGCCCAGCATCACGATGCCGATCCGGTCCTCGCGCTCGAGTTGGTCCATGACTTCACGAGCGCGGCGGCGGATGCTCTCTTCATATTCCTTCAGGGCCCCAAACCCTGCCTCGCAAGCGCGATCGTTTTCCTCGTCCGACAGGCCGAGCACTGACTGGAATGCGGTCAGCATCTGAAACGCGAACAGCTTGCGGTCGGCAAAGTTCAATACCGGGTCAATGTACTTGACGTTGTTCTCGGCGAAGACGTCGTTTTCCTTGGTGAATGCGGCCTTCACCGTCTCAGGCGTTGCGGTCACGGTTGGGCAGGCGTTCGTACCTTGCAGGTTGACGAGCGGCGAATGCAGAACGTCGTACATTGGGAAGAAGATGACGTTCAGCGGCTTCTTGCGGTGCTTCTCCTGAACCAGGTTGTAAACGTGCGAAATACCGATCTTCGCCGGGAAACAGGGATCAATAGCGCCCCGGCTCGCACCCGCTCGATATAGGTCTGAACTGGTGTAGTCGGAGTAAATGATGTTCTCCGGCTGCACGCCCAGGCTCTCGAAGTATGCATTGAAAAGCGGCGCATACGTGTAGATGTTGAGCACGCGTGGAATGCCGATGCGAATTTTGCCGCGGTTCTCCATCAGGGCACGGCGCTCTTTCACCCCTTTGCTCCAACGGCCCAGATTTAAACGGGCAAGGCCGCCGGCGGTCGGGAGCGGATCGGCGATGTTCTTCGCATTTGTCGGACGGAAAACTTCCTTCGAAGCGTAATCGACGAAGTTCGGATATTGATCGCGCAGCTTGTCCAGTCCGGCTTTGATGTCCTTCATTTCGTTGACATCTTCGACCAAACCTTTTTCGCAAGTAGCGATGATGAGGCGCTGCTCGCCCTTCATCAGCGGGACTTTCGTGATCTTCTGAATTGGAATAAATTCTTTCGCCGGCTCGGTACGAACGTCGATAAAGGTGCGCAGGCAATTGTTCTTGCAGAAATTACAACGAGTGGATTCGTTGCGCGTGGTGCGGTATTCGATTCTGCGAACGGCGTCGAGACCGATGAACGAGGTCTGCAGACCGTTCTTCCATAAACGCAGTGCCTCTTCAGCAGCGCCGATCGCGCCAGATTCTCCGCAGTGCTCGTGCACGATAATTTCCGGCTGCTTCCCGGCAGCGCGGAAGCTGTTGCGGATGAAATCAACTTCAGCTTTTACGACGGCGAGATTGTTCTGCGTTCCTCCTTGCAGAACGAAGCGAGTGCCAAGTGCCGCGAGATTGGGAATGCTTGCGACATACAAAAAGACATTCTTGGGCAACACGGCGGCAAGGCCAGCGAGAATTTCTTGTGCCTGCCAGCCCTGGCGCTGAAAGTTGACGATATCGGACTGCATGAACACCGCACACCCGTAACCGAATACCGGCATAGCTTTTGCCGAGAATGCGAGATCGGCGTACTTATTTACGTCGATCCCAAATCCTTCGGCTGTCGACTGCAGGAAGTATCCGTTGCCGGCGGAGCACTGCGTGTTCAGCTTGAAATCTTTTACGCGGCCGTTGTGCAGGATGATGATTTTGATGTCCTGCCCCCCGACGTCGACAATCACGTGCGGGTCGTCGTAAAACTTGAGCGCCGATTGCGTGTGTGCGACCGTTTCAACCAGCCCCACGTCTGCCTTGAGTACATCTTTCAGAATGTCTTTGGCGTAACCTGTCGTTGCGACGCCCAGAACCTCCATCTTCGCGCCCTGCGCCTCTACTTGCCCGCGTAGATTCTCGAACATTTCTATTGTGTCCTGGATCGGGTTGCCGTTCGAGAGCTGATACGACTTGCAAAGAATGGTGCCGTTTTCGTCGAGGAGAACCGCTTTGGTGGAAGTTGAGCCACCGTCGATGCCGATGAATCCGCCGACAGTGCTTCCCTTTTGGAAAGCCACGGGCGTGAACTTCTTGCGTTTGTAGTCTTCTTTAAAGATGTCGAGTTCTTCCGGTTTTTCGACTAAGCCTTTGCCGCCTGATTTGGCTTTTTCTTCCTGGCGTCCGAAGTCGATGTAATGGACGAGTTGTTCGTAACCGAGATAACAGCCGATCGCGTCTTCTTCGCTCTTTCCGAATTCGACCGCGCCTATTGCCGCGAAGTATTGCGCGTTAGCCGGGACCTTAATCAGGTCCTCAGGCTTCGAGCCTTCAGGAACTTGAACCTTGCGTTCCTTCCACATACGCGGAATGTTTGCCTGCCACGCTTCGCGCATGCCGCGTATGAAGCTGTTGGGGCCGCCGAGAAGCAGCACATGCGGCCGCAGAGTATGGCCGCGGGTGAGAACGCTCAGGTTCTGCAGAACGATGGCTTCAAAGAGTGACGCCATGAGCTCGTTTGGAGGAGTGCCAACTTTCTGTAACCCGTTGATGTCGGTCTCCGCAAACACGCCACATTTGCCGGCAACTTTGTGCAGCTTTATGTTGTGATATCCCTGATCGCTCAACTCGAGCACGGGAATTTTCAGCTTGGCATTGATCTTATCGATGACTGCGCCCGTGCCGCCGGCGCATTTATCGTTCATCGAGGGGATTTTTTTCTTGCGTCCGGTTTCTTCGTCGTCTTTGAAGACAATAATCTTCGCGTCTTGTCCGCCGAGCTCGATGACTGAGTACACTTCGGGGTGAAGCTTTTCGACGGCGAGCGAAACGGCAGTCACTTCCTGCACGAACTTTGCACCGATTTGTTCGGCGATGCCGCCACCCCCGGAGCCGGTAAGGAACATGCGAGTATTTTGCGCACTAATACCAACTTCGGCTTCCATGCGCTTCAGAAACTCGAGCGTCTTTTCCGGCTGCTTGGTCTCGTGGCGTTGGTAGTCCTGCCAGAGGATCTGGTCCGTTGCCGCGTCAACGACGATTGCTTTTACTGTAGTTGAGCCTACGTCGAGCCCGACGAGGAACTTCGTCTGGTGATCGGCCGGCTTCTGTGGTTTCGGCTGGACCGGCTTGGTTTCGATTCCCGAGATTTGAATCAGCGCTGGACCTTTTTTACTGTGGTCGTGCATCATTCCTCGCAAAAACAGCTTCTACCTCTTAGCCTTTAGCCAAACTCCATCCAGCTAAGAGCCAAGCTAATAGCTGCATGGATGTCACATTTCCGGCAGAAATCCCGTTAATCGCCCGACATTGCTGGTGCCGCTTCCGCCATGCGCACGCGCGAGCGCTTCCGGAAATGTTTGTCGTGGTCGATCCGATCGCTCACGTGCAGAATGAACTGTGCCGCGGTTCCAGCGACACCCTCACGCTCTGGAACGTGATAGAACGGACGCTTCAGCTCCGGATGCTCATCGATATATTCGCGAATTTCAGCCATGCTCTTTCCGGTGGACTTCAGGCACTGTTCGAATTCGGCCTTGGCTTTGACCTTGGCTTCGCCGAGCGCCATCTGCACACGGCTATGGGCGTTGACCTCGCCTTCGCCGGAAGTCTCGATTGGCAGGAAGATCATGTCTTTGAATTTGTTGATGACGGCCGATTGCGCACCATCCGACTGCGTTGACGGCATGCAGCCAAATGGTTTGAGCGCCAGAACCATATGGGCACGCTTGTGAATGGTGTAATAAATATTCTTGCCGACTTCGAGGTGCCCTTCACCGCCGCGGGCCAACTGGTTGTAGAAAGGTTTGGCCAGATCAGCCAGCTCCTGCTGCGGAGCCAAGTGGTGCGTGATGCCACCCATCTTCTCGGCCACGCGATGATAGAAGAAGTCCCACATCTTCTGACCGACGCTGATTCCCCACAGCTTCTTGCGCAAGCCGATGTAGTTGGCAAACTGTTTCTTGAACTCGTACCACTCGGGGTTTTTGTGAGGTTTATTGGCTCCCCATTTTGCTTTGGCGTGCGCTTTGGCCTGATACATGAGATACGCGACCCAGGTCGCGATCGGTTCGACCAGTACCTGCGCACCCTCGCGTTCGAGGAATTCGAACATGTGGAAGTTACCGTCGCCTTCGGTTGTCTGCGCCCAAAATTCGCCAGTGATCTTGACCACGGGCTTCACGCGCGTGCGATCGATTTCGATCGCGTTCATTTTTTCGCGCGCATGCTCAAGGGCGGCCAAATAATCTTTGCCCCACATGTGCTCGTGCCATTTGCCGAATACGTTGAGTGTGTTACGAAGAATTTTGTTGCTCTTGACCTTCGGCTTCAGCCATTCGGGCGCGCTCTGCTCAATCTCAAAAGCTTTGCGATTTTTCAGATCTTCGCAGAGACCCTCAACCATTTCGTGGAACACGCGATCGGTCTCGCCTTTGTTTAGTTCGTAGGGACGAATTTGATAGATGAGGTCGTTGATTACGTCGCCGAGGTGCAAGGCATTCAACATGCCGAAGCCGAAGTCGACCGTGAACTTTAAGCCCGGCTCGCCCGATGCGGCTTTAATTCCGTCGCTGTCTTTAAACAGCAGTACGCGGAAGCCGTCAAAGCCAGCGTTTTTCAAGGCAAAACGGTACTCGGCTTCGTACATGCCGAAGCGGCAAGGACCGCAAGATCCGGCAGTGAAGAAAACATAGTTGTCCAGAATCTGCTGGCGAGGAATTCCTTCTTTTTCAAGGAACTGCAGGTACTGCACCAGATTGCCGACCGTGAAATATGTCGGATTGCACTGGCCGTTGTTGCCGTACTCCTTGCCGATCTGGAAGGCGGCGACATCAGGCACCGGAATCTTCTCGCATTTGTAGCCGCATCCCTGGAAGACGGCCCGAATCAGGTCTTCGTGCTTCCAGGTGAATCCGCCGAAGAGAATCGTCGTGTGGGGACGTTGGTCCGCCGTGAACGCTCGCTCTATCGGACGATGAAAATGTTGCGGCTGGTCGAGCCCGGCGAGTTTGCGCAGGCGCGCGCGTTCAGCTTCCAGGCGGGATTTAATTTCGGATTCATTCTCAATCTGGACGAGATTCGTCGCCATATATTCCTCCGGCGGTGCAGTGAATTTTTGCGAGCTGGGAAGTTAAGTGAATTGCAGGAAAGGAATTTTGGAAATGAGTTCGCGGCGCAAGGATGACCTGACGGGAAGAGTTCCCGGTCACATCGGGCCTGCTTGAAAAAAACATCCGAACTCCAAAACGGGCTAGGAGGTCGAGGTATTACACCGGCGGAACTACTCGTCTAGGGGAGTTCCGGAGGCGCCGGATTTTACAACGGCAGTTTCCCCTGTGATGCTGCAAACTGTACTGCCGTACTGATTAGGTTTCAGATCGCTGCCCCTGAGCTGAACAGCGGTACAGGGGCTTTTCTAGCACAAAGGCCGACTCTGGTTCAAGTTGGCGGGTGCGAGTTCAACCCAAAACAATAACGAATTTGACCTACCGGTACTGTAAAGAATCGTATTTTCTCTGATCAGTCGGTTGCCGTTGCAATCTGCGAAGCGGCTCCTGCTTCCTTTCCGGAAAATGTTTCCCAGCCACGCCGGGAAAGGTCCCAGAAAATCAGATAGCCGGCGATGGCGGCAACGGCGAGCAGCAGTATTCCTTCTCCCCACTGCTCGAACACGAGCTTGCCGATTCCGAAAAGACAGCCATATACGAGCACCACACCCATGACCCAACTGAAAGCGTTGCTTGCCACGTCTTTGACCGGCGGAAGTTCGGGGACGAGCTCAGCGATGCGCTTCCAACCATAGACTGTAGGATGGACGCGGCGATAGAAGGCAACTAGGGTTGCATCGGATTCTGCAGGCGTGAGAAATGTCACAATGATCCACGCGACTGTGGTGATTCCGCCGGTGATGAGAGTGCTTTTCGCGTACACGAGAGCATCATTGCCCGAGAACGTCACGTGACGCAGACCGATCGTTACTGCTGCGGCGACGATCATGGCGGAGATTTCGCTCCAGGCGTTGATGCGTGACCAATACCATCGCAGGATGTAAACCGCGCCCGTACCGAAGCCGACGTTCAGCACCAGTTCCCACCCGGCGCCAATGGATTTGAGCTGTGCTGCCGTATAGCCGCTCGCCAAAACCAGCAGTACAGTAATCACTCGGCTCACCAGAACGTAATGCCGCTCGGTCGAGTTGCGCACCAGGAATCGCTTATAGAGATCATTCACAAGGTACGAGCAACCCCAATTCAGTTGTGTGCCAACTGTCGACATAAATGCCGCAAGGAACGCAGCGACCATAACTCCGCGTAGGGCCGGGGGCAGAAAGTCGCGCAATACCATCACGTATCCCTGTTCGGGATTTGCGGCGAACGCTGCGCTCGGGTGCAGGCCACCGTTCGGCGAGTAAACGACGATCGCAACCAGTGCGGTTACGATCCAGGGCCACGGCCGCAAAGCGTAGTGCGCGATGTTGAACCACAATGTTGCGCCGAGGGAATTCTTTTCGTCCTTCGCGCTAAACATGCGCTGTGCGACGTAACCGCCGCCACCTGGCTCCGCACCTGGATACCAAGCCAACCACCACTGCATTCCGAGATAGACGATGAAGGTCAGGACCGGCAAGGTCCAGAGCGCGCTGCTCACCCATCCTTGGCCGAAGCTTGGAAGGAATGCTGTTGGATCCGAGGTTGTTACGCCGGTCGCCTGCACATTGCTGCGAATCACTTGCAAGTGAGCCTCGAGTGAGTGCATGCCTCCGATTTTCACGACCGCAACCCATGCGAGCACAACAATCATCGCCATCTTGAGGATGAACTGGAACAGATCCGTAACGAGTACGCCCCACAATCCACCGATGAAGGTGTAGATCCCGGTGAATGGAATAATGATGAAAACGCAGATCGCGAGTGCCGTGCTGCCGGGATCCCCGAGTGTGTAATGCCCCAGAAAGCCGAGATCGAGCACGCGGCCTTTGGCGATCATCGGACCAAGAATGACCGTGATGATGCTGACCATTGCACGCGTGACCCAGCCGAGAATGAAGCAGTTCATGAACAGGCCGAGATAGATCGATTTGAATCCGCGCAGGAAGGCTGCTGGATTGCCGCCGTATCGAACCTCGCAGAATTGGACGTCGGTGAGAATTTCCGCACGACGCCAATAGCGGGCGAAGAAGAACACGGTCAACATGCCGCCGACACAGAACCCCCACCAGATCCAGTTGCCGGCGATTCCTTGCCGTGCCACTACCCCGCAGACAAATAGCGGCGTGTCGGCAGCAAAGGTGGTGGCGACCATTGAAGTTCCGGCGAGCCACCAGGACACGTCACGTCCGGAGACGAAAAATTCTTCGGTGTTGCCGCCAGCGCGGCGGCGATAGTAAATACCGATTGCGAGATTCACCAGCAGATATCCGACGATGACGACCCAGTCGGTGATAGTTAGGGGCATGTGTGGCTCCGGCGAACTGCAGCCTGATTTTAGTCCGCGAAAGTGCTATATAGCATACAGCGTTTCCAGAGTGAGGTCACGCAGCTTTCGCCGGGGCGAGCTAGGTTAATTGAGAGGAGGCCGTAGATGGCCATAGTCGTGAGTGAGCGCCGAGCGGCGGCGGAGTTCGATCAGCAATGCCTGGGCGGCATTCTGATAAGTCTTGCCAGGATCGGATGTATCCGCCCAAACCGCGTCGTAGATGATTTGCGCCGCTTCGCGCATGTCGATATGTAGAGCTGCTTCGAGGACATCGACGCGTTGCTGGAGTTCGTCGAAGCAGCTTTGGCAAACCGTTGCGGGAACCGGCGAACTGAGGTGCTTTTCGGGGCGGGTGCAGTGAGCGGCGGGCGACGCCTGTTCTGGCGCGAGGGGCGTGGCCACGATCTGGCCATTCAGGTCACTCATAAACCGCTCGCGCTCGGCTTCAATCTGTTTTGGATCAGGCAACTGCTCGGCAGGCGCAGTCTTGTGCAAAGCTGCCACCGGCGAAACTCTCTGCGGGCTCTTGCAGACCGGACAAACCGTGAGATCGGCCGTGTAGTAGGTTTTGCAGTTCGCGCAAGGGAGCCCATAGCCCGCGTGTTTTTCTGCGGACTCTGTGCACAAAGAATTTTCCTGAAAGGCCACAACTCGCCGCGCCAAAGCCGGGGCTGTTGCGACTGCAGACGATTGGGGATTCATGCTCGCCATAATGTTCTCGAATGTGAACTGCAGTTGCTGGTTATTGTGTAGCGCCGGAACCCATGAGCCGAATCAGTTCTTCGGCACGTGCATGATAAAGCTGCTTTGCCGGGTCAAGCCGCACCGCCGTTTGCATCTCCGCCAGAGCTTCGCGATCACGGCCCATATTCATGAGGCAGGCGGCGAGTGCGTAGTGGTGCTCGGCTGAAGGCTCAAGACGAACAGCTTCCTGGAATTCGGCCAGAGCTGCCGGGAGCTGGTCGGACTCGAGAAGCCCGGTTCCAAAGGAATAATGCGAAGCCGCCGAGTTGGGATCGAGTTCGACGGCGATCCTCAGTTCGCGCACGGCGCTCGCCTGCTGGTTGGCCGCCAATAACAACTCACCCAGCGCGCGGTGTTTACCGGCGTTTGCCGGATCTTGCTCGATGGCCAGTTTCATTTCGTCAATTGCCGAGGAATATTCGTCTTTTGCCATGTAAGCGCGAGCGAGAGAATCGTGGCCGTGCCGCCAGTTCGGATTTAGCCGAAACAGCTCGCGATATTCGGCAATTGCTTTATCAATATCGCCCTTTCCGAAATAAACATTAGCCAGGTTTTCGCGAATGGAAGGCTCGTTCGGCGCAAGGGCTTTGGCTTGGTTCAACTCGGCAATGGCCTCGGTAAAATGCTTCTCCTGCCCAAGCAGGGCACCAAGGCTGCTTCGAGCTTCCCAGCGGTTCGGATTCAACTCGAGTGAAGCGCGGAATGACTCGACGGCACGGTCGTTCAAGCCTTCGTCCCGCGCAACCAAGCCCATTTCGTAGTAAACATCGGCATTCTTGGGGTCCCGGGTTAGTGCTTCCTTAAAAGCGTTGGTCGCGGCGTCATATTGCTCATTGACATAGTGGCCGAGAGCGAGCATGCGATAAGCGACGGGATCGTCGAAATCCATGCTGAGGGCGGTCCGCGCCTCACTGATGGCGTTATCGCCATCATCTCCCTGATAAAAGACCAGCGCGAGCCGGTCGTGGACCTCCGCGAAATCGGGTTCGGCTTTTTCAGAGGCCGTGTATTCATCGAACGCATTGTCCCAGTCGCCTTGTTGTTGATCGAAGTATCCGAGCGCGAAATGCAGCGCGCCATTGTTGGAATCGGTCTCGAGCAGAGAATTTACGATCTGCTCGGCTGAGTCGAACTGCTTGTTGTGCGAGTCGATTGCCGCTTGCACTAGGGTGGACGGGCACGAGCTTCCCGATGTCTTCCGCTGGCTATTCCGTAAAGCCCGTATCGTTTCCTGAGTTGTTCCCGCGGCGAGAAGTTGGTTTGTCGTCCGCGGGGTGAGCGCGAAATCAATGCCACGCGTTTTTATGCTGTTGAGCAGAATACGGTCGGAAGCGCCACCGGCCATCCATGCCATCAAGTGCGTACAGTTGACTGGCGCTCTATTTTCCGCGACCGAAAGAGGGACAGCAGAAAGAAAAAGGCCGAAAACAACCAGGGCTTTACGCAAAGTAGGACTCCCGATTCGGCTGGCATGCGCCAACTGATTGACTTCAAAATAAAAGGTGCAGGTACTCTGGGCTAGGTAACCGAGGTAATAAATTATTGCGGGAAAAGGTACACTGGTTGTGCAGAGGTAAGGTGCACAGGCAAGGTGCAGAGACAAGCAGCGCGTGCTCGCCTGAATGCTGTGCCGCAACCGGGCTCCGGAGGTTTCACATGGAAGGGTTATTTCAACCGACTCACTTACTGCTGATTTTTCTTATTGCCCTGCTGATTTTTGGGCCGAAGAAGCTGCCGGATATCGGCAAAGGGATCGGCGAAGGATTCCGCGCGCTGAAAGATGGAATGAAAGATAAACCTGCTGAGGCCTCGCTTCCCGCTGCAACGTCAAACAACATTCAGCAAAAAAGCTAGGCGTGCCTGCTAGTCAGGCGATTGCGAAGTGACGCATTTCCACCGCAGCCCATCTAACCTTCGGGCGGAATTCAAAGGCGGTGTAACGTGGCAGACCTTTCCCAACAGATCGACAAAAAACTGAAAGAAGCTGAAGCGCAAAAACAGCGGCAGCACGAGGAAGAGAGCCTGGATAAGACTATCGAGGACAGCTTTCCGGCAAGCGATCCACCCTCGTCGATTCCCGATCCAGACGACGATTCAGAGAACGCGGCGTGAATTGGGTCTATAATTTTTGCTAGCAAAGCTTCTTTTGTTCGAGCAGCAATGGCCATCACCCTCCTCGTCAACGGCAGCGAACGCGCGGTCGACGTTCAACCCGAAAAGCCACTCCTCTACGTTCTGCGCGATGACCTCGGCCTGACCGGAACCAAATACGGGTGCGGAGAGGGACAATGCAGCGCGTGTACCGTGCTGGTAGAAGGATATCCGGTTCGTTCGTGCCGAATGGAAGTTTCGTCTGCAGTCGGCAAGAAGATCACCACGATTGAGGGACTGGCCCGGGGCGAGAAGTTGCATCCAGCGCAGCAGGCATTTCTGGAAGTTGAAGCTTTCCAGTGTGGGTATTGCACGCCGGGAATGATCGTTGCTGCTGCCGCTTTGTTAGAACGCAATCCTCATCCTTCCGATCAGCAGATCATCAGCCACATGGACGGCAACATCTGCCGCTGTGGAACATACGGGCGAATTATCGAGGCGGTGCATCGTGCGGCCGAACTTCACCGGAGCCAGAGAAATGCTTGAGCGCACCGTCGATCTGGAGAAACTCGACCCCGAGGTGCGGCAGCATGAGGTCTCTCGATTGCGGCATGCGTTTGATCTGGATCGGCGAAACTTCTTTAAATTGCTGGGTGGAGGATTGCTCGTCGGCGTCGCGGCGGGGCGGGTGATCGCTCAAGAATCGGGCGGCTCGGCTCACCATGAGCATGAGATATCCAAGAGTCTCGATTCCTGGCTGCATATCGACGAGAACGGCCGGGTAACGGTGTTCACCGGCAAAGTCGAAGTTGGCCAAAATGTGCGCACGTCGCTGGCGCAGCAGGTTGCAGAGGAGCTTCGGGTGCCGCTCGCGTCGGTTCACATGTTGATGGGCGATACTGAGCTGACGCCATACGACATGGGCACATTCGGCAGCCGTACAACGCCGCACATGGGAACGCAGCTTCGGACAGTCGCCGTAAGCGCGCGCACCGTACTGATTGAAATGGCGGCCAAGCGCTGGTCCGCGGATGAGTCGAACCTGCAGGCGCAAGATGGCAAGATCCGCGATGCGAAAAGCGGCCGAACGATTACCTACGGCGAACTTGTCGGCGGACAAAAGCTCGCGACCGTAATTCCAGACGATCCGGATCTCACGCCGGCAAAAGAGTGGAAAATTGTGGGGACTTCGGCACCGAAGAAAGATGGCCGTGATTTCGTCACCGGAGCGCACAAGTATTCGACCGATGTGAGTCTGCCACGCATGCTGCATGGCAAAATCGTGCGGCCCAACGCGTTCCACGCAAAGTTGATTTCTTGCGACACTTCGCAGGCAGAAAAAATACCTGGCGTGAGCGTTGTTCGCGATGGCGATTTCGTCGGAGTTTCCGCACCGGACGTGATGACGGCAGACCGCGCAGCTGAGTCAATCCGCGTACAGTGGGACGCACCATCGCAAATTTCAGACAGCGAGCTGTTTGATCACTTACGTAAGGCCAGCAAACAGGATGACGACGACAGAGACCAGTTTGTCGTCGGATCTGTTCAGCAGGCGAGAGGTCGGGCTGCAAAAACCCTCAAGGCGACATACACGGTCGCCTACATCGCCCATACCCCGCTCGAGCCGAGGGCTGCAGTCGCAGAGTGGAAGGATGGCAAGCTGACGGTCTGGACGGGCACGCAGCGACCGTTTGCGGTGCGAGATGAGCTTGCGCAGACGTTTCATCTTTCCGAAAACGATGTTCGGGTGATTGTGCCGGATACAGGCTCGGCTTACGGCGGCAAGCATACTGGCGAAGCGGCCGTTGAAGCGGCACGCCTGGCGAAAGCAGCTGGCAAACCGGTGAAGCTGATCTGGTCGCGGGAAGAGGAATTCACGTGGGCGTACTTCCGTCCGGCGGGCGTGATTGATGTTGCGAGCGGAGTGAATGCGGATGGCACGCTCGTATTTTGGGAGTACGACAATTACAACTCCGGCCCGTCCGCGATGCGGACTCCGTATGAAGTGCCGAACCAGCGGATCGAATTTCATCCTGCGGATACTCCGCTGCGGCAGGGTTCGTATCGTTCTCTCGCCGCCGCCGCCAACCATTTCGCGCGCGAGTCGCACATGGATGAACTTGCGCACGAACTGAAGATGGATCCGCTTGAGTTGCGGATGAAGAATTTGAAAAACGAGCGGCTGCGCGGGGTATTTCAAGCTGCCGCAGAGAAATTCGGCTGGGACAAGGTGAAGAACACGCCGGGGCGGGGATTCGGAATGGGAGGCGGTGTTGAAAAAGGCGGATATGTGGCGGCATGCGCCGAAGTCAGAGTTCAGCACGGAGCAGTGAAAGTGGTCCGCGCGGTTGAAGCGTTTGATTGCGGCGCGGTTGTGAACCCCCAAGGGCTGAAAAATCAGATTTCGGGTGCGCTGGTTCAGGGGTTGGGCGGAGCCTTGTTTGAGGCGATACGATTTGAGAATGGCCGGATATTGAACCCACACCTGGCGCAATATCGTGTTCCGCGCTTCAGTGATGCCCCAGAGGTTGAAGTCGTACTGGTGGATCGTAAGGATCAGCCTTCTGCAGGCGCAGGAGAGATACCGCTGACCGGAATCGCTCCTGCAGTCGCAAACGCAATTTTCAGCGCAACTGGTGTGCGGGTGCGATCGATGCCGATGGTTCCGGCGGGATTACCGCAGACAGTCTCAAATAAAACCGCCTAACACCGAATGTGCTGCAACCGAACGTCTGTCAACATCATCCTTCACAGTTGTCGTAAACTCCAATTCTTTTGCAAGGTGAATATGAAGCGAATTGGCACTGTACTCTTCATGCTGCTCTGTTCCGCTTTACTGATTCCAACGCTCTTTGCTCAAAGCGACTCTTCCCCGTTTTACGACTACAAACAGGAAAGTCCAGGCACGATGCGCCATATCACCGTGAAGGACCTGCCGAAGCCGTTTGCGACGAAGTCGGCGAACAATGAACCGGTGCCCGCATCTCGTCCAGAAGGGGCAATGCCGAAGACACTACCTGGGTTCAAGGTTGAACAGTACGCCAGCGGTTTGGACGTGCCGCGGGAAATGCGCACTGCGCCGAATGGCGATGTGTTTCTAGCCGAAACTCACAAAGGTGAGATCAAAGTTTTCCGTGGCGTCACGAGCGACGGCAAGCCGGAGACCTCCTCGACTTTCGCCTCAGGACTCTACCATCCGTTCGGGATCGCATTTTATCCGGCCGAGAATCCTCAGTGGGTGTACATCGCCGATACGGATTCGGTGAAGCGCTTTCCTTATCATGCCGGCGACTTGAAGGCGACTGGTCCCGCACAGACGATCGTCGCTGAGATTTTTCCCGGCGCTCACCACATGGAAGGGCATACCACGCGTGATGTGGTTTTCTCGCCTGATGGAAAGAATATGTACGTTGCCGTCGGGTCCGGTTCGAATATTGACGATCCTGACACGCACAAAACCGAATTCCATCGCGCAAACATTTTGGAGTACACGCCCGACGGCAAGTTTGTGAAGGTTTTTGCCTCCGGAATTCGCAATCCGGTTGAAATGGCAATCAATCCGAAAACCGGCGAACTTTGGACGGCGACAAACGAACGTGATGGGCTCGGGAACAATTTGGTGCCTGATTACACCACCCATGTTCAGGAGGGCGGTTTCTACGGTTGGCCGTGGTACTACATCGGCGGGAACCACGACCCGCGGCTGCCGGACAGCCATCCCGATTTGCGCGCCAGGGAGATTACGCCGGACGTGCTGCTTCAGCCGCATAGTGCGCCGCTGGGATTCGCTTTTTACACGGGACATCAATTCCCGGCTGAATATCAGGGCGATGAGTTCCTTGCGCTGCACGGCTCGTGGAACCGCGATCCGCGGACAGGGTACATGGTCGTGCGCGTTCCGTTGCACGGCGAGGGCAAAGCTTCAGGCGAGTACGAGGACTTCCTGACTGGCTTCGTCACCTCGGAGGGAAATGTTTGGGGTCGACCTGTGGGGATCGCCGTGGCAAAGGATGGTTCTCTGCTGGTAAGCGATGACGGGAGCGGGTCGATCTGGCGGGTGAGTTATCAGGGGAAGTAGGTTCGAAACTTATCCGGCCGCCCGCCCTGGATTTCGTGGGGTGCTCACAATTGCTCGATTCGCGATCTTAGTTCCGACGCGATTTTCTGCGGGTCCATTCCATGAGGGAATGTTGCCGGAGCGCCGATCTTAACTTCGATCTGACGTGGGCGCGCCATTCTCCTGCCGGCTTCCTTTAATTCGAATAAGCCATCGATTCGCATTGGCACAACCGGGATGTTCAGATTATTCACGAGCAGGCCAATGCCCGAGCGGAACGGCCGCAATTTTCCGTCTTTCGTATGATGGCCCTCCGGAAAAACCAGAATGCTGTAGCCGCGGTCGACCGATTCGCCAGCAAAAGCAAAGCTGTCGCGGAATCCGGCTTCCCGTGGCAGGGGGAATAGGTTCAGCAGCGAAACTCCAAGAAACCATTCAATCCGGTCGAAAATCCTGCCGAAAGTGTTGCGTGTAGCGGGAGGAGTACGTAGAGCTTCGAGCGCTTCGCCGCCGGTTGCTGTAGCCAGCTTGTGGCGCAAATGAAACGGCAGAGCAGTTTGAATAAAGCCTACATCGACATCTCCGATGTGATTACAGACCACAAGAACCGGGCCTTTCACGTCGCGCAAATTCTCGCGGCCGAGCATTCGCGGCCAGCCGAGAACGAATACAGACGGACGAAGGAGTAAATAGTGGATAGCAAATCGAATCCATGTGATCGGCCAATGTTGCACCCAAGCTGGATAGTGATAAACCGCTCGCGGCAGAGTCTCTCCCTTGAGCATTCGCTCGAGATCACCGACCGTGTTCACTGATGAGAAGCGTGTCTCGCTGAGATCAATTTGGTAACGGTCCTCAAGCGCGCTGAGAAGTTCGACACGATCGAGCGAACTCAAATTCAGATCGGAGTCTAATCGTGCATTCGCAGAGAGATGGCCGGGTGAGGACTTCGTAATTCGGGAGATCAGATCGGACAGTGGTCGTTGAGCCGAGTGCCTGTTGCCATCGCCCGTCATGATTCGTTGCGCCGTCTCTGCGATCTCTGCGCGTCGTGGCTTTTGAGTGGATGTTCGCGGGAAGTCCTCGCCGGGCCAAAGGACCCAGCGGTGAATGCGCTGGTATTCCGCTAAACTCTGATTGGTGCGATCGATTATTTCCGCACTGCTCGCGTCAGCGGACTTCAGGATCAGAACCGCGCAAGGCTCGGCATTTCCATTCAAAGAAAACGGAACAACAATAGTCTCTTTCACTTCCGGCTGGCTTTTGAGCGCACTTTCCAAATCCTCGGGATAGACGTTCATGCCGGCGGGAGTGACAATGACTTCCTTTTTTCGCCCCTTAAAAAAGAGGTTGCCGTCGGAATCGAGCTCACCGATGTCGCCGGTGTGATACCAGCCTTCGTCGGATGATACTGGCCGCAGCTCACCCGAGCTCCAATAGCCAGATGCTACTCCGCTGCCGCGGACCAGAATTTCGCCATCGGGCGCCAGCTTGACCTCCCGCCCGGCAAGGACTTTCCCGATCGAGCCTCGTCCAACTTTGAAGGGGTGATTCACGCTGATGAGCGAAGTGGTCTCGGTGAGTCCATATCCTTGAATGACCGCGAAACCGAGACGCGCCCAGAACTCTTCGGTCTCGCGATCAAGCGCGGCGCCCCCTGAGATAAAGGCCCAGAATTTAAGCCCGAACTGGAGATGAATGCGGCGGAAGATCCACCAGCGGCGCAGGAAATGATTGCCTTCGGCCTCGGCGTATTGCTTGCGAAAAAATTCCAATCGGCCCGAAACTTCCAGATCGCGTTCGACTTTTTCTTTCAACGACTGCAGCATTCGCGGAACGGCGACCAGTACCGAAATCCGCTCTCGGCGAATCATGTGAATGACATCGCTGGGCTTGAGCGTTTCCTGGAAGAAAACCGTGCCGCGCAGCAGCGAAGGTAAGTACATCCCGAGAAATTGTCCGAAGACGTGACTGAGCGGCAGCAGATTTAAAAATCTCAAAGGATGCACGAAGCGCTCGTACCGGAGATAAGGTCTGATCTGCTCTGCGAGCGGACCAACATTTGCGAGTACGTTCCCGTGCGTGATGACCACGCCTTTCGGCTCGGCGGTCGTTCCGGAAGTGAAGACGATCTGCAAGGGATCCTCGCGGCGGACGTTTGCGGAAGGCAATGCTTCCGACGAATTGGGTTGCGGCGCAGCAGAAAAATTTTCAAGCAGGAGACCAGGCAAGTCGGGCTGTGCGTGATCGCGGGAACAGACGACAAGCTTGCCCTGAACCTGGTGGAACACGCGGCGTGCGAAGTCCGCTGAAGCCGCATGGTCCATAGGCACCGCAATCACGCCCCGGTCCGCGCATCCGAAAAATGCAGCCACCCACAAAGCGGAATTTGGGCCCCAGATCAGGACGCGGTCGCCCTTGCGAATCTGACGGCGATCCAGTTCCCGCGCGAACCCGTAAGCCATTGCGGCTACATCTTTGTAGGTCCAGCGTGTCAGGCGATAGCCGCTGCGTTCGGCATAGGCCTGCTCACCTCCAAGCCGCTCGAAATCCGCCAGGTAGTCGGCGACGCTCTGCCGCATGGTGTAAGCGTAACGCATTTCGGGATTTAGCTTCGCGAGGGCCTTCTCAGAGTTGCGGTGAAAACCCGCTTTGGCTAAAATTCAGCCGTTCCGAAATCTCAATTTGCAGCCGTTCGTTTGGCCGACCGGTTCGTTCGCGGGTTCTCCCCCGCGCGGAGGGATCGTCGATGAGTTTCGTGGCGTGGAAAGTCCTGCGAAAAATTCCCAGGCCGCTGGTTGGCGTGCTGTTCGTGCTGATCGCTTCAGCGCGCGCATAACAAAACGGAATAATCAATGTGCTGTCATTCCGAGGATCTTCAGAGCCGAGGAACTGCTCTTGACAACGCAAGACAAACGAAACAGCAGATTGCTCGCGCCTGAAGGCGTTCGGAATGACAGTAGCCGGTTTTGTTTTTGGTTCTGACTTCCTGTACAACCTTCATTTGAACGTACTCGCATTTATCGCTGCCGTACTCACCGGCGCGAACATGGCCTATTGCGCGCTGTGCATTTGGGCGGCGGCCAGATTTGCTTCTCAATCAAAAAGAGCGCTTACCCCTGCAATCGATCTTCCGCCGGTTTCAATTCTCAAGCCGCTGAAAGGCACTGATCCGGAGATGCACGAGAGCTTCCGGTCGCACTGCATTCAAGACTATCCGGAGTACGAGATTCTGTTCGGGATCAGCGACGCAAGCGATCCTGCGGCGGCGCTCGTCGAGAAATTGCAGCGTGAGTTTCCCCATCGAGCGATTCGACTGGTCTTGTGCGAAAAGAAGCTGGGAGTGAATGGAAAAGTCAGCAGCCTGGCACAGCTTGCAGCAGAAGCGAAGTATCAGATTTTGCTGGTTAACGATAGCGATATTCGTGTAACGCAGGACTACCTAAAGGCCGTAGTGACTGAGCTTCAGGAGCCCGGGGTTGGTATGGTCACATGCTTATATCGCGGCGTTCCGGCGAAAACGATTGCTTCACGATTGGAGTCCTTAGGTATCAGCACGGATTTTGTCGCCGGGGTGCTCGCTGCCAAGCAGATCGAAGGAGGGTTGCACTTCGGATTGGGATCGACGCTGGCGTTTCGGCGGGGAGAGTTGGAAGCGATTGGCGGGTTCGAAGCAATTGTGGATTATCTTGCCGACGACTATGAGTTAGGAAAGCGGATCGCCGATCTGGGCATGAAGGTGGCGCTCGGGAAGGAAATTGTTGAGACATTTCTGCCTGCGTATAGCTTTTCCGATTTTTTTTCTCACCAACTGCGCTGGGCGCGAACAATTCGGGTGTCTCGGCCGGGTGGGTACGCGGGATTGCTTATGACCCACACGATGGCGTGGGCAATTCTGACGGTCGTGCTCTCCCGCGGTGCAGCATGGGCTTGGGGCTTCGGTGCCTGCGCGGTTTTGATTCGGATCGCTATGGCTATCGCAACAGGAAGTTTTGTTCTACGTGACAAAGAGCTCCTGCGGTCGCTTTGGTTGTTGCCTCTGCGCGACCTTATTGCCCCTTTTGTTTGGCTGGGCGGGTTGTTTGGACGAAAGATTACCTGGCGAGGGGAAAAGTTCAAATTGGATCGAGGCAGGCTGAGCCATTCCGGTTGACTACACCCTGGTGGCGATGGGCGGAGTCATGGGCTTGCGGCTCTCCGGGACGATTTTGCCATCTTGGGTGAAGCGATAAATTTCTCCCCGCCAATAAAATTTGTGACTGAGAAAGCTGCCAACCCAAACGGCGAATCCTTGCAGATCACGGAACGGGTATAAACAGCAGAGCTTCAACGCGCGCGAATCTTTCAACAGCCACCAGCCGACAACGACGGACTGAATCATTCGATTGAGCAGAGACGCAGCCAGCAGCTCGATGCCAAGCCGCCACTCTCCCAACGCGGATGCTGCAAGTAGCCCCAACAATCCGAACGGCACTGCGAATGTCAGTCCTGTACCGACGTGTCCCAAAGGCCGCGAGTGGCGCGTACTTTTCATCCATCGCAGCTGATCGCCGAGCGTTCGCGAAAAAGAACGTGGGGTGAGCACGTGATGGATGAAGTAATGAGAAAAGATGACCTTGTACCCTGCCGCCCAAATCTTGTTTCCGAGCACATAGTCGTCGGAATAATAGTCGGCGGTTGCGCGAATCCCGCCAATTGCGTCAAGGGCGTCGCGGCGAAATGCGACTGCCGGGCCCAGCGCGAAACGGATTCCTTCGAGCATGTCCGCGGTGACGACGCCCGACGACATCTCGACCGACATGCCTAAAGCTTCAAGCACAGACCAGAAATCCTTCGCAGGATCGCCTCGATACATACAGGTAACCAGGCCCAGCTTGCGATCGAGCAGGGGCGGGATCACATTGCGCAGAAAATCAGGACCGATGCGTACATCACTATCGGAAGTGACAAAAAAATCGTTGTGCGAATGCCTGATCATTCTGTCAAGAGTGAATACCTTCGCATTCGGCCATTCCGGAGGGCCGGAAATGACGATTCGGCTCTTTACTCCGGGGTGTCGGCGGCAAATGTTCTCTGCCAGCTGAATCGCGGGATCATCTTCGCTCCGCGCGCCAATGATGATCTCGTAATCGGGATAGTCTTGCTCAAAGAAACTTTCGAGATTCTGCTCCAGCCGCTCTTCCATTCCGTGAACGGGTTTGAAAATCGTGACAGGCGGGAGTTTCTGGTTGGGACGGGAACTAACTGCTCTTTCTTCAGCATCGGCGCGGCGCTTGAAACGGATCGCGGCAATTATGACGAGGACCAGGAAGACGGACGAACTCGCCAAGCCGAAGCAGGCGATGCCGAGAAGAATGCGCCAGAACAGGGCGTCCATTCAGCGGATTTCCCGATTGGTGAAAATGGACTTCCCCCCGCTTCGCGCCAGTAAGTAATGAGGCAGTCCGGCCAGTTCTTTCGGCTGCTCTTGATCAGTCCACATAAACACTGTCACCGGAGCATTCCAAAGCTGCGCGAATGAAGATTGAGTTTCGAATACGCGCGGCGCATCGGGAAATTTTGATCCATACCAGAGGTTGCCGCTTGGTGCATGCAACACGCGCACTCGCGTTTCGAGATAGAAGTTCAAGGTGGATGCCTGATGATACTGCCCGTCAATGACGATGACATCTCCGGCCTGATAATGAGGTTTGATCGCAATTGCCAGCCGCTTCGAAGAGAGGATTGGCGAAAAGATCCCAAACGCCGCGTGCACGCACAAAAGCAAGCCGACCATCATCAGGGCGAGAACTGCGTTCGCATACTGCGGCTTGCGGCGGTATCGGAGCCAAAGGTTTACGGCCGTCCCGATTAATAGCGAGGCGATTGCCCCAATCAATTCCGGACGGAACATGCCGAGAGCTTCTGGCGTGAGGTCGAGAAAGTGGCCGAGGGAAAAATCGTAATCCTGAGGGTGTTTTCGCAACAGCTCTGCGAGGTCGGCGCCGGGGGTGGGCGTTTTCGATGAAAAAAGCAGGGCAATTCCAACGATAGAGCCCGCTGCTACCATGGCGAAAAGCACCCAAGAGGAAATCTTGCCTTTCTTGGATTCGGTAGCCGGAAAAACTGTCTCCCGGTCTAGCCAGGCACCCACCAATAAAGCGAGCGCTGGAATTGCCGGGATTGTGTAGTATTCCTGCCGGGTGGAAAAAGTAAAGAAGCCGACCGTCACCACCGCCCAAATAGCAAAGAAAAGACTCGCCTGCTGGCTACGAGTTAACTGTGAATGCCAATCGCGGACACGCCAGGGGACTTGCTTTAAGGCTTGTGGGAGAAACACCATCCATGGGGCAAGCCAAAGTATCGTGAGTGCCCAGAAGATGAGCAGCGGCACCGTATCGTAGCCGGCAGGAACGCGCTTCCCCAGATATCGCATGAACTGCTCGTTTATGAAATAGAACCAGAGGAATCCCTTCACGGCTCCCTGGCTCGGATTTCTCAAGGCCGCCAGAATGTGCCAAGGAGCAGCAATCGCCAGAAAGACTAGCGTGCTGGATATCAAGCGCAGCTTCAAAATGTGTCGCAGATTTCGCGTGAGCAGCAGATATAAGAAGATTGACCCCAGCGGAAACACCAGGCCAATCAAGCTTTTTGTGAGGACGTTCAGCGCGCAGGTTGCGGCAAATCCCGAGCACACCCAGAGCGAGGGTTGCTCCTGCTCTAGTGAAATCAAAAAGAAGTAGGCGCCCAGCGCGAGCCACAGCCCGACGGCAATATCGGGAATCTCAAATCGCGTGAAGATGTAAGGACCGAGCGAGGTTGCCAGAACCACAGATGCATAAAATCCACCGCGCTCGCCATACGCATGGCTGCCTAAGCGATAGGTCACGAGCAGCAGGGCGAGAATGCCCAGCATCAGCGGAAGACGGGTGCTCCAGTCGCTCACGCCGAAAATTTCATAACTCGCAGCAACGCCCCAGTACATGAGCGGCGCCTTTTCAAGATACCGAATACCGTCGGTGTAGAGGGTCACCCAGTCATGGCGAAGGACCATTTCGCGCGCGGCTTCCGCGTGGATGGTATCAACGTCGTCGAGCAGCGCCGGACTGAACATTCCGGCAAAATAAATCACACCCCAAAAAATGAAAATTATTACCAAAGACGAATAGCGCAGCCGTTCAGGCAAGGGGCGAGAGACAAGAAATGGAGCGCCCTCACCGCCAACATCGGGGCGGGAAGCTGATATGGCCATGCTTGGCAGATTATACGAGAGCAGGTTGACTATCGGCCTGCCGCAGCTGCCGCGGCGCGAGCTGGGGCCGGTTCATGCAGGATGTTATGAATTTCAACCGCCAGCGTCTTCAATGAGAACGGCTTTTGGAGGAAGTTTTTTTGCAGCGTGATCATGCCTTTTCTAAGCACGACATCTTCGGCGTGGCCGGAAGCGAAAAGTATCTGTATGTGCGGCCAGCGGGAGGCGACTCGTTCAGCGAAAGCCGGCCCGCTCATGTGCGGCATCACAACGTCGACGAGGATTAGATCAATTTCAGGGTTGCGCTCCAGTAATCGCAAAGCGTCTTCCCCGTCCACTGCCGAGCTCACTTTGTATCCAAGGGAGGAAAGATATTCTGCTGTCGGTCGCGTCAGAGCTTCAGCATCTTCGACGATCAGCAGTGCCTCATGACCGCAGGGCATATTCGGTTCCTCGTGAAGCGAAGCGGAAGGCTTCTTCCCAACTGGCGCTTCGATCGGCAGATAGACCATGAACGAGGTGCCCGCGCCTAACTTGCTCTCGACAGAAATGCAGCCTGCATTTTGTTGCACGGCCGAATGCACGATGGCGAGCCCGAGCCCGGTGCCTTTACCGGGAGCTTTGGTCGTGTAGTAAGGGTCAAAGATATGCGTCAGCTGGCCGGGTGTCATCCCGTGTCCGGAATCGGAGACCTTCAGGAGCACGTGTTCGCCAGTCAGAATTCCCGGATGCTTACGCGCGAAACTTTCTCCGAGCTGGACGGATTGAGTTTCAATCAGCAATTGGCCGCCATGTGGCATTGCGTCGCGGGCATTAACGGCCAAATTCAGCAGCACTTGTTCGATCTGGCCGGCATCGGCGCGCACCATGCCAACGTTCTTGCCAAGGGAAACGCGCAGCTCGATGTCCTCTTCCATGATCCGCGAAAGCATTGCCGCTGTATCTTCGATAATCCAGTTAATTGAAACCAATTCTCGCCCTACGGTTCGGCGTCGACCGATCATCAGAAGCCTGCGCGTGAGATCCGATGCCCGGCGCACGGCCAGTAATATTTCCTGAAGATTGCGTCGTACGGCGTGCTCGACGGGGACATTGGTCATCGCCATCTCGGCATAAGCCCCTATCACCATGAGCAGGTTATTGAAATCATGGGCGACCCCGCTTGCGAGAGCTCCCATTGCATCCATGGCATGCGGACGCTCGAGCTTGGCTGGAAGCTCTCGCTGGACAGCGACTCCAAGCGCTGTACAGACCAGGCTTGTGGCGTGAGTATGAGGATCGCGGACTACGGTGATCGCATGATCGAGTTCGGCCACAGTACCGTTCTTACAGCGAATTCCTAGACCTCCTCGATAGACTCCGGCCTGAATGGCGCGGTCGCGCAGGAAACGCCACGGTCTGCCTTCCGGAAGTTCCACGGCAATTTGATCCAGGCTTCTTTCGAGTAATTCCTGCGTGGAGTATCCGGTCAGGATTTCACAGGCTGGATTGGCATACTGAATTGCGCCGTTGGTGTCAGCAACAAATACCAATTCCTGGCATTGCTCGATAGCCCGACGGAGCGTGCGAACGGCAGTTGAAACTTTCCGGTGATGGCGCGCGGTATGGGTGGATTTCCCGACTCGAGGCCGTCGCATACAAGCTCTGACAGGTACATCGGACGCGAAGCCGGCTTGTGAGCGGATGCTACGGCGCAAACGCGCTAAGTACCAGAAACTGAATCTCGATTTGGGCAGGTTCGATTATGGAACGGCTATCCAACAGCGTTTTCTCGCGATCGGCCGAGATGACTTTCGGGTGCTGCCACGCCCGTTGGTACTTGACCTCTCGAATTCTGGAAGCGACACTGCGAAAAAATACTCATGCCTCAAACCGCAACCAAGTTAGCGATGGAGCGCCAGGCGCCATCTCCGTTCGCCGATCTTGTACTGGGCGCGAAGCTTGAGCTTTACGCCTGCCTGCAATTACTGGCCGAAAGAGCTCGTTTTATAACCGGAGCCTCCCGCACTTCCATTGGGGTGCGCGAGGGAGAGCACTTTATTTATCGCGCAGGTTCGGGGAATGGCTTCCCAGAAATCGGGGTCGAAGCCGAATTGAGCACTGAACTTTCTATCCTGCACCCATTCGCAAGGCCGAATGAACGATCTCTGATCGCCGGAGTAGTTCAAGGTTCGAACATTGCGGCTTTCATCCAACTCGTTTCCGACAGCTTCGAGTTTGGCGACGAGGACCTTCAGGCAGTCAGCCGGCTTGCGGGTATTGTTGCAACGGCGATTCGCCACATGCAGGCTGCTGAGGCGAGCCGTGATCTGATTATGTCCCAGTCAGAAACATTCGGTCCCCAAGGAGTCGTTTCAGAGCCGGCACGGGATGATCCAAAAACGGAAGACTTGACCTTGGCCGATGCGAACCAGCCCTCTAAGCCTATTCCGCTTCTCTGGCACGCTCCCGAAGGCGCGAGCGCGACGACTTCCTCGGCGACGGTACCCGAAAAATCGAATCTGGCGGTTCGGCTTTGCGAATCATGCGGCTTCCCGGTATCACCCGGCCGTAAAGTGTGCATGGACTGCGAAGAAGGCGGCAGAATTGCCCCTGCTTTGTTCAGCGGCGAAGAGCCTTCGAGTTGGATCAGCAACCATGGATACACGATCGCCAGCCTGCTGCTGCCCGCACTGGCCGCAGCCCTCTTTTATTGGCTACGCTGATGTCCCATCGGCTGGCAGATTTTTATCGCGGAAAGCGAGTCATGGTCACCGGACACACTGGGTTTCAGGGTGGCTGGGCCGTGGCATGGTTGAAGCTGCTGGGAGCTCAGGTATGCGGCTATGGGCTGCCTCCAGCAACTCGGCCCAATTTTTTTGATGCCACTCTGCTGGATCGCGAGATGACCTCTGTCTTCAGCGACGTACGCGACCGCAACTCGCTTGCGGGCGCTTTCGCCAAGTTTCAGCCCGAAATCGTTCTTCATTGCGCGTTGCGTTCGAATCCCCACTTTGCAAATCGCGAGCCGGTCGAGACATTTTCCACAAATGTGATGGGCACTGTGCACATTCTTGAAGAGGCGAGGCTCACGCCTGCAGTACGCGCTGTGGTGATTGTGAGCAGCCCTTCGTGCGACAAAAATGGGGCCAGCAACTGCGGGTCTGTGTGCGACGCAAGCATGGCTTCGGTTGAACTGGCGTGTTCGTCATTCAGCAGTTGTTTTCTAGATAAGAGCAGAGCGGCGGTTGCGACCGCGCGTGCCATAGACGCAATCGGTGGCGGCGACTGGGGAGAAGGGCGCATCATACCGAACCTGGTGCGCAGCCTGACTGCCGGCGAACCGGTACAAGTCCTTGAAGGGTCCGAGTTGCAGGTGCTGCACGTAGTTGAATTGGTACGAGCATACTTGCTACTTGGGCAACGGCTGTTTGAGTCTGGACAGGGCTACTCAGGACAGTGGGATTTCCTGCCAGCGGCGGAGCGCAAATTTTGCGCAACTCGCATTGCGAAAGATTTCGTGAAATTGTGGGACGGAACCGAATCACAATCGAGTTTGCCGGAAGCTACGCAGGAAGCTTCACCGGCCTTCTATGGCGAGGATGATAGAGCGCGAGCGGAACTCGGCTGGTCAGACGTCTTGCCTCCAGCGACTGCGATCCACTGGACTGCAGAATGGTATCGTTCTTTCTACACCAACGCATCAACGGCGTGGTACACGACCGAGGAACAAACAAAAGCCTATATGAGATACGCAATTGTGGGCGCGGTCGGATAGCGGTTTATTTCGGCGAGATTGGATCGGCAGCGGGCGCCATGAATTGCGGCCGCGAAATTCCGCGCTGCGGAACCGATTCCAGCCATTTGCGGATCTCAGGCAAAGCGGCGCGAGTAGATGCTTCGCCGATCGCAACCAGAGCAGCGCTTTGCGCGAAATCGTCGTAACGGTACCCGGTCACATCAGGCTCAATGACCAAATCAGCACATTGACGAGCGGTTGCGCAGTTCATGTCCTGAGCGATCGAAAAGCATTGGCCTATCACGTCGAAGATGTGTCGCGGACCCTCGCTGCTCGTCCAATGGCTCCGCAGGCTTACTGCCAAAACCTTGTCAGCCCCCATGTCACGCACGGGCTTGGTAGGCAAGGAGTGCGCAAGCATTCCATCGACCAGCAAGCGTCCATTTACTTTCACAGGAAGAAAGACTCCCGGATACGCGCAGCTCGCGCGAACCGCATCATTGAGTGCGCCGGAACGAAAAATCACACCTTCACCCGAGACGAAATCAGTGGCAGTGACAGCCAGTGGGATTTGAAGCTCCTCAAAGGTTTGGACCTTCAGCACTTTATTTAGAAACGTGATCATCCGCTGGTTCGTGGCAAATCCGAGACGTGAAACCGTCCATCGCGCCAGATCCTTGAATCGTACCCGAGCGGCGATCTGCGTAAGTTCGGCGGGTGAAACTCCGCTGCAATAGGCGGCGCCGATCAATGCGCCAACGCTGGTTCCTGCGACACAACTGATGGGAATGCCTTCTTCTTCAAGGACTTTCAAGACACCTACGTGAACGATACCCCGGGCGAAGCCGCCGCCGAGTGCGAGGCCGATAGAGGGAGCAGGGACAGCGGAGGTGCGTCCCGGCAGCCCTGACATCGTGCGACCCAGCGCACGCACCGAGCGGACGATTTTCTCGAAACCCTTAATAGCCACGGCAGGCCTCCTGCCGCTAACGTATTACTTACAGCAACTTTGATGCCGCCCCAGCTGAGATAAGTTCACTCAGGAGCGGCTGGGAAGTTACCGTATTCCAATCACTCCCTAATATCTTGAACACGTGACGAAGCCTTTTGTTCCTGTTAACTTGGGTCGGTTACCAAAATGTTACGAGAGATTTCTGCAGGTGGAGTCGTATTACGGCCTACGCCGGAAGGCTGGGAGGTGGCCGTAATCGAGCCACGGGGAGCGCCGGCGCCTGGTGAAACTGACAAAAAAAGTCACAAAAAGGAGCTTCTTGCCCTGCCCAAAGGATTGATCGATCCTGGGGAGAAGCCTACCGAAACCGCGGTTCGAGAGGTGAAGGAGGAGACTGGGCTGACTGCGAAGATCCTGAAAAAGCTTGCCGACATTGAGTATGTCTACGTGCGCTCCTGGGGAGACAAACAGCGGGTGTTTAAAATCGTCACCTTCTACTTGTTGCGTTACGAATCGGGCACCATTGACGACGTGTCACAGGATATGCGGATTGAAGTAAAGCAGGCGAAGTGGGTGCCAATAGAAGAAGCCGAGAAGAAACTGGCGTATAAAGGCGAGCGCGACGTGGTGCGAATGGCGCGAGAAGAGTTGAAATTACTCAAATTGGAGGCGCAACCCTGATGGCGCACGTGACTCATGTGGAGAGGCATTTCACGGCGAGCAACTTCGTCCGCGATGTCGTGATCGGCATGTCGGACGGGTTGACCGTGCCGTTCGCGCTGGCCGCGGGCCTTTCGGGCGCAGTTGCGAATACGCGATTGATCGTGATTGGAGGTCTAGCCGAAATTGCAGCCGGCTCGATCGCGATGGGATTGGGTGGTTATCTGGCCGCTCAGGGTGACGCGGAGCATTACCAACAGGAGCGGGTACGGGAGTACCGCGAGGTGGAAGAGATTCCTGAGCAGGAAAAAGCGGAAGTGAGCTACGTATTTCAGGAGTACGGATTGACCGCAGAGCAGAGCAAACCTATCGTCGAGGCGCTAAGCCAGCGCACCGATGCCTGGGTAGACTTCATGATGCGGTTTGAACTGGGCCTCGAGGCACCTGATCCTAAGCGGGCAGTCACGAGCGCCGCGACGATTGCGGCGGCCTACATTGCCGGTGGCTTAATTCCCCTTTCGCCGTACATCATCCTGGCAAATGCCTATCGCGGGCTGATCATCTCCGCAATTGTGACGCTGGCAGCACTGGGATTTTTCGGATTCATCAAGGGCAAATACACCGGGGCACGGGCTCTGCGCAGCGCGATTCAAACGATGATCATCGGCGGAGTTGCGGCAACCGCGGCGTTTATATTGGCGAAGTTGATCGCGTGAAACCCGCGTGGCTGCTGGACTCCTTCGGCCTTAGCGGTGGTTGCGCGTTAGGAATCCTGTTGCCTATTCCTTTTCGGCTGATCTTCGAACGAAGATTGGTAAATGAAGCGTGCATTGATTTCGATCGCTTTTTTATGTTCATTCTGCGGACTTTCTTTCGGGCACACTCATAGAATCATCAGGCACCCTTTTGACGCTTCCTATTGTTCAGCGCTAGCTACTGCGAACGTATTTCTTCATGCATGGCAGAGCGAAGACCACGAAACTGGAATTGTCATGCTCTCCGATTCTGCGCGACAACACACTTCGCCGGAGCAGCTTCAGGAGTTTTTTTCTCCAGGCCTTGATGCAGCTTACGAGATTGCACGTGGGAGGCGAATCAAATCAGGAAGCTACATCTTTCCGGTGGTTCTGTTCAGCAGCACAACACATTCGCATCGACTCGCTACCGCAATCATCATCACTCGAGGTGGAAAGAATGAATGGGCGGTGGCTAAACTTCCGTAGGCTACGGGTGCGTCTTAGCCCAATGGCGTAAAAACAGGTTCGTAGGCCAGTACACAACGAGTGGAACTACGATGAGATATGCAATCAAGTAAAACCACGGCGGCACGACATGTTGTTCGTGGCCCAGTCCTCTCGCCCAGTTCACGTTGTATTCCGGGCGCCAGAAGAAGTTAATAGGGACTAGAACCCAAATCATCAGAGTTTGAAGCGTCCATCCCCGGCGGTCATATCCGAGCCTGTGGACGGCCCACAAAAGCAAGGGTGGAACGGCTATGTGATACAGGCCAAGCAATCGGACCACGAGTGGGATCGTTGGATCGAACATGTATTCCGTGCCGCCCAAGGCGTGTCGTCCGGTGATAAGTGCACCCAGCAAATCAAGCGTGTAGAGAGTTTGAAAGGCGAGCAGCCCAACCGCCTGCCACGAGAAAATCAGCCTGCTCTCAATCCACAACGCGAGCGTAATCAAGAGGTTCCCGATATCACAGTAAAAGAGAAAGTTTTGTGCACCGTATTGGCGGTAATAAACCGGAATCCAGACCAGTACCCATGCGGTCCAAACAAGCTTGAGCCACAGGGGAATCCTCGGTTTTTGAGCAGTGTGAAGTCGCATTAGGTCAATTACGTGAGTAACTTGCCGCTCGACACCAGTGTACCTACCATCGCAGTATGAGCTACAAAGCGCTCCTTTTCTGCCCAGATGAGGCCTCAGCTCGCCTTGTGACGCAAGTGTTAAGCGAACTCGACTTTACGGTTGAATTGTCATTCGAGCCGTTTATTACCGTCAAAAAGTTGGGGGGAGAAACTTACGACGCTCTGGTGGTTGACTGCGCCAACGAGCAGAACGCATCGGTGTTATTCAAGGGAGCTCGCAGTTCGACTCTGAATCACAGTACGTTGTGCGTCGCAGTAGCCGAAGGACAAACAGGACTGGCCAATGCATTCCGTATCGGCGCAAACCTGGTGCTCACAAAGCCGATCAATATTGAACAATCGAAAAATACGCTGCGGGTAGCTCGAGGTTTGCTGAGGAAAAACGTACCTCAGTCGCATGCTACAAGCACCACGCCTGAGTCGCAGCCCACACACTCGGCAGTTCCTGGTTCGACATCACCGGTATTTCTGCCAGCATCGGCGAATGCGCCACTAGCGCCCAGCACACCAGCCGGGCCCTCAGTTCCGCCGATGGCCGCCCCAACCCCTTCGCCCAGCATGCCGACCTCGCTGCTCGATGCGGAGCAGAAGAGATCTCAAGCCGGGCCGAATACTGGAGCCTCATTGTCCAGTTTTGCCTCCGGGGCACATACCGCGCCTTCGGCCCCGTCGTTCCAAAGCACGCATTCGGGCGGAGGATTTGCAGCCGCACCCGCACTCGCACCAGAGCACGCCGATCGCGCGCAGACGATTGAGAGAAAGGCCTTCCGCGAGATGTCAGCCGCATCACCGTTGGTGACCCAAGATCCCATCGTTGCAGTGGCTGCGATTCCGGAAAGGCCACAACCGCCGGTTCCGAGCTTCGCGTCTTACGCCTATCGCCCCGCAAAGAGCAGTGGTGGAAGTAAGGCAATTTGGATTATCCCGGTGCTGCTCATCGTTGGGGCGGCGGGATACTTCGGATGGAAAAAATATCAGCCGATGCACTACTTGCATGCTCGCACTGCCGCGACAAACGTGACGGCGGGAACAGCTCAGACCGAGCAGCCGGACAACAAGCCTTCTCCATCAGTCAACCTGACCGAGCCGCAGAACTCAGGCGCAGCGCCATTGAATGTTGCGATTCCCGCAGGCGACCGATCGACAAACCTGACCGTGTCACCTGCCTCTTCGAGCGTCGGCGCCGAGGGCTTCCCGACCAAGGAGCATATTGAAATCAGCCCGGAAGCTGATGGTGCAGAGCAGCCGGTCACGGTCACCCCGAAATCGGAGCCGCTGCAAGTAAACAAGAGGCAGGCTGCAGCTCCGAAAGTTCTAGACCAACCTGCCGCAGCTCCCGCGCCGCCAGCGCTGGTTATCACAGGGACCAATCCGGCGGACAATACCATCGCTCGCTTGGTGACAACGAACACACCCCTGCCTCGGCCGGCCCCTGCGACACTCCGCATTTCGCAAGGTATCACGCAGGGATTGCTGATTAAGCGCGTACCGCCCGCATATCCGCCAGCGGCGCTCCAGTTGAGGCGCGAAGGAACGGTTGAGCTTCTGGCAAAGATCGGCAAGTCAGGTGCGATCTCAAACGTTAAAGTGATTTCTGGCGATGCCACATTGGCGAAGGCTGCGGTAGACGCAGTCAAACAATGGAAGTATCGACCTTATCTTCTGAATGGTGAGCCGGTGGAAATTGAAACCCAGATCAGCATGATCTTCAGACTGCCACACTAGGCTTCGTAGACGGAAGTATGCCTTGTCCGCGCTTTTGTTTTCTGCGGAAGCCTAAACTCCTCGTCCACCCTCGATATAATTGAGAGATACACTTCCGCAGATATTTGCGTCTGTGAAGCGCTGTTATGGATTTCCGCTTAGTATCCGATTACAAGCCGAAAGGCGACCAGGGCAATGCGATTGAAGCCTTGCTCCGTGGTGTCTATGATCGCGAGCAGCACCAGGTTTTGCTGGGCGTAACTGGTTCAGGCAAGACCTTTACGATGGCGAAGGTCATCGAGCAGGTGAACCGTCCGGCGCTGGTTATGGCGCACAATAAGACGCTCGCGGCGCAGCTTTACCACGAGTTCAAGAATTTCTTTCCTCACAATGCTATCGAATATTTCGTTTCTTACTACGATTATTACCAGCCGGAAGCGTACGTTCCAGCGGCCGATCTCTACATCGAGAAAGAAGCCACGATTAATGACGAACTCGATAAGCTGCGGCTTTCGGCGACACGTTCTTTGTTCGAGCGGCGCGATTGTTTGATCGTTGCTTCGGTGAGCTGCATTTACGGTTTGGGATCTCCTGAAGCGTATTACGGGATGCTTCTGTTCCTCGAAAAAGGCCAGAAGATCAAGCGCGAGGACATCACGCGCAAGCTGGTTGAAATTCTCTACGAGCGCACGGACGGCGACTTCCGTCGCGGGACATTCCGCGTGCGCGGCGATGTGATCGAGATTTATCCCACCTACGACGACTTTGCGTATCGAATTGAGCTCTGGGGAGACGAAGTCGAGTCGCTCTCGCAAATCGATCCGCTGTTCGGCACAGTCAAGCAAAAGTACGTGCGGCTGCCGATTTATCCGAAGACGCACTACGTGATGAAGCCCGAAACGCGTTCGCGCGCAGTCGATTCCATCAAAGAAGAGTTGGCCTGGTGGGAAAAGGAACTGGAGAAGCAAGGTCGCATGGTCGAGGCCCAACGCGTGCATCAGCGCACGATGTATGACCTGGAGATGATCAAGGCCATGGGGTATTGCCACGGGATTGAGAATTATTCGCGGCACTTCACCGGGCGCATGCCGGGCGAGCCTCCGCCGACACTGCTCGATTATTTTCCGCGCGATTATGTGATGTTCATCGACGAGTCGCATCAGACCGTCCCGCAGTTGCACGGCATGTACCATGGCGACCGGTCGCGAAAATCAACTCTGGTTGAATATGGCTTTCGCCTGCCCTCGGCAATGGACAATCGTCCGCTGACGTTCGAGGAATTTGAACATCGGACAAACCAGCTGATTTATGTTTCTGCGACTCCCGGCCCATATGAATTGACGAAGTCGGCTGGAGTGGTAGTGGAGCAAATTATCCGGCCAACCGGCCTGGTCGATCCCCCCGTCGAAGTGCGCCCGGTGAAAGGTCAGATTGACGACCTGCTGCACGAAATTCGCCAGCGGGTGGAGCGCGGAGAACGAGTGCTTGTAACCACTCTCACCAAGCGAATGGCCGAGGATTTATCGGAGTACTACAGTGAAGTCGGGGTGAAGTGCCGGTACATGCACTCGGAAATCGAAACTCTGGAACGGGTGAAAATCCTGCGCGATTTGCGGCGCGGTGAATTCGATGTGCTGATCGGGATCAATCTTCTGCGTGAGGGGCTGGACCTCCCCGAAGTTTCATTGGTCGCTGTGCTTGATGCGGACAAGGAAGGATTTCTCCGATCCAGTGGGTCGCTGATTCAAACCATCGGCCGTTGTGCGCGGAATCTCAATGGGCGTGCGGTGCTTTATGCGGACAGGATGACTGATTCCATGCAGAAAGCGATGGATGAAACCAGCCGCCGCCGCGCCATTCAGGAAGCCTACAACGTCGAAAATGGGATCACGCCGCAGTCGATCGTGCGCCCGCTCGAGATGTCGCTGGCGAGCATTGTGGAGGCCGATTACGCAGAACTGGCCAGCACCGAAGCCGACGGAATTCCCGACTTCAAGAATCAGGAAGAACTCGACGCCTTCATCGCGAAGATGGAAACTGAAATGCGCGAAACCGCGAAGAAGTTCGAATTCGAAAAAGCCGCCAAGCTGCGGGACAAGATCAAAGAACTGCGGACGAAAGAGTTTTTATTCGCGTAGCTAAAATCCATCGACCAAGCTATCGCCTCCCAGCATCTCAACCACCTTGGCAATTTCGTTTTCCTGGAACAGCCGGATTGCCGCAATTCCGCTTGCGCCGGCTTCAACGCATAACGAAACGTTGTTGGTTGTGAGGCCCCCCAGAGAAAAGACTGGAATTCCCTTTCCGCAAGCGTTTCGAAGTTGATCAGTTCCGGTTGGATTTCCCTTTAAATCTCTTTTGCCGAAGACGGGGCCGAACACAACGAAGTCTGCCCCGGCGTTTTTAGCACCGACGACTTCAGCAAGGTTGTGGGATGAAACGGCAATGAGGGGCTGCGATGCGGGGCTGGCCCTTTTCAAAATCATTCGGACGTCAGCCGGTGAAATGTCATTTGATCGCAGGTGCACGCCATCAGCTTGCACTGCGAGAGCGATATCGGTGCGTGAATTTATCAACAGGCGCGTTTTGCTACCCGATGCCCGCACCAGTTGCGCTGCCTGGCGCGCGAGTAACTCGAATTCGCGCGCTGGAAGGTCCTTTTCACGGAGCTGAATGTAATCGACTCCGGCCTGTGCGGCTTCGGATATTTTGTCGAGCAAGCGAACGCGACGTTGAGTCTCATCGCGCGCGAGTTGAGCTCGGTCCGTTATGTAGTAAAGGAGCACGAAGTGCAGAGGTCCTCGACTGCGTAGAACCATTCGCGCCCGAACGGTCCTACTTCGCTCAGGATGACAGGACTAACGATCGCCCTTACGGGTTTGTCTTTGCAATCTCCGGCGCGACTTCCCCAACGCGCTTCGGGCGGTCTGGACCAAGATGATATTTGGTCAGCCCATCGCGGAGAAACTCGAAACCCTCTTCCGGAGTATCGGCCATCTTGAACAGCTCGAGATCTTTCGCGGAGATCGCAGCCGCGTCGACCATCGTCTGGAAGTTGATGAGGCGATCCCAGTACTCCCGGCCGTAAATCACGACCAGGATTTTCTTTGCGAGCTTACGGGTTTGTGCAAGGGTCAGAATTTCAAAAAGCTCATCCATAGTGCCGAAGCCGCCGGGGAAGATAACCAGAGCTTTGGCAAGATAAGCAAACCAGAACTTGCGCATGAAGAAATAGTGGAAATCGAAATTGAGCGAAGGCGTGATATACGGGTTCGGATACTGCTCGAACGGCAAGCGAATATTTAGCCCAACCGTTTTCGCACCTGCCTCTCGGGCGCCACGATTTGCGGCCTCCATAATCCCCGGGCCACCGCCGGTGGTTACGACGAAGCGGCGCCTGCGGGCAGGAATCTGCGAAGACCACTGGCTCAGCAGAAACGCCATGCGGCGAGCGTCTTCGTAGTAGCGGGCCATATCGACTCCGGCTTGGGCGAGTTTGCGCTTGCCGTCGTCGCTCGATGAACTTGCGTGCAGCGCTTTGTTTGCGTCTTCCAGGCTGTGAAAGCGGGCGGACCCAAAAAATACAACTGTGTCCTGAATCTGTTCGCGGCGGAAGCGGGCGAGGGGTTCGGAGTATTCCGAGACAATGCGGAGTACCCTGCCGTCCGGGCTATTGAGGAACTCTGGGTTTTCGTAGGCGAGTGGCGCGATTTGTGGAGGCTTGGTCATGAAGTCCGTGGCTCGTGAACCTGATTCGTCGCTCGTAGTTAGATAGTCAGGAATGTCCTAGTGGGTTTTTTCGAGGCACGCGCCGCGAGGCACGAGTCACGAACCACCGTCTTTATTGATTCTCATGATAATGAATGGCTTCCCAGAAACCCAGCCAGAGGTCGAGAATGCCGAGGCCGCTGGCCAGGCCACGCGCGAAACCGCTGGAAATAAAATCCCGCAGGTTGGGGTGCATCAGCAAAAGAGGGTTGTCGGTCCACTTCGGGGTCCACGGCAGAATAATCAGTAGCACACCGAAGGTGGCACAGACAGTTACAAACAGCAGAGCGCGAATTCGCACCAGCCATATTTGCCAACCCGGCCTTCGTCCCACATTGAGAGATGGTTGAGGCGAATCGTGCCGGATCGGGGGTGGTTCAGAAGGTGGTGGTACAAGCCTGGGCTCAGCGTTCACTCCGGGCTCCTGCCTTCGTGCTTCCACAAACCTTACGAGTCACGCCCATCCCGGTATTTTACGACCGAAGGGCCTTGATCCGCTCGGAGACATCTCGATAATCGATGTTCGCGCTATAGACTTCCAGGAAATTATTTAAGGCAGCTTGCTTGTTGCCTGCCAGCTCCAGGGCGGACGCAAGTTCATAATGCAGCGCGGTCCGGCTTTCCTGGTCGAGGTTGGGAATTCTGAGAGCTTTGTCATACCAGCGGGCAGCAACTTCGGGCACACCCTTATCAAGGAAGCATTGCGCTAGCCAGGTATAGGCCTGGATCACGTGGGGGAACTGGTGCCCGCGCTCAATCGATTGGCAGACCTTTTGAAGCTCACCAATAGCTTCGTCGAGTAGCCCCATCTCGCGGAACGCGACGCCAAGGTTGTAATGCGTCTCGGGATCTTCTTCTGTGGTCGCGACCTCGTGCTCAAGCTCCTGCTTGAGCTCGCCAAACATGCTGGAAAGATCGACGCTGACGCCTGGATCAAGCACGGGCTGTGACACCGGTGCTGCCGCCGGCGGCATTACCGGAGGCATTATTGGGGCAACTGGTGCAATCCCAATGTTCGAAGCTGAAGCGGCAGCTGCCCGGGCAATTGGGACCTCGTGCTGAGCCGGTACTGGCGGCGGAGTTACTGGCGCAGTGCGCGGCGGTACCGGCCGCGCAGACGGTGCGGCAGCAACCGGCGGCTTAACTGGAACGTGAGCTGGCCGGGCGGGCGCAATCGGCTCCGGAGCGGGCGTTTCATCGGCTAAGAAATCGTTGCCTAGTGATTCTTCGAGATCAGCGACAAAAGCATCGAGAGTGCCAGCAGCATATTTCACTTCCGCATCTGCCGCCCCTGTGGGTGCGTGACGTGCCGGTACAGGCGACGGGGTTTGTGGTGCAACGGGCGTGTGCGGAATCTCAAGTTCTGGAACCGGCGCTGGAACTGGTTCTGGTGCCGATTCGGCCGGCCAAGGCTGCGCCGTCGCCCCGTGTCCGACCGGCGCTGCATGCTCCACATAGTTAGCTGGCGCGGGCTCCTCGATAGCTATTTCGGGTACTTCGGGTTCATCGGACACCTCGGCCGAAATGACCGACTCGGTTGAAACGACCAGGTGTTTCGCTGAATCGATACCCAGCCGCAGCACCGCAAGCTCAGGCGCGCCGGGCGCGAGCGCCTCCACCTTTGACAAAACTTGTTCGGCCTGCTCAATCATGCCCTGGCCGAGATAGAAACGAACCTCTTCGACAAATTCATCAAGATTGATTGTTGGAGCGGGAGAGGTCGCGGACCCGGCGGGGACCGGGGTTGAGACAGGCTCTGAGGGTTCCGTGGCAACGTGCTGGGGTTCCGAGTCGCCGGCAACCGAAGTTGGTGCCTCGATCGAGAAATCCTGCTCCCAATCGTTTGCGGTTTCGCCCTCAGTAGCATGTTCGGCAACCGGCGCGACGGAGAACTCTTCAGCCGCCGGCGCCGGAGCTGACGCAGGCGCTTCGAAAAACAATCCAGACGGGGCAGCAGGGGCCACGTGCGCGTAAAGGCCGGGTTCTTCGGCAGTCGGTCGCTGAGTGTCTTCCCCGATATGCTCAATTGCAGGGGCTGAAATGTTGAATTCCTGAACCACCGCGGAGCCTGCCGAGCTCGCAGCCGTGGTAGGAGCTGCTGCCGTGACCGGGATGCTGGCAACTGAACCCGGAACCGGAGCGGCGACTATTGGTGTGGTCCCGCTGCGATGCTCATACTTCGCGGCCAGATCACTGTATCGCGATGCCTCATCGGCGAACCCGGCATCGTGATAAATGCTTTCCAGGGTGCGACAAGAAACTGCGGCTTCGGCGAACCGCCCAGCGCGTGTGTGCAATGCCGCCAATTTCTGATTCAATCTCAGGTCGCGCGGCGCCTTTGGCAGAGCTGCAATCAGCGGATCGAGCGCCTTGGCCGGCATGTTGTAGGACATGAACAGTTCCGCATCGGTCAAGGCAGCCTTTACCGCCAGAGCCACGTCGTCGTCGTAGCGCTGCTCGATCACTGGAGCATGCGCCTCCAATTCGTCGGCAATGGATGCGCCTTCTTCCGCGGTAATCAGATGAGGAGAGTTGCCGGAAACCCCCACCTTCTGCGTCACCTGCTGATAATTCATGGCGTGCATCTGGTTGGCGGGTTCCAGTTGCATCAGCTTTTTGTAATACTCGCCAGCCTTTTGCAGATCGCCGGACTGCACGTAGCCGTGTGCCAACAGTTCATACAGATCAGTGAACTGCGTGGTCTCGCCGCCTTTTTGGAAAATTGCGAGCGCCATCTCCAGCAACTGCGTGTCATCTTTAACGCAGCCGAGGAGTGAACGCACAGCTTCGAATAACCGGGCAGAGTCGGCGCGCAGCAGGAGGTCAGAAAAGTCGGTATACACCTTCAGGGCGTCGCGATGGCGCTGTGACTCAGCGAGTGCATTCGCGTACTCGAAGACCGCAGAAATGTCGTTGTGAACGTTGGCAAGCTTCTGAACCAGCGCGGAGGCATCATCGAAGCGCTTAGTCTGTAAATAGGATTGGAAGAGGGCGCGCAAGCCTTCGGCATTGCTATCAAGATCGGGAACTTTGGTGAGGCATTCAATTGCCGCGGGAAAATCTCCAGCCTCGACCGACGCCCGGCCACGCATCACAAGCGCGTAGCTGTTTTCCGGGTCGAGCTTTAGCATCTTCTGCAGAATTTCGTTCGCGGCGGCCAGCTGGCCCTTGCCGCGCAGGGTTTCTGCTGCCGCGCTCAGAAGCTGCCATGCGTCGTCTTTCTTACCCATGCGTACATAAGCTTCGGCGAGCTTCATCCGCATAGGAACGTTGTCGGGGTCCATCTCCAGCGTTTTCTGGAAAATTCGTATGGCCTGGTCGGGCTTGCCAGATTTCAGGAAGTCTTCGGCAACTTGCAGATATTGCGCTCGCGCATCATTAAACAGGCCCTGCTGGGTATACAGTTCCGCCAGGCGCAAAACTGATTCGGTAGACGACTTCAGCTTGCCAAGTTTTTTGTACATCGCGATCGCTTTAACCGTGAAGCCTTGCGCGGCATAAGCGTCGCCTACATTTTTGAAGCAATCGGCAGCTTTCTCGCTCTCCCCCAAGCGGGAGTAGAGATCGCCGATCGTGTTCATTACGGTGAGATCCTTCGAATCGGCCTTGATGACCTTTTCGTATTCGGCAATGGCGTTCTGGAGCTTTCCCTGCTGAACGAATTTTTCCGCAGCGCTCAGAACTTTCTGCTTGTTGAACCCGAAACCAAACGCCATAAGTTTTACCGACTCCGGTTCCGTGCGGCTTCCCTGCGGCTGGAATCTAGCGCATTCGCGCAGTGTTCGCCGGACCAAGGCTGGGACGGCCTTTCGGACATGGTCATTGTACGGCTGGCCACTGCAATCTGTATGGTTACTAAGGATTACCCAGGGTGAGTGTACGAGTGGGTTCGGAAGACTTTCAGAGTGGGTATGACGCGAACTTCGTTAAATTAATCCCTGGACACTGGGAGCACTTAAGTCTCTATGATCCCTACTGACCGCTCCCACCAAGTAATGGACATAGTTTGTTACGGGATTCGGAACAGGTACGTCATGCGGCAGCAGCTAGGCGCACCTTCTCATCAGCAGCCACTGCGCTGCATGTTCAATTCAGATTCGAAAGATTTTAGCTGATAGACCAACCCTAAAATGTCCGAGGCCTGTTCCGATTTCGAAAATTCTAAAGAATTTCGTTCGAAATACTCTGAAGTGCGCGTACATTCGCAAAATCCGCTGAGGCAGGCAGCGACAGAGTTCTCCTTGGCCTGCTTGGGTCTTCCTAGGGTTCCCTTCGACTGTACGAAAATTGGTCAGATTCATCAATAACCTGCTTTATAGGAGGAGCACATGCGCGTGAAAATCGAACTGCTCGCAAATTTAGCGGTCATCATTACCGCACTACTGATATCTACGACCGTTATACGGGAGCACTGGTTTCAAACAACCATTTCATCATTAAGTCATGCCGCGGCGCAGACGAGTACCCCTCCAAACAACAAGTTAGAACTAAGGGGAGTTAAGTGGGATATCGCAGACAAGACCCTTGTAATGGCACTATCCACAGCATGTCACTTCTGTGAAGCGAGCACGCCTTTTTATAGACAACTGACCAGGTCCAAGGTGGTACAGGCCAAGCGCTTAGCCGTGATCGCGGTGTTTCCACAGGAACAAAAAGAAGCCGAAACCTATATGAAAGCCAACGAGATTTTAGCAACAACGGTACTCTCCACGCCCCTGCAAGATTTGGGTGCGTCGGCAACCCCGACTCTTTTTTTAGTTGATCGGACTGGCAAGGTCGAGAAGATGTGGGTTGGCGTACTTTCCCCAGCTCAGCAGAACGACCTACTAGCTGCTTTGGCGAAGGTCTAACAACTACTTACTAATGTTTTAGCCTGAAGGTGAGGTATCGAATGAAAAGCATAACACGCATCGCCGCTCTGGTAGTGTTAGGACTAGTATGGCTATGGCTCCCGAAAACAACATCCGTGCAAGCTCAAGGTTGCCAATTAAATGATGGAGGTGCTTGGCCAGAAAGTTGCGCCACAGCATACAGCGCTTGCGCAGCTTCGGCGCTAGAGACCGAAAATAGCTGCAATACGACCTGCGATGAAGAATATGGAAAAGGTACGTCACAGGATACCTCATGCAGAGCTAGCTGTACCACGACATACAAGAGCAATATGTCTACCTGCTCAAGCCAGCAGTCCACCTGCAAAAGCGAACGCTCCGCGGACTGCTCCGGTACATATTGTCCGCTCTATTGTGAGAATACAACCGGGGCAATTTGCTGCGCTTACGTCGATGGCATTGCCGGATGCGCATATACTTGTGGTTGCCAACTTCCAAAACCTGATTGCCCATCTCCAGTTTGTGCAGGACAGCAATGGCAGTGTGACTCCCCAATCCTGATCGATGTTGCCGGGGAGGGGTTCAAAATGACAGACGCACGAGACGGTGTTTATTTCGATCTTCTAGGAAATCGTCGAAGTGTCCGCCTGGGCTGGACTGCTCCGGAAGCTCAGAATGGGTGGCTTGCTCTCGATCGCAATGGAAATGGAAAAATCGATAATGGCCAAGAGCTATTTGGCAATATGACATCGCAGCCCAAGTCTGACAACCAGAATGGTTTCTTGGCGCTCGCGGTGTTTGATCGCACCGACCATGGCGGAAATGGTGACGGTTTTATCGACGCACATGATGCAATCTATACACACCTGCGCGTCTGGATTGATAAGAACCATGACGGGGTGTCCCAGCCGGAGGAACTTTACACATTGCCCCAAGTGGGAATTAAGCGAATCGAACTACACTATGAGATCAGCCCGTTCACGGATCCGTACGGTAATTACTTCCGGCTCCGGTCGCGTATTTGGGATTTCGCCGATCGTCATGACGGCAGGTGGGCTTGGGATGTGTACCTAGACAATAACGTCGCACTGCACCAGTAATGAGAAGGAGAACATATTTACGAGTTAGTTTGAGGTTCTCGTGTTCTTTGCCGTCGAGTGTATTGTGGACAATGCGATGATAAAAGAATAACCTGCAGAAGTTGATGTGAAATGGAGTGGGTGCTTAGACGCGAAGAGCGGCTTGTAGCTAGGGCTAAAGGGCTTCTCTGTGCCCTCCTGCTTCTCGGGAGTTCACTTAGTGCCCAACAACTTCCAGGTTCAGATACGCTGAAAAAGTCTGTTAACCTGATCCAAGTCCCCGTAATTGTTCGGGATCGCAAAGGCCATGCCGTAACAGACTTGAAGGCAACCGACTTCCATCTCTACGACAACGGCAACCCAGAAGCAGTGACCCGGTTTCTTTATGTCCAAGCTGGGACTGGCGTAAATATGCAGGAAGAAAACGCCGCGCCGGAGGCTGTTGACTCAAGTAGACCTTCGACGAGTAAGCCCCAAAATCGTACTCTGAGTGAGAAACCCGATCGTCCTCACATACTTATTGTTATTCCTCAATTGCAATTCGCCTCACGTTCCTTTGCACTTCAAGCCGTCCGAAAGGCAGCCAAAGAAGGGCTACTGAATGGCGCAGCGGTGGCCATCGTCGATAATTCGTCAATCGTACTACCGTTTACTCTCGACCGCGACTCTATCATCAATGCCATTGGCAAGTTGCAGCGCGTAAAAGAGAGTCCGTGTATGGGAGGCCCCTGGATTGCCGCTGCGAGTGAGCGCGTATCACAGATGCGTTCGATGCCGGGCAGAAAATTCTTGGTTATCTTCAGCGATCTGGGGGTGGATAGCCAGTGCCTTGGGATCCGCGAGTTTGGCACAGGGAATTCGCCTTGGCAACTGCTGCGACTAGCACTTAGCTCCGATGTTGCCATCTATCCCGTGTACGCCCGGGGAGTTGAACCCGTCATTCTTGGTGGCGACGCGAGTACGCCGAATTATTTCGGTCCTGAAGAATCAGCTCCAAGTTCGCTTAGTCAGATCAGTGGCATGTTCTCCACCACATCAGCTCTAGCATCGCAGGCGCAGCTCCTAAGCCATGTGGCCGCAGTAACCGGAGGGCGCGTCTCCTTAGGCAACGATCTCAGCCATGCTTTTCGCCTGACGAAGGAAGACTCCAGCTACTACGACATCGCTTATTACCTACCCGATCTGCAAGCTGACGGAACGTACCATCGCATACGGGTGGAAGTAAACAAACCAAAGCTGCAACTTCTTGCAAAGGCAGGCTACTACGCACCAATTCCATTTTCCAGCCTTTCGCGAGGCGAGAAACAACAGTGGCTGTATAGGGCTCTCTTGGAAGATCAACCGCTCGGTGAGATCGAGCTGACTTCACGCAGCAGCGTGTTCTTGAATCCGTCTCAACCAGACATCACAATTAATGCCGCGATCCATGCGCAATGGTGGGTGCCGAAAGAGACATCGAGCGATCGACGCTGGACCATGCTTGTGGGCATAGTGCAGAACGAACAGGGTACGGTAGTCGGTCGCGTCCAAGCCACGAATTCCTGGAATGCGCAACGAGAATCGGAAGAAGAAAACGGGTATGCCCTTCAGAAAGCAACATACAACGTCCTTACCCAGCTTAAACCTGGGAGGTACCAACTGAAGGTCGCGGTTGCTGACCTCTACAATGCTGTCGCAGGGAGTTGCAGGGTCTTCTTTGAGGTTCCTCGGCAAATGCCGACCGATGTTGTAGCCAGTTCTATGACGCTATCTCGACAATGGGCCACGGAGCTGCTAAACAAAGAGAAAAGCGACCACGAAAATCAAAATCCCGCTCAGAAAGTAAACCGGACCGAGAACGAAAACGCACCCGATCCGTTAGAGGTTGGCGACCGCCGACTCATCCCCAGTGTCGACCGTAACTTTCCGAATCACAGTGAGATCACGATGTTCTTGCGTTTTTATCCCAAGTCGAGAAACTTTCCGAAGGGTTGGAAAGTAACCGCATCCCTGCGGGACGAATCGGGTAGGCGAGTGATCACCGAGGCACCCGCGGAGGTTCTCAGCCCCACTCCCGCTATTCCAGGCATCCCGGTGCTGCACACGTTCAATCTCTCCAAACTAAAGATTCCCGAAGGGAGGTACCTGGCAGAATTGGAGTTCATTCCTCCTGGACAGAAACGACCGATCGTGGTCACTTCACGGTTTGCCGTCAGTGCCGAACGAGTCAACAATACGACGCAAACCTCAGACGCTCTACTGCAACACTGACACCGCTTCTGAGCGTGTAAAACGGATGGACCAACCTGTGGTAGTGAGAGCTAGACAGGCGTGGCTGACATTAAGTCTCTATTCCTATATAGCAAACTCGGCCAACTAAATAGTCAGAAGAGGGTTCGCCTTCAGCCAGGGGGAGAACTTCTATGGGATAAGTCTGGCTGTGCGGCCTGAGCATGATGTTTTTCCCGGCCAGCTCAACATAACGGATGACGCATGAGTCTTTCGTGCGCACAGCGTACATGTTCAATTCGCCCTTTCGATAAGGGTGCAAACTGTTGTAATGGCGGTCTATGAGCACCGTAGCCCCGGGCAGCAGACGCGGATACATGCTCATTCCATCAGTGGCCTCGATCTTTATGGCCACAAACCGTTCCCAGTCACTGCGCCTGCCATGCATATCTGAGCGCAGCTTGCGGAGAAAACTGCGCTTGATTTTGTAAATTTCACGGACGTTCATGCTCATGACGAGGGGCTGGGTAGCGGCGACCCAGCCGTCTACGACAAAAATGTTCTCGAATTCATCGTCACTGGGCGGGCGAACGGTGGCGCGCTTGTTGACCTCGGCCGGATCAAGCAAGTCCAGCACTGAGAGGTGCTGTACGCTCAACACCCGGTCCATGCCATCCAGGCTCAAGCTTCGTTTTCGGTTTAGAAAGTTCGAGATATGAGCCTGCCGGAAACCAGTTTGTGACGCCAGTTTCAGGCCGGTCAGATCGCCCTCGTCAATCCGTTCCCAAAGTGCTTTGCGAAGATTTTCCTGTAAGGCCTTGAACTTCATAGACGCAATATAGCAGCGGATTATAGCGGTTGGCTATTAGTATCTTGCTACACACAGCTATTAACTAACCGCGATTCCGCAGTGATCTTTTTCCACGATTATCCACAACGAAAGTGCGGACCTCGATATGGCACGAGTGGGCCATTGCGTCTCGCAAAACCTAGCAAAGCAAGGGAATGCGCGGGTGTGCCATTTCCCCTTGACGCTACAAAACTGTGAGCTATACCATGACGGAATCCTATAACAGAATTGATCGAGGGGAGAAATGAAGGTCGTCCATGCCGGAAGTATCCCATGGGATGGAAGAAGCCGGTTTTGTCGAATTTCGTCGAAAGATTCGCGCCGCCGAGGTTCTCTCGGCCGCGATGCTGCGCTTACTTTCTGAAATTCGCTTCAACGGCAAATTGAGTGTCATTATCCAGAACGGGCAAGTGCTCAAATCAGGATATGAGGAGGGATATTTCCGGCACCATCACCCTGGGAGCTGAGCTGCGGTAGGCCTAAACCCTTTAACTAAATAAAACTTACAGGTCGTCGTAACAGAAACGGGCCCTGTAACCGGTTGACTCCGGTGCAGGGCCTTTTTGTCGTTACCCGTTAGGAGGCAAGGTGGAAAGCATCGACAGCAATGCGATTCAGATGGAACTCAAATATTGCGAGCGCTGCGGTGGGCTCTGGCTTCGGATCAGGGGCTCGGAGATTGTGTATTGCCCATCGTGCTCGATGATTATGGCCGGAATTGCCCGTGATTCGCGCTGTTTGGAGCATAGCCGAAGCGGCGTCCCTGTCTCGGACGAATCAGACACAGACAACACATTCTGGGGCGAAGGAGGTCAGGCATGAGTACCAATCTCCCGCTTGGAATATTTGCGCCAGCAAGTCGGAGTTGCGCGAAGCTCAATCACGAGCACTTGCCTGCCGGTTCGTCTAATGAGCCTGAAGACGGCGATGTGCCGGAATCAACGGAGGAAAGTTACTTCACCTCGTCAGCATCGGGTCGCAATCCCGATTTGTGGCTCTATCGTGAGCGTACGATCGGCCTGCTGAAGAGATATTTACGGCTATCCATTGAAGTAGGAAGGTTGCCATCGCTATTGGGAAGAGAGTTATTTCGTTCTAAAGTGACGTCTTACCGTATGGCGACATTCGAAGACGCGGTTATCTTCGTTCACGATGTAGAGCGGATACTCGATCAACTCGATACCTTCAGCAAAGACATGATCGCGGTGATTATCTTTCAGGATTACTCGCAGGAGGCAGCAGCGGCGGTTTTAGGATGCGGGCGCAGGACTCTTTGCCGCCAGTTTCCCGAAACCATCGACGCTATCAGCGAGTCATTCCTGGAAGGGGGCTTGCTCAACCAGCTCCCATTATCGCGACCTGTGGAAAATTCTTGTCAAGAGGGGGAAAGGGCCCGATTTGCCGCAAGTGATTGCAAACAAGCCGAATAAAAATGTGCAAAGTGTGGCACAATTTCCTTTTCAATTTGCTATTCTGAAATTAGAGAGTAAGAAAACAGAGCGCGCCCTACGGTGCGCTCTTTTTTTTGCCTCGAGGTTCACCATGGGAACGCGCACCCGAAACGCCAGCCCTCCCCTGGAATTGGGCGACCTGCGCCGAAAAATAACCGAATTGGTTGCCCAGAATGCCGTTCCCATGGTGCAACAGGCGATCGATGCCGTACGCGAGGAGGGTCAATATCAGGCGATGAAGTACCTCTTCGAGATGATTGGGCTCTATCCGGCAGCTGCCGAGAGTGAGGCGGGCGGAGAGGACTCCCTGGCGCGGGTACTGCTTGCCCAGCTTGGGTTGCCTGAGAGTGCGAAATCGGATGACGTTACGAGCAAAACGAGAAACCCGTAAAATGGGATTGGCTGATCGCCTGCAAGCAGAGCTTCGTTTCGCAAAAGCCCTGCAACGCCAAACAGGAATTCTGGCGTCAAAACGGTGCGGCGGAGTTCATTCTGAGCGCGGGAGAGTGCGAAACTTGGGGATCGACATAACTTGGATTACCGATCGGGTTGCGCTTGGTGGCGGCATTTGGAATCCGGAAAACATGGCTGAGCTGGCGCGGATGGGCGTTACCCATGTCATTGACATGCAAATCGAGTTCGACGACACGCCACTGGCAGGACCGCATGGGATTCAGGTGTTGTGGAATGCGACGGATGACGACTTTCAGCCCAAGCCGCCGGAACTTCTGGAGCGCGGAGTGGACTTTGCCATGGATGCTCTCGATCAACCGGGAAGCAAGTTGTTCATCCACTGTGCCGCGGGCGTGCACCGAGCTGCCATGATGACGCTTGCTGTGTTGTCCTCAATGGGCTGGGAGATGGGCAGCGCAATGGAAACAATTTCATCGCGGCGACCGGTGGTTGACTTTGCCGACGTATATGTCAACAGCGTCGAGAATTTTTTGCAGCAGCAGGTGAGGAGCGGGGATTGAGACTGCTTTAAGTCGAACCTCAAGATTCGGAGGAATTATGCTGGACGCAAGCCGCCTGAAGTGGCGGCTTTTTTATTGCCCGATTTCTGTTATGTGGCCTGCGTGTTTGTTGGCGCTGCTGGTGCTGCGTGCGTCGGCACAAGGCCCAACGCTGAGTACCATCAGCGACACCGTGTATCGAGCAGACGGAAATCCAGCTTCTGGAACGCTGTTGATTTCCTGGCCCGCGTTCACGACAACGGGGGGTGCCACGGTCGCAGCCGGCAATCTCAGCGTAACACTCGGGGCAAACGGAAATTTTACTGCACAGCTTGCGCCTAACGCCGGAGCCACACCTGTTGGAACGGTTTACACAGTCACGTATCAGCTGACAGATGGAACTGTGAAAACGGAAACCTGGTCAATCGGAACGTCCTCTCCGGAGACGATTTCCGCCGTCCGGACAGTCGTGGGAACCGCGACTCCGGCAGCACAGGCTGCGACACAGCAGTATGTAAACGCACAATTGGCAACGGTGGTGCACCTGAGCGGAAACGAAACAGTAACCGGAGTAAAGACCTTTGCGGTTTCCCCAAGCTTGCCCACGCCGTCCCAAGCCGGGGACGCGGCGACCAAGTCCTACGTTGATTCCGCGATCGGCAACGTCGGAAGCGGGAGTTACGTTTCAAAGGTTGGCGACACAATGACAGGGCCGCTGACCCTGCCTGGGGACCCCGCGGCGCCAGAGCAAGCGGCGGATAAGCATTATGTTGACCTCGCTTCCGGCGGCAAAGCCGATCTCATCGGCGGAGTAGTTCCGGTTGCTGAACTGGGAACGGGGATAGCGAACAACGGCGTCTGCCTGCGCGGCGATTCCACGTGGGGTGGATGTGGAACAGGCAGCGGTCCTGGTTTAACTCCGGGAATGCAGGCGATTAAGTACGCCACCGATTACGCATGGAGCCAGACACCGGCCAGCAACCTGAGCGCCGCGGGCATAAATACCGTAACTCTGACGCAATGTCCACCGGGAGTAACGGGCAATGAGCCGTACTACTACGTCTACATTTCTGGAACCGGAACCGCGGAAGCAGCGTTAGTAACCGGCGGCACCTGCGCCGGGGACAGCAGGCCGGGCACGCTGCAGTTCACGACCGCAAATACCCACTCGGCAGGTTACACGGTCGCAAGCGCGTCCGGCGGATTGCAAGAGGCGCTGATTGCGGCACGCTTCACGCCGTCGAATCCAACTGGGACCTCACAGTCAGGAAAAGTAATCGTGCCTCCGGGCGAGTTCAAAGCTTATGCACGAATTGCAATTCGTGCCTCGAACATCACGGTAGATTTCACTGGATCGATCGTCGAATGTTGGATGAACGACACCTGCATCTTCGTTGGAGATAGTTCCAATTCCAATCTCTTTGAAGACATCACTCTGGTGAACCCTCGCGGACGCGCGGCGGTTGCTGGTGCAACGGCGCCCTTCATAGAAGTTAATGCGCAGAAGAGCCGGTTGATGAATGTCGAAACTCGAGTGCCATATTCAGGGGGCACATTCGGCACGTACGTGCAGGTGGATGACGATCAGGCATTCCTGCTCGATGGACTGGATACCACGATCGGGGGTGGCCTGCGATGCGACAGTACCTATTGCGGGGCAGCGGTCTATGCGCCCGGTCCATTCAACGTTTTTTCCGCTGTGGGATGGCTGAAGAACCTGAACATCTCATTGCAGTGCAATGGCAACGGCGTGGACTGGGAAAGCGGGAACACGCTGAGGATCTCAGACAGCGTGATTCAAGGCTATGCACAATATGGCGTGCGCGGTGGCACCAGGCGCGGCGGCTACGGCGGACTCGATCTCGATAACATTTATGAAGAAGTAGGAAGCTGCACGAATCCGCTGGGCAACCTCGGTGAAGCGGGCGTGATTATGCAGGGGAACTCGGTCAGAATTTCCGGCGGCGAAGCTCCAAGCGGAGTGGTGCCGCTGTTTGTGAATACGGGAACGACTGATTACCGCTATTACGTGGTCGCACACAATACCAGCTATGGCGCAAGCAATGCGCTATATGCGGGACGCGCGCTGACGAATGGGACGGGAAGCATTACCGTCACGGCTCCCGACATTGCGGGCGCCACTTCGTTTGACCTTCTACGAGTGACGAATACCGGCTTAGAGCAAGCGCCGTTTGGCACCGGAAACTTCGCAGTGCTGGCCGGCGTCTTGCGTTCCTCGGCCTGCTCGAGTGGCGTGTGCACCTTTATGGATACTCAAGCCGCGCTGCAAAGCTACACAGTCGCGGTTCCAAGTTATTTCCCATTGCTGACGTTCTGGCCAGGTTCTCTAGTATTGGCCGCCTCTGCGGATGCCAACTCGCCATTGAGTCCCGCACGTGCCTGGTTGCAGAATACGCCGAGCGATATTGTCGGGGTTGCTGGGATGGCGCAACCTTCAGTTATCGCCAACAATTGCGATTCCATGTCAGGATGGACGCCGATATGGCTAAGCTGCTATACCGCCATGGCCCCAGGCAGTTTCTATCAACAAGGAGCGTTGTTGCTCGCTGCCAAGCCGAATGCAGATGGTGGGCTGGCATTGAACTTAAAAGGACGGTTGAACTTCCCGACGCTTGGATCGGGACCAAGTCACATCATTACTCTTTCGGACTCAAACTTTCAGAAGACGATCGCGTCGCAGAATAATCGTCCGACGAACGATGCCAACGACGCATTCATCGGATACGACCGCGGCGATGGCAACCCGGCGGATATCGGCATTAGCTTTGGCGCTCCGCTTTCACTTTCAAACTACATCGGAAACGTCGGGGACGGAACAAGCTGGCTGGAGCGTCTTAGCAGCAGCCTGAAAGAATTTAAAACTAATGTGCAGATGGATTCGGCGCTGACGGTGACAGGAGCAACCCAGGCGAGCGCGTTCGTCGCTTCAGGAACAGGCCCCTGGATGACGCAAACCGGATTCGGATCTTTGAGTCCCGCGAGTTCGGGGCAGTCACTGATCGGATTCGGAACCAGCGGAAAATTGCAAGTTTCTGAAAACGGAGGGCCGCTGCTCGAGGTTGCGAAACTCGACACCACTGGCAATGTGCCCACGGCCGAGGCGCTGGCACAAATTCCCACTCAATGCAGCGGAAGTTTCGCGACCGGAATTCAGGCGAACGGCAATGCGAACTGCAGCACGGCCGATCAAATTCAGCTTGCTGAGACAACTGCGCCAACCGGAATTCCGAACTACGGCATCTTCTGGTTCGATTCAACATGTCATTGCGCCAAAGCGATCGATAATGCCGGTCAAGCCGTGCAGCTTGGGCTGACGAATGTTTTCAACCAGGACACCGGCGGCACGAACTCACAGAACACTCTGGAGGAAGTAAATAGCACAAATCCGCAAACGTTTCGCGTATATCGAGCCTGGAACAGCGCCACAGATTGGGAACGTACCGCACTTACCTGGGACCAGAGCGACGGATATTTCGTTATAAAGAATGAAATCGCCGGGCCGGATTACACGCAGCAGCCCGGCATCGGATTTTGGATCGGCTCGGGTATTCGCTGGGGAATCAACTCGGCTTCGGAGCTAAAACCCTTCCTTGATAATGCCTACTCACTCGGGGATGTTAATTTCCGTCCTGCGACGGGGTATTTTGGCACCGCGTTGTACACGCCGGCGCTGCTCTTGCAGGGAAGCGCGAATACCTCCGGTGGGCCAGTAAATTTGACCGAACAAACCGCTGCGATCACGACCACGAACCTGCTCGGCGGAGCCACCGTCGGCGAGTATGCAATCAATGTTTATCTCGAGTCGGATGCGGCGTGTTCGTCACCGGGATCGGCGGCGGTTTCGGTGACCATTGGCTGGGGCGACCGCACCGGCGCGCGGACCATGACAGTTCCGCTGCAAGGTTCAGGAGTAACCAGCGGCTCGGTTGCACTAGGAAGCACCGCCAATTTTGGAGAAGCGGCGATGACGATCTGGAACAATTCGCAAAGCAACAATCTCACGTATTCGACTAGTTACACCGCGTGTACGACCGGAACGGGGACATACGCGCTATACATCACCTACAGACGCGTGCAGTAGTCGATTCGATTAATTCAAGTCAAATCAGGAGCTCTTGTGAACGCAAGCCGTTGGCTGCTGGCGATCGTGTTTCTCTGCGCAGGCGCGAGCGCCACGACGTATTACGTGGATCCGGCAGGCTCGAATGGAAACGACGGGCTGTCTCCACAGACGCCGTGGCGCACGTTGCTCAAAGTGGGAATATCGACGTTCTCGCCGGGTGACGTGATTCTGTTCAAACGCGATGCAATATGGAATGAGTGGCTTACTCCACCCTCCAGTGGAACAGCAGGGAATTTGATCAAATTCGATGCTTACGGCAACGGACAACCGCCCGAGTTTACGGGCCGGTACGTGACAACCAGTGCGCAATGGACGAACACACTTGGAAGCGTCTGGCAGATTACTCTCAGCGCGGCGCAGGCCATTTCGCAACTCAAGTTCGTGCAATTTGGAAGCATCTGGGGAAACTTGCAGATCTCGCAGGCCGCACTGGCGCACAATCGCGATTGGTATTACGACAGCGGCACGCAAGACCTCTACGTGTATTCATCCGGCGGCAATCCTGTCACTGCTTACGGGGCAGTCACGCCGATTATTTTGAGCGGGCAATCGCTGATCAACATTAATAGCGTCAGTTATATCGAAATTCAGCACATCAAGCTCGATTGGTACGACAGCTACGGCGTTCAGATCCAGGGAAACAGCGATTACATATGGTTGGCAAACATGCTTGCCGATAGCCAGGTGCCGAACGCAACTGTGCCGATCGGGTTCTACGTTCACTCGAGCAGCAACCCGGGAAACATTCATCTCTACAACACCGACGCGCACCGGAACTACGTTGGATATCACTTCGACAACCCAGCGTCTCAGATCGAGCTAAAGAATTGCCGTGCTTACGCGAACCGAACCTATGCGTTAGTGGACAACACTGGCGCGGTGACGTACTCATACTGTCATTTTTATGCAAACAACATCGCAACTGGAGTTTCGACTGACATTTCCGGAACGCCGGGGCCGATCGACGGCGGCAACAATATCCCCGCCGATACTCCTCCAAATGTGCGCGGCTTCATGCAATATCCTGCGCGAATTACGGTGACATATGACGATCCTGGGCTAATAGATGGATCGCACCAATACATTGAGGCGCTGCTGCCCATGTTTCAGCAGAAGAGTTTCCCGCTCAGTATTGCAGTAGTAACGGGATATCCGCTTTCACAGCAACTGGTGCCGACTTTCCAATCGTGGATCAATGCAGGCTGGGACGTAAACACGCACTCCGTATCACACCAATACTTCGTATTTCCGAATGCGTTCACGCTTCAGTACACGGGAACGGCGGCGAGCAGCGTTACGTTGTCGATATCGAGTAAACATCTCGTAATAACGGCGCCGGGGGATCCATCAGCTCAGGTGAACTGGGACCTGACGTCTTCAGGGACGGACATTGTCCCAAGCGGACTCGACACCCTGGGCGGCATCGTCTTCACCTTGCAGCAACGCGGCGTGTTTTCTGTGGATCTCGATCCGAACATGAAAAGCGCAGTCAAAAGCGAAGACCTGGCTGACGTTGCGCCGACCGACATCACAAGCACGCCTTACACGCTACAGATGGACAAGACGCGGCTGATGACGGACGAACTCAACTGGGCGATGGCGTGGATGAGCGCGAATTTGACCGGCCTGCCTGCAAATCGAGTTTATGTTTATCCCGGAAGCTATGAAGATACTTCGACAGAAGCGATTGCGGTCGCCGCGGGCTATGCAGGCGCACGCGGATCAGGCGTAATGCGTCCGTCGCCCGATGCAGACACGGTCATGAGCAGCGGCGTTAATGTGCAGAACATTCTAAGCCAGGGAATTGCGCCGAACTTTCAGAACCTGACTGATGCGCAACTAGCGAACAAGTTGCGCGCTCTCGTTTTCAAGTCCGCAGTTTGGGGTCTTCCAATCGGAATTTTTTGGCACGTGAACGAGTTGCCGGCGCACCAGGTTGAAGTAATGCTCGACACGTTGAAGCAATCCGGCGCAGCCTTGATGACAAATACCCAGCTTGTCAACTACCTGCTGAGCACGCAGCAGAACTCCGGCACGACCTACTATGCAGATTCAGTTGCGGGACCGCCGCTAGATCTGCGTCCGACGGTACAGTCGCCGCTGACTGATTCGGGTGGGACACTTAGCACCGAATTTAAGTATGACTTACTGGGTATCGACCAGACACTATTCGGTAGCAACTGGGAAATCGGTGCGTACGCTCTGGTCCCCGAAAGCACGGGCAGGGCGAAATAGCGAAAGACTGACGGCATACGTTGACCCATGACCTGGTGGTGCTGCAGGAGTTCGGCAAGCGGCTTGATGCAGAAAGTTCCGCGCATCGCGTAGGCTTCTCTCGCATCACTGTCCGCGATTTTCTTATCGGTAGTTTGTTGCGGGTACGCAGCAAGGCGCGTGGCTTAGTCAGTTTGCAACTGAATCGCGCGCAGCGGGAGTTTTCGCAAAGCTGCTCGAATCGCAACATCGTGGTAAAGGCGCGGCAAATGGGGATCACCACCTATATTGCCGCGCGATTCTTTATCCAAACGATTACGCGGCCGGGAACGATGACCGTGCAGGTCGCGCATGACCAGGAATCAGCGGAAGAGATTTTCAAGATTGTGCATCGCTTCTGGGAGAACCTGCCCCAAGCGATGAGACGCGGCGCGCTCATCCGCTCACGCGCCAACGTCCGCCAAATGGTGTTCCCCCGCCTCGATAGCGAATATCGAGTGGCCACCGCAGCGGACGTAAATGCAGGCCGCGGGCTGACCATCCACAATTTGCATTGCTCGGAGGTCGCCCGCTGGCTGCACGAACCGGAGGAGGCGTTGGCATCGCTGCGAGCTGCGGTACCTAATGACGGTGACATTGTTCTGGAGTCAACGCCAAATGGCGCGGCTGGAATTTTCTATGAAGAGTGGCAACACGCGAATGAAACGGGATATACACGACACTTTTTTCCCTGGTGGTATGACGATGAGTATCGCGACAAGACGCGATTACTTCAGGTTCATCCGCTCACGCCGGAAGAAGAAGAGCTCGTCCGCCGAGTTGGATTGAGCGACGCGCAGATCGCCTGGCGCAGAACGAATCGCGCGCAGTTGCGAGGACTTGCCGCGCAGGAATATGCGGAAGATCCAGTCTCGTGCTTTCGCGCTTCTGGAGAATGCGTGTTCGAACTCGAGGTGATCGATCGGGCGCTCCAATATTTGTCTCCGGCAACGATCGTTCGCGATAACGGCCGCCTGACGATATGGCTCGAAGCACGTCGCACACGGCAATACATTATCGGAGTCGATCCGGCCGGCGGTGGGACCGACGGCGACTATGCCTGCGCGCAGGTTATTGACCGCCAAACTACTATGCAATGCGCGGAGTTGCATGGGCACTATTCTCCGCGCGAGCTAGCGGCCAAGTTGATCGAGCTGGCGCGCATGTATAACGATGCGCTGCTGGTGATTGAGCGAAACAACCACGGGCATGGCGTGCTGGCAAACCTCCGCGCAGCTGGATATCAAAACGTATTTCGGGATGGGGATCAGGATGGCTGGCTGACTTCGGCGGTGACGAAACCTGCGATGATCGAGAACCTGGCGGCGATCTTGTCCGTCAAGCCCGAGCTGTTTCAAAGTTCCAGGCTTTTGGCCGAATGCCGGACGTTCATTCGCCGCGTGAATGGCAGTTCGGGAAGCACCTCGGGCAGCCATGACGATTGCGTGATGGCCATGGCGGTTGCGCTGGCTGGGCGGGAGGCAGTCGCGCGGAGTGCATATAAGTAAGGATGTGTCTTCAACAGTTCATTGTTAAGATTCAACGCATGAACTCTGTCTTGATTGCAGCCTTTTGGGCTTGGATAGTGCTGGGTTCAGGCTGGCTCGCGAGTGCGGCTTCTGTTCGAGGACATGACGAACTAGCCCCGCCTCTGACTGGCCGCATGGTTGACCTGGGCGGGTATAGTCTGCACATCGACTGCACGGGAAAAGGCAAACCGACGGTTGTGTTATCGGCTGGCGGCGGCGCGTTCTCAACGGACTGGGCCCTGGTGCAACCCAAGGTGGCGGCGTATACGCGCGTTTGCTCCTACGACCGGAGTGGAGCTGCTTGGAGCGATCTTGGACCCAAACCGAGGAGCATGGATCAGGAAGCATTTGATCTACATCGTCTACTAGCGGCTGCTGGCGAGCATGGGCCCTACGTAGTCGTTGGCCAATCGCTCGGAGGAATGATTGCTCGCATTTTCGCAGAACGATATTCGGAGGAAGTTGTGGGAGTTGTACTGGTGGATGCCTATAGCGAAGATGCCCAACTCTCAGTCAATGGCGAGATGAAGCGGATGCGTCTGCTTTCGAAAAATCGACCGATTCCCTCGCCTCGAACGTCCGTGAGCAGTACCGACGAACTTTCTTCTGAGGAGTTGACGAAGATAAAAGATTTGCTTAAACAAATGCCTCCTCCAAAGATTGAAACGCCTTACGACAAACTGCCGGAATTTGCCCAACACGTTCGTTTGTAGGCGGTTCGGCAACCGAAATACTACGCCGACGATGACAATTACATGCCAGAAATTTCAGCGAGAATGTACGCGGAGAGCAAAGCAAAAAAGAACCCACTTGGCAATGTGCCTCTAATCGTTCTCTCACGAGGCGAATTTGACTATCCAGGGCCGAATGGCGCGATGCTTGTTCAAGAACATAAAAGTCAGCAGGCGCGTATGGCTGAACTATCAAGTCGTGGCAAGCAGGTAACAGTCCCCAATTCCGGGCACGAAATTCAGTTGTACGCACCAGAAGCTGTCGTAATCGCAATTCGCGAGGTGGTAATCACGGATAGATCTTCAACCAAAGTAGGCAAATAGCGGGGCGCAAAATCCACAGCCTGAAGATGTTCATCCGTCACAGAGTTCCGAAATGGAATTCAGTAATATTCCTTTCCTGTCATCGTGAGCCGAGGACGCGGACCCGCGTGCGAGTCCGTATGCCTGGTCGAAGGACCTATGTACTTGATCCCGGATGACAGGCATTGGTCGAACCAAGTTTTGCCCCTTACGGCCGTCCAACACGTTCGCAGGATGCGAGGTGGCGCGCAGAGCCATTTAATGCTCTGCTCTGACCATCATTATTATGTGGTCAAATTCCGCAACAACCCGCAGCACCTGCGTGTTCTGGCGAACGAGTTATTGGCGACACGGTTCGCAGAGCGCGTCGGTTTGCCAGTCCCGGTGACGGACGTCGTAGACGTCGGCGAGTGGCTGATTAAGCATTCGCCGGAGTTGAATATTCAATTGTCGGGTAATGTGATCGCTTGCGAGCCGGGCCTGCAGTTTGGATCGCGGTATGTTGTCGATCCGAAAGAAGGCCGGGTGCTCGACTGGTTGCCAATTGAGCTATTTGATCGGTTGCGAAACATTGACGCATTCGCCGGCATGTTAGCACTCGACAAGTGGACAGGAAATGCCAACGGGCGCCAGGCCGCGTTCTGGCGCAAGGGTCGCGAACGCAAATACACAGCGACGTTTATCGATCAGGGTTACTGCTTCAACGCGGGAGAATGGTCGTTTCCGGATTATCCATTGCGCGGGGTGTTCGCGCGAAACGAAGCTTACGCGCGGGTGAAAGGTTGGAAGTCGTTTGAGCCCTGGCTCTCGCGAATCGAGAATTTTTGCGAGAAGGATGTCTGGAGTCAGACAGAACAGATTCCGCCGGAGTGGTACGGAAGTGACTTGGGAGCGCTCGAAAAACTTGGGTCAGAGCTATTACGGCGTAGGGCCAGAGTCCGGGAGCTAATCAATTGTTTTCGAGTCTCGGTCAGGAACCCGTTTCCGGGGTGGATAGAGAATTAGCGTTGTGGAGCGGTTCCCTTTGTGAATGTCGTTCCGAATCGCTTTAGCGATGAGGAATCTGTAGTTGCCCACAGGAATGCAGATTCCTCGGATTTAAAGGTTCTCGGAATGACAACGGTGGCGGAGGCTGAAGGCTGAGCGACTGATGGCTGCCTTACAACAACTCGAATTCTTCCTGCTGCGTTATGCAGGGGACATCACCAAAGGCGAGAGCATCAATCTCGGCGTGGCGGTAATTGGGCCTGAGCACGGGCAAGCCGGCGGATTCGCCGACGTACGCTTCACGCGGAATCTAAGGCGGCTGCACTGCTTTGACCCGTTGGTGGATACGGATGAGCTAGCAGCGCTCGAGCGCGAGATTCAGCGGGATTTACAGGACCCACAAAAGAGAGCCGAGTTGCTGAAACGGATGAACGACGCGTGGTCGAACCTGGTTCAGTTCCAACCATTGCAGGGGTCTTTGGGTGAGTCACCTGCGAAAGAACTGGAGAGACTCAGCTCCATGTATTTGGAAACGCCGACGATCGGCGAAAGACGTGAGCGCAGCGGAAGGCAACGAATTCTTGCGTATATGACGGATGAACTAGAGACAGCGGGAGTTTTGCCACTTCTCCTGCGGAATATATCCATGGCCGAATACACGCGACCGGGCGATCCGCTGAAGCTCGATTTCGGTTATGCGAGCGGACAGTCATTCAAGTTCTTGCAAGCAGTATCTTTCGCCCAGCGTACTGAACCGGGAATGCTTTTAGCGTCACGCTTCCCGCAGATAGCGGCAGGCTTGAAAGAAAAAAAAGGTGTGACCGCCTGGATGACGGCTCTCGTAGATGACGATCTTCCGCGCAGCGATGAAATGAATTTTGCGCTGGAAATGATGCAGGAGAGCGGAATCGTGGTTGCGCCCGCGGCGAAGATGCCGGAAATCGCGGAGGCGATCAGGGTCGAGCTCAGAGCGTCCCATTAATTGAGTCATCCGGAGCGAAGCGAAGGACCATGTACTTGGTTCCGCGGGAAAGCTATTTTGTGTACATCATGAGCAATCGCTTTAAGACTCTGTACACCGGTATCACCAATTCTCCGATAAGACGTGTGGCACAAGACAAGCGCGGAGAAGGCTCCGCATTTACGACGAGGTACAAACTAGACCGGTCAGCCCTATTACGAGCGCTATCAAGACTTCATCGCGCAATAGGCACAGAAAGATACTAAAGATTGACTCCGCATTAAGCCAAGGTTTGTTGGCTGATACTTGATAGCTGAAAGTTTTTCTTAATCCCATGAACATTACAAACTCGTTTCGCGGCGCAATGCGCCGGATTGCGGGAGTGTCTTTCGTCAACCGAATGGCACAAGCTGGAAATCTGTTTGCCGGAGGCGCATCTTGCGGACAGATCGAAAGCAAGCGCCGAACGGTACCGCTCCCGTCGATACTCAACAGTTATGGCCCGCGGGCGCAGACCATGCCCAAGCCCACGGCGATGAACCTGCGGCGCTTCTCGGAAATTCCGGTGGCGCGGCGGGCGATCAACACAATTAAAGACCACATCGCCGGAATGCGATGGCGGGTGCAGTCAAAACCTGGCGTGCCGCAATTGCCGGATGCCGAAGCTCGCGTCCGGATTCTCACGCGCAACTTTGATTCGCCAAATCCCGATGACTCCTTCCGCTCTTTGTCCGAGCAGGTTCTCGAAGACCTGATCGTCGGCGGATTCGGAGCCATTGAGGTTGACGCGACCGGCGATTCCGATCAGCCTCTGGCGTTGTGGCCAGTTGACGGGGCGACTATCAAGATCCGCGCCGATTGGGATGGCTCGCCGACGTCGATTCGTTACGAGCAGGAGGCAGCAAAAAGCGGGCCGAGTGCCGGCATCCAGCTCACGGATGATGAACTGATATACATTCGCCTGAACCCGCGCACCTTCACGCCGTTCGGACTCGGGCGGCTTGAGGTTGCATTCGAGGCGATCAACGCATTCCTTGGCGCTCACCGGTACGCCAGCAAGCTCGCGTCCAACTCGGTGGTTGAGTATGCGTTATGGTTGCAGAATTTAACTCCCGATCACCACGAACGCCTGATTCGCTGGTGGCAAGACGAAATTGAAGGCACCGGGCGCGTGCCAATTCTTTCCGTCGAGAACAAACCAGAAGTCCTGCGCTTCGGTGGCGGCACGGATGCCGACCTACGATTGCAATGGCAGGAATTTTTGCTGCGCATCATCGCCGATGCGTTCGACTTGCCTCCCCAGGCGCTCGGGCTTGAGCGCGATGTGAACCGCTCGACAGCAGCCGAAATGAATGACCAGGCCTTCCGGCAGGCGATCGTGCCGACCGCGCGACTGCTGGCGGAATATCTCACGCGCGGCGCAATTTCGAAAAAGCTGGGATGGGACGATCTTGAATTCGTCTTCACCGATGTAGACGGCCCGGGGGATGCAATGGAAGAGGCGCAAATCCAGCAAATCCTGATTCAGTCCGGCGTGCTGACGGTGAACGAAGTCAGAAGAATGCGCGGGCTGCCGCCGGTGTAAACACTCAGCATTGAGAATCAGCACTCAGAAAACAAGCGGCGAGCAGTTAGCCGCGAGCGAGGAGTTGTGCTTATTCACCGCTCGTTGCTCGCCGCTAACAGCTAAAAAGCCAGGAGCTAGAGCCAACGTTATGACCCTTCAACTTTCATCTATGGCGATTGCGATGCCGGCGGTGCATGGGCATCCGAACCGGGAACCATTTCGCGGCGTGCTGACATTAGTGGACACGCCTTCTGACAAACCGCCGGCCGGTTCGCGCGGGCATCGCGTTGTTCTCACGCGCGCGGCCGCACAGCTTGCTTTGCCATCACTACTTGGCATGGCGCTTGATTATTCGCCAAGCTTCGACCGCCATGACGCACGGCGCAAGGTTGGCGTAATTACTCGCGCTGAAATCGTCGGCAAGGAGCTGGAACTTAGCGGCTATCTCTATGGCAAGGACTTCCCCGAAATCGTGCAACAAATCGAAGCAGGATTCATTCACGCAAGCGGCTCTGGTCGCAAGCGGCCCCAGAATCCGTTGGGTATGTCGTACGAAATCGCCGATGCAAGCGTAGCGGATACTCGCGCAAAGATCTGGACCCTAACACGCGTCACCTTCACCGGTGCTGCCATTCTGCGCCGCGACAAGGCCGCCTATCGGAATACGTGGATCGAGTTGGAATAACACAGCTGCCAGCCTTCAGCTATCAGCATTCAAAAAAACTAAACCCGTTGTCATTCCGAGGACTTTTAAGTCTGAGGGAACCTGCTTTTCTCGAATACGAACAGCAGATTCCTCGCTGCTAAAGCAGGTCGGAATAACAGCGCACAACTGGTTTGCTGATGGCTGCATGGCTGATGACTGACAGCTAAATAAGGAGAACTCATGGAACAGAACGAAACATTGGATCAACTGGCCGCTGCTGCCGATCGTTTGGCGACCGCGGCTGAAACTCTGGACCGCGTCCTGGGAAAGCTGGACGCCCAACACGAAGCACTAGGCGCGAAAGTCGACCGCATCGTCGCCGCCGTCGAGGAGCGCGGGGTCGACGTTAACGCGGCGAGTTCGCGTGAACTCGAGCGCCGTCTAGCCGAACTGGAAAAGGCCAACTCGGACCTCAAAGCCCAGGCGGCGCGTGCCACTCGCAAGACTCTCTCGCCCTTTCTCTCCGCTCTACTCGCCAAGAATGGTGCCGAAGCCGGCGAGAAATTTGAATTCGGCGTCCTCGATAAAACGCTGCAATCACTCAGCGTGGAACAGCGCATCGCGGTGAAAGCCGAGATGGCGCGCGCAGGAATGATCGAGTAATACAGCAGTCAGCCATCAGTCATCAGCCGTCAGGAAAGCCCTAACTTCCTGCCTGAAAGGTCTGTGGCTGATAGCTGATGGCTTTTTTTCAAGGACATAAATCTTTTGAAGCGAAAACATCTTTTTCCAGGAGAAAACACAAAACATGAACGGACAATTTATTGACCTGCACGCGGCTGCAGATTTCCTTGGGCCGGGTGCTGTGGAAGTTAACCGATATCAGACTGAGATCACCGACATCGTTCGCCGGCGTGGTGCTTTCGGCCAGCGGATCAAGCAGGTGCCTGCAACCGGGCATCCCTCGCGCTTTTTCGAGGAGCTGGCGATTCCGCAACCGACCGCTGCACAGGCGTTTGTCGATCCACGCAACATCGCGCCGACCTCCCAATCGCCAAACCGCGCTGAGCGCAGCGTGCCGTTGAAAGCGCTGGTTTCGCAGATCAACTACAACCTTTTTGATCTGGAGGTCGGAAGCCAGCAGAGCCAGTTTGCCTATCTGCAGGCGAAAGACCTGGCTGATGCCCTCGACGGAATCATGCACACGCATGATGTAGCGCTGTGGAACGGCAATGACACTTCGCTCTCCACGCCGACTACATTGCAGTATTTCGGAGCGATTGGCCAAATCGAAGCCGGCGGAAACACCACCACGATTGGCACTTCGGCGAGCATCGTCGATGGCCTGAAGTCAACCGTCGCGCAGATGGTCTCGAACTCCAGCTTCGCGGTCAAGCCCACGGCAATTTACGCCAACCCGGTGCTGCTCGATCTGATCGACCGCGAGATGAAGACGGATTACAACGTTGTCCTTAACACGGTCGAGATCACGGGCGGCTTCCGAGTAAAGGCGCTGAGCACACAAGCCGGCGATCTGCCGCTCATCCCTGAATGGGCGATCGGTTACACGGGCACTCCGGGCAGCGGCACGGCAGTGCTGCCAGCCTACATCGTCAGTGAAGACATGATCGAGTATCACTGGCTGACCGACCCCAACCCGCGCGTTTTCCAGCTCGGATTGCCTGGCACTCTCGCTTCGCAAAATGTTGTCGTCAAGTTTGGAGGCGTGGTGGTGAAAGGCGCTTCCTACGCGCACTACGAAGTGAAAGTGGATAGATAAAGCATCTTCGGTTGTACGTCTTTGGCGGTTGACCTCCTCTCTCAATGTCATTCCGAATCGCTTTAGCGACGAGCAATCTGCAGTTGATGTCAACAGCAGGTTCCTCGGGAATAAATCCCTTCGGAATGACAGCATTTTTAAGGGTACTCAGGGAGTTCGGTCGACCACAGATGCTAGCAGTGACAGTGCCGATTCGGCGCAACACTCGGACGCGATGGAGTTGGTAGCTAAAGCCTAAGAGTTAGGAGCTAATCTGTGAACTATCTCGATCCAACCGAATATCAACTTTACGGAATCGATACGACGGCAGATCCGGCGCTCGTTGGCGCGGCGTCGTCGCTGATCGATGCACATTGCCGTCGCGCGACGCTGGCAATTGCGCAGTACGAAGAGAGGATCCGCATGGTGCCGGACCGCAATACGGTCCACCTCACGTACTTGCCGCTTGCGCCGCTGGCGCCCGCTACATCGTCGATTGTTTCAGGTCGGGGACGCTACACGATGCCGCGTCGTGGGGAGTGGCCATTCAGTGATTTGCGGCTCGACGTCGCCCTTATGTTCGGACTACCGGGAACGTGGAGCAACATCGATCCCTCGTCGATTGATGTCGATCCGGCGACCGGTGAACTTACGTTGCCGCTCAACCTGATGGGACTCTGGTATAGCGAAGTTGATCTGACTTACACGGCAGGCTGGGCGACCATCCCTGATGCAGTGAAATATGCCTGCGCGCAGATCGTTCGGAACCTGCAGGCCACGCCTGCAGTGAACGTGAAGACCGGGCACATGAACCAGCTTCGAATGGATTACTTTACCCCCGATCTGCTCGACGCTACTGTTCGCGCGCTGCTGGCGCCGTTTGTGGCCCAGAAAACCAGATAACGAAACCAGACACCAAAAACGAGATTAACCATGGCCATAGCAGGAACTGCGGTGTTGCGCGCCACCGACGCACTGTTGCGCGCACTTGGCGGAGACCAGATCGCGCTTGTATTGCCTCTGCCGGAGAGCGCAACCGACGGCACGCAATTGGGATTAAGCGATCCCGGTGTGCAACAGGTGATCATTTCCCCGGTAGTAGTTCGCAGCCTTCCGGCGCCCACAACCGGGCCACGCGTGCGGCTGGAATTTCTTATTTCCGCTTCTGCAATTGCGATTGTGGTCGAAGCTGAAGGTGCGCTATCGACCGAAGCTTTATTCGATCAAGCCCTCGGCATTCAGTTTCAAGCCGATTTGTTCCACATCGAGAGCGTAAGCACTGATTATTTCGCGGGCACCGCTTATTTGTATCGGGTAATGGGAGTGGAATAGCACTCACCTCTCATCAGCTCAGCTTGCTCGGCAATGCCTCAAAATCTCAGCTCTCAACAAAAACTTCATACATTTGCGCCGCTAGCTGAAGGCTGAATAGCTGACGGCTGAAAGCCGCTATGCAATACACCAAAGACACTTTCTACATCACGTTGCGCAACCGTCTGGCGGCGCTGAGCCCTCAGCGCATGATTACTCTGAACGGAGTCACTCGACCGGCAGTTGTCGCCGCCGAAAACGAGGCAGTCATTCCGGTAAAGCCACTGCCGGATGCGTTCTACATCGAGTGGGGAGCCGCCCAAGCTGTTCAGCCGACCGGAGACCGCGCGATGTTTTCGCTCGAGTGCCTGATTTCGTATCACACCTTCGGAACGGTGGAATCAGGCGTGGACCGCGGACGTACGCTGGCAGCGCTGGATACAGAACTCATCAGCATTTGCTTGCCTGCGACTACGCTGAAGCTCGACTACACCCAAATGACGCCGGCGCCATTGGGAACAAGTATTGTATGGACCACTCCGGTGTTGGGGAAAGTCGTTGGCAGCGAGGCTCCGCGAACCGAAGCTCTGCCCCGAGGCACGACCGGCGTGCGACTTGAACGCACCGCGAGTTTGAAGGTGTTTTTCTTTTCGGAAACGAATTTCTGAGAAAGCAATCAGCATTCAGCCAAACCAACTTGCTGTCATTGCGAGGACCTTTTCAGTTCCGAGTGACCTGCTTTTCGCATGAGAACAACAGGTTCATTACCGCGCAAGCGACTCGGAATATAGAGGCTTTCGGGTGGCTGAATGCTGAGTGCTGAATGCTAACTGCCCGAACTGTCAATCACGAAACGGACAATCCATCATGAGCAGCTTTGCAATTCGCGCCGGAATGGTTCCGGTGACCCAGCGTGTGCGCGCTTACTTTGCGCCGGTGAACCGCACGACCGAAGCTCCGGCGCTTTTCGACCCTGGCAAGTACGGCATGTTCTCCCTTGATTCGCCGCCCGCGCCCTGGATCGACCTCGGTTGGATTGATAACTTTCAGCGCATCAGCCTTACTCCGAACGAACCCTTGCGGGCCGGAGTTCGCGGCACGGCGGCTGCGCAATTTCGCGGCATTCTCGACGCGCGCATCGAGTTTGACTTTCGCGAATGGGGAAAGTTGCAGATGGCGCTCGGCGGCGGCTCGGAGCACATGAACGTGCTTGCATCTGATCCAAACGCAACGGCGCAGCCCTCGGGTGGAACGCCTTTGGCCGCCGCGGCCGTTCTCTCGGGATCCTCAGCGACGCAGATCAACCTGGGCGTTGGGGTGGTGAATGGATTTTCCCTCGGCGACCTGGTTGCCGTCGATGCCGACTATCAACAGCAAACCGGATATGTTGGCGCCGGAATTTCTGCTGCGTACGTAAACAGCCCTAGCGATGTGAACCAGGACGCGAATTACATTCGCCGCGTCACCTTTAATATCGGCCGCGTTGCGCAACTCACCACAACTGCATTAGTGCTCGCGCAGCCATTATTGGGAGGAACTCCCGCGCCCGGCATGAGTGTACAGAAAGTTATTGCATTCGTGGATCGTGAAGGCGGAGCTTTCTTTCAGGAGTGGTCGGCGTTGTTCGTACTCGAGGAACAATCAGGTGGAAGAATTTGCTTCCATTATCCCCGCTTGAGCCCGACCTCGACCGTGCATCCGACTACGACGAGCTTGCCTCCTACGGTGCAAAGAGAAAAGCAAATCGAAATCTCAAAGCCGATTTCCTCCACGGCGCTGCATGCCGCATTCATCGCACTTCCGCACACCGACGAAAACGATGGCCAGATTGCCATTTGCTACCGAAGTTATTTTCCGGCGGCCATGGCGGGAGTGTATTAGCTGCCGGCATTTCGTCGTTGCTGTAATCGATCTCAACAGATCCCGACACGCAATTTATAAAAATGAAACTTCAAATCGACAATCTCGATGGCGTTGGCCTGCGCGATTACACCTCTGATATCGATGCATCACGTTTGCCCAAGCTCATGCGCCAACTGAATCAGCCTTCGCTCTTGCACTTCAGCTTGCTATCGGCGGGGGCGAATTTTACCGTGCCGGTTCGCGGAGGACGAATCACGTTCGCTCGCACAAACGGCCAATACCTGTTCACCGGCTACATCGTCAGCGAGCCCGAGTACGAATACCTCGGATGGGGCGAGCGCGGGGCAATGTATCGCTACAACTTCGTCGCGGAAAGCGATGAAATTCTGCTTGATCGCAAACGGCTTTCGGCGCGCAGTCCTTTTGTCGCGCGGCGCGCAGGGGATGCGCTCCGGCAACTCACCGAAGATGCAATTCCCGGAGGGTTCGACACGAGTGCGGTGCAGGATCTCGATACCATTGCGCGCTACATCCCCGACCCGAACGAAACATGGTCGCAACACGCGGCGCATATCGCGACCGAAGCGCGCGCCAGTTATCGCACGCTGAATGGCACGGTTATATTCACTCCGATTGGCGCTGCTACTTACGCCTTGAACGAATCGGACCCGAATTTTTCGCCGCAAGGGCTCACTCTTCAACCCACAAACGCGATCGTCAACGATGTCAGCGTGCTGGGCGAGATCGAACCCGAGGCGTACGTTCGCGACTACTTCATTGGCGACGGACTCACGACTCGGTTCTACCTTTCGCAGACGCCGTTCACGAAAAGCGGCACGACCATTTTCAACGAAGAATATGCCGGTTCCACGCTCGACCCTACTCGCTGGGCGAAGGCCGATCCGGCGAATGCAATCGTTGTGGCAAACGGTCGCTTGCAAGTCGCCGGTGGCAGCGGAACTGACGGAGCAACCACGGTCATCTTTGTGGAGAACGTCGAACTCGGCGGAAGTTGGGTCATTGAGCACGGCGACGTGGTCTTCACTTCAAATGTATCGACCGGAGTTCTTGGCGCCTTGTATCTTGGCAGCATCTCGAGTGCAAACTGCATTGCTGGATTTCAGATCTCGCCGGCCGGTTCCGGGTCGCAGATTCAGGCGCTCATCAATGGAACCTCCACTGGCGCGACGGTGAACATTGTTAGCACTCATCATTACGTGCTGAGCACGCGAATTTTCTCCCAGGATATTTATCGCCGGCAACAAACATTTCACTGCGCGGCGAACCCAGCGGGCAGCGGAATTGGCGGCGCTCAAATTGGTGCGGCTGTGCGCATCGTGCTCGAAGTGCAGGAGATCGACCCCAGCAATCCTGCTACAACGCTTGCGCCCGGAACGATTTTGTACGATGGAGTCGCTCAGGCCGCGGCATTCTGCACCTATGCGGTGGTGAACTCACAGAATTTGTATTGCAATATTTCCTTCACGCGGCTGATGCAGGCGATTGACGTCGAAGTGCGCACAGCGCTGAAGGATCAGCCATTTGTCACGCGGCTTGTAGGTCCGCTTTCGGCCGGATGCGAGTGCAATGTCGGTTCTGGAACGACGCTTGATTTCTTCAGCGAGTACGTCCCCGCGCTGAATCAGCAGATTGAAGCCCACTACCGTGGACAACGCGGCAGTGCTCTGCTTATGACCGCAGGCCGGGCATTTGCGCGAGTGACGAATCCGGCGAGCATCGCCTCAATCCAGCATGGGATTGATAACGGTGTGCGAAGCTCGGTGCGCCACCTGAAATCCCCGCCCGCGCGAACCAGCGTGGATTGCGAAAATGCGGCACTTGCAATTCTTTCAAATGGCTCAACTGCGGGCTGGACAGGTAAATACAAAGTCTGGAGCGACTTCCTTCCTGGTGGTGCTCAAGATATCTTTGCCGGCGATGGGCTGAATGTAAACGTGCCTTCATGCTCGGCAAATTTCCAGGCCATTGTGCGAGCAGTAGAAATCACATTCAGCGATCTCGCAGGCGAGCACAGTCAGTACGAGATTCAGTTCGCCGATGATGCGGCAAGAACACCCTCGTTTGAGTTCGATACAGCAAAGATCGCTATACCGATCGACATCCCGCAAATCACCAATGCGCAGGTGGGCACTACGGTGTTGCCGGACTTAACAGCGGCGCAGGTTACAGCGGTAGCATCGACGACGGTAAGCATTGACGCGGGTATTACACCTCTGACCGGCGGTGGCATAGAGGTGCGGTGGAGCGACTCAGGTTGGGGACAATCCAGCGACGAAAACCTGGCCGGCCGATTCACCACGCAGGCATTCACTCTGCCGCGTCTGGGAAAAGTAGAAGATTACTTTTTGCGCCAATACGACGCGTCGTCTCCGCCGAAATATTCGCGCGTGTCTGCCGCGCTTCACGTGGACCAGCCCTATTGAGCTACTAGCTATTAGCCTGTAGCTCTTAGCTGACAACTAGGCTGCTGTTTTCATCTGCATTTGCGGTGTCTTATAGAAATCCACGAACTAACGACCGAAGCTGAGGGCTGATGGCTGATGGCTGAGAGCTGCCTTTTATGCGAACCCAAGATAATTGCGAACCCGCCGCAACTGTTCACGACGCGACGAAGCATCCGCTCGTGGTCCGCGTGACTGATAACGATTTTCAATGCGAAGTGCTGGAAAAACTGGCGCGATTGGAAACCAGGATGGAGATGCTCGTCGGAGGAGGCCAGCCGGGACGAATCAGCCTCATCGAGAACCGCCTCGGCATTCTCGAGCGCAATGACGTTCGCCGCGGAGTCTACGACCGTCTGGTAAATGCCGCGCTGACTACCGCGATCAGCGTGCTCATTGCGCTGCATGATAAGTGGTGGAAGTAAGGCGCTCCATCCAGCCCGAACACTTACCCCATCGTGCTCGTTCTCTCCGGCCTGATCTTGAACATCACGCGTACCTCGCCTCCCTGCCGATAGGGGTACTTATCCGCGCCCAAATATTTTTTCGCCATCTTGTCGATGTGGGCGTCGGCGCCCTCTTCGGTTATCTCCGCCACACGGCCGCGAATTTCGAGATATCGATACGGATTTTCAGGATCGATAATCGCCAGTGCCACCCGTGGATCGCGGCGCATATTCTTGTCCTTCTGACGACCTCTGGCCGTATTCACCACGACCAGGTCGCCATCCAGATCCACCCAAACCGGCGTCACTTGCGGCGAGCCATCGCTCATTAATGTTCCCAAGCTGGCGAATGCACGTTTGGTAAAAAGATCGCGGTACTTTTCAGGTATCGATTGCGACATGAGTTCCTCCTTAGCAGAACTTTGCGCCGAGCAATTGCGGAGCAATTATAGATGCAGCCGGCGAAACGGGCGCTGGCTTGATGGGCAAAGCCGGATGAGCAAAGCCGGATGAGCTAAGCCGGAGAACGGTTATACCGTCATTTTGCAGTTGGCTGAACCACGGCCTCCACAACGCTATCGATCGCATCCGTCACGCGCTTGCTCTGCACGCTCTCATTATTCGACATGATCGAAAAAATGAGCTGCTCACCTTTTGCCGTGACCGCGTACCCGGAGAGGCTCTTCACGCCGCCAAGCGATCCCGTCTTGCCGAATACCTGCACTCCCGGTCGCAGATCTTTCAGGCGATCGGCAAGCGAGCCATCGACTCCCGCCACGGGCAGCGACTGGCGAAACTCCGCTCCCCACGGCTGATTCGCCGCATACTGCAGCAACTGCACAACCGCATGCGGCGTGACAAGATTTTGCCGCGACAAGCCCGATCCATCGTGAAAATCATATTCGTCGCTCGAAATTCCGGCGTTGTTTAAGAAGCCGCGCAGCACTTCGAGTCCGGCTTCGACCGTCCCCGCCGTGCCTTTTTCACGCCCGAGCAATCGCAAAAGAATCTCCGCGTGCAGGTTCTGGCTGACTTTATTGATCACCTGAATGTCTTCGGAAAGCGGAGCCGACTGATGCTCCGCCAAAACTAGCGGCCCGGCAGGTGAAGTGAGCGCGTGGTCTCCGCCGCCGCCTCCAGCAACCACCGTACTGGTGAACGTAGTCAGGTTTGCGAGTTCTGTGTGACGGGTGCGGTCCTTGCCGTAGATCGCGATCCCCCTGACCTCCAACAAACGCCGAAACAGCGTGGCCGCAAATTCGGCAGGATCCTCAATTGCTAATCCTTCATTCGCGCCCGTATCGTCAACCGGGATCGTTCCCCACAAGGTCAGCTGTGTCGAGCCGGGCTCCCGATTGATGTAGATTCGGCGGCCACTTCCGGAGGGTGTGGTCATCAGCCGATTGTCGATCGTGTAGTAACCGGCGAATGGCGTGACGCTGACAAAAGCTTTGTCTCCCGGATGTGCGCCGGGCAGGATGTTGACGAAAACTACGTTGTCATTAATCGTCAGAGCAGAAACCGGAGCGCCGTCGGCCCAAACGAGATCGTCCTGGCTCCAGCCCTCGCCGTAACGCTCGAATGCAAAATAAGAGTCGTCAGCGACTACATCCCCATCAACGTACTTCACTCCCTTTTGCGCCAGCTCATCAGCAAGTTGCTCGAGCACCCGCACGGGATCCGCGTCACGCTGCGTGTGCACGTTGTAAGGAAGTTCGCGCCCGGAAAGCATAGGATCGCCGCGCCCCACCAGAACCACGTCTCCCGTGAGCCGGCCGTATTTGTCGAGCGAGCCGTTCGTTTCAACCGTGGTGCGGAACTTGTAGTCGGGGCCAATCAGCGCCAGCGCCGCTGCCGTGGTGAACAACTTAGTATTCGAAGCAGGGGTAAACAGCCGGTCCGCATTGAGCGAATAAAGAATTTTGCCCGTCTTGGCTGAAGCAATCTCGATTCCCCAAAATCCGCGAGCAAGGTCGGGTTGGGCGAGTAAGGTTTCGATCTGCTTCTTTAAAGAAGTGCGCTTGCTGTGCGAAGCCGCGAGCGAAGGCTGAATAGAGAACACGCACAACAACGTCACACAGAGTAAGAATCGAGGGAGTTGCTGAATCCGCATCTACATGGCCAATTTTAGCAGCGAGTGCCCGATTCGTGTATATCTGTATTAGCTTAAGCGCTTTATGGGCGAAAAGATCAAATTGAACGCTGCCGACGGCCATGAGTTCGAAGCATACCTGGCGCGGCCCCAGAAAACTCCACATGCCGGGTTAGTCGTGATCCAGGAAGCATTCGGCGTGAACGCTCACATCAGACGTGTGACTGACGGCTATGCGCGAGACGGTTTCCTTGCAATCGCGCCTGCGATGTTCGACCGGGTTGAACGCGGCGTGGAATTCGGCTACGAAGGCGCTGACCGCCAGAAGGGCATCTCTCTCGCCAGACAAATCGATCATGGAGACGCGGTGAAAGACGTATTCGCTGCGCTTGAGTATTTACGCTCACAGAACGTCCGCAACTGTGGAGTCATCGGTTACTGCTTTGGTGGCACCATTGCCTGGCTTACGGCCACGCGCCTCGATGCCAAAGCGGTCGTCGGCTATTACGGCGGTCAGATCGCTCGCTACGCACATGAGAATCCTCGTTGCCCTGTAATGCTGAATTTCGGCACGCTCGATAAACACATTCCGAAATCTGACATAGACCATGTGCAGAACCTGCACCCAAATGTGCAGATCTTCTGGTACGAAGCCGACCACGGATTCAACTGCGATGACCGCGCAACCTACAACCCAGAAGCGGCGAAGCTGGCACGAGAACGCTCACTGGAGTTTTTGAAGAAGCACTTAAATACGTGATTCTGGCCAGTGATTAGTTGTCGCAAACTTCTATTCCGGCGACCGAACGGCGAATAGGCACGACACACGAACCCAGAACCACGGGACACGAACCATTCGCCCTTACAATCTCTCCATGCGTCCGGTATTCACCTGGAACCTCGGTAGGCGCTCGCTCGAATTAGGAAAGCGGACGCTGGTGATGGGCATTGTGAACGTCACGCCGGATTCTTTTTCCGATGGCGGGGAACACCTCGGCGAAAACGCGGCCATCGCGCACGCGCTCAACCTGCTCGATCAGGGCGCGGATATTGTCGATATCGGCGGTGAGTCGACGCGCCCCGGATCGAGCGTCGGCGGGGAAAATCCCTCGGTGTCGGCGGAAGAAGAACTACAGCGCGTGCTACCAGTCATTCGCGGAGTAAAGGAGCAGAGACCTGCGGCGCTCATGTCCGTTGACACCTACAAGTCAAAAGTCGCGCGTGCTGCCATCGAAGCAGGAGTGGAAATCGTGAACGACGTCTCCGGCCTGCAGTGGGATTCCTTTATGGCAAAAACCGTGGCCGACCTCCATTGCGGACTTGTTCTCATGCACACACGCGGCCGGCCTGACGAATGGAAGTCTCTGCCCAAAGTTCCCGACCTGGTTGTGCTCACAAAAAAAGAACTGCGCGCGCGCGCCGAAGCTGCGATACAGGCTGGAATCAAGCGTGATCACATCGTGCTCGACCCGGGATTCGGCTTCGGGAAACGCCTTGAAGAAAATTTCCCGCTGCTTCGGCATTTCGCCGAATTTCAGGACCTTCAATTCCCGCTGCTCGCAGGTGTTTCCCGCAAATCGTTCATCGGCCGGGCATTGGCGCGGGACGGCAAGGGTGCCGGGATTGCCCAGCGCACCTTCGGGACATTAGGCGCCGAGGTCGCGCTCGCTTTGAAAGGCGCGCACATCATTCGCACGCATGATGTGAAAGCGTGCGCAGAGGCGTTGAAGCTGGCTGATTTGGCGGCGGTCTAGCTCCGCTAGCTGGCTTACTTTTCATGTGCTGTCATTCCGAGGACCTTCAGGTCCGAGGAACCTGCTTTTCTCCCGCCAACAGCAGGTCCTCGACTCCGCTTCCGATCCGCTTTGCGGATCAGAATGCTCGCTCGGAATGACAGAGTTTATGAATGTGTGGGGTGGGCGCCCACGTCCTCCAATTTGGTCAGAACACGCGCTTCGAATCCAACAGAATCGTGACCGGGCCGTCGTTTACGAGTTCGACCTGCATCGTCGCTTGGAAGCGGCCCGTTTCGCACTTAGTCCCAGTCTCGCGAATTCTCGCCACAAAATACTCGTAGAGCTCGCGCGCTAACGCTGGCGGGGCGGCTTCGTCGAATGACGGCCGCTTGCCTTTGCGAACATCGCCGTAGAGCGTGAATTGCGAAACCGCGAGCACTGATCCGCGGGTCTCATTGACGGACAAATTCATCTTGCCATTTTCGTCGTCGAAGATACGCAGGCCCATAATCTTCGCCGCGAGGTAGTCGGCATCTTCTTTCGTATCCGTTTTCGCCACGCCGACCAGAACAAGCAGCCCCTGCCCAATCTTGCCGATGACTTCTTCGCCGACGCTTACCTGAGCGCGGCTCACGCGTTGTACGACCGCTCGCATCGCTAATCAGCCGCGTGCAGCACAATCGTTAAGGGGTTCAGGTGGCCCGGTTTTACATAGCGATTCACCAGGAAGCGCTTACCGTCCTTGCTGACGTCGTAACTGAAAACGTCAGTCGAGGAGATGGAGGCCCGGCCGTGAAATTGAAATAGCGCTGCCGGGGTGCCGGTTGAAAACATGCCTTCGGTGCTCACAGGCACAGCAGTCATAATTCCGCCCGGAGCGAGATAGAAGATTTCTTTGCTGTCACCGCGCCATCGAGGTTCGGTGCCGCCTCCCCGCGAAACTTGCCATTTACCCGCCGCCCCCGGAAACGTAGTCACGTAAACTTCCCAGGTGCCCGATTCGTCCGAAGCATAAGCCACCCATTTGCCATCAGGCGAAAACATACCGTTGCCTTGATTCCCAGCCCCTTTCAAGAACGGAACCGCATTTCCGGAGCGGTCCACCAGTTCCAGGAAATATCCGGACGGCGTCCAGTGAGTGACGAGCACCTGTTTATCGTCGCGTGACCACGAGTTTGGGACAATGTCGTCGGCTCCCGGTATGTTTTGAATGTTTCGTTCTTGTTCCAGGCCACTGGCGGCCTTTAGCATCAAACCCACGCCTTGAGTACCACTTCCCGCAGAGCGGAAAGCCACCGTCTTGTCATCTCGCGACCATATTCCGACAACTTCCTCGGCGGGATCGAAGGTGAAGCGCGAAGCGCCTGCGCCGCTTGCTCCCTCAAGCCAGATATCGACGTTATTGGCTTTATTGTCGCTTATGTCTACCGCGACTCTGCTGCCGTCCGAGGAAATGGATGGGTTGCACTGGACCGCCGGCTCCCCGATTTGTCCTAGTACTTTGCCGCTGCGGTCCATCCAGGTAAGCACGGAGAGGGGCGCTCCGGCGGTAGCGCTGTAAACGAGAGTGCCGTTTCGTGAGGCGGTGAGCGCAGCCCAATAAGTGGCAGGCAGTACCGAGACGGCGTTCGCGATTACGGATGGGTTTTGCGAAAGAACAAGGTGTTTCTCATCGAACGAAGCAGACACAAGGTGGCCATCGTCGTCTGCATAGAAGAGACGTTTCGCGGTGACAGAAAAACTTGAATGGGCCTTCACCAGCGGTTTGCGTTCGATCGAATCCAGTGAGCTGGCAAAAATACCGCTGTCAGAGTCGTTCTTGGCTCCTTTGAAGTTCCCCGCCCAGAACAAGAAATGATTTCCGTCGGGGAGAAAAAACGGCCAACGGTGTGATTGATCGGACCCGACAAAAATTTTCTTGGTAATTTCTTCTGCGCCAGATCCGTCTGAGTTAATCCGCCATATGTAACTGCCTGAATCCGGCGCATAGATGATCACATCTCTGCTCCCCCAGCTTCCGCCGCGCGCGGCCCAGACTTTTGCTAATGCCTGAGGCGGGCCGCCCGTGAGAGCCACTTTCTGCAGCTTGCCATTGGCGAAAAAGCCAAGGTACTTGAGGTCGGGAGACCAGAACGGATAGCTGGCGCCCTCGGTTCCTTCGATGATGCGCGCGTCGCCTGACCCGACTCTTTGGACAGAGATCATTGGAATGCCGGTATTCTCATCCGGCGAGACAAAGGCCAGCATCGAGCCATCCGCCGACAGCGCAAGGTGGCCGACTTCTCCATTGACCGGAATGGCGAACTGCATGGGAGGTTCGGGCGGCGTGCGCCGTGCGGTAAACCAGGTGGTAAGAAGCAGAGCGACGGCAATGGTGCTGGCGGCTGCCCATATCCACCAACGCGGGCCGTTTCCTGCCGCAATACGAATCGCTCCGGTCGAATCCGAGCCCGAGAGAGCGCTGAGCGCGAACGAAAGATCTCTCGCAGATTGAAAGCGCTGCTCAGGCGATTTTTCCAGACATCGCCGAACAATCCGGTCGAGCGCAGGCGCCACAGACGGCATGCTGATCGAAATGTCCGGCGGGTCCTCTTTCAGGACCGCAGTCATCGTTTCCGCAGGAGTCTCGCGGCGGAACGCCCGCTTGCCCGACAACATTTCATACAGCACCGCGCCAAGGGCGAAAATGTCGGTCCGCGGATCAACCGACTCGCTGCGCACTTGTTCGGGTGCCATGTAACTTGCCGTCCCCATGACTACCCCCGCAGCCGTATGGGAACTCGTCATCGTCAGGCCATCGGCGCTTGCCGCGCTGGATTTTTGTGCCAGCTTCGCGAGTCCGAAATCCAGGATTTTGATCCTGCCGTCTTTTGTGACGAAGATATTCTCCGGCTTGAGATCGCGATGAACGATCCCTTTTTCGTGTGCGGCGGCAAGACCCTGCGCAATCTGCACTGCGTAGTCGGTGGCTTTGCGTGACGATAATTCGCCGCGATCGAGAATCGTGCGCAGCGTCTCGCCTTCCAGAAGTTCTGAAACTAGATAAGGACAGCCATTACTCTGGCCGGTATCGAAGATCCCAAGAATATTGGGATGGTTCAGCGCGGCAATCGCTCGCGCTTCCTGCTCGAACCGGTGCAGGCGTTCGGCATCGCGAACGAAAGATTCGGGCAAAACTTTTATCGCGACGTCGCGCCCAAGCCGCGTGTCACGCGCGCGATAAACTTCACCCATGCCTCCCGCGCCGAGCTGGGATTGAATTTCGTAGGGACCGACCTTCGCGCCAGAGGTGAGGGGCATTTATATCTGTGAATTATATCGCCGCCTCGCGAGTCCCCCCGTTTGACCTTAACTCCCGCCAGCGATTAGGATTTCCATTTGTCCCCGCAGTCCATCTAAATTTCTGAGCGAGGAGCCACATGGCAGCCGTTGATGAAAAAGTGAAGCAGATTATCGTGGAACAACTGGGAGTGGACGAAGGCGAAGTGACCCCCACCGCTTCGTTCGTGGACGATCTGGGCGCCGACTCGCTGGACACCGTCGAACTTGTCATGGCCTTCGAAGAAGCTTTCGAGATCGAAATCCCCGATGAGGACGCGGAAAAGATCCGCACCGTGCAGGACGCCATCGATTACATCGGCAAGCACGCGAAAGCGGGGAAGTAACGAGTGCGGCGAGTTGTTGTAACCGGGCTCGGCTTGATCTGCGCGCTCGGCAATAAAACAGACGAAGTCTGGCGGAACCTGCTGGCCGGCAAGAGCGGCGTTGGGCGGATTACGCAATTCGACGCCTCGAAGCACGCCTGCCAGATCGCTGCCGAAGTTAAGAACTTCGATCCTTTCCAATTCATCGAAAAAAAAGAAGTAAAGAAGATGGGTCGATTCATCCATCTCGCCCTTGGGGCGGCGGAGGAGGCGATGTGCATGTCCGGCCTGCAGATCACGCCGCAAAACGCAGAGATGGTTGGTGTGCATATTGGCTCCGGGATCGGCGGATTTGACATCATCGAGCGTGAGCACACCGCGCTCATGGAAGGCGGCCCGCGCAAGGTCTCTCCTTTTTTTATTCCGGCCGCGATTGTGAACCTTGCAGCTGGGCACGTTTCCATGCGGTTCGGCGCTAAAGGTCCGAACGAGGCAACGGCAACCGCCTGCACCACCAGCGCTCACTCGGTCGGCGATTCATTCCGGATCATTCAACACGGTGATGCCGACGTGATGATCGCCGGTGGCTCGGAAGCGGCAATTACTCCGCTAGGGGTGGGAGGTTTTGCTGCGATGCGGGCTTTGTCAACGCGCAACCACGAGCCCGAAAAGTCGAGCCGTCCTTGGGACCGCGACCGCGATGGATTCGTGATCGGCGAAGGCGCGGGGATTCTGATCCTCGAAGAACTGGAACACGCACGCGCTCGTGGTGCCAGGCCAATTGCGGAGATCGTCGGTTACGGCATGAGCGGCGACGCCTATCACATCACGCAGCCGGCGCCCGAGCACGAAGGCGGCTTCCGCGTGATGAAAAATGCCGTGCGCGATGCCAAGATCAAGCCGACTGACATCGGTTACGTCAACGCTCATGGGACTTCGACACCAATCGGTGACACGCTGGAAGCGCATGCGATTCGGAATTTCTTCGGCGATCAACAAATCGCGGTCAGCTCGACGAAATCAATGACCGGACACCTGCTAGGCGGAGCTGGGGGACTCGAGGCGGGAGTCACAGTACTCGCACTCCGTGATCAAATCCTTCCGCCGACGATCAATCTGGAAAATCAGGATCCCGAAACCGCCGGAATGGATTTCATTCCCAACCACGCGCGCAAAGCTTCAGTCGAGTACGCCATGTCCAACTCCTTCGGCTTCGGCGGAACGAACGGCGCTCTGCTGTTTAAGAGATGGTCTGAATAGAGTTCCTCGGTTAATTGCACAAGCTTTTAAGCCTTGTGTTCTTGCTCTCCGCTCTTCGAATAGTCCAAAATCGATTCTAAGACGGCTGACCATTGACGGCCGATTCTTCGGGCCGGTCTCCTCCCAATCGATGAGTGATTTCGCGATTTATCGTCATCCAGCGGCTCGCAAGAACCAAGCCCGTCCCTTAGAGGTACACAGTAGAACAGTGGCATAGAACTGAATTGCAGCCTGGACAACAAAGACAACCATTGAAAAAGGCGAGTAGAAAACTCCGGCACGGTAGACCTTGGAAACCAGAGCAAAGAGCATAACTACGCAGCACCCACCCACGAAGAGAACAAGCCAGATGATACGCGCCCAATTGCGGCCTCGACTAATCTTCCGGATTAGAAACGCAAAAAAGGCAACGTTGAAAATCTGCAGGATCACAGAAAACGCTGGATGTTTGGGCGGAACGAGCCACCAATTGCCGATTGTCGCAATAACAATCAGCGAAACGGATAGCCATACTATGCTGATTGCACGGTGAATCTCGACTGGCATCATACTCGATTCCGGCTGTACAAGCGTTTCAGTCATGGAATTTCAAGTTCGAGCAAAGGATACTGCACGCACGATTGGAATACGACAAAAGCGCTTTTTCGATAGTAGGCGGTTATCGAATTCGGAATACTTTACGTGGTAAGGCTTGCTCAACCCTCAGTTGCTATACAAAATCCGAGCCCCGGTGGATGTTGCGTTCTGCGGCCGCGAGTGCTACTCTCCCGCGAATAGACGTTCCAGGAAAACCCAATGAAAAAAGGAACACGACTGGCTGCCGTTTTCGCATTATTGTCGCTGCTCACCTTCCTGCCCTCGAGTAGCGGATCGCAAACTCAAACTCAAATGAGCGGTGAGAAGCAGGACAGCAGCAAGGTCGTGTACGTCTGTGCCTGCCTCAGAGATAAATCGTGCGCGTGCATGACCGAAGCGAAGACCGAAGGCCCATGCGCTTGCGGCACCCAGGGCGGGCCGCCGCTTAAGCCCGTGCCCAAAGATGGCGACTGGGCGAAACAGAATCGCGACGAACTTGCAAAGTAGAGGCAGGACAAGGCGGCTCTTCCCAAGGAAGCATTCGTCGTCGATCCGACGGCTCAGGCCGCACTGAGGCCACCCGCGCCGCCGAAGACAAAAACCGATTTTGGCCGCCACCTGTCCGGCCTGGCGGCCGGCCTGAACATCCGATTGAAGAAAAAACCTGCTTGCTGGTTCACAAGCAGGTCCTCTCGTTCAAATTTCTAATTTATGCTGCCCGGCGCTCACGCACTGCGCTCGAATTGATTCTCGTTTCCCCGAGTTGCGTCAGCTTCGCGTCTGCGGCCTTCTCCTCGTCCAGTGTTTGCTGCAGTAGCTGTGCCACGTCCTGGAAGCCAAGTTGTTGTGCAAAGGAAATTAAAGATCCGTAAATCGCCATCTCATAGTGCTCGACCATGTTTCCGCCGACAATCAACGCGGCGTCCCGCAGGCTGCCCCCCTCGACTTCGCCAACGGCATCTTTAACCGCGCTGCTCATTTCGTCAAAAACATCGTTGTCCTCTGGCTTAGCATCGACGCCAACAATAGAGAACACACGTTCCAGCCGGCTGACGTGGGTCCGGGTTTCCTGAAGGTGTTGTTCAAAGGCATTGCGGAGCTCTGGCGAGCTGGATGCTTCAATCATAGTGGGCAAGCCTTTCTTCACCAGCTTCTGTTCACAATCGTATGCATAACGCAGTTCAACGTCGAAGAGATCGCGGAAATTCTCGATTTTCATCTCCTGCTCCTAATCTTTAAATTTTGGTTGGGTCGATCTTTTTTATGGATGGTTATCAACCGACGGGCGGTTGTGCTTGTGGATAGGAAATCGTAAGCACGCTTCTGAGCTGGCAAAACGGGCTTCTCGACGAAAAGACTCTAAGCAGCTTTGCCATCGCTACTCCCATGCTTCTTGGGAATTTTCTGCGAAAGCAGCCTCTTCGCTTTTTCGAGTTCCCGACGCCGTCTGGCCGTAAGATTCCGTCCGCCCGGTTAATGAAATACGTGAGCATTCGCATTCCAGAGCCTGGGCCTTTAGGGGACACCCTCTTCGAGGCAAGAGTGTGAGCGATTGTGGCTGCGTCCTTTGTGAATAAACCCTCCGGGGGATGAGTTGAATCTGTGGTCACTCGCGCCACCCATCTCCTGCCGGATTTCCTTCTCGCGGCCTTTTTTGAATTCCGCATGACATCTTTTCGATGCCTGCGCTCGATAGTGCGCAAAAAAAAGGAAGGCTCGTCGCCTTCCTTCCAAACTGCTGTTGAACAAATACTAATCGACCACAAAAACCGCAATGCGAATGCCAGGATGCATTACGTCATACAGGTAGTACTCACCATCCGCGTTGTCGATGTAGCAGTCGTCATCGTAAGACCAATCTGACGGCCATGGCTCGGCTAATTGGAACGAATAACCACCGTACACTACCACGGGCTGTGAAACATTGAAGACGCGATCGCGCTGAACATGGAATCTGTGCTCCCGGCCAAAGTGCGACCGGAATTGATCGTCGGGAATGTGGCGTCCGCGGTCAGCTGCGTCGTGCCGGTTCTGATCGCGCCCCATATCCTGACGGTTATCAGCTGGGCGCATCTGGCGATTGTCCATTTGCCGATTATCGGCAGGGTGTTGCTGCTCGCGCTGCTGATCTCTCATATTGCGGTCTTGCTGTTGCTGGGCCTTTTGATTTTCTTTGGTCTGATTTTGCTGCTGCCTCTGTTGATCTTTCTGCTGTGCCTTTTCGTCCTGCCTGGCTCGATTGTCTTGCTGGGGTCTGTTGTCCTGTTGCGTTCTGTTGTCGGTCTTTGGCGCTTTCTGATCCTTCGCCTTCGGCGACTCCTGAGCCTCGGGCTTGTTCTCGTCCCTGTTGTCCTGCGAATGTGCAGCTGGCGCCGCCATCATGAACAGAAACAAGGCAGCTGCGCCGAAAATTCCAAGTGTTCTCATCCGAACCTCCACTGGTACAAAATCGATGCTTACGGGCCGCATAGTTCGGATGGCTGCAAGCCAGAATGGGATGCTCTACTATGCCCTTAGCGTCGTGAGTCTACAGTTCAATTTGCGGGAATCTAAGCGCAGGAATCTGGAATTAGAGAGCGGCAGTAGTGCTGGTTCCTGCAGCAGCGAATACATCCGCGGCTTCCTGCTCAGCGATTGGAATGAAGGTTTGTACCACATCGACATCGAATTGCGTTCCCGAGCTCTCAAGCAACCTGCGGACCGCCTCCGTGTGCGGCAGCCCTTTGCGGTAGCAGCGGTTTGAAACCATGGCGTCATACGCATCGATGACGGAAACGATACGAGACACAAGAGGGATATCGCTTCCCTTCAGCTTTGCCGGATATCCGCTTCCATCCACGCTCTCGTGATGGTGCAGTGTGTAAAGGCTCGCATCCTCGAGCCCAGGCAAAAGCCGCAGAATTGACCAGCTATATTCGGGATGGCGATTGATCAGAGCACGTTCTTCTTGCGTAAGCGGCCCCTGCTTCTTCAGAATTGCATCCGGCACGCCTACCTTGCCAATGTCGTGCAGCAGCGCTGCAACTTCCACCTGGTACATATGCTCTTCTGGAATATTCAGCTTGCGCGCTACGCGGAGCGCCCACTCTGCCAGTCTGGTGCTGTGCACGCCTGTGTTGATGTCTTTCAGATCAAGTAACTGATTGAACGCGCAGACAAGCGAGTTGCGAAAAACAGATTGCTGCTCCTCGAGTTCTTTGACTCGAAAGAGCAGCAATCCTGCATCTGCGCTCGGAGGGCTAAAAGTTACGCTCATTGCTCACAGTAGGCCGTGACAGGCCGATAGCGCTGAGTAAGTGTCCAGACGCCCCCAGCCCAGCGATGGGTTGAAGATAACGTCCGCATGCGCCAGTCCATTTCCAACTCCCGCATAGGAGCACCCGCCGTTCTTGCCCATCATCAACGCTGCCGTTCCCGCAACGAACGGTGTGCTGAATGATGTTCCCCACCCCGCGGCGTAAGTCCCCCAGGGATAAGCCGTCATGATTCCTTCGCCAGGCGCTGCCATGAATACCGGCGGTGCACCATAGTTAGTGAACGTAGACTGAATATCCTGATCGGAAGTAGAAGCTACGTTGATTACCCCAGGCAACGCGCCGGGATATACGTACTCGTACTGACCATCGTTGCCCGCCGAAGCTACAGCAACCACACCCTTACTTTGCGCATACTTAATAGCTGAGGCCAACTCGTTCGATGGACTCGAGAAATCCCAGCTCATGTTCATTACCTGTGCGCCATTGGCTACCGCATAGTAGATCGCGCGCAGAATGTCAGATTCGTAGCCGGCGCCGCTCGCGCTGAATGCCTTCAGTGGCATGATCTTCGCCTGCGGAGCAACTAAGTGAACAATTCCCGCAGTCATGGTGCCGTGGCCAAACGCCGAGTAATTGCCGCCGTCCAGCACGGCCACCGTCCGCTGGTCCAGCACCGCGACCGTCCTCTGCTGGACATCCGCTTCTTGCGCGTTGCTCAAATTCGGCGAAGCGCTTACGTCGGAATCTTCGGATCCGCCGGCGACGTTGCGCGTAAAGTCATATCCGTTGACCAGCACTCCCTGAAAAACAGGGTGATTCGGATCTACACCGGTGTCAATGACCGCGACCGTAACGCCGGAGCCTGTTGCTCCAAATGCGGACTGCGCAGAAGCGGTCTCAATCAACTGATTCCCTGGCTGCACCAGATACCCGTGCCATACCGTCGAGCCGTAGTATGAGGTCGGAGCCTTGTCCGTCAGATACGATCCCGGCACGTTGGCGTTCGGGCTGGTTGAGTAAACCGTCTGGTCGACCTCAACATCCAGAATGCCGAGGACGTTGATATTCAGCTTGAGCAGCGCGGTCAGAGGGTTCAGTAACCTCGGAAATGTAACCACAAACAGCTGCCCTTGCGGGTCGCCCAAGCTGTTATTGACCTTGCAGCCCAGCAAAAGGCACGTCAAGTTGAGTCCCCTCAAACCCAATGAATCACGGACAATTAAGCGCGCCTGAGCATTGGCTTCTTGTGCAAACATCGGTACGACTAAAATAACCAGGCACATCACAGCTCGTCTGAACCTGGAGCTAATTTGCGATTTTGTAGATTTCTTGTTCATATCCCCTTATTCCCCAATCGAGCCGGTTCCAAAAGTCTATGTTGGTACCTTCCCCTTCGCTACTTACACGTGTAACACGCCGCTAGTTACTAACGTCGGACCCGCCGGCAAAGTCCGAACCTCTTTCTGGCCTTAGGTTTGCCAGCGGTATCCTGATAAGCGCACGACCTACCACCTGTATGGAAAGCCGCAGATTGTCCTGAGGCTCCAATTCCAGGTGAAACTCCCCAAAAGCATTGGCCTTGGTTTCTGCAACGGCGAGCCCTTTATGAGTCCACAAAATGATCACGGAATCTTCTATCGATGTGCGAGGTACTCGCCTATCTAGTACCTGCCCGGTGAGAAAGATTCGCTGTGAAGACGCGGGGCTGTCGAACCTGAGGTCAACGGCGAGCCCGTCAGCTTCGTAGACCATCTGCCTGGCCGCCGCCGCTGCCGAGCGTACCCCGGCAAAAGCGGTCTTCCCGAACGTATCGAAGACCAGTTCGGCCAGCACCGGTTGTTGTGCTTTGTCAAATGCTTGCGCCGCGAACTCCAGCTTTACCATCCGAACCGCATCTTCAGAGGGAGCATAGTGCCCCTCGCGAAGTGCGACTGTGTGTACCTGTTTCCAGGTATCACGAATAACTGCGCAGTCGTTACATCCGCTAGCGAGGTGGGCGTGCATCTCCTCACGTTCAGAGTTGCTGATTCCGCGAACGAAATCAGCCCATGCGTGTTCCGAAAAATGCTCCATCATTAACCCTCACAAGTGTTGTTTAACGACTGATTGTTGCCGTCCAACGCTTCTGTTTGGTTCTAGTCATAAGGGGAACCCACAACGGGGAGAAATATAGGGGAGTAACACTTTTCGAGCGCCTACTTATCCCTTTCCTATCAATAAGAAAGGAGCCCAGTAATATGGATGTGGGTACTTTTGGCGTAAGCCGATCATCGCCCGCTGCAATGCCGCCGATTTTGTGGCACCCCGCTGCAACTCGCTGTAGAACGAGATCATGAATTCCTTCGTACTCGCGTCGTGCACGTCCCACAAGCTCAAAACCATCGATTGAGCACCGGCTTGCAGCAACCCTCGCACTAATCCGATCTGCTCATCCCCGGGCTTGATGACATTGAGGCCGGTGGCGCATCCACTTAAGACAACTAGCTCGACCGGTAACTTGAGGTGGTATAAGTCGTAAAGACTTAAGTAAGAGTCTCCCAGGCGTATCGAAGAAAACATAGGGTTATCCTGCCTGAAGTACCCGTGTGTTGCGATGTGTACGATCCGGCTTTGCTGGCCATATTCTTGTAACACCGCTTGTGTGGCGTCTTCGCCAGCGAATAATCGGGCATTGGGCAAAATTGCTTTGAGCGCTGCTACTTCGTCGAGAATCGAGGGTGCCTGCGCATCCGCAATACCCATGACGAGTGCTTCCCCCGAGGCATTTACTTCCTTCGTTTGGCACATCGCGAAGATGCTTGCGCTTGGCGCATACGAGACCGTGAACTTGTCCACTAAATAGGTCTCGCCATCGTGCAATGCGTGAATCGGAACATAGTGCAATATGCCGTGCGGAATGATGACAAGGTGCTTAGCATTCAGGGAGCCCCGCAACGGCGCAATTAGTTCCTGATACAAATTCTTCAGGTGTGCCTGCGTCGACTCAAGTAGCGAATCTTGAAATGCGCTCACATATTTTGGGTCGAGGCGAAATTTGGATAGCTGGAACTGTAATAGCTGCAGTATTTTCTGCACCCGCGACTGCACAGTCATGGGGAACACTTGCATGCTATCGCGACTGAGCACACATGCGAGTACCCGATCTTGAACGCAAAAATATTCAATAAGGACCGTTTCCTCAGGGAGTGTCTGGCGAATTTCTTCTATCGAAATGCTTGCCGGTGCACGTTGCAGCCCGGCCTGATTGATTTCCAGGTCGGTGGCCTCGTGTAAAGATCGCAGTAACTCCGCCTCGCGCGCCCTCGCCTGCTGTTCCAGGCTTTCGATTCGCGCCGGGGAATTCTCTTCCGGACGCAGTTGTTCGCGCTCGATCAGGTTGTAGTACCAGTTCAACTCCTCGCGTAAGTTTCGAATTGAGCGGACTAGTTCGCTCTGCCCGGCATCGGCGTCAGTGACGGTGTGGACCGGCTGAGCCAGCAGATCCATCAAGCTGCGTGACTTGGCCTGTTCCATATAGCCGAATGCTTCCTGGAGCGCGTTCGGCCGCAGGAGACATAGATCAACCAGGTGCTCATAAACTTCCAGCTTGTTATTGAAAAAGGAAATCTTGAGCTCTTCGCCGCGCAGGCTGCCACGCAACATCTCGAGCGCCGCACGCGCGCGGGAATATGCCTCGTACGCGGCATCCGACTTGCCGGCAGTGCGCTCGATTTGTCCCAGCAGGAACTCGGCATCGTAGAGCAGCATCGGCGAGTCCAGTTCAGCCAACGCCTGAAGCGTGTCCTGGCATCGCTGCCGTGCTGAAGCAAGGTCGTTCATGCGAAACAGAATGCGCGCGAGCAGCAGGTCCGCAAGCGCTGCTTTTCGCCGCAGCGTCGAAGAACTGAAAAACTCCTGCGCGCTCGCGCAGAGCTGGCGCGCTTCAAACAGTCGCCCTTCGTTCAGCAGCACCAAAGCTTTGTACAGGTCGATGAGCGAAGGCCAGACCTGATTGTTGTCGCGGACGAACATCTCCTTTGCGCGAGTGAATAGATCCAATGACTCAAACGCCTGTCCAATGCGGCTCGCTGCGATGGCTGCAAACGCCAGCGCCTTAGCACTCTCATATCCAAAACCGAGTTGCTGAAATGCCTCGTGCGCTTTGTGTGCCAGGTCGACCGCCTCAGCACTTAGATTGACCTCGATGTAAATCTCGGAAAGGTCCAGGTCGCATAGAGCGAGCTGATACGAGTCCTTCGCTTTCTTGGCGCTAATCGCCGCCTCGCGCAGCATCTTGATCGCTCGGCCGTACTCTCCCCGCAGGTAATACAAATACGCGATGTTGTAATCCGCGTAGGCGACCAGGATTGGCATTCCCTTTTGTTCGCAGTGCAGGCGCGCCTTCTGGTGAAAGTCCAGCGCCTTGGGAAAGTCATTCAGGAAAATGCAGCAGAGTGCAAGGTTGCTGAGAACAGCGGCCAGCCCTTCGGCATCGTCGCGCGTGACCAGGTCGTCGTACGCGCGCTGGTAATGCTGTAAAGCATCTGAGAACCTGTCCTGCCGCTGATAGATGTTCCCAATGTTGATCTCGAGCCTCGCCAGCCGCCAATCGTTCGCCTGTTCGGAAAAAATCGAACGCGCACGTTCGGCCGCCACGAGCGCTTCGTCGTACCGGCCAAGCAGCAGATAAGGTTGAATCGAACCACTTAGGGTGCGCGCCAGTTCGTGCTTCTCTCCGGCCGCCTCAAATAGGCCTGCTGCGCTGCCGTGCATGTCGATCGCCGCGGCATGCTGGTCCATCGCATAAAGCACGTTCGCCTTCGCCCGTTGGCTTCGCGCGAGAGCGGTCTTGCTTCCGATCGCCTCAGCCACGAGCATGGCAATATCTGCCACGCGCGCAGCGCCTGCTATGTCGATGTGGATTTCCTGGCGCACCCGGTCGGCGAGCGCAGAAACAATGTGGTCCCATTCAATAAGCGGATGATTGGCAATGAGCTTGCCCAGGGATGCATTGTCGCCAGCGGCGATCAGCCGCTCGACCATTGCGGCAGATTCCGTCTGTTGCGCGGCTTTCACGCTCATTTCAGAACCCCAGCTTTTCTAGCTGTTTTCTTAATTTCTGCAGGCAGCGTCCGCGAATAAATCCAATCGAGCCGGTGGCGAGCTTCAGTTCACGCGCAACTTCCTCGTATGGACGCGGCGGATTCTCAAAAAACAACATGCGGACCATCTGTTCACAGCGCGGATTCAGTTCCACGATCGCGTCTCGCACCATCTGTTCCTTCTCCAACTCGGCCAGCATGCGCTCAGGAAGCGGACCTTCCGAAGCCAGCTGAAGTTCCTCGCCGTTTTCATTCGTCAGTTGTGGGTGCTTGTCTGACCGCCGGCGATATTGCAGGCACCTGTGGTAGCAGGCCTGCATCAACCATTTCGGGAGCGCCTTTGGATCACGCAGCTTGGGAAGGCCTGCGAGCAGATCGACGCACACCGCCTGAAAAATATCCGGCGCATCTTCGTACATGCGGAGCTTGATGGGAATTGAATAGATCAGGTTCTTATACTTATCGATCAGAGCTGACCACGCCTCCTGATTTCCTTTCAGGCATTCGGAAACCAGTCGCTCGTCGGGCCATTGCGCTTCACGCTCACGTTGCAGTTTGACGGCAGAGTTCACCTGAGCCCGGCCCGCTCCACGCCATCGTTCTGGCGCAGGTAGAGCTCGTCAGCATTCCAGAGCGTGTAATGATCGAGCACTGCCGGATGAAAATTCCCCACCTGCCCCTTCGCCCCGACTAGAACATCGGGAGTCGCCAAAAAAATGAACGGAAGATTTTGTGAAATCAGCTCCTGCGCCCGGTCGTATAGCCGTTTGCGCTTCCGGTAGTTGAGCGTGACCATCTGCTCCTGCATCAGTTGATCCACTTCGCTCTCCCATGCTGTCGCGGGTTTCGCTTCATTCAAATGCCAAATGTGGGTGGCGCCATTTGAGAGCCATACGTTCATCTCAGGATTCGGATCAGGATCTCCTCCCCCCAAGCCCATTATTGCCGCTTCATAATCGAAGCTCTGGAACACGCGGTCGAGCATGGCGCGAAAATCAAGTGGTACAACATGCACCTGCATCCCGAGGTGCGAGAGGTCATCTTGCACCAGCGTGGCCATTTTCATCCGCTGTGTGTTCGAAGAACTTGTAACGATCGAGAACTCGACGAGCCTGCCTGAAGCATCGAGCAATTGACCAGAGCCGTTCCACGAGAAACCGGTAGATTGCAGCAACTGGCGGGCGTTCTCGATCGACCGCTTCGGGTGCGGAATTGAACTATCCATCCACAGCTTGTTCCCGGGTCCAACATTGCCCCATAAGGGTGTTCCCCGGGTGCCGTACACGAGCTTCACAATCGATTCACGATCGATGGCGGCTGAAACAGCCTCGCGAAATTTCAAGTTACGGAACCAAGCCTGTTTGATCGCGACCTCTCCGAGCTTCTTCGAATCGACATCGTTCAAGTTAAATACGAGAAAGTTGTATTCAAGGCTTGGGCCAAGGTCGGCGAGTTGCCAGCCCTCGCGCGACCGCTCTTTCGAAAGCATTGAGTAATTTTCCGAGCTAAGCCGGCTGATCAGATCGGTCTCGCCGGCTTCAAAGCGCATCACCTGTTGGTCTTCTCCGCCAACGAATACGAACACCAGCTCGTCCAGGTATGGCAGGCGGTGGTTTTCTCGATCAGCTTTCCAGTAATACGGATTCCGTTCCAGCACGATTTTCTGCCCCGGCACGTACTCCTTCAGCCGAAATGGGCCAAGTCCTGCAATCTCCGATGGCGGCGTGTTTAACGACCACATCGCCGCAAATCTGCCGCCTTTGTACGGCGCTGCGAGAAGATGCTTCGGCAGAATAGCGAGTCCATCGAAAAGCCTTTCAGCGGCAGCGTACGGCTTCGGCAATGTGAAGCGAACCGTGTACTGATCAAGCTTCGTAACCGTCAGCGGCTTGCCATCGATGACCAGCAGATCACGCTGCGGAGAGCCGATGTTTTCGTCGAGATACAGCTGGAAAGAAAAAACAACGTCGTCAGCGTCGAAGGCCTGTCCGTCGGAAAAGCGAATGCCTTTGCGGAGATGAATCGTAAAGCTGCGGCCGTCGGCCGAGGTCTTCCATGATTCCGCTAGCGCCGGCTCTGTTTTTTGGGAAAGCCGATTAATCGTGATCAAGTCGGCATTGCATCGCCCAATCACCTCGCGCGAAACGGCATCAGCGGCGGTAACTGGATTCAGCGTCTTGGGCTCAGCGCGCTGCCCAATGACAAGTCGGCCCCCGTAGTGCCCAACTTCATCTGTTACCCGTAGTACTTGCTCCGACGGGCTTAACGGCGCAGCAGCAGGCCCGGAAGCCGCTGCAAAGGTTGCGATCAGGCACACAAATAGGGCAAGGCGAGCTATGGTCTTCATAACGCCCTTCCCCACAGAACTTGGTTAGATTGAATGAGATTGTAACCAGTGATGGATGGCGTCGGCCATAAGCCAGTACGTAACCGAAGTAACTACCAGTGCGAACGCCGGAGCCAGAAGCCAATGGTAAGCGACGAGCACGTTGTACTGCTGCAAGGTGCTAAGCATATTGCCCCAGCTCGGTACCGGTTCGGCAATCCCTAATCCGAAAAATGACAGCACAGCTTCAGACGCCACATATTGCGGTACCAGCACAGCAGCTTGGGTAAGAATGACGCCCAACGTCTCGGGTACGACATGCCTGCGCAGTAAGTAAAAGTCTGACGCGCCAAAACCCCGAGCCGCAAGAACGTAATTGCGATTGCGCGCGCTAAGTACAATTCCGCGGATCAACCGCGCCGGTCGTGCCCATCCGATCACTCCGATCACTGCAATGATCAGCAGAAATGTATTTGTCGGGCTCAGATGAAGTGGCAAAAATGCTCTGAGACCAACCAAAAAATAAAACCAGGGAAGAGCTAAAAATAACTCTGCCGAGCCCATCAGCGATTCATCAATCCATCTGCCGTAGTAGCCGGAAACAGTGCCGATTACGAGCGCTGCGGCCAACGTAAGAAAGGTAGCCAGCAAACCCGCGGCCAATGAAATCTGCCCGCCATACAAAAGCCGCGACAATTCATCGCGCCCGTAAGAATCTGTGCCGAACAAAAAAACCTGCCCCGGAGATCGCACGCCAAACAAATGAAGATTCGCCGGAATCACGCCGAGAATTTTGTAGGTTGCCCCGCGATTAAAGAACTGCAGCGGATATTCGTGACTCCGGTCCTCGCCATACCCATCAGCATCCACGACTGCCCCGTGAACGAACGGACGCAAGTGAAATCCGCCGGAGTCAACGAAGTGCAAACGCGTCGGCGGAGCGTACGCGATATCGCGGTTTTGAGTTGCGGGGTCATATGGCGCGATAAATCCGGCGAAGACGATGGCCGCGTGAAGCGCAATCAGCGCAGCGATAAGTAGGCCAAAAACGAGCTTACGCCGCATCGGCTTCCCCTGCGCGTATGCGCGGATCGCAAGCAACTAAAAGCAGATCCGCCACGATATTCCCCGCGAGCATGAACAAGGCCGAAAACATCACGGCGCCGATCACGACATACAAATCGCGAGACAATGTTGCCTCGAGAATCAGTGGCCCGAGACCTGGCCATCCACACAGGACTTCGACTAGCAACGAGCCGCCCAGCAGCCCAGCCAATGAAAAGCCGAACAATGAAATCGCAGGATTTGCCGCAAGCGGCAGAACATGCCGAAATAGAAGTCGTGTTTTGTTTATCCCAAGTCCACGGGCGGCTTGGATGCATGGTGTTTCGAGTACTTCAATCACGCTTGTTCGCACATGTCGCTCAACGATTGCGACGCCACTGAGCACGAGAATTGAAACCGGCAGTAGCATGTGAAGGAAAAGGTCTTGCGCCTTTGCCCAACCCGAAAGCTCGTCTGCACCCAACGACGCCATCCCCCCGACCGGAACCGCTCGCGTTCGAACCGCAATTGCAAGCAGTGTGACTGCGATCACGATTTCAGGAATTGAAATGAGCAAGGAGTTTCCGGTTCCGATGAACCGGTCGAACAATTTGCCGCGCGTGTTAGCTGTCCATACACCAAGTGGCACCCCGATCAGCCATGTCAGGAACATCGCCACTGACGTCAGTAGAAGAGTGTTTTCCGCGCGCAGAACAAGCAAAGGCTCAACCGGTGCGTTATACGCCAGTGAGTAACCAAGATCTCCTCGCACCAGCGACGCAGTCCACCTCGCGTAGCGAGTTAAAAGTGGCTTGTCGAGCCCATAGCGCTCCTGTAAGTGAGTAATGGTTTCGGGCGAGATTTGCGGGTTCAAGCGCATCTCGTCAAAAAAACTGCCCGGGGCTAGCTGGGTGAACAGGAAGCACAAAATCGAAACCCCCCATAGGAGCAGAACCGCCCTCAATAAGCGCCGAGCCAGGTACTTCACGCTGACGCTCCGTGCGCTTTTGCGAGTGCCGCTCGGAAGTGTTCTCCGGCAGCAACCAACGACTGAGTTTCCGGTTGGGCGGGGTTCGACAGGATCTCAGACGCTGTACCCGCTTCCACGATCTTTCCCTGAGAAATAACAGCGATCCTATCTGCGCTTCGCCTGACCACGGCCAAGTCATGCGAAATTAGTAAGTAACCCAAAGCGTGCTTTCGCTGAACTTCGAGTAATAGCTCGATAAGTTGCACGAGCGTACGAATGTCGAGTCCTGTTAGCGCTTCATCGAGCACCAGCAGTCTGGGCTGAAGTACCAATGCGCGCGCAATCGCAATCCTCTGCTTCTGCCCGCCACTGAATTCCGAAATTCGCCGGTCGAGCCAGTCTGGAGAAAGCCCGACTTCTTTCATGAGTTCTGCCGCGTGATGTCTGTGGTCCGCCCTGCGGCCTCGGTCGCGAATCAGCAGCGGCTCCTCAATGATTTGGGCAGCGGACATTCTCGTGTTCATCGCGGTCGCAGGATCCTGAAATACCATCTGAATGTGGCTGCGGAATGGGCGCAACTCGCGGGTATTACGCCCGACGATGTCAGTGTCTCCAAGCCAGATTTCGCCTGCGTCAGGTTTCTCTAGCCTGGTGACGCAACGCGCTACGGTAGATTTTCCTGAGCCCGAGCTTCCAACCAGTGCTAGTGTTTCCCCAGCGGAAATCTCGAAACTGATGTCCACCGCTGCCGGAATCAGAGCACGCTTTCCCCAAAGTGTCTTCCGAACGAAGTAGCACTTGCTCAGCCCGCGAACTCGAAGCAACGGCGTCTTACTTTCGAAAAAATTCAGATCACTCGACATAATTTGCCGCCCGGGTTCTAGCATCAACTGAGCCAAGCGCCAGTTCTCGCGATAACTGCATGAACGTCGCCGTATAAGCGTCAGCAGGCCGCCTGAAAATCTCCTGCGGCTTGCCTTCCTCGACAATGCGCCCCTTTTGCATCACCGCAATTCGGTCGGCAAACCCGACAAGTGTCGCAGGATCGTGGGTAACCCAGAGCAAAGCCGTGTTGTTCTGGCGAACAAGTGTCCGTATGAGTTCAATCAACTGCCCTTGCAGCGGCGAATCCAACTTGCTCACCGGTTCGTCGGCAATGATCAAATCCGGGCGGCAGGCAATCGCCTGTGCAATTACCACTCGCTGCCTCTGTCCGCCGCTGAGCTGGTGGGGATATGAAGCGGCGATCCGATCGGGGTCGTCGAATCCTACCTGGCGTAATAATTCCAGAACCCGATCTTTTCGCTCCTTGCGATTCAGTGGGAGGTGAGCGCGCAATACCTCGGCGATCTGTGTTCCCGCACGAATAATCGGATTCAAGGAAATGGCAGGGTCTTGCGGGACAAGTGAGATGTGGCGGCCACGAATTCTTCGCAATTCGTGTTCGTTCATTTGTGTAAGCTCGCGCTCTTGAAAAAGAACTGAGCCGTGACGCTCGCTCTTTGCCGAAAGTAGCTGAATAATCGAAGATGCCAGCGTACTCTTTCCCGAACCAGATTCGCCGAGTATTCCGACAATTTCGCCCGCCCATAACCGGAGGCTAACCCCGTCCAGAGCAACAACGGGATCGCCGGATTTTGGCCGGTAACACACCGTCAGGTCAAAAATATTTATGAGAGCACGAGACATGTGCTCTCATAGTGACCTTTTCAGCTATTCGTGTGGAGGTTACTTCAGTTTGCGGTTCCGAGCGACAGGCTACTTAACCGTCACCCACTCGCTCTTTTTGTAAGTCGCTCCCGAACGGTTCCACCCCTGGACAACGAGCCAGTGTTTCCCGGCGGGAAGCCCGATCGACGCCTGAACTCCGGTTCCGCTCACCTGATACACCAGACGGTTGTCGACGTAGACTTGCACCGCGCTCACCGGCGTTGGATCAATTGTCGTGGCGGATATGTTCATTGGCGAGGAAAAGCTCGTGTTGGACTTAGGGGAAACGATTGTCAGTGCGGGACTCGCGGCTGTTACGGAAAATGAATTTCTGGTTAGATTCCCCGCCGCATCGGAAGCCTCTACCGCAATTGTATGACTGCCGGCTCTGAGGTCGACAGAAGTATTGAGCGTGTTTCCGCTACTCTGGAATAATGCATCGCCATCCACATACAACTGCATTTTGGTTACGCCGCCTTGCCCCTTGCCATTGGCTCCGATCTCAACGGATTTAGCGACGACAGATCCTGGGCTAGGCTTCGTCACGACCACCGCCTCTGACTTCACTGTCACTGGTACTGCACGTTTGTGAATCCCGCCCTTTGCGTCCCACGATTGCACGACAATGTTGTGCTTACCGGCGCTCATGGCGAGCGAAGTATCTACAGAATCTCCCTTTGCATGGTACTTCAAGGCATTATCGACATAGATCTGCATTGTATGGACCGCAGAACTATTCGATGTTGTTGCTCGGATTCTTACCGGTGAAGCGACCGTAGCATTCGCAAACGGCGTTGCTACGTTCACCTGGTTAAAAAAGTCGGCCATCGGATTCGCCACAGCGCCCGCTCCAGGACAGGACGCTAGGCCCATGACGTCGCAAACCGTGCGCAATAAATTCGCGTGATCATATCGCACCGATGACTTGTAACCGGGCTTCACCTGAGGCCCGATCACCAACGTCGGCAGCCTGCCGCCGCAGCCATGCGGAATGTTCGAAGCGCAACGATTGTCTTCGCTGACGTCATCGCCTGACAGATCAGCCTCATCCCACACGATGAAAAGAATTCCATCTCCTCCAGGTTTGAACTCGGGCAGTGAAAGAATTGCTGGTACGTGCTCGGAAAGCCAAGTATCCGCTGCGGCCAACGATGCGCTGTGTGCGTCGTGCTGCAGGTTGGGAGTTATATACGCGTAATTTGGCGTTGTATGCTTAGCGATATCCGTTGCGAGTTGCGTGAACGGGACCGAGTTTGTCGCCTGGTTTGCCTCGCAACTATCGGTAAAATCAATAATTGGATTGTGCCGGCGTACGTAATTGAGGTGACTGACCCCGGGGAAGCCTGCATAAGGCAAATCTTCCTGATAGGAACGCCAATGGTAGCCGCTCGCGATTAACTGCTTCACTATGTTGTTTAGGTTGTAGCAGGTTGTCGTACTGTCGTTCGCTGTGACTGGTTGCCCGGCGACTAACCACATCAGCGCCGAAAGCGAGTTATGTTGCTCGGCATAATACTGAGTGGCCAAGCCGTGCTTTGCCGCCAGTGAGTTGTAATACGGCATGTTCGAATTACCCATAACTGCTTCGTAACTATGGTTCTCTTCGCTAATAATCCAAACATGCTCCGACTGCGGAACCTGTGCCCATGCCACGCTGCTAACTACAAACAGCCCCAACGCTAATAACTTCATTTCTCCTCCTGAATTCTCGTTATCTGTGTACAACAATGCGAAGTGGTCGCAATTGTGTCTTTCAGGTCCTGGGAAGTAGAAGGAGCTCCAGGGCCAACTTACAAACGAAGCTAAGAAGCAGCAATCAGACGAACACCTTAAACCGGTGTGAAATCAGATCACGGAAGTACATGCACGTCGCCTGTGGAAAACCGTACCGGCCGCCAGCTGTTCGAAGGGTGGTGTGAATAAAATCAGGTTTGGAGGTCGTTGAGCAGTTAACCACGTGCGACGCCCATACACATACAATTTATTGCATGGCGCACGCTGCTTCATTGTCAGTGCCGGAATCGCAAAGCAAGTTATTGCTCAAGGTTGCGAATAAACGGCTATTTCCGCGACTGACCGATCCTAGTTTCCTTATGCTCCGCTCTCGGAGACGCACTTTCGAAAAGTGGATTGATCAATTGGACAAAAACCTCGCGATTCTGGATGTAGGTGGTCGTTATCAGCCTTATCGGCCGCTTTTCTCGGGTAAGGCGCGCCGCTATCTCGCATGCGACATTTTACAAACCGAATTAGTTGATGTGATCGGACACGGCGAATTACTTCCATTTGCAGCAAATACATTCGATGTTGTAGTAGCCACTCAGGTATTCGAATACTTTCCAAATCCGCACAATGCAGCACGTCAGATGCATGCAGCTCTCAAACCAAGCGGCTGCTTGATGATGAGTGTTGCCGCGACTGCTCCCCGTTTTGTTGACGATGAATGTTGGAGATTTACTCCGAAGGGGATTCGGGAAACTCTCTCGTCTTTTTCGAGCGTGGTTATTGTTCCAGAGCTATCGAGCATAGGCGGGGTGCTACGCACCCTGAATCTTGCCGTAAGCGCGTTTTCTCGAAATAAACTTTTACGAGCTCTCGTCTCGGTAACCGTTTGTCCATTGTTGAATCTGATTGGTGCCGGCCTGGAAGCCCTGCACATAACAAACAACGACCAATTCACGCCGAATTACAGTGTATTGGCGATCAAGTGACAAAGGGGCTTCGGCACCGGCCAAAGCCCTAGAGTTAAAGTCACACTTTCACGGCAGGTAATAACGGAACGAGGTTAAAAATATGTTCTCTACACCGTGCGGCTGAGTGAAATGCGACTCCACGCAGGGGCCGACAAGTGCTGCTGCGCCACAAGCCTCCCAGGTATTACGCATGAAGTACGAATACTGCGGCCCCCATTGCACCGTCCCCTTTGTTCCCTTGTAAAAGCGGTACCAGAACCCGGCTGTCCCCTCGATGACGTTCCGAGTGTTCGCTGTGCAATTACTCGGGCTGGCCGGCAGGAATCCACTCGACGAAGTGGGGAACTGGCCGCTGGTGGGGCTGCCAGGATCGACTTCCACGTAGCAACCGCTGTTGTTCCCAGTCGGCGAGCCGTATCCTACCGTGGCTCCCTTGCCATTGAATTCATAATGGCGTCCAACGAATTCACCGCCGACGTTGAAATACACGTCGAGTTTAGGATAGTGAAACTCAAGTGTCTCCAAGCCCTGATAGCTCCTCAGCAACGCCAGCGTCCCGTTTGGGTTCACCGTAACATCGGGCAACGTTGAACCGCCATAACGGCCCATTCCATTGCCGCCAAGGAAGTGTGCGCCAAGGTCGACATGTTTGTGCAGAACCGAGATTCTCGCGTTCGCGCCTATTCCCGCTGCATGGGTCGAAAAGTTGTATGCTCCCGTGGCGGCAACCCCCGATGCGCCGGTTCCTCCCGGATAGACGCGGTCGCGGAAATCGCGAACCACGCCAAAGATTTCGAAATGTCCAAAGCCCGGTTCCGCCGCAGCCTTGAAGACAAAGTCCGGCGAGGGATTAAAGGTGTAAGTGGCGGAGCCGTTATACAGCCCGCCTCCCGCGCCCGCCGACCCAAGAACAAAATTCTGCGCGTTCCCGCTTGCCGAGAAGAGTCCCTGCGCATTCTCAACCGAAGCGCCGAGCCAGAATTTGTTGGCAAAATTCTTGACGACACGGAACCCAAACTGCCGCGACCAGCTGAAGCCAACGTTATATTGCGGGTCGATGGTCATCGGCAAAACTTCGGTACGGTTGTCCAAGCCCTTCCGCGTTTCCGTTACCAGGCTCCACATTTGCCCACCCGTGAAACTGAAGCCGTCGTTCAGTGCCGCTTGCCCCCAGATTTGCCGCTGGCGGAGTGTATAGCTATTGCTTTGGTTGTTATTGGAGGTGATACCCGCTGAAAGAAAATCCGCCTCCACATAGCCAGTGAGTGTTGCAATATTTGTTTTTCCCTGGGCTAACATCCCCACCCGGGACTGGCGGCCTGAGCCGAAAAATTCGCTGAGGTGATCGGCATCCGCCCCCGGCATATTAACCGAATTAAATGGTGTGTTGATGTCGGCTCCCAACGCATGTTGCCTCCAGACAGTCTCTGCCGCGAAGAATCCTGCCGGGGTGATATTGATTCCCTTGTAGTGAATAGCAATCGGGCTCTCGAGAACCTGGTCGATGTTTTTTCGCGCCTCACGCTGCGCGACAGCAACGTTGCTGATGTTGCTCTTCATATCGGCTACCTCGCTTTTCAGAGACGTAACAGTCTGCTGCTGCGCAGATGATTGCGATGTAGCCGCATCGGCCTTCGACTGCGCTGCCGAAGCTGCTGACTGGCTCTGATTTACCTGCTGTTGCAACTGCTGCAACTGCTGATCGCGGCTCTGTAGTTGCTCGCTCAACTGCCTGATTTGCTGCTGTTGCGCTTCGAGGGCCTGTTTCAACTGGCTTAACTGTGCCGCAATTTCGGCATCGGTCGTTGTGGCACCCGCCCTGCGTCTTGTAGTTCTAGCAGGTGCCGTGCTTTGCTGGGCTTGCGCCGCAAACGCTGAAATAAGTAGCGTGAGCGCCAAAGCCATGGATCGCTTCATGTTCTCTCTCCTCATGAACCTAAGTTAGGAATGCTGAACCGTAAGAAACCAGGGAATATCTTTTCAAGATTCTGGGCCAACACGAGTGAAGTACATCGTAGCTGCTGCTCCGTTAAGAGCCAATGAACCGAGTTTTAATATCGCGTGAATTCTGGGCCGCATTAATGTGAAATGGACTTCGGTATCAAAATCTTGGCTGGTTCGGAAGGCAAAGGCCCAAAAACAAAAGGGACGGGTCAGTCGTCGCCCGTCCTTTAAACAGCTTTTTTGCTTTCTCGACCCTATTCCAACGACTTCGGGTCAGAAAGATTCCGTGGAGAGGCCTTTTCGAGCTGAGCGTCAAGCATGTGGGCCGCCGCCGGGCTGCCGACTTTTCCCTCTCTCAGGATTTCCTTAGCAGTGAGCTTTTTCCCATACAGATTCTCGTTCGCTCCATTGTCTGGGCGCAACGTTGATCCCTCCAAAGAAACACCCGCGAAGAGTCCACGCGAACGCGAGTAGGAAAGAATTTCGGCGCGCATGGCAGCATCGGTTGCAGCGGTAGCGGTGCGCCCCTTCGGACCAGCAGCTGCAGCAGCATCCGCTCCCAGTTTCACTTTGCTGGCCATAAGCGATTCGGCCCCGCGCGGATTCATCACTAACAGCACGAAATCCGTTGCCTGTCCGCCCAGTTGGAAACCGATATTGCCGCCCTCGAGCGCGTACATGGCCGGGGCGCCCCAGGCCCCCTTGAAGTGTTCACCGCTTCGGCAGACCATCACGCCCCGACCAAAGCTTCCGCCAATTCCAATCGCGAGCTTCTTTACCGAAGGCAGAACAATCACGCACTCGGCGCGGTCCAGCAAATCTTTCGGAATGTCATCCGGAATGTTCAAAATTTCCTTCAGAACGACGCCGGCATCCTTCACCCGGTCCACCTCCTTGATGTCACGAGCAAAGGCCGGCAGGCAAGCGAGTGCAAGCAAAAACGCAATGTGCTTTTTCATGAATTTCCTCAGTTGAAAATGGGATGGCAGCATTTTACCTTCCGGAAGCAGTCCCGTGCTGCCTGCGTAAAATCTTGTTGGCTGGTGACTGTTTGAGTGCTCCTTTTGTAACTTGGAGAACCCGCGCCACTGGCCTAGAGTCAGGCAAACGGGCCGGGTTACCGGCCGAGCCTTCGGCACTACAAGTGCATCTAATGTATTGAGGTAGCCTCTGGCAGTGGCTAGTCGTGAAAATTTTAGGCGGTTTGGGAATGAAGTACATACATTGGGGTTTCGTTCTCGCATGTTTGGCAATTTTGCCCGCTCAGGGGCAGAACGCCTACATGAACTCCTCCAGCGGTCTTGCAGTGTCTTCCCCTGGCATTGATTCCAGCAGCTCCAACCCAATCGTCACAATCAAATCGCGCGTCAACGAAGTCAACGTGCTGTTCATCGCCATGGACAAGCATGGCAAATTCGTCCGCGACCTGAACCAGCACGATTTCAATATTCTTGACGACCACAAGCCGCCGCAATCGATCGTAAGATTCTCGCAGGAAACCGACCTGCCGCTGCAAATCGGCCTTCTGGTCGATACCAGCGGCTCGGTCCATGGTCGCTTCCAGTTTGAACAAGAAGCCGCGACCGGGTTTCTCCAACACACTATCCGCCCGCATTACGACTACGCTTTTGTGATGGGCTTTAATGCCCGCAACAAAGTGGCGCAAGACTACACCGATAATGTCAGTCTGTTGTCAGTAGGAATTCAGCATCTGGAAGATGGCGGCGGAACAGCGCTCTACGACGCGATCTATAACTCTTGTAAAGACAAGATGCTCAAAGATGATTCCGATCGGCCGGTTCGACGGGCGCTGGTCGTTCTCAGCGATGGCGAAGACAATCAGAGTGAACACACTCTGAACCAGGCGATCTGGATGGCCGAGCGCGCCGGCGTCATCGTATACACCATTTCCACGGATGATAGCGGTCTGATCCTTCGAGGCGACAAAATTCTCCAGCAACTCGCAGATGCTACCGGCGGCAGGGCATTCTTTCCATACAAAATGAAGGACATCAAGTCGTCATTCTCCGCTATTGAAGATGAGTTGCGCAGTCAATACGTAGTCTCATACCATCCAGCCGACTTCGACGCCAACGGCCAGTTCCGCTCGATCGAGATTACCTCCTCGAAGAAGGACCTTCAGGTACGCGCCCGACGCGGTTATTTTGCCCCGCAACAATAGCCGGCCTGTTTCGTTCAAGTGTTAGAATCGGAAAAAGTAGTGGCACGTCGTCCGTGTTTCGGCTCGTTCACGGCCAACGATTTGCGCATTCCGACCGGCCACTAGTCACGAATCGCGAGCCAGGGTTTTATGTCCCACGGAATTACCAAACTTCTTCTGCTCGTCCTCGCATGCGGCTCTCTTGCGCTCGCCGAAGTTCCTCATCACACCAAGTCACAGAAGAGTTCGTCGAAGCCTTCGCCAGCCAAAGCCGCGCAAGGGAAAGCTGCACCCGCCCAGCAGCCGCAAGCGGCCCCGGCGCAAGTCATGCCGGAAAATGAGCCCTCTTCTCCTCCGGACGTGAACCTTCGCTCGGGCCAGCTCACAATCATAGCCCGCAACTCCACTTTGGGAGATGTGCTGAACGCCGTGAAGCAGAAGACCGGCGCCTCGGTCGATATGCCACCGGCATCAAGCGAGCGAGTTGTCGGGCAGTTTGGCCCCGGCGCGCCTCGCGAGGTGTTGGCTCAGCTGCTGAATGGATCGCATTACGACTACGTTCTTGTCGGATCGCCTGCTGACCCGGGCGCACTCAAAAAGATTGTCTTAACCGCGAGAGCCAGCGGTCCCGAACCCGCTCCGCCGCCACAACAAGCGAATGAGCAGCCGAACGAGCCTTTGCAGGCAGTCCCGGATGTTGAGCAAAGCGAGAACCCCGACGAGGGAGCGAGCGAACCGCCAGCTCCGATGATTCAGCAACCTGAGGAAGAGCAGCCGCAATCTGATCAACCTGATCAGCAGCAAGGCCAACCCGTGGTCAAGACTCCTGAGCAACTGTTGCGCGAACTGCAACAACAGCAGCAGCAACAACAAGAACAGCAGCAGAACCAGAGCGGTCCGCCAGGCGCTCCCGGACAACCACCGCAACAGTAGCCCCGAACTTTGGCAGATCAGACTTTCCACGCGAATCTTAAGCGCTTGTCTTGTCATCCCGAGCGAAGTGAATCATTCGCATACGAATGATTCACACAGTCGAGGGACCTGCAGTTCGGCCGTGTGGGTCGGACAACCTTGTCCGACAAGGTCCAACACTATAGCCAGCGGATGAGATTTCCTTCGTGCACCTTCGTGTCCTTTGTGGTTGAAGGTTTAAAAGACATGTTCAAATAGCCTGTGCTTCTCGGCGAAATCCTAAATACTGCGATCGAGCGGCTGACCACTGCCGGCGTTCCTTCCCCACGCATGAACGCCGAACTCCTGCTCATGTTCGTTTTAGGCCGGGACCGCGCTTATCTGTATGGTCATCCCGAGCACGAACTCAAGCCCGAGGAGCAGCAGCGATACCGAGACGCTCTCGCACAACGAGTTCAAGGTGTTCCCGCTCAGTACATCACCGGCCATCAGGAGTTCTGGGGAATGGACTTGATCGTGACTCCCGAAGTACTGATTCCGCGCCCTGAGACCGAACACGTGATCGAGAAGATGCTCGAACTTGTTAGTGCAAGCCATGCGGAAAAAGCTGATGTCGGGCGGAAGCCGTCGCCCGCCAAATTAAAGATCATCGACGTCGGCACGGGTTCCGGCTGCATTGCCTTGGCTCTTGCCAAAGAATTACCAAACGCCGAAATTCACGCGACAGATATTTCTCCTGCCGCTCTCGAAGTCGCTCGCGCCAATGCAGCGCGTCACCAGCTCGAATCGCGAATCCAATTCCACAAGGCCGACCTGCTGGCAGGAATAGAGAGCGCCGGAATAGTGAGAGCCTCGCTCGATTTCGTCGTCTCAAATCCGCCCTACGTCGGAGAATCCGAGGAAGACTCCGTTCAGCTCGACGTTCGAAAATTCGAGCCGCGAAATGCAGTTTTCGCGGGGGCAACGGGAACCGAGATTGTCGAGCGGCTTATTCCTCAGGCGGGAGAGGTACTCAAGCCTGGCGGCTGGCTGGTGATGGAAATCAGCGGCACCATCGCACCACGGGTTCGAGAGTTGCTGTCGGGCTGGAGCGATGTGCGGATCACAAACGATCTGCGGGGCATTCCCCGAGTAACGACGGCTCGCAACGCTTAATTTTCTTCAGAAGATCATCCCCAAGCACGATTTATTTAACGAACATCCCCAGTGCTGTCATTCCGAGCGATGCAGATTCATTCGCCCGCGAATGAATCTGCGAGTCGAGGAACCTGCTGTTTCCGAATGGAATGCAGGTCTCTAAAAAGGCCCATGATTCGCAATCAAAAGAAGCACGGTCCGAAGTGCTGGGAAAGTAAAGAAGAGCGATGCAGTCCGCTTCAGCGGACGACACGCCGCGAAAGACGAAAAACAGATTCCTCACGCCTCAACCCGCTCGGATTGACAGGACGGAAGATGGAAGAAAGAGGAAAGAACTACCGCTTCTCCACCACCGCCGGCTGAATCTCTTCCACATCAACCAGGTTGGTGGGATACCGTCCGGTGTAACAAGCCGTGCAATACGTCGTCTTTTCGCCGTCGCGGCAGGCTTTCTTCAATCCGTCCAGAGAAAGATAAGCCAAAGAATCGGCGCCGACGAATTGCCGGATTTGTTCGACTGTATTATTCGCGGCAATGAGTTCTTTCTTGCGTGGAGTGTCCACCCCATAAAAACAAGGAGAGATCGTCGGCGGACACGAGATGCGCATGTGAACTTCCTTCGCTCCCGCGCTGCGCACCATGCGGACAATCTTCCTGCTGGTCGTGCCGCGCACGATGGAGTCGTCGATCAACACCACGCGTTTCCCTTCGAGCAAACTGCGAACCGGATTCAGCTTGAGTCGCACCCCAAAGTCGCGCACCGATTGCTGTGGCTCAATGAACGTGCGCCCAACGTAATGATTACGAATAAGTGCAAAGCGCAGCGGGATACCACTTTCCGCGGCATAGCCGATCGCGGCCGTAACGCCGGAATCCGGAACTGGCACTACAAGATCAGCATCGGCAGGCGCTTCGATAGCAAGCTGCCGTCCAAGCTGCTCGCGGCTTTCCTGCACCGGGCGGCCAAACACGCGGCTATCAGGACGCGAGAAGTAAACGTGCTCGAAAATGCAGCTCGACTGCGGCATTGCCGGCGTAAATAAGCGCGAGCTGATTCCCTCGGGGCCAACGATAACCAATTCGCCGGGCTTTACCTCCCGCTCGTAGGTTGCGCCGATCAAATCAAACGCACAAGTTTCAGAGGCGAAGACGATCGTGTCTTGCAAACGGTCGCCCTGCGCCAGAATCCGGCCCATCGCAAGCGGACGAAAGCCGTGCGGATCGCGCGCCGCAAAAATTCGATCGGGGCTGATCATTACCAATGAGAACGCGCCTTCCACTCTTTGCAGAGAATCCGCGATAGCCTCAGGCAGCGTGTGCTCGCGCGATTGCGCAATCAGGTGAACGATCACTTCCGTATCGCTGCTGGTCTGGAAAATTGAGCCTTGCGCTTCCATGCGCGCGCGGATCTCTTGCGCATTCGTCAGGTTCCCGTTGTGCGCCAGCGCAATCATTCCCTTGTTCGATTGCACCATGATCGGCTGGGCATTCAGCAGGGCAGAGTCGCCGCTCGTCGAGTATCGAGTGTGCCCGATCGCGAGAGTGCCGCGAATTCGCGAAAGCTTCTTTTCGCTGAATATGTCAGCAACCAAGCCCATCGACTTGTGAATGTGCAGCGACATGCCATCGGAGCTGACGATCCCAGCCGATTCCTGTCCGCGATGCTGCAACGCGTGCAGCCCCAGATAGGCGAGCGTCTCCGCTTCAGGGTGCGAGTGGATCGCGACCACCCCACACTCGTCGCGAAATTTGTCGTTTTTAGCCATCAGCTGTCAGCCCTCAGCTTTCAGCAAACGAAAAACTTGTCATCAAGAAAATCTTGTCATCCTGAGCGAAGTATGTGCTTCGCACCGCGAAGCGCACATCAAGTCGATGTATTGATAGAACTAGTCCGCCGGCTCACTTCTCAGCGCCTGCTCCAGCGCACCCTCGTACTTGTTACTCAACTCAGAAACTCGAGCGGAGATAACAGTCCGCCCCTCCAGCTTGATCTCTATTGTCTCAGGAACTGTCTCGCCCAGCCGATCTGCAAAAATGCCGTGCTTCTCCGCCACTTCTTTGATTCGCGCCCCATTGGCTGCGTCGCAGGAGATAATGATCCGGCTCGCATCCTCGCCAAATAGCACAAATTCCGGTGCAAGCTCACTGGCATTCAAATCCACTGAGCACCCAATTCCTTTGCCGAACGAACACCTCGCCAACGACACCGCCAGCCCGCCTTCCGAACAATCATGCGCCGACTCGATCAAACCCGCGCCAATCAGCTCAATAATCGCCTTCTGCAGCGCAGCTTCTTTCTCCAACTCCAGCGCTGGAGGAAATCCCCAAAGCTCACCCAGAATTTCCTTCGCGTATTCAGATGACCCAAACTCGACCTCAGCGTCCGTGGCATCGCCGGACTCGGAGCCGCGCAGCAGCATGACTGCGCGTCCAGCTTCACGGAAGTGCGGGAACAATGCTTTGCTCGAATTATCCAGAATCCCCACCACGCCGAGCACCGGCGTTGGATAAATTCCCACACCCAGCGTTTCGTTGTAGAAGCTGACGTTCCCGCCGGTGATTGGAATCTCGATCTCCTCGCAGGCTTTCGTTATTCCATCGATTGCTTGCGAGAACTGCCACATGATCGGCGGTTTTTCGGGATTCCCAAAGTTCAGACAGTTCGTCGCACCAACCGGAACCGCTCCCGAGCACGCTACATTGCGCGCGGCTTCGGCCACGGCGTGCATCGCGCCGAGCTTCGGATCGAGATAGCACCAGCGCCCATTTCCATCGAGCGCCATCGAAAGACCGCGCTTCGAGCCCTTAATGCGGATCACTCCTGCATCGCCAGCGCCCGGACCTTCAGCGGTATTCGTCTGCACCATCGAGTCGTACTGCTGATAAATCCATCGCTTGCTGCAGATGTTTTCGCTCGCGAGCAGGTGCTTGAGATCATCCGTGCAATCGGACTTCGCACCGAGCTTTACATATTCCGGCATCTCGCGAGAGACTGGCGGCTCCCAACGCTGCATTGGGCGCTTGTACACCGGGGCATCATCGGTTAACGCGGTGTTCGGAATTTCCGCGACAACTTCGCCGTGCTGCCGCACCCGCATCGTGTTCTCGCCGATCACCTTGCCGACTTCAACCGCGTCGAGTCCCCATTTCTGGAAGACCCGGTAGACTTCCTGTTCGCGTCCCTTCTGCGCCACCAGCAGCATGCGCTCCTGCGATTCACTCAGCATGATCTCGTACGCGTTCATGCCGGTTTCGCGCTGCGGCACCCGGTCCATTTCGATCTCAATCCCCACCTGTCCACGCGCGCCCATCTCGCACGTCGAACAAGTCAGGCCGGCAGCGCCCATATCCTGAATGCCAATGATGGCGCCGGTTTGCATGGCTTCGAGACAAGCTTCGAGCAACAGCTTTTCCAGAAACGGATCGCCAACCTGCACATTTGGACGCTTCGCCTCCGACTCTTCGCTGAACTCTTCGCTGGCCATGGTTGCGCCGTGAATACCGTCGCGGCCTGTCTTCGCGCCCACGTAAATCACGGGATTACCCACGCCCGCGGCCTTCGCATAAAAAATCTGGTCTTTGCGAACCAGCCCGAGCGCGAACGCATTCACCAAAGGGTTTCCCGAGTAGCAGGGCTCGAACTTGGTTTCTCCGCCAACATTGGGAACACCAAAGCAGTTACCGTAATGCGCAATCCCGCTGACCACGCCTTCAAGGATCGAGTGATTGCGGTGAATATCAGATTGTGTGGTTTGGCCGGCTTCTGGGGTGCGCGAGCCCTCGCCGTCAGACTTTGGTTTAATCGGCCCAAACCTGAGCGAATCCATTACAGCTACCGGCCGCGCGCCCATGGTGAAGATGTCACGAAGAATTCCGCCAACGCCCGTTGTCGCTCCCTGAAACGGTTCAACAAACGAAGGGTGATTGTGCGATTCGATCTTGAAAGCGCACGCCCAGCCGTCGCCGATGTCGATGATTCCCGCATTCTCCCCGGGCCCTTGCAGCACATGCCGGCTGCGCGTGGGAAGCCGCTTCAAGTGCACTCGCGAAGATTTGTACGAGCAGTGCTCGCTCCACATCACGCTGAAAATTCCGAGTTCGGTCAGGGTAGGCTCGCGGCCGCCGAGCAGCGATTTGATACGGTCGTATTCTTCCGCAGTGAGTCCATGGTCACGCAGGACTTGTGGAGTGATGTCCAGGGCGGCAGTAGTCATGTAGGGAAGCTATATTGTCGCATTTTCGGACAGGTCGCGAAAGCCAAAAGCATTTCACCGCCGAGAACGAAATCGGCCCCCAATTTTCGGCGTACTGGGCGATCTCTGCTGTGAAATCGGCGTTTCTTGCGCAGCTATACTGAGCTTTCCATGAAATCCATCATCATCGGCACCGCCGGCCACATCGACCATGGCAAGACCGCGCTGGTCAAGGCTCTCACGGGTATCGATGCCGACCGTCTGGAAGAGGAAAAGCGCCGCGGAATAACCATTGATCTCGGCTTTGCGCACCTCGAATTGTCCGCCGAGAACGGCGAAAACCTGCGCCTCGGATTCGTCGACGTTCCCGGTCACGAGCGCTTCGTACGAAACATGCTGGCCGGAGTTGGCGGAATCGATCTCGTTCTGCTCGTCATCGCCGCCGACGAAGGGATCAAGCCGCAGACCCGCGAGCACTTCGATATTTGCCGTCTGCTCGGAATCCAGCATGGAGTTGTCGTCCTGACGAAGTCCGACCTGGTCGACTCCGAAACGCTCGAAGTTGTGCGGCTCGAAATCGAAGATTACCTGCGCGGCTCGTTCCTCGAAAATGCACCGATCATTCCCGTCAGTTCCCTGAGCCGCACCGGACTCGAAGAATTGAAGCAAGCCCTCGGGCGCCTCGCCGGACAAATTTCCGCCCGGGATTCGAGCGCCATCACCCGCCTTCCCATCGACCGCGTATTCACCATGAAGGGATTCGGGACCGTTGTTACTGGAACTCTGCTCGCGGGCGCGGTCCGAAAAGAGGATGAGCTGCAACTTTTCCCTTCCGGCAAGAAGGTCAGAATTCGAGGCGTTCAGGTTCACGGCAAAATCGAAGACCGAGCCGTTGCCGGAGAGCGCACCGCCCTCAACCTCGCCGGAGTTGAAAAGCAGGAACTCGAACGAGGAATGGTGCTGGCGTCCCCGGGCCTGCTTCAGACTTCTTCCCGGCTAGACGTCCAACTCTCGTTGCTGCCATCTGCCAAAGCGCTGAAGAACGCCGCGCGAGTGCACTTTCATGCATTCGCATCAGAAACGGTTGCGACCGTCCAGCTTCACGAATCTACTCCGCTGAAGCCCGGCACCACCGCTTTCGCACAACTCCGGCTTGCATCACCGGTTTTACTCATTCCCGGAGATCGTTTCATCATCCGCCAGTTTTCGCCTGTAGTAACGATCGGCGGCGGCATTGTTCTGGATTCGGTGCCCGTGAAAATGCCAGTCGACCGCAGAATTCAATTTTTAAAAGAGCTCTCGGCGGCACCATTCGATGCTCGACTTCTTGCACGTATCTCGCGCAACGGCCAAGACGGCGTCACACTTGCCCAGTTCATCGCCGAGACCGGCCGCACTCGCGAGCAGCTTCTATCGCACACCAGCAAGCTTGCTTCAGACCGCACCATCGTGAAGCACGGCGAGTTACTCATCTCGGCGCAGGACTTCCAGAATGCCCTTGCCACTCTCTGCCGGCTGGTTTCGGAATTTCACAAGCGCGATCCGCTCAAGTCTGGGCTTTCTAAAGAGGAACTTCGCGATCAATCCCGGCTTTCCAGTGAAGTCTTCGCCGGAGCACTGGACGATGCGATCAAGAATCGCACGCTCGCTCTCACAGGCGATCTGGTTCATCTGCCCGGCCGCAGCGTCGTCCTGAAAGACGAGGAATCGGAATCGCGCAAAACAATCGAGCAGGCATTCGCATCAGCTGGACTAAAAGTTCCTGCGCTCAAGGATGTATTGGCGGGACTAAAGATTGACAGAACTCGCGCACAGAAAATCGTCACGTTGCTGCTTCGTGAAAAAACTCTGGTGAAAGTATCCGACGATCTGGTCTTCCATCAATCTGCCCTGGCGGATCTTCGGAAGGCAATCGCCACGCACAAGACACGTTCGACGAAGATTGACGTCGGCGGCTTTAAAGACCTCACCGGAGTCAGCCGGAAATACGCGATTCCTTTACTTGAATATCTCGATCGTGAACGGATTACGCGGCGCGAGGGAAACCTGCGCACGATTTTGTAGATTGGCACACAATTTTAAAAATCCCCGACTTGCGGCATCCCTCGCCGCGAAGCGATTGCTTACTCTGCCTCAGCTCGCATTACAAGTTGGGGAGGCTCATTCAGCTTGATCCAGTATTGCTGGATGGTTTGCACCATCCGCGAGACCTCTGCCGGGTTCCCGGGCTTCACCAGATAGGAGTTGGCGCCCAAGTCGTAAGCGGCATCAATGGTCTTCGGACTTTCGTCGGAAGTCAAAACCACTACCGGAATCCGTCTGATCTCGCCCTGAACGCGCATCCATTGCAGGATTTGCATCCCAGTAGCTCCCGGCAACTTCAAGTCCAGTAGTATCACCGCAGGCAATGGGTACTTCACACGATCGGCGTACTCGCCCTTTCCTGCTAGGTAGCGCAATACCTCGTCCCCATCTACCAGATGGACAACCGGATTCATCACCCGAGCTTTTTCAAACGCGCGCGTCATTAAGGCAACATCCGTGGGTTCATCCTCAACAAGAAGGATGGTTCGCAAAGTAGCGTCAGTCATTCATTCCTCTGGGTTGTTCGGCGAGGCTGGGGAATTCATTAAGGCTCATCCAGTAGTTGCGAAACTGTGAAGCCAGATCTTCCAGTTGGCTGTTAGTTGCGGGTTTGACCAGGTATGAATTTGCTCCCAAATCATAAGCACGATTTATATCGACCGAGTGGCGTGAGGAGGTGAGAACGACGACAGGCAATCTGCTCAAAGCTGAGCTTTGGCGCCGCACCCACTCTAGCACCTCGAACCCGGAACGTCGCGGAAGCTTCAGATCAAGCAGGAGCATTGAAGGCATCGGGTGCGCTCCGCGGTTCTCATAGGGATCATCTCCGGAAAGATATGCGATTGCTTCGTCGCCGTTAGTCAGGCGGAACATCTCAAAGCGTTCACCTAGCTTGTTGAAGGCCCGTTGAATTAAACGGAAATCGGATGGGTCATCTTCAACGAGCAACACCGATTCATTTTGCATTTGTTGCGGCCCCTTAATCTCGGATCTCACTTTTCATTCGCCTGTGGTAGCTCTATCCAGAATGTGCTGCCTTCGCCTGGCTTTGAAGCGACGCCGCATGTGCCGCCCATTCTGGCCATCGCGCGTTTCACGATGGCCAAGCCTATTCCGGTTCCGGCGTAGGCTTCACGATCGTGCAGTCTTTCAAAGACATTCCAAATACGCGCCTGGTGTTCTGGGGCGATGCCAATGCCATTGTCGCGAACATTGAGGCGCACCGTGTCGCCTTGTGTCTCGGCGACTACAGACACCTCGGGGCTTGAATTCTCTCTCCGGAATTTGATTGCATTTGAAAGCAAATTGGAGATCACTTGTTTCAGAACTTGCGGATACGCTCGTACGCGCAATTCCTTAGGTACTGCAATCGTCAGCAATCCGGGCGGTAGTCCGCCCAGATCGCGCTTCGCTTCATGGATGGCATCAAGCAGGTTGACGGATGCCAGAGGCATGCTAATTCGTCCAACTCGGCCGTACTCCAGCAAATCTTGTATCAAGCCATTCAGGCGTTCCGCAGCGCCGGTGATTTCGGCCAGGAACTCGCGTCCTTCGTTGCTGAATTGTCCTTCACACTCCTCTTTGAGCGCTTCGGCAAAGCCTGTGATCGCGCGCAGCGGAGCCCGCAAGTCGTGTGATACGGAATACGCAAAAGCTTCGAGTTCGGCATTACTCTGGTCGCGTTCTTGCACGCGAAGCTCTAGCTCTTTCGAGTGACGCTGGAGTTCATCCAGTAGCAGTTTACGGTCCGTCATATCGCGCGTGACTTTCGAGAAGCCGAACAACTCCCCGCCTTCATCGCGCAATGGCGTGACCACAACGCTCGCCCAGAATTTCGATCCATCTTTGCGCACCCGCCAACCCTCTCCGGTAAAGTGACCGGTCTGTTCCGCCGTTCGCAGAACATACTGGGGGAGAGCCGCGGCGCGGTCTTCTTCCGTATAAAAACGCGAGAAATTTTGCCCGATGATCTCTTCTGCCCTGTAGCCCTTAATTCGCTGCGCACCGTGGTTCCAGGAGGTGATATAGCCGCGCGGATCCATGGAGAAGATTGCGTAATCCGTCACGCTTTCAATCAGCAGGCGATACCGCAGATCGGCGTGCCTGCGCTCGGTCAGATCGCGAGTGATCGTGCCGAAACCGATCAGCCGCCCTTGTTCGTCGTGAATGCGCGAGACGACCACACCGGCCCAAAAGCTGCTGCCATCCTTGCGAAGACGCCAGCCTTCTTCTTCAAAACGGCCCACCTCGGCCGCAATTTTCAGCTCACGCGTCGGTTTATCGCTGGCAAGATCTTGGGCGGTGTAAAAGATGCTGAAGTGTTTACCGATGATTTCATCGGTTTTGTACCCCTTCAGCCGCTCTGCCCCGGGGTTCCACGAAACTATGTTTCCATTCACGTCAAGCAGAAAGATCGCGTAGTCGGTCACCGAATCGACCAAGCGCCGAAAAATATCTTCGCGGTGAATTGAGGGCCTACTAGGCTTAGTTAAAGTGCTCGGTTCAGGCATGAGCGAAGTGGAAAACAAAAGCTTCAATGACGACCCATAAATGGGGTCAACAAAAGCGAACTTAGTGAAATATCCACGATTATCAACCCACCTCCCGATGTGCGCTATACATGGATTCCTGTAACCGCGAGGCTTATGTTTTGCAGGTTTCGTGTATCTTTCGCGATTTCACGAGCACTCGTTTTATTTCGCCACACTCGCGAGTTCCGTCATCTAACTTCGTCGCTTTATGCCCAGACCTACCCTGCTCGTCGCTGAACCGGAGCCCTCGCAAGCGCTCTCCGTGCGAAAACTCGTCCTGGAAACAGGCAAGTTCAACGTTCTAACTGCCCACTCCACACGTGAGGCTTTAGATCTTTTTCACCTGTTCCCGAATGTTTCGGCCGCCATTTTAGTCGGGGACAGCGCAATTGACTGCGATAAGGTTGCGTCCTCCATTAAGAACGCGACAGAAAAAGTCCCAATCATTTATCTCCACGCGAGCGTGGGCGCACGCTGTACCTTTGCTAACCATGACCTTTCAAGCCATGAGCCAGAAGCTCTGCTTGAACTCGCGCGCTCGATGTTGGGCGACCCAAGAGAAACCGATCAGAAAAATCAAAAACAAACGTGAAAGGCCTGAGAAGAGCTGCCTTGTGAGTTGCAGATATTGGCGGCGCTGGCTCGGTTGGCGGATTGCGAGATTACTTTAGCCGCCCCGTAGAGCCCGGATTCGGCGAATCCTGCATCATCAAGCCCTTAGGTTTGAGCGCTTCAAGGTAGCGCGCCAAGGCTTCTTTGCCGTCTTTTGAAAGATTCGTAAACTTCAGGCCATTTCCAAATGATGGGTGCTTGCTGACGACCTGCCCCGCGCCAGAGATCTTGGTCTCGCCGATCCACATCGTGATTTCGACCGGCGTTGAGACTTCCTGCGTAAAGACCATCTCGACATAGCAACCGCCCAAGCCAACATCTGCGGTTTGAGTACGCAGCGGCGCGCTGACACCCTTCGGACGAAGTTCGATCGGAAGCGCAGCTTTGAATCTCGGATGTTGCCGCGGTGTCCACGCCATAACTAACTCCTTGGTTCAGGCGAATCGGGCTAATGGTCCATGCACCTTTAGGACGTGCATGTTTTCTGCCATTGCGTGCAAAAAATCAAGCAGCTGATTACAAAGGGACTGCGTAAAGTGCGTCATGGCCTAGGCTGGGCAAACATGACAAAATTTGTCATGCATCCGACGCAAGTCGCAACCTTGCAAGACCCCGCCGTAATACTCGCGAGTGACCAAAGCGTCCGGGTTTTCTGTCCCATGCCCTCCGCGCTGGAGCTGTCCGCGTGGTAGCGGCGTTCGTCTCAAGCCCCCAAGTCCACCTTCTGCTCGCCTACGGCATATTTCTGGCCAGTTATCTGGTCTTCGCTGTTGGGCGCTTTCCCGGGACGAAGATCGACCGGCCCGCCGCTGCAGTGATTGGCGCGGCGCTGATGTTCGCGTTCCGCGTCATCACTCCGGCGCAGGGCATTCACAGCATTGATTACGCGACCATTGTTCTGCTCGCTTCGATGATGCTCATCGTCTCCAGCCTGCACTTTGCCGGATTTTTTGAATGGATTGCGCGGCTTGTAGTGAAGTTTGTTTCTCCGTCGCATCTCTTGCCGGGTGTGATCTTCACCAGCGGAATCCTTTCGGCATTTCTCGTCAACGACGTCGTATGTCTGATGATGGCGCCGCTGCTGCTAACAATTTGCCGTCATTTTTCCAAACGGCCAACGCCGTATTTGCTGGCGCTCGCGACCGCGTCGAACATCGGCAGCACAGCAACGATCACTGGCAATCCCCAAAATATTTTGATTGGGTCGATTTCAGGGATCGGTTATCGCCACTTTATTTCAGCGCTGGGGCCGATTGCGATCATCGGGCTTTTCGTTGACTGGGCGGTATTGCGTTGGCTCTACCCGGGCCGGAGTCAGGCGAAGGTGCGACAACCAGGCACTATTGAGGTCCGAGTCTCGGCCCCGCGCAACCCGCCTCGGTTGCTGTTCCCACTCATTGTTCTTGCCGGAGTGCTCGTTGGATTTTTTGCCGGCGTGTCCCCTGCGTTGGTTGCGGCAATCGGCGGAGCGCTGCTCCTGATCCGTCGCTCAGTGCACCCGGCAAAAATCTACAAGGAGATTGACTGGCCGCTGCTGGTCTTCTTCATAGGGCTTTTTCTGATCATCGGCGCAGCCGAACAGGCGGGCATTGCGCAACAGATGCTCTCGGCATCTGAGCAATTGAATTTGCACAATGAATGGATATTTGCCGGAGTGGTCGCTCTGCTCTCGAATCTCGTCAGCAATGTGCCTGCCGTGATGTTGCTCAAAGACCTCGTCCCGCAATTTCAGAATGCAACCCACTTCTGGCTGCTGCTGGCCATGGCCAGCACGCTCGCGGGGAACCTTACCATTACTGGTTCTATCGCAAATATTATTGTCGCCGAGAAGGCACGGAGCGAAGTTGAAATTACCTTTGCCGACTATGCTCGAGTTGGCATTCCTGTGACTCTGGCAACGCTGGCCATCGGAGTTACCTGGCTGAGATTTCTAGGGTAAGCAGCGTCAAGTTCCTTCGAGTCAGAAGCGTTTAACCGCAGACTTCGCGGAGTTTCCCTGGGTTCGCCGAGAATAACAATATCCGACCATAGCTGCCGGAAGTGCGTGAGTTGTGATAATTCCCAAAACGGGCTTACTCTGCGATCTTTCTGTTAGCCCGGCGAGCTCTGCGGTTGGAATCTTTCGCGTGTCCGACCGCACTCTCACGAGCGATATAATCGGTTCAGCAATCAAGGTTCACCGCAAGCTCGGGCCTGGTCTGCTGGAATCTGCATACGAAGCGTGCCTGACGTATGAATTAACTAAGCTCGGCCACATCGTTGACCGTCAAAGGCCCGTGCCTCTGATTTACGAAGCCGTCAAGTTAGACTGTGGATTTCGCGCAGATATAGTCGTCGACGGGAGAGTCGCGGTTGAACTCAAATGTAAAGACACCCTCCATCCGGTTGACGAAGCGCAACTACTCTCTCATTTGCGTCTTCTGAATCTCCCGCTCGGAATCTTGATCAACTTCCACGTCGTACTCCTTAAAGATGGGATACGACGTTTGGTCAACAATTATGTTGAGCCTACGGAAGATCGGGATCAAAAGCCTTTAACTGCGAAGTTCGCCGACTCTCCCCGGGCTTGCCGAGCATAACCATAACGAAGAGTGTCTGCTTATGAGTCATTTGGCCTTCAGTTAGTGATAGGTCTAGGGGATACGGGACTGCGCCTTGCGTTATCGGACAAATAAGAATATTTGCGCCAAAATTTGTTGGAACTCCACCCGACCGTCGCAACTCGGTGCGCCACTCTTCCTCTTTATCATCGATCCAGCCGGATTGGAAAAGATACAGCAGGTACGAAGACTTTAGTTCTTGCCACGTATTTGCTAATAGGGCAGGGAACCTCGCACGATCAAATCCGGCCTGAGTTCCGCTTGCAACCAACACGTCGTGATTGCCACATCGCAGGCGCAAGAATGATTGCTGTTGCGACGCGAACGGCAACGCCATACTCTCGCCGCACAGGTAATAGTTCAACACCATACTTCCCTGATCGTCCGTAAAAATTATTGAATTCGGCGGCAATGAATTAAGTGCCTCCCGCATCAATTCGCGCCTCTGATTGCGAGGACGAATATAAGGACCAGTGGGAGACGGGAAAAAATTGCCAACCAGGAGAGCGCAGCCGAGGAGCGCTGCTTTTAACCAGTTCGAGAGTCTCAGGTTGATCGGGGTGTAATCGAGCCCGATTGCAATTGCCGGGAGTGCGAACATCGCGAGAAGCACATCATGTCGCGTTCCCCCGTACGGATAAATTCCAGCGATCGCCACGCAGAGCGTAATGACGAATGGCAACAGCAATAGTCCGGCCAGTTCACGCGCGCCGCGGCCGTCCTTGGAATTGGCCTTCCGCCATTTCGAGAAGAGCAGCACGAGCGCAAGCAGAAACAACAACCATCCAAACAGGCCGATAGTTCCGTTGCTGAAGAAATAACGAAACAACCGAAGGCTCTTGCTCCAGACGAAGGTTAATAGGTGATCTTCGCCTGGATGAAAAATTGAGCCGCGAAGCCAGGTCGCGGCAATTTCGGATGGAACTCCGAGCTGCCGCAGCTTCGAAATCTGTGATTTGAACAGAACGGCGCAAATCGCGAGTGCAATAACTTGTCCGGCCAACCAGACTGCAGCCACCGAAGACGGCACTCTTCTCCGCAAAAAAGAAATGAGCGCGTAAAAGCCGATTGCTATGGCGAAGATCACCGCCGAATAATGGGTGAGCAGCGCCAGCCAGAGGAATACGGCCGAGAGCGCCATCTCCTTAGCTAAACTCTGGTTCACCGCCCGCTCAAGAAAATAAAGACAGCAGGCACAAAATACGAGCAGGAACGCATACTGCCTGATTTCTGCCGAAAGCGAAATCAGCGGTGGCGAGAACGCAAACAAAGCCAACGCGAACCATGCAGCGCAATGATTCGCGACCTTTCCAACCCAAAGAAACATCACCCAGCAAAACAAAGTTCCAGCGACAACAAACGGCAAGCGAAGAAACAATTCCGATCGCCCGAGTGCGGCCCAATAATGAAGAAAAATAATCATCAGCGGCGGATGTGCCGTAGTCAGGCTCGCTTGATAGGCCAGCTTTAGCGATGGCTGCTGCGCCAGGTAGTAATGCAGGGCTTCGTCCGGGTTCAGGAATGTGATCCACGCCAGCCGCAATCGGAGAAGAAATCCCGCGCCGAGCAGGAGGAACAACGCTACCACTGAGAAGCGCTCGCGTTGCCCAGATGCCGGCTGAACCGCCGAAGTGGTTCCCATGTGGAACCCTATTCTATTTAAAAGCTCCTGCTAAACTGGCTGAAAATGCCCTCATCTTCTCCTGGCGCGCTAATAGCTCCCGCGCGTGAATCACGGCAGGTCTCACAAAATCATTGCTCGCGGCCAGTATTGCTTTTGCAGGCAGCCGCTTGGTTCGGCCTTTTTGCAGGGGTCGGCGAAGGGATCGGCCTTCTGATTTTTCAGCGCATCAACTGGGCGCAGTGGTCGCGAGTAATGCACGTCTCAAAAGAGATTTTGTGGATCGCGCCGGTCGTTGACCTCTGCTTCTTTCTCCTGATTGCACTTTGCATCGTTCTTCTCTGGCGCATTTTCTCGCGATTACCAGCGGTTCGGGTCCTTGCCTTTATTCTGGTTTTTCTCACGGCATACGACTGGCTGATGCTTACCGGCCATTTCTACCGCCGCGCGGCCCTTATATTTGCTTTGGGTGCCGCCGTCGCATTCAACCGCTGGTTTGGCAAACGCGAACCTATTGCCCTTCGCATCTGGAACCGCTCCCTGCTATGGCTCATCCTTCTCCTCGGAGCAACATTCATCGGAATTCAAGGTGGCCAGTGGATCCACGAACAATACGCAACTTCTCACCTCCCGGCGGCAGCTGCGGGGTCGCCAAACGTCCTCCTCATCGTTGTCGACACACTTCGCGCCGACCACCTCTCCTCTTACGGATATTTACGTGAGACCAGCCCGAACCTTGATCAGCTCGCGCAGCGCGGTGTGTTGTTTGAAAACGCGATCGCGCCTTCTTCGTGGAGCTTGCCATCGCACGCCTCCCTCGTGACCGGTCGCGCGGTTCACCAGCACGGACTCGGAAACGTGAGGCCGATGCCATGGCTTGGCTGGGGGAACTCTAGCCTCAACGGCCTGCCCACTTTAGGCAAAGCCCTGCAAAAGGCTGGATATAGAACCGGAGCGTTTTCCGCGAATCGAATTTATTTCACCAGCAACGTCGGCCTCGGCCGCGGTTTCATCCATTTCGAAGACTATTTCGACGGCGTCGGCGACTCCTTCGTGCGTACGGAATTCGGCCGCGAGTTCGCCCGCTTTTACATGAATCGTAGCCAAAAGAGCGAGTTCACCCGCGCATTTCGCTATCTCGGCCTCGGCAGTTGGCTCGATAAAGATTCCGAGGGTTCCGGCGACTACGGCGGAATCTATGGAATTCGCAAACGTGCCAATGAAGTGAACCGCGAAACTCTGCGCTGGGTTGCGCACGACCGGCAGCATCCGTTCTTTGCGATGTTGAATTACTTAGACGTTCACTTCGGATACGGCGGCCCGGTGGGATATCCGAAACCAGCATGGGATCAGGGAACGACAATCGGTGAGTATGACGCGGGAATAAAGTACACCGACGACTACATCGGCCAGCTGCTGCATGGATTGGATCAACAAGACGAACTGAAGAACACGATTGTGATCATTACGTCAGATCACGGCGAATCGCTCGGAGATCACGGCCTGAGCTTCCACGGCGCGGCTCTCTATTGGGAGTTGGTGCACGTGCCGCTGATCATCTCGTGGCCAGGCCACATTCCCGAAGGGATTCGAGTTCAGCAGCCGGTTTCGAATACGGCCATCGCCAGCACGGTCAGCGATTTGATCGCTTCAAACCAGAACTTCCCCGGACCCTCACTCGCCGAATTTTGGAGCGGCAAATCCGCGCACTCACCTGACGTAATTTCCGAGCTTCCTCAAACCAATACCATCGTCGCCGCCGACCGGGCCATGCAGGGAAAAATCCCGATTGCTACTGATGGCTGGATGAAATCCGTGGTGTCGCCAGAATGGCACTGGATCATGCACGAAAAATGGGGCGCGCAGATTTACAACTGGAAGTCTGATCCTCGCGAACTGAACAATTTGGCGAACACTCCCCAGGGCAAATCGGCGATTGCGAGCCTGGCGCCGGATCTATCGCCCCAGTGATATGTCTCCGGTTCCCCGCTCGCCATTAGAATTCCGGCCAGAACTCCCGTAAAATTGAGGTAACGTTCTCAGCGGAGATTTCATGCATCTTCTACTTGCATTTTACGGCGGCCCCGATCAGGTAATGACGGTCACTTCGGGCATCGCCAGCGTCGTCGGCTTTCTTTTAATTTTTTGGAACAAGGTCGTCGCCACGTTCTGCAAGCTATTCGGATTGACACAAAAATCTCCCGACCCCGCCGAGCAGCAAGACAGCACGAAAACTTCCTCCTAGGCGATTCATTGCGAAAAAAAGTAATCGTGATTGGACTCGATGGACTCGAGCCTACGATTGTCGAGTCGATGCTCGAACGCGGCGAACTTCCGAACCTGGCGCGCATCCGGCAATCCGGATTCTATTCGCGAATCAAAACCACGTATCCTGCGCAGACTCCTGTCGCGTGGTCGTCGTTCGCAACGGGAACGAACCCCGGCGGGCACGGAATTTTCGACTTCATTTCGCGCGACCCCCAGACTTACTTGCCCGACGCCGCGCTGAGCCACTTCGAGCGTCCTAAAAATGCTTTCTCCCCGCCGCGTGTCGTGAATCAGCGCAGAGGAGAGCCGCTGTGGGCCGCACTCACGCGAGCGGGTGTGCCGAGCGTCGTGCTCCGCTGTCCATGCACATTTCCGCCAGATGAGTTGAACGGACGAATACTGTCCGGCGTCGGAGTTCCCGACCTTCGCGGTGCGCAAAACAAAGGCACGTTTTACACGCAGGACAGAAATACACAGGCGCGCGAGAGCGAACAGGTTGTCATGCTCGGCCCCGGCGAACATCTGAAGACGCACGTTATCGGACCACGGACTACGCGCCAGTCGCCCGCCGCAGACGCACTGTGCGAAATCACGGTCCGCGCGGATCGGAACCAGCGGAAACTGAAAATTGACACCGGCGGCACTCCTGAGCGAATTGAACTCAAAGAGAGATCATGGAGCGAGTGGGTCCGCTTTAAGTTCAAGCTGTCGATGCTGCAGTCCGTGACCGGGATCGCGCGTATCTACGTGAAGCAGATCGCGCCCACTATTGAGTTTTATGTCTCAGCAATGAATTTCGATCCTGCCGCGCCGCTTTTTCCAGTTTCATCCCCCGCTAACTACGCCAAAGATTTGGTAACCGAAATCGGACTTTTCTCCACCTTGGGTATGGCCGAGGACCACAATGGCCTGAGTAATGACCGTTTCGATGAACGAGCGTATCTCGCACAATGCGAACTGATAATCCAGGAACGCGAGCGCCTGATGCAATTCGAACTCGCTCGCTTCAAGGAAGGCTTCTTTTTCCTTCTTTACGACACCCCCGATCGCGTTCAGCATATGCTCTGGCGATTTCGCGATCCAGAGCATCCGGGATACGAGCCTGATCTCGCTGGAGATTTTTCTACGCTGATTGAGGAGCACTATGCGGGTTGTGACAAGCTGCTTGCCCCAGTGCTGGACAAGCTCGACGAGAATACCTTATTGATCGTGCTCTCCGATCACGGCTTTAATACATTCCGGCGCGCTTTCGACACAAACACATGGCTTTGGCAAAACGGCTTGCTTGCAGTCAAAAATGGTAAGACGCTCAGCGAAGGTCCGGGCATTGCATCCGGCGACATCGATTGGTCGCGAAGCTATGCTTATGCCGTCGGACTGGGAGGAATATATTTAAACTTTAAAGGCCGCGAGCGCGAAGGGATTCTCGAAGAAGGAACCGAAGCAGAACGCGTGCGCAATGCGATTCAATCAGGACTCGCGGGCTTTGCTGACACAGCCACGCAGCGCACGACAATTCGAAAGGTTTCGCGCCGTGAAGAGCTTTACTCGGGGCCGTACACCGTGAACGCACCTGACCTGCTCGTCAATTTCTGCCCTGGATTTCGCGTATCGTGGCAAAGCGCGGTCGGCGGATTTGCGAATTCTATGATCGAAGACAATACAAGGCGCTGGAGTGGAGATCACATTATTGATCCCGAATCCGTACCGGGAATCTGTTTTGTGCAGGGTGCCCCACTTCTGGCCGATTTTGCCAAAAACGGGAGAAATCCTCGCCTCATTGACCTTGCGCCGACGATCTTGAATTATTTAGAAGTTCCAGTCCCGAAATCGATGGAAGGAATGGCGCTGCTCTGATGAAAATTTGTGTACTGGGCCTCGACTGCGCCGCGCCGGAGATCGTCTTCGGAGATGAACGGCTCGTCAATCTGCGCCGTCTGATGGACGCAGGCGTTTACGGCCAGCTTGAAAGTGTAACTCCGCCCATCACCGTGCCGGCGTGGATGTGCATGTGTACCAGCCAGGATCCGGGCTCGCTTGGCGTCTATGGATTTCGCAACCGCGTCGATCATTCCTACGACAAGCTTGGTTTCGCGAACTCGGCTTCCATCAAGTCACTCGCAATCTGGGACCAGCTGGCTCGCGAAGGGAAACGTTCAATCATCGTGGGAGTGCCGCCCAACTATCCGCCGCGGCGCATCAACGGAATCAGCATTGGGTGTTTTCTTACGCCGGATACGACGAAGAACGACTTCACGCACCCGGCCAGCTTCAAGATGAAGATCAACGAACTTGTGGGCGAATATCCGGTCGATGTAAAAAATTTCCGCACCGATCGCAAGGACTGGCTGAAAGAAGAAATCTTTCGCATGAGCCGCAAGCAGTGGAGGGTTGTGCACTGGCTTCTTAAAGAGCAGGAGTGGGACTACTTCCATTTTGTCGATATCGGGCTCGACCGCATGCACCACGGGTTTTGGAATTATTTCGACGAGAAGCATGTGCAGTTCGAGCCGGGAAATCCTTATCAGAGTGCGATTCCGGAGTATTACCTGTGGCTCGATGAGCAGATTGGCAAAGCGCTCGAACTGCTGCCTGAAGACACGCTGATTCTCGTGGTTTCGGATCATGGCGCACAAAGACTCGATGGCGGAATTGCGATTAACGAATGGCTGATTCGCGAAGGGCTTCTCGTCCTGAATGAATATCCAGGTCAGCTCACTCCATTTGAAAAACTAAATGTGAATTGGAGCAAAACGAAGGTCTGGAGCGAAGGCGGATATTACGCGCGCGTGTTTTTCAACGTGCAGGGCCGGGAGCCCGAGGGCGCGATTCCCGCCGCCGAGTACGAGTCGTTTCAAGAGGAAATGAAAACTAAGTTGGGAGCCCTCACCGACGATAAAGGCCGGCCGCTGAACTCCCTCGTCTTCAAGCCGCGAGAAATTTATCGTAACGTTCGCAACGTCGCTCCTGATCTGATCGTTCACTTTGGCGGCCTGTATTGGCGTTCGATCGGGACCGTGGGGCACAAAGCAGTCCACGTGCAGGAAAACGACACCGGACCCGACGGCTGCAATCACGCGCAGTATGGCATGTTCATTCTTGCCGCTCCGAATTGCCCACTGAGCGGCGAGTATCAGGGCGCGCGCTTGTTAGACATCGCGCCCACATTGCTCGATCTCGCAGGCTACGAAATCCCCGAAACGATGCAGGGACGTTCGCTGGTCGCCGATATTGAGAAGAAATCCTCGAGAAACGGTTCGCAGGAAGAAAAAATCATTCACGACCGTCTCGCCGGCCTGGGATACGTTTAGTCCTACTCAGGCCAGCTCTGATTCATTAAAATATCCAGCATGTTGAAGCTTGCCTGGCCGGGCTTACTCATCTCCCTCGGCATCCTTGCCGGGTGCGGCGGTAACAGCACATATGGCCCGCCGCCTCCGGAGCAGCCTTCAGCACCGGTGAATGCCTCGGTGACCGTCAGCAATACCCAAACAGGTATCTTCGATGTCGCACTCTCAACTTCGTTTCAACCCGCCGAATGGGATTACACCTTCTTTCAGGATTTTCCGGGCGCGCTAACTCCGCTTGGCAATTTGAAGCCAAACCATATTAGGTTGCAGGGCGTGTCGCAAGGCGTTCCACAAGGTAGTGCGGGATCACCCTCTGAAGCATGGGATTTCACCAAGCTGGACGCGATCGTGCAGCCGGTGCTCGGCGTTGGCGATCATAGTCCCGAGTTTCAGATCGCCAAAGCTCCTCCATTTATGTATGTCAGCGATGACAGCAGCAAAGCCTTCAATGATCCCGGCTTCGCGCAATTCGCAAATTACGCAAAAGAATTAGTCGAGTACTACGATACCGGCGGGTTCACCGATTCCAGTAACAATACCCATGTTTCTCCCGCATATCCCGGCGAGAAAATAACCTATTGGGGCATCTACAACGAGCCCAGCATCAACAACAGCCTGACCGCGACCGACTACGTGAACATGTACAACGCAGTCGTTCCCGCAATGCAATCAGCAGATTCATCGTTGAAGTATGTTGCAATGGAATTATGTTGCAGCTCCGAAGATTGGGCGAAAACTTTCGCGCAAAATGTCACTCCCGGCCTGCCGGTTGATGTGGTCGCCACCCACTATTATTCGTCCTGCGATCAAACGGACACCGATGCGGAACTTTTCGCGACCGTGCCTGGCTTTGCCTCCAGCGTGCAAACAATCTATGCCAATCTCGCGACCAACCCGGCTTTGAAAAACGTCCCGGTCTGGATCACTGAGAACAACGTCAATGCGGATTTTGAAGGCGCGAACGGGATGAGCACCTGCAATCCGGGCCAGCCTTTCGTCGCGGATAAACGTGGATCAAGCGCGTTTTTTGCCGCTTGGCGGCCGTACGTTTTCTCGCAGGTCGGAAAGGCCGGTGCCCGTGCCCTCTACCATTGGGATTTTGCCGCCGACGCGCAGTACGGCGAATTGGATGGTTCAACCGGGCAGACGCAGCTTAGCTATTGGGTCGATTACTGGCTGGGGCAAACGTTCCCGCAGTTCTCATCAGGAACTGCGCAGCTGTTGCAATCTACAAATTCGGACGACGCCGATATCGAAGCGCTGGCCTTGAGCAATCCCGATGGAAGCGTCTCGATCCTGATTTCAGATCATGCCGTCGCCTCGCCGTCCGATAACAATGGAGAAGGATTGGGCGCCTCTGTAAAGCTCGATACCAGCGCGCTCGGTTCATTTTCAAGCGCAACTGAAGTTATGATCGATGCCGGCACCAGCCCGATCACTGGTCCTTCGCCCACTACCATTGCGCCACAATCACCGATCACGGTGAACTTCACCGGCTACGGTGTGGCCTTCATAACTCTGAAATAGTTACTTTTTTTTCTTGAAAAGGCCGGTAATCGCGTTCACCGCACCCTGCGCATTCTGCCCGCCGGGAACTTGCGAACCAAGTCCTTTCCCCAGGTTCTTCCCCAAGCCGCTGCTAAGCATCCCTTTCACGTCAGGAACAAATTTCGGATCCGACGCGGTGCCTTGCACAAAAAACGGGATCGTCGCGCCTTTGCCGCTCAGACCAGCCAGCTGGGTCAACCCACTTACAGTGGTTCCGCTCAACGCAGCCTGCATTTTAAAATCCAGCGCGTTCTGGGGACTGACGTTGCCATTACCGGTGACTGTGCCGATCGCAGGCACTACCACATTAATGTTCTGCGTCTGAATTCCCGCGGGAGAGTCATTCACATTCGCGCTGAAGTTCTGGATAGTTGTGTCGGGCCCGGTCTTCAGCCCGGCCAGCATCGAGATCGCCGACATCTTCGAGCCCATGTCGAAACCGTGGAGCTTGGTGTTCGCAAGCTTCACTGGACCGTTGATGACGAGCTTCTCTACCGGGCCATTCGCCGTCAGGTCCGCGGAAAGCGTGCCGCCTTGCAGCGAAGAACCTGCAGGAAGTGTCACGCCAAATGCAGGCAGCAGGGTTTCAAGATCGTCGACCGGCATGTTGTCGGCGTTCAACTTCATTTTCAATGCAATGCTTTCCCCATTCATGTCGAAGGTGCCGGAGAGCTTCGCAATCGCTTTGCCGACCGTCACATCTGCGCTGAGCTCTCCCGTCTGCTTAGGCATGTCATAGGTGGTCTGGTATTTCATTGCCACCGAGCGCTGCGCCGGCGTGCCCTTGGGCGAAACTTTGAGCCTGTCGATGGTCGCATCGCCGTTGCTCTTTGCTTGGGTGCCATCGGAGTTTATCGTTCCGGTGAAGTTCGCTACGCCAGAGATTCCGCTGCTGGGATCAATAAATCCCGACGCGCCTACATCAAATCCTTTCACGTCGATTTTTGCTTGCAGTGGGGTCATCGACGCGTCGTTTGCATTGATCGGGCCGGCAGTCCCGTCGAGCTTGGCATTTCCTCCGCCCGGCAGGTCGGCCGTCAGCGTAAACGGGAATTGCGAGGTGTATGAGAAATTTTTCACGCTTAAATCAACGTTGCTGTAGACATGCGGTTTTGACCTTGCCGCAGTATCAGCGACCGTAATCTTTCCACCTTTTATATTGAGTTTCCCCACGGACAGGTTCTGCTCTATCGAGGGCGGCGAACTCGGATTCGACGCTTCGCTCGGATTCGGCGCGGTGCTCGGGTTTGCCTTTGGTGCCGGTGGCTGTTTCCCTGCATTACTCGTCGGCGCTGCCGGCGGCTGACCTGCGCTCGCTGGCGGAGCCTCGCCGGTTTTCTTCGCCGGGGACGCGCTGCCAAGAGTCGAGAAGTTCCATTTACCGGATTTATCCCGCAGCAGGCTGACTTGTGGCTGAGATAACGTCAAATCGGTTATGTGCACAGTCTTTGAAAAAATCAGGGGCAGCACTTCCACGCCCACGTTCAATTTCTGCGCCTGAATAAAAGGCGTGTTGCTGAATGACGGGTCGTCGGCGATTGCAATGTTGTCGGCTCCCAGGCTGCCTGTGATCAATGAAAGGCTCAGGTTCCCGACCGTCACTTTCCGGCCGAGAGCATTCGTCAGCTCGGCTTCAATTCGCGGACGGAAAGTATTCACGTTGATAACGAACGGCAGGATGATGATGATCACGATCAAAATCGCGATCACGATACCAATAATTTTCAGTGCGCGTTTCATAAGGACCTCCGTCCGAAGGCTTACATTTGGATGAGACGTCCGCTGCTGGAGTGGGCTGAAAAGCGCTGTAAGTGTAGCAAAATCTTTTGCTTTATGGCTGAAGAGACTCCATCCAGGGCATTTTAGACGACGACAGGCTCTTCAAGACGACTTGTGACAAAGAATGCGACCGGCGGCACGCGCATCTATCCCACAGCTACATGCTCTCGAGTACTAACAACTGCCGCCAGCGCATGCTCAAGGTCGGCAATCAGATCGTCCACGTTTTCAATTCCCACTGATAGCCGAATCAGTTGCTCGGTTACGCCCATTTTCGCCCGCTGCTCGGCCGAAATCATTGCATGCGAAGTCAGCACCGGCAGGCAAACCAGCGATTCAACCCCGCCCAGGCTCGGAGCCAATGTAAATAGCCGCAGTGATTCGCTGACTTTTTTGGCATCTTCGCCGCTGCCCTCAACTTCAAAGCTCAGCACGCCGCCTCCGCCCTTCATCTGTTCGATTGCAAGCGCGTGCTGCGGATGGCCTTTAAGAAATGGATAGTTCACCGAGCGCGCTTTCGGATGCTGCGCCAGAAATTCCGCGATGCGCAGTGCACTTTCGTTTTGCTGCTTCACTCGCACTGCCAGAGTCTTAATTCCGCGAAGCAGAAGAAATGCCGCATGCGGATCCATCACTCCGCCTAGCGTAGTGCGAGTTTCGTGGATTTTGTCAATTAAATCCCGCCGCCCCGCGGCAACGCCGCAAATCAAATCTGTGTGTCCGCCAAAATACTTAGTTGCCGAATGGAGCACAACATCGATCCCGAACTCTGCCGGTCGAATGTTGATCGGAGTCGCAAACGTGCTGTCGATCGTAGTAATAAGGTTGTGCTTGCGGGCTATTGCAACAGTTCGCCGCAGATCGACCACTCGCACCGTCGGATTTGTAGGCGACTCAAGGTGCAGAATCTTGGTATTCGGCCGAATCGCTCGCTCATACTGAGCGTAGTCAGTGGTATCGACAAACGTAGTTTCAACCCCAAGTTTCGGCAGCCACGTCGAAAGAAACTTTGTCACTCCGCCGTAGATATCCCGCTGCGCAACAATATGATCGCCGCTCTTCACCAACGCCAGAATGCTCGTTGTGATCGCATTCATTCCGGAGGCAAAGAGCAGCGCTGCGTCGGCGCCCTCCAAATCCGCAATCGCCTTTTCAACTGCCGTATTCGTCGGATTTCCATAGCGCGTATAAAACATGTCGGTTGAGGTGGCGCGCAGTTGCTCGTCCGAGTCCGTCACCTGAAAAGTCGATGTTTGATAGATCGGCTGCTGCATCGGTGCATGACGCTTTTCAAGACTGTCGCTGCCGCGCACGGATTCTGTTTCGGGATGAAAGCGATGGCGTTTCATGATTGCTCCTGCGATGAAAGCTTAATTCCGGCTTGCCCAGGCCAGACCGTCCGGCCCGCGACCTGTCTCGATGTGCCCGACAACCTCCAACGATTTTAAGTCTATAACCGCAACATAGCCATCCGGCGAACACGCCACATACGCCCGAGAACCATCCGGCTGCATGAGGATGCCGCCAGCGCCGTGGCCGACCGGAATGCGCTTTACTTCCTTGTGACTGGCTGCATCCATCACCGTCACATCTGAAGCGGCTAACATCGAGACAAGCACGAGCTTCCCATCCCGCGTGAATTTCAGCCGGTTCACTCCGTGAACGTTGGCATCCAGAGTTTCGCTGACCGATTTACTCGCTCTATCAATGATTGAAATCGTGCCATCGTGTGCGTTCCCTACCCAAATTTCTTTGCCGTCAGGCGACACGTCGAAACCTTCTGAGCCATTGCCGACCCGCACCACCGTTTCATTCCAGTCGCCACCCGGTGCTGCGCTCCCAAACCGCGGAGGCGGTCCGTTTGGCACACCTTGCCTCATGATCGAAGGCGCTGGACCATTCGGAACGGGAGGCGCTGGAGCATTTGTCATCTTGTCAATGATGCTCACCGTCCCGGAATTTACGTTGGTCGTTATGATCTGCTGCATCTCTTCGGAGACGAAGATCATATGCGTTCGGTTTTGCCCGGTCCCCATGATCCAATCAACCTTTTTCGTCTCCGGATCGTAGCGTCCGATCGCCTTTGCTCCTTCCGCAGTGAACCACACCTTCCCACCAACGAACGCCAGTCCGTGCGGCCCATACAACGGTCCGAGATCAATCGACGGCATCCGCCTTTGCCGGATGAGATCCACAACTGAAATCGTGTCGTATCTTCCGAATCCATAATTCGAAACATAAGCCGTCGTGCCATCTGCCGAGGCAACCACCTCGTGCGGATCCTCGCCGACTGGCACTTGCGCGAGCACTTTCAAATTCTGAGGATCAACGATGTCGAGAATATGATCCTGCTTCGCAAGCACTAATAACGTTCCAGAAGGTGTACTTTGAGAAAACAAAACGCTGGACGAAGCCAGAAACGAAAACAGCAGAGGTATGATGAGCTTTTTCAATGGCAGCTCCTCCAACTCCAGGGCGGCGAGCTTGCATGACCTTATAATTCAAAGCCTATGGAAACTGGCCTGAAAGATCGAGTAGCGATTATAGCTGCGTCCAGCCAGGGAATTGGCCTCGCGACGGCGCAAGCCTTTGCCGCCGAAGGATGCCGCGTGGCGATCTGCGCGCGCAATGCGCAGAAACTCGAGGCCGCGGCAAAGGCCATTCGCGAACGTTACGGAGTCGAAGTGATGTCACGTGCTTTCGATGTGACCGACGCAACTGCAGTCCACGACTTCGTCGCCCAGGTCGCCCAGAAATGCGGCAGTGTAGATATCTGCATGACCAACGCCGGTGGCCCCCCAGCCAAAGGATTTCTTGCGGCCACCGTCGAAGAATGGCGCAAGGCAATTGACGCGAATTTTCTGAGCACCGTGTATTTCGCCCGTGAAGTGATCCCTCACATGCAGAGAAAAAAATGGGGAAGGATTGTCACGCTGACTTCCGTTTCGACCAAGCAGCCCGTCCCTGACCTCGTTTTGTCGAACGCTGTTCGTGCTGCGGTGGTCGGGCTGGTAAAGAGTCTCGCGAATGAATTCGGCAAAGACGGCATTCTGGTGAACAACGTCGGCCCAGGTTTCACTGCGACCGATCGTTTGAAAGAATTAGCCAAAGCGAGATCGGCCGCACAACTCAAAAGTGAAGACGAAGTTTTTGCCGCGTGGGCCAACGATTCCGCACTGAAGCGGGTCGGCGAACCTCGCGAGGTTGCCGATACGATTGTGTGGCTCGCCTCCGATCGCGCGTCATATATCACCGGTCAAACGATTCTCGTCGATGGCGGAGCTTACAAAGGACTTTGAAAGCATGAAGAAGGCAAAGAAAAGCACTAGAAAACCACGCACCTCCTCAACTTCCGCTAGCCGTATTGCGTTGAAGGATACGATCGCGCGCAAAATCGTGCGCAAAAAAAAGACCGCTGAACTGAAGCATCTTTCCTGGGATCAGGTCGAGACGGAAGAAGTAACACCTCTCTTGTATCGCCAACTGATTATCGGCGAACAAGTCATGCTTGCCCGGCTTCTGCTCAAAAAAGGATGCGTGGTCCCGTGGCACAGCCACGTGAACGAGCAGTTGAGCAGTATTTTCGAGGGGGCCTTAAAGTTCTGGATCGACGAGAAGGAAATCGTCGTACGTGCCGGCGAAGTGCTGACTATTCCTCCGAACATGCCGCACAAAGCCGAAGCTCTGGAAGACACGTTCGCAATCGATACTTTTCATCCGCCACGCGCCGATTGGATCAATAAAACAGACAAATATCTGCGAAAGTAAAAACTTCATTCGCGAACTCAGAAGTTAAGCAGCCAGAATGCAAGATTTGGCCGCCAAATCCCGCCCCGACTTATCTGATTTCTACATTCTGCCTCCACCTTAAAGCGCAAGTACCAGAATATGCGGATGCGAGTTAAGGCTCCCGGTTGTCTTATCAATTGTCATTTCACAAATTCTGAGCAACTGTGTCTCTGTGCTTCTTCTCTAAGTGTGCGCACCTGGTAAGGAGACGAAAAGATGTTTGGTCGTACGTTCAAATTTTTCCTGCTACTTGTAAGTTCAGCAGCTCTGGCTTCGGCGACTACACCGGTCGTGACCGTCACATCGCCTGCGCCGGGCACTAGCCTTGGATCACCGATTAACTACGTCGCTTCCGCTTCGAGTTCCGCATGTTCAAAAGGCATCTCGGCAATGCGGATTTATACCGCCTCTGGAGTCAACGCATACACAATCAGCGCAAACAGTCTTAATACCAATATCAATTTACCCCCGGGGAGTTACAGCACAGTAGTTCAGGCCTGGGATAACTGTGGCGGAGTTGGAAAAACGACTGTCAATATTAAGGTCACGAAGAACAATCTAGCTCCAGCCAAGTTTCTCTATGGGACAGAATTCAAAGCCGGCCGTATAGCAGAGTACGTTGTAGATCCTCTGACTGGCTCGATCAAGCCCACTAGCCAAGGGTCGATATGGGCCCATTGGGGCCCGGTTGATATTGCTTCCGACCACTGGGGCAATCACCTTTTCGTTGCCAACGACGGATCTCACGATCTGAACTCGTACGTGATTAATCGCAGCAGCGGCAATCTGACAAACGCGCCGGGATCACCGGTCCCCCTGACGGGCCCTGGCCTTCGAGTTGTTGTGCAACCCTCCGGACAGTTTGTCTATGCGACAAGCAATAACTCGAGTGAGGTCGGTGAAATCAGCGCTTTCGCGGTGCAGAGTAATGGCTCATTAAAGCCGGTACCCGGCAGTCCGTTTGCCGAACCGTCCGCGACTGTAGGAGCCTTGGCTATACACCCCAGCGGCAAATATCTCTATGCGGGGGTCGATGGCGCAGGAAACGTCGGCGCGATTGCCGTGTATGAAATAAACCAGACGAATGGCGCCTTAACGCCGGTCGGCAGTCCATTTCCTGTGCCAACCTATCCCGGCTGCAGTTCGTTTTGCTACCCGCAACCCGACGATCTGCAGGCCGATCCTACGGGCAATTATCTCTATGCCGCACAAGGCCCGCAGGACGCAGTCGCGGCCTTCAAAATTGACCAGACAACCGGTACCCTCACAAATCTTCCGGGATCGCCCTATCCGGAACGAACTTTCAATACCGACAGCACGCCAGAAGATCCCATTCGACTTGGCATTAACCCGAACGGAAAATTCCTCTATACCGCTGACGACGAAGGAGACACCTTGTCCGTCTGGACACTGAACAAATCCACTGGAGTTCCGAGTTGGGAGGCTTCGCTGCAGCCGTGCAGCGATCCGAATGTTCCGGGAATTCTAGTTCCCTACACAGTCGCCGTCGATCCATCGGGTTCCTTCGTCTACACCCAAGGGGATCAAACGAACGGTTGTAATACACCTGCTGGTTCGCAGCCGGTCATGGCCGGATTTTCGATGAATCAGGGTAACGGCTATCTATTTTCAGTGCCGGGAAATCCGTTCGTGAATTCGAACTTGCACAGCACAACTATCAGCCGGGAAAGCGTGGTGGTTACTCGGTAGCCTTGCATCCAAGGGCGCCTGTTGAATAGGCGCCCTTTTTTCTCCTTCGTCAGAGGCTCGCCTAAGGGATCGCCTCTGCTATTCTTTATCTTTCGCTAAAATTCAGCACCAACAACCGGGAATGGCCGAACAGGCGACTCAAGCCCACAAAACTATCTCGCAACTCCGCTGCATCGGTTGCGGACGCATTGCCCTGCCCGATCGTTTCCGGTGCGAAACTTGCCGAGACCTTCTCGAACTGATTTACCCCGGGTGGGAAGTGCAAAGCCCTGGCGGACTCGATTGCTCCGGATTAACAAACCTGTGGCGTGGTCGGCGTTCGTCCCTCAATCCTGCCGACCAGAGCGGGGTTTGGCGGTTCCGCGAAATTCTGCCTGAGATCGCACAAAATCAGATCATTACCATCCGGGAAGGAAATACTCCGGTTTACGAACTGCCGCATTGCGCAAAAAGTGCTGGCGTCAAACAGTTATTTGCCAAACATCAGGGGATGAACCCAACCGGCTCGTTCAAAGACACGGGCATGACCGTCGCCGCCTCATTCGCGCGCCAGGCCGGATACAAGTGGGTCGCCTGTGCTTCGACCGGCAATACCTCTGCTTCGATGGCCGCGTACGCCGCTCGCGGTGGCTTACGCAGCTTGGTCCTGATTCCTGATGGGAAAATTTCCTGGAGCAAACTGTCGCAGTCACTCGATTACGGCGCGATCACATGCCAACTCAAAACAGATTTCGACGGCTGCGTTCGCATTCTGAATGAAGTGGTCGAACGGATGCCGGTGTATTTGCTGAACTCGGTAAATCCGTATCGTGTGGAAGGGCAGAAGACCGTCGCGTTCGAATTGTTGGAGCAATTCGACTGGTACATACCCGATCACATTATTGTGCCGGGAGGCAATCTCGCGAATTCCTCGGCCATCGGAAAAGCCATGCGTGAGATGAAGCAGCTCAGACTTATATCCCGCGTGCCGAAGATTTCAGTGATCCAGGCCCAGGGCGCAAATCCGCTGGTGCGAACCATTCGCGAGAACCGCGGCGAGAAACTCATTCCCGTTCACGCCGAAACCATGGCCACGGCAATTCGCATCGGTAATCCTGCATCCTGGAAAAAAGCATTGCGAGTAATTCAGGAATCTGGTGGCACCGTCGAGCAGGTGAGCGAGATCGAAATCGCGATAGCGAAAGCCGAGATCGGTGCTGAAGGAATCGGCTGCGAACCAGCATCCGCTGTAACGCTAGCTGGATTAAAAAAGCTGGTCGAGCGCGGAATTGTTAAGCCGAATGAGTTCGTTGTGCTCGTGCTTACCGGCCACTTATTAAAGGATTCGGAGTTCACGCTGAAATTTCATCGCGGCGATCTATTCGCAGGTACGCCTTACGAAACCGAGAGCCGTGCAGCCAAGCCACAGCAGCGAGCGCCGTTGGTCTTAGAACCGAATGTGAATGCCGTAGTCAATCTGCTACACTCCGCTGAAAAATAGCGGTCCCCTTCGTGCTTAGTGCCTTAGAAAGTCGTGAACCAGCAAGAGCAGAAGGGTTACAGAGTCAAGAGAGAAGAAGCAAGTAAGAAGCAATTAAAAAGGCTATTGTCCTTCGTGTACCTTAGCGTCCTTCGTGGTTGATGGTTTTGATCCCGAAGAAAACTCAAGAATGAGCCAATTCAATCTCATCCTTCCCGCCACATCCGCCAATCTCGGCCCGGCATTCGACACTGCGGCTCTGGCTCTCGATCTTTTTCTCCGAATTCGAGCAGAAAAGGCGAACGAATTCTCAATCGTCGCTACCGGTATCGATCCCGATATATGCGGCAAAGTCGAAAACCACCTGATTCTGACCACATATAAAGAGGTGCTGGCCAATGAAGGAAAGCAGCCAATCCCCTTGGCACTGAAGATTCAGAACGAATTTCCGATCGGCAAAGGTTGTGGCTCATCTGCAGCCGCCCGGTTGGCTGGAATCGCACTAGCAGTTCATTTCGGACGCCTGCGCTGGAACAGCGCACGAATCATCGGCGAGGCCTCACATCGCGAGCATCATTCCGATAACGCTGCCGCATGCTGGGTAGGCGGAGTAACAGTATCCCGCATGTCTGGAAACGGCGAAGCCCACGTCGCGCGATTCATGCCCAAAGGGCGATGGCCGCTGCTGCTCGCGATCCCAGCCGATAGTTTGCCGACCGAAGAAGCTCGCGAAGCTCTCCCCCGCGAATACTCTCGGGAGGACGCGGTTACAAATATTCAGAATTCGATGCTGCTGCTGGCCGCTCTATTCCAGGGCGATCACGATTTGCTCGCCTCAGCCCTCGAAGACCGTATCCATCAGCCGTACCGGGCGAAGTTGTGTCCGTTGTTGCCGGCGCTTCAGGCGTTCCCTGCTGGAAACGGAGTGATTGGTTCCGTCTTAAGTGGCGCAGGCCCTTCTGTTCTGATGTTTCTTGATCCCGCCGTTTCGGCAGAGAAAACCAAATCACGTGTGGCAAAGCATTTGAATGAACGCGGAATGAAAGCAGAACTGGTGCTTACTTCCATCGCCAGACGCGGCGGCGAAGCATCATTCGTTGGAAATAAGAATTGAATTTGGGGCACGGGCGTCTCGCCCGTCCGAAGCCGAACTACCCAGCGCGCCTGCCGTCGTGCAGCACTTCGTCGAGCGCATCCAGAAGTTTACGCGCGCGCTTGCTCGAATCCGTCGTCCCGCCTTCGAGCTTTGCTTGCAGCAGGTGATGTTCGTCCGCAATATTCAAAGCTGCCAGCACCGCCAGCCGCGAGCTATCCACCGTGTGGGTTTGCTCCGCAACCGCGCGCATCTTCCCGTCAACGTACTCGGCAAGCTTCAAAATGTATTCAGGATCAGTCCCGCGCAGGTTATACGCCTGATCAAAAATCTCGACGCGCACGCTGGTGTTCGCGCTGTCCTGAACGACTGGATGTTTAGTTGCCGTTGCCATGTTCTACTAATAAGCTCAAACCTGCTGCGTCCCAACCTGATTTAGCTCGCGACTTGTTCCGCCGTGATGTGATCGATCTGCGAAAGCATCTTTTCGATCCGCGCCCGAATGTCCTCGCGCTCCTTCCGCAGACTCACCGCTTCGCGCCGCAAGCCCTCGACTTCTTCCTCCCGCTCCTCCAGTTGCTCCCGCAACCGTTTCACATCGCGTTCTGCGGTTGCGCGCGCTTCCTGAGCGGATTTGTATAGATCAATAGTGCGATAAATCTTATCTTCGAGGGCTTGAAAATCGTCGGCCGGAACCTGCGTGGATACCTCTTCTGCCAATCGTAAGGACATGATTGCATTCCTGGAGAGAAAAGTTGAACTCTTCAGCGCAGTATACTCCAGAACTCCTGTGGGAAAGCGCACGAAAATGGAAGCAGTGCCCGGTTCGGAAGTTACCTGTCCGGTTGAACTTCACATAACGGGCGTCATTTAGAAGCACCCGCATTCTCACCAGCGGCGCGAGACAACTCTGAAACAGCAAAGCTTTGGCGCACAGCCCAAAAGTTCACAGTCGCATCCTAATTCTGCGAGGAGTCCTTATGCCCGAAGCCCCCAGAATTACCGCTGACGAATTGAAAAGTCGCATGCAGGCCGGAGAAGATTTTGTTTTCGTGGATACCCGCAATCCCCAGGCCTGGGGCGAGTCCGACGTGAAAGCGAGCCATGCGATTCGCGTCTCTCTCGACGACTACGAACAGGCATTACCGCGTCTTCCCAAGAGCAAATCGATTGTCACCTACTGCACTTGACCCAATGAAGGCTCAAGCGCCAGTTTGGCGCAAAAGCTTCACGAACTCGGTTACGAAAAGGTTTGGGCCCTGAAAGGCGGCTTCGACGCATGGGAAAATGCAGGCCTGCCGCTCGAGCGAAAGACCAAAGCCGCGTAGTTGGTTCAATTGCGAAGTAACTGCAGCGATCACCAGTAGGCTGCCATTTAATAAGCTGTCATTCCGAGCGAAGTTTCGCGGAAGGCGAAACGCAGCCGAGGAACCTGCTTTTGTCTGACTCAGAATCCCGGCGGTCGCTCGTCCGTGACATTGAATGCGCGTTCCAACTCGATCCCTACTCGTCCCAAAGTGCCTTCTTCGAACAATCTTCCAATCAAGGTGATTCCATGCGGAACTCGCCTCGGCGGCGAAAACTTCGGCAAAGGATGCTTCGGATCTGGCGCCCAATCACTCCGCGCTTCTGAAACTTCAATAAATCCCGCCCGTAACGTCAGCGACGGATGCCCCGTGAAATTTGTAATGGTCAGCATCTCATCGCGAAGCGAAGGCACCAGCAACAGATCGACTTGAGAAAATACTCGCGCCATTTCCTCAGCGGTCTTGCGCCGCAACCGGTCTGCCTGCACGAAATCGACTGCCGAAAGAAATCGCGATTGCCGAAAAATATTTGGCCATGCATCCGAAACCTGCATCTTGAGTTGATCCACTTCCTGATCCAGCGTGATCTCTTCGAAAGCGGCCGCGCCTTCTGCAAACAGAATCAGATCGAGGCAGTCGTAAGGCCAGTCCGGAATCGAAACCTCAACCGGAACCATGCCGACCTTCTTCACTGTTTCAAGCGCGGCACGGTCAACGTCTGTCGCCGGCGGTTCATTCATCCACTTCGGAAAATAACCAACCCGCAAACCACGAACGCTCGCCTGCGCGTCGAAATCCAGTTTGCTGGGCAAGCTCGCTACATCTCCCGCGTCAGGTCCCGAGATCGCATTCAGCACGAGCATTGTATCTTCCACCGTCCGTGCCATCGGCCCAAGTTTGTCGAGCGACCAGCAAAGTGTCATCGCTCCCGTTCTCGCCACTCTTCCGTAAGTCGGCCGCAATCCCGTAATACCGCATCGCATGCTCGGCCCAATAATGCTGCCGCCAGTTTCGCTTCCGATCGCAAACGCCACCAATCCCGCTGCCGTCGAAGCTCCAGGCCCAGCGCTTGATCCCGACGACCCTTCCTCCAGCAGCCACGGATTCATCGTTTGCCCGCCAAACCAAATGTCATTCAGAGCCAAAGCCCCCAGGCTCAGCTTCGCAACCAGCACCGCGCCCGCAGCGTTCAGCCGCTTCACCACCGCGGCATCACCCTTCGGCACTCGATTTCGAAACGGCTCCGCGCCATACGTTGTCGGAATCCCCGCCGTGTCGAGCAGGTCTTTCGCGCCCCACGGCATTCCATGCAGAGGCCCTCTGTACTTGCCCGCCGCAATCTCCGCATCGGCTTGTCTTGCTTGCTTGAGCGCCAAATCCCGCGTCAGCGTAATCACGCATCGCAGCTTCGGATCGAACCTCTCCAGCCGCTCCAAATAAATATTCGTCAGCCGTTCCGACGTAAGCTTTCGCTGCTCAATCCATCGCGAGAGCTTCGTCGCCGGCGCGAACGCAATGTCTTCATCCCGCGTCGGCAGCGCTCCAAGATCATCGTTGCTTCGATCGGCATTGCTCCTAATGAATTGGTTTCGCTGCGGTCCTGAACTCACTCCCCGCAAAATCGGATTCCACTTCGTTGCGGGCGCGAGCGTCGATTCAAGCGCCACCTTGCGCGGCCCAGTTCGCCGTTCATATAACGAAGCCATATTGCTGCGCCAGCTATCTGCCGCCTGCTTTCGCTCTGCATCTGTCAGCTCAACCTGCACCACCTTCTCGGCTTCCGTGAACGTCGTCGGCGAAACTTCCGGCCCAACTTGCGGCCCGGTTCCGAATGCCGGCGGCGTTCCCGGCGGAGGCTGCGTTTGCGCCGCGCTCTTCACCGCAGCCGCGCCCAAAATTCCGGCGGAAGCGTCAATCAGAAATTTGCGTCGTGATCTGGTCATGTCTGCTCACCCGTTCGGTCAAGCATTGTAGCCTGTGGCGGACGTGTGGGTCGGGCACTCCCGTCCGACCAATCGTCACCGCCGCCGTCAAGAATTTGTTCTTGGCGCTGTGCATTTGTCTGGAAAACTTTTGTCAATAGGCAGGAATTACACGAATGGATCAATGCTCAACAAAACACGTCAGATATAAAGTTGCGCAACGTGGCACAGTCGCCCACTTCCAATTGATATAATGTAAGTAGAAGCTATATCCAAGCGGCCCATTGCGGGCCGCTTTTTCTTTGGAAGTAAACCCTTCAATCTGTCATTGCGAGCAAGGGGATCATTCGCAAGCGCGAATGATCTTCGAGTCGGGGAATCTGCAGGTCGCGGAAAAATCAAGACGGTTCCCCCTTGTCGCAGAGTTTGCGAGACAGGGTGGGTACCTGACTCTAAGAAACAACGGGTGCCCCATTTCTCCCTGATGTTGGGAGAAGTGGGGCTTTTATTTTTAAGTAATCACCGAACTCAGGGACTCAACATGCCACCTAAATCCATCACCACTTTCACTCACCACAAACAACAAGGCGAATGGGCCGAGCTCCTCTTCATGGCCCGCGCCGCCGAGCAAGGATTCACTATCGCCCTCGCCGCCACTAACGGTCAGCTCGAGCTCCTCCTAACTCCCCACCGCCCCACCTCGAAGTATGGGGAATACGAAGAAGCCTGGCACCTCCTCCACAACGAAAAATGAAACTTTGCCCAAAATGGGAAACTTTGGAAGTTGTGACATCCGTCACAGCATTCCTCAATGCTGCACTCCATAATGCTGCGGTCCCGCGCTCTTCATTCGCTGATCGTCGCGGGGCTACCACAACTCTGTCATCCCGAGCGACCAGATGTTTCGCTTGCGAAACATCTGCGAGTCGAGGGACCTTGCGTTCTTGTTTACAGAGATGCGCCGCGAATACCACTTCTACGTTTACATCCTCCAGAGCGCTTCGCGCCGCGCTCTTTACATCGGCATGACCAACAATCTGCGTCACCGAATTTTCCAGCACGAAACCCACCAGTTCGAAGGATTCACCGATGACTACAACGCCGTCCGCCTAGTCTATTGGGAGCGCCACGACAGCGTCGGCAAAGCAATCGCGCGCGAAAAGCAACTGAAGCGCTGGCGCAGAGAGAAGAAGATGTGTTTAATCGAAAAGACGAACCCGCAATGGCGCGACCTCGCCGCCGACTGGTTTCCGTACCTCAATGCAGCAAATAAGTAGATTCACCACCACTGAACTGTCATCCCGAGCGACCCACTACACGATTACCAACCCTGTCATCCCGAGCGAAGCGTGATTTGAGCGAAGCGAAATTCACGCGAAGTCGAGGGACCTTGTGTCTGATTTAGATCTCCTCGTACCATCCCTGAGCTGTCATCCCGAGCGCAGTCGAGGGACCTTGCGTTTCTTGTGAACGCAGCGAGCATTCCAGTAACCACAAGGTCTCTCGACTCCGCAGACCGTCCGCAAGCGGACGCGCTGCTCCGCTCGAGATGACACGTGTGTGTAATCGCATCGGAGTTGGTTTAAATGTTCCGTTGCCACTCCAGAACTGTCATCCCGAGCGCAGTGATCATGCGGGAGCACGACACGCAGTCGAGGGACCTTGCGGTCTCAATCTCCTCGCCACTACTTCCGCCCTGTCATCCCGAGCGCAGTGATCGTGCGGGAGCACGACGCGCAGTCGAGAGACCTTGCGTTTCATGTGAGCGTACGCGAACGGTAAGCCACCACAAGATCTCCACACTCCGCACCTCGTCCGCAAGCGGACGCGCCGCTCCGCTCGAGATGACACGTATGTGGCAGTCGCACGGAAGTTGAATTGACGTTTCGCAACCACTCCAGCTCTGTCATCCCGAGCGAATTACGTGCGGAGCACGATACGAAGTCGAGGGACCATGTGTTTGGTTTTGATCTCCGCGCCACCACACCAGAACTGTCATCCCGAGCGCAGTCGAGGGACCTTGCGGTCTCAATCTCCTCGCCACTACTTCCGCCCTGTCATCCCGAGCGAAGTGATCGTGCGGGAGCACGACACGCAGTCGAGGGACCTTGTGTTTGGTTTCGATTTCTTCGCCACCATCCCAAACTGTCATCCCGAGCGAAGCGTGATTTGAGCGAAGCGAGAGTCGCGCGTAATCGAGGGACCTTGCGTTTTCTGCGAGCACAGCGAGCAACACCACCACAAGGTCTCTCGACCCCGCACCTCGTCCGCAAGCGGACGCGCCGCTCCGCTCGAGATGACACGTATGTGGTGGTGCGTGGAGTGAAATTAAGGTGTTGCTACAATGTCGGCACTGTCATCCCGAGCGAAGCGTGATTTGAGCGGACGAAGGACACGCGAAGTCGAAGGACGAGCAACTGAGGAAGCTATAATTCAAATTCACCAAGAGTATGGCGCAACTTCGTATCTTCGCGCGTGGTGTAACTCCTCAAGCTCAAGCTAACACGAGAGGGCACCTGTTTGAAAAGCTTATGGCCGAGGTGCTGAGGACCTATGAGTATTCAATCTCAAGCAGGCCATCGGTCAACTACGCGGGCATGGAAATCGACATAGAAGGGCGCGAAATTCTGTCCCAAATTCCTTTGTACGCTGAGTGCAAGTGCTACGACTCAGAAGTCGATTCGCCCAAGCTTCAAGCATTCATTGGGAAGTATGTAACTCGGTGGCGAAAAGACAAGCGATGCCGCGGAATGTTTATTGCGCTCCCAGCGCTGAATTCGCATGCCCGCGGGTACTTTAAAGAAAACTTCGAAGTCAGCACCGACATGACGATATCTCTTTTGGAGGAAGAAGATGTAATGGCGGCACTGGTAAGAGCCGGTTTAGCAGTGTCAGGTACTGTAGTCGCCTCGAAAATTCCCGACGGCTCCACAGCTGGCGACCAAGTGTTGATGTACACCGAGCACGGACCAATATGGATTCAGTATCTCGTGTCCGCCGCAAGTGCCATCGCGGACGGTTACGCAGTCTACGACAGCAAGGGCAACGCCGTTAGCGACACTTCTACCATCGAATACATCCAGGAAGTCTATCCCGATCTGAAGGGCTTCAAGACGCTGCAGGCCAAGAACGCGTCGCAGCCCGCGATCAAAGAAGTACTGCAGCAACAGGAGCACGACTCGGAACAAGTGGTAGAAGTTCGCGGAAGCTCTGCCTGGTTCGAATACCAATTCCCAGCGTCGCCGCAATACTTCGTAGGTCGCAATGACCTTCTTAATGATGTGAAAGCCTTAGCCGAATCCATTCTTAATCGAGAAACATCCGTTCGGGGCCTACTCTTCGAGGGGAATTCAGGCTGGGGGAAGAGCTCCGCGGTTCTATCAGCAGCCGAACTCTTAAAAAAACAAGGGCACTTCGCAATCGTCGTGGACTCCCGATCTGTGTCGGCGCCGAGATCAGTTCTACGGATTGTCGACCTGGTCTTGAATAATCTTGCAGCGGAATCAGGCGAGCTCTTTGCTACCAACGCTACTCCGATCACCGGTTTCGATGGTGCAGTCGGTGCGCTGCTATCCGCCTCGGCCCAACTCAGCGCGACTAGACGCTTGGGATTCATATTCCTGGACCAATTCGAAAATGTCTTTTTCATTCCAGACGCCCTGAAGCGGATTCGGGACCTGCTTCTAAAGATGTGCGATGCTCAGGCGAATATAGTTATTGGCTTCGTATGGAAAACCGACTTGATTGGCGCTACCAATGATTTTCCTTATCGCGTTCGCGACTCTATCGCAGAAGCGAGTAAGCGGATTTCACTCTCAAAATTTTCCGATGTCGAAACTGACGCGCTACTGGACAAGCTGGGAACAGAACTTCGCACAAAATTGCGCAAGGACCTGCGCTTTTTTCTGTCGGAGTTCTCGCAGGGGTTCCCATGGCTCCTAAAGAAATTGTGCGCCCATGTGAAGACGCAAAGAGAAAACGGCGTGCAGCAGTCTGAAATTGCCAATCGTCTCCTAAACGTGGAGGAACTGTTCAAAGAGGATCTCAAAGGCCTCACCCCACAACAAGAGGACGCACTGCGGCGCATTGGGAAAGCCGCGCCTGTGACAGTTTCTGAGCTAAGCGAACACTATAGTGCCGAACTGGTTCAGAGCCTAGTCGACGCACGGCTGGTGGTTCGAATCGGTGCCAAGTACGATATTTATTGGGACATATTTCGCGACTATCTGAACGAAGGGAGTGTGCCGGTACAGGAAAATTATCTTCCGCGAGCTCTGGTAAGTGCCGTAGTGAAGGCAATGATGGTGCTAATCAGAGCCGGAGCCTCTCTCGACTTTCAGGATTTTCAGGCAAAAAGCGGCCTCTCGGAGCACTCTGCCATGAACGTCATTCGCGATCTCCGGCTTCTGGGGCTTGTGAATGTCGAACCTGGAAGAATCGGTTGCACGATAGCCGTTCACAAATCGGCTTCAGAGTCCGAAATCCTTCAGTCGATCAGAGCGCACGTGCAAGACCGCCTTTCGCAGAACCGTCTAATCTCGAGACTAATCCTCAATTTGAAGGCCGAAGGGTCTCTGAGCTTGAAAGAGGTCGCCAGTCGATTGTCGCAGTGGTGTCCGTATGTCACCGCCGCGCCCAACACTTGGCGAACGTACGCGCGTTTTGTCGCGGCTTGGATGGATTTGGCTGATTTGGCAAGTTACAAGGCAAATATGCTCTCGTACTATGAACCCGCAACGGAGCTCCGTCAAAGAGATCTCAAATTTAAGAGAGTAGGCAGGAGGGGAATACTAATTCCAAGAATTCAGTTTTCTCCTGTTGAAAAAGTCGCACTTGAAATCGGCGCGATGGTTGGAAATCAAAGGCGAGCTAATTGGGATCAATTTACCGAAAGTACTCGCCTCAAATCGTTTGCAGTCCTTGAAGACTTGGGATTTATCTCCCGGACATCTCAAGGCTATCGAATCAATCCGGAACTGCACTCACTTGTTTTACTCAGCTCCGAGGCTCGACGTGCTAATTTTGCTGCGGCTGCGGCTAAACTGCCTGCATTCTCTCAGTTCCTGTCCCTACTTTCTGAGTACAGTGAGTCCGGGTGCTCGCAGCTCGAACTCGGCCGCATGCTCAGGTTGCGATTGGGTGTCGGCTGGACCGATGGAACCGGGAAAACGAACGTGAAGATCATGGCAGATTGGGCTAGACATTTGGGTCTGGCACCTGGCGTGTTTGCCGAAAACCGCCGAATAAAAAAAGAACGGATGGCCTTTCCCAAGCCGAACCAAGTTCCTGAAGCCCCTTGCACTCTGTCGCTGCCGGTGGTATAAAAGACAAACCGTCGAGAACAAGTGTGGCTGGTTGGGCTGACGGAGTTTTGGACTGTGAAGATCAGAATTTGAATCTTCGCGTCCGGGCCCAACATCAAATGTATTACCCAGCAAAGAAAGAAGATGCTGGAGTTGGCCTCGGCCACGGGGTCTAGATTCGGGGACAGCGCTCCTCGAAGGGTTCGTCAGGCGAGATTCAGGTCTCGAATAGCAAGAACCTCCATAGGATCTTTTCTTAACCGATCATCTTCCGACCGGCTCGTGCCGATTGTAAGTTTTTCCGTCGTTTTTTCGATGAAATCTGGCGCTGGAGCGGGAGGAAGATGCGTTTTGCTGCGCGAAGAAGCAGTCGTTGGTCGTTGGCCAAACCGGAGTTGCGTACGACGAACGACCAAAGACGAACGCCGGATTTCATGTGGAAATCCTGTGCACTCAGTCGATTGACTTGGGCGCAAGTAGAACGATATTTTTAATAGGTTTCGAGGACGGCTGGATTCATTTCTGGATCCAGACGGACTGAAAACGCGCCGCTCAGGCGGAAATGCGAATCGGTCTTTGACAATAAGGTTGAACGTGCCAGTCGTGAGAGGAAAGGCTTGAGTTAAGTCTGAACTTCTCACAAAATTAGCTAGCGTCCTGACCTCCGTCAGACGCGAAGCGAGTTGGCGTGTTTTTCTGTGCTCCTCAGTGGGTTCGAAAAACGTCGCACGTCGCAGGTCGAGCGCTGTTCGCAAGTGATTTTGCGAACGACGCACGACCGACGACGGACGACGAGTTTCCAGAATCTGCCGAGGAGCATAGAGATTTACGGCAGCGAATTTGTTCATTCCGAACAAATTTCAGGTTTCAAACGAGAGTTTGATCCTGGCTCAGAATCAACGCTGGCGGCGTGCCTAACACATGCAAGTCGAACGAGAAAGTGGAGCAATCCATGAGTAAAGTGGCGACCGGGTGAGTAACACGTGAC
>DASRFP010000001.1:0-30802 GCA_035651475.1 Terriglobales bacterium | reverse complement strand
TAGGTGCATGTCTGAACATTGCTGGCATTGAACGGATCGGCCGTGATGGCTAATGAGCCGAGAGTACCATTGGTGTTCCAAGTCGGCGCACTTACCTCTGAAGAACCGTTAACGCTAAAGGTGTAGCTTTTCATGCGGCCGGCATTATCATAGTCAAACGCATCGCTGTCGGTTGAGCCGTAGGTAATTCCAATGATCTGGCTGGCCGGATTGTAGGTCGTGTTTGAAATCGGATTGGGACTCACGGAAGCTGCAACAGACTTCCAGCGTCCTTCACCATCTGGCGTGTAAGTTTCGGTGGGAAGAAATGTGCCACCGCCGGCTAAAAATCCAGACAATGTGTTTACCAAGCCGTTTGGCAAGTAGGTTACGAACGTGTGATAGTAGCCGCCAGAATTAGGAGTGGATTCGTAGAGATCTTGTTGCCGCCCATCAGCGTCGTATCCAAACCCCTCGTCGGTGATCTTCGTGGCGCTGCAACCGGCATTGTGGGCTGTGGTGAATGCTTCGGCGAGCCTGCCCTTTGGATTCGACATGGTCGCGCCGTTTACAATAGCCGCATCATAAACGAAGCAATGATCAGGCGTGACCGAGGCATTTGGTGACGTATTGTAGCTTTCACCTATGCTCAACATTCGATGTAGCTGGTCCCACTTATAGCAGGTTCCGTTTCCGTTTGCATCAACCGTCTGAATCAAATCACCGAAGCTGGAATGGGCGGTACAAAGCCCAGGATTTACACTGAGAGTGTCATAGGTGTAGCTAGTCGTACCGTTCTCCGGATTAGATTCGGATGTCAGCCGGCCGATGGCGTCATACTGATAACTGCGAGTCTGCGTGCCATTTTGCGTAAGTGCGAACGAATTTGCCGGATTGTCATACGTGTATTGAGTAATGTACCCGGTGCCGCCCAGATCCTGCGAGCATGGCCCACTTCCGGTTGCACTCGTTATCTCACACACTGATGCGATCCGACCCAAAGCGTCGTATTCAAACTGCCGCTTCTTAAGGTTCTCGCCCGAGGGAGCAGGACCTCGGGTCATCAACACGTCCCGGCCGGTATATGCGTACTTCGTGTAGCCGCCGCCAGGGTCAGTAACCTGCAGTGGGCGATTCAACGCATCGTACGTAGTCGTAGTTGCCAAGGATGAACAACCAGCAAACGCTGTTGTGGAAAGACAAGGCTGGCCTACGCTCGCCACTCTGCCTACATTGTCGTATGTCGTTACCACCGTATCAAAAGTCGACGCTCCTGGCGATTGCCGCTTCTGCGAAATGACCGGGCGTCCCAGGCCATCAAGTGCAGTCAGAATATCTACCGTCGATGTACTCGATGCCGGATTCACAAATGCAAGCACGCTTTCCATTGTTGTAGGCAAGTACGTATTCGTAGTCGTGTTGCCCATTGGATCTGTGGTCTGAGTCAGCCGCAATAGGCTGTCGTCGTAAGCGTATTGCGTCACGCTGCCATTGGGATCAGTCACCTTTGTTACTTTTCCAATATCGCAGTTCCATTGGTAAGAAATTGTTAGACCTGCAAACACCGTCGAAGTCGGCAACAAATTGTTGCATCCACCTGTACCGTTGTAGTTGATCTGCGCGACCGCTCCATTCACATCGGTAGCGGTGGCAACGGTCCCAGTCGGATTATAGGTATAGCCTTCCGTAAGTTTCGGACCAGTGACTCCAGAAGTCGTCGTCCCCATTACATGGGATAGGAGATGACCTTTTGAGTTATAGCTAAATGTTTCCGAACTCAGTAAAATCCCTCCGGAATCTGATCCGTTATATACACTCTTGGAACAGATACGGTCGTTGATATTGTTGCCGACCGCCACGCATGCCGTTCCGTTCCAACTGCCAATCGGCATATCAACCGTTCGTGTCGGCGATGTCGCACCGAAATCGTACACGATTGCTTTGGTGACGTTACCATAGGAATCAAAAAATTCAGCAACGTGATTCGAGACGCTCATTCCTGCGATGGTGGTGTATGTGTCCCTTCTCGTGATGGGGTAGGAAATGTTTGATGCACCAACACAATTGGTTGTCGCACCGTTATAACACATCGTCACCGTCTTCAGCGGAGTATACGACGGCGATGTCAGCGTTCCGGTGTTTTGATAATGTATTACCTGAGTGAGGACTGGATCTGTTACATTCGTCCCGATCTGATTACTTCCAACGACTCCCCAATTGTAAACAGTTTTATTCTTGCTGGGGTCAAGAACTGTAGTCGTTGCTGGTATTGTGGTCGGCGTCGCAGCGTAGGAGAGCAGCCCTCCGGACAACGTATACGTGCGAGTTCCATCGCTATCAGTCCTCTCTAAGTAGCCGCCGTTATTTGGATATGTGCATGAACTACTCCCATACGCATAGCTAATAGACCCTCCCTGGCGCGTTGTAAAACCCCCAATTCTTCCCGTTGTGGTTCCACTACCCGCCGATCCCTGTTCCGGAATGAGGGTCATGGTGGAACTGTCTGGAAATGTGATTACTTGGGAAGAAAAACTGCTGGGGGCACTAGGATAATATTGAAATTGAGGGCAGCCCTGAGTAGGCGAGACTGGAAAATTCCTACTGACGGTATCTGTTCCAGATGCTACGTTCGATATCTGTTGTTGATTGCCAGCTGCGTCCAGCCACCCGATCGTTGTAGTGGAATTCCAAGAATTACTCCCTATGCCTTCGTTAAGCACAAGGCTGTTGGCAAGTCCAAAAGTGTCAGTGTAATGCCTGGGGAAAGTTGAATTAGTGTCTACGCGTATCGAGTTCCCATCAGGGTCATTCTCTAACGCTGGAATGCCTGTTGAACCGCCTCCTGGCTGAAACGTTCCGCTCACATACTCTCCTGAACGATTCCATATCGTCCAATTGTATGTATTTAGGGACACATAACGAACGTTTATCGTGTATCCGGACCCGTCGTTCGTCGTACCGGTAAATGCTCCTCCGCAATTAGGAGCAAACGCCCCTCCTCCGATCCAATGCCTTTGAGAATCCTGCGTCGTAACTGTAAAGCCGCTTATATTAATGGTTCCATCTGAGTTGCACGAAGAGCTTATTGCGTATCCGGCTATCGCACCAAACGTGTCGTTAGGGCCAGCTATGATACTTTTCCCAAAGGATGACGAGTCGTTATAGCACTTCCAAGTAGAGTGAGAATGACCTTGTGGGTCAATGGCTTGCCCAATATAGCAATTCTGCGGCAGCGACCACATCCAGCTAAAAGTCAATGGTTCGCCTGACTTTGAGTACATTGGTACTTCAATCGAGGGAACCAATGTAATCAAATTGATTGTGTCCGTTCCATGTTCCTCCATCATTCCGAACGTAGGTTCTGCATACGGAGTAGTTTGAGCAGATGCGCCCAACACTGTCGTGAATGTGACAACGGCTGCGTGAACTAGTGTGCTTAATTTCGTCATCCGCTTCTCCATTGACGTGCGCGGCCTGGGAACGTTCGGAATACCCGCTCAAGTAACACTCCGACTAGTCACACGTGAGCCGGAATAGACCAAGCAGTGCGAGGATCAACTTGCGAGTCGCGCAGAAAGTACAAAGATTCGACTCTGGATGTCTATAGGGTAGATCGTGTAGATTGTGTTCCGTTTTCGTAACAACTTGTTACAATTTCAGAACACGAACCTGATTTACCGCCGCCGTTCTTCCAACTCCCTAATCATCGTTCAACTCACGGACGATCAACTACACACGAATACGCACGGCTGGTGACAGCACCTGCGGATCGTAGCGCGCAACCGGCGACCCAATCCGGATCGCGTCGTCCAGTTCGCCACGCGCGGCAATCAGGTTCTCGAGCACCCGCTGCTTGTGATTGAGGATTGCGGAAACGGGCTGCCGCGCTTTATTGCCGTCGTTCTTGGCGTAAACGCGCGGTTCTTTGCAAGCCAAATCTCTCAGGAAAGATTTAAGCCGCGAATCGGAAGCACGAGGCGCACATGAAAAGATAAGGGAGCACCCGACAACTCTTCAGTGCTCAACAGATGGCTGGCGATTGCCCGGTTCCTCGGCCAACCAACAGTAGTGCCACAGCGCTGAACGAAACAAGGCAGGCGCGTCCGGCGTGAAGTTGCCATATGGCGGCATCCCGCGCAGAGGTCAGTCAGTGGCTCGGCCGTGGAGCAGGAACGAAAGAAGGGGTCATATCGCGCAAGACAGTGACAGTGACCTGCTCGCCGCGATCGACGTAACGAATGGGCAGCGTTGGTCGGGATAGTTTCGGGCTGCCCAATTCGCTTTCCTGTTCGCGTCCTGAGGTCTGTTCCAGACTTCCACTTGAGATTTCGTAAATCTGCAGAGTCGCGCTCGGCTTTCACTGTTTGACATCCTTTTGGATGAGCATAGGTCCGCAAGCCACGTACTTCCTGCCGGCTATACGCCATTAACGAGAATTTTCTTAGAGACGTTCACACTAACCTCATAGTCGTCGCTGACGGGAAACCCGTTCACCTGCACACTGACGTTTCGCGCAGGCTGCACAGGACGATTCACGTTGAACGCCGCCACTCGGGACTCAAGATTGGACTGAGCGTTGACGTACACATCGTAGTCATCGCTGATCGGGATGCCGTTGAGTTTGACGGTGCTCCACAGCGTCATGGGTACGAGCGTGCCGGTCGCGTCCAGCACGAAGAGCTGGCCGAGCGCGGGCGCCGTGGGCGACACCGGCGTGGTCTGCAGGTTTGTGGCGTCAATCACGCCCGGGTCCGCCGGATCCACATCGATCGACGCACCCCCACCCACCACCATCTGTGCAGACAGATTTTCCCCACTCCCGATCTGGTCGAAGGTTACCGTTGGAACTGCCGGAACACTCGGACTCGTACCTGGTACCACTCCTGAAGCCCGGCTCGGCCCACCGACTTGTCCAAGCGGTGTCTTGTACGCCGACTCAAGTCCATAGTTCCCGAATCGCGCAAGCGAACGGGTTTTCGACGTCGTGTATCTGTCGGCCAGGGTTGTGGAAGCCGTCCGCGTGTCGTTGACGTCGATGGATGTGTGCGAAACGATCCCACTCTCAGGGCCACGCATGGACTGAGGATTCGCGCGAGTTCCAGAAGTTGTTCGAATGCGGTAACTAAATCTCGTTGCCCCGACTGTCGAATCAAAATAGCTCGACTGGGCGGCGTTCGTGATGGGAATCACCTCGAGGTCGTCGGTGAAAGTGCCGCTTGCGGACTTGAGGATTTCGTAACCGTCGGGACTGCCCAGAGCGGTGTCGGACGGAGTCTGCACAGGCGACCACGAGAGCTTGAGCCCGCCGCGCGCGCTCGTCACGCTGAAGTTGTACGGCGTCGGCGCCGGCAGGGAGTTCTTGACCACCGGCGACAGCTTCGCTTTCCAATGGGCGAGTGTGTCGACAACGTCATTGCCGGTTACGGTCGGAAGCGAACGTCGCTTCGGCGCAGAAAACGGTAGGTGTTTGTTCCTCATTCTCCAACCCTATCTCGACCCCGTTTCACTTGCCGGCCCTCCCCAAAACGGGCCGTTCAGAGCGGGTTTGGCTGTAACGCTACATCTGCAAAGATGCTAACATAACTAATTAGATCGAGTTTATAGACTATGGCCCGAAAACAAGCAGTCTGCGGACACGAACCACATCACGCCCGAGGTCTATGCAGAAACTGCCACGATTTTTTTCGAAAACAATCGAAGACCAACATCGCTCCGCCGGAGGTTCCCGATTACCTGCGTGCAAAGGTCGAGGCGGCCGGGGCGCTTGTGCCGAGAGAGGACAAGCGCTTCGGCCCGATTCCGACAACGCCGTCTGGAACCGCGCGCCTGCTCGCCGAGGAAATCTCGCCGGCCATCGCGCTACCTAAACCGACACAGAACGACATGCCGTTCGACACTAGCGACCCGAAAGTTGCCGCACATATTGCCGGGGCCGTTGCGAAATCGCTCCACGACTTCAAAGCTGCGGCGCGGATGCTGCGGCCCGATTTGAAGCCCGCAGATCAAGCAACTTTGGCGTATCAGCTCGAACAAGATCCATACGTGAGAGCGTCATTACAGCAGGAGCTTGAGAAACTGGGGTTGAGCGACGACGCGAAGAAGCGCTTCATTGCGTTGCTGTGGTCATCGGCGACGGATCTGCGCCCACAAGCTGAAAAGGACCGCTCAAACGCTCGGCGGCTCTTGGCGCGAGCATTTCTACCTGCCGAAAACCCCAGCAGCAAGAACGAAGCTCCTGTTCCGCTGCCAATCACGAACCTCGACGCAGGTCTGGACCGAATGGGCCTCGGCGACGACGTTGTAGCGTCGGTTCAAACCACTCAAACCTCGAACTTCGAGATCGACGAAGACACGCAGGCAGAAATGGATCGCGAGGACTAGCCATGCGTCTAACTGAACACGGAGCTGCGTTGGGCCGAGCTGGCGGGGGGAAGCGATGGCAGGGCGTCCCCGACGCGGAGCGCAAGAGAATCATGGCGATCGTGCGAGCAGCCAAGGCACAGAAGGCGACACGAAGGCTTGAACTTGATTCTGCACAGAGGTGAGCGTAACGGATCGAGAAGATGCTCCTGACTGTGCAGCTTAACGAAGATCTTCCAGCGGGAAAAATGCTGCGCGGCAGCCCACAGTGGCTGCGACGCAGTTTTTCATATGAGCCTTGCACCTCCCAGCTTCTATCGTGGAGCCGCCTGCTCCCCGACGCCAACCCAGAAATCCCCCAATAGGTAGTCCTACCGATATTTTGTTTTAGGGAATGAGAACAGAGCTGGGGAAAGACGGGAACGGGGCGGCCTCCCCCAAGGGGTCCCGTTCCCGCTGTTAATCCACAGGCGATTAGCGGGATAAGTGTACTCCACAACTAGAAGATCGTTGCCAAAAAAATTGGATGATGGGCCGGACATTTCACGCAATCCGGCCCTTGCGTGGGGAGGGCCACCACTTCGCGTCTCCGCGAATTAGTTCTGGATACTACACTGGTGAGCAAACAGGAAGTGTAAAGAATTGTCGGTGTTATGATGTGCAGAAATTGTAAGCGGGCCGCTCTTTACCCCGTTCTACGGAACCATTCCGGGGGCGGCCTTCAACTTTCTAATTCACGGCGGTGACTTCCGGCTCGTGGTGGCCGCTTCTTGAGTGCCTTCCCGACTTCATTCACTAGCAGGAAAAGAAAAACGGTCCAACTGGTTCTGAAAGGATGCGTTAAGTCTGCTAATTTGTGAAAGGAAAATAGGAGCGAATGATGCCCCAAGTCGGGAAAGCGCCCGACTCCAAGCGCCTTCTGTTCGTTGATGATGACCGCGCTATACGCGAAACTTTGGCAATCATTCTGGGCCGGTATGGATTCACTGTGACTGCGGCTGCCAGCGTATCGGAAGCCTTAGATGAAATCCGAAAACAGCAGTTCGACATATTGCTGTGCGATCTGAATATTGGGAAAGCAAAAGACGGCTACGAAGTGGTCAGTGCTATGCGGGCGATTGATCCAGATTGCGTGGCCGTCATGCTGACCGCGTTCCCCGATATGGAAAGCGCGATAGACGGCATTCGCCACGGCGTCGACGATTACATCATAAAACCCAGCACCGCCGACGAATTGATCGCATCGTTGGCCACCTCATTAGACAAGCGAAAGGCGAGAGGCGCACGACGACCGTCGTTCACATAAAAGGGTTTTGAGCACAGAAAGCCCCTTGGAAAGCAGGCGTCATTATTGAATTGAGAGGTTGTGTGTATGACCCTCGAAGGTTCGAAAAACAGCCCGATTCGGGCGAGTGATATTGAACGATCAGTTATACCACGGCAACGGTATAGACAGTGCTGCTCGTTTCAGAGAACATGAGCAATCCCCGACAAAATGACTGAACGTTACTCCAGAGTCGTGCTTATTGTGGATGACGATCCCCCCGACAGGAAACTATTTTGGCGAGAATTGCACAACCAGGGTTTTCCAGTAATCGTGACCGGCTCCCCCGAGGACGCCATTGCCGCAATCGTAGATGGTAGAGTGGGTTGCCTTATCGCGGATCAAATCATGGCCGTGAAAGGCCGAGAGCTCGCTGAAATTGCGGCAGGAGTTAGGCGGGATATAAGCATTATCATGTTGTCGGGAGCGCCCTACCCCCGACAAACGATTCCGCCAGGGGCTGTGTTTGTAAGCAAAGACGATCTTCCTAAGCTCATTCGGACTGTCACAGAGTGTATGCAGCGATGGCGGACGGGGAAAACATCCGCCACGAACTAGCCGTGTTCGTTTCCCTTCGCTACATTCCACAGGCAAAACAAAAGGCTCCCTCCACGTCCCAGCCCCTCCTGATTTGCCGTTTCCGGCGCTGCGCTTCGCGCGATGAGCGAAATTCCACCGACGAATAAAGCGACCAACACCTGCGGACCAAGAGAGGATTGAGTCAGCCCTCTTCGCGCTCGCACCTGTGGCGGTCGAATATCTCTTTCAGATTCACCATTGCGCCAGAAGTCTTGCCCATCAGGGTCATTGGCAGCTTAAACTCTCGCCGGCATCGTGTACATACGGCGGAAACTGGGATGCCGCTCACTCTCTTGGTGACAGCCAGTGTGCGTTGGGAGGGAGGGTGTTCAGACTCGATGCCCATGATGGACCGGGTAAAGCCCAGGAGCCGGAGCAGGCAATGGGCAAAACGCTACAGGCGCATGTCTCGCCACAATCCCCGCCTCAAGACTTTGACGGCGCAGGGGGATTGAGAAGTTGCGTGTATGACCCTCGATTCTCAGTCCGAATCTAACTGATCGCTTCCTGCTCTGAGCTTCAAAAGCCGCAGCTCTTTTTCGTTGAGCAGACGAGTGATTTCGGAAATAAGGTCCATGAGCTTCTTAGGGTCTTGTTCTTTGGCCGCCTGTTCACAAAGCGTCCGCCAGCGTTCGGCAGTTTCGCCCTGCATACTTTCTGCCTACCCTCCCCTAAGAGCAGGTATATAGCACAACTAGCGCGGACTTTGTCAATAGTCCAACGAACAGTTGAATAGTGGTTCGCGTTGCTCCGCAGCGTGGAAACGGTGATCTGGACGCCGACCCTAAAACCGAGTACGTAATGTACCGTGTCGAACACACCTCAAAAAAGCGGCATCCTAGAGAGTAGCTGCATTCCTAGGCCTCTCGGCACAAGCTCAAAACTGACCCGCTGTGCCGAGGGTTTTTTGCGCGAAGAAAAAATCTGCCCGGCATTGATTTCGCGTTTACAATTCTCAACACAGGTACGACCGAGGCGCTTCCTTCCTGAACGCTTACCCCGTCCAGAACGAGCGGCTCTTTTTTCCCGCCATGTCTGATGCCTTGTCTTGATCGAGTTGCGGAAATGGGGTTGCAATACTACCGAAAGGCAGTGGAACTGAAGCAGAAGCTTTCGACTTAGGCAAGAGAGGAAAAAGGCCCTCGGCGGCGTTCGATGATCTTGCGACCAAGCGCGGCACGAGGGCCCTGCTTGCTACTGAAACAAGCCGTCAAAAAGCGCCATCGAGAAGCACTCAGTTCCAGCGAAGGAACAGTGGGCGCGCCACCTCGCCTCCGGCTTCAATTTGGCTGCAGCCACGCAGCCTCCCGTACTGCTCAAAAGTGAAAACCAAGTTCGGCGGTAAACGTGCGTGGGCTGACGAAATGCGTGCCACTGAACGTGGATAGAAAGTTATAGAGTGCCACCTGGTTCGTCACGTTTATTGCCGTCAGCCGAAGGCTCCACTTGTACTTGTCGCCGCGGAAGAGGTTATCGTCACCAGCCGCGAAATCGAACAGATGACGTGGAGCGATGCGCGGCGGGTTTTTATCATCGTTTTCGGTTCCAGGCGCCGGAATCGAGACTCGCGTGGATCCGTACTGTGATGATGCACAACTTGTAAGCGGTCTGGTTAACGTCGGAAACAGATTGCCGCAGAATAGACCCGCCTGCATCTGCTGGTCGGCGCTGAGCACACTCAAATCGATGGGTGTGGTCGTATCCGAGGCGAACGGCACCGCGCCCGCAACCAAACCGCTGTCGTAGCGCCAATTGAATCCAATCCATGGGCCACTTTTTCCAATTTGGTATTGGAAGTGTGTCGTCTGATTGAACTTCTCGTCGTGGTCGATGCGGAATACGCCTGCAGGCGCGGAGGGGGTGGCTCCAGCTCCGCTGACCTGGGGAAGGAAAAAGCGCGCCGAGACTGTAGAGAACACCATCAGCGCCGAAAAGCCGTGCAGGTTCGGCACACTGACGCGGCCTGCAAAGCCTGGAATTTTAGACCTTTCCCACGCAATCGGAAAAAAGATTGGTGTGTTTCCAAGAATGCTGAAGTCGTATGCATTATGGGTGTACTTCCAAATGTACTCGCCGGAAAAAACGACATACCTCCCAAACGCTTGCTGCAATCCGGCATGGAACTCATTGCGCCAGCCTGGACTCAAGGGAGTGGTTCCCGATGCCGAACAACCAAGCAAAGGATTCAGAACTGCGTTGCTGCAGCCGACACTTGCGACCACTAGGTTCTCGTTGAAAGGAGTTTCCAGCACTCGCGCATAAGAGAGGCGAAGGACCGTGCTGCTGGGCTTCAGATCGTAGGCAACGCCAAGACGTGGTTCCAGTTCTTTGTGCGTGCTCAGTCCATTGTAGAAATCAGTTCGCAGTCCGACATTGGCGGACCAATTTCCCTTTGTAATTTGGTCTTGGGCATAGAGCGCAAGCTGCTTCACATCCGTGTGACCGCGGAAGGCAAACAATGCGCCTCCTCGCGTCAGATCAAACGGAAGCAGGTCAGTACACGGCGACGCGGTAGCGACTCCTTTCACGAAACACGGATCGCCATTCGCGTCCGAAAGTGAAGGCAAGAGGGCATTATCCACAACACCCAAATTGTCGTTCTCGTCGAGAAATGTCTGCTGATATGTCGCACCGACTTTAATGTTGTGAACACCCTTAACGTATGAAAAGGTTGTCCGGAAGCCGATATTTGCTAGTGTCCGGTCCTGGGCTACGGTTTCTTGCTGAATCGGAGACAGGTCGTCGAAGAGGTTAGGGCTGGGGTAATAGTTGTAGTGATCGTAGCGCACGAAGGCACCGAGGGTGAAGACCGCGTGATTGTTGAGCAGTCGAGTCCACGAAGGCGCAATGTTGAAGGTCTTGATTTGTGATCTTTGGTCTGTCGCGCCGAGCGGGTTGCCTGCCGGATCGGTCAGACCGAAATGGAATTCATTGTCAAAGCTATTTGGGTTTTGGAACCACGAGCGCGTGAACCCGAAATTTAGCTGAAGAGAATCCGCATCCGAAACCTTGTAATCAACGCGGTCGAACACATTTTCCTCATTGCCTTTTGCGTGGATCACCGTGAATTCTGGTGGATCAAGGAAACGACCAGTGTCTAAGCCGCTGGCCGAAATGAAATTGCCCCATCTCTGGTTGCCGTACCCGACATTGATTTCAGTTGTTGAAGTTCCAAAGCTGCCATAGCTCGCGCTGACGCTGCCGGTTGGAGTCGTAAGCCCCTGGCCTGAGCGTGTTGTGGCATCGATCACAACGCTGGTCTTTTCTCCGTACTCAGCGGGAGGTGCGCCCGCAATCACTTCCAATGACGCAATTGAGTCCAGCGGAATTTGATTCGAGAAGACTTTGCTCTGCTGATCTGTGATCGGCTGCCCGTCAACCATGAACGAGTTTTCAGCGTGATCTCCCATGCCATGAAACAGTCCATTTGAGTCCGCCGCGATTCCTGGCGACGATAAAGTCACGAGTGAACTCAGTGACGAAGATTGACTTTCTAATGGAAGCTTGTCGAATAGACCACGATCAACGTCCGTGTGGAATGTAGAGGTGTTTTCAATCAAGTCACCGCCGTTCGCTTCCACCGTCACACTCTCCTCTGAGCCGACCACTTTCAAGGAGATATTCAGCGCGATGGGAATAGTGGAGCGTACATCCACGTCACTGACGTGGGGTGCAAATCCCTTTCCAATGACTGTCACATGGTATGGATTAAAGGGAACGTTGGGGATAGCGAAGGTTCCTGTCGAATCAGTTACAGCAGTTCGCGAGAAACCGCTGACAGGGTTGCTTACCTCGACTTTCGCGTTGCTCACCACAGCGCCGGATGGATCGAGCACGGTGCCAGTAATGGATGTGGAATTTCCAGATTGCGCGTACACACCAACCGCTAGCGCCATAAAAATGATCACAAATGCCGCAGACCGCGGCCTCAGATGAGAAGCCAGCATAAATTCCTCCCGATGAAGAACGGATTTCAGAACACAGATCGAGCTATCTGCACAAAGCTAGACAGTCGTGGGAGGTGGTCGGACGGAAAGCGCAAAGGCAACAAAATGCTCTTTGGCGAAAAAAGAAACAGGTAGGAGTACAGAGACTGCACGAAAACTTGTTGTTGAGAAACTCCCGTTGATCTTAGGAGCCGCAGAGTGCGCCGCCACACACACACTGCATTTAGCCGACTCGGTTCTGTTTGCGTGGTGATGCGTAATCACCGCAAATGCCGACCAAAGAGTCAGCATCAGAGTGAGTACAGCAACGAATTTCAAATTCGAGCGCACTTTTAACACCGAGTGTTCTTTGACTCTACACCCAAGCTCAGCGTTGTTCAATTGAGATCCGTTCCATCCCGCTGACCAATGTCGTTCATTCGTGAGTGGACGACGCAGCGCGGTAGGACGATTTTGTTGCTGCGGTCCTTCGCATGTTCAGCCGTTCTCTGCAGATTCAGTAATAAGCAAGCCGCTCCCGAACGCAGGCCGTTCGAGGGGATGTTTATGCGAGCGTAATCGTTGACACGCGCTATTGTAGGTTTGACACCGAACTGCTTAGCGCGCGACCGGAATTTCCCTTTCGCGGCGAGGTGACGTTCCGGCGAAATTTCACCCAGGGGTCTCCAGGCCCTCCCCCCCCACCTTGTCTACGAATATCGCGTGAGCGTTTCGTGACACGCTATGTATTGAATGCGCCCTCACCGAGCTTTCAATTCACATCGCAGTAGTCTGCACAGACGCGCTGAATAAAAGTTTTCCCTTTCTCCCAAGACTTCTGCACGCTAATACGTTCCGCATCCGTAACTCGCTGAGGCAGCTCCGCCATTGATTGGCATTCTTCGTGCATGTAACATATCTATCGTGAACAGTCGCGACCACGGAGGAAACGATGAAAGCACAGGTTAGTTCGGAAACTAAAAGTTTTTTGGATGACATGTTCGGGCCGGATATAAAGCTCTCGATGGACGTTGCGGCCTTTCGTGCTGAGATCGAAAGGCTGGACAAAGAGATTGAGCGTGAAAGTACTGAAGCTCGAACCTTTGAGCAGCGAATCACCAAAGAAGACCAGCTGCGGGCTCATGGGATGAGCATCAGTCTCGACTAGCCCGAGGTCGAAACGTCGAACCTCTCCCGCGCCGTCCAGCCGTGATGCGGCTGCTGATGAGACCAAAGACAGGCATCTGCTCGTCTCTGTGCAGACGTCTGTGCCCTGGCGTCGGTTACTCCCCATGTCTCGACTGCTTACAACCATCCACGCCGAGCTCAAAGCGGACGCCCAAAGCTTGGACTCACTCGCGAAGCTCCGCGAATTCGCGCGCAAACAGGGCTGGCGGATCATGTGCCAATACCTCGACGAGTTAGGCGCAAAAGGCGGGCAGACGCGGGTCTCAGCAGACGCCGTCATCGGTCTCGTCACTGCGATGGCCATACAGGAACACGCCCGCATCAGTCGAAGCGTGAAAGCTGGGATCAGTCGCGCCAAAGCCACCGGCAAACCTTGGGGGCCACCCGCATTCGACCTGAATATGAAACTGGTCCGCAAACGCCGCGCAGCCGGTGAGAGCTTGCGCTCAATCGCGCGCGATCTGGGCGTATCCCCCAGCTTGCTAGTCAAGCGAAGCAAAGCGCGATAGTTATGTCCTCCCTTCCACGCCTGACGTGTCAAGACACTTTCGCCTTGTAAAGAATTCCTCCCAGTAACAAACATTCCGTAACTCTCGTGCCTTAGCCGTAGTCTAATCACCATGCTTGATTGCTCTTGTGCAGACGGACGCAAACCGTGTTCGCTGGCGTGTTCTGCCCTCTCGAACGCGCATGTCTCCAGGAGCTGAATTACCCACACTGACGCTCCGCGCATCGATCACAGTTCACGGCAGAAACACGCGGACTGCGTGAACGAGTACCTCTCACATGCGGGCGCCTCGGACCGCACGCTCCGCTAACACGCGTGCGCCTCGGACTGACCGCGCGGCGATCCTTTCAGACGTTCTCTTCGTCCGCACTACCACAGACTGGCTCTCAACTCTGCACAGAGGGATCTTGACCGCGCACATGCGATTTCAACGTGCCGAATTTGGCAAATTCCGGACAATTACCCCTAAGTCACTGATTGCACGTCAGTAATATTTCTCGACTACCCTCGACGGTTTTCCGCATACAATTTCGCCGCTGCGAACTCGGAGAGTGAATTTTCTCAGCGCAAATTTTTGCAGTGAGCGCGTGCAAGCGCGACCGTTGACACTGGATTTTGAGGCGTCGATTTGGAACTCAGCTTGCACTATTTCTCTGCGGATTTTCGCAGCATCACGAACGATAGGAACATGGCTTCCTATCTCGCAACCGACGCATAGCGCACGGTGCGACGGGCAACCAAGCCCGATGCGACGACCAGGAGGTCGTAAACGTGCCAATCTACATCACCGAATTCAGTTCTCCCTCTCCGATCGCTCCTCTCGCAGGAGCGCAACCTCAGGCGGCCTTGCAGGGCCAAACGCGCTCCGACTGTTCTGAGTCACTCTTCGACATCGAGCGCGCCGCTGAGTACATCGGGATGTCGGCAAAGTGGCTCTACAAGCACTACGCCGATCTTCCCCACATTCGGATTGGTTACGGCCAGAAGCCCCGTATCAAGTTTCGGCGTTGCGACCTGGAGGCATGGGTTCGCGAACACCGAATTGAATAGGAGGATGTGCATGAAGCGACGAAAGAAGCGTGAGCAGGGCCACATTGCGAAACGGGGTGAGAACAAGTACCTCGTTCGTTGGCGCATTGATGGCAAACAGGTCAGCAAAATCGTCGACGGCGATTACGGTCGCGCGGTGGCGTTCCTTGCGGACAAACTCAACAACAGAGAGCGTGGGGCATCGAGCCGTTCCGAGCGCACGTTTGAGCGCTATGTCTCGAACGAGTGGAGCCATTACATGCGCGACAAGTGGAAGGAGTCGACACGGACGACGCAAGGAACATATGTGAAGAAGCACATCGCCCCGTACTTTGGACCGATGAAGCTCGCTGACATAAAACCGATAACGATCGTTGCTTTCCACGAATCAATGGAAGCGAAAGGTCTCGCGAAGAAAACCCGGCGCAATCTTCACGCGATTCTGACGCGAATGTTTAGCTACGCACTCGAGCTCGAGCTGATTGAGAAAACTCCCATCAAGTCAGGTCTGGCGCCGAAGCAGGACAAGACCGAGAAACCGGCATTGACCGAACAGCAGCTTTCAGAGGTGCTGTCCTCTGTGCAGCCTAAGCTAAAGGCGTTTTATATGACGCTCGCGCTGACTGGCATCCGAGCCGGCGAAGCTCTCGGACTCAAGTGGGAAGACGTGGATTTCGCGGACTCCGTGCTCAATATTCGGCGGGCGATCTACCGCGGGAAGGAAACAACACCGAAGACCTCATCGTCTCTTCGCCCCCGACCGATGGTTCCAGAACTGCGTCAGGCGCTCCTGAACCACAAGACGATGGCGGTATATAGCCAGCCAAGCAACTATGTATTCGCCAGCTCAAGCGGGCGTCCACTCAATCCCGATATGTTGCGAGAACATTTGCAGAGCGCCCTCAGAATGGCGAAAGTCGAGTTTGCATTGAAAAGGGCGGACGGGCTGCACTTGCTCCGGCACACGAGCGGATCACTGATCTACCGCCGTTCGGGTGGCGACCTCAAGACGACGCAAGAATGGCTTGGCCATAGCAGCTCGCGCGTCACCGCGGATGTCTACGTTCATCTGCACAATGAAGCGCAGCGCAACGCGGCCGAAACTCTCTCGCGCGCGGTGTTCGCGAAGCACCCAGCGCCGGCGCGCGAGCACTATAATTGAGTCTCTGTGCACTGCCCTGTGCACTGGGTGACATCGATTCGCGCTAAGATATAGCAATGAAAGGGGCGGTTAGCTCAGCTGGTTAGAGCGCCTGGACAGCCACCACTTTCCTCTTCGATGTCACCCATTGTGTTTTCTTAGACTTACAGTTCGCGGTTGTCGATCACTTTCCCCTGTATTGCCCCACTTTCCCCCGCGCTGTGCACTGCGTGTGCACTGCCGCGCGCGTTGTTTTTCCGGCGAATCCAGGCGGCTGAGACGTTAATGCTTCGGGCATGCCCAGCCAAAGAATTTACTCGGTGGGACGGACACTTAGGTGGTTTGACTCGGTTTGTCCGAAGACTCCGCACAGAGCCGCACAAACTGCTCCACGTCAAAGGGTGGCCCCTTACGGACAATCCCGACGCCCATCCACTCCATCGGAACCTTGGCAGCCGCGCAGAAGGCTGCGTTAGTCGGCTGGCCGTCCTTGGTCACCATTGCCCACTGTGCTGGCGCAATCATACTTACAATCCAAAAAAGGTTCGAGCGGTAAAGCGTCGCGTGTACGTTCGCACCGGGCTTGCAGGCCTGCTCGAAGATATCAATGTCAATCGCGCCCCCGCCTGGACTTCGCGCCTGTAGCTCTCGGTTCATCTCCCAGACGGTTCTCAAATCGTCAGGATCAACCTCTGGCACCGGCTCACCCGGCTTCCCGCCGAAAGGGGGTGGAATCTTCTTATCGACGACGTTTGCGAGGGCTTCGTCGATATTCTTTAGACATTTCTCGTCCAAGTTGTCCTCCCAAAAAATGGTCTAAGCTTCACCGAGCGGGTCCGATGCGGCGTTGGAGTTCATTACGTTTTAGTGGTTTTTGCTGCACAGGTGATTTGAAACGTAGCCTTTGCTGGAGAAGCTCAGGCTAGCGAAGCCGGCGCCACCAACGTCGGCGCTCAAGGCGCTGCGTTAGTTTCTTATTAATCTCAATAGCTTCTTTGATTCCTTCGGCGAGGTGCCGCAGATCTGAAACGTTGTGGACATGCTCAGAAACGATCGCGTTGTCCTGTGCAGACTCAGCGCGGAGCCTCTCGAGCATCTCGGGGGAGATTTTAGGTGCGTGAGCTCCAGCCATGAACACCACCTACGATCAGGATATACCGGCAGTCAACAAGATTCGGCGTGCTTTTCGGTTTTTGGAACAGATATGGCGATTGTTCGGACATGAACCTTACTCACGATATAATCCGCCGGTTTGCCATCGGGAGCTGAGCAAAATGACTGATTGGATGACCGCCGTGGGGATATTCGCGACCGGCGCAAGCGCAGGCGCGCTCCTCGATCACGTTCGATTCAGCAATCTCGCGCGTGAAACCACCGCTGGCTTGACGCTCAATCACAGCTCACCCGCGAGTTTTTCCTCATTTCAGACTTCAGTATCTGGACGGTTCGCACTGAAGCCGTACCTCTGGGCGATGTGCGCGGTCGCGACAGGACTAGGTCTGGTACTCGCGCTGCCCATCTTGCAGACTCATCTTTTCTTCGCCGTTTTCTACGTCGTGGCCGCGTTGGTCGCGTTTCTTCACGGCTTTGGGCCGGCACTGTTCGCAATCAGCGCCTCGACAATGGCAATAGATTTCTTCATCATGCCGCCCCGGTTTGGCTGGACCTTCAAAGTTGAGGTTATTTCGCGCTTGATGTCGTTCGTTCTTGCGTCGGTTGTGATCACCGGCGTCATACGCAAGAGCCAAACCCGACACGTTGCAGCGGCACGACAGCTGCAGACTCTGGTTAGCTCTGCCGTCGAAGACTCGCGAGAGCATCCCCGGTTTTCCTTCAACGCTGATCTAATAATTTCGCTCAACACAGGCGCAGAGGTCAGGGGAACAACGCTCGACATCAGTGAAGCTGGCCTCTCAGCGCTCGTTTTGAGCGTGTTGCCAGTCGGCGAAGCTGTCGAGTTGGAATTTAATCTGCCATTGGGACCGCTCAGAGTGTCTGCGGTCGTTCGGCAGAAACGGGCTGCTCGTTATGGATTTAAGTTCGTGGGCGCACCCGACGGTGCCATGCTGCGGAAGATTCGAGAGAGCTGTTGTCTTTTGCGGCGGATCAGTTAGTCCCTACAGGGGACGAATGTCGCAGCTGAGTCTGCACAGAGGGTGAAAACATGAAGCCCCGCATCTCGATCGTGTTGTTCGCAACGGTTCTCGCGGTCCAGTTTCTGGCCGGCCAGACGCAACTAAGCGGATCCGGACACGCGCAGAGTCAGTCCGCGGCGAACAAATCGCAACCAGAATGCACCGACACTGGCACATACGTAAACAGCAAAGGCCAGACGGTGAAGCGGCCGGAGAACTGCTCGAGCGCTCCGGCCGGTGCGACTGCACAATGCCGCGATGGAACGTACAGTTTCAGCAAGAGCCGGCGCGGGACCTGCTCGCACCACGGCGGAGTGGCGAAGTGGTTGTGATGATCGGTTCCAGTCTCGTGCCGACGGACCCGCCTGGGCAGCAGCTTTCCGCGCTACAATCCTCAGCATGAAGCTAAGTGACGGCGAGAAATTGATTCTTCTCATGCTTTGCGAAATTCAAGAGCACCTGAAAATAAAAGACAGCATCGACACGAAACTTATCAGAGAGGCAATTCACTCCGGCAATGTTTGGGGTATCGAACAGGCTTTCACTGGAATATTTCACGGCTATGAAACGAAAGAAGAAGTCGTGCGCGAAACGAGAGAGACTCTCTTTATGTGGCAACGTCTGGAACAGTCCTTTCAGGCGCTAAAGCCAGAGGACAAGAAATGGCTCGCGGAAAACTCAAAACCATTTGGCGAGGACGTGAAGTTCTATGGTTGGGACGGAAACAATGAATCTGAGTACAACATTGCCGCTCGATTCTTGGTAGAAAATCTTGGCTCGTTTCAACACTTCAAAGATCGCGAGTTCAACTCTCATATGCCTTCGCTTGAGACCTATCGCAGGATGCAGCCTGTGTTCGACTCAATGCTGAAGCAAGTCAGCAATCAAAATTTCAGCGCGGAGCAAATCGCGCTCGTGATCGCAGAACAAGTACATCCCTCGCGACGCTCAAGTTGACTCGAGCCTTGAAACTTCTAAGCGCGCCTTTTTACAGCTCCCTTTAAGGAACTCATTTCACCATCCTTGACTGACATACGGCGCAACATCTACAACAAGCCTGAGAGAGCCGTGCCAGCAAGGCGCTGTCGAACGGCCGACGTTTGAAGCCGGCTTCAGGTGGATCATGGAACAGCGGAACCGAACACAAATTATTTCAAGAGGCGGGGCAAAGCCGGTGGTCGCGGAATCGAATCGTGTGCAGTGAGGATGGTTACGCAGGCTGAAATTCTGATCTCTGCGCTCGCACGTTCATGCCCAATAACTGAAATTTACTTCGGCTCTTCTGGTGTGGTGGGCGTCGGCATCTCGGGAGTGATCTTTATTTCGCCGTTTTTCGCCTCGTAGTCCTTAATTATTCCGTGAAGTAGGTTGCGCAGGTACTTGGCTTGACCGTAAGACATCGTAATCGCACACTGCTCGTTAACCACCCATCCAGCTTTAGTCGGTGACACGGCGGGGTCGGTAATTAGCTGACCAAATCGAACTCGGAGATCAAATGGCGTCCAGTTAACGTGGACAAGGTTGGCATAGATATCAGGGAGGGCTTCTCGCGAAATCCATTTTATCTCAGGCGAATTCTGTGCTGCTTCGGCAACTTTAGCCTTCTGTTCCTCGGCCATACTGTTTATGCTCCTGCTCCCACGACAATTTTTTGGTCCATGCCATTTTTTGAAACGTGCGGAATCGTTTGCTGCAATTTCTCTTCGTTGGGCATCGGCAAGGAGGTCTGACGCCCGAACGATCCTACGATAGGTTTTGACAACTTCGCAGCGCTGCTGCACAGAAGACAATACTTTCCTTGATGAATGGGTGTGCTGGTCAAGCCTTTTGTTGAGATCATTCCAGCTTTGAAGTGTCGCAGCAACGCAGTATCAAGGGACACCACCGTAACCCCTGGTTGCGATGCGGGAGCAGTCGATGCTTTTCTGAGATGGCTCATGAAAACCGGTTCACCCTGAGCAACAAGCGAGCCATCACTGACAATGAAAGCAAAGAGCGTATCCAGTTCCCTCTGAGGATCACGACATTCGATGGAGCGCGGCTCAGATAGCCGTGTCTTGTGAATGAGGACCTGTTGCAAGTGTCGCCACCAATCATCTGACATGGGCGACATCTCTTTCTCTTGATATGGCAATCGTCCGGTTTTAATCCAACTCTCTACGTCGCGGCTGACGAGGTGAATAAACGCATAGTCCGCAGGGGTAAGCTGCGCGAGGGCTTCATTAGGCTGCGCAAAACGTGCGCGAACCCACTTTCCCTTCTCCGTCCACAATGCGACGCCGATGGGAATAGACAAATCGCGCTTTGGGTCCGTGATGTACCGAAGCACCGCGTAACTACAGGAGTTTAGCTCCCCTGACATCGATATCCTCCCATGCATCTGGATTAAGTATAGCCTCTAGCCGTCTAGCTCTGAATTCCAGAACATCCTGTATATCATTTGGAGCAATCCTCGAAATATCCCACCATCGCGTGGGAACTTCCCGCAAAATATCCGGAATATGTTCCAAACTGTCGCGAGCATTCGCAATTTCAGTACGAATGGCGGTTGCTCCACCAGAATTGAAAATGACAGTGGGGAGAAAAGAAACAGACCTCGCCTGCCCCCGACGCCTCATTGTACGAATAAATTCCTCTGAACAAAACACTCCCGCCCCGCAGAAGCAATCGGACTGATCCGATGCGATGACGCTGAATTGTTGGGTGTTTGCGCCGGTCAACGACAGGAGAACGTTACCGTATATGTCACGGTCCACATTGTTTACCAATGTATCAAAAACCCAGAGACGCAATATTTCCGAGGGAGCTGCTAACTGATCGTAGGTAAGGGTTTGAGCAGTTTCAACGTCACTTCTGTGCACTGTACCAAAATGATCTCCCATCAGAATCTGGTAGGGGATTTCCACTTTGGTGAGATAGGAATCTGCAAAGGCTTGACTCACATGGACAATGGCGGAGTCCAGAGTGCGAATTCCGGCCAAAGTATAAAGCGACGTGCAGATCAGTTCACTGATTAAAGCGGCTGCTCCCGCCTGATTCTGAAGAAATTTCACCACATAAAGGTTCCCTGGCTCATCAGAGTGGTCAGGTTGAGAAGTGCAAAACACGCGCCGCGGCTTCCACCGCGACAACATCGTTTGAGCGCCATCATCGCGATAGCCGTACACTACACGCGCCAAGAAGAAAATCCTCGATTGAAAGGGGAGTTTCAAATGAGTATCACACAATTTTTAAAGAGCCTGCTGCTGGCGCAGCGCAGCCGTGGTTTTATTCGCTGACTCTCAGGCGCGAAGGGTGGGGATTGGGAAAATGATAGTAGTGACTTGAAAACAAAAACTTAGCTCGGAAAGTGTTGAGAAAAGTCATGGAAAGTCATGACCAGATCGCCTGTCAAGTCGCTGCCGCACTAGCTGCACAGAAGGTCGACGCCCTGCGGACACGACCGGCCGCCAGAGTGTGAGCTGATGCGCCAAATTGCATCAAGAATGCATAAGGTTCAAAGTCCCCAGTTTTGTGTTTTCAAGCCTGGACAAGCGTGGACGACATTTGCGGGACCGCGTTCAAGCTGTTTGAGCAGAGGGCGCGCAACGAGATCGAGCACAGAGCTGGTCGGCAGAAAGCTCCGGCCTGCACAGTACCTGGGAATGTCGCGCTGTCGTCGTTGTCGTCATTTGTCGTCACACACTTGACGACACACTAAATCACAGAAATTAAGGAGTTAAGAGCGTACTTCCTGAGCATGTCGTCAAATACTGTACACATATAGGTTTTCTCTATTTTCGGGAACTCGGTGCTGGCGTGCGGCAGAGTGTGACGACTTGACGACATTGACGACAAGAGGTCTAAGTCCAGCACCGTCGCCAGCTTAGATGTCGTCACGTAGTCTAAGACAACGGGACGACAGTTTCCGAGGGTCATTGAATACTCTCGGAGCTCTCCCAAAGTTTGTCAGTCTTGCGACGCCTAATTTTCCTGTCTTGCTCAAGTACGTCACGCACCTTTTTAAATGCCAGTGTTCCATAGCGGCTCGCGTTTGCGTAGCGCTCCAGGTCGCGGTCTGACAACGGCCCTCGCCGTTTGAGTTGCTTCAGGATCGCAGCCTCAATTTTGGCATCGACCGTCTCAGCCTGCGATGGTTTATATCGTTGTCGAATTGTTTTTTGATACTTCAGAAACGCAAAAGTCGCTCGGATCACGTCCGCATCAATCTCCTTCTTGCCGCTCGTTACAGCGAGCACAGTCATCATCCGCATCCCGATCGTGTCGAGTCTTGTCGTGTCTTCGTCCGTACCGATGACATCATCGATGCTCGCCCAAAGGGCCTTCGCTTCTGGTGTCAACGGTAGAATGGTTTCCTCATGGCGGGAGACGTATGGAGCAAGCATGTTGGCAAGTTTTGTCGTAAGTTCTTCGACTCTCGCCTTGCTGGGCGCTGAAACTGTGGGACATTTGTGTCGCCTGTTCCCAACAACAAACGTCTGACGGTTCCAGAGGCCTATTTCAACAAGTTGATTGACACCGGACACGGACTCAAATTGCTCCAGCGACATGTTCGTCGCAAAGCCTAAATGGGCATCGCTCAAGTGCGTATCTCGATCGCGCGTCACGTTCGAAAACTCCAAAGATTCGAATAGCTCGTTGACGATCATGCCCAGGATTGAGCTTTCAGCGCCGGCTTTCTTTAGAAATCGCTCAAACTCGTCGAAATACAGCAACACACGGTGATTGCGGGTCAAAGCGACCGCGAGACCTTCGCCGCTTCCAGCGCCCGAGAGCACCCGCAATGCTTCATCCTGTGCTGATTGGTCGTTTGTTGCGAACACGTCGTCACCAGTCGCTTGAGAGACGGCCCCGGTTACAAATTTCTTGGCTATCTTGAATGAGCTGGACTTCTTAGAGGTGCCGGAAGGTCCAATCTTGAAGCCATAGAGGCGTGTATGCGGTTCCAGGTCGCCGAAATCAGCCCGAACACGTCCACTGAGCACAGTTGCTGCAACGATCAGCGCGTCAAACCAGAAAAACTCCTTTGGGCTTTCATAGTGGCGACTGTACAAGTCTGCGAATTCCCCTAAAACACCGATGTATACCTCCGGCGGCAACTGAGGAAATTGTTCGTCCGAAGCGATGAGATCGGAGCATGGAGACCGTAGATCATCGACAGCCGCATTCGGCTGCACAGTGGCGAGCTGAGTGTTAGCCACGGCTCACCTCCTGTGCAGACTGCGCTCCGAGCCACTTCTCAACAGCCGGTAACACGGCTTCCGAAATTGCGAGCTTTGTCTTGGTGCTCAAGGTGATGAACGGAACGTAGGCGCCGGCGACTTTCGTCCGCGGCATCGAGATCCAAAGCTCGCCGTCTGTCCGCATGATCGTCACATCGTCGATCGTGATGGCGCCTTCGGCATCGCACTGTATGGTGATTCGTACGGTCGCGACAGAGTTGCGGGACCGCATTGGATTGGGTGAGTTGATACTTTGTAAGTGAACTTGCATCTTCAGCTCCAAACATTAAAGAGTTCGAGGCGAACCTCGGCCAGAAGCTGACGTGATCAGTGATCGCGTGTGCTCCGGCTAGTCGCTGACGTTGGAGATACGGGAAAGTTTTTCTGCACAAGGAGGACTAAGTTCTGTTAGCGTCCATGTTCACCGGCGTTGCGCCGGAGCAACCTTGTCGGCAGAGTTTCGGGCAGTCTTTGCCTAAACCCAGCGGAATGCCTTGCTGCTTTAGTTCGCCGCAGCCTCCTTCAGCTTGAGAACACTACGAAGCTCCCGAAGCTGCGCGTACAATTCGCGGATTGGTTCCATAAAGCTCTCGCGAGCCGAGACCAGGAAATCCTTCGCGTTGGGATTATCTCGGTGTGCCTCGGTAAAATCGCGAAGTTCGTCGACGGCGTTCTCGAGATCCAGTTCTAAGTCGGTGATGGTGCTCCTCAGATCTTGGGCACTCAGCGCCTGGGAAGCCGACGTGCTCTGCCGCACGAAAGTTCTGCCGTAACACAGGTGATGGCCGTATTCCTCGCGGAACTCCGCCGTCGTTTTCTCGTCTTCATCGACCTCGCGGATAAGATCCAGCTCCTGTGCAGTATTGAGCTCGGTCGAATAGGTTTGCACAGCTGGGATTCCATCGCGCGTGAAGCGCATGGCGCCTTGTAAGTGCCAAAGGTTGAATTTTGAGCCGGCCGGGTGGCCGCCTAAAAAGGCGACAAAGTCCGGTGGAAGATTGACGTTTGTATCGGATTGCGATATACTTGTTTCCATACGAAAGTTTCCTTACTTTTCCGGCCTGCCCAAGGTGTCATGACCTTTGCGCGGGCCTTTTAGTTTTGTCCTACGTTTGCATAACGGCGGCTACGGTTAGTGCTTGCTCGATTAGCAAACGTACAGTTTGGCTCTTCGAACGCTTCTGGGTGGCCGCGATTCTTTCTATCCGGTCATCGAGATCGCTGGTGAAGTATAGACTTACCTTTTTGCCAGGTTCGGTTTGTGTCGTCAGCATGGTGACCTTTTCTACTACCTTTCACTTTGATTGTGCCTGAACCGCTGATCGCGCGTTTATAAAGTGGGCCGCCTTTCGCTGTCTATTCGCCTAATTATTTTCGGCTTGTTTTCAGCAACTTACAACCGAGTATTTTGCGATAACCCGGTCTTGAAATGAATGCGGCCTATGATCTCTCCTGTCTTCGGCCGCGATATGCAAGCAGTCTCTACAAGGGGCAGCCGTGAGTCGACAGAAAATGAAGACTGTTCCTTCGTTCCGGACCAGAATGTCAGGTGATAGTCGATCGGAGATCATGAGTAGTTTTGCCTCCTTTGGCCACATCTGAGCCGAAGCTCGAAACCAACGGTCCGCATCTCCTTGCGGTCGTCTGGTGAACTTCCCTGCGGAAGTTACTCTTGATGTTGTTAGGCATTTTAGCTTGCGAGCTGCTACTGCAAAATGGCGAAAAGGTAACGTTGTGGTTATCGATGGGTGCGCGAGCAATACTTTTGTAATTGTTCAGCGTCGCCGTGAACGTGCTCGGCATGCTGTGCAGCTGTCGGTTACGGCTCAGTGTGATGGGGTCTGAGAATTCCCGTACATCATCTCGCAGTATCTATATGTCCCACCGCGGCGCAAACACTCCGAAACATCTTTGCACTTTGGATCATCACTGGATGAGCACATTGTGGACGAGCCGATTGAACTGGGGTTTGGAGATAACTGTTCGAAGTTGGCGGGCAATCCAAGCAGAGATGGACTGACGATGCGATATTTGATCTTGGCTGGCCTTGCTCCGCCGAAAACAGAGATCCAAACTACGTCGTCTTTAATCTCTGCATCGTAGGTTCCCGCTGAAAGAGCTTCGCATTGCCGCCATGCGACAGCGCACCACAGCAAGACATCTCGCTTTTGCGACGGGATGCTCGCGTACATCGCAACATTGGTGGTGAACGTATCGTGGCCAGGTGTCGCGTCGTGGTACACGGTCTGGCAGTTCGTCGACGTATTCGTGCTGCCGTTGCCCCAAACGTTCGTTGTTCCGTTTCCTGCATCCGTGGCCGTCGCATTGATGTTCGTGGAACCGGAACTGCCGCAGGATGTCGAGGCATAGGCATTCGTGCCAGCCACATGACCGGACACGACTGCCGCCGAGGTTGAATCAAGTATCTGGATGGAGATTTTCTCTTTCTTCTCTTTACTACCTGCCCACGCCGCAGACAAAAGCAGCAACACCACCAATGTGAGTCTCATCGCCATCGGCTCCCGTTGTCATAAATGATACCCGCGGCGATACGTCGCGCGCATGATGACTATAGTGTGTCGCACTTTAGTCTGCGAAAGCGGAATCATTGTGTTTTATGGCGGAACACGCGGCACGCCGAGGCACGGTCAGTCCAGAAGCCGCGTTTGGTCGCGTACTGAAGAGCATTCGGAATCGTCGCGAGCTGTCTCAGGATGAGCTGGCTGCGAGAAGCGGTTATCACCGTACCTATATTGGGCAACTCGAGCGCGGAGAAAAGAGCCCCTCTCTGCGAACTCTCTTCGACTTGGCATCCACACTGGATGTCGCCCCATCGGCGATTGTCAGGAAAGTCGAACTGGCAGCACGCGCGCGTTAGTTCGTTCTCGTGGTTAGCGCCTAATGAGTGTGTTCAACGGATCTCAGTAGATGTTCGAGTGATCACCAAACGAGGTGACGAAGGCGTTGTAAGCGTGAAGAAATCGGGTGAGTTTCTCTGGCGACGAAAATTGGAACTCTTCCCATAAGCCCGTCGTGCTCTTTAGAGAAAGCGAGCCGTACGCCACAATCGGAATGGGGCGATTGTTAGCGAATCTTCGATCTCGGCTTCCGTCTTTATTGGCCTTTACCCAGGTCTGGCCGATCACCTTCGAATCCTGTGGGACCGGCTCGGTCTCGTGAAATCTCACCAGGTCACACGTCGGCCGAACGTCGTGAAAATTAATAACCGAGAATGCCTCCTTCGCGGCTCGATACAAAATGAACCCTGGATAGAGGAACAGATCACCGCCTTTTCCATTTTGCATATGCGGAACCTTCTGCTCCCACTGAATTAAATCGCAGGTTCCCAGGGAAAAAGAAACTCTATGCCGATCGACTCGGCTTTCGGCCGACGTTCGTTCGTGGAATTTGTCTGTCAGTTCATATGACCTGATGTCCCAGACTGCTGCACAGTCGCAGAGAGATGCGAACTCGTCGCGCAGCTTGTAGTAAGGCTCCGCTTGCTCGCGGCCAAGTTCAACCAACGTAGAAATCGTGGTAAGGCGGAGCTGCTCGCTGAGTTCCTCCACCTTGGCGCTAGCCGTAGCGAAATCCGATTGGCGTTGCGCGAATTTGGTGGGAAAGAATTTCTTGAGTATGAAGCGGTTCCAGAGTGACACGCAGCGCCGCGTTGCCCTCGCTTTCTCGATCCGTGCAGCTTGAAGCTGGGCCGAAATATCTTCTCGCTCCTCATACGTGGTTTGGATGAGAGCCTTCAATTCCTTGAGACTGTTACTGGTGAGAAGTTCGGTGCTGGCGCTGTGGACCTCTTGAACTGGAGTTTGGGCAATGAATGCAGGCGCAGGCGCAGGCACCGGCGCCGGTGCAGGGCCAGCACCAGGGGAAGATGGATGTGTGATACGCCAATTCGTATCGCGCGGTTCTGGCGTGCCAAGCCTATGCCGATAGGAAATCCCTGTTCCAGGCAACGAAGCAGTGCCAACCACGCCGCGTGGTCCGATGTTCATCGTGATCGGAGCGCCGCCGATGCTGCAACTCAACCCGCTTTTCGAGAGATTCAGGCGGACGCCTGGAATTACCTTGAATGAATGTCGGAATCTCCAGCCCATAAGTGTCAGCCCAGAACTACTTGTCTGTTTTTCTCGATCATCTTTATATGTGCGATATATGCGCTTGTCACACTAGCAGTCCAACCACGATCAGCGCGCGGAGAGGTTTAATCGCGGCTGAGATACGTGAGCCCGATGTTGTGCTGCACGGCCTTCGGCGTAATTAAAGAGAAGCTGTTGTTGAAAAGCAGGTAGTATGTCCCAGCTCCGTTCGGGAGTGAGAGCTTCATGTCGCCGACCGTCACCTTATCGCTGTCCCAAAGCGTGTCCTGGCCGTGGTGATTCTGCCAGTTGATAAACTCATCTTCGTTCATCGCCTGCACGATGATGTCGTTGCCACTTCCTCCTGATGCCGTGAAGTGACCCTGGAGCTGAACCTCTGTAGCGTCGGCAGGAACCACCATTTTGAAATACGTGGATCGACCCTGCCCCACGGTGAGCGCACCGCTGCCGAAGGTCAGCGTGTGACGCTTGAATTGCGGTTGCACCATTTGGGTCTGTCGCATCTGCGGAAGCTCCTGATGCGTTGTAACCTTCACGTACATCGTTAGAGCAGCAATCAGTAGCAGAAAAAGGACGATCACATGCCACGCGCGAATCGCGCCCTTTTTTGGTTGGACTTGAATTCTCGCGGGTGCGGCTGCCGCTCCACCGCCGACTGAGACGCCGACAGTGTTCCCGCACTTCGAGCAGAACTGAGCCCCATCGGATAAGCTGTTCCCACATTTTGAGCAAAACATTGGCCGCACTCCTATCGCTCAAATTGTGTCAAAGCGTGCGATGTGACGCATGTTACCGAAGTCAACGATTTTTTGGTCCTGTTCCGTTTTCGTAACAAGGTTCACGATGGCAGAGGACGCAACAGTCTCCCTCATGTGCAGCGATCTTCGGAAGCCGGTTCCGAAACTACGCGAGATTGCTGGTTTGGTTAGTCGACGCTTCTTTCCGAAATGCTGCCGCGAGGATGCTACCGCAAGAGTACGCAATCGACGTGACAAACGGCAGAGTCGAAAAAATCTGGGCTCTCTTCGCTTCTGCACTACCACTCCAGAGATAGTGTTCGAATCGAGACTCAGCCAGCACCGACGATGAACTCCACGATACGATCAACAGCGTCCACCAGATGGCGGGTAAAATCCACACCCATCGTGCGACTCGAAAGCCGTAACTTCGAGGCGCCAACAGCACACCAACCGCAATGCCGCTCACTGCCTGAAGTGGAAATAAGGGGATTGTCAGGGCGGCGTGAGTATATATAAGCCAAGTTCCCGATGAAAACTGCGAAACCAGGGATGCGAACGAAAGAAAACATGCGGCGGTGATAGCTGGGACAACTACCACTGCGATCAAGAGATGACCTAAATAGCCGAGCGCAAGCCTGAAGCCGGTAGTTTGACCTGTATTCAATGCCTTCCTGCAAATGCCCTTCGAATGTGAAGAAGCCCAAAAGCTCCAACGGCAGTTGAAATTGCGAGCGCTATAATCAACAGAACCAACGCCCCTAATCCAGAGTCCGAGTGCGAAACATATACCAAGGTTTGCACGGCCAATGTCGCGGCTCCCGCAACAAGGGTTCCTCCCAACAGAATCAACCCCCAAAACTGGATACCGCTGACTCGTGATCCCGAGACAAAAAACCTATCATAAGTTCTTCCGAAAGGTGCAACCCGCGTTCGTTGTCGATTAGGTTTGTGAGTTCCCATACAACATTGCGTCGCTCGCAAGTTTGGAAGATTTTAGCCTATTTCGCATCAAGGCATCCGACACCGGAAGTAACGACTTCGGCGGCAAGACCGTAGCCCTTCGCATTGTGTGCACCCTCGGTACTACCGAACGGAGCTAGCCCACCTTGTCTCTCCGTTTGAATATTCGGTACCAAAATCTTCGGTCCATACCCCACAGCTTCGGGACCCCCTTCAGGACTGTCGATCGGATGCGGTCGTTCTCCTTTGAGTGTCGCAACATCCTGCTGCAGGCCCTCGTAATATCCTGGCGGTGCCAGGAGGCAGCCAATCTTGGCCGCGGTAGGCGAATACTTTACCCAGTTGTTAAAACTGTCATTCCATTTTTGCCACAGGCTGCGCCTATCCACCTGAAAAAAAGTAGTGGTCCCTGTTTTTATGGCAATGATAGCGCTGGGCACGAGTGTCGGCGCGTCCACCCATATAGGGGCTTGTGTCTCAAAAGATTGGCCGTTTAACGTCAGAGCCACCCGAGGCTCGTGTCCCGCCAACATCTCCAGCTCACCCGTATCCAGATCGTGCCGGCAAGTAGCGCCAACAGGGCAATACCGAATACCGAAGTTATTCCCGCCACTAAAAATTGATTGCCAGGGACAATTTGCACTTATACTTGCATCACAGCCCGGATTAGGCCCTTTACCTTGCCCTAATCCGGTGGGATCGACGTTCAGCAAAGGGTTATTCAGCACATAGGCGAAGCGGTTCCAACTCTGGGGGTTCATCGGATCGGCAATGTTGAGTGCTGCGGGATCGGGTGAAAGCCAGCGACCCTGGGTTGGCGGGTATTCCCGTGCAAGGAAATCGTAAATTCCGTTGGTGACACCGCCAGACGCAGCAACCACGTCCGAGCGCATTCCGGTAAAGGAAACAACGCTCGACGAGCTGGCATATGCCTCTCCGAATGGAGCATAGGCCACATCAGCCGTCACCGTGCGGCTTTGGCTGGTACTCAGGCGAGAATTTCCCAACCAATCGAGGTGCTCGTAGTGATTGAAAGTGTTGGTCGCGCTGTAAACCGCCCACGAACCAGGCAAAGGCACACGAGCTGAGACAACGCTCTGTCCGTTCATCCGGGCCAGTAGCCCGCCAGCAGGACTGTACACGAACTGATTGTAAACGCCGCCATCGAGCTTCTCGACCATTCTGCCGAGAGCGTCATAGGTCAAGGTCTTTGTGCCAATTGTGACTGGCCGGCCGAGAGCATCCCATGTGTATGCTCGAAAGCTGTCGTTTGTGAGATTGCCGTTCCCATCGTAGCTGGTGCCGGCGAGCGCGTACCGGTTCGTCGCGGGGTCGTACCCCGGTTGCCAGCTTACAGAGCCAGACTTGGAAATATTACCGAATGGGTCGTAGCTAAAGGTTTGCGACCAAGGCGTGCCGCAGTTTGCGCTGGTCAGACGTTGGAGATCATCGTAAGCATAGGTGCATGTCTGAACATTGCTGGCATTGAACGGATCGGCCGTGATGGCTAATGAGCCGAGAGTACCATTGGTGTTCCAAGTCGGCGCACTTACCTCTGAAGAACCGTTAACGCTAAAGGTGTAGCTTTTCATGCGGCCG